>NZ_NEJP01000009.1 GCF_002113125.1 Pseudomonas sp. B20(2017) | reverse complement strand
CTCCTTGTATGTAGGCCATAACGAAAAATGCTCCGTATCTTTCGATACGGAGCATTTTCTTAAAGGGCCGGACAGATTGCTAGGTTTTCACACAGTCTGCGAAGGCCCCTTTGTCATATCCACAGCGCTCGGGTTACTGACCCGGAATATCCTTGCGCAGTTTTACCGGATCCTGCTGTTTCTTCTTTTTCGCGATGGCGGTGCGCATCTTGATGTTGATCGCTTCGACCGCCAGCGAGAACGCCATGGCGAAGTAGACGTAGCCTTTCGGTACGTGCACGTCGAACGATTCGGCAATCAGCACGGTACCGACCACCAGCAGGAACGACAGCGCGAGCATTTTCAGCGACGGGTGCTTGTCGATGAACTCGCTGATCTTGCCCGAAGCCAGCATCATCACCAGTACCGCAACGATGATCGCCGCGACCATGACCGGAACGTGGGACACCATGCCGACGGCGGTGATCACCGAGTCCAGCGAGAACACGATGTCGATGATCGCGATCTGGATGATGGTGTAGAGGAAATTGCCGCCCTTGCCCGAAGGCTCGTCGTCGCTTTCGTCTTCACCTTCCAGTGCGTGGTACATCTCCTGGGAGCTTTTCCACAGCAGGAACAGGCCACCGAAGAACAGGATCAGGTCGCGGCCGGAAATGCCCTGGCCGAACACTTCGAACAGGTCGGCGGTGAGGCGCATGACCCAGGTGATCGACAGCAGCAACAGGATCCGCGTGATCATGGCCAGGCCAAGACCGAAGATCCGGGTGCGCTGCTGCATGTGTTTGGGCATGCGGCTGACCAGGATCGAAATCATGATGATGTTATCGATGCCCAGAACGATTTCCAGGGCGGTCAGGGTGAAGAAGGCAACCCAGATCTCAGGGTTGGTCAGCCATTCCATGTGTATTCCTTTGAGCGAGTGTTAAACCAGGACGCCAGCAATCAGCTGGCGTCCTGGTGAGTTTGGTGCCGTTACAACGTGCTGAACAGCGGGAAAGTCCCCAACAGCAAGGCTGCGACCAGTATGCACAGGCAGACCAGCACTGCCCACTTCAGGGTGAAACGCTGGTGATCGCCGAACTCGATGCCCGCCAGTGCCACCAGGAGGTACGTCGACGGCACCAGTGGGCTCAGCAGGTGAACCGGCTGGCCGACGATCGAGGCTCGGGCCATTTCCACAGCGGTGATGCCGTAATGGCTGGCCGCTTCGGACAACACCGGCAACACACCGTAGTAGAACGCGTCGTTCGACATGAAGAACGTGAACGGCATGCTCACCAGCGCCGTGATCACCGCCAGGTACGGGCCGAGGAAATCAGGGATCACCGCCAGCAGGCTTTTCGACATCGCGTCGACCATGCCGGTGCCCGACAGGATACCGGTGAAAATGCCCGCCGCGAAGATCAGACTGACCACCGACAGCACGCTGCCGGCGTGGGCCGCGACACGATCCTTCTGCATTTGCAGGCAAGGGTAGTTGACGATCATGGCAATACTGAACGCCACCATGAACAGCACCGGCAGCGGCAGCAGGCCGGCGATCAGGGTGCACATCAGGGCCAGGGTCAGCAGGCCGTTGAACCAGATCAGTTTCGGACGACGGGCATCCGGGAATTGCGAGACGCTGATTTCGCTGTGATCGATTTCGTCGCCGATCAGGTGCAGCTCACCCAGACGCGCACGCTCACGTTTGCCGTAGAAGTAGGCAATGATCAGGATCGCTACCACACCGGCAGCCATCGCCGGGATCATTGGTACGAAGATGTCCGACGGGTCCACGTGCAGCGCGCTCGCCGCACGGGCAGTCGGGCCACCCCATGGGGTCATGTTCATCACGCCACCGGCGAGGATGATCAGACCGGCCATGATCCGCGGGCTCATGCCGATGCGGCTGTACAGTGGCAGCATGGCGGCCACGCAGATCATGTAAGTGGTCGCGCCGTCACCATCGAGGGAAACGACGAGCGCCAGTACGGCGGTGCCGACCGAAACTTTCAGCGGGTCGCCCTTGACCAGTTTGAGGATCTTGCGCACGGCCGGGTCGAACAGTCCGGAGTCGATCATCAGGGCGAAATACAAAATCGCGAACATCAGCATCACGCCGGTCGGCGCAAGCTTGGTAATACCTTCGAGCATCATCGGGCCGATCTTCGGGGCGAAGCCACCGAACAGGGCGAACAGGATCGGGATGATGATCAGAGCGATCAGCGCAGACAGGCGCTTGGTCATGATCAGGAACATGAACGTGATGACCATGGCGAAGCCAAGGAAAGTCAGCATGGGAATACTCCAGGCGTAGCGCGGCTAGGTAAATGAGCGGATCGGGTTGGATCAGCGCAGAACGGGAAGCACAAGGCGTACGAGCGGAGTGTCAGAAAAAAGGCGTGGGAGGAGGCGGGTTGCAGAGGACATCAGAATCACCATTGTTGTTGTTAATTGGTCCTGTCGTGCGAGCAATCACACGCGTTGGCCAACCGGTCTGTTGCCGGCAGTGGGGGCGATCCTAATCGGGGAACCTTTCAGCTACCTTTCGCACAAGAAAGCTTTGGGCGAACGGCCAACCGGCCGTCGGATGCGGGCTAGAGTCAATGAACACGGGAAGTGGAGGGCAGGGCGATGACTGATTTGCACAGCGGTGGCTGCCATTGCGGACATATCCGCTATCAGTTCAGCGGAGCGTTGCACGACATCGCCCACTGTCATTGTTCGATCTGTCGAAAGGTCAGCGGCGGCATCGTCACCACCTGGATCACCGTGCCGGCAGCGAACTTCCAGTGGCTGGCCGGGACGCCTTCGCGCTATGGCTCGTCGACCAGTTGCGCCCGGTTCTTCTGCCCGAACTGCGGCGCGCAACTGGCGCTGGTGACCTTGCTCAGCCCCGAGAGCATCGATCTGACCATCGCCACGCTGGATCACCCGGAGCAGGCCGCCGCCGAGCGGCACATCTGGACCGACAGCCAGTTGCCGTGGCTGCACCTGGACGAGCATTTGCCGAGCGAGCCGGAAGAGACTATCTGATCAAAAAATAGACAGATCCAGCGGTCGCATCGCGCCCATCCAGATTGCGTGCTCGGTGTGGTCCAGCAAGTCATCGCCGGTGTCCGGGTGCAGGAACACCACCAGCCCCTTGCGATTGAGCGCCAGCCACGGCAGCACGTCACCGATCAACTCCGGGCCGAAGGCCAGCTGGCAGCTCCAGTCCAGGTGCGGGCCGACCGGACGTTCATGCACGCGACCCATCTTCAATGGGAATAATTGCGCGGCCTGCTCACACAGCGCCCGCGCCTGTTCGATCGTGCTGGCGTCGTAATAAACGTGGGCGTGATAACCCTTGATCGTCTGCATCGCAAACCCTCTGAATCGGTTCGAACCCTCGGCGTTCCTTATATGTCACACGCCATACAAGGGAAAACAAAAGGGACCTCAGCCATGAAAAATGCCGAAACCCCGGCGGTAAAAGTGGTGCTCTATGGTGCCATGAGTAGCCTGGGCAGTGCGTTGATGGCTGAACTGCTGCGTCGCCAGCACGAAGTCATCGCGATCCTCGACGATCTGACGGCGCTCGCGCCACGGCCGGGACTGCGCACCAAAAGCGGTGACCTGCTGGACGCCAAGCGGGTCCATCAGAGCGTGGCCGGCAGCTCTGCGGTGATCTGCCTGCTCAATGCGCCGGGCCTGCCGTTGAGTAGCGATCATGTCGAGAAATCCGTGGTGCTGGGACCGGTGGAACAGGTCCTGGCGGTGGATGCGTTGATCGACGGGTTGCAGGCGGCGAACATCTCGCGGCTGTTTGTCATCGGCGAATTCGAAGCACTGGACGATCCGGAAAACGCCGATCCTCTGCAACGCCACGCCGCCGAGGAAATACGCGAGGCCCTGCAAAGCAGCCCGCTGCACTGGACACTGGTGAACGCACCGCGCAGTGTCGCCGGGCTGACGATCGAGCATTTCAGTCAGGTCGGGCGCACGCTTGAACCGGGTCTGGCCGAGCCGTTGGAGCGCCTGAACCGTGTGGCGGTGGGGATTTCCGATGAGCTGCGGTTGAATCTGCATCTGCGTCAGCACGTGGATTTTGTTGCGGCTTCCTGATCCGTTACACAGCAATCGAGGGCAACGGCAGTCCAGCCAGGGACTCGGCGCTGCTGGCCTGTTCGGCCATCAGCCAATCCACGAACGTCTGGATCAACGCTCCCCGGCGTTTGCGCTGCGGCAACACCACGTAATAACCGAGGCGCGACAGGGTGGTCTCGGCGATCGGCCGGCACAACAGCCCTTGGGTTAATAAGTTATCCACAAGGTGCCGCCAGCCGATCGCCACGCCCTGACCGCCAATCGCCGCTTGGATCAGCAAGGTGTAATTGTCGAAGCGCAGCTGGCCCGGGGCCGGCGGTGTAATGATGTTCAGCGCGCGGAACAGGCCACTCCAATTGAACCAGTTGCTGCTGTTTTCTCCGCGCAGGTGCAGCAGCGGAAACTCCATCAATGCTTGGGCCGGCAAGGGCAGGGCGCGATCCCTGAGCAACTGCGGGCTGCATACGGGAAACACTTCTTCGCTGAACAGCCAGTGACTTTCGCCCTGTTTGAAGCGACCGTCGCCGAACAGCACGGCAACGTCGATATCCGGGCGCAGCATATTGTGATTGCGTTCGCTAGTGACCAGGCTCACATCCACCTGTGGATAAGCCTCATGGAAACGGTGCAGACGTGGCATCAGCCAGTACGCGGCGAAGGCGAAATCGGTGGCGACCTGCAGCACTTCGTGTTGCTGCTGCGTGCTGATCGCGCTCAATCCTGCATCGATATTCTGCAAACCGAGGGTAACTTGCTCGAACAGGATCGAGCCGACCTCGGTCAGTTCGATGCCCCGGTAAATGCGATCGAACAGCCGCGTACCGAGCTGTTCCTCCAACCGTTTGATTTGCTGGCTGATGGCCGGTTGCGTCGTGCCAAGCTCCACCGCCGCAGCGGTAAAGCTGCGATGACGGGCCGCCGCCTCGAAGGCGCGCAGCAGGTCCAGCGACAAATCACCGAGGGCTTCATACATAAGCTGTGCTTATCCTAGTCATTGTCCGGCGCGGGCTTTACCGGATATTGCGTGGAATCCATGCTCGATCGCAGCAATGTCGCATAAATATTCACTATGGAATGCCGCGATCACATGAAGCGCAAGAACATTCTTTTCATCATGGCCGATCAAATGGCCGCGCCAATGTTGCCGTTCTACGGCCAGTCGCCGATCAAACTGCCGAATCTCAGCCGCCTCGCCGAACAAGGCGTGGTGTTCGATGCCGCGTACTGCAACAGCCCGCTGTGCGCGCCGTCGCGTTTCACCCTGGTCAGCGGCCAGCTGCCGAGCAAGATCGGCGCCTACGACAACGCCGCCGATTTCCCCGCCGACATCCCCACCTACGCCCATTACCTGCGCCGCCTCGGTTACCGCACCGCGCTATCGGGCAAGATGCACTTCTGCGGCCCCGATCAACTGCACGGTTACGAAGAGCGCCTGACCAGCGATATCTACCCCGCCGACTACGGCTGGGCGGTGAACTGGGATGAACCCGACGTGCGGCCGAGCTGGTACCACAACATGTCGTCGGTGCTGCAGGCCGGGCCGTGCGTGCGCACCAACCAACTCGATTTCGATGAAGAGGTGGTGTTCAAGGCGCAGCAATACCTGTTCGATCATATTCGCGAGGACGGCGACCAGCCGTTCTGCCTGACCGTGTCGATGACTCACCCACACGATCCGTACACGATTCCCAAGGCGTTCTGGGATTTGTACGACGATGCGGAGATCCCGCTTCCGACGACGCCGGATCAGCATTCTCTCGATCCGCACTCCCAGCGTTTGCTCAAAGTCTACGACTTGTGGGACAAGCCGCTGCCTGTGGATAAAATCCGCGATGCACGCCGCGCGTACTTCGGCGCATGCAGCTATATCGACGCCAACGTCGGCAAACTCCTGCAAACCCTCGAAGATTGTGGGCTGATGGACGACACCGTCATCGTCTTCTCCGGCGACCATGGCGACATGCTGGGAGAGAAGGGCCTCTGGTACAAAATGCACTGGTACGAAATGGCTGCTCGCGTGCCCCTGTTGATAAGTGCACCCGGTCATTTCAAATCGGGCCGTGTCAGCTCTGCCGTCTCCACCGCCGACCTGTTGCCGACCTTTGTCGAACTGGCCGGCGGCAGCCTGGAACCGAACCTGCCGCTGGACGGCCGTTCGCTGGTTCCACACCTGCAAGGGCAGGGCGGTCACGACGAGGTGTTCGGCGAATACATGGCCGAAGGCACCGTCAGCCCGCTGATGATGATCCGGCGTGGCGCCTACAAATTTATCTACAGCGAAACCGACCCTTGCCTACTCTTCGATGTGGATAACGATCCACGCGAGCAGGAAGAACTCAGCCAATCGCCACAACATCGCCAACTGTTCGACGATTTTCTCGCCGAAGCGCGGGCCAAGTGGGACATCCCGGCAATCCACCGCGAAGTCCTCGAGAGCCAGCGCCGTCGGCGTTTCGTCGCCGAGGCGCTGACGATCGGCAAACTGAAGAGCTGGGATCACCAGCCGCTGGTGGACGCCAGTCAGCAATACATGCGCAACCACATCGACCTCGATGACCTGGAGCGCAAGGCCCGTTATCCACAACCCTGCCAAAACCAATAATGTTAAGGGGAAGTCCATGGTCAAGTTATCCACAGTCGTGACGGTCAGTCTGCTGGCACTGGGCAGCGCATCCGCGTTCGCCGAGAGCTGCGATACGGTGAAGATGGCCGACCCCGGCTGGAGCGACATCGCCGCGACCAACGCCATCACCGGGTTTCTGCTGGATGGCATGGGCTACAAGTCCAAGGTCGACACCCTCGCGGTGCCTATCACCTTCGGTGGTTTGAAGGACGGTCAGGTCGACGTGTTCCTCGGCAACTGGATGCCGGCGCAGCAGGGCTTCTACGACAAGTTCGTCGCCACTGGCGACGTCACCCAACTGGCGAAGAATCTCGACGGCACCGAATTCACCCTGGCCGTGCCGGATTACGTGTGGGACGCGGGTGTGCATAACTTTGCCGACCTGAATAAGTACGCCGATAAATTCGAGAAGAAGATCTACGGCATCGGCTCCGGCGCGCCAGCGAACATTTCGCTGCAAGAGATCATCAAGAAGAACGACTTCGACCTGGGCCAGTGGAAGCTGATCGAGTCCAGCGAACAGGCGATGCTGGCCGAAGTTTCGAGGGCGGTGAAAAAGCAGAAGTTCGTCACCTTCCTCGGCTGGACTCCGCATCCGATGAACGTGCAGCTGAAAATGCATTACCTCAAGGGCGGCGAGAAATACTTCGGCGACACGGGGAGCGTCTACACCCTCACCCGCAAGGGCTACGCCGAAGCGTGCCCGAATGTGGGTAAATTGCTGACCAATCTTGCGTTCACTCAGGAGATGGAGAACAGCATCATGGCTGAGGTGGTGAACAAGAAGGTCAGCAATGCCGATGCGGCGAAGGCCTGGATCAAGGCAAATCCGGGGGTATTGGATAAGTGGCTTGATGGTGTGAAAACCGTGGACGGCAAAGATGCGTTGCCGGCCGTAAAAGCCAAATTGTAACTACGCGGCCGACCGTTCCCACGCTCTGCGTGGGAACGCCGCAATGGACGCTCGGCGTTCCGGGCTGCGTACAATGCGCAAAATTTCACCCGAGAGGATCCATGGCCCTCCCCAGCCGCCGCTCACTTTTCCCCTTCCTGACCTGGCTGCCCCGGCAGACCCGCGCCAGCGTCGGGCGGGACCTGGTCGTCGGCCTAAGCGGGGCGATTCTCGCGTTGCCCCAGTCGATTGCCTACGCGCTGATCGCCGGTCTCCCACCGGAATACGGGCTCTATGCCGCCATCGTTCCCGTGTTGATCGCCTGTTTGTGGGGCTCGTCTTGGCATCTGATCTGCGGCCCGACGGCGGCGATTTCGATTGTGCTGTTCGCCAGTGTCAGTCCGCTGGCGGTGCCTGCATCACAGGACTACATCACCCTGATCCTGCTGCTGACCTTCCTCGCCGGGATTTTCCAGTGGCTGCTCGGCCTGCTGCGCTTCGGCGCGCTGGTGAATTTCGTCTCGCACTCGGTGGTGCTGGGTTTCACCCTCGGCGCGGCGGTGGTAATTGCCATTGGTCAATTGCCGAACCTGTTGGGACTGGATCTGCCGGCCAAGGCCACGGCGCTGGACAGCCTGATGGATCTGCTGCGCCATCTGGGGGCTGTGGATAAACCGTCGCTGCTCCTCGGTGTCGCCACGGTGGTGGTCGGTGCGTTGCTCAAACAATGGCTACCGCGCTGGCCGACGTTGTTGATGACCCTGGTGCTCGGCAGTCTGGTGGTGTGGCTGTGGCCGGCGATGTTCGGCCACGTTCAATTGGTCAGCGCGTTTGCCGGGCGCCTGCCGCCGTTCAGTGGATTGCCGCTGGATATGGATATGATCCTGCGCCTGCTGCCCAGTGCCGTGGCGGTGGGCATGCTCGGGCTGGTCACCAGCCTGTCGATTGCCCGTTCGATATCCGCGCGCTCGCAACAGTTGCTCGATGCCAATCAGGAAGTCCGCGCGCAGGGCCTTTCGAACATTATCGGTGCGTTTTTTTCCGGTTCGTTGTCCGCCGGCTCGTTCACCCGTTCCGGGCTGAGTTATGAGGCCGGGGCCTGTTCGCCATTGGCCGGAGTGTTTTCGGCGTTGTGGGTGGCGTTGTTCGCGATTTTCGGTGCCGGGCTGATCGCGCACATTCCAATCCCGGCCATGGCCGGCAGTATTCTGCTGATCGCCTGGGGACTGGTGGATCATCGCGGCATTCGTGCGCTGCTGCGGGTCAGCCGGGCGGAATTCGTGGTGATGGGCCTGACCTGCATTGCCACGTTGCTGCTGGAATTGCAGACGGCAATCTATGCCGGCGTGCTCGCCTCGCTGTTTTTCTACCTCAAGCGCACCTCGCAGCCGAGAGTGCAGCATTGGCGCGATGGCGACGAAGATGTGTTGCGGGTCGGCGGGTCGATCTTTTTCGGCGCCAGCCACTACCTGCAAGTGCGCTTGCAACGAATGCACGGCGCGCGGGTGGTGATCGAGGCGCAGCAGATCAACTTCATCGACTATTCCGGCGTGGAAATGCTCCATCAGGAAGCGCGGCGCCTGCTGCACCAGGATCGCAGCCTGACCTTGCGTCAGGCGCGACCGCAGGTGGTAGAGGAGTTGCGCAAGCTGGAAGGGCCGGAGAAATGCCCGATCCGTTTCGAGGACTGAGGGCGCCTTACAGCGCCAACTGTCGACGCAATTCCGCCAGAACCGGCGCCGTGTCGGGACGCACACCGCGCCACAGGAAGAACGCCTCGGCAGCCTGTTCGGCCAGCATGCCCAAGCCGTCCATCACCACCCCTGCACCATGCTCGCTGGCCCAGCGGCAGAACGCGGTCGGTTCCTTGCCGTACATCATGTCGTAGCACAGCGTTTTGCCGGGCTCGATCAGGCTTGGGGCAATTGGCGGCACGTCGCCGGTGAGGCTGGCGGAGGTGGCGTTGATGATCACGTCCACCGGCTCGCGCAACCAGTCGTAACCACTGGCCGACACCGGCCCCAGATCACAAAACAGTTCGGCCAGCAGCTCGGCCTTGTCCACTGTGCGGTTGGCGATGATCACCGAGGTCGGTTTTTCTGCCAGCAACGGCTCCAGCGCACCGCGCACCGCGCCACCGGCGCCGAGCAGCAGAATGCGTTTGCCGGTAAGGCTGAACCCGGCGTTGACCGTCAAATCCCGCACCAGACCGGCGCCGTCGGTGTTGTCGCCGAGCAGGCTGCCGTCGGCCAGTTTGCTCAGGGTGTTCACCGCACCCGCGCGTTGAGCACGGGCGGTCAGGCTGTTGGCCAGGCGATAGGCGTCTTCCTTGAACGGCACGGTCACGTTGGCGCCGCGACCTTCCCGGAAAAACGCCGTGGCGCAGCCGGAA
The DNA here is from genome assembly GCF_002113125.1 of Pseudomonas sp. B20(2017). Taxonomy (GTDB): domain Bacteria; phylum Pseudomonadota; class Gammaproteobacteria; order Pseudomonadales; family Pseudomonadaceae; genus Aquipseudomonas. Next base: position 242,549 of record NZ_NEJP01000009.1, on the reverse strand, counting down.
AAGTCCTCGAGCGGCGCCAGCAGCGTGCTGTAGTCGAGGCTCTGGCCGGTCTGTTCGGCGAACAGTTTGTGAATCATCGGCGACTTGCTGTGGCCGATCGGGTTACCGAAAACGACGTAACGATCCATCAGAAGTCCTCAGGCCTGAGCCAGCCAGTCGCGGTCTTGCAGGAAGTACTCGGTCAGGCGCGCTTCTTCGCTGCCCGGCTCGGCTTTCCAGTCGTAGGCCCAGCGCACTTGCGGCGGCAACGACATCAGGATCGATTCGGTGCGCCCGCCCGATTGCAGGCCGAACAGGGTGCCACGGTCGTAAACCAGATTGAACTCGACGTAGCGGCCGCGACGGAATTCCTGGAACTCGCGCTGCTTGGCGGTAAAGGCGTCGTTCTTGCGGCGCTGCACGATCGGCAGGTAAGCGTCGATGTACGCATCGCCGATGGCGCGCATGAAGGCGAAACTGGTGTCGAAGTCCCACTCGTTCAGGTCATCGAAGAACAGGCCACCGATGCCGCGCGGCTCGTGGCGATGCTTGATGTGGAAGTAGGTGTCGCACCAGGCCTTGTAGCGCGGGTAGACGTCCGGGCCAAACGGCGCGCAGGCCTGTTCGGCAACGCGGTGCCAGTGTATGCAGTCTTCTTCGTTGCCGTAGTACGGAGTCAGGTCGAAGCCACCGCCGAACCACCAGACCGGCTCTTCGCCTTCCTTCTCGGCGATGAAAAAGCGCACGTTGGCGTGGGACGTCGGCACATGCGGGTTGTGCGGGTGAATCACCAGCGACACGCCGAGCGCTTCGAAGCCACGCCCGGCCAGCTCCGGCCGATGGGCACTGGCAGACGGTGGCAGGCCACTGCCGAAGACGTGGGAAAAGTTGACGCCGCCCTTTTCGATCACCGTGCCGTTCTCGATCACCCGGGTCCGACCGCCACCGCCGGCCGGACGGGTCCAGGCGTCTTCGACGAAGCACGTGCCGCCGTCTTCGGTTTCCAGCGCGGCGCAGATGCGGTCTTGCAGGTCGAGCAGATAGGCCTTTACGGCGTCGGTGCGGGTCGTCATGGCTTCACCTTGGATCGGGCGGAACTGCGCGGCGCCCCGCGCAAATGGGCGCGTAGCATACCATCGCAAACCGGCACGCCGCAGTTGACGAAGATCAAGCATGAGCGTTCGATAGGGACCTTTCCAAATGACCCGAGGAGTAGGCAGATGGCCAAGCGAATCCAGTTCCGCGCCCACGGCGGCCCCGAAGTGCTCGAGTACGTTGACTATCAACCGGCCGAACCCGGTCCGCAGCAGGTTCGCGTGAGCAACAAGGCCATCGGCCTGAACTTCATCGACACCTACTACCGCAGCGGTCTGTACGCGCCACCGGCCTTGCCGTCGGGCGTGGGTGCGGAAGGCGCCGGTATCGTCGAGGCCGTGGGCAGCGAGGTCACCCGGTTCAAGGTCGGTGATCGTGTGGCCTACGGCAGCGGCCCGTTGGGCGCGTACAGTGATGTCCACGTCCTGCCGGAAGCGAATCTGGTGCACCTGCCGGACGCCATCAGCTTCGAAACCGCCGCCGGCGTGATGCTCAAGGGCCTGACCGTGCAGTACCTGCTGCGCCAGACCTATGAACTCAAGGGTGGCGAAACCATTCTGTTCCACGCAGCGGCCGGCGGTGTCGGCTTGCTCGCCTGCCAATGGGCCAAAGCCCTGGGCGTGAAGCTGATCGGCACCGTCAGCTCGAAAGCCAAGGCCGATCTGGCCAAGGCCCATGGCGCCTGGGAAACCATCGACTACAGCCACGAAAACGTCGCCCAACGGGTGCTGGAATTGACCGACGGGAAAAAAGTCCCCGTGGTCTATGACGGCGTCGGCAAGGACACCTGGCCGGCGTCGCTGGACAGCGTGGCGCCCCGCGGCCTGTTGGTGAGCTTCGGCAATGCGTCGGGCGCGGTGGAGGGCGTGAACCTGGGGATTCTGGCGGCGAAAGGCTCGTTGTACGTCACCCGGCCGACCCTGGCGACCTACGCCAACAACGCCGAGAACCTGCAGCGCATGGCCGATGAGCTGTTCGGGATGATCACCAGCGGCAAGCTGAAAGTGGATATCAGCCAGCGTTATTCACTGGCGGATGCAGCGAAGGCGCAGACTGAGTTGTCAGCGCGGCGTACGACGGGCTCGACTGTTCTGTTGCCATAACGCGCCCCATCGCGAGCAGGTCGAATCGTCGCACCGTCGCCCCCACATTTGGCATGCATTACTCCTGTGGGAGCGAGCTTGCTCGCGATGGATGCACCTCGGTTTCAAGCCGGGCGCACCACATTGCCGGTAGCCAGATCCCGGATCAGACTCGGGTTCTTGCGCCCGCCGAGGGCTCCGCCCAACACCAGATCGACCTGACCACGGAAATACTGTTCGACCCGCAAGCGACTCTTCGCCGCCGGCCGGCCTTGCGGGTTGGCCGAGGTCGAGATCAACGGCCCGACCAGCGAGCACAAGTCCCGCACCTGCGGATGATCGCTGACCCGCAGCGCCACCGTGTCATGCACCCCGGTCACCCACTCCGGCAACAGGTTCTGATGCGGCACCAGCCAGGTGTTCGGGCCCGGCCAGGTGCTGGCCATGCGGTCGATCCAGTCCTGGGGGAAATCCTCGAACAGAAAATCGAACTGACGAATGTTGTCGGCGACCAGGATCAAGCCCTTGTCCACCGAACGGTTCTTGATCGCCAACAGGCGATCCACCGCTTCTTCATTCCAAGGATCGCACCCCAGCCCCCAGACGGCTTCGGTTGGATAGGCAATCACCGCCCCGGCGCGAATCTCTCGTGCGGCTTGTTGCACACGCCAACTGTTGACCATGAAAAAACTCTCCGCAAACAGGTTTCGCGCAGTTTACCGATCTTCAATGTAAAACCTAGCTCACGCGCGCAAACCAGCGGCCGTTTTCGCACACCGCGCGGCCATCCATCTCCAGTTCGGTGAGTGCCGCCAGCACTTTGGGCAGCGCCCAGCCACTGCTGTCGGCCAGCCCCTCGCTGGTGTGCGGCGCCGCGTGCAGCAGACGCAGCAACGGGTTATCCGGATTCGCTACGGCGGTGGATACCGGCAGGTGCTGCCAGCCACGCAGGGCCTCGAGAATATGTTCGATGGTTTCCACCAGCACGGCTCCGTCACGGATCAACTGATGACAGCCCCGGGCGCCGGGGTGGTGAATCGAGCCCGGAATGGCGTACACCTCGCGCCCCTGTTCCGCCGCCAGCCGCGCAGTGATCAACGAGCCGCTGGCAACACTGGCCTCGACCACAAGCACGCCGAGGGACAAGCCGCTGATGATGCGGTTGCGCCTTGGGAAGTTGCTCGCCGTCGGCCCGGTGTTCAGAGGGAATTCCGAAAGCACTGCACTGCCGGATGCAATCATCGCGTCCGCCAGCCGCCGGTTGCGCTGTGGATAAAAGTTTTCCAGACCGGTACCGAGCACGCCGACCGTTTGCCCGCCGACGTCGAGAGCAGCTTGATGCGCCGCCGCATCGATGCCCAGCGCCAGGCCACTGGTTATGACGAATCCGGCTCCCGCGAGACTGCGGGAAAACGCAGCGGCAGTGTCCATGCCCGGGCGGGAAGCGCGGCGACTGCCGACCATTGCCAGTTGCGGTTTTTCCAGAATCTGCGGATCGCCAGCGACGAACAGCAAGGGCGGTGGGTCGGGAATCTGCGCCAGCAAGGCCGGGTAATCCGGGTGATCCCACATCAGCAAATGTTGATCCGGACGCTCTAGCCAGCGCAATGCGTGGCTGGCGCCGTCGCGGACTTCAGGGCAGCGTCGGGCCTCGGCGCAAGCCGCCGGCAAACCCAGCGAGCGCCACGCGCTGGCCGGTGCGCTGATCGCCTTCGAGGCAGAGCCGAAGGCTTCGAGCAGTTTGGTGAAACGCTTAGGACCAACTTCCGGCAAGCGGTGCAGGCGCAGGCGCGCTTCCAGTTCCGCCGGGGAAACCGACGCAGAGACAGGCATCATCATGGATCATCCTTGATCGTTATAAGGCCCGAACCTTTCGGAACAAGCTGTGGATAACTCTGTTGGTAACTTGTGAAGCCAGCTAAGGATTTCGCACCTTGTCCAGCACCGCCAGCGAGCGCGATGCGTTCAGCACGAGGCCGTAACTGAGTTTGTCGTAGGTGCGGAACACCATCAGCAATCCGGCGCGTTCATCGGGGATTTTCAGCGGTTGGCCGGTGATCCGGTCACGCACGGTTTCCCCGGTTTTCATCACCACCAGCACGTTGCCCTCGGCCAGGCCGTCGCGTTTGCCCTTGTTCAGGGTCACTACGTCCATCGCGCCAATCTGTGTGACGCCTCGGGGCACATCGATGATCAGGCCGTTGATGTCGGTGGTGGGGGCGCTGGGCATGAACGTCGAGTTGATCGAACGCTCTTCGCCGCTGAACAAGCGGTCGCCGAGGCGCACTTCCTGGGTCGTGCGTTGCAGGGCGAGGGTGGCGACGTCGCCTTCGGTGGCGACGATTTCACCACCGCCGATGTCGTCGGCGTTGATCCCCAGAAACTCCTTGGTCTGGGGATCGGTGTAGACCTTGCCCTGACGGAAGATCCCGTAGACCGGCTGGTTCGGGTCGAAATGGCCCCGGGCGAAGATCCGGTCACCGGTGCCGCTGAGCACCCGTTCGGCATCGCCAGCGACAATGTAAGGCGCCTTGTCGAAGTCCTCGACCTTGTCGACGATGCGGTTGCTCAGCAGAAAGCTGTTGATCGATTTGAGCGGAATGCTCGGAATCGCATCGGCCACCGGACTGGTGCGGATGCGCGGCGACAGCTTGATGGTGCCGCGTGACTCGCCGCGATTGACGGTCAGGCGCGGCTGGCCGTTGACGTAACTGAGCGTCAGCGTGTCGCCCGGATAGATCAGGTTGGGGTTTTCGATCTGCGGATTGGCCCGCCACAGCTGTGGCCACTGCCAGGGTTCGCGCAAATATTTACCGGAGATGTCCCAGAGCGTATCCCCCGAAACCACCGTGTATTGCTGTGGAAAACCTTCCTTGAGTTGCACTTGCCCGTGCGCGGCTCCGGCCGAGGCCAGAAACAGCAGGGCGAGTAGTGATTTCCTCATGCGGTGAATCCCTTTATTATGTGCGTTCGCGTGAAACGCCAGAGCCCCCGTGGCTCGCTCCCTGCTCTATGCTTAAAAGCAAGGAGCTACGTTTCACAACGGTAGCCTGCATCTTCGGACCCGCCAGGCCATCGCCCGACTTTACCTCACACGTGCAGCAATCAAGCTTATGGCCATTTTGAACATCCTCGAATTTCCGGACCCGCGTCTGCGCACTATCGCCAAGCCTGTGGCTGTAGTGGACGACGAAGTGCGTCAGCTGGTCGATGACATGTTTGAAACAATGTATGAAGCGCCGGGCATCGGCCTTGCCGCGACCCAGGTCAACGTGCACAAACGTATCGTCGTGATGGACCTTTCCGAAGACCGCACCGAACCCCGGGTGTTCATCAATCCCGAGTTCGAATCGCTGACCGACGAAATGGAGCAATACCAGGAAGGCTGCCTCTCGGTGCCGGGTTTCTACGAAAACGTCGACCGCCCGCAGAAGGTCAAGATCAAGGCTCTGGACCGTGACGGCAAGCCTTACGAACTGATCGCCGAAGGCCTGCTCGCCGTGTGCATCCAGCACGAATGCGACCACCTCAACGGCAAGTTGTTCGTCGATTACCTGTCCACGCTCAAACGCGACCGGATCAAGAAGAAACTGGAAAAGCAGCACCGCCAGAACGCTTGATGCCCCTCTCCAAAGGCTTGCTGCGGCAAGCCTTTTTCTTTTTATGAGACTCCCCCATGACTGAGCCACTGCGCATCGTTTTTGCCGGCACCCCGGAATTCGCCGCCGAACACCTCAAGGCCCTGCTGGACAGCCCTTACGAGATCGTTGCGGTCTACACCCAACCGGATCGCCCGGCCGGTCGCGGGCAAAAACTGATGCCGAGCCCGGTCAAACAGTTAGCGTTGGAAAACAATATCCAGGTGTTGCAGCCGCCGACCCTGCGCAATGCTGACGCTCAGGCCGAGCTCGCTGCGCTGAAGCCTGACTTGATGGTGGTGGTCGCCTACGGCCTGATCCTGCCGCAAGCGGTGCTGGATATTCCGCGCCTGGGCTGCATCAACAGTCACGCCTCGCTGCTGCCGCGCTGGCGCGGTGCGGCGCCGATCCAGCGCGCCGTGGAAGCGGGCGACGCCGAAAGCGGCGTGACCGTGATGCGCATGGAAGCGGGCCTCGATACCGGGCCGATGCTGCTTAAAGTCGTGACCCCGATCAGCGCCGAAGACACCGGTGGCAGCCTCCATGACCGTCTTGCCGAAATGGGCCCGCCCGCCGTGGTGCAAGCAATTGCCGGTCTGGCCGCCGGCACCCTGGAAGGCGAAGTGCAGAACGACGACCTCGCCACCTACGCGCACAAACTGAACAAGGACGAAGCACGCATCGACTGGAGCCGCCCGGCCATCGAGCTGGAACGTCTGGTCCGTGCCTTCAATCCATGGCCGATCACCCACAGCACGCTCAACGGCGAAGCGCTGAAAGTGCTGGCGGCGACACTGGCCGAAGGCAAAGGCGCACCGGGCACCATCCTCGGCGCCAGCAAGGACGGTTTGCTCGTCGCCTGTGGCGAGCAGGCGCTGTGCCTGACCCGTCTGCAATTGCCCGGCGGCAAGGCGCTGAACTTCAGCGATCTGTTCAACAGCCGTCGTGAGAAATTCGCCACCGGCACCGTGCTGGGCGCAGTGGTGGACGCACAATGAACCCGCGTCTGGCCGCCGCCAAGGCACTCGCCGCTGTCCTCAGTGGCAAGGCTTCGCTCAACAGCTCCCTGCCGACGCAACTGGACAAGGTCGAGGAACGCGATCGCGGTTTCACCCAGGACCTGGCATTCGGCACCGCCCGCTGGCAGCCACGTTTGTCGGCGCTGGCGGAAAAACTTTTGCAGAAACCGTTCAAGGCGGCGGACGCCGATGTCGAGGCATTGCTGCTGGTCGGTCTCTATCAACTGCTCTACACCCGCGTCCCGCCGCACGCCGCCATTGGGGAAACCGTCGGTTGCGCCGACAAGCTGAAAAAGCCTTGGGCGAAAGGTCTGCTCAACGCCGTACTGCGCAATGCCCAGCGCGAACACGAGGCGATCTTCGCCGAACTGGAGCGCGATCCGGTGGTGCGCACTGCTCACCCGCGCTGGCTGCAAAAATCCCTGAAGGCCTTCTGGCCTGAGCAATGGGAAGCGATCTGCGAAGCCAACAACGCGCACCCGCCGATGATCCTGCGGGTCAACCGCCGTCATCACAGCCGTGACGCGTACCTGGGTCTGCTGACTGAAGCCGGGATCGCCGCGCAGCCGTGCACTTTCAGCCGCGACGGTATCGTCCTCGACGCTGCTGCCGACGTGCGCAGCCTGCCGGGCTTCGCCGAAGGCTGGATCAGCGTGCAGGACGAAGCCGCGCAACTGGCCGCCGACCTGCTCGACCTCGCGCCAGGCCAGCGAGTGCTGGACGCCTGCTGTGCGCCGGGCGGCAAGACGTGCCACATCCTCGAAGCCGAACCGGCACTGGCCGGCGTGGTGGCGGTGGATCTGGAAGCCAAGCGTCTGGTGCGGGTGAAGGAAAACCTCGAACGCCTCGGTCTGAACGCCGAACTGATCGCTGCCGACGGTCGCGACACGGCAGCGTGGTGGGATGGCAAACCGTTCCAGCGCATCCTGCTCGACGCGCCGTGCTCGGCCACCGGCGTGATCCGCCGCCATCCGGACATCAAGCTGACCCGTCAGGCCGACGACATCGCCGCCCTCGCGCAACTGCAAGGCGAACTGCTCGACGCCATGTGGAAAACCCTCGAAGTGGGCGGCATCCTGCTCTACGCCACCTGCTCGACCTTGCCGACCGAGAACACCGAAGTGATCGCCGCGTTCCTTGAGCGTACGCCGGGTGCCCGGGAGCTGGATCTGGCCACCGCAGCGGGCATCAAGCAGCCCCATGGTCGCCAATTGCTGGCCCGGCAGGGCGGGCATGACGGGTTCTACTACGCCAAGCTGATCAAGATCGCTGCCGCGCGCGGCTAAACGGTTTCAATGGAGTGACTGGATGAAAATCATCATCCTCGGTGCGGGACAGGTCGGCGGTTCGCTGGCTGAACATCTGGCCAGCGAGGCCAACGACATCACGGTGGTCGACACTGACGGCGACCGTCTGCGCGATCTTGGCGATCGCCTCGACATTCGCACCGTGCAGGGCCGTGGCTCGTTGCCGAACATTCTGCGTCAGGCCGGTGCCGACGACGCCGACATGCTGGTCGCGGTGACCAACAGCGACGAAACCAACATGGTCGCCTGTCAGGTCGCCCACACCCTGTTTCACACCCCGACCAAGATTGCCCGGGTGCGCGAAGCGTCGTACCTGACCCGCGAGGAGCAACTGTTCCAGAACGAGGCGATTCCGGTCGACGTGCTGATCAGTCCCGAGCAGGTCGTCACCAACTACATCAAGCGTCTGATCCAGCATCCCGGCGCCTTGCAGGTGATCGATTTCGCCGAAGGCCAGGCGCAACTCGTCGCAGTGCGCGCCTATTACGGCGGGCCGCTGGTGGGGCAGCAACTGCGCCAGTTGCGCGAACACATGCCGAATGTGGAAACGCGGGTGGCGGCGATCTTCCGCCGCGACCGTCCGATTCTTCCTCAGGGCAACACAGTGATCGAGGCCGACGACGAAGTCTTCTTCATCGCTGCCCGTGAGAACATTCGCGCCGTGATGAGCGAAATGCGTCGTCTCGACGAAACCTACAAACGCATCGTCATCGCCGGCGGCGGGCAGATCGGCGAACGCTTGGCCGAGGCTATCGAAAGCCGCTACCAGGTAAAGATCATCGAGATGAACCCGGCGCGCTGCCGCTATCTCTCCGACACCCTCGACAGCACCGTGGTGCTGCAGGGCAGCGCGTCGGATCGCGACCTGCTGCTGGAAGAGAACATCGCCGACGCGGACATCTTCCTCGCCCTGACCAACGATGACGAAGCCAACATCATGTCGTCGCTGCTGGCCAAGCGTCTGGGCGCGAAGAAGGTGATGACGATCATCAACAACCCGGCCTACGTCGACCTGATCCAGGGCGGCGACATCGACATCGCCATCAGCCCGCAACTGGCGACCATCGGCACCTTGCTGGCCCACGTGCGCCGCGGCGATATCGTCAGCGTGCACTCGTTGCGCCGGGGGGCGGCGGAAGCCATCGAGGCGGTGGCCCATGGCGATTCGAAGTCGAGCAAGGTCATCGGCAAGGCTATCGAAAACATCGCGCTGCCGCCGGGAACCACCATCGGCGCGATCATCCGCGATGAAGAAGTGATCATCGCCCACGACGACACGGTGATTGCCGCAGGCGACCATGTGATTCTGTTCCTTGTGGATAAAAAGCATATTCGCGATGTGGAGAAGCTGTTCCACGTGGGCCTGAGTTTCTTCTGACCGACCAAGAGGCGAGACCGATGATCGAATCCCTGGAAAAAATGCTCGCCAAGGGTGTGGATAACTCGCTGCTGCGCTTTGGCCTCGGCAAGGGTTATCTGGATCTGGGGGAGAACGCGAAGGCGGCCGAGCATTTGCAGCGTTGCGTCGGCTTCGATCCCAAATATTCGGCGGCGTGGAAACTATTGGGCAAGGCGCAACTGGCGCTGGGTGATCTGCCGGCCGCGCGGCAAGCATGGGAGCAGGGGATGGAGGCGGCGCGGGCCCATGGCGACAAGCAGGCCGAGAAGGAAATGACGGTGTTTCTGAAAAAGCTTGATCGGCAGAAGCCGTGACGGCTGTGGATAACCCGTTTGGGTCAGGTTATCCACAAACGCCTCTCGCCGATCAGTACCAGCGCGCCTCGCCTGGCGGACGCTTCTTGAAGCGCTTCATGCTCCACATGTACTGGCTCGGATAAGCCGCCACGTAACGCTCGACCACCTGACTCATCGCCGCGCAGGAGGTTTCGGTGTCGGTGCTGTACATGGCTTCCGGCGCCGCTTCGAGGATCACCTTGTAGCCGGAACCGTCCGGCAGACGCAGGGCATGCAGGAACACCCCAACAGCTTTGCCCCCGGCGAGCATGTTCGGTACGAACTTGCTGGTCAGGGCCTGGGTGGCGAAAAACGGCACGAAGATCCCGGCGGATTCGGCCGGCTCCGGATCCGCAGGAATCCCCACCTGACCACCCTTGCGCACTTCCTTGATGACACTGAGGATGCCTTCCTTGGTCGACGCGGCGACCTTGTTGCCCAGTTGCACGCGTTGTTTGCGCAGCAATTCATCCACAGCCTTGAGCTTCGGCGGCCGGTAGAAAATGATCGGTTTGCACTGGCTGCAATAGAAGTGGTTGAGCACTTCCCAGTTGCCCAGGTGGCTGGTGATACCGACCACGCCCTTGCCCGAGGCCAGCGCTTCCTTCAGCACTTCGAGCCCTTCGACTTCGCGTACCAGGTCGATGGAACGCTGGGCCGGCCAGATCCAGGCGCAGGCGCTTTCGGTCAGGGACTTGCCGATGTCTTTCAGGGTCTGGCCAACCAGACGCTCACGTTCGGCCGGGTCCATCTGTGGAAAACATTTGGCCAGGTTGATCCGCACCACGTCGCGGGAACGGTTGGGGGTTTTCCACATGATCCAGCCGATGGCCGAACCCACGGCCTGCACGGCCCGCCACGGCAGCAGGGCAAACAGCCGCAGAGCGCCAACCAGCATGGCGCCTTTAAACTTTTCCACAGGTCACTCCTGATCTTGTGCTGTGCGCGAGGCGGCCATTCTAACCGGCGTTGACGAGCTGCGCGTAGCGGTCGCAGTCCTGAGTGTGATCCATGACCATCCCCGAGGCCTGCATCAGCGCGTAGCAGATGGTCGGACCGACGAAGGTGAAACCGGCCTTTTTCAGACCTTTGCTCATGGCCACGGCTTGCGGGGTGATGGCCGGGACTTCGCTGCGATCCTTGAAATGATTGATCACCGGTCGGTTATCCACAAACGACCAGAGAAACGCCACCGGATCTTCCAGCGCCAGCCAGGCTTGGGCGTTGCGTCGGGCGGCATTGAGTTTGAGACGGTTGCGGATGATCCCCGGATCGAGCATCAATTCGTCGATTTCCGCGTCGCTCATCTGCGCCACGCGCTGTACGTCGAAGCCGAACAACACCTCGCGATACCGCTCGCGCTTGCGCAGCACGGTGATCCACGAAAGCCCGGCCTGGAACCCTTCGAGCAAAAGCAACTCGAACAAACCCTGCGCATCGCGTAGCGGCGTGCCCCACTCCTGATCGTGGTAAGCCATGTACAGCGGATCTTCGTTGCACCAAAAGCAGCGTGGCATAAGGCTCCAGGGGGTGGAGGTGCGACTGAATCGGGTATACTCCCGCTCTTTAAATCGCAGCCCAAGAAACAGGTGAATTTCGTGAGCCAGCCTACGCCAGCCGTGCGTACCTTCCAAGACTTGATCCTCGCGCTCCAGCAATACTGGGCCGAGCAAGGTTGTGTGGTACTTCAGCCCTACGATATGGAAGTAGGCGCCGGCACTTTCCACACCGCGACATTCCTGCGTGCCATCGGCCCGGAAACCTGGAACGCCGCTTACGTGCAGCCAAGCCGCCGTCCGACTGACGGCCGTTACGGCGAAAACCCGAACCGTCTGCAGCACTACTACCAATTCCAGGTAGTCCTGAAGCCGAACCCGGACAACTTCCAGGAACTGTACCTGGGCTCCCTCAAGCATGTCGGCCTGGACCCGCTGGTCCACGACATCCGCTTCGTCGAAGACAACTGGGAATCGCCGACCCTCGGCGCCTGGGGTCTGGGCTGGGAAGTCTGGCTGAACGGCATGGAAGTGACCCAGTTCACTTACTTCCAGCAGGCGGGCGGCATCGAGTGCTACCCGGTGACCGGCGAGATCACCTACGGTCTCGAGCGTCTGGCCATGTACCTGCAGGGCGTGGATTCGGTCTACGACCTGGTCTGGGCTGACGGTCCGTTCGGCAAAGTGACCTACGGCGACGTGTTCCACCAGAACGAAGTGGAGCAGTCCACCTACAACTTCGAACACGCCAACGTCGACAAACTGTTCGAGCTGTTCGACTTCTATGAAAGCGAAGCCAAGCGCCTGATCGAACTCGACCAGCCGCTGCCGTTGCCGAGCTATGAAATGGTCCTGAAGGCCTCGCACACCTTCAACCTGCTGGATGCGCGCCGGGCGATCTCGGTGACTGCGCGTCAGCAATACATTCTGCGCGTTCGCACCCTGGCGCGTTCCGTCGCCCAAGCCTACCTGCTGGCCCGCGCCAAGCTGGGCTTCCCGATGGCAACCCCGGACCTGCGTGACGAAGTACTGGCCAAGCTGGAGGCTGCACAATGAGTGCTCAAGATTTTCTGGTTGAACTGGGCACCGAAGAACTGCCACCCAAAGCCCTGAACACCCTGGCCGAAGCGTTCCTGGCCGGTATCGACAAAGGCCTGCAAGCTGCCGGCCTGAATTACGAGACCAAAGCCGTCTACGCCGCGCCGCGCCGTCTGGCTGTGCTGATCACCGCGCTGGCCACCCAGCAGCCGGATCGCAGCATCAACCTCGACGGCCCGCCACGTCAGGCCGCGTTCGATGCTGAAGGCAACCCGACTCAAGCGGCACTGGGCTTCGCCAAGAAGTGCGGCGTCGAGCTGAGCGAAATCGACCAGAGCGGTCCGAAACTGCGCTACAGCCAGAACATTGCGGGCAAGCCGACTGCAAGTCTGCTGCCGACCATCGTCGAAGACTCGCTGAACGACCTGCCGATCCCGAAACGCATGCGTTGGGGTGCGCGCAAGGAAGAGTTCGTGCGTCCGACCCAGTGGCTGGTGATGCTGCTCGGCGACCAGGTCATCGACTGCACGATCCTCGCTCAGAAGGCAGGCCGTGAGTCCCGTGGCCATCGTTTCCACCACCCGCAAAGCGTGCGCATCGGTTCGCCGTCGAGCTACCTGGCCGACCTGCGTGCCGCCTACGTGCTGGCCGATGCCAACGAGCGTCGCGAAATCATCAGCAAACGCACCGAAGAACTGGCGACCCGTCAGGAAGGCACTGCGATCGTGCCGCCGGCGCTGCTCGACGAAGTGACCGCGCTGGTCGAGTGGCCAGTGCCGCTGGTGTGCTCGTTCGAGGAACGTTTCCTCGACGTGCCGCAGGAAGCGCTGATCACCACCATGCAGGACAACCAGAAGTACTTCTGCCTGCTGGATGCCGACGGCAAGCTGCTGCCACGCTTCATCACCGTGGCCAACATCGAATCCAAAGACCCGCAGCAGATCATCGCCGGTAACGAGAAAGTGGTTCGCCCACGCCTGACCGACGCCGAGTTCTTCTTCAAGCAGGACAAGAAGCAGAAGCTCGAAGCGTTCAACGATCGCCTGCAGAACGTGGTGTTCCAGGAAAAACTCGGCAGCGTCTACGACAAGGCCGAACGTGTTTCGAAACTGGCCGCGTACATCGCCGCACGCATCGGCGGCAACGCTTCGTGGGCCGCCCGCGCAGGCCTGCTGTCGAAGTGCGACCTGGCCACCGAAATGGTCGGCGAGTTCCCGGAGATGCAAGGTGTCGCCGGCTACTACTACGCCCTCAATGACGGCGAGCCGGAAGACGTCGCCCTGGCGCTAAACGAGCAGTACATGCCACGCGGTGCCGGCGCTGAACTGCCAGCCACCCTGACCGGTGCGGCCGTGGCCATCGCCGACAAGCTCGACACCCTGGTCGGCATCTTCGGCATCGGCATGCTGCCGACCGGCAGCAAAGACCCGTATGCCCTGCGCCGTGCGGCACTGGGCGTGTTGCGGATCCTGATCGAGAAACAACTGGATCTGGACCTGAACGATGCCGTGGCGTTCGCTGTGAATTCCTTCGGCGCGAAGGTCAAGGCTGCCGGCCTGAACGACGCAGTGCTGGAATTCATCTTCGACCGTCTGCGTGCGCGTTACGAAGACGAAGGTGTGGATGTGGCCACCTACCTGTCGGTACGTGCCTTGAAACCGGGTTCGGCGCTGGACTTCGACCAGCGTGTGCAAGCGGTTCAGGCCTTCCGCAAACTGCCGGAAGCGGCAGCACTGGCGGCGGTGAACAAGCGTGTGTCGAACCTGTTGAGCAAGGTGGAAGGCTCGGTGCCGACTGAAGTCCAGGCCAAATACTTCGACAACGCCAACGAGTTTTCGCTGTACTCGGCGATCCAGCAGGCGGACCAGGCTGTACAGCCAATGGCCGCGGCGCGTCAGTACAACGAATCGCTGGCACGTCTGGCCGCCCTGCGCGAGCCGGTCGACGCGTTCTTCGACGCGGTAATGGTCAATGCCGAAGACGCTAATGTGCGGGCCAACCGCTATGCGCTGCTGGCACGTCTGCGTGGCCTGTTCCTGGGCGTTGCCGACATTTCGCTGCTGGGTTGAGGGATTGCTGTTGAAACTGCTGATTCTCGATCGGGACGGAGTGATCAATTACGACTCCGACGCTTACATCAAGTCGGTGGAGGAGTGGATTCCGCTCCCCGGCTCGATCGAAGCGATTGCGCAGTTGAGCAAGGCCGGCTGGACGGTGGCGGTCGCCACCAACCAGTCGGGCATTGCTCGCGGCTATTACGACCTCGCCACCCTCGATGCCATGCACGCGCGCCTGCGCGAACTGGTGGCGGAGCAGGGAGGTGAAGTCGGGCTGATCGTGTATTGCCCGCATGGGCCGGACGAGGGCTGCGATTGCCGCAAGCCGAAACCCGGCATGCTGAAAACCATCGCGCAGTATTACAACGTCGCGCTGACGAATGTCTGGTTCGTCGGCGACAGCCTTGGTGACCTGGAGGCCGCCAAAGCCGTCGATTCACAGCCCGTTTTGGTAAAGACCGGGAAAGGCGAAAAGACTCAGGCCAAGACCTTGCCGGTGGGCACCCTGATTTTTGACGATCTCGCGGCGATTGCCGCAGAACTTATCCACAACTAGAGTACTTCTGAAGTTCCTGACCAGGGATTGATCGGGAGTGCGCTTGAACAGTCGGGCATTGCCCGTAACGGTAAACGTCGCCATGTCGATACTGCAGGCCATCAGAATTTTCCTCTTTTACCTGCTGCTGGGCACCACCGCTCTGCTGTGGTGCAGCCTGAGCTTTTTTATCGCGCCCTTTCTGCCGTTCAAGGCGCGCTATCGCTTCATCAACGTGTACTGGTGTCGTTGCGCCTTGTGGTTGACCAAGGTGTTCCTCGGTATCCGTTACGAAATCAAAGGCGCGGAAAACGTGCCTGACCGGCCCTGCGTGATTCAATCGAACCACCAGAGCACCTGGGAGACGTTCTTTCTCTCCGCTTATTTCTCGCCCTTGAGCCAAGTGCTCAAGCGCGAATTGCTGTATGTGCCATTCTTCGGCTGGGCGATGGCCATGCTGCGGCCGATCGCGATTGACCGCGACAACCCGAAAGCCGCCCTCAAGCAGGTCGCGGCGAAAGGTGATGAGTTGCTCAAGGACGATGTCTGGGTGCTGATCTTCCCTGAAGGCACTCGCGTTCCTCATGGCACTATCGGCAAGTTTTCCCGCAGTGGCAGCGCCTTGGCGGTGAATGCGGCGCTTCCGGTGCTACCAATTGCACACAATGCCGGCAAGTTCTGGCCGAAAATTGGTTGGGGTAAAAAGCAGGGTGTGATTACCGTGGTCATCGGTGAGCCGATGTACGCCGAGGGCAGTGGCCCGCGCGCCATCGCCGATCTGAATGACCGGGTGCAGGCGTGGAACGAGAAAACGCAACGAGAAATGGGCTCGCTGCCTCCGGCCCCTCAGGCACCGGCTGCGAACGATCAGATCGCTGTCTGAGATTTGTGGATAACCTGTGTACGGTTTGTTCGCAAAATCCTGAATTATTGAATTAACTTACTGATTTACTTATATATTTCCGAAGCTGATAAAACACCGTAAAAGGTGCATAAGTTTTTTTCGGAAGTAAGGAAACCGGCTGATATAGCCGGTTTTTTTATGCCTGCTCTTCAGCGATCAGCGGCAGTTCCACACGGAATGTCGTGCCTTGATCGACCACGCTCAGACATTCAATTCGGCCGCCATGGTGATCCACCACGGCTTTAACCATCGACAACCCCAGGCCCACGCCGTCGATGCCCTGTGCAGAAGAAAAGCGCCGGTACTGGCTGAATAGGTCGGGCAGCTCCTCTGCCGCGATGCCTTTGCCTTGATCGGTCAGTTCACAACGCAGCCAGTCGTTGTGGCAACTGACACGCAGATCGACGGTTGATCCGGCCGGGCTGTACTTGATTGCATTTTCCAGCAGGTTGAACAGTGCGCGGGTCAGCAAGCCCTGATCGGCCAGGATCAGCCGCTCGTGGGATTGTTCGTCCATGTCACTCAAGAGCTCGATGCGCTTTTGCTGGGCGATGGGCAGTGCCTGATCCAGCACATCCATGACCAGCATCCCGAACAGGCTTGGTTGAAACTGATACGCCTCGGATTCGGCCCGGGCCAGCAGAACGAAGCCGTCGGTAAGTTCCAGCGCCCGGCGTACCTGGCGCTCAATCTGTTCGAACAGCGGCGAATCTGTTCCCGTCTGATGCCGGTGTACCTCGAGCAGGGCAAGAATCGCCGAATGAGGGGCGCGCAGGTCATGGGACAGAAAGCGCAGCAACACGCCACGCTGTTCCTCGGCGGCGCGTTCGGCGCTCAGGTCAGTGAGACTCAGGAGCCAGCCGATCGGCAGGTCGCCATCGACGGGCAACAACGCAGCACGCTCCAGGCGCAGGCTGCGTTCCTTGTGATCACGAAACTCCAGCAGAGGCAGCTCGGAGAGCGACGGGCGAGGATCTGTGGATAACTCCGGATAGCCCAGGCTCGCCAGTTGATCGAGCACATCCTCGCCCACCAGAGTGTGATCGAACAGGCTCCGGGCCTTGCGGTTGCCCAACAAGACTTGCCCCCGTGGATCGCTGATCAGCGTTGCGACCGGCAGATACTCCAGCCCGTCGGCAATGAATCGGCGGGTATCACGGGTACGACTCATGGCTTGCTCAAGCGCCATGATCTGCCCCTGCAAGCGGTCGGCGCTGGGAAACTGCGCCCGACGTCGTTCAGGGAAAACTTTCGGTTCGCTGTCCAGCCGCGCCAGCTCCCAGCCGAAGTAGGTCAGCACCACGCTAAGGCGTCGCCAGTTCCAGATCAGATAACCGAACAGCATGCCCAGCGCCGCAGGCGTGGGTGACCACCAACGGCGTATTTCAGCCAGGCCTGCACTCGTCAACAGCACGCAGGCAATTCCGCCGAGTGTCACCCAGATTGCCAGACGCGGGCGCCACAGAAGCAATCCCAACACGCAAGCCACCAGAGCAATCGACAACATCGCGCCAGCGACTGGCGCCGGGTCATGCAAATTGATCTGCGCTCGCCAGGAAAGCAGTGCAGTCAGCGGCAACAGCACTAGACTTATCCACACCCACTCGCGCACCAGTTGCCGGAACAAACGCTGAACCTGGCTGGGTACACGGCTTTCGTGTCGGCGCTGGTTATTCATGGGAAACAGGGCAGGGCGGGTTGAATGGTTTCATAGGCAGCCGGTCTGAGGACGTAGACCCGAAGAATCATAGCGGCTCACCCCACGGCGTGCCGCTTACTTTCACTGCATGGAGTCAGCCGATCAGACCGGCATCCATTGCCCGAGCGACAAGGAACCACCGCGTATGCGCGTTGCGATACTGGACGATGAACCCGCCGAACTGCGACGGGTCGAGCAGACCCTGCAAAAAATGGCAGAGGCCGGAGGGCAGCCCTGGTCACTGCACAGCTTCGAAAGTGGAGAAGACCTGCTGCGACAGCTGCGCCGGGAAACCTTCGACCTGCTGATCCTTGATTGGCAATTGCCCGACCTTACCGGCCTGGCGCTGCTGCGCTGGACCCGCGAACACATGGAAGCCCCTCCGGCGGCCATCATGCTGACCAGCCGCGACGGTGAAAGCGATATCGTCCAGGCCCTGAATGCCGGAGCCGACGACTACGTCAGCAAGCCGTTTCGGCCCAATGAACTGAAGGCCCGCGTGGCGGCAGTCCTGCGTCGACACAGCCTGCAACGTAGCGCCCCGGCCGACGTCCTGCGTTTCAACGACCTGGTGTTCGACGACGCCGAGCTGACCGTCACCCGCGACGGGAAACCGATCGTCATGACCGAGCGCGAGTATCGCCTCGCCCATTGCCTGTTCAGTAACCTCGGCCGACCGCTGTCACGGGATTACCTGTACGAACGATTCTGGCCCCACGAAGAAATGTCCACGTCGCGACCGCTGGACACTCATATCTATCGCCTGCGCAACAAGCTCGGGCTGACGGCGGATCGGGGTTGGCAGTTGCTGACGATTTATGGGTATGGGTATCGGTTGGAGAGTGTGGCGGCAGGGGAGTGAATCGCAGGCAATAAAAAAGGCCAACGCTTGTGCGTTGGCCTTTTCGTTGGCGCTGACCCGGATCAGAAATCCAGGTTGGACACCGCCAGAGCATTGCTCTCGATGAAGTCACGGCGAGGTTCGACCGCATCACCCATCAGGGTGTTGAAGATCTGGTCTGCGCCGATGGCGTCTTCGATAGTGACTTTCAGCATGCGGCGCACGCTTGGGTCCATGGTGGTTTCCCACAGCTGATCCGGGTTCATTTCACCCAGACCTTTGTATCGCTGAATGGTGTGGCGCTTGGTGCTTTCGGCCATCAGCCAGTCCAGGGCTTCCTTGAACTCGGTGACCGCTTTCTTGCGCTCGCCACGCTGGATGTACGCCCCTTCATCGAGCAGGGTGCTCAGTTGAGCGCCGAGGGTGACGACGGTCTTGTAGTCGTTGCTGCCGAAGAAGTCGCGGTTGAAGGTGACGTAGTTCGACAGGCCGTGGGAGATCAGCTCGACCTCTGGCAGCCACACGCCACGCTCGCGGTCTTCACGCAGGCTGGCCTTGTAGACCAGGCCCGACTTCTCGACGGTGCGCAGACGGACTTCGTACTGGGCCAGCCAGTCTTGCATCTTGGCGTGGTCGCCGAGCATTTCCAGGCTGACGGCCGGCAGGTAGATGAAGTGCTCGGTCAGCTCCTGCGGATACAGGCGCGACAGACGCTTGAGGGTCTTCATTACCATGCGGAAGTCGTTTACCAGACGTTCGAGCGCTTCGCCGGAAATGCCCGGGGCGTCTTCGTTCAGGTGCAGGCTCGCGTCTTCCAGGGCCGACTGCGTCATGTACTCTTCCATGGCGTCGTCGTCTTTGATGTATTGCTCTTGCTTGCCTTTCTTGACCTTGTACAGCGGCGGTTGGGCGATGTAGATATAACCGCGCTCGATCAGTTCAGGCAGCTGACGGAAGAAGAAGGTCAGCAGCAGGGTACGGATGTGCGAACCGTCGACGTCAGCATCGGTCATGATGATGATGTTGTGATAGCGCAGCTTGTCGATGTTGTACTCTTCGCGACCGATACCGCAGCCCAGCGCGGTGATCAGGGTACCCACTTCCTGGGACGAGATCATCTTGTCGAAACGGGCTTTCTCGACGTTCAGGATCTTGCCTTTCAGCGGCAGGATGGCCTGGGTCTTGCGGTTACGCCCCTGCTTGGCAGAGCCGCCCGCGGAGTCACCTTCCACGAGGTACAGTTCGGACAGCGCCGGGTCTTTTTCCTGGCAGTCAGCGAGCTTGCCCGGCAGGCCGGCG
The DNA here is from genome assembly GCF_002113125.1 of Pseudomonas sp. B20(2017). Classification (GTDB taxonomy): domain Bacteria; phylum Pseudomonadota; class Gammaproteobacteria; order Pseudomonadales; family Pseudomonadaceae; genus Aquipseudomonas. The sequence continues at coordinate 222,826 of NZ_NEJP01000009.1, read as the reverse complement.
ATGTCCAGCGCACCTTTGCGGCGGGTCATCTCACGAGCCTTGCGCGCCGCTTCACGGGCACGGGCAGCGTCGATCATTTTGCCGACGACCAGTTTGGCTTCGTTCGGGTTTTCCAGCAGGAAGTCGGAGAAGTACTTGCCCATTTCCTGCTCGACCGCGGTCTTCACTTCGGAAGACACCAGCTTGTCTTTGGTCTGGGAGCTGAACTTCGGATCCGGCACCTTCACCGAGATGATCGCGGTCAGGCCTTCACGGGCATCGTCACCGGTGGTGGCGACTTTGTGCTTCTTCGCCAGACCTTCCTGCTCGATGTAGTTGTTCAGGTTACGCGTCAGCGCGGAACGGAAGCCCACCAAGTGGGTGCCGCCGTCGCGCTGCGGAATGTTGTTGGTGAAGCACAACAGGTTCTCGTTGAAGCTGTCGTTCCACTGCAGGGCAATTTCCACGCCGATGCCGTCTTCACGCTGGATGTTGAAGTGGAACACCTGGTTGACCGCAGTCTTGTTGGTATTCAGGTATTCAACGAACGCACGCAGACCGCCTTCGTACTTGAACAGCTCTTCCTTGCCGCTGCGCTCGTCCTTGAGGACGATGCCGACACCGGAGTTGAGGAAGGACAGCTCACGAATGCGCTTGGCCAGGATGTCCCAGCTGAAGTGTATGTTCTTGAAGGTTTCCTTGGAAGCCTTGAAGTGAATCTGGGTACCGGTGGTTTCGCTGTCGCCAACGATCGCCATCGGTGCCTGAGGTACGCCGTGGACGTAGGTTTGTTCCCAGATCTTACCGCTGCGGCGAACGGTCAGGACCAGCTCTTCGGACAGCGCGTTCACAACCGAAACACCTACACCGTGCAGACCGCCGGATACCTTGTAGGAGTTGTCGTCGAACTTACCGCCAGCGTGGAGGACGGTCATGATGACCTCGGCGGCGGAAACGCCTTCCTCTTTGTGCACGTCTACCGGGATGCCACGGCCGTTGTCTTTAACGGTAATGGACTCATCCGGGTGGATGATGATGCTGATGTCGTCGCAGTGGCCGGCGAGGGCTTCGTCGATCGAGTTGTCGACCACCTCGAACACCATGTGGTGCAGACCGCTGCCATCGTCGGTGTCACCAATGTACATACCGGGACGTTTGCGCACGGCATCCAGGCCTTTCAGCACTTTAATGCTCGATGAGTCGTACGTATTTTCTTCGCTCAATGCCTTCACTCCCGATGGTCGTGGGTCTGGGTGATACGGCCCTGTTCCACGTGGAACAGAGCGACTGGCGTTTCCGTCTGCCAGCCTTCCCTCAATAATTCGTGATCTACACAGGTGATAAAGACCTGGCAGCGTAAGTCTTCCAGCAAGCGGCACAGCGCGCGACGGTGGCTCTCGTCCAGCTCGGACGGCAAGTCATCCACCAGATAAATACACTGGCCGCGTCGGGCCTGACTCACCAGATGCCCTTGGGCAATCCGCAACGCACAGACCACCAACTTCTGCTGACCCCGGGACAAGATGTCCGCGGCGTTGTGTGCGCCCAATCTAAGACGCAAGTCAGCCCGTTGTGGCCCAGCCTGGGTATGACCCATTTGCTGGTCCCGTTGCACGGAACCGGCGAGTACAGCGCTCAATTCCCGGTCTTTGTCCCAGCCTCGGTAATAGCTGAGCGTCAAACCTTCGAGCTCAACCAGTTCGCTCAAGGTTTGTTCAAAGACTGGTTTCAAGGCTTTGATGTAAGCGCGGCGGTATTCATCGATTTCAGCGCTGGCCTGGCACAGTTCCCTGTCCCAAACCGCTTGCGAAACGGCGTCAAGTGTACCATGCCGCAGCCAGGAGTTTCTCTGGCGCAAGGCCTTCTGCAAACGCTGCCAGGTGGCCATGAACCGCGGCTCGACGTGGAACACACCCCAGTCGAGGAACTGCCGGCGAATCTTCGGCGCGCCTTCCAGCAGGCGAAAGCTGTCGGGGTTGATCAACTGCAGCGGCAGGATCTCCGCCAGTTGCGCAGCGCTGCGGGCATTCTGACCGTCGATGCGGATCTGGAATTCGCCCTGACGGTCGCGGGAAATTCCCAATGCACTGTGGCCACCTTCGGCGAGCTCCACCTGACCGAATACGGTACAGGCAAGCTGTTCATACTGAATGACCGGCAACAGCCGCGTGCTACGAAACGAACGGGCAAGCCCCAGCAGGTGAATGGCTTCCAGAACACTGGTTTTGCCGCTGCCGTTGGCGCCGTAAAGAATGTTGATTCGGGGGGAGGGGGAGAAGGTCACCGGGTGCAGATTGCGCACCGCGGTGACCGAGACGCGACTTAGCGACATCCAGAGTCAGCTGATTACAGACGCATCGGCATGACAACGTAAGCCGAATCGTCATTGTCAGACTCTTGCACCAGCGCACTGCTGTTGGAGTCGGACAGGATCAGACGAACCTGCTCAGTGGTCATCACGCCCAGCACGTCCAGCAGATAGCTGACGTTGAAGCCGATCTCCAGGGAACCGCCGTTGTATTCCACGCCGACTTCTTCTTCCGCTTCTTCCTGCTCCGGGTTGTTGGCCTGGATCTTCAGCTGACCGCTTGCCAGTTGCAGACGGATACCGCGGTATTTCTCGTTGGACAGAATCGCGGTACGGCTGAATGCCTCGCGCAGCGCCTGACGATCGCCGAGTACCAGTTTGTCGCCGCCCTTCGGCAGAACGCGCTCGTAGTCCGGAAACTTGCCGTCGACCAGTTTCGAAGTAAAGGTGAATTCGCCGGTGGTCGCACGGATGTGATGCTGTCCCAGGACGATGCTGACATTACCGTCCGGCTCGGTGAGCAGACGTGCCAGTTCGAGAATGCCTTTACGAGGCACGATCACCTGATGGCGTTCCTGCTGACCGATGTCGGCCTGCATCGAGCACATGGCCAGACGGTGACCGTCGGTAGCCACGGCACGGATCACACCGGTCGACACTTCCAGCAACATACCGTTGAGGTAGTAACGCACGTCCTGTTGAGCCATGGCGAAACTGGTGCGTTCGATCAGGCGACGCAGCTTGCTCTGTTCCAGACTGGTGGTCAGCGAACCCGGACCTTCTTCCACTGTCGGGAAGTCATTGGCCGGCAGGGTCGACAGAGTGAAACGGCTACGGCCGGCTTTCACCACCAGCTTCTGCTCGTCGACCTTGATGTCGATCAGCGCATCGTTCGGCAGGCTCTTGCAGATGTCCATCAGCTTGCGCGCAGGCACGGTGATGGAACCTGTTTCAGCCGGCTCCTCGAGTTGCACGCGACCGACCAGCTCGACTTCCAGGTCGGTACCGGTCAGCGACAGTTGCTGGCCATCGACAACCAGCAGCACGTTGGACAGTACCGGCAAGGTCTGTCGGCGCTCGACGACGCCTGCGACCAGTTGCAGGGGTTTCAACAGGGCTTCGCGTTGAATGGTGAAATGCATGGTCTAGTCCCTTGCCTTAATAAGCTGCGCTGGTGTTCATCAAGTGGTCAGAGTACGCAGCAGGTTCTTGTAGTCCTCGCGGATGTCCGCGTCGGATTCCTTAAGTTCGTTGATCTTGCGGCAGGCGTGCAACACGGTCGTGTGGTCGCGGCCGCCAAACACATCGCCGATTTCCGGCAGGCTGTGGTTGGTCAGTTCCTTGGACAATGCCATGGCCACCTGACGCGGACGAGCGACCGAACGCGAACGGCGTTTGGACAGCAAGTCGGAGATCTTGATCTTGTAGTACTCGGCGACGGTGCGCTGAATGTTATCCACAGAGACCAGTTTGTCCTGCAGCGCCAACAGGTCCTTCAGGGATTCGCGAATCAGCTCGATGGTGATGTCGCGGCCCATGAAGTGCGAGTGGGCGATCACGCGTTTCAGCGCGCCTTCCAGCTCACGGACGTTGGAGCGAATGCGCTGGGCAATGAAGAACGCCGCATCGTGTGGCAACTCGACTTTGGCCTGGTCGGCCTTCTTCATCAAGATGGCTACGCGGGTTTCCAGCTCCGGCGGCTCGACGGCGACCGTCAGGCCCCAGCCGAAGCGGGATTTGAGGCGCTCTTCAAGGCCTTCGATTTCTTTCGGGTAGCGGTCACTGGTGAGAATGACCTGCTGGCCACCTTCAAGCAGGGCGTTGAAGGTGTGGAAAAACTCTTCCTGGGAACGTTCCTTGCGGGCGAAGAACTGAATGTCGTCGATCAGCAGGGCGTCCACCGAGCGGTAGAAACGCTTGAACTCGTTGATCGCGTTCAGTTGCAGCGCCTTGACCATGTCGGCCACGAAACGCTCGGAATGCAGGTACACGACCTTGGCATTCGGGTTCTTCTTTAATAGATGGTTACCCACCGCGTGCATCAAGTGCGTCTTACCCAGACCCACGCCACCATAAAGGAAGAGCGGGTTGTAGCCGTGCTTGGGATTGTCTGCCACTTGCCAGGCCGCCGCACGGGCGAGCTGGTTGGATTTACCTTCGACGAAGTTCTCGAAGGTGAAGGTGCGGTTCAGGTAGCTGGTGTGCTTGAGCGCGCCTTCGACCTGCACGGTGCGCTGCTCGGCGCGAACCGGGGCCTGTTGTGAGGCAGCACCGGCCATCGGATCGAAGCTGTCGCGGGACGGCTCTTCACTGATTTCCTCGGTTTTCTGCGTCGAACGTTTGGTCGGTGCAGGCGCTGGCGAGCTGGCCGGCGCGGCGTTGGCCTGAGCCTGGGACACTTGCGCAGCAGCCAACGGCGCATTCGGTGCGGCACGCGGCGCCGAACTGCGTTTGCTGCCTATTAATAAGGAAAGCGACGGTGCCAGACCGTTGCCATGCTCATCCAGCAGTTCAAGGACGCGTCCCAGGTACTTTTCGTTGACCCAGTCCAGAACAAAACGGTTCGGTGCGTAGACGCGCAACTCGTCGCCTTCGGCTTCGACCTGTAGTGGACGGATCCAGGTGTTGAATTGTTGGGCAGGCAGCTCTTCGCGCAAAAGCTCCACGCACTGCTGCCAAAGTTCCACTGACACGGATATCCCCTAAGTTGAAAGCCGGTGAGGCAAAAACAAGCGGCCATTGTAGCGGCCAGTCGTCCACTTATCCACATGCAGGTTGCCCGGTGGACATGATTTATCAATGCGTTAAACGAGAAAAAGGCGACCGACGGTGTGTGCATAAGCTCTGTGGATAACCCCATCTGAGCACACTGGACAACTGGGGGCGAAAGTCGGTGGATAACCTGCCTGTGGATAACCATCTATTCCACACACAGGTTATCCGACAGCACAGCACAGGCTTGACACGGTTTTCCAGTGTAGTTGTCATTCTCTGTACATCGCTTGCAACAAGGCCTTGAGACAGTTATCCACAGAGAACGCCGTGCCTAGCTTTTACAAGCTTTACAGAAAAGCTTTAAATAATTCCCTTCTTTATTTTTATCTTTGGCAAACCGCGTAATCAGGTCCTGGCAGCTCCGAAGATCTATTTATAAGGAAACGTTGGTTGGAAATTGACCTATTGGCTTGCTTTCTCTAGAATCCCCGGTCTCTTAAAACGGGGGCCATTCCGGCCCGTTGTGGACGAACCAGGTAACACGACATGAAACGTACTTTCCAACCAAGCACTATCAAACGCGCTCGTACCCACGGTTTCCGTGCTCGCATGGCTACCAAGAACGGTCGTGCCGTACTGTCGCGTCGTCGCGCCAAAGGCCGCGCACGTCTGGCAGTTTGATAATCCGGCACTGGAGGTGAGTCAGGACTTCAGTCGGGAAAAGCGTCTGCTTACACCCCGGCATTTCAAGGCAGTCTTTGACTCCCCTACCGGCAAGGTTCCGGGGAAGAATCTCCTGCTCCTTGCGCGCAACAACGATCTCGATCACCCCCGTCTCGGGCTGGTTATCGGGAAAAAGAGCGTCAAGCTCTCCGTCGAGCGCAATCGCCTCAAACGTCTTATGCGCGAATCGTTTCGCCTGCACCAGGATTCACTGGTCGGCTGGGACATCGTTATCGTCGCGCGCAAAGGTTTGGGTGACGTAGAAAACCCCGAATTGATTCAGCATTTCGGCAAACTCTGGAAACGTCTGGCACGCAACAAGCCGGTACCAGCAGTCAAAACCGAAACTGTAGGGGTAGACAGTCCAGATGCGTAAACTGGCACTCGTTCCGATCCAGTTTTATCGCTACGCCATTAGTCCCCTGATGGCCAGTCACTGTCGTTTCTACCCCAGTTGTTCTTGCTACGCGTATGAAGCCATCGAAAATCATGGCCTTCTGCGCGGTGGCTGGCTGACCTTTCGTCGTTTAGGTCGCTGTCATCCGTGGAATCCCGGTGGTTATGACCCGGTTCCACCTATCCCTACCTCCCGTTCTTCTTCGATGGCCGAGTAATCATGGATATCAAACGCACGATCCTGATCGTCGCCCTGGCAATCGTGTCCTACGTCATGGTCCTTAAATGGAACCAGGACTATGGCCAGGCTGCCCTGCCGACTCAGAATGTTGCTTCCAGTACGACTACATCCGGTTTGCCGGACACCGCCACTGGCAATAATGCTGCCGCCAGTGACGATATTCCGCGCGCCGCAAGCGATACCAGCGCACCTGCAGAAACGCCGGTCGCCGTCAGCAAGGATCTGATCCAGATCAAGACCGACGTGCTCGATCTCGCGATCGATCCACAAGGTGGTGATGTTGCCCAGCTGACCTTGCCGCTGTATCCACGTCGTCAGGATCGTCCGGACGTTCCGTTCCAGCTGTTCGACAATGGTGGCGAACGTACTTATCTGGCACAGAGCGGTCTGATTGGCACCAACGGTCCGGATGCAAACCCGGCCGGTCGTCCGATCTACTCCTCGGAGAAGAAGACTTATCAACTGGCTGACGGTCAGGACCAACTGGTCGTCGACCTGAAGTTCAGCAAGGACGGCGTCAATTACATCAAGCGTTTCACTCTGAAACGTGGCCTGTATGACGTGACCGTGACTTATCTGATCGACAACCAGAGCGCTCAGCCTTGGTCCGGTTCGATGTTTGCCCAGCTGAAACGCGATGCAAGCGCCGATCCTTCGTCCACAACTGCTACCGGTACTGCGACTTACCTGGGCGCCGCCCTGTGGACAAGTTCCGAGCCGTACAAGAAAGTGTCCATGAAGGACATGGACAAGGGTCAACTCAAGGAAACCGTCACCGGTGGCTGGGTAGCCTGGCTGCAGCACTACTTCGTGACTGCATGGGTTGCTCCGAAGGGCGAAAACAACATCGTCCAGACCCGTAAAGACAGCAAAGGCAACTACATCATCGGTTACACCGGTCCTTCGCTGACCGCTGCACCGGGTGCGAAAGTCGAGACCAGCGCTGTTCTGTACGCCGGTCCGAAAAGCCAGGCTGTGCTGAAAGAGTTGTCCCCAGGTCTGGAACTGACTGTCGACTACGGCATTCTGTGGTTCATTGCCCAGCCAATCTTCTGGTTGCTGCAACATATCCACAGCATCGTCGGCAACTGGGGCTGGTCGATCATCTTCCTGACCATGCTGATCAAGGGGATCTTCTTCCCTCTGTCGGCCGCCAGCTACAAGTCGATGGCCCGCATGCGCGCCGTGGCTCCGAAACTGGCTGCACTGAAAGAGCAACATGGCGATGACCGGCAGAAAATGTCGCAAGCCATGATGGAGCTGTACAAGAAAGAGAAGATCAATCCGCTGGGCGGCTGCTTGCCGATCCTGGTGCAGATGCCGGTTTTCCTTTCGCTGTACTGGGTTCTGCTGGAAAGCGTGGAAATGCGCCAGGCGCCGTTCATGCTGTGGATTACCGACCTGTCAATCAAGGATCCGTTCTTCATCCTGCCGATCATCATGGGCGCGACCATGTTCATCCAGCAGCGTCTGAACCCTACACCTCCGGATCCGATGCAGGCCAAGGTGATGAAAATGATGCCGATCATCTTCACCTTCTTCTTCCTGTGGTTCCCGGCGGGTCTGGTGCTGTACTGGGTTGTGAACAACTGCCTGTCGATTGCCCAACAGTGGTACATCACGCGTAAGATCGAAGCGGCGACGAAAAAAGCCGAGGCGTAACTTACTCTGTGGATAACACCACTCAAAACGCCCCCTAGTGGGGCGTTTTGCTATCTGCCATTTTTGTCTGGATACCGGTTTATGAGCGCACCTCGTGAAACCATCGCAGCCGTCGCTACCGCCCAGGGCCGTGGCGGCGTGGGCATCGTTCGAATTTCCGGGCCGCTGGCCAGCGTTGCGGCCAAAGCCATCAGCGGCCGCGAACTGAAACCACGGTTTGCCCACTACGGCCCGTTCTTCAGTGACAATCAACAGGTGCTGGATGAAGGTCTGGCGCTGTATTTCCCCGGACCGAACTCATTCACCGGCGAAGACGTGCTGGAACTCCAGGGCCACGGCGGCCCGATCGTCCTCGACATGTTGCTCAAGCGTTGTCTGGAACTGGGTTGCCGTCTGGCCCGTCCGGGTGAGTTCAGCGAAAGAGCGTTCCTCAATGACAAACTCGATCTGGCGCAGGCCGAAGCCATCGCTGATCTGATCGAAGCCAGTTCCGCACAGGCCGCGCGCAATGCCCTGCGTTCATTGCAGGGTGCATTTTCCCAGCGTGTGCATAACCTCACCGAACAGCTGATCGGCCTGCGGATCTATGTAGAAGCGGCTATCGACTTCCCGGAAGAAGAAATCGACTTCCTAGCCGACGGCCATGTGCTGAGCATGCTCGACAAGGTTCGTAACGAGTTATCCACCGTATTGCGCGAAGCCGGGCAGGGCGCGTTGCTGCGTGACGGCATGACCGTGGTAATTGCCGGTCGTCCGAATGCCGGCAAATCCAGCCTGCTAAACGCACTGGCCGGTCGTGAAGCCGCGATCGTGACCGAAATCGCCGGCACCACCCGGGATATCCTGCGCGAACATATCCACATCGACGGCATGCCGCTGCACGTAGTGGACACCGCCGGTCTGCGCGATACCGATGATCATGTGGAAAAGATTGGCGTAGAACGAGCGTTGAAAGCCATTGGCGAAGCTGACCGAGTGCTGCTGGTAGTCGATGCCACTGCGCCTGAGGCTGCAGATCCCTTCGCCCTGTGGCCGGAATTCCTTGAAACCCGGCCGGATCCGTCGAAGGTCACGTTGATCCGCAACAAGGCCGATCTCACGGGTGAACCCATTGCCCTGGAAGTCAGTGACGATGGCCATGTGACGATCAGCCTGAGTGCCAAGTCTGCCGGTGAAGGTCTCGACCTGCTGCGTGATCACCTGAAGGCCTGCATGGGCTACGAGCAGACTTCGGAAAGCAGCTTCAGCGCACGCCGTCGTCACCTGGAAGCCTTGCGTCATGCCAGCGCAGCTCTAGAACACGGTCGCGCGCAGCTGACCTTGGCGGGTGCAGGCGAACTGTTGGCGGAAGACTTGCGTCAGGCCCAGCAGTCTCTCGGAGAAATCACCGGGGCTTTCAGCTCCGATGATCTGCTGGGACGGATCTTTTCCAGCTTCTGCATCGGTAAATAATCCTTCCGTTGTCCACAGACAGGTCCGTTCGCGACCTGTCTGTCTGTTCTCCCTTCCTCTTATTTCCCTCCTCCAGTGCCGGACAGATTTCTGCTCCTTAGCGGATTTTCCGTGTCCGCGATTCCCTCGTTCATCCGATTTCTGTGGATTAAGCCCTGTGAATAACTGCCGCTAAGGGCAGTTGATAACAGGGCCTGAAAACTGGACATAACTGCTGCTGTGGATAACCACCTCATTCATCCACAGGCTTACACGGGTTATCCAAGGGCCTCATGGCGACATGGCCACAGGGTTTTGAATCTCTGTACACATTGAAAATAAAGGCCTGTAGAAATCTATCCACAGAAATCATGGGCAGTAAGAATAAGCTTTAAAACAAAGGTTTTATAAATTTCTCTCTTTTTTATTCTTTTAACCGCAAGTTCTCCACAGCTGGTTAAATTTTGTGCAAAGGGTTCTTTAGGAAGGGCGAAGTCCCTATACTTGCCGACCAGGTCCAGAAACCTGATCTCAAACTATTCCTGAATTACCTACTTAAGCAGGCACGAGGTGCGTGGTGGATTTCCCTTCCCGTTTTGAAGTGATCGTCATCGGCGGCGGTCATGCCGGTACCGAGGCAGCACTGGCCTCAGCACGCATGGGTGCAAAAACCCTTCTGCTGACGCACAACGTGGAAACCCTCGGTGCCATGAGTTGCAACCCGGCCATCGGTGGCATTGGCAAAAGTCATCTGGTCAAGGAAATCGATGCCCTCGGCGGCGCGATGGCCATCGCTACCGATCTGGGTGGCATCCAGTTTCGCGTGTTGAACAGCCGTAAAGGCCCGGCCGTACGGGCGACCCGTGCGCAAGCCGACCGGATTTTGTACAAAGCCGCTGTCCGAGAAATTCTGGAAAACCAGCCGAACCTGTGGATATTTCAGCAAGCCGCCGACGATCTGATCGTCGAGCAAGAACAAGTACGCGGTGTCGTTACGCAAATGGGTCTGCGTTTCTTCGCGGATTCCGTGGTGTTGACTACTGGTACGTTCCTGGGCGGACTTATCCACATCGGTTTGCAGAATTTTTCCGGCGGTCGTGCTGGTGATCCACCGTCGATCGCCCTGGCGCATCGTCTGCGTGAACTGCCGCTGCGAGTCGGTCGCCTGAAAACCGGTACGCCACCGCGTATCGACGGCAAGTCTGTGGATTTCTCGGTAATGACCGAGCAGCCAGGCGATACGCCGATTCCGGTGATGTCGTTCATGGGCAACAAGGAACAACATCCACGGCAAGTCAGTTGCTGGATTACCCACACCAACGCCCGCACCCACGAAATCATTGCCGCGAACCTCGACCGTTCGCCGATGTATTCCGCTGCCGGCGAAATCGAAGGCATCGGCCCGCGTTATTGCCCGTCGATCGAAGACAAGATTCATCGCTTTGCCGACAAGGAAAGCCATCAGGTGTTCATCGAGCCGGAAGGCCTGACCACCCATGAGCTGTATCCGAACGGGATATCCACAAGCCTGCCGTTCGACGTGCAATTGCAGATCGTGCAATCGATCCGCGGCATGGAAAACGCGCACATCGTGCGTCCGGGCTATGCGATCGAGTACGACTACTTCGATCCGCGCGACCTGAAGTACAGCCTGGAAACCAAAGTCATTGGCGGTCTGTTCTTCGCAGGCCAGATCAACGGCACCACCGGTTACGAAGAAGCCGGCGCCCAGGGTTTGCTGGCCGGCGCGAACGCCGCGCTGCGTGCGAAAGGCAAAGAAGCCTGGTGCCCGCGTCGCGATGAAGCGTACATCGGGGTATTGGTCGACGACCTGATCACCCTCGGTACTCAAGAGCCGTACCGCATGTTCACTTCCCGTGCCGAGTACCGCCTCATCCTGCGTGAGGACAACGCGGACCTGCGTCTGACCGAAAAAGGTCGCGAACTGGGTCTGGTCGATGACGCGCGCTGGGCGGCGTTCTGCAAGAAACGCGAAAACATCGAACTCGAAGAGCAGCGTCTGAAAAGTACCTGGGTTCGCCCGGGCACTCAGCAAGGTGATGCGATTGCCGAGAAATTCGGCACGCCGCTGACTCACGAATACAACCTGCTCAATCTCTTGAGTCGTCCGGAAATCGACTACGCTGGTCTGGTCGAAGTGACCGGGCAGGGCGCCGAAGATCCACAGGTCGCGGAACAGGTCGAGATCAAGACCAAATACGCCGGTTACATCGACCGTCAGCAGGACGAAATTGCCCGTCTGCGTGCAAGCGAAGACACGAAACTGCCTGTGGATATCGATTACGCCAACATTTCCGGTCTCTCCAAGGAGATCCAGAGCAAGCTTGGCGCCACGCGCCCAGAGACGCTGGGCCAGGCTTCGCGGATCCCGGGTGTGACCCCGGCAGCAATTTCGCTGTTGATGATTCATTTGAAAAAACGCGGCGCGGGCCGTCAGTTGGAGCAAAGCGCTTGAGTTCTAAGGTCACTTCGCAGCACGCCGAAGAGTTATCCACAGGAGCCCGCGAGCTCGGTGTCAACCTCACTGAAACCCAGCACGAATTGCTGCTGGGTTATCTGGCCCTGTTGATCAAATGGAACCAGGCCTACAACCTGACCGCCGTTCGCGATCCGGACGAAATGGTGTCCCGTCACCTGCTCGATAGCCTCAGCGTGATGTCGTTCATCGAAAACGGTCGCTGGCTGGATGTCGGCAGCGGCGGCGGCATGCCGGGGATTCCTCTGGCGATCCTGTTTCCGGACTCGCAAGTGACCTGCCTGGACAGCAACGGCAAGAAAACCCGCTTCCTGACCCAGGTCAAACTCGAACTCAAACTGGATAACCTGCAAGTTATCCACAGTCGCGTCGAAGCGTTCCAGCCTGCACAGCCGTTCAACGGGATCATTTCCCGGGCATTCAGCAGCATGGAGAACTTTACCAACTGGACTCGCCACCTCGGCAATGCCGATACGCGCTGGCTGGCAATGAAGGGCGTTCATCCGGCCGATGAGCTGGTAGCATTGCCGGCAGACTTCAAACTCGATAGCGAACACGCCCTGGCCGTACCCGGTTGCCAAGGCCAACGCCATCTGCTGATACTGCGCCGCACGGCATGATTGGGAACACAAGCAAGAATGGCTAAGGTATTCGCGATAGCGAACCAGAAGGGTGGTGTGGGCAAGACCACCACCTGCATCAACCTCGCAGCATCCCTGGTCGCGACCAAGCGCCGGGTGCTGTTGATCGATCTCGATCCACAGGGCAACGCCACCATGGGTAGCGGTGTGGATAAACATGGCCTGGAAAACTCGGTTTACGACCTGCTGATCGGCGAATGCGATCTGGCCCAGGCCATGCACTATTCGGAACACGGCGGTTATCAACTGCTACCGGCCAACCGCGACCTGACGGCGGCCGAAGTCGTTCTGCTGGAAATGCAGATGAAGGAAAGTCGTCTGCGCAGCGCGCTGGCGCCAATCCGTGAAAACTACGATTACATCCTGATCGACTGCCCACCGTCGCTGTCGATGCTCACGCTGAACGCACTGGTCGCCGCTGACGGGGTCATTATCCCCATGCAGTGCGAGTACTTTGCGCTCGAAGGGTTGAGCGACCTTGTGGATAACATCAAGCGCATCGCCGAACTGCTGAACCCGAACCTGAAAGTCGAAGGCCTGCTGCGGACCATGTATGACCCGCGCCTGAGCCTGATGAACGACGTCTCGGCCCAGCTCAAGGAACACTTCGGCGATCAACTGTACGACACCGTCATCCCGCGCAACATCCGCCTCGCCGAAGCTCCGAGCTACGGCATGCCGGCGCTGGCCTACGACAAGCAATCGCGAGGCGCGCTGGCCTATCTGGCTCTGGCGGGCGAGATGGTTCGTCGTCAGCGCAAAAATTCACGTATCGCCGCTGCCCAGCCAACTTAAGGAATCCCCATGGCCGTCAAGAAACGAGGTCTCGGACGAGGACTGGATGCACTGCTGAGCGGTCCGACTGTCAGCGCGCTGGAAGAACAGGCAGCGCAGGCTGACAGTCGTGAGTTGCAGCACCTGCCACTGGACCTGCTGCAGCGCGGCAAGTATCAGCCACGCCGGGACATGGATCCGCAGGCGCTGGAAGAGCTGGCGCAGTCGATCAAGGCTCAGGGCGTAATGCAGCCGATCGTGGTTCGCCCGATTGGGGGTGGTCGTTTTGAAATCATTGCCGGTGAGCGTCGCTGGCGCGCCAGTCAGCAGGCCGGACAGGAAACCATTCCTGCGATGGTCCGCGACGTACCGGATGAAACCGCGATCGCCATTGCGCTGATCGAGAACATCCAGCGCGAAGACCTGAACCCGATCGAAGAAGCGGTGGCCCTGCAGCGCTTGCAGCAGGAATTCCAGCTCACCCAGCAACAGGTTGCCGAGGCTGTGGGTAAGTCCCGCGTCACCGTGGCCAACCTGTTGCGCCTGATTGCACTGCCGGAAGTGATCAAGACCATGCTGTCCCACGGCGACCTGGAGATGGGTCATGCCCGTGCATTGCTCGGTCTGCCGGACAATCAGCAGGTGGAAGGGGCGCGACATGTTGTCGCACGCGGTCTCACCGTGCGCCAAACTGAGGCACTGGTTCGCCAATGGTTGAGTGGCAAACCGGAGCCGGTAGAGCCTGCCAAACCTGACCCGGATATCGCCCGCCTCGAACAGCGTCTGGCCGAGCGCCTAGGCTCTGCGGTGCAGATCCGCCACGGCAAGAAGGGAAAGGGTCAGTTGGTGATCGGTTACAACTCCCTCGACGAGCTTCAAGGTGTGCTCGCACACATCCGCTGAAACAATTCCTCTTGTAGCGCGCAGTCGGAAATCACTACCTGACAGTTGAATAGGGGCAGAACCGCCCCTATACTCTGCGCGCATTTTGTCGGCACAAATTATGCCAAGTTATTGAATTTCGGCAGCCGACCATTGGAGAGCAATAGTGATGGAAACCCGCAAGCCAAACCGCCTGCCGTTCCATCGCCTGGCGGTTTTTCCGGTGTTGATGGCTCAATTTGTCATTTTGCTCATTGCCGCTTTGGCGCTCTGGCAATGGCATGGAGTCGTTGCCGGATACTCGGGACTTTGCGGAGGCCTGATAGCCTTGCTGCCCAATGTTTATTTCGCTCACAAGGCATTTCGGTTTTCCGGCGCCCGAGCAGCCCAGTCCATCGTCCGGTCTTTCTATGCCGGCGAGGCAGGCAAACTGATTTTGACGGCAGTGCTGTTTGCACTGGTGTTTGCAGGTGTGAAGCCACTGGCGCCGATCGCTGTATTCGGCGCCTTCGTGCTGACTCAGTCGGTCAGCTGGTTCGCTCCCCTGCTGATGAGAACAAGACTTTCGAGACCTTAGGGCGTTTGAGGCAACCATGGCAGAAACAACCGCTTCGGGCTATATCCAGCACCACTTGCAGAATCTGACCTTCGGTCAGCTACCCAACGGCGGCTGGGGCTTTGCCCACACCGCAGCAGAAGCCAAGGAAATGGGCTTCTGGGCTTTCCACGTCGATACCCTCGGCTGGTCGGTCGCGCTGGGTCTGATCTTCGTCATTCTTTTCCGCATGGCGGCCAAGAAGGCGACTTCCGGTCAGCCGGGTGCACTGCAGAACTTCGTTGAAGTCCTGGTCGAATTCGTCGATGGCAGCGTGAAAGACAGCTTCCATGGCCGTAGCCCGGTGATCGCACCGCTGGCACTGACCATCTTCGTCTGGGTGTTCCTGATGAACGCCGTCGACCTGGTACCGGTCGACTGGATTCCTCAGCTGGCCATCCTGATCTCCGGCGACCACCACATCCCGTTCCGCGCCGTGTCGACTACCGACCCGAACGCGACCCTGGGCATGGCGTTCTCGGTTTTCGCACTGATCATTTTCTATAGCATCAAGGTCAAGGGCCTCGGCGGCTTCATCGGCGAGCTGACCCTGCACCCGTTCGGCAGCAAGAACATCTTCGTTCAGGCCCTGCTGATCCCGGTGAACTTCCTGCTGGAATTCGTGACCCTGATCGCCAAACCGATCTCTCTGGCTCTGCGTCTGTTCGGCAACATGTATGCCGGCGAGCTGGTGTTCATCCTGATCGCTGTGATGTTCGGCAGCGGCCTGCTCTGGCTGAGCGGCCTGGGTGTTGTCCTGCAGTGGGCGTGGGCTGTGTTCCACATCCTGATCATCACCCTGCAGGCGTTCATCTTCATGATGCTGACCATCGTCTACCTGTCGATGGCGCACGAAGAAAACCATTAAGACCAGTCTCGACTAGTCTGATGTCCTTCCCGGTCAAACGGGAAGGGGCTCCTCACGGGGCACCATGAAACGATTTGTTTTACCGCTTTAATCTAAAAAACCTAAACCATACGACGTAAGAGTCGGGAGGAAAGATGGAAACTGTAGTTGGTCTAACCGCTATCGCTGTTGCACTGTTGATCGGCCTGGGCGCACTGGGTACCGCAATTGGTTTCGGCCTGCTGGGCGGCAAGTTCCTGGAAGGCGCAGCGCGTCAGCCAGAAATGGTTCCAATGCTGCAAGTTAAAATGTTCATCGTTGCCGGTCTGCTCGACGCCGTAACCATGATCGGTGTAGGTATCGCTCTGTTCTTCACCTTTGCGAACCCGTTCGTTGGTCAGATCGCTGGCTGATTACCCGGTTCTACCGAGTAATCTGATGTGATGGACAACGTAACTGCGAGGTGTTGGCGTGAACATTAATGCGACCCTGATTGGCCAGTCCGTTGCGTTCCTGATTTTTGTACTGTTCTGCATGAAGTTCGTATGGCCTCCGGTCATCGCAGCTCTGCACGAACGTCAAAAGAAGATCGCTGATGGTCTGGACGCTGCCAGCCGTGCAGCTCGCGACCTGGAGTTGGCCCAAGAGAAAGCGGGTCAGCAACTGCGCGAAGCGAAAGCTCAGGCAGCTGAAATCATCGAGCAAGCCAAGAAACGCGGTAACCAGATTGTCGAAGAGGCCGTTGAAAAGGCCCGCGTCGACGCTGACCGTGTGAAGGTTCAGGCTCAAGCCGAGATCGAACAGGAACTGAACAGTGTCAAAGACAAGCTGCGCGCCCAAGTGGGCTTGCTGGCTGTCGGCGGCGCCGAGAAGATCCTGGGTGCCACAATCGATCAAAACGCGCACGCAGAGCTGGTTAACCAACTGGCTGCTGAAATCTAAGCGAGGGCGATCATGGCAGAACTGACCACGTTGGCCCGACCTTACGCTAAGGCGGCCTTCGAGCACGCTCAGGCCCACCAGCAACTGGCCAATTGGTCAGCCATGCTCGGCCTGGCAGCAGCGGTGTCGCAAGACGACACCATGCAGCGCGTGCTCAAGGCCCCGCGACTGACGAGCGCAGAAAAGGCCGCCACGTTCATTGACGTGTGCGGCGACAAGTTTGATGCCAAGGCACAGAACTTCATCAATGTCGTTGCCGAAAACGACCGTCTCCCGCTTCTGCCGGAGATCGCCGCTCTTTTCGACCTGTACAAGGCCGAACAAGAGAAATCGGTAGACGTTGAAGTGACCAGTGCTTTTGCATTGAACCAAGAACAGCAAGACAAACTCGCCAAGGTTCTCAGTGCACGACTCAACCGGGAAGTGCGCCTGCAAGTCGAGGAAGACAGCTCCCTTATCGGGGGTGTGGTCATCCGCGCCGGCGACCTGGTTATCGATGGCTCGATTCGCGGCAAAATCGCGAAACTTGCCGAAGCATTGAAATCTTGAGTTTGAAGGGGCAGCAGAGCAATGCAGCAACTCAATCCTTCCGAAATAAGTGAAATTATCAAGGGCCGCATCGAAAAGCTCGATGTGACCTCCCAAGCCCGTAACGAAGGCACTGTCGTCAGCGTATCTGACGGTATCGTGCGGATTCACGGTCTGGCCGACGTCATGTACGGCGAGATGATCGAGTTTCCGGGCGGCGTCTACGGTATGGCCCTCAACCTGGAGCAAGACTCCGTAGGTGCCGTTGTACTGGGCGCATACACGACTCTGGCTGAAGGCATGAGCGCCAAGTGCACCGGCCGCATCCTCGAGGTTCCGGTTGGTAAGGAACTGCTGGGCCGCGTTGTCGACGCATTGGGTAACCCTGTTGACGGCAAAGGTCCACTGGGCAACACCGAGACCGACGCGGTCGAGAAAGTTGCTCCGGGCGTGATCTGGCGTAAGTCGGTAGACCAGCCTGTACAGACTGGCTACAAGGCTGTCGATGCCATGATCCCTGTCGGCCGTGGCCAGCGTGAGCTGATCATCGGTGACCGTCAGATCGGTAAAACCGCTCTGGCGATCGACGCGATCATCAACCAGAAAGACAGCGGCATTTTCTGCGTCTACGTGGCAATTGGTCAGAAGCAATCGACCATCGCCAACGTGGTTCGCAAGCTGGAAGAAAACGGTGCACTGGCTAACACCATCATCGTTGCAGCGAGCGCTTCGGAATCTGCAGCACTGCAATTCCTGGCTCCGTACTCCGGTTGCACCATGGGTGAATTCTTCCGCGACCGCGGTGAAGACGCGCTGATCGTTTATGACGATCTGTCCAAGCAAGCAGTGGCTTACCGCCAGATTTCCCTGCTGCTGCGCCGTCCACCAGGCCGTGAAGCTTACCCAGGCGACGTGTTCTATCTCCACTCCCGTCTGCTGGAGCGCGCATCCCGCGTTTCGGAAGAGTACGTAGAGAAGTTCACCAACGGCGCAGTGACCGGCAAAACCGGTTCCCTGACCGCACTGCCGATCATCGAAACCCAGGCTGGCGACGTTTCCGCGTTCGTTCCGACCAACGTGATTTCCATCACCGACGGTCAGATCTTCCTGGAATCGGCCATGTTCAACTCGGGCATCCGCCCTGCAGTGAACGCCGGTGTTTCGGTATCCCGTGTGGGTGGTGCCGCTCAGACCAAGATCATCAAGAAGCTGTCCGGTGGTATCCGTACCGCTCTGGCTCAGTACCGTGAACTGGCGGCATTCGCCCAGTTCGCTTCTGACCTGGACGAAGCGACCCGCAAGCAACTTGAGCATGGTCAGCGCGTTACCGAGCTGATGAAGCAGAAGCAATACGCGCCAATGTCGATCGCCGACATGTCGCTGTCGCTGTATGCCGCTGAGCGTGGGTTCCTGACCGACATCGAAATCACCAAGATCGGCAGCTTCGAACAAGCGCTGATCGCTTTCTTCAACCGCGATCACGCCGATTTGATGGCCAAGATCAACGTTAAAGGTGACTTCAATGACGAAATCGACGCTGGCCTGAAGGCTGGTATCGAGAAGTTCAAGGCCACCCAAACCTGGTAAGCCGCAGCGGGAGCCGCAAGGCTCCCGCTTGCTAACCTGATAGGTGTTACATGGCAGGCGCAAAAGAGATTCGCAGTAAGATTGCGAGCATCAAAAGCACGCAAAAAATTACCAGCGCCATGGAAAAAGTGGCGGTCAGCAAAATGCGCAAGGCACAAATGCGCATGGCTGCTAGCCGTCCTTATGCGGAGCGTATCCGCCAGGTAATTGGGCATCTGGCCAACGCCAACCCGGAATACCGCCACCCGTTCATGATCGATCGCGAAGTAAAGCGCGTCGGTTATGTCGTGGTGAGCAGTGACCGTGGTCTGTGCGGCGGCTTGAACACCAACCTGTTCAAGGCCCTGGTCAAGGACATGGCGGTAAACCGCGAAAACGGCGTCGAGATCGATCTGTGTGTCGTTGGTAGCAAGGGTGCGGCCTTTTTCCGCAACTTCGGCGGTAACGTCGTTGCAGCTATCAGCCACTTGGGTGAAGAGCCGTCGATCAATGATCTGATCGGCAGCGTCAAGGTGATGCTGGATGCCTACCTGGACGGCCGTATTGACCGCCTGTCCGTGGTATCCAACAAGTTCATCAACACCATGACGCAACAGCCTACCGTGGAGCAGTTGATTCCACTGGTGGCGACTCCGGATCAAGAACTCAAGCACCACTGGGACTACCTCTACGAACCAGACGCCAAAGAGCTGCTTGACGGCTTGATGGTGCGTTACGTGGAGTCGCAGGTGTACCAGGCGGTGGTCGAGAACAACGCGGCTGAACAGGCTGCGCGGATGATCGCGATGAAGAACGCTACCGACAACGCCGGTGATTTGATCAGCGATTTGCAGCTGATCTACAACAAGGCGCGTCAGGCTGCGATCACCCAAGAGATCTCGGAAATCGTCGGCGGCGCTGCCGCGGTTTAACGGTTCAAATATTCAGAGGATCCAGCTATGAGTAGCGGACGTATCGTTCAAATCATCGGCGCCGTTATCGACGTGGAATTTCCACGCGACAGCGTACCGAGCATCTACGACGCCTTGAAGGTTCAAGGCGCCGAAACCACTCTGGAAGTTCAGCAGCAGCTGGGCGACGGCGTGGTTCGTACCATTGCGATGGGCTCCACCGAAGGCTTGAAGCGCGGTCTGGACGTCAACAACACTGGCGCAGCCATCTCCGTACCGGTCGGTAAAGCGACTCTGGGCCGGATCATGGACGTACTGGGCAACCCGATCGACGAAGCTGGCCCGATCGGCGAAGAAGAGCGCTGGGGTATCCACCGCGCCGCTCCTTCCTTCGCTGAACAAGCCGGTGGCAACGAGCTGCTGGAAACAGGCATCAAGGTTATCGACCTGGTTTGCCCGTTCGCCAAGGGCGGTAAAGTCGGTCTGTTCGGTGGTGCCGGTGTAGGCAAGACCGTAAACATGATGGAACTGATCCGTAACATCGCCATCGAGCACAGCGGTTATTCCGTGTTCGCCGGTGTGGGTGAGCGTACTCGTGAGGGTAACGACTTCTACCACGAGATGAAGGACTCCAACGTTCTCGACAAGGTAGCCCTGGTCTACGGTCAGATGAACGAGCCACCGGGAAACCGTCTGCGCGTAGCGCTGACCGGTCTGACCATGGCCGAGAAGTTCCGTGACGAAGGTAACGACGTTCTGCTGTTCGTCGACAACATCTATCGTTACACCCTGGCCGGTACCGAAGTATCCGCACTGCTGGGCCGTATGCCTTCGGCAGTAGGTTACCAGCCGACCCTGGCTGAAGAGATGGGCGTGCTGCAAGAGCGCATCACTTCGACCAAGCAAGGTTCGATTACTTCGATCCAGGCCGTATACGTACCAGCGGACGACTTGACTGACCCGTCGCCAGCGACCACGTTTGCTCACCTGGACGCCACCGTCGTTCTGTCCCGTGACATCGCTTCCCTGGGTATCTACCCGGCGGTAGACCCACTGGACTCGACTTCGCGTCAGCTGGACCCGAACGTGATCGGCAACGATCACTACGAGACCGCTCGTGGTGTTCAGTACGTGCTGCAACGTTACAAAGAGCTGAAGGACATCATCGCGATCCTGGGTATGGACGAGCTGTCGGAAGCCGACAAGCAGTTGGTAAACCGTGCTCGTAAGATCCAGCGCTTCTTGTCGCAGCCGTTCTTCGTGGCTGAAGTCTTCACCGGTGCTTCGGGTAAATACGTTTCCCTGAAAGACACCATTGCTGGCTTCAAAGGCATCCTCAACGGTGACTACGACCACCTGCCAGAACAAGCGTTCTACATGGTCGGCGGCATCGAAGAAGCGATCGAGAAAGCCAAGAAACTGTAATCCAGGCGCCCGGCAACGGGCGCTAATTTAGGTTGAGGCAATCAGATGGCTATGACAGTCCATTGCGACATCGTCAGCGCGGAAGGAGAAATCTTTTCCGGCCTGGTCGAGATGGTGATTGCGCACGGTGCTCTGGGTGATCTTGGTATCGCTCTGGGCCACGCGCCGCTGATCACTAATCTGAAGCCAGGCCCGATCCGCCTGATCAAGCAAGGCGGGGAAGCCGAGGTGTTCTACATCTCCGGTGGTTTCCTCGAGGTTCAGCCGAACATGGTCAAGGTGCTTGCCGATACCGTGCAACGTGCCGCCGACCTGGATGAAGCTCAGGCTCAAGCAGCTCTCAAGGCTGCCGAAGCTGCTCTGCATGAGAAGAGCGCAGATTTCGACTACGGAGCTGCATCCGCACGTCTGGCCGAGGCTGCAGCTCAGCTGCGCACCGTCCAGCAGATCCGCAAGAAGTTTGGCGGTTAATCCGTCAGCCACTTGTTGTGCGATTGATAAAAAAGGGTAGCCTCGGCTACCCTTTTTTCTTTTCCGACTTTCAAAACCCCGGTCGCAGTTGCTGACCACCCAGGATTGGTAGCCAGTCATGTCTCTTGAAATCGTTATCCTCGCGGCCGGCCAAGGCACTCGCATGCGTTCCGCGCTGCCAAAAGTGCTGCACCCGATTGCCGGCGATTCCATGCTCGGTCATGTTATCCACAGTGCCCGTCAACTTGATCCACAGCGCATTCATGTGGTCATCGGCCACGGCGCTGATGTGGTGCGCGAGCGTCTGGCCGCTGACGATCTGAATTTCGTGTTGCAGGACAAGCAACTGGGCACTGGCCACGCCACGGCCCAGGCTGTTCCGTTCATCACCGCCGATACCGTACTGATTCTCTACGGCGATGTGCCGTTGATCGAAGTCGAGACCCTGCAGCGTCTGCTTAAGCACGTTGTACCCGGGCAGATGGGTTTGCTCACCGTCGAGCTGGACGACCCGACCGGTTATGGCCGCATCGTGCGCGATGCCGATGGCAAGGTCGCCGCGATCGTCGAACACAAGGACGCCAGCGAAGCGCAGCGGGCGATCACTGAAGGCAACACCGGCATCCTGGCGGTGCCGGCCAATCGCCTGGCGGACTGGATGAGTCGCCTGTCCAACAACAACGCGCAGGGCGAGTATTACCTGACCGACGTGATCGAGATGGCAGTCAGCGACGGCCTGACCGTCGCCACAGAACAACCGCACGACCCGATGGAAGTGCAGGGCGCCAACGATCGCAAACAGTTATCCGAGCTGGAGCGTCACTATCAGTTGCGCGCCGGTCGTCGACTGATGGCTCAGGGGGTCACCCTGCGCGATCCGGCCCGTTTCGATGTACGTGGCGAAGTGACCGTGGGTCGCGATGTCCTGATCGACATCAACGTGATTCTCGAAGGCAAGGTCGTCATTGAGGACGACGTAGTGATCGGCCCGAACTGCGTGATCAAGGACAGTACCCTGCGCAAAGGCGTCGTGATCAAGGCCAACAGCCACATCGAAGGCGCGGTGTTGGGCGAAGGCAGCGATGCGGGCCCGTTTGCCCGTCTGCGTCCGGGCACCGTGCTGGAAGCCCGCGCCCATGTGGGTAACTTCGTCGAACTGAAAAACGCCCGTATGGGCGAAGGCGCCAAGGCCGGACACCTGACTTACCTGGGCGACGCCGAGATCGGCGCCCGCACTAACATTGGCGCCGGCACCATCACCTGCAACTACGATGGTGCCAACAAGTGGAAAACCGTGTTGGGCGAAGATGTGTTCATCGGCTCCAACAATTCGCTGGTTGCTCCTGTGGATATCTCTGCCGGTGCAACCACTGCGGCCGGGTCGACCATCACCCAGAATGTGGATAACGCCCAGTTGGCGGTTGGCCGGGCGCGGCAGAAGAACATCGATGGCTGGAAGCGGCCGGAGAAAATCAAGAAGAGCTGAGTTATCCACAATGCTCGAATCAAAAAAGACCGCCGCCAGCGGTCTTTTTTTATGGGCGTCAGCTTGACGATTTGCAGCTGATAGGTTTTGATTGCTTCCGTTATCTTTCGAATCGAAACTTAATCAGCCATGTCGAAACGCAATACACCCCAACGTCGTCACAACATACTGGCCTTGCTCAGTAAACAGGGCGAAGTCAGTGTCGACGAACTCGCCAAGCGCTTCGAAACTTCGGAAGTTACGATTCGCAAGGATCTCGCCGCTCTGGAAAGTCATGGCTTGCTGCTGCGTCGCTATGGTGGCGCGATCACCATGCCCCAGGAACTGGTGGCGGACGTCAGTCAGAACGTTTCCAAATACAAACAGGCGATTGCCCGCGCCGCCGTCACACGCATCCGCGAGCACGCCCGCATCATCATCGACAGCGGCAGCACCACCGCCGCGATGATTCCCGAACTCGGCCAGCAGCCGGGGCTGGTGGTGATGACCAACTCCCTGCACGTGGCCAACGCCCTGAGCGAACTCGAGCACGAGCCTGTGCTGCTGATGACCGGCGGCACCTGGGATCCGCACTCGGAATCCTTTCAGGGCCAGGTCGCCGAGCAAGTACTACGCTCTTACGACTTCGACCAGTTGTTTATCGGTGCCGATGGCATCGACCTGGTGCGCGGCACCACCACTTTCAATGAGTTACTCGGCCTGAGCCGGGTGATGGCGGAAGTGGCGCGGGAAGTGATCGTGATGGTCGAGGCCGACAAGATCGGCCGCAAGATTCCCAACCTGGAGCTGCCATGGAGCAGCGTCCATACCCTAATTACCGATGATCGTCTGCCTATTGATGCACGCGATCAGATTCAGGCTCGCGGTATCAACTTGATTTGCGCGACTGTCAGTCAGGAGAAATAAGCATGTGTGGAATTGTCGGCGCCGTTGCTGAACGTAATATCACCGCCATCCTGGTCGAAGGCCTCAAGCGCCTCGAATATCGGGGTTATGACAGTGCCGGTGTCGCGGTATACACCAACGACGGCTCTCTGGAGCGCACGCGTCGCGTTGGCAAGGTCAGCGAGCTGGATGCAGCTCTGGCTGAACATCCGCTGGTTGGCCGTCTCGGTATTGCCCACACCCGCTGGGCAACCCATGGCGCGCCGAGCGAACGCAATGCTCACCCGCATTTCTCTGGCAACGTCGCAGTGGTGCACAACGGCATCATCGAAAACCATGAGTCGCTGCGTGAGCAACTCAAGGCACAGGGCTACGTGTTCAGCTCCGATACCGACACCGAAGTCATCGCCCACCTGCTGACTGAGAAACTCAAGACGCTGCCGGACCTGACCGACGCTCTGAAGGCTGCGGTAAAGGAACTGCATGGCGCTTACGGCCTGGCGGTGATCAACGCGCAGCAACCGGATCGTCTGGTAGCGGCTCGCAGCGGCAGCCCGCTGGTGATCGGCCTGGGCCTGGGCGAGAACTTCCTCGCGTCCGACCAACTGGCCCTGCGTCAGGTCACCGATCGGTTCATGTACCTGGAAGAGGGCGATATCGCCGAAATCCAGCGTGACAAGGTGCAGATCTGGGACGTGACCGGCAAAGCCGTCGAGCGCCAGACCGTGCAGTACACCGATGGCGCCGAAGCCGCCGACAAAGGCGAGTTCCGTCACTACATGCTCAAGGAAATCCACGAGCAGCCAACCGTTGTGCAGCGCACGCTGGAAGGTCGCCTGAGCCAGAATCAGGTCTTGGTACAAGCCTTCGGCCCGCAGGCCGCCGAGTTGTTCGCCAAGGTTCGCAATGTGCAGATCGTTGCATGCGGCACCAGCTATCACGCCGGCATGGTCGCCCGTTACTGGCTCGAAGAGCTGGCCGGGATTCCGTGCCAGGTCGAAGTGGCCAGCGAGTTCCGCTACCGCAAAGTGGTGGTGCAGGCGGACACCCTGTTCGTCACCATCTCCCAGTCCGGCGAAACCGCCGACACCCTGGCCGCCCTGCGCAACGCCAAGGAACTGGGTTTCCTGGGAAGCCTGGCGATCTGCAACGTCGGCATCAGTTCGCTGGTGCGCGAATCCGACCTGACCCTGCTGACCCAGGCCGGTCGTGAAATCGGTGTAGCCTCGACCAAAGCCTTCACCACGCAACTGGTTGGCCTGCTGTTACTGACGCTGTCCTTGGGCCAGGTTCGCGGCACTCTGGCCGATGGCGTTGAAGCCACGCTGGTCGAAGAGTTGCGCCGTCTTCCAACCCGCCTTGGCGAAGCCCTGGCGATGGACAGCACCGTAGAGAAGATTGCCGAGCTGTTCGCCGAGAAGAACCACACGTTGTTCCTCGGTCGTGGTGCGCAATTCCCGGTGGCGATGGAAGGGGCCTTGAAGCTCAAGGAAATCTCCTATATCCACGCCGAAGCCTATCCGGCCGGCGAACTGAAACATGGCCCGCTGGCGCTTGTGGATAACGACATGCCGGTGGTCACCGTTGCACCGAACAACGAACTGCTGGAGAAGCTCAAGTCCAACCTGCAGGAAGTCCGTGCACGTGGCGGCGAATTGATCGTGTTCGCCGACGAAAAAGCCGGGATGACCAACGGCGAAGGCACCCACGTGGTGCAGATGCCACACATCCACGACATCCTGTCGCCGATCCTCTACACCATTCCGCTGCAACTGCTGTCGTACTACGTTGCGGTGCTCAAGGGCACGGACGTGGATCAGCCGCGTAACCTGGCGAAGTCGGTGACGGTGGAATAAGTTATCCACAGTTGATCACCCCCTAAAATCGCAGCTTCGGCTGCGATTTTTTTCTCCGGATCGAGGGCACCATGGATCGCTTTCAGGAAATGCAGGTCTTCACCATCGTTGCCCAGGAGCAGGGCTTTTCCGCTGCTGCGCGGCGTCTGGGTCTGTCGGCGGCCAGCGTGACCCGGGCGGTGGCGGCGCTGGAGCAGCGGATCGGTACGCAGTTGTTGATTCGTACCACCCGCAGTGTGCATTTGAGCGAAGCGGGCCTGCGTTATCTGGAGGACTGTCGGAGAATTCTCGCGGAGGTGCAGGAAGCGGAGGATTCCGCTGCCGGCAGTCATACCCAGCCCCGTGGGCAGTTGACGGTGACGGCGCCCGTTTTGTTCGGCGAACAGTTCGTCACGCCGGTGATGGCGCGTTACCTGACGCAATACCCGGACGTTTCCATCAATGCCCTGTTGCTCGACCGGGTGGTGAACATGGTCGAGGAAGGGGTTGACGTTGCGGTGCGCATCGGCGAGTTGCCGGACAGCAATCAGCATGCGATCCGGGTCGGTGAGGTGCGGCGGGTGATTTGCGGTTCGCCGGAATACTTTGCGATCCATGGCCGGCCGACGCATCCACAGGCCTTGGCCGGGGCGCCGGTGGTGGCGACGTCGGCCATCGGCCAGCAGCGCAGTTGGCCATTCATGGAACACGGTGAACTGATTGGCGTAAAACCGGAGCCGCGCCTGGTGGTCACGGCCAATCAGGCTGCGATCACGGCGGCGGCGCTGGGCCTGGGGCTCACCCGGGTGCTGTCTTATCAGGTGGCCAGCAAGGTCGCCTCCGGCGAACTGGAAATCGTCCTCGCCGAGTTCGAACTGCCTGCGCTGCCGATCCACGTGGTGTATCAGGGCGGGCGCAAGGCGCCGGCGCGGGTGCGCAGTTTTGTCGACTTCATGGTGAACGCATTGCGTGAGCATCCCGCCTTGAAAAATGCCGCTTTATTTCATCCAGAGAAATAATGGATTGCGTTTGCTGGTGATTCTGTTGTTTTCACGATAGGTGGAAGATGGCTCCCACGGCCGCCGTCCACCCTGAACGGTGCCATCATTCAACGGAGTCGACCATGCAAGCGATCAAACTCTACAACTTCCCGCGTTCCGGTCACGCCCATCGCGTCGAGCTGATGTTGTCCCTGCTGCAATTGCCGACCGAGCTGATCTTCGTCGATCTGGCCAAAGGCGAGCACAAACAGCCCGGCTACCTGGCGATCAACAGCTTCGGGCAAGTACCGGCCATTGATGACAACGGCGTGGTGCTGGCCGACTCCAATGCGATTCTCGTCTACCTGGCACAGAAATACGGCAACGGCCGCTGGCTGCCAAGCGATCCGGTCGGCGCCG
This sequence comes from Pseudomonas sp. B20(2017), assembly GCF_002113125.1. Lineage (GTDB taxonomy): Bacteria > Pseudomonadota > Gammaproteobacteria > Pseudomonadales > Pseudomonadaceae > Aquipseudomonas. Next base: position 195,686 of record NZ_NEJP01000009.1, on the reverse strand, counting down.
CGCATGTGCAGCGCTGGTTGTCGGCAGCCGCCGGGCCGATTGCCTTCGGTCCTGCCGCCGCCCGCCTGATCACGGTGTTCGGAGCGAAGTTCAACGCTGAGGAAGTCATCACCCGCGCGCACAATTTTCTCAAGGTGATGGACCTGGAACTGGGCAAAACCCCGTATTTGGCGGGTACTGAGCCGACCATCGCTGACGTGGCCGCCTATAGCTACATCGCCCACGCGCCAGAAGGCAATGTTTCGCTGGACGACTACGCTAACGTTCGCGCCTGGCTGACGCGCATTGAGGCATTGCCCGGTTTTGTCGGCATGCCGCGCACCATTGCCGGTCTGCAAACCACCGCCTGATATTCAATCTGTGCCGACGGCGCAGGGGGAGACTGTGATGGAACGTTCACCGTGGCACGCTGGCGAGCAACAATTGCAGGCCCATGTCGGCGTAGCCGAGCGCATGGAGGAATTCGGTCGCAAGGTCATCCGCACCTGGATGCCGGATCAGCACCGTCAGTTCTATGAGCAATTGCCCTTCATGCTGTACGGCGCGGTGGATTCCGAAGGTCGCCCGTGGGCCAGTGTGCTGGAAGGTGAACCGGGTTTCGCCCATTCACCGGAGCCGACGCAGTTGCAGTTCGACAGCCTGCCCGCTGCCGATGACCCGGCGCAGTTGCGGGCCGGGGACGCGGTCGGTCTGCTCGGTATCGAACTGCATACCCGACGGCGTAACCGGATCAATGGCCATATCGGCAACTTCGGCACCAGCGGTTTCGAACTGAAGGTGGATCAGGCATTCGGCAACTGCCCACAGTACATTCAACTGCGCCAGTTTCAGCGGGTAGCGCTGACGGATCCCGCCACGCGGCGTGCCGAACACCATGACGGTCTGGATGATGCGGCCGTTGCGTTGATCGAAAGTGCCGACACCTTCTTCGTCGCCAGTTATGTCGATGTCGATGGCGAGCGCTCGGTGGATGTCTCCCACCGTGGCGGTCAGGCTGGTTTCGTGCGGGTGGAGGGCAATCGCCTGACGATCCCGGATTTTGCCGGCAACCTGCACTTTAATACCCTCGGCAACTTGCTGCTCAATCCCCGGGCCGGGTTGCTGTTCATCGACTTTTCCACAGGCGGTGTGTTGCAGCTCAGCGGCCGTACCGAATTGATTCTCGAAGCACCGCAGATCGAAGCCTTCCAGGGCGCCGAACGGTTGTGGACATTTGAAGTGGAGAAACTGGTTCGACGTCCGGCGGCACTGGCTCTGCGCTGGCGCTTCGACGGGATGTCGCCCACCAGCCTGCTGACCGGTAACTGGGCCCAGGCCGATGCACGGCTACAAGCCAAGGCGCTGGGTGATGCGTGGCGTCCGTTGCGTGTGGCGCGGATTGAGATGGAAAGCCGACACATTCGCTCGATCTATCTGGAGCCGAATGATGGCGCGGGACTGCCGGTGTTTCTCGCCGGGCAACATCTGCCGCTACGTTTCAACCTCGAAGGTGAGACGCATATCCGTACCTACAGCCTGTCGGGGGCGCCATCGGACGACTTCTTCCGCATCAGCGTGAAGCGTGAGGGCCGAGTATCGACGCACCTGCACGAGCAGATTCAAGTCGGTGATGTGCTGGAAGCGCGATTGCCCCAGGGTCATTTCACCGTGGCGGCCCTGGAACGCCGGCCGTTGGTGCTGCTGGCAGCTGGCGTTGGCGTCACGCCGTTGCTGTCGATGCTGCGTGAGGTGGTGTATCAGGGCCTGCGCACACGGCGGATTCGTCCGACCCTGTTTGTGCAGAGTTCCCGCAGCCTCGCGGATCAACCGTTTCGCGCGGAGCTGGACCGGTTGCTGGAGGACGCCGGTGATGCCGTGAAAGTGTTGCGGGTTCTCAGTCAGCCAGAAGAGGATCTGGTGGAAGGCGAGGACTTTGATATTCGCGGCCGCATCGATGGTGATCTGCTGAAGAACCTGCTGACTGACGAGGACTTCGATCAGGTCGACTTCGTTCTTTGTGGTCCAGGCGGTTTTACACAGGGAATCTACGACACTCTGCGCGAACTGGATGTGCGGGACGCCCAGATCCACGCAGAAACCTTCGGCCCTTCGACGCTCAAGCGCCAAGCCGATCCGGATGCAGTCGTGATCGAACAGGCGCCTGCCGCCACCACTTCGGTCCCTGTGGTGTTCGAACGTTCTGCCAAGGAAGCGCGCTGGCAGCCCGATGGCGGCAGTCTGCTGGAGCTGGCGGAAAGCCGTGGCTTGCGTCCTGAATTCAGTTGCCGTGGTGGTTCGTGCGGTACTTGCAAGACGCGACTGGTCAGCGGTGCGGTGAATTATCCACAGCCTCCGGCGGATATGCCGGAGGAGGGACATGTGCTGATTTGCTGCGCGGTACCGGCACAAAGTGCCCAGCCGCTGGTGCTGGATCTGTAACGGATCAGGCGTAGGACAACGCCTTTTCTTCCAGCAGCTCCTGATACAACTCGGTCCACTTGCGGCCCATCTCATCGGCTGTGAATAACTGCCGATAACGGGCCTCAGCCTTGAGGCCCATTTCGGCGGCGCGGGCCGGGTTTTCCCACAGGGTACGCATCGCTTCACGAAAGGCCTGTGGATGACTCGGCGGCACCACCAGCCCCGTCTCGTTGTGGATATTGATGTAGCTGGTGCCGGTGCCGATCTCGCTGGAGATCATCGGCTTGCCGTACATCGCGCCTTCCAGCAGCGAAATGCCGAACGCCTCCGAGCGCAGGTGCGACGGGAAGACGATGGCGTAGCTCAGTTGCAGCAGCGCGACCTTGTCTTCATCGCTCAGACGTCCGAGGAAATGAATGTTGCGCAAACCCAGCGCAGCAGCCTGGGCGTGCAGTTCCTGCTCCAGCGGGCCGGCGCCGACGATCACCACCGGGTAGTCCACGTCCTTCAAGGCGTCGAGCAGGATGTGCAGGCCTTTGTAGTAACGCATCACGCCGACAAACAGGAAAAACTTATCCCCAAGCTGCTGACGCCAGCGGTTCATGCGCTCGACGTCGGGTTGTGGATAACCCGCCTTGTTCAAGCCATAAGGGATGACGCGCGTCTTGTCCTGGAACTGCTGCAAGACGTCGCTGGTGTGCAAGTAATTCGGCGAAGCCGCGACGATCCGGTCGGCACTGGCCAGAAAGCGATTCATCAGCGGGCGATAGAGTTTGAGCAGGTGTTTCTGGCGAATGATGTCCGAGTGGTAGGTCACTACGCTCGGTTTGTTCAGGGCACTGGCGAAATGCACCAGATCCATGAACGGCCACGGGAAGTGGTAGTTGATCACATCGGCTTCGGCCGCCAGTTCACGAAACTGCTTGAACACGCTCCAGGAAAACCCCGTGGAGGCGAACTGGATGTCGAGTCTGGCGCGATGCACTTCGTGTTGACCCAGTTGCAGCACCGCCGGCTCGGGATTGGCGCTGAGGGTCAGCACCTGGCCTTCGATGCCGTGTTGGGCGCCACTCTCGCAAAGTTGAAAGATGACTTGCTCGATACCGCCGACCGAATCAGGCAGGTACGTCTTGAAGAAATGTAGAACTCGCATTCAACCTCCCATGGCCTGGTGGTAGGCGCCGGCCGTGGCCTGCGCGCAACGCTTCCAGGAAAAAAGCCGTGCCTGCTGCAATCCGGCTTCCCGGCATGCCTGCCAGTGCGCTTGATCATCGATCAGTCGGCTCATCGCGTTACGCAAGCCGTCTGCATCGTCAGCTTCAATATAGTTGCCGGCGTCCCCCGCGACCTCCGGCATGGCCGAAGAGCGGGTGAGCACCACCGGCGTGCCGCTGGCCATCGCTTCAAGCACCGGCAGGCCGAATCCTTCATACAGCGACGGAAAAATCAGCGCCCGGGCGCCGGCCAGCAATTGCGCGACTTGCTCGTCGGGCAAGTAGCCGAGCAGACACACGTGCCCGCAAGCCAGCGCCTGCTGCAATTCTTCACTGAACTGGTCGCGCTGCCAGCCGGCCATGCCGACGATCAGCAGCGGGAAACGCTGGCGCACCCGATCAGGCAACAGCGCGTGGGCACGCAGGGCCAGGTTCAGGTTCTTGCGCGGCTCCAGGGTGCCGACGCAGAGGAAATATTCCCGGTAATCGACCGCGTGGGCCTTGAGTACCGTGTCGATGGCTTTCGGCTCGCGCGGATGGAAACGCTCGGCGACACCCAGCGGCGCGACCACGAAGCGCTCGGCGGGCAATCCGAAATAGTCCCGAGCCTCGTCAGCGATGGCTTGTGAGTCGGTCAGAATGATCCGCGCCTGGCGTACGCCGTCGGCGAGCCTCCTTTCGATTTCCCGCAGCCGTGCCGGCGGCTGGGTTTCGGGGAAATGCAGGTGCGTGAGATCGTGCAGGGTAATCACGGTCGGGCCGTCGAAGGTCAGCGGCCACAGGCTCGGTTCGTGATACAGATCGACCGGTTGCGCAGGGCCCTGATCAAAGCGTTTCTGCTCCAGCCAGCGGCGTGCCTGATAGGCGCCGGGGATCTGCCGCAGCAGCGGCGTCAGGCGCGAATAACCGGGCATCGCCGCTTCCGGCAGTTGCGAGCTCCAGCCCCAGCCATGGAACAGCGCCACCTCGATATCGGTTTCAGCGTGCAAGGCATTCACCAGCTCAGCCACGTAATGGCCGATGCCGGTGCGCGGTGCCTGGAGAATCCGGGCGTTAAGGGCTATGCGCATGTTGCCTCGCTGACACCTCAGGTGTCTCCAGCACATGGCGCGCGGTACGCTCGGCCAGTTGCGCGCTGGCTTCGCGCCAGCCGATCCATTGCCAGTCGCTGACATCGCGGGCGGCCGGGAATCGACCGCTGCGTTCAAAGGCCTGCACCAGCTCGGAGAGACTTTGCGGCGATTGCAGATCGAAATACGCCATGAACTCGCCACCGATCTCGCGGAACACCGGGATGTCGCTGCCCATCGCCGGCAGCCCGCGCTGCATGGCTTCCACCAGCGGCAGGCCGAAACCTTCGACGAAGGAAGGAAACACCAGCGCACTGGCATGGGCGTAGGCGTGTTCGAGGCTGGTGTCGCTCAAGTCGTTGAACATGAACAGGCGCCGGTTCAGTTCTGGATGATTGCGGATCCGGGCAAGCAGCGCATCGCACTTCCAGCCAATGCGCCCGGCGATGCACAACCGGGCGTTCGAGCCGTTCACCCAGGCATGGTCGAAGGCATCCAGCAGATAGTCGTGGTTCTTGCGCGGCTCGATGGTGCTGACCATCAGGAACACCGGCTCCTGTGTTGCGAACATCTGTTGTAAACGCGGTTCGACGGCGGCTTCGACGCTCCGCAGATCCAGCTCAGAACCGAGGTGAAAGTAGTCGAACCAGCGTTTGCCGACTTGTGCCGATCCGAGGCGACGTTGCAGTTCTGCACGCACCTGATCGCGCACCGTGGCGGAAATCGCCATGAAGCCGTCGGCATTGCGTGCGATCCAGTCGAACCACTCGCTGTACACCTCGACCAGCCGCGTGTCGTAAAACTGCGGATGGGACAGGGGAATCAGGTCGTAGACCACCGCAACGATGCCCAGACCTTCCTGCTTGAGTCGCTCGGCATGAAGGAAAAAGTCCGAGTGCCAGGACGAATCCAGCAGCACCAGTTGATCGCCTGGCTGGTGTTGCAGCGGCTCGCAGCGTTGAGGCAATTGATAGCGATTGACCTGCTCGACCAGCCGCAACGGTATCCCGAATGCACCGAACGAGATCAGGCGATAGCCGACGTACAACAGGCGTCGTGCCAGTTTTGTGCGGCAACGGGTGTCCAGCCGTTGATGCAGCTGCCAGAAGCGATGAGCCAGCCGTTCCAGGCGTTCGCCAAACGTGACGATGGCATTGAACAGCGGCGAATCCAGCGGTGCCAGACGCTTCACACGGTATAGCTGGCCCTTGAGCAAGACCACCGGCACGCATTCGACCCCTTCAGCACTTGGCGCAAGCTGTTTGATGACGTTGCGCACCACCCGCTGAATCCCCGAATTGACCTTCGGGTGTTTGAACACGTGGGTGCATTCGACCAGCAGGCGAGTCATGGTGCGCGCTCCACGAGGCTTTCTGCGCTCCGGGTGATCGAGGTTTTGGCGCCCAGCCACGCGCAGCCAACGAAATCTTCCTCTCGGTTGTTGATCACGTGAAACACCAGGCCGTAGTCACGCCATTCGAAATTGCGGTCCAGGTGCGAGTCCAGTCGCGACAGGCTCAGGGCGACTGAATAGTTGCCCTTGCCCAGGCCCATGACGAAATTGAAACGGTAAGTGATGCGTTCACCCGCGTGCAGATCCTCCAGCGCCTGGTTCTGGCGGTGGGTGTTGATGCCGTACATGGCCTGGCCCAGGCGATCCTTGATCATGAAGCCGAGCACCAACCGTTCGATATCCTGACGAATCTCCACCTCGACTTCCAGTGTCACCGGCTGACCGACTTCGGCGGCGTCGATGGAGCGCTCGCGTTCATCGAGCAGGCGCACGCTGAGTATCCCGGCCTCACCAGTGCCGGACACGGTGCGCACCTGGCCGCCGCCGAGCAGCTCCTGGCGCACGGTCTGGCCTTCGCGTTCGGCGAGCAGGGCGTTGTAGTAATCCATGACCGCTTCGGGCTTGTCGTGCATGACCATGTGGCCGCCTTCGAGCAGAATCGCCGAGTCGCAGATCGACTGGATCGCCGAGCGGTCGTGGGACACGATCAACAGCGTGGTACCGGCCTTGCGGAAGCTGCGGATGCGGTCGAAGCTTTTGTGCTGAAAGTAGGCATCGCCCACCGACAACGCTTCGTCGACGATCAGAATGTCCGGACGGCGCGCGGTGGCAACGCTGAAAGCCAGGCGCATCTGCATGCCGCTGGAATAGGTGCGCACCGGGTGATCGATCGCCTCGCCGATTTCCGCGAAGCGTTCGATGTCCGGCATCAGTGCTTCAATATCTTCGACCTGCATGCCCAGCAGTTGCCCGGCCATCACCGCATTCTGCCGACCGGTGAAGTCCGGGTGAAAACCCATGCCCAGTTCCAGCAGCGCCGCGACCCGACCCTCGAGCTGAATCTGGCCGCAGGTCGGTTGAGTGGTGCCGGTGATCATTTTCAGCAGGGTGCTTTTGCCGGCGCCGTTGACCCCGACAATACCCACCGCTTCACCAGGGGCGATTTCGAAATTGACGTCCTGCAGCACCCAGTGCTGGCGATGGCGGATCGGTGAAAACGGAATCAGCCATTCGGCCAGGCGACTCCAGCGAGTGGGGTACTGCTTGTAGGCCTTGCCCAGACCGGTGACGCGTATGTGCCCCATCAGAGTTCATCCACCATTTCGCCGACCCGCCGGCGGAACAGTCGCAGGCCGACCGCGCATAACAGCAGGCCAATCACGAAGATCGGCAGCAGCGAACTCCACACCGGCCACTGACCGTAGAGAAACAGGTTCTGGTAACTGCCGATCAGATTGGTCAGCGGATTGAGCTGCAACAGGCGCTGCACCCACTCGGGCAGGATGCTCAGCGGGTACACGATCGGCGTCAGCCAGAACCAGAATTGCAGGCAGATGGCGAACAATTGCCCGACATCGCGAAAGAATACGTTGAGCACGCCTAGGATCATGCCCAGCCCGGCACAGAACAGCACTTGCAGCGCCAGCAGAGGCGCCAGTGCCAACAGGGCCATGCCCGGCCAGCGTCCGGTGATCAACAGAAAACCGAGGAACAGGCCGATGATGATCGCGAAGTTGATTCCGGCATTGAGCAGCACGATCACCGGCAGGCAGAGGCGCGGGAAGCTGATTTTCTTCAGCAGGTTGGCGTTTTCCAGAAACATGTTCTGGCTGCGCAGGGTGATTTCCGAGAACAGGCCCCAGGTCAGCAGCCCGGCGCACAGGTAGACGCTGTAGGCCATGCCGTCGTCCACGCCGGGCAGACGGGCGCGCATGATGTGGGAAAAGATCACCGTGTACACGATGATCATCGACAGCGGGTTGAGTACCGTCCACAGCGCGCCGAACAGCGAATTGCGATACCGCGCTTGAAACTCCCGCTTGACGCTACCGAGGATGAAACCCCGATAGTCGTGCAGCGAGCGGTACAGGGAAAGCAGCATTCACACCGTCCTGCCGTATTGGTCTTCGAAGCGGACGATGTCGTCCTCTCCCAGGTATTCGCCACTTTGCACTTCGATGATCACCAGATCGATCACGCCGGGGTTCTCCAGACGATGCTTGTGACCGGCGGCGATGAACGTCGATTCGTTCTTCGCCACCAGGGTCGTGCCGCTGCCGTTGTTGGTGACCTTGGCCATGCCTTCGACCACCACCCAGTGTTCATTGCGGTGATGGTGCATCTGCAGTGACAACTTGCCACCGGGTTTGACCACGATGCGCTTGATCTTGAAACGCGGGCCTTCTTCGAGCACGGTGTAGGTGCCCCACGGACGGTTGACCGTACGATGCAGGCGATAGGCTTCGTGGGATTTGTCCTTGAGCTGCTTGGCCACCCGCCGCACATCCTGCGCACGGTCGGCATGGGCCACCAGCACGGCGTCGGCGGTGTCGATGACGATCAGGTCTTCAACACCCACGGCGGCCACCAGCCGGCCTTCGCTTTGAACGAAGTTGTTGCGGCTGTCGATGAAGATCGCTTCGCCGCTCGCACGGTTGTTGTCAGCGTCGGCCGGCACCAGCGCGGCGACTGCGCCCCACGAACCGATGTCGCTCCAGTCGAAACCGGCGGGTACCACCACGACTTTCTCGGAGCGCTCCATCAACGCGTAGTCGATGGAAATGTCGGTGATCTCGGCGAACAGCTGCGCGGACAGTTCCTGTTGCAGGCAGCCGGCGGTTTCCACCGGTTCGCTGGCAGCCATGCAGGCGCGGGTCTGTGCCAGCAGCTCGGGTGCATGCAGCTCCAGCTCGGCGATCAGGGTCGCGGTGGAGAAGCAGAACATTCCCGAGTTCCACAGGAAGTTGCCGCTTTCCAGGTAGTGGGTGGCGGTTTGCAGGTCGGGTTTTTCCACGAAACGCTGTACTTTGGCGGCACCCCGGTCATCCAGCGGCGCGCCGGTCTCGATGTAGCCGAAGCCGGTTTCCGGGGCGGTCGGCACCACGCCGAAGGTCACCAGATAACCATCCTTTGCCAGATTGACCGCGTGCTCGACGGCACTTTTGAGCGCGTCTTCATTGACGATCAAATGGTCGGCCGGCATGACCACCATGATTGCCGCATCGCCGTGCAGTGCCTGTAGCGACAGCGCCGCCGCCGCGATGGCTGGCGCTGTGTTGCGCCCGGTAGGCTCGAGCAGGAAATGCCCGCGATGCCGGGACAGACGTGCGGCCTGATAGTGATCCTTGCTCTGGAAGTAGTACTCGCGATTGGTCACCGTGACGATGTCGCCCCAGCCGTCCAGCAGCGCGGCGGCGCGACGGTAGGTCTTGCCCAGCAGCGACTGGCCGTCGGGCAGGGTCATGAATGGCTTGGGATGGCCCTCGCGGGACACCGGCCACAAACGGGTGCCGGCACCGCCGGACAGAATCACGGGGATCAGCATGGCCTACTCCTTGGCGACGCGTTTCATGTCCGCATCCATCATCATGCGGATCAGGGTGTCGAGGTCGGTCTTGGGTTTCCAGCCGAGCACGCGCTGGGCCTTGGCCGGGTTGCCGAGCAGCACTTCGACTTCGGCCGGGCGGAAGAACGCCGGGTCGATCTTCACGTAGTCGCGGTAGTTGAGGCCGACGTGATCGAAAGCGATGCGGCACATCTCGCGCACGGTGGTGGTGACGCCGGTGGCGACCACGAAGTCGTCAGGCTTGTCCTGTTGCAGCATCAGCCACATGGCCTCGACGTAGTCGCCGGCAAAGCCCCAGTCGCGCTTGGCGTCGATGTTGCCCAGGGCCAGCTCCTGCTGTTTGCCCTGCTTGATCCGGGCTGCCGCATCGGTGACCTTGCGGGTCACGAACTCGATGCCGCGCAGTGGCGATTCATGGTTGAACAGAATGCCGCTGCTGGCGTGCAGGTTGAAACTTTCGCGGTAGTTGACGGTGATCCAGTGGCCATAGAGTTTGGCCACGCCGTAAGGGCTGCGCGGGTAGAACGGGGTGTTTTCGTCCTGCTGCTCGGCCTGGATCAGGCCAAACATCTCGCTGGTGGACGCCTGATAAAAACGCGTGTGCGGACTGAACTGACGGATCGCTTCGAGCAAGTGAGTCACGCCCAGGCCATCGACGATGCCGGTGGTCACCGGTTGGTCCCAGGAGGCGGCAACGAAGCTCTGGGCCGCCAGGTTATACACCTCGTCCGGCGCCGACTTGATCACCGCGCGCTGGACCGAGCAGGCATCGGCCATGTCGCCATCCAGGTAGACGATGTCGGCTTCGACGCCCATCTCGCGCAGGCGCCAGCGCGAGTCGCTGCTGCGCCGTGCCACCAGGCCGTGAACCTTGTAACCCTTGTCGAGCAGCAGTCTGGCCAGATAGGCGCCGTCTTGGCCGGTGATCCCTGTGATCAATGCACTTTTTGTCATTCTTGTCGTACTCGCGTCTCCCAGTCGGACAGGATCGCCCGCAGGGATTGTTGTGTAGTGATTTGCGGCGTCCATCCTGTGGTCCGGGCCAGCCGTTGATGGCTGCCGCAGACGCGACGCTGATCGGTGCGGCGCATGCGTGCCGGATCCTGAACCAGTTGCAACTCGACCTCGGCCAGATCGCCCAGCTGTTCGATGAGGCTGCGGATGCTTTGCTCATGTCCGGAGCAAATGTTGTAGACCTGCCCCGGCGTGCCTTTTTCCAGCAGCGCGAAATAGGCCGAGACCACGTCGCCGACATCGAGGAAATCGCGGGTGACATCGATGTCACCGACTTCCAGCTGCGGTGCCTGCAGCCCTTGCTTGATGCGATTGATCTGCCGCGCGGCGCTGGCGATGACGAAGCTGTCCTTCTGCCCGGTGCCGATGTGGTTGAACGGACGCGCCACCAGCACCGGCCAGCCTTCGCTCAACCCCCATTGCAGACTGAGAAACTCGGCCGACAGCTTGCTCACGGCATAAGGATTGCGCGGGCAGGGCGGTTGTTGTTCGGTGATCGGCAGTGCGGCTTCTTCAACCTGGCCGTAGACGTCGCCCGAGCTGACATACAGGAACGTGCCCTTGAAGCCACGGGTCTTGAGTGCCTGCAACAGGTTCAGGGTGCCGAGCAGGTTGATGTCGATCGTACGTGCCGGGTCGCGGAAAGCTTCGGGGATAAAGGTCTGGCCAGCCAGGTGAATGACCGCATCGGGCAGTTGCGGCCACAGATCGATGAGGCTGTCCGGTTTTGTCAGGTCATAGGCAGAGGCGGCAGGCAGCAGTTGCCACGACGCGTCTTCCCCTTGCAGACGTGACTGGATGTGTTGTCCTACGAACCCGCTGAGGCCCGTGATGAACAGACTCTTTTTCAAACAGCGACCCCTTGGTCTTTAACTTTCACCTCTTCCCACAGGCTTTAAGGGAATGTCTGTCAGACCGAGAGAAAATCCGGTCGAGACAACGGGTGAAGTCGTTGTTGTAGTTGTTTGGTTGCCAATCTGTGCCAATTGCGCAGCAATTTCAACAGGGCAAATCGTGACTGGTCAGTTCTCGTCAGAGTAGCCGGGTTTTTCTCGCCGGGCGGTTCCCGAATCCTTGGCGGATGTGTTTAGAATGCCCCTCGTCGCGATCCCCGGCGGCTTTTCGCAAGGATCGTGCGACAGGGTAAAACCGAACATTAAAACAAGAACAGAGACGTGCCCGATGACGCAGGACGAACACCGCTGATACCGGTTCGATCCGACGCCCGGCCGTCATAGCGTGAAGCTGCCGGGATGGCGGATTCACCGTGGGATGCCATGAATTTCATTCTCTACTCGGACGTCAACGACCGCTCCATCAGCCAGAGTCTCGGGCGTCCCGAATACAGCTACTACTTCGTGCTCAAGGCCTATCGCCCGGTGTTGGAAAGCCTGGGTCGGGTGCATGTGGTGTCCGACCGCGCCGAGGTCGATCCACTCCATCGGCAGCTGCTCGCCGCCGGTGAGCCCTCTGTGTTTCTGTCTTTTACGCCGCCGCAAAATACCCCGACCAATCTCGAGTGCCCGACGATCTGCGTGATCGCCTGGGAGTTCGATTCGATCCCCGACGAATCGTGGGACGATGATCCGCGCCACGACTGGACGCAGATGCTCGCACGACAGGGACGGGCCATCACGTTGTCGAGCCACACCGCCCGTGCGATTCGCCGCGCCATGGGCGAGGACTTTCCGGTCCTCGTGCTGCCGACGCCCTTGTGGGAAAACTTCGCCGCCATTCGTGAGCAGCACGTCAGTGCGCCGATCAATCCCGGCGCGACCCTGGCAATCAAGGGCTGCATTTTCGACAGCCGCACGCTGGGACTGTCTGCCGATGACTTGCTGCCAAAACCGCTGACTGCCGAGCAACTGGCTGAAATCGAGGCTCTGCGCCCGCCACCGCTGACGGTCAAACGGCGCCTGGTCATTGCCCGTCATTATCTGCGCCTGTGGATGCTGGGCGCGGGTGAAGAACGGGTGAAATACCTGCACCACTGGTACTGGGAAGGTGTGCAGGATCTGCTGTCGGACAGCGCACACGCCTGGCTTGAAAAACGTTTACCGGCCATCGCCGCGCCGCATGCGGTGGCTGTGGTCGAGCCACCTCCGCTGGATTTGCCGGATACCTCTTCGGTAGTCGAGGCAACGGTGGAAGGCGTGGTCTATGTCACCGTGTTCAATCCCAAAGACGGCCGCAAGAACTGGCACCACCTGATCACTGCGTTCTGCTGGGCCTTTCGCGAAACGCCTGACGCGACGCTGGTGCTGAAGATTACCCAGAACGATCTGGCGTCCTACTACAGCGAACTGATGACTCTGCTCGCGCAACTGACACCGTTCGCCTGCCGGGTGCTGGTGATGCATGGTTATCTGGACGACGCGCAATACGCGCGGCTCTACCAGGCTGCCAGTTTCTACGTGAACGCCTCACGCTGCGAGGGCCTGTGCCTGCCGTTGATGGAGTTCATGTCCAGCGGCAAACCGGTGATCGCTCCGGATCACACAGCCATGGAAGACTACATCGACGACACGGTGGCCTTCGTCGTGCAGTCCAGCGAAGAGCTGACGATCTGGCCCCAGGACACTCGAATCATCTACCGCACCCTGCGCTATCGGCCCGACTGGGCTTCGCTCAAACGCGCCTATGAGAACAGTTACCGGATGGCCAAGTCGCAGCCGCAGGATTACGCGCGCATGTCCGCCGCTGCTGTCGAACGCATGCACGACTACTGCGCGTTCGCTCCGGTGCAACGGCGCATGGCGGACTTTTTCGGCCTCGTGCCGCTGGCTGCCGATGCCGCCCCCGTGACGGACAACGCCTCATGCTGATCATCATTCACTCGGAAACCAACCAGCACACCATCGCGCAGAACCTGGGGCGTTCGGAGTACAGCTATTACTTCGTGCTCAAGGAATACCGCGCGGTACTTGAACGCCTTGGGCGTGTGGTGGAAGTCGTCGACCCGGCGCGCGAAGTCGATGCGTTGTATCTGGAATGCCTGTCCCGTGGCGAGCCCTGCGTGTTTCTATCGTTCTCGCCGCCGCACCGCACGCCGATTCACCTGGCATGCCCGACGCTGCCAGTGTTCGCCTGGGAATTCAGCACCATCCCCAACGAACCCTTCGACAACGAGCCGCGCAATGACTGGCGCACGGTGCTCCGGGCCTGCGGCGCGGCGATCACCCATTCCAGCTACACGGTCAATGCCGTGCGCGAGGCCATGGGCGCCGATTACCCGATTGTCGCGGTCCCGGCGCCGGTATGGGATCGCTTCGCGGCCAAGGGCGCGCAGCTTCAGGGGCAGCCCTCGACAGGGCCGGTGCGCCTGACGATCAAGGGTTTGGTCGCCGATAGTCGTCAGCTCAATCTCGACGCGTTCGGCCCGAAACACTTGCGCCGTGGCGAGGGCATCGATCTCCAGGCGCCGGTGCGCGAGCAGGAGCTGCTGCTGGACGGTGTCGTCTACACATCGGTGTTCAATCCCGGTGACGGACGCAAGAACTGGGAAGACATGCTCAGTGCATTCTGCGTGACGTTCCGCGACATCGAAGACGCGACGCTGCTGCTCAAGCTCACGCACCACGATGCCGAAGAAGCGCTCAGCGACATTCTTCATCATCTGTATAAAAACCAGTCCTACCGCTGCCGCATCGTGCTGATTTATGGCTACCTCGCGGACGCGGACTATGAACGTCTGGTGCAGGCCACCCGTTACGTGGTGAACACTTCCTACGGCGAGGGCCAGTGCCTGCCGCTGATGGAATTCATGTCTTGCGGCAAACCGGCCGTGGCGCCGCGCACCACGGCGATGATCGATTACCTGAGCACCGACAACGCTTTCCTGGTCGAGTCCACCGATGAACTCACCGCCTGGCCTCACGATCCGCGCAAGGCGTTCCGCACGTTGCGCTACATGACCAACTGGGCGTCGGTCTGTGTGGCCTATCGCGACAGTTATGAGGTGGCGACAAACGATCCCGGGCGTTATGCGCAAATGTCGGCGCAGGCCGTTGCCAGTCTCCAGGCGTTCTGCAGTCAGGCGGTGGCTGAGCAGCGTTTGCGTGATTTCCTCGCTCAAGTGCAGGAATGTCGCGCTGTCGCTGCAACGGAAGCCACAGGCACATGATCCGCACATTGCTGAGGCGTCTGCGTCCGGTTGCGCGATCGGTGCCGATCTCTTTGCCGGTTGCTGCGCCTGAACCGCTGGCTTCCAGCGTGTCGCCGCGAGACGTAGGCCTGCACGACGCCATGCTCGACGGCTGGTTTCACGGCGACAGTGGCGAGTTGCTCAAGGGCTTTGCCATCGATGCGGACGACACGCTGCTCGATGTGGGTTGCGGTGAGGGCGTGGCGACGCTCTTTGCCGTGCGCCAGGGCGCCTCGGTGATCTTCACCGACAGCGAACACGACAAGGTGCGCGACCTCGCCCGGCAAGTCGAAGCGCAGAGCCGCAAGGCCAGTCTCGGCCTGGTCAGCAACAGCCTGCCACTGCCGCTGAGCGACGGCTGTGCGAGCAAGGTCGTGTGCATGGAAGTGCTGGAGCACATCGATCAGCCCGAGCCGTTCATGGCCGAACTGGTGCGCATGGGTCGTCCCGGTGCGTTGTACCTGCTCAGTGTGCCTGCGCCGGTCGGTGAGCATTTGCAGCAAGGCATTGCCCCGGCGGGTTATTACCAGTCACCCAATCATGTGCAGATTTTTACCCCGGAACGTTTCGCGGCGCTGGTGGAGGAGGCCGGCCTGGTGATCGAGCATCGTCAGGCCACGGGATTTTTCTGGGTCATGGGCATGATCTTTTTCTGGGCCAGCGAACGGGCTGCCGGACGTGACTTGGGCGGTGCCGTGCGCGACCGGATCCAGGCACCGTATCCACCGTTGATGGAGAGTTGGGCCAGAACCTGGCAGGACTTGCTGGCACAGCCCGATGGCTTGGCGATCAAGCAGATGCTCGACCGGTTCATGCCCAAGAGTCAGGTGATCATCGCCCGCAAACCACCCGATGCAGGACGTGTGTCATGAGCGGCAAGCGGATCATGGACATTGAAGTCCTGCGAGCTATCGCGGTACTCGGCGTGCTGTTTCATCACTTGCAGGGCAGCCTGTTCACCGACCCGGTGCCGTTGCTTGAAAAGATCCATGCCTGGGCGCAGCCGTGGTGGGGTGTTGATCTGTTTTTTGCGATATCCGGGTTTGTCATCGCCCGCAGCCTGATTCCCGCGCTGCGTGGCTGCAGCAGTCGTCAGGAATACTGGGAGCAGACGCGCAATTTCTGGCTGCGTCGGGTGTTTCGTCTGTTGCCGTCAGCCTGGCTGTGGCTGGCGTTGATGCTGCTGGCGTGTGTGTTTCTGAATCGATCAGGCGCGTTCGGCACGTGGTCGGCCAATGTCCAGGCCACCCTGGCAGGCGTGCTGCAGTACGCCAACTTCCGCTTTGCCGATGCGTTCTTTCATTACGAGTACGGCAGCAGTTTCGTCTACTGGAGCCTGGCGCTGGAGGAGCAGTTCTACCTGTTGTTCCCGCTATTGATCCTGCTGTGCCGCAGGCATCTGGTGTGGGCATTGCTGGCGCTGGTGGCGGTGCAATTGTTCACTGTGCGCACGCCGCTGCTGATGGTGATCCGTACCGATGCGCTGGCGCTGGGTGTGCTGTTGGCCATGTGGAGTGCGAAGTCTGGCTATCGCCGCTGGGAGCCTGTATTCCTGCGTCGATCATGGGCCGGTGTATCTGCGTTGATCGGTTTGGGGCTGCTGCTGAGTTTCATGGCCACGGACCGTTTCACCTTCGCCAGTTACCGCATCGGCTCGATTGCCGTGCTCAGCGCCGTGCTGGTGTGGATTGCTTCGTACGACCGCAATTACCTGCTGCCGGCCGGTGGCCTGCAACGACTGATGGCATGGATCGGCAGCCGCTCTTACGGCATTTACCTGATCCACATCCCGGCCTATCAACTGGTGCGGGAATTGACCTTTCGTTTGCAAAGCGCCGGTCTGCCGAGCCCGGCGGGGCACCCGATCGTGACGCTGCTGATCGCCGGTGGCCTGATCGTGCTGCTCAGCGAACTCAATTACCGCTTTATCGAAATGCCCATGCGCAATCGAGGCGCCACGCTGGTGAAACGCCTCGGCACTTCGCGAACCGTCGTCTCGTCCTCTGGAGCCACCTCATGCTGAGCCTTTTGAAAAAACTCACGGCGGCTCCGGCCCCCGTACAAGCTGTCGCACCGGTCGCCGACAAGGTAGACCCATGTATGCTCGGCCTGCACGACGCGATGCTCAGCGGCTGGTTCAACCAGCAAACCGGTGAGCTGTTCAAAGGCTTCCCGGTGACCGCCGATGACACCTTGCTGGACGTTGGCTGCGGCGACGGTGGCAACGTGCATTTCTGCGGCATGCGCGGGGCGAAGATCATCATTGCCGACATCGACGGCGCCAAGGTCGAAGCGACCCGTAAGCGCCTGAGCGATACGCCGGCGCGTGGCGTCGAATGCCACGTGACCGACTGCAATCCGCTGCCGATCGCCGATGGTACCGCCACTCGCGTGGTGTCCACTGAAGTCATCGAGCACGTCGACGACCCGGCGCAGTTCCTTGCCGAACTGGTGCGGGTCGGCCAGTCGGGCGCGCTGTATTTGCTCAGCGTGCCGCATCCCAGCTCCGAGGACCTGCAAAAGGACATCGCCGCGCCGGAGTATTTCCAGAAGCCCAACCACATTCGCATCATCAGTGAGGAACAGTTCAAGGCGATGGTCAGCGAGGCGGGGCTCGAGATCATCAGTCACAGCCAGTACGGCTTTTACTGGTCGATGTGGATGTTGCTGTTCTGGGAAGCCAAGGTCGAATTCAGCAATCCGGATCATCCGCTGCTCAATCATTGGGCCGAGACCTGGCAAGCGGTGCTGGACTCGCCGCGCGGCGCGCAGATCAAGCAGGCGCTGGATGCGGTGGTGGCCAAGAGTCAGGTCATCATCGCCCGCAAGCCCTGAGCGCTTTTGTGTAACCTTGCAGCCTGATGTCTCAGGGATCTGCAAGGTATGCGCTTTATCATCGGGTGGTCAGCCATGGTGGCTGTGTTGTTGCTGTGTGCTTGTGAACGACAGGACGCAGTGCCGCTCGATCAGCAGCTTTACGTCTGGCAACGGCAATGGACGCCGGCCCATGAACCCGCCCTGAATGACAGTCGCAACGACTTTTCGACTCTGCGGGTCTTGGCGTTGCAGGCTTTCCCGAATGCCGGATGGAGTCGTGCACGCGTCGATTCTGCGTTGCTGAAACGCGATGCCCGGCCATTGATCGCGGTAATTCGCCTCGACGGCCAGCTCAAGGCGCTCGACCCGCAAGCGGTCACGGCGCAGATCCTTCAAGTACTTGCCGACTTGCAAGGGCAGGGGCTCACGCTGGCCGGGATCGAGATCGACCATGACGCCGGCAGTGCCCGACTATCGGCCTACACCGAATTCCTCGCTCACCTGCGCGGCGCATTGCCGGCCAACCTGCCTCTGAGTATCACCGCGTTGCCTGCCTGGCTCGACAGTCCGCAATTGCCTGCGCTGCTGGCGACCGTCGACAGCAGTGTGTTGCAGGTGCACGCCGTCAGCGATCCGCGTCGCGGTCTGTTCGATCCCGAGCTGGCGCGGCGCTGGGCCAAAGCCTGGGGACGAGTGACAGACAAACCGTTTTATCTGGCGCTGCCGGCTTATGGCGTGGCGTTGTTGGCGGATGCCGAGGGCGCCCCGGTGGTGGAAAGCGAAGTGCCGCTCGAACGGGGTGGTCAGCGACGCGAATTGCTCGCCGATCCGCAACAACTGGGTCTACTGGCCAATAAATTACGCAAGGATCGCCCGGCGCATCTGGCCGGTCTGATCTGGTTTCGTCTGCCGTTGGCCAACGACCGCAGAGCCTGGAGTCTGAGCACGTTGCGCGCGGTCGCCCGAGGCGATGCGTTGAGCAGCCAGCTCGGCCTGACGTTCACCGATCAGAATGGCCTGCAAGACATCGCCCTGCGTAACGTTGGTAACCTCGACAGCGCCTGGCCCGCCCGCATCATCATCAAGGCCCGGGGCTGCGAAGGGGCTGACGCACTCGCCGGTTATGCGTTGCAACAGACGGCGGATCTGCTTACCTTCACCCGCCTGCGCGACGGCCGCCTGCCGGCGGGCGGGCAGCGGGCGATCGGTTGGGCACGCTGCGCAAATATTGATCAAGGAGGTTCGCATGTTGACCCGTAACTGGCCCCGCCACCTGCTTTGCCTGAGCCTCAGCCTGCCGCTTGGCTCGGCGCTGGCCTGCGGCCCGGATTTTCCGATGCGTCTGCTCGATGATCGTGGGCAATCACTGGCGGAACTGCCGGAGGGCAACTTCAGGTTCGAGATCAGTCGCCTCGGCAAAACCATTGCCGGGTTGAAGAACGTCACCGCCGCCACCCACAATCCGGATGACATCTACGCCGAGGCGCCAGATCCCGCCGAGGTGCGCGACAAGGCCGAGCAGATCGGTCTGACACCTGAACAGCAGGCACTGGTCAAACGACTGCGCAGCCTGACCGATGCGCGTCAGGTCGACGTGCAGGGCGCGAGCCTGCCGGCGGAACTGCGTCTATATGTGGCGGGCGCCGTGGCGTTCGGCGCCGGTGACCATCAACTGGCTGTCGAGTATTTCCGTCAGTTGCTGGCGCTGCCGGCCGATCAGCGCGCGTTGCGCAGCACCTGGGCGGCTTATTCGCTGGGCCGGGCGTTCTTCGCCATGAGCAGCGAAGCGGGCGACGCGCTCGAAGCCTTGGAAAACGCCATCGAAGCCTTCCGTCAGACGCGGCAACTGAGCATCGACGGTTTCAGCGATCCGCTAGAGCTGGGCGTGGCCAGCCTTGGCGAAGAGGCGCGGGCGCTGCGTACAGCGGGGGACTGGAACAACGCCATCAAGCTGTATGCCGCGCAGAACCTGCACGGCTCGAACGTCGGTTATACCTCGCTGAAGCAGTTGATGAACGAACTGGCCGAGGAGCCCGAAGACCGGCTGGCGAAATTGCTGCGCGGGGAAGCGGTGCAGCAACTGGTGACCGCCTCGCTGATCAGCCGGATCGGCTGGTCGTTCGGCGATGAGCCACCGAACGAGAAGAAGCTGGTCAAAGCGCTGCAAGCAAGCACCCGCGGCAGCCTCGATAATGCTGATCGTCTGGCGGCGATGAATTATCAGCAGGGCGATTACGCCAGCGCCAAGGCATTCCTCGAACACGCTGGCGACAGCGGTCTGGCGTGGTGGCTGCGGGCAAAACTGGCCGTGCGCGATGGCGACAGGAACACGGCAGTTGCGGCCTATGCGAAAGCTGCGCAAGCGTTCCCGCAGGAGGAGTCCTGGGGCGAGCGGCGTACCGCCGACTGGAATCTCGAAACCGTGCAGCCGAAATGCCGGGTCGAGGGCGAGAGCGCGATCCTTGCGCTGCAACGTGGCGAGTACTTGCAGGCCTTCGACCAGTTGTATCGCAGCCAGCATATTTACTGGTTCGACGCCGCGACCGTGGCCGAGCGGGTGCTGACGGTCGAAGAACTGAAAAACTACGTCGATACCAATGTCCCGGCACCGCCCGCGCTGAGCCAGCAGGATCGCGACAATTACGTGCCGCTGCCGGTGGCCGCAAGCCTGCGCAATCTGCTGGGGCGGCGGTTGCTGCGTGAGGGGCGTTATGAAGAGGCGGTCGGCTATTTCGACAGCGCCGATCTGCAGAACAAGGCCCGGCTCTATGGCCAGCAACGCCTGAAGGCGGATTCGGCATGGTGGCCAACCAAGCGTGCCAGCGCGCTGTTCAATGCCGCGTGGACGGCCCGTGAGTGGGGCATGGACATCCTGGGCTATGAAATGGCTCCGGATTACGCGACCTTCGGCGGTAACTACAGCCTGGAAAATACCGAGCTGAAAGTCGGCCCGCTGGTCAGCGAAGCCGAAGTGCAACGTCAGAAGGCCAGTGAGGCGCAGCCGGATGAGCGTTATCACTATCGGTTCGTCGCGACGGCGCTGGCCAGTAGGGCGGCGGATAATCTGCCGCACACCAGTCAGGCATTCGCCGCCGTATTGTGCTCGGCGGCGGGCTGGAACAGCAGCCTGGAAGAGCAGAGCGCCTTGTACAAACGCTATGTCGACGAAGGGCCGTACGTACCGTGGGCCGTGGATTTCGGCCATCAATGCCCTTATCCGGACTTCGAAAACGCTGACAAGCGATACGTCACTCAGGTGACCGACTCGGTGCGTTCGACACTGCGGCCGTACAAGTGGCCGGTGCAGATCGGAGCGATCGTGGCCTTCAGCGCTGTGGCGTTGCTGCTGATCACTCGACGCCAGCGCAAGTCCCACAAGGGCTAAGCCTGCTGGACAAAGGTCAGGCGCACCGCAAAGCCGATCAACAGGCTGCCAAACAGCCATTGCTGCACTCGCTGGGCCGTCGGGCTGTGTTGCAGCCAACGGCCCAGCGCGGCGCCGGTCAGGGCGTAGGCGCTGTCGAACAACAGACCGGCGCCCACCAGCATCGCGCCGAGCACAGCGAATTGGGTCAGAACCGGTGCGCCATTTGCCACGATGAATTGCGGCAACAGCACCGAGCAGAACAGCAAGGCTTTCGGGTTGAGCAGATTGGTCAGCAGGCCGCGACGGATGGCTGCATACCACTGCGCATGACTGTCCGTTACGGTGTCGGCGTTCAGATCCGGCAACAGCGTGGTGCGCAGGCATTGAACGCCGATCCACAGCAAGTACGCCGCCCCGGCGATCCGCACGGCATCGAACGTCCACGGCGCCGCCTTGAACAGCGCCGCCAACCCCAATGCCGCGAGCGCTACATGACAGCCTCGGGCAATCGCCAGGCCCACTGCGGTGGCCAGCGCTGCGCCGCGACCCTGGCGGGCACCGGTCTGCAACAGCAGGATCATGTCCGGGCCGGGCAGCAGATAGACCACCGCCAAAGCCAGGAAAAACAGCCAGAGACTCGCCATGTCGCACCCCTTTCGTTGTCGATTTGGTCGCCTCAGTCTAGGGCCGAAGGGCAGGGCAGGTGGTTGCGTAGTCAGCTTCTAAAGGCCTCTGAATTGGCATAATCTGCGATCTTTTACCGCGTAAACCATCGGGATCTGCCAACCATGAAACTGGATGCCTTCGATCGCAAGATTCTCGCCGCGCTGCAACGGGACGGGCGCCTGAGCAATGTGCAGCTGGCTGACGAAATCGGTCTGTCGGCATCGCCGTGTCTGCGCCGGGTGCGCATGCTCGAAGAGGCCGGTGTCATTCGTGGTTATCAGGCCAATCTGGATCGCGATGAAGTGGGGTTGGGGCTGACGGTGTTTGTCGGGGTCAAGGTCGAGCGCCACAACGACGAACAGGCCGAGGCGTTTCACCGGGCGGTGACGGCGTTGCCGGAGGTGATTTCGGCGTTTCTGGTGTCCGGGGAATCGGACTTTCTGCTGCAAGTTGTGGTGCCGGATCTGCGCGCTTACGACCGCTTTCTCACCGGGTGCCTGTTGAAGTTGCCGGGGGTGAGCGATATCCGCAGCAATTTTGCGATCCACACGGTGAAGACACCCGGCGCACTGCCGCTGGGGCATTTGCCGTCCTGATACTTCCCGCATTGCGCGGGAAGTATTCGCACAGTGCTTACATCTGCGTCGCCATCCCCTCGACATTCATTGCCGCCTGACGCAACGCTTCGGAGCGGGTTGGATGCGGGTGACAGGTCAGCGCGATGTCTTCGGCCGAGGCGCTGAATTCCATGGCCACGCAGAACTCACCGATCATTTCACTGACGCTCGGCCCGACCAGATGCACGCCAAGGACTTCGTCGGTGCGCTCATCGGCGATGACCTTGGCAAAACCTTCGGTCTCGTGATTGATCTTCGCCCGGCTGTTGGCGGTGAACGGGAATTTGCCGACCTTGTACGCCCGGCCTTCGGCCTTCAACTGCTCTTCGGTCTTGCCGACGCTGGCCAGTTCCGGTCGGGTGTAGATCACGTTTGGAATCAGCTCGTAATTGACCTCGCCGGCCTTGCCGACGATCTGCTCGATGCAGGCCATGGCTTCGTCTTCGGCCTTGTGGGCGAGCATCGGCCCGGACGTCACGTCGCCGATCACCCACACGCCGGGTGCTTCGGTGCGATGCTGTTTATTGGCGAGCATGCCGCGTTTGTCGGTATTCAGGCCGACGTTTTCCAGGCCCAGGCCCTGGGTGTACGGACGACGACCGATGGCCACCAGCACGTAATCGGCTTCGAGGATTTCCGCGCTGCCGCCAGCGGCGGGTTCGACGCTGAGCTGTACGCCAGTGGCCGAGGAAGTGGCACTGGTCACTTTCGAACTCAGCTTGAAGCTGATGCCTTGCTTGGTCAGTGAGCGTTGCAGGGTCTTGCCGGCTTCGCCATCGACACCGGGGCAGATGCGGTCGAGGTATTCCACCACCGTCACCTGTGCGCCGAGCCGGCGCCAGACCGAGCCGAGTTCGAGGCCAATTACGCCTGCGCCGATCACAACAAGATGCTTGGGCACTTCGCTCAAGGACAGCGCACCGGTCGAGTCGAGGATGCGCTTATTGTCGATTTCCACGCCGGGCAGGGGAGTAGGTTCGGAGCCGGTGGCGATGACGATGTCCTTCGCGGTGAGCTCGATCCGGCTGCCTTGATCGTCGGTTACGCTGACTTTTCCGGGGCCGTCGATATGGCCCCAGCCCTTGATCCAGTCGACTTTGTTTTTGCGGAACAGGAATTCGATGCCTTTGGTCAGGCCGCTCACGCTTTCGTCTTTCTGCTTCATCATCTGCGCAAGGTTGAGCGTCGGTTTGACCTCAATGCCGAGGTTGGCGAACTCCGCGCCCAGCGCCGCTTCGTAGAGCTCTGACGCATGCAAAAGCGCCTTGGACGGCATGCAGCCGACGTTCAGGCAGGTGCCACCCAGCGTGGCGCGGCCCTCGACGCACGCGGCCTTGAGGCCCAGCTGGCCGGCGCGGATCGCCGCGTTATAACCGCCGGGGCCACCGCCCAGAATCACCACGTCATAGTTGCTCATGCTCTTACTCCTGGCTGAAGGATGCGGATCGGTAAAAGTAGTTCGCACTGAAAATTACGAACGTAATATGTGCGTTTCCAGACATTTCGGTCAAGGCTTCAGGCAAGCGACAGGTTGCGCATCTTTGAATAGCGCAAATGAGTACAAATATTTCACGACTTTCGTTATATCGTAACGATATGTGCAGTGAGCCAAGGGTTTTGGGGGGATATGCAAGTCGATCTGGATGAAGGCTCGCCGGTGACCGGATTGCCGCGCTTTCAGCAAGCGGCAACGCAGGGCCGGCGTTTGCGTCGCCTGGCGATCGGTCTGGGCGCATTGGCCGGGGCAGGGTGGGTGCTGGCGTTTTTTGTCGGGCTGTTTGCGCCGCAATCGCTGTGGCCCGCGTTGCTGGTCAATCAGAGCGCGGCGTTGCTGGTGCTGGTGGCCGGACTGCAATCGGCGTGGTGGGTGACGCAATGCCGAGCGCGGGTGATCAATCCCGTCGTGCCGGTTACGGCTGCTGAGGAACCTGCGCCGGAAGGCTGGTACGAGCGGCTGCTGGATCGCATGAGCCAGCGTAGTCTGCACCTGTTCGGGCAGATCGGCGCGCCCACATTGTGGCTGGGCGGGTGGTCGTTGCTGGTGCTGTTAAGCATCGAGCAGACGTGGAATCTGACGCTGCCGGCGGCGGGTGTGGGGTTGTCCGCTACGGTCGGCGCGGCCATCGCGTTGCTGCTGGCGTTCGCTCTGCTGGTACTGGAGCGGCAACTGGCGCAGGAAAACCCGGCGCAATGGCCCGAGGCCGGAGCGCTGGCGCAACTAACGCGGGTGGCAATCATCAGTCTGGTGCTGGGCGCGTTGTGTCTGTTGTTCGCCAGTGACAGTGCAATCTGGCCGGTGCGTCTGGCAGTGTTGATCGGCATCCTGCCGGGGCTGGTTGCCCTGGAATTGCTGTTGCGCGCGCTGCTGTCGCTGTTCAGCCCGCGTCGCGAACAACTCGAACCGGTGTTGCTGGCCCGCAGTTTCGTCGCCGATCTGCTGCGCTGGCCGCCACAACCTTTGCTCGCATTGCAGCATGAATTGCACAACCGCTTCGGCATCGATCTGCGCCAGATCTGGGCCTTCAGTTACATGCGCCGGGCGTTCTTGCCGGTGTTGGTGCTGATGGCAACGGTGGGCTGGTTGCTCACCGGCCTTCACGAAATTCCGATGCAAAGCCGTGGGATTTACGAGCGCTTCGGCAAACCGGTGCAGGTGTTCGGCCCGGGGCTGCACGCCGGTTTGCCTTGGCCGCTGGGGCGTGTGCTGAGTGTCGAGAACGGCGTGGTCCATGAATTGGCGACCAGCGTCGGTGAAAACCCGGCACCCGTGCAGTTGGACCCGGCAGAAGGCCCGGCGCCACTCACCGCCAACCGTTTGTGGGACGCCAGTCACGTCAATGACAAGTCTCAGGTTATCGCCAGCAGCCGGGGCGATCAGCAGAGCTTTCAGATCGTCAACATGGACGTGCGCTTCGTCTACCGCATCGGTCTGAGCGATCAAGCCGCGCTGGCCGCCACCTACAACAGCGCCGATGTGCCCACGCTGATCCGCAGCACCGCCAGCCGGATTCTGGTGCATGACTTTGCGTCGCGCACTCTCGACGGTTTGCTCGGTGAGGACAGGACCGGGCTCGCCGAAGAAATCGGCCGCGCCGTGCAAAACGATCTGCAGAAGCTCGACAGCGGCGTGGAAATTCTCGCCACGGTGGTCGAAGCGATTCACCCGCCGGCAGGGGCGGCTAATGCCTATCACAGCGTGCAAGCCGCGCAGATCGGCGCTCAGGCATTGATCTCACGCGAGCGCGGTGCTGCTGCCGAAGCCAGTAATCAGGCGCAGTTGCAGGCCAGCCTCGTGCGGGATCAGGCCAGTGCCAACGCCCATGAAATCAACGCCACGGCCCGGGCGGCGGATCTGAAATTCAGCGCCGAACAAAAAGCCTACGCCAGCGCCGGCCAGGCCTTCGTGCTGGAGCAATACCTCAGCCAACTCAGCCAGGGTTTGAGCAAAGCCAAACTGCTGGTACTCGACCATCGCCTGGGCGGCAGCAGTAACGCACCGACCATCGACCTGCGTACGTTCACGCTGCCGGCAGATCCGGCGCGTACCACCGCTCAGCCAGGAGCCACCCATTGAGCCAGTCGCACACTCACGATCACCATGACCACAGCGGCCACGATCATGCTCATGGCGGCGGTCATCACCATCACGGGCATCATCACCATCACCACGGTGCGCCGGAGGAGGCGGGGCCTTTTCCGTGGAGACGCATGGGCTGGGCAGCGTTGCTGGTGGCGTTCGCCATCGCGGCGGCGAGCCTGGTGCAAGTGCGCTCCGGTGAAGCCACGGTCATCACCCGTTTCGGCAATCCGTCCCGCGTGTTGCTGGAACCGGGTCTGAGCTGGCGTTGGCCGGCACCGTTCGAAGCGGCGATTCCGGTAGACCTGCGTTTACGCACGACCTCCAGTGGCTTGCAGGACGTCGGCACCCGCGATGGTTTGCGCATCATCGTTCAGGCGTATGTGGCCTGGCAGGTGCAAGGCGATCCCGACAACGTGCAGCGCTTCATGCGAGCGGTGCAGAACCAGCCGGACGAAGCGGCGCGACAGATTCGGACGTTTGTCGGCTCGGCACTGGAAACAACGGCCAGCAGTTTCGATCTGGCCAATCTAGTGAATACCGATGCCAGCCAAGTACGCATCGCCGATTTTGAAGCGCAGTTGCGCCAGCAAATCGATCAGCAACTGCTCGCCACTTACGGCGTGCGGGTGGTGCAGGTGGGCATCGAACGGCTGACCTTGCCATCGGTGACCCTGACCGCAACGGTCGACCGGATGCGTGCCGAGCGTGAAACCATCGCCACCGAACGTACTGCCATCGGCAAACGTGAAGCGGCGCAAATCCGCTCCGCCGCCGAACGCGATGCGCGAATTGTGCAAGCCGATGCCACGGTGAAAGCCGCCGATATCGAAGCCCAATCGCGAGTGGAAGCGGCGCAGATTTACGGACGTGCTTACGCCGGTTCGCCGCAGCTGTACAACTTGCTGCGTTCGCTGGACACCCTGGGCACCATCGTTTCGCCAGACACCAAGCTGATCCTGCGCACCGACGCCGCGCCATTCCGGGTGTTGGTCGACGGTCCGCCCAATCTCGACAGCAAAAGCGGAACGCAGCCATGAATGAAGTTCCACGTGGAACACATTCGCTGAACAGTCCGTGGATTCAAGCGGGACGTCTGGCGTTTTTCGCGCTGTACGCGGTGACGGTACTCGCGGCATTGGCTTGGGCATTTTCCAACGTCCGGCAAATCGATCCGCAAAATCGCGCGGTGGTTCTGCATTTCGGAGCGTTGGATCGCATTCAGAATGCCGGGTTGTTATTGGCCTGGCCGCAGCCGTTCGAACAGGTGGTTTTGTTGCCGGCGGCGGATCGAGTGATCGAACGGCGGGTGGAAAATCTGCTGCGCAGCGATCAGGCCTTGCACGCGGATCGCGTCGCTACCTTCGCCACGCCGCTGAGTGATGCGCTCGCCGGTTCCGGTTATCTGCTCACCGGTGACGCCGGTGTTGTGCAGCTGGATGTGCGGGTGTTCTACAAGGTCACCGATCCTTATGACTTTGTGCTGCAAGGCGAGCACGTGCTGCCGGCGCTGGATCGAGTGGTGACCCGCAGCGCAGTGGCGCTGACGGCCGCGCGGGACCTGGACACGATTCTGGTGGCGCGGCCAGAGTTGATCGGCGCTGACAATCAGGCGGCCGAACGTCGCGAGCGGCTGCGTGGCGATCTGGTGCAAGGCATCAACCGACGTCTCGCCGAGTTGAAGGCGAGCGGTCAGGGCATCGGCATCGAAGTGGCGCGGGTCGATGTGCAATCGAGTCTGCCGGAGCCGGCGGTCAGTGCGTTCAACGCCGTCCTCACTGCCAGCCAGCAAGCCGACAAAGCGGTCGCCAATGCCCGTACCGAGGCCGAAAAACTCACCCAGTCTGCGAACGAGCAGGCCGACCGCACGCTGCAAGTCGCCCACGCCCAGGCCGGTGAGCGCCTTGCCAAAGCTTCCGCCGACACGGCGACGGTGTTGAGCCTGGCCAAGGCGCAACAGCAGGGCACGGACCCGCAGATGTTGTTGCGCCTGTACCGCGAGCGGATGCCGAAGATTCTCGGTCAGGCCGGTTCGGTCACCACGGTCGATCCGAAAGACGATTCCCGCCTGATCATTCAGGGAGCCAGTAAATGACTGCCACTACCTCCGCTCCGGGCCTGTTGTCCTCGGCCGAACAACGCCGCGCCGCGCGCCAGTTGACCTTGGCGATGCTCGCCCTCGGCTTGCTCGGTCTCGGGTTGATCTGGCGCTGGCTGATGCCGGAGCAAACCGGCGTCAGTCAGTTGTTGCTCGGATTCGCTTCTTTATTAGTCGCGGTGCCGGTGATGCGTTCGGCGTGGTTCAGCCTGCGTTATCCGAGCCTGCATGGCATCACCGACCAGTTGATCGCCCTGGCGATGATCGGGGCCTGGGCCACGGGCGATCTGCTCACGGCCGCGCTGTTGCCAATCATCATGATCTTCGGCCACGTGCTGGAAGAGCGCAGTGTGATCGGCTCCCAGGAAGCGATTCATGCCCTCGGCCAACTGACGCGCAGTCATGCGCGCAAGGTGCAGGCGGACGGCTCGATCATCGAAGTCGACAACGGCGCGCTCAACGCCGGTGACAAAGTCGAAGTGCGCGCCGGGGATCGGGTGCCGGCGGACGGTCGGGTTTTATCCGGCCAGGCCAGCCTCGATACGGCGTCGATCACCGGTGAGTCAGTGCCGGTGGAGGCGGGCGTCGGCATGGCGGTGTTCGGCGGCGCGATCAACCTCGACGGGTTGCTGCGAATCGAAGTGACCCGTACCGGGGACGAATCGACCCTCGGCAAGGTCATCGCGCTGATGCAGAACGCCGAACGCTCCAAGCCACCAATCACCCGTTTGCTCGAACGGTATGCCGGTAGTTATATGGTGCTGGTGTTGTTGCTCGCGGCGGTGACCTGGTTCATCACCAACGATGCACAGGCAATGCTCGCGGTGCTGGTGGCGGCGTGCCCATGCGCGCTGGTGCTTTCGGCGCCGGCCACGGCGATTGCCGGTGTGGCGGTGGCGGCCCGGCACGGGATTCTGATCCGCAGTTCGGCGTTCCTTGAGGAACTGGCCGATCTCACCTCGCTGGTCGTCGACAAGACCGGCACCCTGACGTACGGCACGCTGCGCTTGCAGTCGATCAACAGCCCGCGAGCGGATCACGGGTCGGTAATGGCATTGGCTGCAAGCCTGGGGGCGGCGAGCAGCCACCCGGTCAGCCGTGCGCTGGCCGGACTGGTCAGCGCGGAACAGGTGTTGGTGCTGACCGATATTCATGAGCGGCAGGGGCTGGGCGTAGTGGCCAAAACCGCGCAAGGCGAGGCCGCACTCGGGCGTCCGGAGCTGTTTGCGCAGTTGGGCATCCCGACCACCGCCATCCCCGAACACGATGGCCCGATTGCCGGGTTGGCATTGAACGGAGAATTCCTCGCCTGGCTGTTGCTGGCCGACACGGTCAAACCGGAAGCACGATTTGCGCTGAGTGAACTGCGTGACCTCGGGCTGGGGCGGCAATTGCTGTTGACCGGCGACAGACAGAGCGTCGCGCAAACCCTCGCCAGGGATGTCGGCCTGCACGAAGTCGAAGCCCAGGCGTTGCCCGAAGACAAGCTCAACCGAGTGCTCAAGGAAATCGACAACGGCTTCCGGCCGATGGTAGTCGGCGACGGGATCAATGACTCGCTGGCGCTCAAGGCGGGCGTGGTCGGGGTGGCGATGGGAGCGGGCGGCGCGGACATTGCGTTGGCGTCAGCCGACATCGTGCTGATCGGCAGTGACCTGCGTCGGCTTGGCACCTGTGTGCGCCTGAGTCGACAGTGTCGAAAAACCTTGCAGGTGAACGTGATCATCGGCCTGGGCTGGACGCTGGCCATCGTGGTATTCGCGGCCTTCGGTTGGCTCGGTGCGGCGGGCGCGATGATCGCTGCATTGCTGCACAACCTTAGCACGCTGCTGGTGCTGGGCAATGCTGGCCGGCTGCTGCGTTTTCAGGAGCCGCTGCTGAAGCTGACAGCGTCGGACTGATCATTTTTCGAACTGTGCGCCGCTCTCGCAGTCATTTAAGAAGGCGCACTGAAACACGGATGACAGCGCGGTGAACAGCCGCTGTGGCTGATAGTCGGCGACTATCAAATCGATAGCCTGCTAATTTTCAAGGATGGTCTACCCTCAGATCAGACGTCTGAAACCAGGGGGATATTCCATGCTCGCGCAACTTCCACCGGCCTTACAGAATCTGCAGCTTCCTCTTCGCCTGCGACTCTGGGACGGCCATGAATTCAATCTGGGCCCGACGCCCAGTGTCACCATCGTGGTCAAGGACCCGTTGATGGTGTCCCAGTTGACCCATCCAAGTCTCGACGCGTTGGGGGCGGCGTTTGTGGAGGGCAAACTCGAACTGGAGGGCTCGATCAGCGAAGTCATCCGGGTGTGCGATGAGCTGAGCTCCGCGCTGCTCGATGAAGACGAGGACAGTCAGCCGGTGCGTACGCTCCACGACAAGGAAACCGACGCCAAGGCCATTTCCTATCACTACGACCTGTCCAACGCGTTCTACCAGCTGTGGCTGGACAGCGACATGGCGTATTCCTGCGCGTATTTCGAAACCGGTAGCGAATCTCTGGAGCAAGCCCAGCAAGCCAAGTTCCGGCACCTGTGCCGCAAGCTGCGCCTGCAGCCCGGCGACTATCTGCTGGACGTGGGTTGCGGTTGGGGCGGACTGGCGCGTTATGCCGCCCGTGAGTTCGGCGCCAAGGTCTTCGGTATCACCCTGAGCAAAGAGCAACTGGCGCTGGCCCGTGAGCGGGTCAAAGCCGAGGGACTTGAAGACCAGATCGAACTGCAACTGCTCGACTACCGCGATCTGCCCCAGGATGGACGCTTCGACAAAGTGGTCAGCGTCGGCATGTTCGAGCACGTCGGCCACGCCAACCTCGCCGAATACTGCAAAACCCTGTTCGGTGCGGTGAAAGAGGGCGGTCTGGTGATGAACCACGGCATCACCGCCAAGCACACCGATGGCCGCCCGGTGGGACGCGGCGCCGGGGATTTCATCGAGAAATACGTGTTCCCCAATGGCGAGCTGCCGCACCTGGCGATGATCTCGGCCGAGATCAGCGAAGCGGGTCTGGAGATCGTCGACGTCGAGAGTCTGCGCCTGCACTATGCGCGCACCCTGGACCACTGGAGCGAACGGCTTGAGGACAACCTTGAAGCCGCCGCGAAACTGGTGCCGGACCAGGCGCTGCGTATCTGGCGTCTGTACCTCGCGGGCTGCGCTTATGCGTTCGCTCGCGGCTGGATCAACCTGCACCAGATCCTCGCCGTGAAGGCCCATGCCGATGGCAGTCATGAACTGCCGTGGACGAGGGACGACATCTACCACCCTTGAACCTAGAGAATCGGTGAAATCAGCCGGGCGATCCGCATGCCGACCTGTTGCAGGCGGTGGATCTCCCGGCTTTCTTCTTTGGCGACCTCGTAGGCCTGGGCGAAATCATCGTTGAGCATCTGTTCCACGCTGGCGGCAAATTCGCTGTCGACGGTCAGCAGCATTACCTCGAAATTCAGCCGGAACGAGCGGTTGTCCAGATTGGCGCTGCCGATCGCGCTGATCTCGCTGTCAATCAACACCACCTTCTGATGCAGGAACCCCGGCTCGTAGCGGAATACCCGCACGCCGGCGCGTACCGCTTCGAACGCATACAGGTTGGAGGCGGCGTAGACGATGCGGTGGTCGGGGCGCGAAGGCAGCAGCAGGCGCACGTCGACTCCGCGCAAAACTGCCAGGCGCAATGCCGCGAAAACGGCTTCGTCGGGAATGAAGTAGGGGCTGGTGATCCATACGCGCTCGGTGGCGGCGTGGATGGCTTCGACGAAAAACAGCGAGCAGGTTTCGTAAGCATCCGCCGGGCCGCTGGCGAGCAATTGGCAAAGCACGCCGTCCTCGGGGTATGCGTCCGGCAGGATCAGCGGCGGCAATGACCGCGCGGCCCAGAACCAGTCTTCGGCAAACGACTCCTGCATGCACGCCACCACCGGCCCGCGCACCTGGACGTGGGTGTCGCGCCACGGTGCCAGCGGTGGTTTTTCACCCATGTACTCGTCGCCGACGTTGTGGCCGCCGACAAAACCGATCAGCCCGTCGACCACCACGATCTTGCGGTGGTTGCGGAAATTCACCTGGAAACGATTGAGCCAGCCGCTGCGGGTGGCGAACGCCTTGACCTCGACGCCGCCATCGCGCAGCGCCTGCACGTAGCTGTGGGGCAGGGCGTGGCTGCCGATGCGGTCGTAGAGCAGATGAATCACCACGCCTTCGGCGGCTTTCTTCAGCAACAGGTCACGTAAACGCTGGCCGAGGCGATCGTCGTGAATGATGAAAAACTGGATCAACACCGCTTCCCGCGCCTGGTCGATTGCGTGGAAAATCGCCTCGAAGGTCGCCGCGCCATTGATCAGCAATCGCACTTCATTGTTGGCCAGGCATGGCATGCGCCCCAGCTTCGGCATTGCCCGCAACGAGTCATAAGCATTCGAGGCGCGGGCGGTCAGGGCTTCTTCCACCCACGGCCGCCAGTTGAGTTCGGAAATCGCCTGGCGCATCTGTTCGTTGGCCTGGCGGCGGGCCTTGATGTAGCCATCGAAGGTGCTGCGACCGAACACCAGATAAGGGATGAGGGTGAGGTAGGGAATGAAGATCAGCGACAACGCCCAGGCGATCGAGCCTTGGGCGGTGCGTACGGTCAATACGGCATGGATTGCGGCGATCGAGCCAAGGGTGTGTATCAGGGCGATCAGATAACCGAAAATGTGCGGTCCGAAATAATCCATGGGGCAACCTTGCTCCTGAAGATTCAATGCTTAACAGACCATTTTCCATGGCGATTGTCGCTATTTGTTTTCAAGCCGCCAGCGTCCGCCATGAACCGAAACAGGCGGCCGGCGTCTAACGGCCACTACTGATCAGGAGTTTTTCAATGAACGTTCGTCTGCTGGGTTTGGCGCTGGGCCTGGGTTTGGCCTTGCCGGTGGTTGCTCAGGCGCAAATGCTGCAGCCGGGGTTGTGGGAAATGACGTCGAGCAATGTGAAGGTCGATGATCAGGTGATGGATGTGCAGTCAATCCTCGGCCAGATTCAGGGCCAGATCACTCCGCAGCAACGGGCTGAACTGGAGAAGCAGGGAATCAACATCGGCGGCAAGGGCATTCGCGCCTGCCTGACGCCGCAGCAGGTGGCAACCAACGATATTCCACTGGCGGATCCGCAGTCGGGCTGCAAGCAGCAGATCACCGAGCGTGTCGGCAACCAGTGGAAATTCCGCTTCAGTTGTCCGAAAGCCCAAGGCACCGGTGTCGCGACGTTCCTCAGTGACCGCGAGTTCACCACTGTCGCCAACGGCACTTTCAACGCCATCGGGATCAACCAGAAGGGCAGTCTGGAAACCCGGGCGGTCTGGCTGGGTCAGGATTGCGGCACCGTCAAACCGAGAGCGTAACGTCATTATCGAAACCGCCTCCACGTCGAGTGGAGGCGGTTTTTTTTTCAACGCATGAACCGCAGTGGCAATCCCTGGCAGTTGTCATGGATCCGATGGTCATGCCATGCGATCTGCCCCGAAACCATCGTCGTGCTGACCCGATGCCGAAAGCTGCGCTGAGCGAACGGCGTCCAGCCGCATTGCGACAGAACCGGCTGGCGTGAAACCGCGACACCTTTGGGCTCCGGTTGAATCAACACCAGGTCCGCCCAATACCCCTCACGCAAATAACCGCGATCCGGAATGGCAAACAGATCCGCCACCCGGTGGCTGGTCTTCGCCACTAGCGTGGTGATCGGTAGTACGCCATCCGCCACCAGTTCCAAAAGCGCCGGTAGCGCGTGCTGCACCAGTGGCAGTCCGGACGGGGCGTGTTCATACGCTTGCTGTTTTTCCGCCCAAGTGTGCGGCGCGTGATCGCTCCCGATTACATCCAGCCGATTGCTCAGGAGTGCCTGGCGCAGGGCGTCACGATCGGCCTGGGACTTGATCGCGGGATTGCATTTGATCAGGTTGCCGAGGTTCGGATAGTCACGGTCATCGAACAGCAAGTGATGCAGGCAAACTTCGGCGGTGATGCGTTTTTGCGACAGCGGTTTGTCTTCGAACAACGCCAGTTCGCGGGCCGTGGTCAGGTGCAGGACGTGCAGGCGGGTGCCGTGACGTCGGGCCAGATCCACTGCCAGAGACGATGAGCGAAAGCAGGTGTCGGCATTACGGATCAGCGCATGGGCGTCGGGTGGCAGTTGGTTGCCGAAGCGTTCGCGCAGATTCGCGGCATTCGCATCGATGCTTGGCGTGTGTTCACAGTGAGCCAGCAGAATCGTCGGCACTTCAGCGAACAGGCGCTCGAGGGTGTTGGGGTCGTCCACCAGCATGTTGCCGGTGGACGCGCCCATGAACACTTTGACCCCGGCCACCTCGCTCGGATTGAGTGCTGCGACGGTGTCCAGATTGTCGTGACTGACACCAAAGTGAAAACCGTAGTTGGCCACCGAATTGATCGCTGCCCGGCGCTTTTTGTCGGTCAGCGCTTCCAATGTCAGAGTGGCAGGATTGGTGTTGGGCATGTCCATAAAACTGGTGATGCCACCGGCCACGGCTGCACGGGATTCGGTGTGGATGCTGCCCTTGGCCGGCGCACCCGGCTCGCGAAAATGCACCTGGTCGTCAATCATTCCCGGCAGCAACCATTGGCCGTTCGCGTCGATTTCACGGGTCGCGTTTTCACCTTCGATGCTGCCGGCGATCTTGACGATGCGCCCGTTGCTGACCAACAGATCGGCGTCGAATTGACGACCTTCGTTCA
This sequence comes from Pseudomonas sp. B20(2017), assembly GCF_002113125.1. Lineage (GTDB taxonomy): Bacteria > Pseudomonadota > Gammaproteobacteria > Pseudomonadales > Pseudomonadaceae > Aquipseudomonas. The sequence continues at coordinate 161,118 of NZ_NEJP01000009.1, read as the reverse complement.
CCAGCCGCGCATTGCGAATCAACACACTGCTCATGATTCAGAACTCGTTCTGCAGGGCTTTGTAGCCGCGCACCAGGTCGACGTTGGTGCGCGCCACGTCTTCGGAAAACTCCGAAGCGCTGACGCTCACCGGCGGGAATTGCGAGAGGTCGGTGCCCGGCCCGATGCGAGTGGTGGAGGGCACGTAGAACGCGTCCGGCAGATCCCGGCCATCGACCACTGAGTTGTGCCGCACCACGCAACCGTTGCCCACAACGCAATTGAACAGCACACTGTTGAAACCGATGAACACCCGGTCGCCGACCGTGCACGGGCCATGCACGATCGAGCGGTGGGCGATGGAGCTGAATTCGCCGATGGTCACCGCCGCGCCGGATTTGGAGTGGATCACCACGCCGTCCTGGATGTTCGAATTGGCGCCGATGGTGATCGGCTCCATGTCGCCCGTGGCGTCCACTTCATCGGCGCGGATCACCGCGTACGGGCCGACGAACACGTTTTCACCGATCACCACTTTGCCGCAGATGATCGCGGTTTTATCGACGTAGGCAGACTCGGCAATTTGCGGCAAATCACCGGAAGGATTTTTTCGGATCATGGCTGGCTCAGGGCTTGGTAGAGAGTGTTGAGGTTGTATTCGAACAGCCCGGTGAAGGTACTGGCCGGATCGTTTGCGGCGAGGGCGTCGGAGTACAGCGTGCCGCCGATATGTGCGCCGCTTTCGTCGGCGATCTGTTTCAGCAGGCGCGCGTCCTTGATGTTTTCCATGAACACCGCTTTGACTTTGGCCTGACGAATTTGGGTGATCAGCGCGGCGACTTCGGCAGCGGAAGGTTCGCGCTCGGTGGACAGACCTTGTGGCGCCATGAAGTCGATGCCGTAGGCCTGACCGAGATAACCGAAGGCGTCGTGGCTGGTGACGATCTTGCGGTTGCCCGGCGGCAGTGAACCGAGCTTGGCTTTCGCTTGGGCGAGGAGGGCGTAGATCTGTTTCAGGTAAGCCTGGCTGTTGCGCTCGTAGTCGGTTTTGTTTGCCGGGTCAGCAGCGATCAGCGCCTTGGTGATGTTGGCGACGTACAGCTCGGCGTTCGCCAGGTTGTGCCAGGCGTGAGGGTCGGGAACGGTTTCGCCGTCCTCATCCAGCGAGCGTGGAATCACGCCGCGACTGGCGCTGATCACCGGGGCTCTGGTGTCGGTGCTGGCGACCAGCCGATCCAGCCACGGCTCGAAACCCAGTCCGTTCTTGATGATCAGCTTCGCCTTGAGCAGTGCCTTGGCGTCATCCGGCGTCGGCTCGTAAGTGTGGGCATCGGCGTCGGGGCCGACCATGTTGGTGATCTGGATATGCTCGCCGCCGACCTGGTGCACCATGTCGGCAAGGATGCTGAAGCTGGTGACCACCGGAAGTTTTTCCGCCGCCGATAACGACATCGACAGCATCAGGCTGAACAGCACGAGTAGAACGCGCATCGGGAAACACCTCATTGGGATGTGAGCAAAGGCGGGCGGCGCAACAGACCGTGAACCGGTCCGAACACCACGGACAGCAAGTAACCGACACCGGCGACCAGCACGATGGCCGGGCCGCTGGGCAGCGAGTAGTAGAACGACAGCAACAGACCAAGCCATACCGATGCGCAACCGATGAGCGCGGCGATGGCAATCAGGATCGGCAGGCGCCGGCTCCAGAAGCGTGAAGCGGCGGCGGGCAGCATCATCAGGCCGACCACCATCAGGGCGCCGATCGCCTGGAAGCCGATCACCAGATTCAGCACCACCAGCGTCAGGAACACACCATGGGCGACGGGGCCGAGTCGGCTGACCGTGCGCAGGAAAAACGGATCGAGGGTGTCGAGCAGCAGGGGTTCGTAGATCAGCGCCATGGCCATCAGGCTGAGCGCCGATACCCACAACATGCCGTTGAGGGTCGGCCCGTCCACCGCCAAGGCAGAGCCGAACAGCAGGTGCAGTAGATCCAGTCGCTTGCCGGCGATGCCGAGAATCAGTACGCCGCTGGCCAGCGAGATGGGATAGATCGCGGCGAGGCTGGCGTCTTCGCGCAGGCCGGTGCGTCGGGTGATCCATGCGGCGAGTCCGGCCATGCTAAGGCCGGCTCCGAGTCCGCCAAGGGTCAGCGCCGGCAGACTCAGCCCGGCGAACCAGAACCCCAACGCTGCGCCGGGGAGGATGCCGTGGGCGACGGCGTCGCCGATCAGACTCATCCGGCGCAGTATCAGAAACACGCCCAGTGGTGCCGTACTGCACGCCAATACCAGACCGCCGAGCAGGGCCCGACGCATGAAGACGAACTCGTGGAACGGCTGCCATAGATGGCTGAGCGTCAACATCAGGCCACCTGCGTGTGAGGTGTTTGCTGGATGAGGTCGGCACTGCTGCCGAATGCGCAGCCGCTCTGTTTGATCAGCAAAGTTTGTGGGATGTGTTGGCGCACAGCGGCAAGGTCGTGGCAAACCACGACCAGGGTTCGTCCTTGTTCATGCCAGGCGTGCAGGTGTTGCCACAACAGCTCCTGGCCCAGTTCGTCGAGCGCGGCATGGGGTTCGTCGAGCAGCAGCAACGGTGTGTCGGCCAGACTCAATCGGGCGAGCAGAGCGCGTTGCAGTTCTCCACCGGAAAGGGCCATCAGGGGACGATGTTCCAGTCCGCTCAGGTGCCAATCCTCGAGCGCAGCTTCGAGACGTTGAGCCCTGAGTTGCGATGACAGTCGGCGCCCCCAGAAACCGGCAGCCACCAATTCCTGAAGGCTGATCGGGAACTGTCGATCCAGATGCTGTTGCTGAGGCAGGAAGGACAAACCGCTTTGGCGTGGAACACCCAACTCGACCTTGCCGGACAGCGGTCGCTGTAATCCGGCGATGACTTTGAGCAGGCTGCTTTTGCCGCTGCCGTTGACGCCGATGATTGCTGTCAAGCTGCCGCTTTCCAACTTCATGTTAATCGGTGCGGTGAGCGGTTGGCCGGGTGCTCCCCAGCTCAGGTTCTGGCAGTGAATCATGGCTCCTCCCGGCGCCAATAACTCTCGGCGACGGCGTCGTGAGCATGAAGGCTTTCGGCGTGGATGACTCTTACGTGGAATTGGCTGACACCGGGTGAGCGGCGCAGCGCCAGGTTCAGGCGTCGGGCAGCGTCTTCGCAGAACATCAGGTTCTGACCATTGGCGAGGGCGAAGGCTTGTTCGTCGGCGCGTTTCACAGCGGTTTGCACGGCGGTGCCGAGGGCGGCTTCAGCGTCGTTGATGATGGACGTCAGGGGTAGTTCGTCGACGAATTCGTCCAGGTGCAGATGCAACTGGGCGGTACTGCGTTGGCTGTGTGGTGTGGCTACGATGCCTTGGGTCGAGCCCAACCACGCCAGCACATCGGCGTGTTGCAGCGGTTTGTTGGCGAAGTCGTCGACGAATTGTTGCTGGATCAACTGCCGCGCCAATGCCGCAGAACACGGGCAAGTTGAGGAGTACGCGACGTCGATTTTCAGTTCCACGTGGAACACTTTGTTTTTTAGCTGGGCTGAAACAGTGACGGGATAGGTTTTCCATCCTGCCAAAGGACTGACCAACGCGGGCCTTCTCAGGAGTAAATCGGTGTGGATATTGAGATAGGCGGCTTCGGACAAATTTTCGTGGCTGTCGAGAAAACGCTGCAGAGCTTTTCGCAGAAGGGCGGGAGAAAGGTTCTGCTGCTCCAGCGCTTCCAGCCCCAGATAGAGCCGCGACATGTGAATGCCGCGGGCGTCTCCATCATCCAGACTGACGCCTGCATCCGCTTTGGCGGCCAGGCGTTGGCCTTCGATAAACACAGGTAATGCGATGCCGCACATCCCCACCCATTCGAGAGGCAGGGCCTGGCGGGCGGCTTGAGCCGCGACATCCGGCAAAGTCAGCGCGTTCATGAGCAGTTCCATCATGGTGATTGAATTTGATGTTACATTATAACAATTCAAACCACGATGCCTTTTTCATGAACAGGCTTTCATATGCACAGACGCCACTTGCTCAACCTGATGCTGGCCAGCGCGGCCTTTGTTTTGCCTTTTTCGGTGTCCGCCACGCAGATACGCAATGCGCGGCTTTGGCGTTCGGATGACAAGCTTCGGCTGGTGTTCGATCTGAGTGGTCCCGTGAGCTATAAGACATTCACCTTGAGTGCGCCCGAGCGGTTGATCATCGATTTCAGCGGCGCCAGCCTCAGTGGGGATTTCAGCCAGTTGGCGTTATCCGGCACCCCTATTCATTCGATTCGCTCCGGCCATTTTGGCCAAGGGAACTCCCGGATCGTACTGGATCTAAGCAGCCCGGTTCAGCTCAACTCATTCTTGCTGGCGCCTCAAGATGGGCAAGGGCACCGTCTGGTTTTGGACTTGATGAGTGCATCATCGGGGCTGCCTGCGAGCGTTCCACGTGAAACACCCCAGGAAAAATCTCACCCCAAGCGCGACATCATGGTGGTGGTCGACCCTGGTCATGGCGGAAAAGATCCAGGGGCAATCGGCGCCAAGGGCGAGCGTGAAAAGGATGTGGTTCTGTCCATTGCGCAATTGCTCGCACGTCGGCTTAAGCGCGAGAAAGGCTTTGATGTGAAGCTGGTTCGTAACGACGATTTTTTCGTCCCGTTACGCAAGCGTGTGGAGATCGCGCGTCAGCACAAAGCCGACATGTTCGTCTCGGTGCACGCCGATGCTGCACCGCGTCTAACCGCCTCTGGCGCGTCGGTGTATTGCCTTTCGGAAGGCGGTGCCACTTCCGCCACCGCGCGCTTCATGGCGCAGCGTGAGAACGGTGTGGATCTGCTCGGCGCGACCAGCCTGCTCAATCTCAAGGACAAGGATCCGATGCTCGCTGGCGTGATCCTCGACATGTCGATGAACGCAACCATCGCCGCCAGTTTGCAACTCGGAAGCACAGTGCTCGGCAGCTTGGCCGGCATCACCACGCTGCATCAAAAACGTGTGGAACAGGCTGGATTTGCCGTTCTGAAATCGCCGGATGTGCCGTCGATCCTGGTGGAAACCGGGTTCATTTCCAATGCGCGGGACAGTCAGCGCCTGGTGACGGCGCGTCATCAGCAAGCCGTGGCAGACGGTTTGTTTGAGGGCTTGCAGCGCTATTTCCAGAAAAATCCACCTGTCGACAGCTACATGGCCTGGCAGCAAGAGCAGAAAGGATCGCGGGTTTAGCAGCCAGTGATCCGGCTGCAGGTGAACTTCGCGCTGCTGCCGCCGGAGCTGGAGAACCGGTTGATCGTCGTCCAGCCCACACGGCGGTTGTAGCCAACCCAAGCTTCTCCATCGGAAGCGATGCCGGTGAAGAATGTCAGTTGTCCATAGCGGCTGTTGGTTTGCGCCCAATAGCGGTTTCCGGCTTTTTCAAATCCGCGCAGGTAAATCGTGCTGCCGACCGTGTTGACGCTATAGGCGTTGCCGTTGCCATCGATGCACGCCAAAAGGTTCGCGCTGCGCGTGCAATTGGCGAGCCCCGGCACTTGTGCTTCGGCTTTCAGCGTCAGCAATGCCAGGCAGATAAACGAGTATTTCAGCACAGTTTTCATGATGTCACTCGGCGACGACCTGATTGCAGCTTCGGGCCCTTTGTCACTTTGGGCAAGAAGAGAGTGGATTGATTTTGTTGTTATACTATAACATTATCGGACAAGGCTTTCCGTGGCTTCCATTTCAAGCGTCCGTTTCCCTGGTGATTCCATCGAAGCCCAAGAACGCTCGCCCCGAGAGCCTCCAGCGCTGTTTAGCGACCGTCTGATGAGGTTTATCCAATGTCTTCCCGACTTCCTGTGACCGTTTTGTCCGGCTTTCTCGGCGCCGGAAAAAGTACACTTTTGAATTACGTACTACGTAACAGAGACGATTTGCGTGTCGCTGTTATCGTCAATGATATGAGCGAGATCAATATCGATGGCAGCGAAGTCCAGCGTGATGTCAGCCTGAACCGTGCCGAAGAGAAGCTCGTGGAGATGAGCAATGGCTGTATCTGCTGTACGTTACGCGAAGACCTGCTTGAAGAGGTCAGTCAGCTGGCCCGCGAAGGCCGCTTCGACTATCTGTTGATCGAATCCACGGGAATCTCCGAGCCGTTGCCGGTGGCTGAGACATTCACCTTCCGTGATGAGCAGGGGCAAAGCCTCGCCGACATCGCTCGTCTCGACACCATGGTCACTGTAGTCGACGGCATGAACTTCCTGCCGGACTACCAAGCCGCTGAAAACCTCGCGTCCCGTGGTGAATTCCTCGGTGAAGAGGATGAGCGCTCGATCACCGACCTGCTGATCGAACAGATCGAGTTCGCCGACGTCCTGTTGATCAGCAAGATCGACTTGATCAGCAGCCGCGAGCGGGAAGAGCTGATGGCCATTCTCAGACGTCTCAACGCTCAGGCCGAGATCATCCCGATGGTCATGGGTGAGGTGCCGCTGGAGAAAATTCTCAATACCGGTCGTTTCGACTTCGAAAAAGCCGCCCAGGCCCCGGGCTGGTTGCAGGAACTGCGCGGGGCACATGTGCCGGAAACCGAGGAATACGGCATCGCATCCACGGCCTATCGGGCACGCCGGCCCTTTCATCCGCAGCGCTTCTTCGACTTCATCGATCGCCCTTGGGTAAACGGCAAACTGCTGCGCTCCAAAGGCTTCTTCTGGCTGGCCAGCAAACCCACCGATGCCGGCAGCTGGTCGCAGGCAGGTGGTCTGATGCGCCACGGTTTCGCCGGACGTTGGTGGCGCTTTGTGCCGAAAGAACAGTGGCCGCAGGATCAGGAAAGTACCGCCGCGATCATGGAAAACTGGATCGCCAGCGTAGGCGATTGTCGCCAGGAGCTGGTGTTTATCGGGCAGAACATCGATTTCGCACAGCTGTCGTCGGAACTGGATGGTTGCCTGCTGACCGATGATGAAATGGCGCTCGGTACTCAAGGCTGGCTAAAACTGCGCGATCCGTTTGGCTCCTGGCACGATGAGGTCGCCTGATGCTCGCCCTGAAACCGCTGCCAGGCAGCACGCGTCATCAGTCTTTCGGCCGGACCCCGCAGGCACTGGCGAGCATTCTTGAGGACGAGACCAACCTCGCGGTCTGGCAACGCCAGCTTCCGCTGCACATTGCCGAATTCGCGGACTTGTTGCTGTCTCTGAACGAGCCTTACGCCGAGTCGCTGTGCCTGGAATTGCCGGACGACGATGCAGAACCGGATCTCACGGGACTGGCCCGCGGCTTTCGCGATCTGGAAGGCTATGAAGGGTTTATCGCCGATCTGAAATGGCTGGTCAGTGCCTTCGCCTGCCTGCTGGGCGCGCGGAGGATCGGCTTGCGCCTGCGGGTGCTGGACAAGGCCATGTGTCCGCGTTTTCACGTCGATCATGTGCCGGTGCGGTTGATCACCACGTACGCCGGTGTCGGCAGTGAATGGCTAAGGGAAGGGCAGATGGATCGTCGGCAACTGGGACAGCCGCAAGCCGAGCCGCAGGAAGCGTCACGGATTCAGCAATTGAGTCGGGGCGAAGTGGCATTGCTCAAGGGCGAAAAGTGGCACGGCAACGAAGGTTTCGGGTTGATCCATCGCTCACCGCAACCGGCGCCGGGTGAGCGGCGGCTGATGCTGACCCTCGACTGGCTCGCATAGCGCCTCAGGGTTTGAGCCATTTCCCCTGACTCTGGGCCTCGCAATAGGGCTGCAAATACGCCGAATCGGTGGCCACGCCGTAATAGTGGATATCCTGGCGATAAGGCATATTGGCGACTTGCGCGTTGCTGCAGACGCCGAATGCGCCGGCGGGGCACTGGTCGACGTATTGAACCTCGACTTTCTGCCCGGCCAGGGTCGGCTGGCAGAAGCCGTCGTTGAACAGTTTTTCCGGGATGTTGCGGTTCTGCTGGCAGACTTTCACGTCGAGCCGCTCCGCCTGGCTGTGCACCACGCAGGCCTGTGCCAATACCTCGCCCGACACCAGCGCCAGCAGCAACGACCATCCCGTCCACCGCATCTTCGACCTCCAGAAAACCTTGATCATGTTGCAGAACATTCCCACCCACGTCATCGCCGGCCCCTTGGGCGCGGGCAAGACCAGCCTGATCCACCAGCTCATGGCGCAGCGACCGGCGGGCGAGCGTTGGGCGGTGCTGATCAACGAGTTCGGCCAGATCGGGCTCGACGCTGCGCTGTTGACTCGCGACGCCGATGGTATCGCACTGGGCGAAGTGGCCGGAGGCTGTTTGTGTTGCGTGAACGGTGCGCCGTTCCAGATCGGTCTGGGGCGATTGTTGCGCAAGGCACGGCCGGATCGCTTGTTCATCGAGCCCTCGGGGCTCGGGCACCCGGCGCAGTTGCTGAAGCAATTGAACGAGGCGCCGTGGCAAGGCGTACTCGCCGTACAACCTTGCGTGCTGGTGCTGGACGCCCAGGCCCTCGCCGCGGGCAAACCGCTGCCGGACGCGCAACAGGAAACCTTGTCCAGCGCAGGCCTGCTGCTGTTGAACAAGGCAGATAGCCTCGACGAGCCCTCGCGTGAGCGAATCACCCGGCAGTTGCCGCCTGTCCGACTGATTTGGACGCAGCAGGCGATGTTGCCACTCAGCGAGTTGCCGGGTCTGGCGGTGCAGGCGCAAGCAGGTGTGGATAAGTTGGTCGTGCCCCAGGGGTTGGCGCAAATGCCGGCCATCTGGAGCGATCCGGCATTGCCGATCTGCCTGAGTCAGACGCAGGAGGGTGGTTGGAGCATCGGTTGGCGCTGGCATCCGAGCCAGGTGTTCGATGTGCCGGGGATAACCCAATGGCTGAAAAGCCTGAACTGGCGCCGGGCCAAACTGGTGATTCACAGCCCGGACGGCTGGCAGTCAGCCAATTCGCTGGACAATGCCGAGCTCAGCTGGCTGCCCAGTGAATGGCGCAAGGACTCCCGGATCGAACTGATTTTCGACGAGCCGCAGGCGGTCGATGAATTACAGACTGCGCTGGCTCAGTGTCGGCTTCAGGCGAGCTGATTCAAGGCTTCCACTTGGTGTGTTCCTGACGCCACTGGCTCAGCTCGATTACTTCACCACGCGGCTTGGTCACTTCCACCACGGGCGGTGTGTCATCGAATGGCGCCGGGTAGGGTGCCAGTTCGATCTGCGCGCTGTGCGCACCGAATTGGGTGATGGTGCCGTTGTGCCGAGTCTCGCCGGTCACGGTGAATTCGAAATTGTAGACCCGGGCCAGACGTCGCCGACCACTGGCGTCCTTTATCAAGCCGATCTTCTTCAGCGCCACGTTACCGTCGAGCAACTCGACGCCGACATTCACGCAATGCTGTTTGACCCGCTCCAGCGCCCGCTCGCGCAAGCCGTGGTTGTGCCAGAGCCACGCACCGGCGACGGCGAACAGCATCAGCACGAAAATGTTTTCCAGGGTGAGCATCAACACGAAACTCCAAATGATGGCGTCAGCTTAACTGTGTCGCCGGTCTGTCGTACAGGCTGCGTTTCGTCGCATACTGCGCGGCTTGAATTTCAATCGTTTTACGGAAAAACCCGAATGAAACGTACGCCTCATCTGCTCGCCATCCAGTCCCATGTGGTGTTCGGCCACGCCGGCAACAGCGCTGCGGTTTTTCCGATGCAGCGGGTCGGGGTGAATGTCTGGCCGCTCAATACGGTGCAGTTCTCCAACCATACGCAGTATGGCCAGTGGGCCGGCGAAGTGCTGGCGCCGCACCGGATCCCCGAACTGGTCGAAGGCATCGCCGCCATCGGTGAGCTGGGCAATTGCGATGCCGTGCTGTCCGGCTATCTCGGCAGCGCGGCGCAGGGCCGGGCGATTCTCAGTGGCATCGAGCGGATCAAGGCAGTCAACCCGAAAGCCCTTTATCTGTGTGATCCGGTGATGGGGCATCCGGAAAAGGGTTGCAGCGTTCCTGCTGAAGTCAGTGACTTCCTGCTGGAAGAGGCCGCTGCCGTTGCGGACTTCATGTGCCCGAACCAGTTGGAGCTGGACAGCTTCTCCGGACGCAAGCCGCAGTCGCTGTTCGATTGCCTGGCGATGGCGCGGGCGCTGCTGGCACGAGGGCCGAAAGCGGTGCTGGTCAAGCATCTGGATTATCCGGGAAAACCGGCGGATGGCTTTGAAATGTTGCTGGTGACGGCCGAGGGCAGCTGGCATCTGCGGCGTCCGCTGCTGGCGTTTCCGCGTCAGCCGGTGGGAGTGGGCGATCTCACGTCCGGCCTGTTCCTGGCGCGCGTGCTGCTCGGCGACAGTCTGGTGGCGGCGTTCGAATTCACCGCAGCGGCGGTGCATGAAGTGCTGCTGGAAACCCAGGCCTGCGCCAGTTACGAGCTGCAACTGGTGAGGGCGCAAGACCGGATTGCGCATCCTCGGGTGAAGTTCGAGGCTACGCCGATCAGCCTGTAAGACCGCGTCGTCCCATTCGCGAGCAAGCCCGCTCCCACAGGGGGAACGCATTCCAAATGTGGGAGCGGGCTTGCTCGCGAAAGCTATCTACAGAGCGCCGTAGATCGAAGGGCTGATCAGGCGTCGCCCTTGATTTCCTGATAGCGCTTTTCCAGCTCCTGACGAATCTGCCGACGTTGCTGCGCCTGCATGTAGCGGCGCTTGTCTTCGCTGTTCTGCGGTTGCAGCGGCGGTACGGCGGCGGGTTTGCGCTGATCGTCCACCGCGACCATGGTGAAGAAACAGCTGTTGGTGTGACGCACCGAGCGCTCGCGGATGTTCTCGGTCACCACTTTGATGCCGACTTCCATCGAAGTGTTGCCGGTGTAGTTCACCGACGCCAGGAAGGTCACCAGTTCGCCGACATGAATCGGCTCGCGGAAAATCACCTGATCCACCGACAGGGTCACCACGTAGCGGCCGGCGTAACGGCTGGCGCAGGCGTAAGCCACTTCGTCGAGGTATTTGAGCAGGGTGCCGCCGTGGACATTGCCAGAGAAGTTGGCCATGTCGGGGGTCATCAGTACCGTCATCGACAGCTGGGCGTTTCCGGGTTCCATAACGTTCTCACGGGTCAAGGCAGGGTTGCTGGAAGAAACACCTCTGCGGGTGCCTGGTCGCTTTTCAAAAGCACCGTTATCGGGACGCCAGGCAACTGGCCGCCGTCACGCCCGAATCGATCTGTTTCCATATATTGCACCGCCTTTCAGCCGGAAGTCGCGGTGTTACCCTGCAAAAGCGCCTCCCCAAGAGCGATTCCTACACCCAAAGCGGATTTTTACTCAGCTCGCCCAGACATTTCCCATGCCTGCGTGAGCCTCGTCATTCAAGGAGCCCACACCATGCATGCCATCAGCTTTATTCAGGATCTGGCGGTGATCATGTTGGTCGCAGGTGTGGTGACCGTGCTGTTCCACCGCTTCAAGCAGCCGGTAGTGCTCGGCTACATCGTCGCCGGTTTCATCATCGGCCCCCACACGCCGCCGTTCGGCCTGATCCACGACGAAGAAACCATCAAGACCCTTGCCGAGCTGGGGGTGATTTTCCTGATGTTCTGCCTGGGCCTGGAGTTCAGCCTGCGCAAGTTGTTCAAGGTCGGCGCCACGGCCTTCATCGCGGCGTTCCTCGAAATTGTCCTGATGATCTGGATCGGCTACGAAATCGGCCGCTGGTTCGACTGGAACACTATGGATTCGCTGTTCCTCGGCGCAATCCTGGCGATTTCCTCGACCACCATCATCGTCAAGGCGCTCAACGACCTGAAGATGAAAAACGAGCGCTTCGCGCAGCTGATTTTCGGGGTGCTGATCGTCGAGGACATCCTTGGCATCGGCATCATCGCCTTGCTGTCGAGCATCGCGGTCAGCGGCACAGTGAGTTCCGGCGAAGTGTTTTCCACGGTCGGCAAGCTCTCGCTGTTCATGATCGTCGCTCTGGTAATCGGCATTCTGCTGGTGCCGCGACTGTTGGCCTACGTGGCGAAATTCGAAAGCAACGAGATGCTGCTGATCACTGTGCTGGGCCTGTGTTTCGGCTTCTGCCTGTTGGTGGTCAAACTCGAGTACAGCATGGTGCTCGGGGCATTCCTGATCGGGGCGATCATGGCCGAATCGCGGCAATTGCTGAAAATCGAGCGCCTGATCGAGCCGGTTCGCGACCTGTTCAGCGCGATCTTCTTCGTTGCCATCGGCCTGATGCTCGATCCGATGATCCTTCTGCAATACGCGTGGCCGATTGCGGTGATCACTGTAGCCGTGGTGCTGGGCAAGATGCTGTCCTGCGGCCTCGGGGCTTTTATCGCCGGCAATGACGGACGCACCTCACTGCGGGTCGGGATGGGGCTTTCGCAGATTGGCGAATTTTCCTTCATCATCGCCGCGCTGGGCATGACCCTGCAGGTCACCAGCAACTTTCTCTACCCGGTCGCCGTGGCGGTCTCGGTTATCACGACATTGCTGACGCCTTACCTGATCCGCGCAGCCGATCCGCTGTCGATCAAGTTGTCCGCCGCCATGCCACAGCGCCTCGGTCGGGTGTTCGGGATGTATGGCGAATGGCTGCGCAGCATCCAGCCTCAGGGCGAGGGCGCGATGCTGGCGTCGATGATCCGGCGGATTCTGCTACAGGTCGGGGTCAATCTGGCGCTGGTGATCGCGATCTTCTTTGCCGGCGCTTTCTTTGCCGGACGCCTCTCGATCTGGATGCAGGACTGGATCAGCGACCCAAGCTGGCAGAAAGCGTTGATCTGGGGTGGGGCGTTGCTGGTGTCGTTGCCGTTCCTGATCGCGGCCTATCGCAAGCTCAAGGCGCTGTCGATGCTGCTGGCGGAGATGGGCGTGAAGCCGGAGATGGCGGGGCGTCACACACAGCGAGTACGCCGGGTGATCGCCGAAGTGATCCCGATCATCTCGCTGCTGGTGATTTTCCTGCTGCTGGCAGCCTTGTCGGCCAGTATCTTGCCGACCAACAAGTTGCTGGTGCTGATCGCCGTGGTCGCGGCCGCCGTGGCTGCGCTGCTCTGGCGCTGGTTCATCCGGGTGCACACGCGGATGCAGGTGGCCTTGCTGGAAACCCTCGACAACCACAAGGAGCCGTCGGGGCACTGACCACCCAATGGGAGTGGGGCGTTTCAGCTTTCCAGCCAGACGTCCCGCGCCCAGTGCCAGACCGACTCCCAGGACTCTTCGGTGATCAGCTCTTCTTCGCCCGACCACAGCACCACGGTGCCGTCTTCTTCGACGCAGTAGTAGTCGTCGCCGTCCTGACAGATCGGGATCAGGTCGCGCGGTACACCGGCGTCCCAAGCGTTGGCGGCTACGTCCGGCAGGTAGGTGTGGGATTGTGGATCGGTGACGGTCACCGGCTCCAGGCTGCCGTAGACCACGTCACTGACGGTCAGCAGAAACTCTTTGAAGACGAACGGGATGTTGATGAAGAGCTCTTCTTCGATTTCCACCAACTGGTCTTCGTCAGGCAACTCCAGGGGAACCGGTACGGGTTCGTTGGCTTCGCGCAGTTGTTCGATGATTTCTTCCACGTCCGGGATCCTCTTGCTTGAATGGCGCGGTTCATATGGGCCGGTTTATACAGTAGCTCGCTACAGATGCAACCGCGAAATAGAAAACCCCGGCCGAGGCCGGGGTTTTCATTACTTCGCGTAAACGTCGGAGGTGATCAGCCGTTCTGGCGGATACCGGCGACCAGCCAAGGCTGGTTGTCGCCCTGTGGACGTTCCATGTTCCAGCTTTCGCTGAACACTTCGCCCTGCTGATCGAAACGCGAGGTCTTCGACACGCCGTTGAAGGTCAGGGTAGCGATGGTCTTGTCCGCACGGTCATCCACGCCATCCAGTTGTACCTGGAGATTGTCGATGTAGGTGGACTGGAAGGCGTCGCCCAGCTCCGCGCGTTCGCGCTTGAGGAACTCGAGCATTTGCGGGGTCACGAACTCGGCGATCTTGTCCATCTCGTTGGCGTCCCAGTGCTGCTGCAGCGCCTGGAAGTGGCTGCGGGCGGCTTCAAGGAAGCGCTGTTCGTTGAACCAGGCCGGTGCGTTGATCACCGGACGGGCGGCAGCAGGAGCGGCCGAACCACCGAAGATCGAACCCATGGCTGCTGGCTTCTGTTCAAACACTTCACGCTGCATCGGCGCGCCGGCCGGAGCGAACTGCTCCTGCTGCTTGCGGCGACGGGCGGCGATGAAGCGGAAGATCACGAACGCGATCACGGCCATGATCAGGATGTCGAAGAACTGCATGCCTTCGAAGCCGCCGCCCATGAACATGGAAGCGAGCAGGCCACCGGCCGCGATGCCGGCCAGAGGGCCGAGCCATTTCGACGCGCCGCCGGCCTTGGCCGCAGCGCCCGCAGCACCGGCAGCACCAGCGGTCGCCGCAGCGCCGCCCATGCCTGGAGAAGAAGGAGCCATCTGGCTGGTCTGGTGCGTCGGCGCAGCGCCGGCGCTTTTGCCACCACCAAAGCGCTTGGCGTTGGCGTCGAGGCTCATCGTCAGGCCGATGCACAACGCCATGGCGATGCTTAGAAAACGTTTCATAAAGGGAATTCCCGTTTGTGGAGACACGCGCGCCATGTTGCACAGCTGAAGTGTTACTGGCTAGCGAGAGAGTGTTTCGGGCTTTTGCCTGACAGGTTACGTTCAGCTCGGTCGGGGCAATAAGGCCATGTACTTTTGTCTGTAGGAAAAGGAGATAGGTTCAGCAGGAAATGGATCAGCGCCGAAAGGCCAGCATCACCACGCCGGCAGTGATCAGGCCGATACCGCCCCATTGGCGCAGGTCGAGTTTCTCACCCAGCAGGATCACACCGAGCACCGCCACGAAGACCACGCTGAGTTTGTCCACCGGGGCGACCAGCGATGCCGGTCCGACTTTCAACGCGCGGAAGTAGCAAAGCCACGAAGCTCCGGTGCCCAGGCCCGACAACAGCAGGAACAGGTAGCTCTTGGCGGAGATCGATCCCAAGGACTGATATTGGCCCGTGGCGTACAAAATCAAGGCCAGGCTGACCAATACGACGATTGTGCGCAGCAGGGTGGCGAAGTCGGAGTTGACGTTTTCGATGCCGATCTTGGCGAAGATGGCCGTCAGCGCGGCGAAAGTGGCCGAGAGCAGGGCCCAGAACGTCCAGGAAGAAAAGAAGCCCGAGCCCATGAATGTTGCCTCCAGTGTTCGTGTCCGATCGTTCCCACGCTCTGCGTGGTAACGCCGCCATGGACGCTACGCGTCCACAGTGACGCAGAGCGTCACGGGATGCATTCCCACGCAGAGCGTGGGAAAGATGAGCAACGGCGGGCTGCCCTTAAATGGCTTCCAGCTTCGCGTAACCCAGCATCAGCCACTTGCTGCCTTCACTGAAGTTCACCTGCACCCGGGCCTGGGCGCCGGCGCCTTCGAAGTTGAGGATCACGCCGTCGCCGAAGATCGAGTGACGCACAGCCTGGCCAAGGCTCAGGCCGGTTTCCGGAATCTCGCTACCGCTGAACAGGTTGCTGCCGCCCATCGACTGGTTGCCGCCGAACGGTCGGCTGACGCTGTTCGAAAGGCGCACTTCCTGAATCAGGCCTTTCGGCACTTCCCGTACGAATCGCGACACCTTGTTGTAGGTTTCGCTGCCATACAGGCGTCGGGTTTCAGCGTAGGTCATCACCAGATTCTGCATCGCCCGGGTAATGCCGACATAGGCCAGACGCCGTTCTTCCTCAAGGCGTCCCGGTTCTTCCAGGCTCATCTTGTGCGGGAACAGACCTTCTTCCATGCCCACCAGGAACACGTAAGGGAATTCCAGGCCCTTGGCGCTGTGCAGGGTCATCAACTGAATGCTGTCTTCGTGCTCGTCGGCCTGAGTGTCGCCGGCCTCCAGCGAAGCGTGGCCGAGGAACGCCGCCAGTGGCGTCAGCTCTTCGTCTTCTTCGGTGTTCTCGAAGTTGCGCGCGGCGCTGACCAGTTCCTCAAGGTTTTCCACCCGGGCCTGGCCTTTCTCGCCTTTTTCCGCTTCGTGGTAGGCGATCAAACCGGACTGCTCAATGACGGTCTGGGTCATCAGGTGCAACGGCATCTCGGCGCACTTGGCGGCGAGGTTCTCGATCAGCTCGATAAACGCACCGAGTGCGCCGGCCGCACGACCGGTCAGACCTTTGTTGGCCACCAGCTGGCGCATGGCTTCCCACATCGACACATCGCTGTGGCGCGCATGTTCACGGATGGCTTCGACGGTCTTCTCGCCGATGCCGCGAGCCGGGACGTTGATCACCCGTTCCAGCGCCGCATCGTTGCCACGACCTTCCAGCAAACGCAGGTAAGCCATGGCGTTCTTGATTTCCGCGCGCTCGAAGAAGCGCTGGCCGCCATAGATGCGGTACGGAATGCGCTCGCGCAGCAAGGCTTCTTCCAGAACGCGGGATTGGGCGTTGGAGCGGTAGAGAATCGCGATATCACTGCGAGCCAGGCCGGTTTTCAGCGCGCTTTCGATGGTTTCGACAACGTAGCGTGCTTCGTCGTGTTCGTTGAACGCGGCGTACAGGTTGATCGCTTCGCCGTCACCGCCATCGGTCCACAGCTCTTTGCCGAGACGCCCGGTGTTATTGGCGATCAAGGCGTTGGCGGCTTTCAGTATGCCGGCCGTGGAGCGGTAGTTCTGCTCCAGACGGATGGTCACCGAGTCCGGGAAGTCCGAAGAGTACTGGTGGATGTTCTCGATTTTCGCGCCGCGCCAGCCGTAGATCGACTGATCGTCGTCGCCGACCACCATCAGGCTGTCGCCGCCCTTGCCCAGCAGCCGCAACCAGGCGTACTGCACGGCGTTGGTGTCCTGGAATTCGTCCACCAGAATGTGTCGGAAACGCTTCTGATAGTGCGCCAGCAGGCCCGGGTGGTCGCGCCACAGGTCGAGGGCGCGCAGCAGCAGTTCGGAGAAGTCGATAACGCCGGCGCGTTGGCACGCGGCCTCGTACGCTTCATAAATGCCGCGCATGGTGGCCAGGAACAGATCGCCGCTGGCTTGAATGTGTTGCGGACGCAGACCTTCGTCTTTCTGCCCGTTGATGAACCACTGGGCCTGACGGGCCGGCCAGCGTTGCTCGTCCAGCCCCAGCTCGCGGATCACCCGCTTGACCAGGCGTTGCTGGTCGTCGCTGTCGAGAATCTGAAAGGTCTGGCTCAGCCCGGCTTCCTGCCAATGCGCCCGCAGCAAGCGGTGCGCCAGGCCGTGGAAGGTGCCGACCCACATGCCGGCCGGATTGATGCCCAGCAATTGCTCGATGCGGTGGCGCATCTCGGCAGCGGCCTTGTTGGTGAAGGTCACCGACAGGATCGAGTGGGGCGAGGCGTTCTCGACCTGGATCAACCAGGCGATACGGTGCACCAGCACTCGGGTTTTGCCGGAGCCGGCACCGGCCAGGACCAATTGACGACCAACGGGAGCCGCTACGGCCTGGCGTTGGGCATCGTTGAGGGAGTTCAGCAGAAGGGAGAGATCATCGCGCATCGGGGCATTCTAGGGTGCGCCGCAGGCCCGGGCAAACCGAGCTTTGCATTAGCCGATGAAAGTGCTGCCCGTGACGACCGGTCGGTCATCGGCTACAGGCGTTGGCCCGCCTGACGTCGGGGCTTTGGAGGGTGACGAGCGGCGGAAAAGTTTCGGTGAAATTATGATCTGGGGCAGTTTGGCAAGTGGTTCGGCTTGTGTATGCTCCGTCCACGTTTCCGGGCGCATGCTCACACTTATAAGAACAAGAACGTTGCCTATGACCCTCAGCTTCGACCTGTCGGGCCCCTCCGTGGAACCCCGGCTAATCCGCAAGCATTACGCCACCCAGATGGCGGTCGAGCGCACGCGCCTTCTTTATCAGGGTTCGCTGTTGCCCACCCTGTTCATGTTGATCAATGGTCTGGTCTGCGCCGTTCTGCTCTGGAGCCCGCAGCGCTACTTCGTGGTCAGCGTCTG
The DNA here is from genome assembly GCF_002113125.1 of Pseudomonas sp. B20(2017). Lineage (GTDB taxonomy): Bacteria > Pseudomonadota > Gammaproteobacteria > Pseudomonadales > Pseudomonadaceae > Aquipseudomonas. The sequence goes on along the minus strand of NZ_NEJP01000009.1, from coordinate 143,214 downwards.
GCTGGTGTGGCTGCTGTCGCTGGTGGCGTTGCGGGTGATTCAGGTCGCCGCGTTCGACTCGGCGATTCCCGATCGTCAGGCTCAGCCAATCTGGGGGCGGATGTTCCTGCTTGGCTCAACCATGACCGGTCTGACTCTGGCCGGCGCCGGTATCGCGCTGGTGCCCGCCGACAACTTCATTCAGCAGGCCTGGGTGTTCGGCCTGATTGGCGCCGCGACATTGTCGGCCAGTGTGGCCTACGCCGTGAGCATTCCGGCCTTTCTTTCCTTTACCTTGCCCTGCTTGCTGCCCGCCATTGGTTATCTGTTCTGGGGCGGCGATGACCTGGCGCGAGGCTGGGGTTGGCTCGGGCTGATTCTGTTGGGCTCACTGAGCGTGGTGGCGTGGCAGGTCAATCGATTGATCGACCGTGGTTTGCTGCGGCGTTTCCAGAATCAGCACTTGATCGAATACCTGCAGCAGGCGCAAATCCGCAGCGAACAGCTCAACCTGGAGTTGGCGAAAGAAATCGAACACCGGCGTTGCGCCGAGGGCAAGCTGCGCGAAGCTCAGGTTGAACTGGAAGACCGGGTCGCCCAGCGCAGCCGTGAACTGGATGTCGCCAACCAGGCCCTGAGCAAGAGCGAGGCGCGCCTGGCCTTGGCGTTGAAGGCCAGTGAGCTGGGGCTGTGGGACTGGAACCTGCAGACCGACGAAGTTCACCACACGCAGATTCAGGAATTGTTTGGCATTGACCCGGAATACGTCACCGGGCTGCTCAGGCATCTGCGGCCGCGGCTGCACCCGGAAGATGTGCCGCCGCTCAAACGGGCGTTGATCGAGCACTTGAAGGGGCGCACCGAGGATTATCAGATCGAATACCGCGTGCGCCACGGCGACGGTCACTGGGTCTGGATCGAAGACCGTGGCCGAGCGGTGGAGCGCGACGAGAACGGTCGGGTCATCCGCATGGTCGGCACCCGACGCGACATCAGCGCCGGCAAAAGCCTGGAAGCCCAACAGCAACTGGCAGCGACGGTCTTCGAGGCTGCCAGCGAAGGCATCGTTATTCTTGACCCGAATTATTCGCTGATCGCCATCAACCAGGCCTTCAGCCGGGTCACCGGGTATGACATTGACGACATGCTCGGGCGCAACGTCGTCGAGCTGCCGTGCAGTCGCGATGCCCGCCGACATTACGTTGCGATTCGCCACGCGCTGGAGCAGCACGGCAGCTGGCAGGGCGAACTGGTGGAAACCCGCAAGAACGGCGAGCTGTATCCGCAGTGGCTGCAACTGAACGCCGTGCGCGACAGTCGGGGAAATGTGAGCCATATCGTCGGCTTCTTCGCCGATCTGTCGGCCCGCCGTGAATCCGAAGAGCGCATGCGCTACCTGACCCACTACGACGAACTCACCGGTCTGGCCAACCGCTCGCTGTTTCGCGAACGCCTGCACGAAGCGCATCAGCGTGTGCGACAGGGCGGGCGCCGGAGTCTGGCGTTGCTGCACATCAATCTGGATCGCTTCAAGCTGCTCAACGACAGCCTCGGCCATGAGATAGCGGATCAGTTGCTGCAAAAGATGTCGCGGCGGCTGGTCAGTGCCTTGCCGGAAGCCGACACCATCGCCCGGCTGTCCGGCGACGAGTTCGCGGTGCTGTTCGACGCCTACGGCAACCTGTCGAGCCTGGCGCGGGTCGCCACGCGGCTGTCGACCAAGCTGCGACTGCCGTTGACCGTGGAAGGGCATGAGCTGGTGGTCAGCGCTTCGATGGGCATCAGCATGCTGCCGGACAACGCGCGGGAGATTTCCGCGTTGGTCAGCCAGTCGAACATGGCCATGCAACATGCCAAGCACCTGGGCGGCAACAATTTCCAGTTTTACACCGACAGCCTGCAGGCCAGCACGCTGGAGCGCCTGCAACTGGAAAACCAGTTGCGCAAAGCTATCGAGGACAAGCAACTGCACGTCTTCTACCAGCCGAAGCTGTGTCTTGCGACTGGCCGCCTGAATGCCGCCGAGGCCCTGGTGCGCTGGGATCATCCCGTCATGGGGCGCGTGCCGCCGGGGGATTTCATTGGTCTGGCCGAAGAAACCGGACTGATCGGTCCCATCGGTGAGTTCGTATTGCGCCAGGCTTGTTTGCAGACCTGTGAGTGGCAGCGTCAGGGGCTGACGCCGATCCGTGTTTCGGTGAACCTGTCGGTTCATCAGTTGCGTCAGGGAAAACTGGTCAGTCTGGTACGTCAGGTGCTGGAAGAAACCGGACTGGCGCCGCACTGCCTCGAACTGGAACTGACCGAAAGCCAGCTGCTCGACAGCGTCGAACACATCATTGCCACGTTCCAGCAGTTGCGGGATCTGGGGGTGAAACTGGCGATTGACGATTTCGGCACCGGGTATTCGTCGCTGAGTTATTTGAAACGGATTCCGGTGGATTACGTGAAGATCGATCAGGCGTTCATTCGCGGACTGGGCGAGGGCACTGAGGATGCGGCGATCACCCGGGCGATTATTGCGATGGCTCACGGGTTGTCGCTGAAGGTGGTCGCCGAAGGTGTCGAGCGGCCCGAGCAGCTGGAGTTCCTGAAGGCTGAAGGTTGTGATGAAGTGCAGGGGTATCTGATCAGTCGGCCTGTCGAGGCGGCAGGTCTTGCAGCATTGTTGCATCAACGGGAAAAACCGCTCTAAAGGGCTACATAAGGTGCATGTCGCCTGTTACAGGGGGATCGAGTTACGCATTGAGCAGGCAAAAAGCCGATTCATGTAGTATAACTACAAGCTTGCTACATCCCCGGCATCTGGCCATAACTCATCTTTCCATAACAAGAGTCCAGCCCCTTGAATCTGCTGCAACACATCGCCCAGTCACGTCACCTGTTACGCAAGTCGGAGCTCAAGGTCGCCGACCACGTGCTGCTTGACCCTGCGGCAGTGATGCACAGTTCCATGGCCGACCTGGCCCACAGCGTCGGCATCAGCGAGCCGACCATCGTGCGCTTCTGCCGGGCCATCGGTTGTTCCGGTTTCCAGGATCTGAAACTCAAGCTCGCGCAAAGCCTCGCGGCCGGCGCCAGCTTCGGTCAGTTCGCGATCCATGAAGACGACTCCGTCGCTGACTACAGCCTTAAAATCTTCGACACCACGTTGCACACGCTGATGGAGGTTCGCGAGAAGCTCGATCCTCTGGAGCTGCAACGGGCGGTGACGCTGATGTCCCAGGCCCAGCGCGTAGAGTTCTACGGTTTTGGTGCGTCGGGCGCGGTGGCGGCGGATGCGCAGCACAAGTTCTTCCGTCTGCTGCTGACGGCCGCGGCGTATTCCGACCCGCACATGCAGGCGATGTCGGCGGTTACGCTGAAGCCGACCGACGTGGCGATCTGCATTTCGCAATCCGGCCGTTCCAAAGACTTGCTGATCACCGCCAACCTCGTTCGCGAGAGCGGTGCGTCGCTGATTACCCTGTGCCCGAGCCAGACACCGCTGGCCGAGCTGTCGACCGTCAACCTGGCGATCGACGTGCACGAAGACACCGAAATCTACACCCCGCTGACCTCGCGCATCGCTCACCTGGTGGTGATCGACGTGCTGGCGATGGGCGTGGCCATGGCGCGCGGGCCGAGCCTGGTCAACCACCTCAAGAGCGTCAAGCGCAGCCTGCGCAGTCTGCGGCTGTCGCCAAAATCGGTGAAAGCGCTGGATGACTGATGTCATCGCAAGGTCGTTCCGACCTTGATCGCGAGCAAGCTCGCTCCCACAGGGGATCTTTTACGTCACAAATTCTGTGTCATATCGAAATCAAATGTGGGAGCGAGCTTGCTCGCGATGGCGGCTTTAAAAACGCCATCGCCATTTGCAAGTTCATCGTACTGTCATCCCCCCGCAGCCAAACCGTCATCCCTCGCGCCTATCGTGAAACTCCCGTAATCGCCTTGGGAGACTCGAAATGGCTCAGCCTTACGAAGAACGCAACAGCGCCGCGAAAACCCGTCGTCAGCAGGAAGACCAGCGCCGCATGGAGTTTCGCCGCGCTATCGAAGATCGCTTCGAACTCCGCCAGCTTCAGGCCGAAATCGGCGATTTTCCCGAGGACATCAATCACTGGCAGGCAGCACCGGCAGCTTCCCGTCGAAGCGCTCAACCAGCGCGCTGATCTGCACCCGTTCGCTGCGGATAAACGCCAGGAAGGCGTGCGCCACCGGTGACAGCCGCTTGGCTTTGGCTTGCACCAGGCACCAGCTGCGAAACAGCGGCAACTCTTCGACCGGCAGCTCCACCAGGCCACCGGTCGCCAGCTCCAGGTTCAGGGCGTGGCGCGTCAACAGCGCCAGGCCCAGACCCGCCACCACGCATTCACGCTGGGCCTCGGCCGACGCCACTTCCTGGGTCTGGGTGAAGTGCACGCGCTTCTCCTTGAAATACTCCTCGCAGGCCAGTCGGGTGCCCGAACCGGGTTCGCGGATCAGCAAGGTGTACGGCTCGAGGTCCTGCAAGCGCAGCGGGCCCATGTGAGCCAGCGGATGATCCGGGCGTGCCGCGGCGACGATCGGATTGTTGAGGAATGGCAGGAACTCCAGGCCCATGTCTTGCGGCACCATCGACATGATCACCAGATCGTCGCGGTTGTCGGAGAGGCGGCGGATCACCTGGCCACGGTTGACCACCGTCAGTTGCAAGTTCACTTCCGGATGCTGGCGCTTGAACGCCGCGAACAGGTGCGGCACGAAGTATTTGGCGCTCGATTCCACTGCAAGCTTCAGTTGGCCCTGAAGTGAGCCCTGCATGTCCGACAGCTGCATATCGAGGTTTTCCAGGCGGCCGAAAATATCCCGGCTGGCGCGCTGAAGTGCTTCGGCCGCTTCGGTCATGTAGAGTTTTTTGCCCACGTAATCGAATAGTGGCTGCCCGATCAGCTCTTCGAGCTGACGAATCTGTAGGCTGACGGCCGGTTGCGTGAGCGACATTTCCTCGGCTGCGCGGCTGTAGGAACGTAAATCACACACTTCGTTGAAGATCTGCAATTGACGCAATGTCATACGCATCAAGGATTTACGCATTTTCTACCGACTCTGGGCGCGGGCTGATTCGTTGACTATAAGTCTTTACTTATGCCTGACCCAATTTTTATTCATTTTTGTTAATCCCTTGTCAGCGCTAATGTGGAGCCGAGACCAGATTGAAACATTTGGTCACGTGCCGACCTGGTCTAGCAGGTCGTGGTGCCACCGGCTCAAGGGAACCTCCAAGTGATAACAAAGATCCTGATCGCCAACCGTGGTGAGATTGCCGTACGAATCGTGCGTGCTTGTGCCGAGATGGGCATTCGCTCGGTCGCGATCTATTCCGACGCCGACCGGCATGCCTTGCATGTGAAGCGTGCGGACGAGGCCCACAGCATTGGTGCCGAGCCGCTGGCCGGCTACCTGAACCCGCGCAAGCTGGTGAACCTGGCCGTTGAAACCGGCTGCGATGCACTGCACCCCGGCTACGGTTTCCTCTCGGAAAACGCCGAGCTGGCAGACATCTGCGCCGAACGCGGTATCAAATTCATCGGTCCGGCGGCGGAAGTCATCCGCCGCATGGGCGACAAGACCGAAGCGCGCCGCAGCATGATCAAGGCCGGCGTGCCGGTCACGCCGGGCACCGAAGGCAACGTCTCGGGCATCGAGGAAGCATTGAGCGAGGGCGACCGCATCGGTTACCCGGTGATGCTCAAGGCCACTTCCGGTGGTGGCGGTCGCGGCATCCGTCGTTGCAACAGCCGCGAAGAACTCGAACAGAACTTCCCTCGCGTCATTTCCGAAGCCACCAAGGCCTTCGGTTCGGCGGAAGTGTTCCTGGAAAAGTGCATCGTCAATCCGAAACACATCGAAGCGCAGATCCTCGGCGACAGCTTTGGCAACGTCGTGCACCTGTTCGAGCGTGATTGCTCGATCCAGCGCCGCAACCAGAAGCTGATCGAAATCGCCCCGAGCCCGCAACTGACCCCGGAACAGCGCGCCTACATCGGCGACCTGTCGGTGCGTGCGGCCAAGGCCGTGGGTTACGAGAACGCTGGCACCGTGGAGTTCCTGCTCGCCGAGGGCGAGGTCTACTTCATGGAGATGAACACCCGGGTGCAGGTGGAACACACCATCACCGAAGAAATCACCGGGATCGACATTGTCTGCGAACAGATCCGCATCGCCTCCGGCCTGCCGCTGTCGGTGAAGCAGGAAGACATCCAGCATCGCGGTTTTGCCCTGCAATTCCGGATCAACGCCGAAGACCCGAAAAACAACTTCCTGCCGAGCTTCGGCAAGATCACCCGCTACTACGCCCCCGGCGGCCCTGGCGTGCGTACCGACACGGCGATCTACACCGGTTACACCATCCCGCCGTTCTACGACTCGATGTGCCTGAAACTGGTGGTCTGGGCGCTGACCTGGGAAGAGGCCATGGACCGCGGTCTGCGTGCCCTCGACGACATGCGTCTGCAAGGCGTGAAGACCACTGCCGCGTACTACCAGGAAATCCTGCGCAACCCGGAATTCCGTAGCGGCCAGTTCAATACCAGCTTCGTCGAAAGCCACCCTGAACTGACCAACTACTCGATCAAGCGCAAACCCGAAGAGCTGGCCCTGGCCATCGCCGCCGCCATCGCCGCCCACGCAGGCCTGTGAGGAATAGAACAATGACTAAAAAGATTTTTGTAACCGACACCATCCTGCGCGACGCTCACCAATCGCTGCTCGCCACCCGCATGCGCACCGAAGACATGCTGCCGATCTGCGACAAGCTCGACAAGGTCGGTTACTGGTCGCTGGAGTGCTGGGGCGGCGCGACCTTCGACGCCTGCGTGCGTTTCCTGAAGGAGGACCCGTGGGAGCGTCTGCGCCAACTGCGTGCTGCGCTGCCCAACACCCGTCTGCAAATGCTCCTGCGCGGGCAGAACCTGCTGGGCTACCGTCACTACAGCGATGACGTGGTCAAGGCGTTCGTTGCCAAGGCCGCGGTCAACGGCATCGACGTGTTCCGCATCTTCGACGCGATGAACGACGTGCGTAACCTGCGCGTGGCCATCGAAGCGGTGAAGGCTGCCGGCAAACACGCCCAGGGCACCATCGCCTACACCACCAGCCCGGTGCACACCATCGACGCGTTTGTCGCCCAGGCCAAGCAAATGGAAGCCATGGGTTGCGACTCGGTGGCGATCAAGGACATGGCCGGACTGCTGACCCCGTACGCGACCGGTGAACTGGTGCGTGCACTGAAGGCCGAACAGTCGCTGCCAGTGTTCATTCACTCGCACGACACCGCCGGTCTGGCGGCGATGTGTCAGCTCAAGGCGATCGAAAACGGCGCCGATCATATCGACACCGCGATCTCCAGCTTCGCTTCGGGCACCAGTCACCCTGGCACCGAATCGATGGTCGCTGCGCTCAAGGGCACCGAGTTCGATACCGGCCTGAACCTGGAGCTGCTGCAAGAGATCGGCCTGTACTTCTACGCCGTGCGCAAGAAGTACCACCAGTTCGAAAGCGAGTTCACCGCCGTCGATACCCGTGTTCAAGTCAACCAGGTGCCGGGCGGGATGATTTCCAACCTGGCCAACCAGTTGAAAGAGCAGGGCGCTCTGAACCGCATGGGCGAAGTGCTGGCAGAGATTCCGCGCGTGCGTGAAGACCTCGGCTTCCCGCCGCTGGTGACCCCGACTTCACAGATCGTCGGCACTCAGGCGTTCTTCAACGTGCTGGCCGGCGAGCGCTACAAGACCATCACCAACGAGGTGAAGCTCTACCTGCAAGGCGGCTACGGCAAAGCTCCGGGTGTGGTGAACGAGAAATTGCGCCGTCAGGCCATCGGCAGCGAAGAGGTGATCGACGTACGTCCGGCCGATCTGCTCAAGCCGGAAATGACCAAACTGCGTGCCGATATCGGCGCACTGGCCAAGTCCGAAGAAGACGTGCTGACCTTCGCCATGTTCCCGGACATCGGCCGCAAGTTCCTCGAAGAGCGTGCCGCCGGCACCCTCACTCCGGAAGTGCTGCTGCCGATCCCGGAAGCGGGCAAGGTGGCTTCGGCCGGCGGCGAAGGCGTACCGACCGAGTTCGTCATCGACGTCCACGGCGAAACCTACCGCGTGGACATCACCGGTGTCGGCGTCAAGGCTGAAGGCAAGCGTCATTTCTACCTGTCCATCGATGGCATGCCGGAAGAAGTGGTGTTCGAACCGCTCAACGAATTCGTCGGCGGCGGCAGCAGCAAGCGCAAGCAAGCCTCTGCACCGGGCCACGTCAGCACCACCATGCCGGGCAACATCGTCGATGTGCTGGTCAAGGAAGGCGACACCGTCAAGGCGGGTCAGGCCGTGCTGATCACCGAAGCGATGAAGATGGAGACCGAAGTCCAGGCCGCGATTGCCGGCAAGGTAACCGCTATCCACGTTGCCAAGGGCGACCGGGTGAACCCGGGCGAAATCCTGATCGAGATCGAAGGCTGAGATAACGGCCTCGATACAACGCTTTAAACCTCGGGGGGGCATGTGCTCCCCTTTTTTTTGCCTTTCAGGCGCTGCCGCAACGTGCAGCAGCGCCCGATCAGAACTCAGAACGCCATTCGCCACTGCGCCGATACACCATGGTTTCGGCTGTCGGTACCGATCTCACCCGCCAAGCCAACACCGAGTGTGTGATTGGCCGAGATGGCCAGATCAAGGCCGGTGTCGAGCGTCAGGCTGTTACGATCCAGCTCTGCGCCATAAACGGTGTAGTCACGGCCGCCGGTGACGAGACGTTGCCGGGTGCTGGTGTAGGTCTCGCCGTAAACGTGTTTCCATCCCGCGCTGAATCGTGGCGTGAGGCGCATGCCGTTATCCAGCGTGCTGACTTTCGCCATGCGCAGGCCGACGGTGGTGTTGAAGTTGCCTTGGGATTGATCATCCACCTTGAGCGCAGCCGCCCCGCCTTTTTCGGTGTAGCCGTCGCGCTGGTAGCGTTGATAGCCGAGGCTGGTAAATGGCTCGATGCTGACGTTGGCCCGACCCAGGTTGTATCCCGACTCGATGAACGCTTGCTGGGTGCTGGCTTGGTAGTTGCCCTTGAGTCGGTCGTGGAAGCGGCCGAACGCGACTTCGCGACGGGTGCTGCCTTCGTGACGGCTCCAGGTTGCGCCGAGCCGAAGTGACAGCGGGCCGGTCTGGCGCAAGGCGTAGGCGCCGAGGTGCCAACTGTCGAGGTCGCCGTCCAGTTCTTTGCTGTCGATGCGCGTGTCGGAGGTGCCGCCCATCAAGCCCAGGTGCCATGTTTCATCGAGGCGCCAGTCCGCACCGAGTAGCAACCCTTTGGTGGAATGCTGCATGGGCTCCACATCACGATCCAGTTTCCCGCTGTGGCCGAGGGCCTGCAGCCAGACCCTGCCGTTCTCGGCGTTTCCGGCTGCATGGCGGGGTGCGTTTGGTTGGGTGTCATGCAGGTTGTCGAGTTGGTGCATGGCCGACAGCAGGCTGGCGCTGACCGGTGTGACGCTGCTCAAGGTGGCTTTGGCGAGGTTGGCGTTGCTGCCGCCGGCCAGTTGATCGTAGGCGAGGGCGGCTGTGGTTTCGTCGGCAGCGAGCAGGGCTGCAACGGCTGCGTTGCCCGGAGGTGGGGGGGAATCCGTTGACGGTGACTGGTCTACCACTTGAGTTTGTTTGGCTGCGGGCGTTTCGGCGAGAACGGGTTCCGTTAAGGGCGCTGGTTTTTCAAGGCTTTCTTCGAGCGCGCTGCCACTCTCTGTCGTGGCGATTTTCTCAGAGAGAGTGTCATCGGGTGCAGGAAGGGGTGCCGCTGGAATCTCAGTACTGACCGGAAACGTTTCTGGCGTCGGAGCGATTCTTTCTTCAAGCAGTGGCTCTTTAGCGAGGCTGGGCGGAGCAGGTTTCTCTTTCTTCTTGCGCGCAGGCTTGGGTTTCACTTCGTCCATGACGGGCGCGTCGGGCTCCGACTGCTCTGCCAGAGAAAATTCCACGCAAGCGACTCCTAGAGCAACCGCCAGGACAAGGTGTTGGAGCTTGTATTTGCATTGAATGGGCATTCAGTTTGGCCTCGTGAAGGTTGAGGCCAAACTGTAAAAGTCGATGCCGGTCCACCGATGCCGGGCAATTCCGGGCTGAACGCAGGTGATGACGTCTGCTTTTGTAGCCCGGTAGCTGGCGGATGGTGAGCCCGCCTTGTTTACTCAATCGACCAGACGCCTTTACCTACAACACCCGCTGAAATCCGGATTGGCAAAATCTCAAAAACTCATCTGCCACTGCCCGATCAACCCGTGATTACCGCTGTTGCTGCCAATCTCGCCGCTGTATCCCAGCCCCAGCGTATGCCGCGCGGAAATGCCCAGATCCAGCCCTGCTTCGAGTACGAGGCTGTCACGATCCAGCGAGCTGCCATCGACGCTGAATGCGGTGCCGCCAACGACGAACGCCTGACGGGTCGAGCTGCTGACATCGCCGTAGGTGTGCTTCCAGCCGGCGGCCATTCGCGGGGTCAGGCTCATGCCATTGCCCAGCGAGCTGAGGTGCGCCAGGCGAACGCCGAAGGTGCTGCTGAAGTTGTCCTGGGTCTGGCTGTCGACCTGCAAGGCCGCCGCGCCGCCCTTTTCCCGATAGCGGTCGCGGTGATAGCGCTGGTAGCCGAGGCTGGCGAACGGTTCGGCGCTGAGCCGGCCAGTGCCCATGGCGTAGCCGAGTTCGGCGAAGGCTTGCTGGCTGTCGGCGTCGTAATCGCCTTTGGGACGATCACTGAAACCGTTGAACGCGATGGTGCGTTTGCTTTCGCCCTGATGGCCGCTGTACGCCGCACCGAGGCGCAGGGCCAACGGGCCGATTTGATGCAGCGCATAAACACCGGCGTGCCAGCTCTCGACATTGCCGTCGACGCCGGTGGCGTCCAGGTCGGTCTTCGAGTAGCCGCCGAGCACGCCCAGACGCCATTGCGGATTGAGTGCCCAGTCAGCACCGAGCACGCTGCCCTTGGTGCGTTGTTCCAGACCGCTGCTGCCGTGTTCGCCATCGAGCTTGCCGTAGCCGCCGATGGCCTGCAGCCAGAGCCGGCCCCGGGCGTTCGGATCATTCAGGTTTCGCGCTTCGGTCGGCACGCCGTTGGCGGCGAGGATCGGCGTATCACGCTGATCGAGGCCGACCATCAAGCCTGGGCTGCCCCCCATTTTCTGCATCGCCGAGAGCATGCTGCTACCGACCTGGCTGCTGGCTCCGAGGGTGGCGCTGGTCAGGTTGGCGTTGCTGGCGCCGGCCAGTTGCTCGATGGCCGCGCCGGCACTGCTTTGAGTGGTGTTGAGCAGGGCGTTGTACAGCGCATTGTTCTTGCCGATCGAGGCCAGGCTGTTGGCGGCGTTACTGCCGTTGCCGGTGGCAGCGAACTCATTGAACGCCACGTCATTGCGGGTGTAAGTCAGGTCGACCTGTGTTGGCGTGTAAGCGAGGGTCGGCGTGAGGAACGCGTAGTCGCTGGTGACCGCGCCGAATGTGCCGTTGACCCGCGCAGCCTGCAGCACCGTGTAATGGCTCTGCCACGGATAAGTGCCGCTGCCGGGATTGACCGCCAGCGTTGCGCCGTTGAGGTTGGCCGTGCCGCCGACCTGGACCGGTGCGCTGCTGCCATCGGCGTTGACGCCGTAGGCAAGCGTGGATGCGCTACTCATGTTCAAGTCGTGCACGATGGTCGCGGTGCCGAGGCGGGTGTCGGTGCGCAACGTGCCATTGACGTTGAGGCCGCCCACCGCCCCGCCGCCGGCATACACACCACCGGCGTCCACGGTCAGATTGCCGGCGATGCCGCCCTGGTTGACCAGAGTGGCGCCGTTGCGCACGGCACCGCCGTCGCTGAAGTCGCCGCTGCCGGTCAGTGTCCAGGCGCCTTGTTTGACTTCCAGCCATTCAAAGTTGCGGCTCGCACCGAAGCTGCCGCCCGCTGCATCGTCCATCACTACGCGGTCATAACCGTTGCCGCCATCGACCGTACCGACGAAGCGGCTACCGCTGCGCAGGGTCAGGCTGTCGTTGCCACCGCCCAGGCCCAGCGCCAAGCCGTTGCTGCCGCTGATGTTGCCGCCGTTGATCACGTTGTCGGCGAACTCGCCGACGAACTTCACGCCGAAACCATCGAGGCCCTGGATGGTGCCGTAGTTCTCCAGCGTGGTGGCCGCCAGCCCCGAACCGCCGCTGCCGTCGTCCACCAGAATGGCGCTGTTGGCGCCGCTGATCAGGGCGTCTTTGGCGTTGAGGATGTAGCCGCCGCCCAGAGCAATACCTTCACTGCCATTGGCGAAGCCACCCTTGTCCACACCGCCGGCGCCGACGCCCTGAATGGTGCCATAGTTTTCAATGTGGGCAATCTTGTCGATGTCCACGCCGTCGCCGTCGCCATTCGGTTGCAACCCGGAATACGCACCAGTGATGGTGCCGTGGTTGATCACTGTGCCATCGCCATCGGAACCGAATCCAGAGCCGTTGCGCCCGGTGATCTGCCCGTAGTTGACCAGCGTCGCACCGAGGTCGGTGGTGATTCCGTGGCGTCCACCGGAAATCACGCCGTAGTTGGTCACGGTGACGCCGGTTGCACTGTCGATATCGATGCCGTCGAACTTCTGATCAGCGTTGTGCGAGTCACCGGTGGAAATCTCCCCGTAGTTGCTGATGGTCGCATTGGCGCCGGTCTTCATACCGTCGCTGGCGTCGCCACGAATCAGCCCGCCCGCGCGGTTGATGATCGTGGTTTTCACCCCGTCGCTGCGCAACGCATCCAGATCCAGGCCTTGGCCTGTGGTCGAGCGAATGGTGCCGCTGTTGTCGATCAACAGGCTGCCGCTGGCGAAGTTGCTGTCGATGCGAATCGCATCGTTGGAGCCGAGAATTTGCCCGCTGCTGCGGTTGTAGATCGCGTAGTTGCGCGCCTGGGTCAGGTCGCCGCTGCTGTCGATGGCCCGGCCGCCCGTGGAGATGATCTTCCCCGAATTGTCGATGATCACACCGGCACCGCTGGTCTTGTCCTTCAGGCTGACAGCCTTGCCGCTGTTGGTGATGCTGCCCGGTGTCGAAATCGTCAGGGTGTCGCTACCGCCCAGTGTCTGCGACGCAGTGGTGGCGGTGTCGATCTGCACGGTCTTGCCGTGGGCGGCACTGGTGGCGATCAGCAGGGCAATGGCAAACGACAGGCGCTGCGGCGGGAAGGGCATGGGGAGAACGTCCTTTTTGTTATAAGCGGGGCGTCCTGTATAGCGGAGGGTTTTTACAGAATGATGTACGGCCTATGTGCATTCTTTTGCAGTTCAGGCCTCAGATTTGGACATTCATCTGCAATTCATTGCAGATCCGACGGTGATGCAGAGCCGAAATCGCAGCCTTGGACATCGCTTGAACGAGATGCCACAGGCTGCGCTCTTTTACGTTCACTGGCTCAACCGCGGCACTCAACCAATCCCTTCACCTGCCCCTCCGCCGTCTGATTCTCATCGCTCAACCAGCGTTCGAACCCCGCCGCAATCGCCGGCCATTCCGAGTCCAGAATCGAGTACCACGCGGTATCGCGGTTCTGGCCTTTCACAACCATGTGTTGACGGAACACGCCTTCGAAGCTGAAGCCCAACCTCTCGGCCGCGTATTTGGAGCGGGCGTTGCCGTTGTTGCATTTCCATTCGAGGCGGCGATAGCCGAGGGCGAAGGATTCCTTGGCCAACAGGTAGACCGCCTCGGTGCTTTTCGGCGAGCGCTGCATCGGGGCGCCGAAGGTGACGTGGCCGATTTCGATGCGGCCCTGGGCCGGGACGATCGACATCAGGCTGAGGACGCCTTGCACCTGGCCGCTGGCGCGGTCAATGACGCTGAAGAAATACGGGTCGCTGTGGGCGGCGTGGTTGTTGAGCCAGTCATTGAAGGCGCTGCGCTCCGGAAACGGGCCGTAGGGCAAGTAATCCCAGAGTTTCGGGTCGGCGCCGGGGCCTTGCAGGGCATTGAACAGGTCGTCGCCGTGGCGTGCCGGGTCGAGTTTTTCCAGGCGGATGAAGCGGCCTTCGATCAGGGTGGTCGACGGGGCTGGTACGCCTTTCCAGTCGGCAAGTGAAGTCGTCATGGGCAGGGCTCCTTAAATGGCTTTGCGAAACTGGATGAAACCCGGGCGCTCGGCGATGCGCTCGTAGAGCTGGATCGCGGTGGCGTTGGTTTCGTGGGTCAGCCAGTGCACCTTGCAGCAACCGTCCGCCTTGGCGGTGGCGTAAACGTGTTCGATCAGCAGGCGACCGACGCCGGTGCCACGGGTTTGCGGTTCCACCAGCAGGTCTTGCAGGTAGCAAGAGTTCTCGATGCTCCAGTTCGAACGATGGTAGATGAAGTGCACCATGCCCACCGCTTTGCCGTCGGCCCAGGCGAGGGCGGCGTGGGTCGGTTCGTTCGGGTCGAGAAAGCGCTGCCAGGTGCTTTGGCTGACGGCGTCTGGCAATTCAGTGTTGTAGAAGCGCAGGTAGGCCTGCCACAGCGGCAGCCAGGCCGCGTGATCGGCGGCGCTGACCGGACGGATGTCGATCTGACTCATGGTGACTTCCTTAACGCATCAAGTGAGCGAGGGTTTGATCGTTGATGTCGGGGCTGGCGGCCAGGCCTTCGCGCACGCCGGCGATATCTTCGGCGCTGCGGTTCTGGCTGAGCTTGCGTTTGCCTTCGAGGCGGTCGATCGGAATGGCGAACCCGACGATGGCCTTGAGCATGCCGTCGATGTAATCGGCCGGGGCATCATCCACCGACCAGGGCTGGGCGCGGCCCGCTTCATGGCGATTGGTGAGAGTGCTGACGATGTCCAGCAGGCGACCACCGTCGCTGAAAGTTTCGGCGTGACCGTAGGCGTGCACGGCGACGTAGTTCCAGGTCGGCACGACTTTGCCGTGCTCGGCCTTGCTCGGGTAAAAGCCCGGGCTGACATAGGCATCGGCACCGGGAAAAATCAGCATGGCCTCGGCGCCGTCACGCAGGTCTTTCCACTGCGGATTCGCCTTGGCCAGATGCCCGTACAGCGTGCCGTTCGGACCTTGTTCGCGATGCAGCAACACCGGCACATGACTGGCCTGCAAGCCTTGTTCGCCGTGGGTGACCAGAATGGCGAGGCGGGTGGCGAGGATCAGTTCGTGCAGTTGGGACAAGTCGTCGATGGCAAAGGCGCGGGGTGTGTACATGGAGAAAATTTCCTTGGCGAATGGCTGCATCGTAGGCAGGCTATTGGTCTGTTGTAAGAGCCATTGATGACCAATTTCATAGGTCCATTGTCATGCCCGATTCGACCACGCTGTCGCTGCCGTTCAACCCTGCCGGTATCGAACTCGACCGCCGCAAAGGCCTGAGCCGTCAGCTCTACCAGGCCTTGCGCCTGCGGGTGCTCGATGGGCGCCTGGCCAGCGGCACGCGCCTGCCGGCCAGTCGCGATCTGGCGACAGCGTTGGGGATTTCCCGCAACAGTGTGGTGCGTGCCTACGATCAGCTGTATGCCGAAGGTTTCATTGAAGGCCGGGTCGGGGACGGCACTTATGTGGCGCAGTTGCCGCAATCGGTGACGCCAGCGGAAAAATTATCCACAAAAATATCCACAGGGTTTTCAACAGGCTTACCCACAACCTTATCCACAATTTCGGTCAATTCCACTGGGGATTTATCCAGCAAAGTTATCCACAGCGGTGCATTGAAGCGGCTTGAGCAGAACCATTTGCCGATGCCACCAAGCGGTCCGCCGCGAGCATTCCGGGTCGGTGTTCCGGCATTCGATCTGTTCCCGTTCGACGTCTGGGCCAAGCTGAACGCGGCGTTCTGGCGCAAACCCGATTTACAGCAACTGTGTTACGGCGACCCGGCGGGTGATGCGCGCCTGCGCGGTCTGATCGCCGCTTATCTGCGCAGTTCGCGCGGCATGCAGTGCTCCGCTGAGCAAATTGTGATCACCAGTGGCGCGCAACAGGGAATCAGCCTTTGTGCACAGTTGCTGGTGGAGCCGGGCGCCGGCGTGGGCATCGAGAACCCTGGGTATCGCGCTGCGGGTCATGCGTTCGCGCTGGCCGGTGGCCGATTGCATGGCATTGCCGTGGATGAAGAGGGTATCGACTGTGCGGCACTGGCGGCCGCCGAAGATTGCCGGGTGGCTTATGTCACGCCGTCTCATCAATACCCGACCGGGGTAGTGATGAGCCTGGCGCGACGCCTGGAACTGCTGGCTTGGGCCGAGCGCACCGGCGGCTGGATCGTCGAGGACGACTACGACGGCGAGTATCGCTACACCGGCGCGCCATTGGCCCCGCTGGCTGCACTCGACCGTCAGGGTCGGGTGTTGTATGTCGGCACTTTTGGCAAAGTCGCGTTCCCGGCGCTGCGCCTGGGTTATCTGGTGTTGCCACCGGGACTGGTGGAAGCCTTTGCGCAGCGGCGCGCGGTGGATGTCCGGCATTCCGAAGTGAGTACTCAAGCGGTGATGGCCGAGTTCATGGCGGCCGGGCACTTCCAGCGGCACATCCGGCGGATGCGCCGGGCAGCCCTGAGTCGGCGTAACGCCCTGATCAACGGATGGCCACACGGATTGGCGGGAGTTGGCGATCTGCCGGCCGTGTCGGCGGGACTGCATCTCACGGTGGCAGTCGATAGCGTGGCCCGCGAACAACAATTGATCGAGCAGGCCGCCAGCGTCGAGGTGGAAGTCCATGGCTTGAGCAAATACTGGCTGCCGGACTCGACGACGCCGATCGATCAGCGCGCCGGTCTGGTGCTGGGCTTTGCCGCGGTGCCGGAGCCGGCGATCGAGTCGGCCCTGGCCCGTTTGCGGCAAGCCTGGGGTGAGTGAAGACGGAGCTCCGATATCCAAAGACCCGCCGGGGCGGGTCTGGGTTGGATGAGCAGGTTTCAGGTGCCGGATTTGATCTTCGTCCACGCCCGCGTGCGTGCCCGTTCCGCATCACGCGGCAATGGTTGCAGGGTGTAGAGCGTATTCATCGCCGCATCGGTGGGATACAGATTCGGATTGTTGCGGATCGCCGGGTCGACAAGTTCGGTGGCGTCCTTGTTCGGGTTCGGATAACCGACAAAATCGCTGACCGGCGCAATCACCTGCGGTTGCAGCAGGTAGTTGACGAAGGTGTAGGCGTCCTGCGGGTTCTTCGCGTCTTTGGGGATGGCGAGCATGTCGAACCAGATCGGCGCGCCTTCTTTCGGCAGGCGCATGTCCACCACTACGCCGTTCTTCGCTTCCTTGGCGCGGTTGGCCGCTTGCGAGAAGCTGCCTGAATAGCCGACCGCAACGCAGATGTCACCGTTGGCAATGTCGGCCATGTACTTGGACGAATGGAAATAGGTCACGTACGGGCGAATCTTCATCAGCAAGGCTTCGGCCTTGGCGTAGTCCGCCGGGTTCTTGCTGTTGGGATCCAGGCCGAGGTGTTGCAGGGCCAGCGGCAGGATCTCCGACGGTGAGTCGAGCAGGGCGACGCCGCACTGCTTGAGCTTGCTGATGTTCTCCTCCTTGAAGATCAGATCCCAGCTGTCCACCGGCGCGTTGTCCCCCAAAGCCGCCTTGACTTTGGCCGGGTTGAAGCCGATCAGGATGGTGCCGTACATGTACGGCACGGCGAACTTGTTGCCCGGATCGTTGGCCTCGATCAGCTTCATCAGTTTCGGGTCGAGGTGGTTCCAGTTCGGCAACTGGCTGCGATCCAGCGGCTGGAACACCCCGGCCTCGATCTGCTTGGCGAGGAACACGTTGGACGGCACCACCACGTCATAGCCGGAGTTGCCGGTCAGCAGTTTGGCCTCCAGCGCTTCGTTGGTGTCGAAGATGTCGTAGACCAGTTTGGTCTGGCTGTTCTGCGCCTTGAAATCTTCCAGTGCCTTGGGGGTGATGTAGTCAAACCAGTTGTAGACACGCAGGGTGCGTTCTTCCGCGTGGGCGCCGCTGCTCAGCAACGCTGCGCACAACGCTGGCGCGATGAAGTGCTTGAGTCTGCTCATTGTTCGAAACCTTCAAGCACGTTCACCGCGTTGATGCCGATTTCTTCCACCGCGTAGCCACCTTCCATGACGAACAGGGTCGGTTTGCCGAGAGCCGCGATGCGCTTGCCCATCGCCAGGTAATCGGGGCTGTCGAGCTTGAACTGCGAGATCGGGTCGTCCTTGAAGGTATCGACACCCAGCGACACGACGATGATGTCGGCACCGTAGTTGTCGATCTCCTGGCAGGCCTGATCCAGCGCCGCGCTCCAGACATCCCAGCCGGAACCGGCCGGCAGCGGATAGTTGAAGTTGAAGCCTTCGCCGGCGCCTTCGCCGCGCTCGTCTTCGTAGCCGAGGAAGAACGGGAACTCCGCTTCCGGGTGGCCGTGGATCGAGGTGAACAGCACGTCGTTGCGCTCGTAGAAAATCGATTGGGTGCCGTTGCCATGGTGGTAGTCGACGTCGAGGATCGCGACCTTCTTGTGGCCCTGATCGAGAAATGCCTGAGCGGCGATGGCGGCGTTGTTGAGGTAGCAATAACCGCCCATCAAATCGCCGGCGGCGTGGTGTCCCGGCGGACGGCACAGGGCGAAGGCACCCCGGGCGCCGCGCTGGATTTCCGCTTGTGCGGTCAGCGCCACTTGCGCCGCGCTGTACGCCGCTTGCCAGGTGCCGGCGGTGATCGGTGCGCCACCGTCGAAGCTGTAATAGCCGAGCTGGCCGTGCAGGCTGGTCGGTTTGACCTGGCGCAAGGTGCGCGCCGGCCAGGTGTAAGGCAGCAAGTCGCCGTCGGTGTTGAATTCGGTCCAGCGCGCCCAGGCGCCTTTGAAGAAGTCGAGGTAGTCGCGGCTGTGGATGCGCTCGATCGGCCCGAGGCCGAAATCCTTCGGCGCCTCGACCGGGCCGAGGTTTTGATGTTTTACCCGTTGCAGCACGTGGTCGGCGCGCGACGGCATCTCGAAGCAAGGCTTGAGTTGCCCGTCGATCAATTCGCAGCGGCCATGGTGCAGGTGGTGATCGTCAGAGTAGATCGTCAGCATTTGTTGTTCTCCGCAGGGGCTGATTCGGTTGATCCCAGTGTTGCGGCGCGGAGCGAATCGGAGAACGGCCAGAGAGGCCAAAAGGGGATCGATGTGGCCAAAAATGCTGACCTGATATCGCCCCTGGACGGTTTAACCGTGTGGACGGAACTGACTCGGCGCCACGCCGCTCCAGCGCACGAACGCATGGCGGAAGCTCGCGGTTTCGCTGAAACCCAGGGTTTCGGCGATGCGGTAGATCGGCAACTGGTCCTCGCAAAGCATTTGTTTGGCTCGCTCGAAACGCAGTTCGTCGAGCAGTTCCTGATAACTGCAACCCATGTCCTTCAGATGCCGGCGCAAGGTGCGCGGCGAGCAGTTCATCTGCTGCGCCAGACCTTCCAGCCCCGGTGCGGCGTTGAGTTGCGCGCTGAGCAACTGACGGATCCGCCCCAGCCACGCCTGACGACCGGTGAACTCGGTGTTCTGCTTGCGGCAGCGCTCGGCCATGGCCTGGTGGGTGATGATGTCGGCCAGCGGCAGCGGTTGGTCGAGCCAGCGCCGGTCGAAGGCGAAAGCATTGTCCTTGGCGCCGAAATGCAGGGGCGCCTTGAAGTGGTCGGCGTAGCTGTCGCGATAGTCTGGCGCGGCGTGTTCGAAGCGGGTGGCGAGCAGCGGTAGCGGATGGCCGAGCAGGTCATCGCAGATGACTTTCAGCGACACCAGGCAGAACTCGGCGTTGAACACTGCCATCGCCGGGCTCTCGCGATAATCGGCGGCGACGAACCAGACGCGCTCGCCGTCGTCCTCCAGGCTCAGCTCGAAAAGTGTTCCCAGCAGCGCCGGATAACGGATCGCCAGCCGCAAAGCGTCACCGAAGGTGGCACAGGTCAGCAGCGCGTAACCGAGGATGCCGTAGCAGGAAACGTGCATGCGCCGGCCCAGTTCCAGACCGATGTCGTGCTTGAGCGCGACCGCGTTGGCGCAGACCTGCATCTCCTGATTGGTGGTGATGCGGGTGTCGGCCCGGCTCAGATCCGCCGCACTGATGCCGCTGCCAGCCAGCAGCGCTTCGCTGGACAGGCCTTGATCCCTGAAGGTGTTGAGCACCAGGGCGACGGCGTTGAGGGTGGTGAGGTGGGAGTGGAGCATAGGGTCTTCCAGCCTTGGGGTACTGGAAGCGGCAGCAAGTTGTGTGCCGGACGAAGAGTCAATTGCGGGAGCGGGCTTGCTCGCGAATGCGTTGTGTCAGACGACATCAACGTATCTGACATGCCGCTTTCGCGAGCAAGCCCGCTCCCACAGGGTATGACGTGGTCTCAGACCAACTCACCACACAGGTCGAGTTCGACCAGACGCCGTACTTCAGCTGTCTCAAGGCCTGCGCCCAACAAAGCATTCAACTTGCCGAACGCTGCTTCGCGAGTCATCCCTCCACCGGACAACACACCAACGCCACGCAAGCGGCTTCCCGCTTCGTAGATATCCAGTTCCACGCCACCTTCATGGCACTGCGTGACCGCAACCACGACGACACCTTTATCCCGCGCACGGCCGAGGCTGGCGAGGAACTCCGGGTTGTCGCTCGGCCCGGTGCCGCTGCCGTAGCACTCCAGCACCAGACCCTGAATGCCGCTGTCGAGCAGGCTGTCGATGATCTCGGCGCCAATGCCCGGGAACAACGGCAACACCGCCACCCTGGCCAGTTGCTTGGGCTGGCTGTAGTTCAGCGCTGCAGGCAGGGAAGTTGCCTTCACACCGCCGCCCTGACGTTCCAGACGTTTGAACGGATGACGGCCGAAGCTGCGCACTTTTGCGCAACGGGTCGGCGCCAGCAGTTCGCCGTGGAAATACAGATGCACACCCGGCGCCAGGCCGTGGCCGAGGGCGACCAGCGCGCCGCTGAGGTTTTCCCAGGCGTCGCTGTCGGTAACACCCGCCGGCAGCATCGAGCCGGTGAAGCACACGCGGGCATGCAGGCCGAGCAACTGGAAGCTCATGGCGGCGGCGCTGTAGGCCAGGGTATCGGTGCCGTGCAGGATCAGCACGCTGTCGCAGCCTTGCACATCGACGGCGTCGACCACCGCTTCTCGCAGTTGCTGCCAGTAAGCCGGGGTCATGTTGGCGCTGTCGATCAGCGGCGACATCTCGCGAAAGCGCCACTGCGGCACCACCAGCTCAGGCTGGCTATGCAGGTAGTCGCGCATCCGCGCTTCGAAACCGGAGGCCGGGGCCAGACCGTTGGCGCTGGCCTGCATGCCGATGGTGCCACCGGTGTACAGCACCATGACGTGCTGGGCAGCAGGGTAGGTCGAGGAATTCATGGGGATTCTCCGAAACGATGAGGTCCTGTGGGAGCGAGCTTGCTCGCGAAAGCGGTGTGTCAGTCAGCATATGTATCAACTGAACGACTGCATTCGCGAGCAAGCTCGCTCCCACAGTTTTTCGAACTGTAACTGACAGGCGCGGGGATGCGCCCGTCATTCATCCATCAGCGTTGCGCTGCAGGGATGCCTTGCGGCTGAGCGTTGGCCTGGGTGTCGGCCGACGGATTGGCAGGCCAGGCCTTCAGGTCCAGATCCAGATCGCTGAACTTGCTGGAGTCGAACACCGGCTGGTCGACGCCGGCGCGGCGCTGCGCGTCGTAGTCGCGCATCACACGCATGCCGACCTTGAACAGCAGGGCCAGGGCCACCAGGTTGACGAAGGCCAGGCAGGTCATGGTGATGTCGGCGAAGGCGAACACGGTCGACAGGTCCTGCATCGAACCCCAGACCACCAGCGCCAGCACCAGGCCGCGGAACGTCATCAGCGCCGCGCGGTTGCGGGTGAGGAACTGCAGGCTGTTTTCGCCCAGGTAGTAGTTGTAGAGGATGCAAGTGAAGACGAACAGCGACAGCGCGACGCTGACGAACATGCGGCCCCAGTCACCGACCACGGCGGCCAGCGAGTTCTGGGTCAGGACGATGCCGTCACCTTCGAAGCCCGGGGTGTAGAAGCCCGACAGCAGGATCAGCAGCGCGGTGCAGGTGCAGATCACGAAGGTGTCGAGGAACACGCTGAACGCCTGAACCACGCCTTGAGCGCCAGGGTGCTTTACGGCAGCCACGGCGGCGACGTTCGGCGCACTGCCCAGGCCCGCTTCGTTGGCGAACACGCCACGTTTCACGCCCATCACGATTGCGCTGCCGAGCAGGCCGCCGAAGGCCGGGTCGAGACCGAAGGCGCTCTTGAAGATGGTTTCCAGCATGGCTGGCACGTGTTCGATCTGGGTGCCGATCACGTACAGGGTCACGCCGATGTAGGCCAGGGTCTTGATCGGAACCAGCAGATCGGACACCGAAGCGATGCGCTTGATGCCGCCGATGAAGGTAATGGCCAGCAGCACTGCCAGGACGATACCGGTGTGTTGCGGATCAAAGGCAAAGGCGTTTTGCAGCGAGTGGGTCACGGTGTAGGACTGCAGGCCGATGAAGGCGAAGCCATAGGTGACGAGCAGCAGGATCGAGAACACCACCGCCATGCCTTTGAGCTTCAGGCCATGCTGGATGTAGTAGGCCGGGCCGCCACGGTACAGGCCGTCGCCATCGGCGCGCTTGTAGACCTGGGCCAGCGTACATTCGAAGAAGCTGCTGGACATGCCGACCAGAGCGGTCACCCACATCCAGAACACTGCGCCCGGACCACCGAGGGTCACGGCGATGCCGACACCGGCGATGTTGCCCGCACCGACGCGGCCGGCGAGGCTGAGCATCAAGGCCTGGAACGAGCTGAGTTGCCCGGCGCTGCCTTTGAGGCTGTCGCGGAACACCGCGAACATGTGGAAGAAGTGGCGCAATTGAACGAAACGCGAGCGAATCGTGAAGTAGCTACCGAGCCCGACAATGAGCACGATCAGTACTTTCCCTGAGAGGAAGTCGTTGATGACTTCGAGCATGGATTTTTCCTCGCTGTTTATTGTGTAAGCAAATGCTGGATGGTCGGAAACATCGCGTTACACCGGTGCGCGCGCGGCACAACGGGCGAGGCGAGGATTTCGTCCCGGATCCATATCGCGGGTTTGTTATTAGTTCGGGTTTCGCATGGGTTATGGCCTCGTTACCGACGACCGCTCACGCGAAGAGGGGCGGCACTATACCGATCAGTGCGGCGCCCGTCTGCACGGTTGTGGTGCAAGCGACGAAACGAAGCTTTGAAACACCCGACGTTACCGGCGTCGGGCTTGTGCGGGAGCTGCTTTTCTGTGGGAGCGAGCTTGCTCGCGAAGGCGGTGGGTCAGGCACATCATTGCTGACTGTGCTGCCATCATCGCGAGCAAGCTCGCTCCCACATTGGTCAGTTCCCAGACATACGTTTTTCACTGCCAAATAGTTAAAAAAAAGGGCTCGGGGAATGATCCCCAAGCCCTCAAAAGGTGAGAGGTGTCTAGTCCCTCGACCTGGTGAGCGGTGCTACAAGTAACGCGTCGGATCAGGCCTTCAGAGGCACCAGACGCGGAGCAATCATGTTTTCCGGGCGCAGGATGTCGGCGAGCATGGCTTCGTCGAGCAGACCTTCTTCGCGCACCAGTTCCAGCACGCCGCGGCCGCTTTCAAGGGCGATACGGGCGATGCGGGTGGCGTTTTTGTAGCCGATGTACGGGTTCAGTGCGGTGACCAGGCCGATCGAGTGTTCGACCAGTTCGCGGCAGCGCGCTTCGTTGGCGGTGATGCCGACGATGCAGTGCTCGCGCAGCATGTCCATGGCGCGTTGCAGCAGGCGGATCGAGTCGAGGATCTTGAAAGCGATCAGCGGCTCCATCACGTTCAGTTGCAGTTGGCCGCCTTCGGCTGCCATGGTCAGCGCCAGATCGTTACCGATGACCTGGAATGCAACCTGGTTCACGGCTTCCGGGATAACCGGGTTGACCTTGCCTGGCATGATCGAGCTGCCTGGCTGACGCGCCGGCAGGTTGATTTCGTTGATGCCGGTGCGCGGGCCGCTGGACAGCAGGCGCAGGTCGTTGCAGATCTTCGACAGCTTGACTGCGGTGCGCTTGAGCATGCCGGAGAACAGCACGAAGGCGCCCATGTCGGAGGTGGCTTCGATCAGGTCGGCGGCTGGCACCAGCGGTTGGCCACTGATCAGGGCCAGACGCTGTACGGCCAGGGCCTGATAGCGCGGGTCGGCGTTGATGCCGGTGCCGATCGCGGTGCCGCCCAGGTTCACTTCGGTCAGCAGTTCCGGGGCCAGCGTCTTCAGACGGGCCAGGTCTTCGCCCATGGTGGTGGCGAAAGCGCGGAACTCTTGACCCAGGGTCATCGGCACGGCGTCTTGCAGCTGGGTACGACCCATTTTCAGGACGTGATTGAATTCTTCACCCTTGGCCGCGAATGCCTGAATCAGGCTGTCGAGGCTGGCCAGCAGCGCGTCGTGACCCAGCAGCAGACCCAGACGGATCGCGGTCGGGTAGGCGTCGTTCGTCGACTGCGCCATGTTCACGTCGTCGTTCGGGTGCAGGTACTGGTACTCGCCTTTCTGGTGACCCATCGCTTCCAGAGCAATGTTGGCGATCACTTCGTTGGCGTTCATGTTGGTGGAGGTACCGGCGCCACCTTGAATCATGTCGACCACGAACTCTTCGTGGAAATCACCGCGGATCAGACGTGCACAGGCTTCGCTGATGGCAGCGTGCTTGGCTTCGCTCAGGTGACCCAGCTCACGGTTGGCGTCAGCAGCGGCCTGTTTGACCATTGCCAGACCGACAACCAGCTTCGGGTAGTGCGAAATCGGAACGCCCGAGAGGCGGAAGTTGTTCACCGCTCGCAGGGTCTGGATGCCGTAATACGCTTGAGCAGGGACTTCCAGGGAGCCAAGCAGGTCGTTTTCTGTGCGGAATGATGCAGCGGAGGACATGATAGAAATCATCTCGATAGGGACCCGGTCTGTGCCGGAACGCTGCGAATGCTAGGCTTGTGGGAATTTTTGGGCCAATGCTGTTAAACACTGCCCTATGCACATTCGGCATAATACCCGTGTGACGCCGCGTGCGCGGCAGACGTGTGACCTGTTTTGGTGCGTGTCCGGGAGGACGTGATGAATCTGGAAAGCAAATGGCTCGAGGACTTCAGTGCTCTGGCCGCCACCCGTAGCTTCTCGCAGGCGGCCGAACGGCGCTTCGTGACCCAGCCGGCCTTCAGCCGGCGGATCCGCAGCCTGGAAGCAGCGCTGGGCCTGACGCTGGTCAACCGCTCGCGCACGCCGATCGAGCTGACGGCGGCAGGGCAACTGTTTTTGGTAACCGCGCGCACGGTGGTCGAACAGCTCGGTGAAGTGCTGCGCCATCTTCATCATCTGGAAGGCGGGCAGGGCGAAGTGATTCAAGTGGCGGCGGCACACTCGCTGGCGCTCGGTTTCTTCCCGCGCTGGATCGCGCAACTGCGCAACGAAGGCCTGAACATCGCCACCCGGCTGGTGGCGACCAACGTTGGCGACGCGGTGCACGCGCTGCGTGAAGGTGGCTGCGATCTGATGCTGGCGTTCTATGACCCGGACGCAGCGATGCAGATGGACCCGGAAATTTTCCCGTCGCTGCACCTGGGCCAGACCGAAATGCTTCCGGTATGTGCGGCGGATGCCAATGGCAAACCGTTGTTCGATCTCGAAGGTGAGGCCAGCGTACCGTTGCTGGCCTACAGCGCCGGGGCGTTTCTCGGCCGTTCGGTGAACGGATTGCTGCGCCAGCGTCAGCTGCGCTTCACCACAATCTACGAAACCGCCATGGCCGACAGCCTTAAAAGCATGGCCCTGGAAGGATTGGGTATCGCCTGGGTGCCGCAACTGAGCGTGCGCGCCGAACTGGCCCGGGGTGAACTGGTGGTCTGCGGCGGCCCGCAATGGCATGTGCCGCTGGAAATTCGCCTGTACCGCTGCGCGCTGGTGCGCAAGGCCAATGTGCGGTTGTTGTGGCGCAAGCTGGAAGGCGGGGCGGCGAGTGGCAGCAACTGAATGAAAGCAGAAGCGAATTTGTTTTTCGCCTCTGCCAGGTCAGGTGAGCTTGATCAAAATACGAGAGCTCGTGAGATGCGGCAGGTTTGCATCAGTCTCAATCGTCGTCCCAGTCGTCTTCGGGGCGCGGCCTGGCTTGCTGTGCAATCGGTTCGTCCAGGTATTTGCGGATGTTTTCTCTGTTTTTATCACTGAAGCGTTTGGCATTGCTTCGAAGTGATGAGAAGTCATCACTCGTCATGATTGTTTCGCTCCACCATCCATTGTACAGGATTTCGCTGTCTTCATGAGTTGCGCCGAACATGTGGCCTGCTTCGTGAGCAGGAACCATGTCGCTTCTTATCGAGGCTAAACTTGCGTAACCCTTGATTTGTGCAATTCCCATTGTGCTCTGATTTATATTGTCGCGGGTCAGCAGTAGATACTTGTTGAATCTGGTGTGTGAGTCTTTCAGGAGCTGGGAGCCGAAATAGCTTCTTAATTTTTCTGCCCATGCGTCCAAAGAGCCGGCGGCAGA
The DNA here is from genome assembly GCF_002113125.1 of Pseudomonas sp. B20(2017). Lineage (GTDB taxonomy): Bacteria > Pseudomonadota > Gammaproteobacteria > Pseudomonadales > Pseudomonadaceae > Aquipseudomonas. The sequence continues at coordinate 116,722 of NZ_NEJP01000009.1, read as the reverse complement.
TATTTTCTTATAATCAAAGCCACTCAAGGTTTCTGCTTCTGACGGGCTGAACATGTTGACTGATAGCTTGCGGCCGGAAAGTTCCTGGATTTCGTCGGTAAACCAGGAAAAATGGGTGTTGTACAAGCCTCGTCTGCTGTCGTCCGATAAGTCCTCATGGATGAAGACATTCAGTGTTAATGGCTGTTTGGTCATGTTCCTTTCCTTAGGATGATTCCAATTGACTTGATAGTGATGGGCAGGCGTGATGGTGCCGACTGTCCTGTCGTTGCGATATTGGAAGTGCTTTTAATATGAATTTGTTGCTGTGCAAATAAAGTTATTTATTTGTGGTTTCTTGGTGGGCTCTCTTTTTTATTTCATGCTTGGTTGTATATCATTTAAGTTTTTTTGAGGCTCTTGGGAATGTTTTGATTTTTATTACATGAACTCATGCGGAAATTTGAGCACGCTCTCCATTCGACCTGTTGAGCATGTTTCCCGTGTGAAAGAACGAAGCGATATTCTTGAACCTCGAGTCAGCAAAATGTGTGGTTACGTTCAGATGACAGATGGTCGCCACGGGGGCTGTTTATTGCTTTCTTTGCGGTATACTGCGCGGCCTTCGGCCGGTTCGTCCGGCCATTTTTCCTACAACAAGCCACGCATCCTGCGTGGCTTGTTGTTTTTGACGCGCCTGCGGGCGCCCAGAGAGAAGAGGCGCGACGATGAGTGCACTGGTTGGCGTGATCATGGGCTCCAAGTCCGATTGGTCCACCCTTAGCCACACCGCCGATATGCTGGAAAAGCTCGGCATCCCTTACGAGGTCAAGGTGGTTTCCGCCCACCGCACCCCGGATCTGCTGTTCCAGTACGCCGAAGAGGCTGAAGGCCGCGGCATCGAGGTGATCATCGCCGGTGCCGGTGGCGCAGCCCACCTGCCAGGCATGTGTGCGGCCAAGACCCACCTGCCGGTGCTGGGCGTACCCGTACAGTCGGCCATGCTTTCGGGCGTCGATTCGCTGCTGTCGATCGTGCAAATGCCGGCCGGTATTCCGGTCGCCACCCTGGCCATCGGCAAGGCCGGTGCGATCAACGCCGCGCTGCTGTCGGCGAGCATCCTGGGCGCCAAGCATCCACAATTCCACGCGGTACTGAAAACCTTCCGTGCCGAGCAGACAGACAGCGTCCTGGACAATCCAGACCCACGTATTGCCTGAGGTTGTTGAGATGAAGATCGGTGTAATCGGTGGCGGCCAGTTGGGTCGCATGTTGGCCCTGGCGGGCACCCCGCTGGGCATGAACTTCGCTTTCCTCGACCCTGCGCCGGACGCTTGCGCCGCTGCGCTGGGCGAACACCTGCGGGCCGATTACGGCGATCAGGATCATCTGCGTCAGTTGGCCGATGAAGTCGATCTGGTGACCTTCGAGTTCGAAAGTGTCCCGGCGGAAACCGTGGCGTTCCTTTCGCAATTCGTGCCGGTCTACCCGAGCGCCGAAGCCCTGCGCATCGCTCGTGACCGCTGGTTCGAGAAGAGCATGTTCAAGGACCTGGGGATTCCGACCCCGGCGTTCGCCGACATCCAGTCGCAAGCCGACCTGGACGCCGCCGTCGCGTCGATCGGTCTGCCGGCCGTGCTGAAAACCCGCACCCTGGGTTACGACGGCAAGGGTCAGAAAGTCCTGCGCAAGGCGGAAGACGTGGTCGGTACGTTCGCCGAGCTGGGCAGCGTGCCTTGCCTGCTGGAAGGCTTCGTGCCATTCACCGGTGAAGTGTCGCTGATCGCCGTGCGCGCCCGCGATGGCGAGACGAAATTCTATCCACTGGTGCACAACACCCACGACAGCGGCATCCTCAAGCTGTCCGTTGCTAGCACCGATCACCCGCTGCAGGCGCTGGCCGAAGACTATTCCAGCCGCGTACTCAAGCAGCTGGATTATGTCGGTGTGATGGCGTTCGAGTTCTTTGAAGTCGACGGTGGGCTCAAGGCCAACGAAATCGCTCCGCGCGTGCACAACTCCGGGCACTGGACCACCGAAGGCGCCGAGTGCAGCCAGTTCGAAAACCACCTGCGGGCCGTTGCCGGTCTGCCGCTGGGTTCGACTGCCAAGGTCGGCGAGAGCGCGATGCTCAACTTCATCGGCGTCGTGCCGCCGGTGGAGAAAGTCATCGCCATCGATGATTGCCATCTGCATCACTACGGCAAGGCCTTCAAGGCCGGGCGCAAGGTCGGTCACGCCAATCTGCGCTGCAAGGACAAGGCGACTCTCGAGCAGCAGATCCTCAAGGTCGAAGCACTGATCGCCGAGTAACGACAGTTTCATCTGGCAGCGGCGGAACCATTAAGGGGCCGCCGCTCTCTCATGGCAGGATGCCAAAGTCTGACTAGGCTTGGGCATATATACTATTCAGAGGGAAATGCCATGGGAATTATCGGAACCATCTTTATCGGCCTCATCGTCGGCCTGCTGGCGCGGTTCCTGAAACCGGGCGATGACAGCATGGGCTGGATCATGACCATCCTGCTCGGTATCGGCGGTTCGCTGGCAGCCACCTACGGCGGCCAGGCCCTGGGCATCTATCAGGCAGGTCAGGGCGCCGGCTTCATCGGCGCGCTGGTCGGCGCGATCGTGCTGCTGGTGATCTACGGCCTGATCAAAAAGAACTGATCCAAAGCGACAAAGCCCTCTCTGCCAATCCGGCAGGGAGGGCTAGAATGCTCGGCGATTCAGCGTTCCCTCCTTATTCGAGCATCCTTTACCGAGCACCTCCATGCGCCGTCTTCTATTGACTCTCCTTTTGCTGGGCAGCGGTCTGGCTCACGCCGGCGATCTGCCGGAAACCGACTGGCTGGAACTGATGCCCAAGTCGGATCAGAAAGCCCTCGAGGCCATGCCTGAAATCGACCACAACTCCCCGGAAGCCACCGGCACCTTCACCCAGAAAGGCGGGATGAAGCAGGCCAAAGGTTTGCCGGCGGTGATGTATTCGACCAAGACCGTGGCGTCGATGAATGATAAACACATCCGCATCGGCGGTTATCCGGTGCCGCTGGAATCCGACGCCAAGGGTCGCAGCACGTTGTTCTTCCTGGTGCCGTACCCGGGCGCCTGCATCCATGTGCCGCCACCGCCACCGAATCAGCTGGTGCTGGTGCGTTATCCAAAAGGTTTGAAGCTGGATGACATCTACACGCCGCTGTGGGTGACCGGCACGCTGAAGATCGAAAAGGTCAGCAATGACTTGGCCGATGCGGCGTATGCGCTGGAAGCGGACAAGGTGCGGGTGGTGCAGGAGTCCGATCTCTAAGACTTGGCGCAGAACCCAATGTGGGAGCGGGCTTGCTCGCGAAAGCGGAGTGCCAGTTACATCGATTTGTCTGACACAACGCCTTCGCGAGCAAGCCCGCTCCCACAGTTATTTTGCGCTAGGGTTTAGAGCGATTTTGAACCGACGCTGACACCCATGGTGTGGCTGGCATCCGGTGCCAGGTTCACCACGTCGTTCATCACGTTCGCCGTCTCGATGCACAGCATGCGCTGCCAGCCGTTGTTGTCCATGTCGCTGAACGCGGCGGCTCGGTCGATCCACGGGTTCCAGATCACCGCCGTGCGTGAACCGCTGGCGGTCAGCACGATGCGCCGTTCCCAGGCCGGATCGACGATGCTCAGTTGCGGCGGGGCATCGAGGTAGATGCGGTCGGTTTCCCCGACAAAACGCAGGTCGCCTTGCTGGTTTTTGGTTTTCCAGTCATCCAGGGTCTCGATGTAATCCAGGCCATCCACGCCTTCGACACGCACGTTGCGCACATCGCTGACGGCGAAATAGCTGTGCAGCGCCTGGCTGATGTGGACGGTGTCGGCACCACGGTTGTGGCTGGTCAGGCTGATGTGCAGTTGATCGTCGAGGCGCAGGGTCAGGGTCAGGTCGACCTGATGCGGCCAGCCCGGAAAACCGCCTTCGGGGTAGGGCAGTGTGAACTCCACCTTCAGGCTTTCGCCTTCGGTTTCGATGCCGCCCAGTTCCCAATCCATCGCCCGGACAAATCCGTGGGCGCCGGCCGGTTCTTCGCTCGTGCGCATCGCCTGCACGCTCTGCGGGTTGCGGGCGAAGACGCCAAACCACGGCCAGCACACCGGCACGCCGGCGCGGATGCTCTTGCCGGTCTTGAACACGGCCTTGTCGTTCAGCCAGATCAGAGGCGGCTGGCCGTCCACCTGATAACTGAGAATGTGCGCGCCTTGCTGGGCCACCAGCACTTCGGCCTGACCGTGGCGGATGCGCCAGCAGTTCAGTTCATCCAGTTTCACGGCTTCAACGTTGGGCGTGTTCATGGGACAACTCTCGATCAGCAACTTGGACGACTATCGACCGTGAAACGGCCGCGAGGTTTAACGTGCGCGTGGCGGAACCGAACGGGTGCGGCCGCTGCCATCGATGGCAACGAACACGAACACCGCTTCGGTCACTTTACGCCACTCGCTGGACAGCGGGTCGTCGCTCCACACCTCGACCATCATCTGGATCGAGCTGCGGCCGATTTCCAGGGTCTGGGTATAGAAGGACAATTGCGCGCCCACGGCGACCGGCACGAGAAACGCCATACGATCGATGGCAACGGTCGCGACACGACCGCCGGCAACACGGCTGGCCATGGCAGTGCCGGCCAGGTCCATCTGCGCCACCAGCCAGCCGCCGAAAATATCGCCGAAGCCGTTGGTTTCGCGGGGAAGTGCGGTGATTTGCAAGGCCAGGTCGCCTTGCGGGATCGGATCTTCTTGTTCGAGCTCTATCATGCCGGGGGTGCCTCTGACCCGTGACTCTTCGTTAGTGCTGCTGGTGGTAGCCGTCTTCGGGAAAAACGATTCAGCACCGAACATACTACGTTCGTCACGTTTTCCATCAGGCGCCTAAGGAGAAACTCTGCGAAACCGGCTAATCCCGAGCAAGGGTCGGGCCAACGACGTTTTCGCACAGCAACCCCTTACAAACCGGAGCAAGGTTGCGAGTATATCGGTCGGTAGACTCCGCGACGACCGTCCGGTTCTGATTTCGACCGGCAAATACGCGCCTCTATGTGCTTTTTCGAACAATTTGCTATGGTGCCGAACCTGCCCGAGCCGCAGCCAGCGTTGTTGTGGCGGCAGATCCGACTATAAGAGAAGACCTTGCCATGACCACAGCGCCCTCGAGCCTCGCGCAGCCCGATCAACCCGCACGACCGTTGACCCGCAATGACTACAAGACTCTGTCGCTATCGGCCCTGGGGGGCGCGCTGGAGTTCTACGATTTCATCATCTTCGTGTTCTTTGCCACCGTGGTCGGCAAATTGTTCTTCCCGGCCGACATGCCCGAGTGGCTGCGCCTGATGCAGACCTTCGGCATCTTCGCCGCCGGTTACCTCGCGCGGCCGCTGGGCGGGATCGTCATGGCGCACTTCGGCGACCTGCTGGGGCGCAAGAAGATGTTCACCCTGAGCATCTTCATGATGGCCGTGCCGACCCTGATCATGGGCCTGCTGCCGACCTACGCGCAGATCGGCATGTGGGCGCCGATCCTGCTGCTGTTGATGCGCGTCATTCAGGGCGCGGCGATTGGCGGCGAAGTGCCGGGGGCGTGGGTCTTCGTTTCCGAACACGTACCCGGCAAGCACATCGGCTACGCCTGCGGCACCCTGACCAGCGGCCTGACAGCGGGCATCCTGCTCGGCTCGCTGGTCGCCACTGCGATCAACAGCATCTATACGCCAACGGAAGTCTCGGATTACGCCTGGCGGATCCCGTTCCTGCTCGGTGGCGTTTTCGGTCTGTTTTCGGTCTACCTGCGCCGCTGGCTGCACGAAACCCCGGTGTTCGCCGAACTGCAACAACGCAAGGCGCTGGCCGAAGAAGTGCCGCTGCGCGCCGTGCTGCGCGACCATCGCGGGGCGATCGTAGTGTCGATGCTGCTGACCTGGCTGCTGTCCGCCGGCATCGTCGTGGTGATCCTGATGACCCCGACCGTGCTGCAAACGGTCTATCACTTCTCGCCGACCACTGCGTTGCAATCCAACAGCCTTGCCATCGTCTTCTTGAGCTTCGGCTGCATCATTTCTGGTGCGCTGGCGGATCGCTTCGGTGCCGGTCGGGTGTTCGTGTTCGGCTGCCTGGGCTTGCTGGCCAGTTCCTGGACCTTCTATCACAGCCTCGGCGATCACCCGAACTGGCTGTTCCCGCTGTATGCGCTGACCGGTTTCCTGGTCGGCACCATAGGCGCGGTGCCGTATGTAATGGTGAAAGCGTTCCCGCCGGTGGTGCGCTTCAGCGGTCTGTCCTTCTCTTATAACGTCGCTTACGCGATCTTCGGCGGCCTGACCCCGATGGTGGTCAGCCTGTTGCTTAAAGAAAGCGCGATGGGGCCTGCCTACTATGTGGCGGTGCTATGCGGGATGGGGATCCTGGTCGGCGCGTGGTTGTGGAGCAGAGGTCGCTGATTCAGTTTCAGAACTCAGGGCTTTCGCCAGCTCGAAAGCCTTGTTTCACACTCGCCAACCGGCAGGCGAGCACCGTGTTCGAGCATGTGAGCCAAAGCATTTGCGGCTTCTGTTTCGTCGATGACTTGGTGCTCTACCATTAAATCGAGCAGCCATAGCGCGCCGTGCACCTGTAGCCCATCTCTTTGGGCCTGACGGCGCAACCTGCCATCTCCAGTGAGTAAAGGACGACCCGTTTCCTGCGCAAGCAGGTAGCAGGAGACGTCGGCTAAAGAGCTGTTGTTGTGCTCGATCCTCAACCCCGACAATCGTATTACACCTGCCTCATCGAACGACTCGACAATCAACCCTTTATCGAGCAGTTCGTCGTGTGAAAAGTCGTCGAGTTCGTACATTACAAAGTCAGTGCAACACAGCGTAAACGGCAAGCTGAACATCTGCTCCAGTAATCCGGCATTTCTGAAGTCGATCCAGATATTCGTATCACTGATATAGATCAGACTCATGCACTCTCCAGTGAGCCCAAGAAATTGGGATCAAGTGCGCTCACTGGTTTGCGCAGGAGTTCAGCAGCCCGCGACTTGGTGATCAATCCTTCCGCCAATCCCCAGAACACCAGTGAATCAAAGCGCTGGGGTGGTTTGCACGGCAGAGGTTCAGGCTCAGCTTTGCGCCAGCCGTTGGCACTGAATTGAATAGTGAGGGATTTGTAGCCACTTTCGCTAAGTAGCTTCAAATCCTTCAGTCGTCTCAACGCAGCGTGCATTGATATTCCGTATTGGCGTTTGGCGATGAGTAGCTCTCGTGGGTGCACTCTGGACCGGGGATGGCTGCCGAAATCGCCGGTTACGCTTTTGGCGGGATAGAGAAATGCACCGGCAAAACGGTGACAACAGTTTTCTTTGTCTTTCTCCGGCATGTCTTCAGGTAACGCCATAACCCAATGGCCGAGCTCATGAGCAGCCGTAAATCGGATTCGCTCACCTGGACGGTCAGCATTCAAAGCAATCAATACATGGTCGCCGTCACCGGTAGCCGCGCAAGCTCCGTCAAAATCATCTGGGCCGTTGAGCATCGCAACCTTGATGCTGTGCTCTTCCAGTTGCTCAGTCAGATTGGCAATGGGATCGCTACCGATTCCCCAAAATTGGCGCAGCTTCTCGGCTGCGAGCTCAGCCTCTTCCAGGGTCGACACCGGGAGCATCTGCGCGGGGGTGGCAGGGGTGTGGATATCCGCAGGATCGAAGCATTGCTCAAGTGAAATGTAGCGTTCGAGATGTTCCCGAATTTTTTCTTCAACCTGAGCTTGGCGATACTTGGGCATTTTGGCCAGCTTTCGAAACTCAAGAGGTGCCAGCGGAATAACCTCCGCGCGGAAAAAATATTCGGGACTGACCTGAAGTGCCTTGGCCAGTTGCAGCAGGCGAGAAGAGTTTGGAGTGCTCAACCCTTTCTCATATTTGCTTAACGCTTGTTTAGTGATGTCGCCAAGCTGGGCCGCCAGACCCTCTAAGGTGAGGCCTCGTTGCAGGCGGGCGCGGCGAATTCGGTCGTTTATCATGAGTTCCTCTCGTGGTTGACAAGGCTATCTTTTGCATTTGATTTGTCAACCTGCTACGGAATTCATTTTTTGTGACGCCTCGGATGCTGGCCTTTCATCCAATTGTCATATTTCAGCCATAGAGTGTTCACACGGCCTGCTGATACTTGGCCCCGACTTAACACACCCTATCTGCTAGGAGTAAGGCATGAAACTGAAGCGTTTGATGGCGGCAATGACTTTTGTCGCTGCTGGCGTTGCGACTGCCAACGCGGTTGCCGCTGTTGACCCTGCTATCCCGAGCTACACCAAGACCACTGGTGTGTCGGGCAACCTGTCCAGCGTCGGCTCCGATACCCTGGCCAACCTCATGACCCTCTGGGCTGAGAACTACAAAAAAGAATACCCGAACGTAAACATCCAGATTCAGGCCGCGGGCTCCGCCACCGCGCCACCTGCGCTGACTGAAGGCACCTCCAACCTGGGCCCGATGAGCCGCAAGATGAAGGACACCGAACTGGCGGCCTTCGAACAGAAATACGGCTACAAGCCAACCGCTATCCCGGTTGCCGTGGACGCCCTGGCTGTTTTCGTACACAAGGACAACCCGATCCAGCACCTGACCATGGAACAGGTTGACGCGATCTTCTCGTCCACCCGTCTGTGCGGCGCCAAGAGCGACGTGAAAACCTGGGGCGACCTGGGCGTGACCGGCGACCTGGCCAACAAGCCGGTTCAGCTGTTCGGTCGCAACTCGGTATCCGGCACTTACGGCTACTTCAAGGAAGAAGCCCTGTGCAAAGGCGACTACAAGCCTAACGTCAACGAACAACCAGGCTCGGCTTCGGTCGTGCAGTCGATCAGCTCTTCGCTGAACGGCATCGGTTACTCTGGCATCGGCTACAAGACCGCCAGCGTGAAAACCGTTGCTCTGTCGAAGAAAGGCAGCACTGACTTCATCGAAGACACCGAAGAAAACGCCCTGAACGGCAAGTACCCGCTGTCGCGTTTCCTGTACGTATACGTCAACAAAGCCCCGAACAAGCCTCTGGCCCCGCTGGAAGCCGAGTTCGTGAAACTGGTTCTGTCGAAACAGGGCCAGGAAGTGGTCGTGAAAGACGGCTACATCCCGCTGCCAGCCAAAGTTGCTGCAAAAGCACTGGCTGACCTGGGTCTGCAGGAAGGCGGCGCTGAAGTCGCAAAAAAGTAACAAACTGAGTCAGGGGTGAACCCCGCCTGACTCCTGTGGGATCGAGCCTGCTCGCGAAGAGGCCTTCAGAATCAACAACTTAGTTGACTGAGCCAGCACTTTTGCGAGCATGTTCGCCCCCACACTCCCCGAATTCTTCTATCCACTGCCAGTGCCCTGCTGGCGGCGGATTTGGTGCGTCACTGCATTGTCATCTTTCTGTCATACAGGATCGCTAGGGTGTGCGCATGAATGATCTGGCCAATTCCAAAATGACTACGAACCCTCCCAAGCGCATTGACTTCAATACGCCTGAGTTGCAACGCAAGCGCCGCATTCGCGCGCTCAAGGATCGCTTCACCCGCTGGTACGTCCTCGTCGGCGGTCTGGCGGTGCTTGCAGCCATCACCCTGATCTTCTTCTTCCTCGCCTACGTGGTCGCGCCGCTGTTCAAAGGTGCTGACCTGAGCGCGAAAGATGCAATCACCCCGGCCTGGATGCAGGACGCCGGCAAGCCGCTGATGATTTCGCTCGAAGAGCAGAATCAGGTGGCCATGCGCGTTTCCGACAAGGGCCAGGCGCTGTTTTTCGACATCGACAGTGGCGCTGAACTGAAGCGCGTCGATCTGCCCCTGCCGGCAGGCGCCAGTGTGACCTCCATCGGCGAAGACCAGCCGGGCCATCCGCTGGTGGCCGTGGGCCTGTCCAACGGTCAGGCGCTGGTGTTCCGTCACACCTATAAAGTCAGCTACCCGGACGGCAAGAAAACCATCACCCCGGCCATCGAGTATCCGTATGGCGATGCACCGATCGCGCTGAACGAAAGCGGCGGCGCGCTGGAGCACGTCAGCCTCAACGCTACCGATTCGACCCTGATGCTGGTCGGTTCCACCGGTTCGCAACTCAATGTGCTGTCGTTGACCAGCGAAGAAAACATGATGACCGGCGAAGTCACCAACGAGCAGAAGCGTATCGATCTGCCGCAGATGACCGAGCCTGTGAAAAACATCTTCGTCGACCCGCGCCAGCAGTGGCTGTACGTGGTCAACGGACGTGCCCAGGCCGACGTGTTCAGCCTGCGCGACAAGAGCCTCAACGGTCGCTACAAGCTGCTGGAAAACGCCGACGCCCAAGTCACCGCCGCCACACAACTGGTGGGCGGCATCTCGCTGATCGTCGGTGACTCCAAGGGCGGTCTGGCCCAGTGGTTCATGGCTCGCGACACCGATGGCGAGCTGCGCCTGAAGCAGATCCGCACCTTCCAGATGGGCACTACGCCGATCGTTGAAATTTCCGCCGAAGAACGTCGCAAGGGCTTCCTGGCCCTGGATGCCAGCGGCAAGCTCGGCGTGTTCCACAGCACCGCGCACCGCACCTTGCTGGTCGATCAAGTCGTCGAGGGCCAAGGCCTGTTCGGCCTGTCGCCGCGCGCCAACCGCGTGATCGTCGAAGCCGGCGGCAAGCTGCAACCGCTGCTGCTCGACAACCCGCATCCGGAAGTCTCGTGGAGCGCGCTGTGGAGCAAGGTCTGGTACGAGAACTACGACGAGCCTAAATACGTCTGGCAATCGACTGCTGCCAACACCGATTTCGAACCGAAACTGAGCCTGTCGCCACTGACTTTCGGCACCCTGAAAGCCGCGTTTTACGCGATGCTGCTGGCTGCTCCGCTGGCCGTCGCCGCTGCGATCTACACCGCGTACTTCATGGCCCCGGGCATGCGCCGCAAGGTCAAGCCGGTGATCGAGCTGATGGAAGCGATGCCGACGGTGATCCTCGGCTTCTTCGCCGGCCTGTTCCTCGCACCGTATGTGGAAGGGCACCTGCCGGGTATCTTCAGCCTGCTGATGCTGCTGCCGATCGGCATCCTGATCGCCGGTTTCACCTTCAGCCGCCTGCCTGAATCGATCCGCCTGAAAGTTCCGGACGGCTGGGAAAGTGCGTTGCTGATTCCGGTGATCCTGTTCGTGGGCTGGCTTTCGCTGTACATGAGCCCGTTCATGGAGAACTGGTTCTTCGGCGGTGACATGCGCATGTGGATCTCCCACGACCTGGGCATCACCTACGACCAGCGCAACGCACTGGTGGTCGGTCTGGCCATGGGCTTTGCGGTGATCCCGAACATCTACTCGATCGCCGAAGACGCCGTGTTCAGCGTGCCGCGCGGCCTGACCCTGGGCTCGCTGGCCCTCGGTGCCACGCCGTGGCAGACCATGACTCGCGTGGTCATCCTGACCGCCAGCCCGGGCATCTTCTCGGCGCTGATGATCGGCATGGGCCGTGCGGTCGGCGAAACCATGATCGTGCTGATGGCCACCGGCAACACCCCGGTCATGGAAATGAACCTGTTCGAAGGCCTGCGCACCCTGGCCGCCAACGTCGCGGTGGAAATGCCGGAATCGGAAGTCGGCGGCAGCCACTACCGCGTGCTGTTCCTCTCGGCGCTGGTGCTGCTGTTGTTCACCTTCGTCATGAACACCCTCGCGGAACTGATTCGTCAGCGTCTGCGCAAGAAATACTCGTCGCTTTAAGCAAAGGTAGAAGTCTGTGAAACAGAACTCCCTGAAAGGATGGTTCAAGAGCGGCGCCCCCGGCGTCTGGATCAGCGGCGGCGCGGTGTCCATCGCGGTCATCATGACCATTGGCCTGCTGGCAGTGATCGCCGTGCGCGGTCTGGGTCACTTCTGGCCGGCGGATCTGATCCACGCCAGCTATGACGTACCGGGCCAAGGCCAGCATCTGGTCGTGGGCGAAGTGGTGCAGAAAGAAGAAGTGCCGCGCGCCCGTCTGAAGAGCGCCGGCCTGCCGGTGCCGGACGAAGGTCCGGAATTCATGACCCGTGAGCTGATCAAGGTCGGCAACCGTGACCTGAACGGCAACGACTTCACCTGGATCGTCGGCGAGTGGCTGACCGACCAGAAGAATCCGCCGGAGCTGATGGCGCTGGAGCGTCGTGAGTGGGGCAACTTCTACGGCTACCTGGTCAACGTCAAACAGGACGGCAAGGTGATCGCCGAAGGCGAAGCGGCCTGGCCTGAGCTGCAAGCGCGGATCAACCGCGTGAACGGCCTCGCCGCGCAGCTCAAGTCGCTGGAAAAAACCGATATCGGCGCAATCAACGCCGGCCTCGAGCGCATCCGTCTGCACGGTCGCAAGCTGGAGCTGGAAGGCAAACTCGACGCCACCGCGCAAGCGGACATGGAATCCGAGCGCGCCGAACTGAACGCCCGCTATCAGGACATCGAAGCCCGTCTGGCCGACCTGCACGCGCAGTTCAACCGTGATGCTTTGACCGCTCGTGATGCCAACGGCAAGGAAATCGAAATCGGTCTGGGCAAAGTGGTTCACGCCTACCAGCCGAACGCGATGGGGACGTTCACCAAGATCGGTTTCTACTTCAGCAAGGTCTGGGAATTCCTGTCCGACGACCCGCGTGAAGCGAACACCGAAGGCGGGATTTTCCCGGCGATCTTCGGCACCGTGATGATGACCCTGATCATGGCGATGATCGTGACCCCGTTCGGCGTGCTGGCGGCGGTGTACCTGCGTGAATACGCCAAGCAGAACACCCTGACCCGGGTGATCCGGATCGCGGTGAACAACCTGGCGGGTGTTCCGGCGATTGTTTACGGCGTGTTCGGTCTGGGCTTTTTCGTCTACGTGCTGGGTGGTTCGCTCGACCGTCTGTTCTTCCCTGAAGCGCTGCCGGCACCGACCTTCGGTACGCCGGGTCTGCTCTGGGCTTCGTTGACCCTGGCACTGCTGGCGGTGCCGGTGGTGATCGTGGCCACCGAAGAAGGTCTGGCGCGTATCCCGCGCACCGTGCGTGAGGGCTCGCTGGCCCTCGGCGCGACCAAGGCTGAAACCCTGTGGAAGATCGTTCTGCCGATGGCCAGCCCGGCCATGATGACCGGCATGATCCTCGCCGTGGCTCGCGCCGCCGGCGAAGTGGCGCCGCTGATGCTGGTGGGTGTGGTGAAACTGGCGCCGTCGCTGCCGGTGGACGGCAACTACCCGTACCTGCACCTGGATCAGAAGATCATGCACCTGGGCTTCCACATCTACGACGTCGGCTTCCAGAGCCCGAACGTCGAGGCCGCGCGGCCGCTGGTGTACGCCACGGCGCTGTTGCTGGTGCTGGTGATCGCCACCCTGAACCTGTCGGCGGTGTACATCCGTAACCACCTGCGCGAGAAGTACAAGGCGCTGGACAGCTGATTTGCAGCACTGATTTCTATGTGGGAGCGAGCTTGCTCGCGAAGGCATCACTGCGGATTCACAGAGACCCGCGTTGCCTGAATCGCCAGCAGGCTGGCTCCCACAAAAAATGAACCGAATTTGTTAGCACAGGGGATCTCCCATGCAGCACGAAACACATACCCACGGCATCAACATGTCTGCCCTGGGCCGCGACAAGCAGAGCCTGAACCTCGAGCAGGAAACCGTGGCCATCGAAGTGCCGGGCCTGAGCCTGTTCTACGGCGAGAAACAAGCGCTGTACGACGTCAGCATGAACATCCCGAAACAGCGCGTGACCGCCTTCATCGGCCCGTCCGGCTGCGGCAAGTCCACGCTGCTGCGTACCTTCAACCGCATGAACGACCTGGTGGACGGCTGCCGCGTCGAAGGCGCGATCAACCTGTACGGCAACAACATCTACCGCAAGGGCGAAGACGTGGCCGAGCTGCGTCGCCGGGTCGGCATGGTGTTCCAGAAGCCTAACCCGTTCCCTAAGACCATCTACGAAAACGTGGTCTACGGCCTGCGCATCCAGGGCATCAACAAGAAGCGCATCCTCGACGAAGCTGTCGAGTGGGCACTGAAGGGCGCGGCCCTGTGGGACGAAGTCAAAGACCGTCTGCATGACTCGGCACTCGGCTTGTCCGGTGGTCAGCAACAGCGTCTGGTGATCGCCCGTACCATCGCCGTGGAACCGGAAGTGCTGCTGCTCGACGAACCGTGCTCGGCCCTTGACCCGATCTCGACCCTGAAAGTCGAAGAGCTGATCTACGAGCTCAAATCCAAGTTCACCATCGTCATCGTGACCCACAACATGCAGCAGGCGGCACGGGTGTCCGACTACACGGCGTTCATGTACATGGGCAAACTGGTGGAATTCGGCGACACCGATACCCTGTTCACCAATCCGGCCAAGAAGCAGACCGAGGACTACATCACCGGTCGTTACGGCTGACAGTTGCGGGTTATTCACAGAATTGACGCTGCGGCCCGCCGCACCTTACCGGACGCTCCAAGGACGCCAACATGATTAGTAAAGAAGGCCTTACCCATCACATTTCCGCGCAGTTCAACGCCGAACTGGAAGAAGTGCGCAGCCACCTGCTGGCCATGGGCGGGCTGGTCGAGAAGCAGGTCAACGACGCGGTCACCGCGCTGATCGAGGCCGATTCGGGCCTGGCCCAGCAAGTGCGCGAGATCGACGACCAGATCAACCAGATGGAACGCAACATCGACGAAGAATGCCTGCGCATTCTGGCCCGTCGTCAGCCGGCGGCGTCCGACCTGCGTCTGATCATCAGCATCTCCAAGTCGGTGATCGACCTGGAGCGCATCGGCGACGAAGCGACCAAGATCGCCCGTCGTGCGATTCAGCTGTGCGAAGAGGGCGAAGCGCCGCGCGGTTACGTCGAAGTGCGTCACATCGGCGACCAGGTGCGCAACATGGTGCGTGATGCGCTGGACGCTTTTGCCCGCTTCGACGCCGATCTGGCGTTGTCGGTGGCGCAGTACGACAAGATCATCGACCGCGAATACAAGACCGCCCTGCGCGAGCTGGCGACCTACATGATGGAAGACCCGCGCTCTATCTCGCGGGTCTTGAGCATTATCTGGGTGCTGCGTTCGCTGGAGCGGATCGGCGACCACGCGCGCAACATCTCCGAGCTGGTGATTTACCTGGTACGCGGCACCGACGTGCGCCACATGGGCCTCAAGCGCATGAAGGAAGAAGTTGAAGGGACAAGTGGCGAAACCGCTAATGTTCCGGGCGATGCTGACGATAAGTAAGATTGCCTGAGAAAAGCGCCCGGCCCTTTGGCCGGGCGTTTTTGTTTCTGCTTTTCATGGGCAGATCCGAATTGGAAAGCGAATTAAAAAGCAGCACCCGCGAACGAAAAGTCCCGGCGTGACTGAAGAGTTTTGGCAATGTGCCATCAGCCAGCGTTATGCTTGCCGGGATTTTAATAGGGGTGTTGGATGAGCAAGATCAGTGTGTTGGTCGTGGACGATGCATCGTTCATTCGTGACCTGGTGAAAAAGTGCCTGCGTAATTACTTCCCGGGGATCCGCACCGAGGACGCCATCAACGGCAAGAAGGCCCAGGCCATGCTGGCCAAGGAAGCCTTCGACCTGGTGCTGTGCGACTGGGAAATGCCGGAAATGTCCGGCCTCGAACTGCTGACCTGGTGCCGTGAGCAGGACAACCTCAAGACCATGCCGTTCATCATGGTCACCAGCCGGGGCGACAAGGAAAACGTCGTGCAGGCGATCCAGGCCGGCGTCACCGGTTACGTCAGCAAGCCGTTCACCAACGAGCAACTGCTGACCAAGGTCAAGCAGGCCCTGAACAAGGTCGGCAAGCTCGACACCCTGATGAACAGCGCCCCGACCAAGATGAACTCGGCGTTCGGCAACGACTCCCTGAGCGCGTTGACCGGTGGCAAGGCTGCCGTGGTCGGTTCCGCACCGACTGCTGCTGCGGCCAACCCGTTTGCCAAGCCTGCCGCTGCGGCCCCGGCACCTGCCGCCGCGCCACAGCGTGGCCTGCTCAACAGCCCGCCGGTGAAAGCCCCGTCAGCCTCCAGCGCTCCGGCCGGTGGTCGTGGCCAGGGTCAGTTGCGCCTGCCGAGCGGCACCCAGCAATGCGTGATCAAGGCCCTGAGCATCAAGGAAGCGCTGTTGGTGGTGAAGCGCACCGACACCCTGCCGCAGATCCTCGACAGCGCCGTGCTGGACCTGGAGCAGGGCGACAACGCCGAAATCGCCCGCCTCAACGGCTACCTGCACGCCGTCGTCGCCCACGAGCCGAAACCCGACAGCGACTGGCTGCAACTGACCTTCCGCTTCGTCGACCAGGACGCGCAGAAGCTCGACTACATCTCCCGCCTGATCGCCCGCGGCACGGCGCAGAAGCACTTCGTTCCGGGCGCTTGATCTTCTTCGCCTGATAGGCCGCTTTCGCGGGCAAGCCCGCTCCCACCTTGGAATGCATTTCAAATGTGGGAGCGGGCTTGCTCGCGAAGGGGTCATCAAATGCACTACCCATCTCCTGCACCTGCCAATTTGAAACATCTGTCGACTAGCCTGGTCTGCTTGAGCTGCTAGGCTCATTCCCAGGCCTTACTCGACAGAACTTTTGCCCATGCCCCTGCGCCTGCTGTTTTTCTGTGGTCTGTTCATGGCCTCCACCTCGACTGTGGCCATGACGATCTACAAATCCACCGATGCCAACGGAGTGGTTTCGTACAGCGACCGTCCGAGCAAAGGCTCCCAGGTGTTCGTGTTTCAGGACCGGATGGTCGAGCGCCTCGAGCGCCAGGTCTATCTCGACATCAAGAAGCAGAAGGGCGCGGACGTGGTGTTCGTGCGCAACGACCTGTATGCGCCGGTCGAGGTGGCGCTGGCGTTTACCGGGTTGAGCAACGTGCGTGGCGCGCCGGCGCAAACGATCCGCCGGGTGCTGCCGGCACGCAGCAATACGCGGCTGGCGCTGCTGACTCCGGTGTCCGGCGGCAAGCCGCTGGTGTACACGCCGATGTTCCAGTATTCCCTCGGTGACCCGGCTGGCGCGGCTCAGGGCTATCGCTATCCGTTTCCGTGGCGTGGCGGGCCGTTCCGCCTCAGCCAGGGCGCCAATGGCGATTACAGCCACTTCGGGCCGAAGAACAAATACGCGATGGACATCGCCATGCCGGTCGGCACGCCGATCATCGCGGCGCGGGCCGGGGTGGTGGTGAAAACCGAGAACTCCCAGAGCGGGCGCGGCAACGATCCGTCCGGCAACTTCGTGCGGATCCTGCACGACGACGGCACGATGGGTGTGTACCTGCACCTCAAGCAAGGGTCGGTGAGTGTGCGGGAAGGGCAGCGGGTGACGGTGGGCAGCCCGCTGGCGCTGTCCGGCAACACCGGCAACAGCAGCGGCCCGCACCTGCACTTCGTGGTGCAGCGCAATACAGGAGGGGGGCTGGTGTCGATTCCGTATCAGTTCAACCAGCCGCTGGGGGCGTTGCCCAACTTTGCGTTGGGCAAGCAGTGATGGGGTGCCTGATCTGACGCCTTCGTCGGAACGCCGCCCGGAGCAAGCTCGCTCCCACAGGTCTTGCATCGTACTAGTGGGAGCGAGCTTGCTCGCGAAGGGATCGACTGGGTTTGGGATCAGCCAATCAATCCAGCATCAGCACCTTGGCCAGAATGATCTTCGGGCCTTTCATCTTCTTGATGATGATCCGCAGGCCTTCGACTTCCAGTACCTCTTCCTCTTCCGGAACCCGTTTCAGGGTTTCGTAGATCAGCCCGGCGAGGGTTTCGGCTTCAATGTGATCCAGGTCGATCCCCAGCAGGCGCTCGACCTTGAACAGCGGCGTATCGCCCCGCACCAGCAACTTGCCCGGCTGGTAGGCAAGGATGCCGCGCTCGGCCTTGCGGTGTTCGTCCTGGATGTCGCCGACCAGCACTTCCAGCACGTCTTCCATGGTCAGGTAGCCGATGATGTTGCCATCAGCTTCTTCGACCACGGCGAAGTGCGAGCCACCCTTGCGGAACTGCTCCAGCAGCTGCGACAGCGGCATGTGCCGCGACACGCGCTCCAGCGGGCGGGTCAGTTCGGCGAGGTTGAACGACTCGGGAATGTGGTCCAGCGCCGCCAGTTCCAGCAGCAGATCCTTGATGTGCAGCAGGCCGACGAATTCCTTGCGCTCGCTGTCGTACACCGGATAACGGCTGAACTTGTGGCGACGGAACATCGCCAGGATTTCTTTCAGCGGGGCGTTGAATTCGAGGGTGATCAGGTCTTCGCGGGAGTTGGCCCAGTCGACCACTTCCAGCTCGCCCATTTCCACCGCCGAAGCCAGCACACGCATGCCTTGGTCGCTCGGGTCCTGGCCACGGCTGGAGTGCAGGATCAGTTTCAGTTCTTCACGGCTGTAATGGTGCTCGTGATGCGGGCCGGGTTCGCCTTGACCCGCAATGCGCAGGATGGTGTTGGCGCTGGCGTTGAGCAGGTAGATCGCCGGGTACATGGCCCAATAGAACAGGTACAGCGGCACCGCCGTCCACAGCGACAGCAGCTCGGGTTTGCGGATCGCCCAGGATTTGGGTGCGAGTTCGCCGACCACGATGTGCAGATACGAAATGATGAAGAACGCGGTGAAGAACGAGATGCCTTTGACGACTTCGGCCGACTGCACGCCAACCGCACTCAGCAGCGGTTCGAGGATGTGCGCAAACGCCGGCTCGCCGACCCAGCCCAGGCCGAGAGAGGCGAGAGTGATACCGAGCTGGCACGCCGAGAGGTAAGCATCGAGCTGACTGTGCACCGTGCGCAGGATGTGCCCGCGCCAGCCGTGCTGCTCAGCGATGGCTTCGACCCGGGTCGAGCGCAGTTTGACCATGGCGAATTCCGCCGCAACGAAGAAGCCGTTGAGCAGAACCAGGATCAGAGCGAAAAGAATCATGCCGAAATCGGCGAATATTGTTGCGAGGGACAAGCCAGGGGAAGGGTCCATGATGGAGTTTTGCGGGTTCCGTGTGATTCGAAGAAAGAAAAATCCGCACCTGAAAAGGCAGGCGCAAGTCAGCCAATGTAGCGGCTGACCTGGCGATTGCCTAGTCCGGCATTACTCAGCGGCGCTGATGACCCGTGCCTGAGCGATCTGGGCCGGAGCGAAATGGCAGGTAAACGTGCTGCCGTGACCGGGCACGCTGCTGATCTCCATCCGTGCGCGATGGCGCAGCAGCACGTGTTTGACGATGGCCAGACCCAGGCCCGTGCCGCCGGTGTTGGAGTTGCGGCTGGAGTCGACGCGGTAGAAGCGTTCGGTCAGGCGCGGCAGGTGTTTGCTGTCGATGCCGATCCCGGAATCCTGCACGCTCAGGTGCGCGCCCTGATCGTCGCCCCACCAGCGGATGCGAATGTTGCCCTCAGCCGGGGTGTATTTGACGGCGTTGAACACCAGGTTGGAAAACGCACTGCGCAGTTCCGCCTCGCTGCCCTTGAGCAGAATGGTGGTGTCGGCTTCCAGGGTGATGCGCTGATTCTTCGAGCCGGACAACTGCTGCGCGTCGCTCTTGATCGACTGCAGCAGGGTGTCGATGTGCACCGGCTGGTTGTCCGACGGGTAATCGGTGGCTTCCAGCTTGGCCAGCAACAGCAAGTCGTTGAGCAGGGTCTGCATGCGTCCGCCCTGTTGCTGCATCTGCTGCAGGGCACGGCTCCAGCGCGGGTTCACTTCCTCGACGTTGTCGAGCAGGGTTTCCAGGTAGCCGCAGATCACCGTCAGCGGGGTGCGCAGCTCGTGGGAAACGTTGGCGATGAAGTCTTTGCGCATCTGTTCCAGCTGATGGATGCGCGTAACGTCGCGCACCAGCATCAAGTGTTCGTTGTTGCCGTAGCGCGTGAGGTACAGCTGGATGCGTACGCGATCGTTGGTCGGCGAGGGGATTTCCAGCGGTTCGGCGTAGCTTTCCTGCTCGAAGTATTCCTTGAAGCGTGGATGGCGGACCAGGTTGGTCACCGGTTGGCCGCTGTCCTGTGGAGTCTTGAGGCCGAGCAGGGTTTCGGCGGCACGGTTCCACCATTCCAGGTTGCCGTCGCTGTCGAGCATGATCACCGCGTCTTTCAGCGCGGCGGTGGACTCCTGAACGCGGTCAATCACCGCTTGCAGGCGTCCGCGGACCCGTTGGTCGCGGCGTTGCAGGTGGTAGATGCTGTCGAAGACCTCGCCCCACAGGCCGTAGCCATCGGGCGGTGCTTCATCGGGTTGGTGCAGGCGCAGCCATTCGTGCAGACGCAGCAGTTGCTTGAGCGTCCAGGCCAGGTACAGGCCCAGTCCCGCCGCCAGACTCCAGCCGTAGTTGCCGGTGATCAGGCCGATCACCAGGCAGCCGGTGACCAGCAACAGCATGTGGCGAATCAGGGTGCCATGCCAGTTTTGGTTCACGGAAAATGCGGTCCTTGTCTACGGGGCTGGCGCTCGGCTCAGGCTTTGGTGGAGAACCGGTAGCCGGTGCCGCGCACGGTTTGTACCAGATTTTCGTAGGCGTCGCCGAGGGCCTTGCGCAGGCGCCGGATGTGCACGTCGACAGTGCGCTCTTCAACATAGACGTTGCCGCCCCAGACCTGGTCCAGCAACTGGCCGCGGGTGTAGGCGCGTTCCTGATGGGTCATGAAGAATTGCAGCAGTCGGTATTCGGTCGGGCCCATCTCGGCCGGACGGCCGTCGATGGTCACGCGGTGGCTGATCGGGTCGAGCAGCAGGCCGCCGACTTCGATCGGCGCTTCGCCGTCGGTCGGGCCGGCGCGGCGCAGCACGGCCTTCAGGCGCGCCACCAGTTCGCGTGGGGAAAACGGTTTGGTGATGTAGTCGTCGGCGCCGACTTCCAGACCCTGGATCTTGTTGTCCTCTTCGCCCTTGGCGGTGAGCATGATGATCGGGATGTCCCCGGTCAGCTCGTCACGCTTGAGGCGGCGGGCCAGCTCGATGCCGGAGGTGCCGGGCAGCATCCAGTCGAGCAGGATCAGGTCCGGTTTACGGTCGACGATGATGGCGTGGGCCTGCTGCGAGTTCTCTGCCTCGAGGCAGTCATAGCCGGCCATTTCCAACGCAACGGCGATCATTTCGCGAATGGGCGCTTCGTCGTCGACGATCAGAATGCTCCTGCCAACCATGCCTTAATCCTCTTGTCATTTAACTGTCTTGCGCCGCATTAGATAACGGAATTATTGCAGTCGTGTGACAGTATTTTAGTCCGGCGGCGATTGTGCGAATCCTGAACTAAGCTCTAAGTCCGAATCCTGACAACCACAAGAGAAGGTTTCCATGACTCAAATGACTGCTTCCCTTAAAGCTCTGTTGATGGCTGCTGCCCTGACTCTGCCTGGACTGGCGATGGCGGCCGAGCCGGCCATGATGAAAGACGGAATGATGGTCGACCACAAGGGCATGACGCTCTACACGTTCGACAAGGACAGTGGCGGCAAGTCGATGTGCAACGGCGATTGCGCCAAGAACTGGCCGCCGATGATGGCTCCCGCAGGCGCCAAGGCCGAAGGCAAATGGACGGTGATCAAGCGCGATGACGGCATGATGCAGTACGCCTACGACGGCAAGCCGCTGTATACGTTCGTGAAGGATGAGAAGCCCGGAGAAATGAAGGGCGATGGCATGAAGGACGTTTGGCACGTGGTGCACGAGCACAAATAAACGCAACTCCCCTGTGGGAGCGGGCTTGCTCGCGAAGGCGTCTTTTCAGTCAGCCTATGTGGCAACTGACCCAACGCTTTCGTCGGATCGCCGCCCGGAGCGGGCTTGCTCCCACAGGTTCTGTGGATCAGCGCAACGCGTAATCCAGCACGATCCCGACGAAAATCGCCAGCCCGGCCCAGTGGTTGTGCAGGAACGCCTTGAAGCAACGCATCCGGTCCCGGTCACGGGTGTACCAGAACTCCCAGGCGTAGCACCCGGCCGCCACCAGCAGACCGAGGTGGAACCACATCCCCAGCTCGAACTTCGACCCGGCCAGTAGCAGGCAGCCCAGCGACAGCGCCTGCAAGGTCAGGATAATTACCCGGTCCGCTTCGCCGAACAGGATCGCCGTGGATTTCACGCCGATCTTCAGGTCATCGTCGCGGTCGGTCATCGCGTAATAGGTGTCGTAGCCCACCGTCCACAGCAGGTTGGCGATCCACAGCAGCCAGGCGGTCGCCGGCAGCTCACCGGTCTCGGCAGTGAACGCCATCGGCATCCCCCAGGAGAACGCCGCGCCCAGCACCACCTGCGGGTAATAGGTGTAGCGCTTCATGAACGGATAAGTGAACGCCAACGCCAGACCACCCAGCGACAGCCAGATTGTCGCGGCGTTGGTGCACAGCACCAGCAGGAAACTCACGCCCATCAGCAGCGCGAAGAACACCAGCGCCTCTTTCGAACTGATCCTGCCGGCAGCGATAGGCCGCTGCGCAGTACGTTTGACGTGGCCGTCGACCTTGCGGTCGGCCCAGTCGTTGATCACGCAGCCACCGGCGCGGGTCAATACCACGCCGAGGACGAAAATCACGATATTGGCCAGGGATGGCGAGCCTTTACCGGCAATCCACAGCGCCCAGAGCGTCGGCCACAGCAGCAGATAAATGCCGATCGGCTTGTCCATCCGGGTCAGCTGGATGAAGTCCCAGGCGCGCGGGTTCAAGCGATTCAGGGATTTGAGCAGGCTTTGATACATCAGCAGTTCTCCGGACGGGCGCGGACGGCTTCCCACAGCGTAGGCAGGAATATCTCCGCCACCAGTACGCTCAATGCCCCACGGTCGAAACGCGAGCGTCGCCCCCACAGGCCGGCAGCCCGGGAACCTTCAGGCAGCCAGTGTTCGGGGTAATGGCAGACTTCGATGGCGCGGCGCTGGAAGGCGTGATCGCAGAACAGCAGTTCGCCCAGCGAGCGGCTGCCCAGTTCATCCATGTGCAAGCCGTCACCCTGCAATGCGCTGCGCGACGCCACGCTGCGGGCGAACACCCAGGCCTCGCCATGCCCGCGCAGATACACCTCGCGCACCCAGCCCTCGCTGCCTTCGGCCAGGTCCAGCGCCGCGCATTCGTCGTCGCGCAGGGTTTGCCAGCCTTCGAACAGCGGCGTCACGCTGAAGCCGTCATCGGACAGGCGCGTCAGCCGGCGGGTCAGGGAGCCTTCGTCGAACAGCCAGTCGAGCGTGGATGTGTCGGGGAGGGGTGTCAGTTCGCTTTGCGGGCGCCACAGCGGAGCGTTTGTGTGTTGCACAATGAGTCATTATTGGCAGCAAATGAGGCGGCGAGCTTACCATGGCGAGCCGCGAGTTTGATTGATCCGGGTCGCCGCTGCGCCGAACAGGCTTGCATCTGCCCGGCCCGATCAGTACAAAACGCCCTGAGCCGGACGGCAGCGCTGCACCATCGACCGTCCGCGCCGGCTAAAGCCTGAACCCTGAGGAAGTACCTGAATGAAAAAGTGGCAATGTGTGGTCTGCGGCCTGATCTATAACGAAGCCGACGGCTGGCCGGATGACGGTATTGCGCCGGGCACCCTGTGGCAGGACGTGCCGGAAGACTGGCTGTGCCCGGACTGCGGCGTCGGCAAGATGGACTTCGAAATGATCGAAATCAACTGAGAACACACTGAGGAGTAGGGCATGAGCGCACCTGTCGTAATCGTTGGCACCGGGCTTGCGGGTTACAACCTGGCCCGCGAGTTTCGCAAACTCGATGGCGAAACCCCGTTGCTGCTGATTACTGCCGATGACGGTCGTTCCTACTCCAAGCCGATGCTGTCCACCGGCTTCGGCAAGAACAAGGACGCCGACGGCCTGAGCATGGCCGAGCCGGGCGCCATGGCCGAGCAGTTGAAGGCCGAGATCCGCACTCACACCCGCATCAGCGGCATCGATCCAGGCCACAAGCGGTTGTGGATCGGTGAGGAAGCGGTGAGCTATCGTGACCTGATCCTCGCCTGGGGCGCCGAAACCGTGCGCGTGCCGATCGATGGCGATGGCGGGGATCTGGTGTTCCCGATCAACGATCTCGAAGACTACGCGCGCTTTCGCGCCGCAGCGGCCGGCAAACGTCGAGTGCTGCTGCTCGGCGCCGGGCTGATCGGCTGCGAGTTCGCCAATGACCTGATCCTTGGTGGCTATGAGGTGCAACTGGTTGCACCGTGCGAACAGGTGATGCCGACCCTGCTGCATCCGGCGGCCGCTGCCGCGGTACAGGCCGGGCTGGAAAGCCTCGGTGCACGTTTCCACCTCGGCCCGGTGCTGACCCGTCTGCAAAAAGTCGCTGATGGGCTGGAAGCGCACCTGTCCGACGGCCAGGTTGTCCCGTGCGATGTGGTGGTCTCGGCCATCGGCCTGCGTCCACGGATCGATCTGGCGGCGGCCGCCGGTATCCAGACCAATCGCGGCGTGGTGGTCGACCGTCATTTGCAGACCTCTCACGCCAATATTTACGCCCTGGGCGACTGCGCCGAGGTCGACGGGCTGAATCTTCTGTACGTCATGCCCCTCATGAGTTGTGCGCGAGCGCTGGCACAGACTCTGGCCGGCAACCCAACCGTGGTGAACTACGGGCCGATGCCGATCACCGTGAAAACGCCGGTTTGCCCGCTGGTGGTTTCGCCGCCACCACGGGGCCGCGAGGGTGTCTGGACGGTCGAAGGGCAGGGCGCCGACATTAAAGTGCTGTGCCACGACGCCGAAGGGCAATTGCTCGGTTATGCCCTGACCGGTGCGGCGGTGATGGAAAAACTCGCGCTGAACAGACAGCTTCCGGCCTTGCTGGCGTAAATACCGGTCGTTCTGTCGGAATCACCCCGCTTTTGCCCCCACAAAGGTCGCGTGGAGACTGGCGCCGCCCTTAACCGCGTGCCATCCTCACTCCCGTCTGCCGCAGAGTAGAGCCTGCGGCGCCTTGGGCGCTGTTCCAACGAGAACAGCACGGACATAACAACAAAAAACCGTCAAAGGGGCTTCACTAATGCGTAAACCAGAACTCGCCGCTGCAATCGCTGAAAAAGCGGATCTGACCAAAGAGCAGGCCAACCGCGTTCTCAACGCCGTTCTCGAAGAAATCACCGGCGCCCTGCACCGCAAGGACAGCGTCACGCTGGTGGGCTTCGGCACCTTCCTGCAACGCCACCGCGGTGCCCGCACCGGCAAAAACCCGCAAACCGGTGAACCGGTGAAGATCAAGGCCAGCAACACCGTTGCGTTCAAGCCAGGCAAATCATTGAAAGACAGCGTCAATCCATAATCGCGGCGAACGCCCGGTCAGCCGGGCACGCTGCATGAAAAATGGGCATACCGATTGCGGTCGGATGCCCATTTTTTTGTGCCTGGATTATTTCCGAAAACAGGTTTTGCCGTTGCCGAAATCCACTGCCAGGCAATTGGGCTCGATGGTGAGTTGCAGATCCTCAAACAAAGCGGATAAATCGTTGCTGGAAGAGGGTTTGGTTTCGCTTTTCAGCGTCAATGTGCCGTTGTCGACATGCCAGGTACCTTTGGCAAAGCCGTCAGCGCTGCCATACGCCACGCCTGCGTCAAAGGTTCCGTCCGTGCGCAGCAGCAGTTCCGCGCCCATTTCCATGGCGCCATGCAGATAATAATGGCCATCCAGCGGCGGGGTATCCGCAGACGCCTGGATATTAGGCAACAACAGCAGTGCCGTGAGAAACAGTGGTTTCAATTCCATGAGTTATTGCTCCTGATCGGCTTCCGAAGGGGGTGCCGAATTTTCGATGCGGGTTTTGGACTCAGACGAAAGAGTTAACGCGTAACGTCCCCCGTTTTTCCCTTGATACCGCCCCGCTTGACGACACTCCTCTCAGCCCGGGCAATCTTGACTGATTTGAGCCAGGCACCCCCAACCGGACCTTGGCAATGCCGTCGTGCGCCAAGCCAATATCTGTGTGCTCGCGGTAGTCCGTTATACCTTTGCCATCCAGTCTGCAGAAGGATGAAGGGGACTTAATAGTGTCGGTATCCTCAAGCGCCAGTACCTTGCAGTTGTTGTAAGCAGCAGGGAGCGGCAGCGTGAGGCACGCAGAACTGACAGCTTCAGACATGCGCTTGTCCCTGAGCCGGAAGGGGAAAGCGGCGTGATGTCGTGACCCTCCCTGGTCAGTGCACGCAAACATTGGCCGGCACGCCAACAAGGTATTTAACGGATTTGTGTCGGAAGAACCTCTTGATTAAGTCAGAGCGTCCCGTGTTTTAAAACAGCATGGAAAACGCGGGAAATGGCTGTGGGGATGAGACGCGGAGTGATTAATCCATTGCGCAAGAAATTCTGTCTTCCCGGGACTGTAATTCAGTTAATTTCCTAATGGCCATCACTTTGATGGCACTTTCGTTGTTTTCAAATGTCGTCAATCATTTGTTAATAGATACCGGTGTATTTTCAGAAGCGTCCTACTTCAAATTTTTTCCGGTTTTGTCATGCTTTCTCCGCTTACTTGTGGAACGGTCGTGCAAATGCCCCTTGGCGGGATAGACCAGCCGCTCTGGAGCAATGGTTTCGGAAGGAGTAGGCAAAAATTTGAAATATAAGCGGATATCAGGGAAACCCCTGACACATATAGGGCGATCTCCTACAGCGCCCAATGAACACTTCGTCTTGTTGTTTAATCAGATGCTTGCTAGTGGCCATCATAGTGATTACGATGCGCCCACTTGTAAGAGCACATACTCAATTGGATGAGTCTTCTCACTGCTCTTCGATACTGTCCCGCGCCGCTGCAACTCCAATAGGCGCACGACCGTAATCCAAATAAAGGCCATGGATGTCCTACTCAAGCAAACTTTCCGCCCATTACCTCGAGCTCGCTAAAGTCTCTGTTTCCAAAGAGAATTTTGCGGGCGAAGACGTTCGTTTCTCGAGCGAATTCGAGGCTCTGGAAAGCGAGCTGGCCAAAGCCTCGTCGATGCACGAAAGCGGGCAGATCGACTGGCTGAAAATTCGCGAAAACAGCGAAAACCTTCTGCGTACCCAATCCAAGGATTTGCGTGTCGGCGCCTGGCTGACCTGGTCCCTTTACCAGCGTGAATCCTTCCCCGGCCTCCTTGCCGGCCTCGGTTTGCTGCACCACTTGTCGGAAAACAACTGGGCCGAGATTCACCCGCTTAAACCCCGCACCCGAGCCGCCGCCATTGGCTGGCTGGTGCCGCGTCTGGAGCAGGTGATCACAGAGAACATCGCGATCAAGGAACAGCTGCCGATGTTCCGGCAGTTATCGGAGCATCTGTCCGGTCTCGACGCCGCCTGCACCGAGCATCTGGGCGATGATGCGCCGCTGCTGCTGCCGCTTTCCCGCCGCCTGAAAACCATGATCCAGCGCGCTGCCGACAACCAGCCGGCTCCCGGCGTGGTGGGCGCGGCGGTGGCACAGGTCAAACAGGCCGCCAGCCAGTTGCTGGCGCCTGGCGCGCCGATCGACAACGAGAAAGAAGCCCACAAGGCCCTGCGCGCCCAGCAGGAAAGCGCCCGCCCGTTGTGCGCCTGGTGGCTCAAGCAGAAAGCCACCGATCTGCGCGCCCTGCGCCTCAACCGCACCTTGCTGTGGATGACGATCGACGCGGTGCCCGAGCGCAATGCCGAGCAGATTACCGTGCTGCGCGGGTTGCCGGTCGACAAGCTCAAGCAGTATCAGGACCGTTTCGATCAGGGCAAATACGCCGACCTGCTGGTGGAACTGGAGGCGAGCCTGGCGAAGGCGCCGTTCTGGTTCGATGGCCAGCGAATGGTCTGGGAATGTCTCCAGAACCTCAACGCCGAGCTGGCCATGCGCGAAGTGGAAATCCACTTCGCGCTTTTGATTCAGCGCCTGCCCGGCATCATCGAGCTGCGTTTCCATGACGGCGCGCCGTTCGCCGATCCGTCCACCCGGGCGTGGATCGCCGGCAACGTCATGCCGCACCTGCAAAGCGCCAGCGCGCCGCGCAAGGTCGAGGCCGAGAGCGTCGAAACCCAGCCCGCCTGGGAAAAGGCCCTCGAAGAAGTCCAGCCGATCCTGCGCAAGGAAGGCCTCAAGCCAGCGGTGCAGATCCTCAAGCAGGGCCTGCAATCGGCTCACGGCGGCCGCGAACGCTTCTTCTGGCAGTTCGCCCTCGCGCGGCTGTGCTTCCTGGCCAAGAAATACGAACTCGCCAAGAACCAGCTCGAAACCCTCGATCAGACATTACAGGACTCAGGTCTGCACGCCTGGGAGCCCGATCTTGCATTGGAAGTGCTGCACCTGCTGCACAGTTGCTGCGAGTTGTTACCGCAGAACCATGCCGTACGTGAACGCAAGGAAGAGATTTATCGCAGGCTGTGCCACCTCGATCTCGAAGTGGTACTCGAATAGGCCCCAGGGCCACAACCGCAAGGAGAAAAGCCATGGCCAAAGAAGGCTCGGTAGCCCCCAAGGAACGCATCAACGTCACCTTCAAACCCGCCACCGGCGGTGCTCAGGAAGAGATTGAACTGCCGCTGAAGCTGCTGGCAATCGGTGACTACACCCACCGCAAGGACGATCGCAAGATCGAAGATCGCAAGCCGATCAGCATCGACAAGATGACCTTCGACGAAGTGCTGGCCAAGCAAGAGCTGGGTCTGACGCTGAGCGTGCCGAACCGTCTGCAGGAAGATGGCGAGGCCGACGAGCTGGCTGTGCAACTGCGCGTCAACTCCATGAAGGACTTCAATCCGGCCAGCCTGGTCGAGCAAGTGCCTGAGCTGAAAAAACTGATGGAACTGCGCGATGCGCTGGTGGCCCTCAAAGGCCCGCTGGGTAACGCACCTGCGTTCCGTAAAGCCATCGAAGGCGTGCTCGCCGACGATGAATCCCGCGGTCGCGTACTCGGTGAGCTGGGCCTGAACGCCGCAGCCCCGGACGCTTGAGACTCCAGCAGCCAAGGAAGCCAACACAATGAGCACTAGCGCAGCACAACAGAACGCCGCAGAAAACGGCGAGTACAGCATCCTCGACAGCATCATCGCCGAAACCCGCCTGACGCCGGACGACGAAGCCTACGACATCGCCAAGCGCGGTGTGTCGGCGTTCATCGAAGAGCTGCTCAAGCCGCAGAACAACGGTGAGCCGGTCAAGAAAGCCATGGTTGACCGCATGATCGCCGAGATCGATGCCAAGCTCAGCCGTCAGATGGACGAAATCCTGCACCACCCGGACTTCCAGGCGCTGGAATCTTCGTGGCGTGGCCTGCAACTGCTGGTCGACCGCACCAACTTCCGCGAAAACATCAAGATCGAAATCCTCAACGTCTCCAAGGACGACCTGCTGGACGACTTCGAAGATTCGCCGGAAGTGATGCAGTCGGGCCTGTACAAGCACATCTACACCGCTGAATACGGCCAGTTCGGTGGTCAGCCGGTTGGCGCGATCATCGCCAACTACTACCTGTCCCCAAGCTCGCCGGACGTGAAACTGATGCAGTACGTGTCCAGCGTAGCCTGCATGTCCCACGCGCCGTTCATCGCCGCCGCCGGCCCGAAATTCTTCGGCCTGGAAAGCTTCACCGGTCTGCCGGACCTGAAGGATCTGAAAGATCACTTCGAAGGCCCGCAATTCGCCAAATGGCAGAGCTTCCGTACCTCGGAAGACTCCCGCTACGTTGGCCTGACCGTGCCGCGTTTCCTGCTGCGTAACCCGTACGACCCGGAAGAAAACCCGGTCAAATCGTTCGTGTACAAGGAAAACGTTGCCAACAGCCACGAGCACTACCTGTGGGGCAACACCGCTTACGCGTTCGGCACCAAGCTGACCGACAGCTTCGCCAAGTTCCGCTGGTGCCCGAACATCATCGGCCCACAGAGCGGCGGCGCGGTTGAAGACCTGCCTCTGCACCACTTCGAAAGCATGGGCGAAATCGAAACCAAGATTCCTACCGAAGTTCTGGTTTCCGACCGTCGTGAATACGAACTGGCCGAGGAAGGCTTCATCTCCCTGACCATGCGTAAAGGCTCCGACAACGCGGCGTTCTTCTCCGCAAGCTCGGTGCAGAAGCCGAAGTTCTTCGGCATCAGCGCAGAAGGCAAGGCTGCAGAGCTGAACTACAAGCTCGGCACCCAACTGCCGTACATGATGATCGTCAACCGCCTGGCTCACTACCTCAAAGTGCTGCAGCGCGAGCAGCTCGGTTCGTGGAAAGAACGTACCGACCTCGAGCTGGAACTGAACAAGTGGATCCGCCAGTACGTGGCCGACCAGGAAAACCCGAGCGCCGAAGTACGTGGCCGTCGTCCGCTGCGCGCTGCGCAAGTGATCGTCAGCGACGTTGAAGGCGAGCCGGGCTGGTACCGCGTCAGCCTGAACGTGCGCCCGCACTTCAAGTACATGGGTGCCGATTTCACCCTGTCGCTGGTTGGCAAGCTGGACAAAGAGTAAGAGCGACTCATGGACGGATACGGCAGCCTTTTCGAGCGCCTCAACGGCGACGCGGAACAGCGCAAGGGCAAGAGCCTCGAGGCTTCGGCCATGGCGTCGGTGGCTGCCCATCTGGCCAAAATGCTCAGCACCCGGGCCGGCAGCGTGCAAACGCTGTCCGACTACGGGTTGCCCGATCTCAATGACATGCGCCTGAGCCTGCACGACTCCCTGAGTCAGGCCCGCCTGGCCATCGAAAGCTTCATCGAAGCCTACGAACCGCGCCTGAGCAACGTGCGTGTCATTTCCCTGCCGCGTGACCACGACCAGCTTCGCCTGGCCTTCAGCATCGAAGGCCTGCTGGAAGTCGAGGGTTTCAAGCGTCAGGTCAGTTTCGCCGCGCGCCTGGATGGCAGCGGTCAAGTGAAGGTCACCTAAGGAGAACCCCGATGTCTGGCAAACCCGCAGCACGTGTGTCCGACCCCACCGCTTGCCCGCTCCCCGGCCACGGCACCAACCCGATCGCCGCCGGTTCGGGGGACGTGTTCTTCGACGGCCTCCCGGCCGCTCGCCAGGGCGATGCCTCGGCGTGTGGTGGTGCGTTGGTCGGCGATCTGGCGACGACGGTTCTGATCAATGGCAAGCCGGCTGCCACCGTTGGTTCGGTTGGTTCTCATGGCAACAAGGTCACTGCGGGCTCCGGGACGGTAATCATCGGGAATTCGCATACGCCTGCACCATTTGTTCCACCGGAACCATTAATGCTTTTCTCTCACACGCAGCATGTAGTGATGGAAGATCAGGATGGAAATCCTCTTCAAGATATTCCCTATCAAATTACGACAGCTAAAGGGAAAGTTATTACAGGGCAGAGCGATGCAATGGGTAGAACCCAGTTGGTCGGAGGGGAGGCAGGAGAAACTTTCGACTTTCATGCGGCTATTGACGGGGCAGTGGTATGAGTGCAGAAGTGTTGTCGACGTTAATGGCTCGTTCTGTAGCATTGACACCAAAGGCGGATAAAACTCCAAAAAAAGTTACGTACAAGGTTTTTTGGAAAACAACAGATTTTTGGACCGATACTCATATCGCGGACTATCACAAAGAAGCCCCTGAAATTGCAGAACGCCTGATCGTTGAGAAGTATTGGACAAAGGATGGTGATATTAAAGGGAATAAATTCACTTGTGAGGACTTTGCGCTAAGGCTGCTTTGTGAGTTTGCTTCTAAGCGAGGGTTGCCTGTTAAGCTTAAAACTGGCGTAAGAACATACCGGAACATGGAGAATTATACCGCTGCGGAGCATGATCGTTACGTCTCGCATATGTATGGGTTTTGCGAGATGGTTATGTTGACTTATGGTGCTCCAGACATGCAGCGGGTCGGCGTTAACACAACAACGATCGAGACCGCTGAAGCGCTGCTGCCTGGAGACATCCTCGCACAAGCTTTGGATCGCCCCAAAGATATAGCGCACCATATTCAAATTGCTGTAACTATCAGTGATTCAAAAATCGAAATTAGACAGGGTAACACCGGTGGTATAAGTGTTCGCCCTTTCACCACGGTTCAAAAGTGGCTGGGTTCGAATATGGCTGATCCTCAAAACTCCGGTTACGCAGGAATGCCTATTGAAAAGGGAAACTACACCAAGTCAGGTACAGGGTGGACGTATCGAAATGAGAGTACAGGGTCAGTTGCTGAAGATTTCTTGAAAAAATTCTTGTTCTATCGTTGGAATTTTTTGGAGTTTAACAAGTGACTCTTAAAGACTATTTTGCAAGCGTTGCTGATAGCGATCTATTTGGTCTTCTGGCAATTGTTTGTCTATTGGTTGCCTTCCTTGGTTGTTTTGCAAAATTTCGGCGGTCAAAGCTACACAGAGTCATGATGTATGTTTGTGTGTTGATAGTACCTGTTATCCATTTGTTGGGTACTTATTTTTTGAATCAGGCGCCAGCATGAACAAGCCTGATCTTGGCTTTAACCTAAACTGCGGCCTTGAAAGTTTAATCTGCTCGGCTATTGGTCAACTGCCATTAGTCGTAGTTGGTCACTTGCTGTGAAGAATACACTTTAAAATCACTACCAGGCAGGTAACCCGTGTCCTTTAACCACTACTACCAAAGCGAACTCACCGCACTGCGCCAACTGGGCCGCCGTTTCGCCGAGCGTAGTCCGGCGTTGGCGCCGTTCCTGGGGCAGGCCGGGCGGGATCCGGATGTGGAGCGGTTGCTGGAAGGCTTTGCGTTTCTGACCGGGCGGCTGCGCCAGAAGCTCGACGACGAGTTGCCGGAGCTCAGCCATTCCCTGATGCAGTTGCTGTGGCCGAACTACATGCGCCCGCTGCCGGCGTTCAGCATTCTGCAGTTCGATCCGCTCAAGCGTTCGGGGCCGGCGCTGAAGGTCGAGCGTGATACGCCAATTGAAAGCGTGCCGATCGAAGACGTGCGTTGCCGCTTCCGCACCTGCTACCCGACTGAAGTCATGGCCCTTGATCTTGCCGCGCTGAACTACTCGGTGAAGGGCGACGGTTCGTTGCTCAGCCTGCGCCTGGAGATGAGTGCCGACGGCCACCTCGGCGAGCTGGAACTGAGCAAGCTGCGCCTGCACTTTGCCGGCGAGCGCTACATCAGCCAGATGCTCTACCTGAGCCTGCTGCGCAACCTCGACGGCATCGAACTGATCCCCCTCGACGGCGCCGGCAAGCCCATCGATGGCGTGAGCGGCAAGCCGATGGCGTTCAAGATTCCGGGGGACCGGGTCAAGCCAGTGGGTTTTGCCGAAGAAGAAGCGTTGATCCCGTATCCGCTGAACACCTTCCGCGGCTATCGCTACCTGCAGGAATACTTCGCCTTCCAGGACAAGTTCCTGTTCGTCGATGTCCACGGCCTGGACATTCTCAAGGCGCTGCCGGAAGACACCCTCAAGCAGATGCGCGGCCTGGAATTGCGCTTCGACATCCGCAAGAGCGGGATCATGCGCATGCGTCCGACGACGGATAATGTGAAGCTGTTCTGCACGCCGATCGTCAACCTGTTCAAGCACGACGCACTGCCGATCCGCCTCGACGGCAAACAGGACGAATACCTGCTGCTGCCGGCCGAATACGATCTGGAAAACTGCGGTGTGTTCTCGGTGGAAACCGTGACCGGCTGGAAGCCCGGCGGCCTCGGATATCAGGAGTACGTGCCGTTCGAATCCTTCGAGCACGACCCGAGTTTCGACGTGCCCAACAGCCGTCCGCATTACAGCATCCGCCAGCGTTCGTCGTTGCTGCACGATGGTCTCGACACCTACCTGAGCTTCGGCATCCGCCACACCGAAGCCCACGAAACACTGTCGATCGAGCTGGTCTGCACCAACCAGAACCTGCCGCGCAAACTCAAGCTCGGGCAGATCTGCATGGCCTGCGAAGAGACCCCGGAGTTTCTGAGTTTCCGCAACATCACCCCGGCCACTTCCAGTTTCGCGCCGCCGCTGAACCGTGACTTCCTGTGGAAGCTGATCAGCAACATGTCGCTCAACTATCTGTCGCTGGCCGACGTCAACGCACTGAAGGTGATTCTCGAAACCTACGACCTGCCGCGCTACTACGACCAGCACGCGGAGAAGGTCAGCAAGCGCCTGCTCGGCGGCCTCAAGCACATCAAGCATCACCACGTGGATCGGTTGCACCGTGGTCTGCCGGTGCGCGGTTTGCGCACCGAACTGACCATCGACCCGGAAGGGTATATCGGTGAGGGCGACCTGTTCGTCTTCGCCTCGGTTCTCAACGAGTTTTTCGCGCTTTACGCCAGTCTCAATTCATTCCATGAGCTGCGGGTAAAAAGCACACAGGGAGAGGTGTACCAATGGACACCACGTATGGGCCTGCAGCCCCTGCTTTAAGCGGGCTGACGAAGGTAATACGCGAGTACTCGCTGTTTCAGGCCGTGCTGCTGGTGATCGACCGGCTGCGCGAGGCGCACCCGTACCTGAGCGAAGACGATCTGTACGACCAGCTGGAATTCCAGGCCAACCCGAGCCTCGGATTTCCGCGCAGCGATGTCGATCGCGTGGAGTTTTTCGAAGAGCACGGGCAGATGCGCGCGCGCCTGCGATTCAACCTGATCGGCCTGGTCGGTTCCGGCTCGCCGCTGCCGGCGTTCTATGGCGAACAAGCCCTGGGTGACAGCGAAGACGGCAACCCGACGCGCAACTTCCTCGACCTGTTCCACCATCGCCTGCAACGGCTGATGCTGCCGATCTGGCGCAAGTACCGCTATCGCGCGAGCTTCCAGAGCGGCGCGGTCGACCCGTTCTCGTCGCACCTGTTTGCCCTGATCGGCCTCGGCGGCGACGAGATCCGCAAGGCCAAGGAGCTGAACTGGAAACGCCTGCTGCCGTACCTCGGCCTGCTCAGTCTGCGGGCGCACTCGGCGGCGCTGATCGAAGCGGTGCTACGTTACTACTTCAAGCACGAAGAACTGGTGATCGAGCAGTGCATTGAGCGCCGCGTGGAGATTCTCGAAGAACAGCGCAACCGCCTCGGTTTTGCCAACAGCGTGCTGGGTGAAGACCTGGTGCTGGGCGAACGCGTGCGCGACCGCAGCGGCAAGTTCCGCATTCACATCACCGAACTCGACTGGGAGCGATTCCACGAATTCCTGCCCATCGGTTTCGGTTACCAGCCGCTCTGCGCGCTGGTGCGGTTCACCTTGCGTGACCCGCTCGATTACGACATTCGCCTGGTGCTGCGCCCGGAAGAAATCCGCGAACTGCGCATTGGCGAAAAGAACGACTGTCGCCTGGGGTGGACCAGTTGGCTGGGCTGCGAAAAAGCAGACGGCGTGGTGACCCTGGGCAGCAAAATTCATTAAGGACGTGAGCCATGATCAACGTAGACCTGCAACAACTCATCCAGGCGCTGGACGCCGAAACCCGTCGCGATCTGGAACGTTCGGCCGAGCGCTGCGTCGCCCGTGGCGGCAGCAAGATTCTGGTCGAAGACTTGCTGCTTGGCCTGCTGGAGCGCCCGAACGGTCTGCTCTCCCGCGCGCTGCAGGATGCCGACGTTGATGCCGGCGAACTGAGCGCCGCGCTGCAATCGCGGGTCGAGCACAGCGCTTCGCGCAACCCGGTGTTCGCCCCGGAGCTGGTGCAGTGGCTGCAAGACGCGCTGCTGGTGGCCAACCTTGAGCTGGGCCAGACCTCGGTCGAAGACGCGGCGCTGATCCTCGCGCTGCTGCGCAACCCGATGCGCTACGCCGGCAGCCGTTATCAGCCGCTGCTCGCCAAACTGAACATTGATCGCCTGAAGGAATTTGCCCTGTCGCAACAGCCTCAGGCAGCGGCCAACGGCAAACCGGCCGCCCAAGGCGAATCGCTGCTGGAGCGCTTCACTCACAACCTGACGCAGCAGGCCCGCGACGGCAAACTCGACCCGGTGCTGTGCCGCGATGGCGCGATCCGCCAGATGGTCGACATCCTCGCCCGTCGCCGCAAGAACAACCCGATCGTGGTCGGTGAAGCCGGTGTCGGTAAAACCGCCATCGTTGAAGGCCTTGCCTCGCGCATCGCTGCCGGTGAAGTGCCGCAGGTGCTCAAGGGTGTCGAACTGCTGTCGCTGGACATGGGGCTGTTGCAGGCTGGCGCCAGCGTCAAAGGTGAATTCGAGCGTCGTCTCAAAGGTGTGATCGACGAGGTCAAAGCCTCGCCGAAGCCGATCATCCTGTTCATCGACGAAGCTCACACCTTGATCGGCGCGGGCGGCAATGCCGGCGGTTCCGACGCGGCCAACCTGCTGAAACCGGCGCTGGCTCGTGGCGAACTGCGCACCATCGCCGCGACCACCTGGGCCGAGTACAAGAAATACTTCGAGAAAGACCCGGCGCTGGCCCGTCGTTTCCAGCCGGTTCAGCTGCACGAGCCGACCGTGAGCGAAGCCGTGACCATCCTGCGTGGCCTGGCTCAGGTCTACGAGAAGAGCCACGGCATCTACCTGCGCGATGACGCGGTGGTGTCGGCAGCTGAACTGTCCGCCCGTTACCTCGCCGGTCGGCAACTGCCGGACAAGGCCGTCGATGTGCTCGACACCGCGTGCGCCCGTGTTCGCATCAGCCTCGCCGCTGCCCCGGAAAGCCTGGAACGCCTGCGTGGCGAACTGGCCGAAGGTGGCCGTCAGCGTCAGGCCCTGCGCCGCGATGCCGAAGCCGGTCTGCTGATCGACCACGAAGCGCTGGAGGCACTGGAAGCACGTCTGGACGAAGCCGAAGCGGAAATGGTCGCACTGGAAACCCTGTGGACCGAGCAGAAACAACTGGCCGAGCGCCTGCTGGAACTGCGTCAGCAACTGGCCAAGGCCCGTGAAGCCGCCGCGGTCGAGCCGGTGGTTACCGTTGAAGAAGACGCCGAAGGCACCGTGATCGAAACCCAAGCCGCCGACGTCGACGAAGCCCTCAGCGTCGAAGCGCTGGAAGCACAGCTCAATGAAACCCACAGCGCCCTGACCGCCGCTCAGGTCAAGGAGCGTCTGGTCAGCTTCGAAGTCTGCCCGCGTCTGGTGGCCGAAGTGATCAGCGCCTGGACCGGCGTGCCACTGGCGCAACTGGCCCGCGAGCACAACGCCAAGGTCGCCAGCTTCGCCACCGACCTGCGCACCCGCATCCGTGGTCAGGAACAAGCCGTGCACGCGCTGGATCGCTCGATGCGCGCCACCGCTGCTGGCTTGAACAAGCCTGACGCACCGGTCGGCGTGTTCCTGCTGGTCGGTCCGAGCGGCGTCGGCAAGACCGAAACCGCACTGGCGCTCGCCGATCTGCTGTACGGCGGCGACCGTTTCATCACCACCATCAACATGTCCGAGTTCCAGGAGAAACACACCGTTTCCCGCCTGATCGGTGCACCGCCAGGCTACGTCGGTTACGGCGAGGGCGGCATGCTCACCGAAGCCGTGCGGCAGAAGCCGTATTCGGTGGTACTGCTCGATGAAGTCGAAAAGGCTGATCCGGACGTGCTTAACCTGTTCTATCAGATCTTCGACAAAGGCGTGGCCAACGACGGCGAAGGGCGCGAGATCGACTTCCGCAACACGCTGATCCTGATGACCTCGAACCTGGGCAGCGACAAGATCAGCGACCTCTGCGAAGACGGTGCGCGTCCGACCGCGGAAGTGCTGGAAGAAACCATTCGCCCGGTGCTCAGCAAACACTTCAAACCGGCGCTGCTGGCGCGGATGAAAGTGGTGCCGTACTACCCGGTCGGCGGCCCGGTACTGCGTGAGCTGATCGAAATCAAACTCGGTCGTCTGGGCGAGCGCCTGAACCGTCGCCAGCTGGATTTCAGCTGGTGCCAGAACCTCGTCGATCACCTGTCCGAGCGCTGCACCCAAAGCGAAAGCGGTGCGCGCCTGATCGACCACTTGCTCGACCAGCACGTGCTGCCGCTGGTGGCTGACCGCTTGCTCGACGCCATGGCCACCGGTGAAAGCCTCAAGCGCGTGCATGCGACGCTCGACGGTGAAGCCAGCGTGACCTGCGAGTTCGCCTGAGGTGAGTGTGATGTTCACTCAAGTGCCGCAGCCACTGGTCTATGCCGAAGCCTTGCTGGCGCAGTTCGCCAGCCTGTCGCGCGCGGCGGACGGTGCTGCGCTGCTGGGTGACTTCGTGCGCGGTCTGGCCGGGCTGAGCGGTTGCGAACTGACGCAGCTGTACCTGTTGGACGCCACGCACACGTCGCTGGGGATGAATGCCGAATGCCTCGACGGCGTGCTGCAACCGCGCAGCGCGGCGAGCCTGCCGGCGGACTACAACGGCGAGCAACTGTTGCAGTTCGCCCTGTGCCAGAACCGCGTGGTGTGCCTCGACGATCTGGGCGGCAGCCTGCACGAAACCAGTTTTCTGCCGGCGTCGTCC
Organism: Pseudomonas sp. B20(2017); assembly: GCF_002113125.1. GTDB lineage: Bacteria > Pseudomonadota > Gammaproteobacteria > Pseudomonadales > Pseudomonadaceae > Aquipseudomonas. The sequence goes on along the minus strand of NZ_NEJP01000009.1, from coordinate 78,518 downwards.
ACGCCTTGGCAATCACTGTTGTGCGTGCCGCTGGTCAATCAGCAGAAGGCTGTCGAAGGCCTGTTGTTGTGCGCCAGCCGTCGTCATATCGACCTGCAAGGCTTTGCCGATTCCCTCGGTCAGCTAGGTTCGTTCGTGCTGGGTCAGTTGCACCTGTTGCAACGTCTGCGGCAACCCATTGATGCGGCGGCACCGGTCGTGCGCGGTCTGCCGAGTGCCAGCGGCTACGGCCTGATCGGCAAGAGCGCGGCGATGCGCCAGACCTACTCGCTGATCAGCAAAGTCCTGCACAGCCCGTACACCGTGCTGCTGCGCGGCGAGACCGGCACCGGCAAGGAAGTGGTGGCGCGGGCGATCCACGATTGCGGCCCGCGTCGGTCCCAGGCGTTCATCGTGCAGAACTGCGCCGCGTTCCCGGAAAACCTGCTGGAAAGCGAGCTGTTCGGCTACCGCAAAGGCGCGTTCACCGGTGCTGACCGTGATCGTGCCGGGCTGTTCGACGCGGCCAACGGCGGCACTCTGTTGCTCGACGAAATCGGCGACATGCCGCTGGCGCTGCAAGCCAAGCTTCTGCGCGTGTTGCAGGAAGGCGAGATCCGTCCGCTGGGTTCCAACGACACCCACAAGATCGACGTGCGCATCATTGCCGCGACGCACCGCGATCTGTCGGTACTGGTCAGCGAAGGCAAATTCCGTGAGGACCTTTACTACCGCCTCGCGCAGTTCCCGATCGAGTTACCGGCCCTGCGCCAGCGCGAAGGCGACATCCTTGATCTGGCCAAACACTTCGCCGACAAGGCTTGCACCTTCCTGCAACGTGATCCGGTGCGCTGGTCGGAGGCGGCGCTTGAACACCTGTCCGGTTACACCTTCCCCGGCAACGTGCGTGAACTCAAAGGTCTGGTCGAGCGCGCGGTGCTGCTGTGCGAGGGCGGCGAGTTGCTGGCCGAGCATTTCTCGTTGCGCATGGAGCCCGTACCGGAAGACCACTGCGGGTTGAATCTGCGCGAACGACTGGAAGCGGTGGAACGCAACCTGTTGCTCGATTGCCTGCGCAAGAACGACGGCAACCAGACGCTCGCCGCTCGGGAACTGGGCCTGCCGCGACGCACGCTGCTGTACCGGCTCGGCCGTTTGAACATCAATCTGGGTGACTTCGATGGGTAGGCAAAAGTCCGTCGGTTTCACCTCGTCCGCTTATATCAGCGCCGCCCGAAAGGGTCGGCGCTTTGTGCTTTGTCTACACCTGGAGACCCTCTGATGTCTGTTCGTCACTGGCACGCTGTCCTGCTGACCCTCGTCGTTCTATGCGGCCTCGGCGGCTGCAGCGGCAATTACAAATTCAACGATAACGATTACCGCCCGTTGGGTGATCCGCAGGCGGTCAATCGCGGCAAGTGACCGCAAGGAGCATCAAACATGGAATTGGTTTTCGAAATGCTGAACACCAAGCAGTTCGTGCCCACCGAGCTGTGCCAGCGAACCTTCAAACAGGCCGGCGGCGTGATCGGGCGGGGCGAGGACTGCGACTGGATCATCCCTGACCGCAAGCGTCACTTGTCCAACCACCACGCGATCGTCAGCTATCGCGAGGGCACGTTTTTCCTGACCGACACCAGCAGCAACGGAGTCCAGGACGGCGACAGCGGCGCACGCCTGCACAAGGGCGAACCGGTGCGCATCGAACACGGCAGCACGTACGTGCTGGGCGACTTCGAGATTCGCGCGCGACTGGTGCGCGACCCCGCGACGTTCGAAGGTGAGGCGGGCCGTCCGCGTGCTGCCGGCAGCATCATTCCGGACGATGCGTTCCTTGATCTCGATCCGCTGAAGTCGCTGGAGCAGCAAGAGCGCGTGTACTCGGAATTCGAGGAAATGCTCGCGCCAAACACCGACCCTGAAGATTCCCGTCAGCGCGCCGACTATGCGCGCATCGACATGGAAAGCCTGATGGTGCCGGAGCTGATCGTCGAGCCCACGCCTGAGCCTGCGCCGGCACCGAAAGCGGTCGAGCGTCAGAGCGAAACCTTCTGGGACAAATTCGGCGCGGCACTCGGCGTGAACGTGAAGAACCTCAGCCACGACGAGCGTGAAGCCCTCGCGCTGAACGCTGCACGTCTGCTACGCCAGAGCGTCGGCGGTCTGCAACAGAGCCTTCGCACCCGTTCCGAGCTGAAGAACGAGCTGCGTCTGGCTCAGACCACCGTGCAAGGCACCAACAAGAACCCGCTGAAATTCGCCGTCGACCCGAGCGAAGCGCTGGACATCCTGTTGCAGCCGCACAAGCCGGGCCACCTGCCGGCCGAGCAGGCGATCTCCCGTGCGTTCCGCGACTTGCAGGCGCATCAGGTAGCGCTGCTGACCGCCAGCCGCGCGGCGGTGCGCGGCACCCTGGAGCACTTCTCGCCGGAGCAATTGACCCTGCGTTTCGAGCGCGACAACAAACCATTGCTTGCCACTTCCGGCGGCCGCTGGAGAGCGTTCAACCGTTACCACCAGGCGCTGCGTCAGGACGATGACTGGAGCGAGCGCCTGCTGGCCCGCGACTTCGCCCAGGCCTATGAAGAACAGATCCGCCTGATCTCCACCCTCCACACCGACCACCAAGGATGATGCGCATGTCTCGCCGCTCGACCGCTTTTTTCAAGACGCTGACTGCGCTCACCTTGCTGGTGCTGCTCGCCGGTTGCTCGTCGCTGTCGCCGTATTCGAAAGTGACCAAGATCAACCTGAAGCTGACCGGCAGCGATCAGTTGAACCCTGACCTCAATGGTCGTCCGTCGCCGATCGTGGTGCGCCTGTTCGAACTCAAGCACCCGGTGACCTTCGAGAACGCCGATTTCTTCAGCCTCTACGAGCGCGCCAAGGAATCCCTCAACCCGGATCTGGTGGCCAGCGAAGAACTCGAACTGCGCCCGGGTGAAACCGTGGAGCTGAAACTCAGCGTGGAGGAGGGCAGCCGCTTCATCGGCATCCTCGCCGCGTACCGGGATCTGCCGGAAACCAAATGGCGCCACACGTTCCCGGTCACGCCGCTGGAAGTCACCGAAGCCGATCTGACCCTGGATCAGGCCGGTATCCGCAAAACCAACGAAGTGCTCGCCAAGGCGGATGACTGATCATGAATACCCATAAAGTCATCTGGCAGGAAGGCATGCTGCTGCGTCCGCAGCACTTCCAGCACAACGACCGCTATTACGATCACCAGATGAAGACCCGCACCCAGTTGCTGGGCGGCTACACCTGGGGTTTCCTGAACCTGGAGATCGACTTGCAGTTCCTCAACATGGGCAAACTGGTGATCAGTGAAGCCTCGGGGATTCTGCCGGACGGCAGCCTGTTCGAACTCGGCGGCAACACCGAACCGCTGGCGCTGGACGTGCCGCCGAACACCGGCAATACGCCGATCTATCTGGCGCTGCCGCTGGTCACCGGTAACCACATCGAGGCCCGTCGCCCGGAACAATCCGACGTGCTGGCGCGCTACACCGCGTATGACGCCGAAGTCGCCGACTCCAACGCCGGTGACGATTCCGCCAGCCAGGTCAGTTGCGGTCGGCCGGACTTCAAGCTGTTGCTCGGCGAGCAGCAGAGCGATCAGGCCTACGTGAAACTGAAGATCTGCGATGTGCTCGACACCACGCCGGACGGCGTGATCAGCCTCGACCCGGATTTCGTGCCGACCTACATTCAGGCCCACGCTTCCAGCTACCTGCTGTCGTGCCTGAAAGAAGTGATCAGTATGCTCAGCCACCGGGGCGACACCATTGCCGAGCGTATTCGCTCCAACGGCAAGGTCGGCGGTGCGGAAGTCGGCGACTTCATGATGCTGCAACTGATCAACCGCACCGAACTGCTGCTGCGTCACTACCTCGGCCTGGAGCAGGTGCACCCGGAAGAGTTGTACCGCACGCTGCTGACCATGCTCGGCGATCTGGCGACCTTCTCCAGCGACAGCAAACGTCCGCGTCTGGACAGCCGCTATTCGCACGCGGATCAGGGTGCGAGCTTCCGCAAACTGATGGAGTCGATCCGTCACGTGCTGTCGATGGTGCTGGAACAGCACGCCATCGAACTGATCCTGCAAGCGCGTCAGTACGGGATCATCGTGTCGCCGTTGCACGACCACAAACTGCTGGGCTCGGCGTCGTTCGTGCTGGCAGCCAGTGCCAACTGCGACTCCGAAGAACTGCGCCACCGCTTGCCGGCGCACCTCAAGGTCGGCCCGGTGGAGCGCATCCGCCAACTGGTCAACCTGCACTTGCCGGGGATCAAGGTCAAACCGTTGCCGGTGGCCCCGCGGCAGATCGCGTTTCACTCGAACAAAACCTATTTCATCCTCGAACTCAGTTCCGAAGACCTGGCACAACTCGAGCGCTCCGGCGGCTTCGCGTTCCACGTGTCCGGCGAATTCGCCGAGCTTGAACTGAAATTCTGGGCCATCAGGAACTGACCGACATGATCAAGGACATGGAACACAACCAAGACGACAAAACCGTCCTGCTCGACCGTCAGGGCCATGGCCCGGCGGCGAGTCCGCTGACCGACTTCGCCGCGCCGCCGCGCTTCGAGCAACTGGAAGAACGGATGATTTACGCCGCGCGCCTGCGCCCGGCGGAAGCCTTCAACATCAGCCTCAATTCGCTGGTGGCCGCGTCGTCCGAACTGCTGTCGGAAGTGGTGCGCCTCAAGCACAGCGAAACCCGCGAAGACCTCTACGCGCTCAACGAGCGCCTGACCGCCGGGCTCAAGCTGTTTGAAGTGCGCGCCCTGCACAACGGCGCCGAAAGCAGCCAGGTGATGGCCGCCCGTTACGTGCTCTGCACCGTGGTCGACGAAGCTGTCGTGACCACGCCGTGGGGCAACGAAAGCGAGTGGTCGCAGATGAGCCTGCTCAGCAGCTTCCACAACGAAACCTTCGGCGGCGAGAAGTTCTTCCAGCTGCTCGATCGGCTGTCGAAAAACCCGGTCAAGCACCTGCCGATGCTGGAGCTGATGTACCTGTGCCTGTCCCTCGGTTTCGAGGGCAAGTACCGCGTGCAGGCGCGCGGCATGCTGGAGCTCGAAGGCATCCGCGACGCCCTGTACCGGCAGATCCGTCAGTTGCGTGGTGACGTGCCGCGCGAATTGTCGCCGCAGTGGGAAGGCCTCAACGATCAGCGTCGCAACCTGGTGCGCATCGTGCCGGCGTGGATGGTGGTGCTGTTCACCTTCGTCTGCCTGGTGATGATGTATTCGGGCTTCGCCTGGGTCTTGGGCGAGCAGCGCGACACCGTTCTGCAACCTTATCAGCCGCTTGATCCGGCCGCGGCCCAGCCGCAGTCGCAGCCGTAAACAGGGACGTGTGATGAAAAAGTTTTTCAAGAAAGTCGGCGCCTTCCTGCGCCAGACCTGGGTCTGGACCCTGCTGCTGGTGCTGTTCGTGGCGCTGCTGGTGTGGTTCGTCGGCCCGCTGTTGGCAGTGGATGACTACAAGTTCTGGGAAAGCGCGACTTCGCGCCTGCTGACCATCAGCGTGCTGTTCCTGATCTGGGGCCTGACCATGGTCTTCGTCAGCTGGCGCGCCGGTATCCGCAAGAAAGCCGTCGAAGAAACCGAAGACGGCCAGGATCGTATCCGTCGCGAAGAGTTGATCGACGAAGAGCAGAAAGAGTTGAAGGAGCGTTTCAAGGACGCCCTGAAAACCCTCAAGACTTCGAGCCTGTATCGCGGCCGCAGCGAGCGCTGGCGCAGTGACTTGCCGTGGTACTTGCTGATCGGCCCGCAGGCCAGCGGCAAGACCAGCCTGCTGGACTTCTCCGGGCTGGAATTCCCGATCAACAAGATCGACCGCAAGCTGACCCGCGACACCCACGGCACCCGTCATTGCGACTGGTACTTCGCCGACCACGGTGTGTTGATCGACACCGCCGGCCGCTACCTGACCCAACCGGATTCGGAAGTCGACGGCAGCGCCTGGACCACTCTGCTGGAACTGCTGCGCAAGCGTCGTCGCGGTCGTCCGCTGAACGGCGTGCTGGTGACCATTCCGGTGGAAACCCTGACCAGCGGCAGCGAGCAGGACATCGACACCCTCGCTCGCCAGGTGCGCGCGCGTCTGCAAGACGTCTATCAGAAGCTGCACGTCGACGTGCCGGTGTATCTGGTGCTGAGCAAGGCAGACAAGCTGCTGGGTTTCGACGAGTTCTTCGATCAACTGACCCGCGAAGAAAGCGATCAGGTGCTGGGCACCAGTTTCCGCAAGGATCAGGTCGGCACCGACGTGGCTGTGCTGCGCGGCGAGTTTGAAGAGCTGCTGCGTCGCCTCAACAGCCAGGTGATCATGCGCATGCACTCCGAGCGCGACACCCAGCGCCGTGGCCGAATTCTCGACTTCCCGCACCAGATGGGCCAGATCGGCGAGCGCCTGTGCCTGTTCGTCGACATGGCCTTCACCGGCAACCGCTACCAGCGTGCGACGCTGCTGCGTGGTTTCTACCTGACCAGCGCTCCGCATCTGACTCAGGAAATGGATTCGACCACCGCCGGTATCGGCGCGAGTCTGGGCATGAGCGCCGGCGTGTTGCCGACCCTGCGCAGCGGTCGTTCGCGTTTCATCCATCACTTGCTTAGCCGGGTGATTTTCCCCGAGGCCGATCTGGCCGGTCTGGACAAGCGCGAACGCAGCCGCATCCACTGGGGCCAGCGTGCGTTGTACGTCGGCGCACTGGGTGCGCTGGTGCTGTTCGGCATGCTCTGGGCCGGAGGTTTCTCGGCCAACTACGAGCGTCTGGAAAACCTGCGCAATCTGGCGCAGAACTGGACGCAGCAGCGCACCGTGCTGTCGCCACGCGATGACGCGATGGGCGCGCTGAAAACCCTCGACACCAGCTACGCCGCCACCCAGGTGTTCCCGAACAAGAGCGACGTGTCGTACCACGAGCGTGTCGGTCTGTATCAAGGCCAGGAAGTCAGTCCGGTGGTCAAGGAAGCCTACGAGCGCGAGCTTGAAAAGCAACTGCTGCCGCGCGTCGCCACCATGCTCGAAGGCCAGATCCGCGCCAACATGAAGGACCGCGAAAAGCTGATCAACAGCCTGCGCGCGTACCTGATGCTGAACATGAAGGATCGTCGCGACGCGGCATGGCTCAAGGACTGGATCGCGGCTGACTGGTCGCAGCGCTACACCGGAAACACCGCGGTGCAGAACGGTCTGAACACGCACCTTGAGCGTCTGCTGCAGCAGCCGTTTATCTATCCGCTCAACGAGCAACTGGTGACCCAGGCGCGTCAGGTGCTGCGCAGCGAATCGCTGGCGACGGTGGTTTACCGCATGCTCCGCGAGCAGGCGCGCAACCTGCCGGACTATCGCTTCAGCCAGCACCTCGGGCCGCAGGGCTCGCTGTTCATCGGCACCGAATACGTGATTCCGGGGTTCTACACCCAGACCGGTTATCAGCAGTATTTCTCGGTGCAAGGCGCGTCGCTGGTGACCGACATCCTGCGTGACAACTGGGTACTGGGCGAAGGCGCAGGTATCAGCGACATGGACTTGCGTCGCCTGATGGTCGAGCTGGAGCAACTGTACTTCCGCGACTACGCCAACTATTGGAGCGAAGCGGTTGGCCAGGTGGCACTGCCGCCGATCAGCGATGCCGGTGAAGGCGCCGAACAGCTGGCGGGCCTGACCTCGGCCAACTCGCCGGTGCTGGCGCTGCTGACCGAAGTGCGTGAGAACACCCGCTTCCCGGCGGCCCCTGAGCCGGTGGATGAAGCCGGTGACGCCGCCGATGCACTGGCAGGCCAGAAGGGCAAACTGGGCAAGGTCGGCAAGCTCGCTTCCGCTGTCGCCGACAAGGCTTCGGCCTTGAACGTGGCGAAGAATCTGCCGGACACTGCCAAGAAGTCCCTGCAACGTCGCTTCGAACCGCTGCATAAGCTGCTCGACGACAACAACGGCCCGGCCGCTGACCTGACCCCGGCATTCGCCGCACTCAACGACCTGCAACTGCAACTGGCGGGCCTCGCCCGTTCCAGCACGCCGGAGCAGGCCGCGTTCGAACTGGCCAAGACCCGCATGAGCGGCCAGCGTGATGCGCTGACTAACCTGCGCAATGCGTCGGGTCGTCTGCCGCGTCCGCTGAGCGTATGGTTCAACGTTCTGGCCGAAGACTCGTGGCGCCTGGTGCTCAACGATGCCTACCAATACCTGAACGGCCGTTATCAGAACGAGCTGTACAGCGTGTATGGCAAAACCATCAACAAGCGCTATCCGTTCAGCGCGTCGAGCACCAGCGATGTGGCGATCAGCGATTTCCGCGAGTTCTTCCGGGCTCAAGGCACCATCGACCGCTTCTTCGACAACTACATGCGTCCGTTTGTCAGCGGTGATCCGGGCAACTACCGGATGCGCAGCATCGACGGTCGCAGCCTGCCGGTGTCCAAGGTGTTCCTCGACCAGATGGCGGCGGCACTGAACATTCGCCAGAGCTTCTTCTCGATCAACCCGGCCGAGCCGACCGTGCAGTTCAAGCTGGAGCCGTACACCCTCGATCCGGCCGTCAGCCGTTCCGAGTTCAAGTTCGGCGACAAGACCATGGAATACCGCCACGGTCCGATCCTGCCCATGACCTTCAAGTGGCCGACCGATGCTGAAGATGGTCGCACCAGCCTCGTCATGGACAAGATGGCCGGGCGCCCGATCGGCATCGAGAAGAACTCCGGCCCGTGGTCTCTGTTCCGTCTGTTCGACCTGATGCAGACCGAGTACCTGACCGGTCGTGACGTGCTGGTGCTGAAAGCCGACGTAGGTGGCCTGCGCGCCAACTACCTGCTGACCAGCCAGCGCACGCCGAATCCGTTCGACATGGGCGTGATGCGCACCTTCCGTATGCCGGTGCAGCTCTGATGCTGGTGGCCAGTCCCTGGCGCAGCGCGGCGCGAACCGACCCGGGCAAGGTGCGGTCGCGCAACGAAGATGCTTTCCTCGACACCCCGCAGCATGGGCTGTGGGTGGTCGCGGACGGCATGGGCGGTCATCAGGGTGGCGACATCGCCAGCCAGATGATCGTCGCCAGCCTGGCTGAACTGCCGCAGCACGAAGACTTCGATGAACGCCTCAAAGCCATCCGCCAGTGCCTGCACTGGCTGAACCGGCGGCTGGGGCAGGAGTTGACCGTCACCGCCGGGCGTCACGACAGCATCATGGGCAGCACCGTCGTGGCGCTGCTGGTGGAAGGCAATCGCGCGGCCTGCATCTGGGCCGGCGACAGCCGTTGCTACATGTGGCGCGGGCAGCGGTTGTATCAGCTGTCGAAGGATCATTCGCTGCAACAGCAGCTGATCGACGAGCAACAGATGAGCGTCGAGCAGGCAGCGGCGCACCCGGCGGCTCAGGCCCTGACCCGGGCGGTGGGCGCGGCGGAACAACTTACCCTGGATGTGCTGGAACTCGAGGTCTATCCGGGCGATGTGTTCCTGCTGTGCAGCGATGGTTTGTATCAAGGCCTGAGCAGCGATGCCCTCGGCAACGCCCTCAGCCTGGCGGCGCCGCACGTGGCGCTGGAACGTCTGTTCGACGGCGCCCTGCGTGGCGCCGCCCGGGACAATCTGACTGCCGTGGTGATCCGCCAATGACTGAACTCGAATCCTCAGTCGACGACTTGCTGATGAGCGAAGAGCAGGCCAACAACCTGACCTATTTCGCCTTCGCCAAGCAACATAACGCCGAACCCGCGCTGGCGCCGACCAAGGCCAGCGTCGGCGAACTGCCGGATGTTCTGGCAGGCCGCTACCACCTCGAGCGTCTGCTCGGGGCCGGTGGCATGGGTGCGGTTTACCGGGCCCGGGATCTGCTGCACGAACAGTTCGGCGATCCCGATCCTTACATTGCGCTGAAAATCCTCAGCGAAGAATTTGCCGAGTCGCCGGACGCCAGTGCCTTGCTCTACAGCGAGTTCGCCCTGACCCGACGCCTGCGTCACGACAACGTGCTGCGACCGCACACGTTCGAAGTGGACACCGATTGCCAGCGGGCCTTCATCACCATGGAACTCATGCGTGGCCTGACCCTGGACAAACTGCTCTGCGAGCGGCCACTGGGCCTGCCGTGGAAAGAACTGCGCGACATCGCGCTGCCGCTGCTCGACGCGCTGGCCTACGCCCACCGTCGCGGTGTGCTGCACGGTGACATGAAACCGAGCAACGTCATGCTCAGCGAAGACGGCGTGCGCCTGTTCGACTTCGGTCTCGGGCAAGCCGAGGAGGGCATCCTGCCCGGCCTGCCGCACCTGAGCCGCGAGCGCTTCAACGCCTGGACCCCGGGCTACGCCGCCCCCGAACTGCTTGAGGGCCAACCGCTGTCGGCCAGCGCAGACGTGTACGGCGTGGCCTGCGTGATCTATGAACTGGCGGGCGGCAAACACCCGTTCCGCCGCTTGCCCTCGACCCAGGCCCGTGACGAACACCTGGAACGCGAACTGCAAGCCCCGGCAAATCTGCCGACCCACTGTTGGCCCGCGTTGCGCACCGCGCTGGCCTTTGACGCGGCAGAGCGCAACATCACTGCCGACCAATTGCGTGACGCCTTGGGCGCCACTTCGTCCTGGCTGCAGCGTTTGCGACTGCGGGCGTAACGGATGACATTCGAACAGGGAGCACTTTATGTTCAACCCAGCTAACGAAACGCACTTCAGCCTGACCGTTGATGACTACGTAGGCGACCTGCAAGTCCTGTCGTTCACCGGCACCGAAGGCATCAGTCAGCCGTTCCGTTTCGACCTGGAACTGGTCAGCGAAAACCCGGATCTGGACCTGGAAAAACTCCTGCACAAACAGGCGTTCCTCGCCCTCGATCCACAAGGCTCGGGCATCCACGGTCAGATCTACCGCGTTGCCCAAGGCGATGCCGGCAAGCGCCTGACTCGCTACAAGGTTTCGCTGGTGCCGCAGTTGCAATACCTGCATCACCGCACCAACCAGCGCATCTATCAGCAGATGTCGGCGCCGAAAATCATCGCGCTGATCCTCGACGAGCACGGCATCAAGGGCAACGCCTACAGCTTCCAGCTGAGCCAGCCGTGCCCGGATCGCGATTACTGCGTGCAGTACGACGAAACCGACCTGCATTTCGTCCAGCGCCTGTGCGAAGAAGAAGGCATTCACTACCACTTCCAGCACAGCAAGAAAGGTCATCTGCTGGTGTTCGGCGATGACCAGACCGTATTCCCGAACCTCGGCCAGCCGACCGCGTACGTGCAAGGCAGCGGCATGGTCGCCGAAGAACCAGTAATCAAGGGCTTCAAGCTGCGCCTGGAAACCCGCACCAGCCGCACCACCCGCCGCGACTACGACTTCGAAAAACCGCGCCTGCAAATGGAGGCGGCCTACAAACCGGATGGCGAGAGTACCGAACCGGATCTGGAAGACTACGACTACCCCGGCCGCTTCATCGACCGCGCCCGCGGCAAGTTCCTCAGCCAGCGCGCCCTCGAACGCCACCGCGCCGACTACCGTCAGGCCGAGGGTCGCGGCGACCAGACCCGACTGGTCAGCGGCCACTTCATGGAAATGTCCGACCACCCGCGCAGCGAGTGGAACGACCTGTGGCTGCTCACCGAAATTTTCCACGAAGGCAAACAGCCGCAAGTCCTCGAAGAATCGGTGACCAGCGACACCACCGACAACAAGGACGACTTCCACCAGGGCTATCGCAACCGCTTCCTCGCCACCCCGTGGGACGTGTTCTACCGCCCCGCGCTGGAGCACCCGAAACCGCGCGTGCTCGGCAGCCAGACCGCCATGGTCACCGGCCCCAAAGGCGAAGAAATCCACTGCGACCAGTACGGCCGCATCAAAGTGCAATTCCACTGGGACCGCGAAGGCCAGGCCGACGACAAGACCAGCTGCTGGCTGCGCGTCTCCAGCTCCTGGGCCGGCGACCGCTACGGCGCCATCTCCATCCCGCGCATCGGCATGGAAGTCCTCGTCACCTTCCTCGAAGGCGACCCCGATCAGCCACTGGTCACCGGCTGCCTGTACCACAAAGAAAACCCGGTGCCCTACGCCCTGCCGGCGAACAAAACCCGCAGCGTCTTCAAAACCCTCAGCTCCCCGGGTGGCGGCGGTTACAACGAACTGCGAATCGAAGACAAAAAAGGCGCCGAACAAATCTTCATCCACGCCCAGCGCGACTGGGATGAAAACGTTGAGCATGATCAGAAGATTCGGGTCGGCAATGAACGTCACGACACTGTGGTGAAAAACACCTACACCGAACTCAAGGCCGAAGAACACCGCACCACGATTTCCGATCGCAAGATCGAAGCGCGGATGGACGACCACCTGACCATTGGTGAGAGCCAGCATGTGAAGCTCGGGACGGCGCAACTGACCAGTGTCGGGAAAGAGATACACATCAAGGCGGGCGACAAGATTGTCATTGAGGCGGGGACTGAGCTGACGATTCTCGGCGGTGGCAGTTTTATCAAGCTCGATGGCGGTGGTGTGACGGTGGTTGGGCCGGTGGTGAAGATTAATGCTGGCGGGTCGGCGGGGAGTGGCACCGGGATCGGGATCAAGCCGCCGGTGCTGCCGGGAGCGGCGGATAAGGATAAGGCGGGGAGTTTGATGGATCAGGCGTTGTTGAATGCGCCTGAAGAACAGGCCAAACGCAAGCCAAAACGCATGCTCAATTTTTCTGGGTAATACATCGACGGCAATCCAAGCCACCAGGGATCAGAATCAGGTAATTGGTAATGACAGAGACAACGAACAAAATTCAAAAATGGTCGTATCCCCTGAAGGTAGGGACAGCTGAAGCGACCGATCCACAGCAGTTCTACAAAGCGTTAGCTAAAGCAAAGGACGGTTACTACCCATTGGGGGCCAATGGTCTTTGGCATGGTGGCGTTCATTTCGATGAAGCTTCGGGGTTGGTGAAGGATCTGACGGAGGTCAGGTGCATCGCTGATGGAGAAGTCGTCGCCTACCGTATTGACGAGAAGTATCCGACTTCGGATTTTGGCTCGACGCCTTCGGTTTATTCGACGGGTTTTGTGTTGGTTAAGCATCGACTTGAGCTTCCGGCACCTCCGGCGCCTGCAGCCGGGGCGGCTCCGGCAAGCTCGCCGGTGGCAGGGCCAAGCCTGACGTTTTTCAGCCTCTATATGCACTTGCTGGATTGGGAGGGTTACAAAGCGAACCCTACGCTTAAAGACCGGCCGGGTTTTTGGGGAAAGGGGCTTTATGAAGTTAAGGCCAATGCTCCAGACAAGCCTTTGGGCATCCGGATGCGAAGTGGTAACGCCGGGCACTTTCCCGTCTTGGCAGTTTTGCCCCGGGGGACGACCGTGGTTACACAACCTGCCCCAGCGAATCAGATGTGGGTTGCGGTTATCAGCGTTAGTCCTGAAATCACAGGCTTGCCTGCGGGCGGATGGGTATATAAGGGTCAATTGAAAGACTTGGGGGGTGGCAAGTATTTCGTGGGTAACGAAGCTCAAGATCCTATCCCTGGAGGTGCTCAGCACGGAGCGAATATCCGCGGCGCCCATACCAGCGGCCTCCCGCTTAGCCACTTACCAGCAGGCGCACAAGTACGGCTTGGTGACGAAGTGACACCTAACAACTTTCGTAAACTCGCCGAAATCGTCAGTGGCCAGGCGACTCCAGCCCTAGCCGTCGGCGCGGATGGCAAGTTTCCTGGGTTTATTTGGCTGCAGTCACTTACGCCGAAGAGTGAGCCGCATAGCCCGATGGGAGATGTTGTTGTCCTCTCTCCGACATACAAGATCAAAGCTGGTGAAATTCTCGGGCATGTTGGCAAGTATCAAAACCATTCAGATGCAGCTCCGAAGAACCTCCTGCACCTAGAGGTTTTCAGCTGTGAGGATGTGAAGGCGTTCACTGAGCAGAGTAAAGCTAAAGCCGCAGGGGCACCCGTCGCTGAGAAATCAATAGTCAAAATACCTGTAGGCACCAAGCTTATTACACACGTGCAAGGTATGAACGCTACAAATCCTCCTAAAGCATCAGACGCTGGGAATGATGTGGGGTACGATTTTTATGTCCCTGTAGGGTTGCTGGAGACGCTACCTGCGGACAAAAAAATAAAACAAACAGTCACAATGGGGCAGTCAACGACAACCACGTATTGGTGGCGTCTAGATGGTCTTTTAGGGGACAAGGACGGTAACGGGATTGATGGGTGGTTTGCGGAGCAAGACATAGTCATTTCGCGACATTCACCATTTGAGTGGAATGGCTTCGATTTTATCGAAGAGACCACCAGCAACGCCGATCACTTTGCAGCGTTTTTACATGCCCAAGAGAATCTCAGTGAGCAGGAGCGTGAAGGCTATTTGTCATACGTGGAAGCGGCTATTGCGGGTTCCGTTAACGAGAAGCTGTATAAAATACTCGATCGGGACGGGGATAAAAAAATCGCCCCGACTGAGATTGCAGAAGCATTGAACAAACCTTGGTTCTCTCAGCCAATATCGCATATGGTCACCCGTTATGAAAATGAGTGGGACTTTAAAAAAGATAAGTGGGATGCCCTAGACGAAATAATTGGGCATAGCGATTCTGAACCTCATAGAGAATGGGTAGAAGAAAAGGCGCGAATTGAGAAACTCAGTTGGTGGAGCAAGCTGTTGGGTCAGCATGGAATTACCAGCAATGCGAGTGTGCAACATATCCATCCTATTGGGCTGATTTCGTCATTTGCACATGCAGGTGGTTGTAGCTGCTCGGATACCATTACTAAAGATCAAATGAAATTGATCGATCCTTCAGCGACTCAGGCTAATATTGATAAATATACAGATCTTTTAGGTGAGATGTTTGAGAGGTCTGGGGTAGCTAAATGTATAAGTAAGGCGCATATTCTTGCGCAAATGCTGCACGAGAGCGGACATCTGCACTACACAGTAGAAGGTCTCGACCCAGATAAACCTTTGCCTACATATCATCCTTACATTGGTCGTGGTCTTATGCAAATCACCCATAGAGTCAATTATGAGGCCTATGGGCAGTTTGCCGGTGAGAGTTTTATAGGTGCGCCAAATTATAATAAGCTCGGCCAGTTGCCGCATAGCGTACTGTCGGCGGGATGGTATTGGGTTGACTATAAAAAAATACTCACGCACTCGGATGCCGATGATTTTATATATTGCACGATTTTAGTGAATGGTGGTTTGAATCATTATGATGAAAGATTGTTGTTTTTGAACAATGCTTTGAAAGCCTTGGATATTAAAGGTTGTGCGAAGTTGAATAAATCTGGCGCCTATGATCTGCTTGATAGCAAGGCATATAATAAAGCTAAGTTTTCCTTTGCTTGGGGCCTCTGGAGCGATCCCGCAGGCGGAAAAGCTGGGAAGGCACCGGATGCTGCGCAAGCAATAATCGGATATAAAAGGTTCTTGGAGCTGTATAACTCGGATTCGTCTGTAAGTGGCAATACCAATACTACTTACTATGCGTCAGGACGAATAGCATCGGTAGCTAAACAGTACGCGGAAGCGCGTATCGTCGCACTTGGGGGGACCTTATGATCAAAGTAGCTGTTTCTTTTATTTTCGCGCTTATGGCAACAGCGGCAAGTGCGAACTCTAGCTGCGAGACTGACCTGAATGGAGATGGAATCTGCGATCGGTATAGTGTTAGCCCACTCGAGGATGACGGCACAATTTCGCGAATCACTATCGATATTGGCGGGAGCAATAAGTCAGTTTCTGGAAATTTTGAGCTTGGAGACGGTGGGTTGTCTGTAGGTTATCTACCAGGTGAATTCTCGTTGCTGCTGGATTTTTATACTCGTAATACTGATCTTACGCAGTACAGTTTTAAATGGAATTCTGCGCAGCAAGACTGGGTTCTCTATAAAAAATCTACTTGGGTGGAGCCTAGTAGAGATGAAAAATACACTTTGAGTGGTGAGAAGGCGCCAATTGAATTGCTATTTCCTCAGCAATTTAATGTTCAGCGTATAGCGTGTTGCACTTTGTTTTCTCAATTCTCCGAAAATGCACCGAATTTTAGCTATTTGAGTGATGAAGCTCAGCTTGCAGAAATCAGGAAAGACTTCAAATATATCCTTAGCAAGCTTCCTCAGGGTGAAAAAGGAGAATTATTTTATGGGCTCGATGATAGCGGGAATAAGGTAAGGCGGAACATTCCCCAAGAGCTGGTGTATGAGCTGACTTTGATTGTTGCTGATGATAATGTCGGACCTTTAAATGACTATGCTTATTATTTGTATCGCAGCAAAAACAATGTTTTAGCTGCTTTGCTTTTGAGGGAGATTCATAAAAAATTCCCGGAGAGAGTCGTTGCAACACTAAATTTGGCAGATGCCTATTGGGATATAGGAATGAGGTCCGACGCATGTCCGCTTTATAAGGAATACATCGCGCAAATGACAAAAAACGGAAAAGGTGGACGTATTCCACAGGCGGCGAAATCTCGGGAAAACTGCAATTGAGACGAGCCGCGTTTTTCAGTGAAAGTTAGGCGAGTACATGCAATTCAAAAATCTAGCGGTACCACTGCTTGGCCTGATGTGGACCATCCCAGCGTTAGCCGAAACCACTACCTTCAGCCCAACCAAAGGCGTCGAAGCAACGCTGGTTCTCGAAGGCTCCACGCTGAACGTCGCGGTTAAAGGCGAAATGCATAACGAGTCGCGGACAATCGATTTTGAAGCCGTGAACGAACTCCATCTGCAGATCGATGATTTCAATTTCGACGGTGCCAAGGATTTCGCGGTCCGGCAACTCGATGACGGCATGGGAACTTACGACTACTACCGGGTGTTCATCTACCAAGCCAGAACCGGCACCTTCGAAGAGTTGCAGCCGGACTGCGGCGATGGCTTCGTTAATTTGCGTGTCGATAAAAAACGTAAAGCATTGCTCAGCACTTACTGGGAAATGAACGTAGCCAAGCAATGCGTCACCCGGTTCGCCAAACGCAAAGCCTGAATGACTCAAGGAAGAACACAGTGAAACGTTTTGTTTTTACCCTGCTGGCCATGCTGCTGCCTGTTTCAGCGGTGTATGCGCAGGATGACTGCAGCCATGTCACCTCGAGCCTGAAAATGGTGCCCTGCTCGGAGGCAGCGAAGAAGGCTGCCGATACGCAGTTGAACCTCAGCTACAAGCAATTGATGGCGCGGCTTGAGTCTGACTATCGAGCAGATCCTGCGTTGGGAGCGGAGTACGCGGGGAAGGTTAAAGAGTCGCAACGTGCATGGCTGAAATTGCGCGATGCGAATTGTCCGTTGGAGGCATTCGAGATCGAGACGGGGATGCCGGCGCATGTGTTCGCGGTCAACTCGTGCATCGCAAGAATGAGTCGCGTGCGCTCGGCGTATCTGGACAAGATTGTCCCTGCACTTGCACTCGACAAGAGCACTTCGACAGCGGCGGCCAACGGCGCTTGTCCTTCGGAGGAATTCCCTGCTTTCCTGACAGCGTTTTCCGCCAGCGGTGAATCACAGCGCCGTCTCACTGCGATGACGGTCAAGTCGCTTGTGTTGAAGCCGGTAGCAGGTAAGGACCGTAGTACCTTTGAGCCTTCGACCTCGGGCGTCAGCGGAGCTTCCTTCACCTATCCGCTGATGGCCGCCATCACACCCGGCAAGACACCTGGAGTCGAGATTGAAGAAGTCGATGACAGTCACGTCAACGTGGTCGATAAGCGGGCGGGCAACAGCAATGTAAAAATCTTCAATTTCTCTCGTCAGGCGTGCTGGGTGCTTGAAGGCGTTGAAGACTGGTCGATCAGCGAGAAGGATCTTGTCGCAACACGTAACCCTGCAATGAGCCGTGCCGAGAACTTCTGTGATCAACGTGCCGAGGCTTTGGGAGGGCTGGGTTCGCTTGAGCAATACCGTCTGACTGCGGAATTGTTAGAAGCGTCCCTGGAAAATTATGTCTGTGCGGCTGAGTCGGGAGATCCAGAGGCGAGCCTGTCAGCGGCGAGCTTGAGTCTTTCGCAGATGGCGTCTCAGTTGGAAACCAGCAAGGTTGAAGCGTTGTTCAAAGCGGCCTCGAAAATACCGAGTGGTGCGTTGGGCTATGCCACGTTTCTTTGTTCAGGAAACTCGACCGACTATAACGGTCCTTGCCTTCATCCCAAGCAGGCAGAAGAGCAGGTCATTCGGGCGATTACCATGGGCTCAAAGGAAGCGATATTTTATCTGGCATCTACCCTTGAGGGGGGCGAGTTGGGAACGAAAGATATGTCCCGGGCGTTAGCCTGTTATCAAATGGCGGCTGACAAAGGTTATCGGTCGGGCGTCGACAGTGTGGCGCGATTGAAGTCGCAAGTTCCGGAGCCGATCAAGGCGAGTCACTGCATTTGAAACTCGGAGCGAGGATGTGTCGCGATTCTTTGCCGTTAAATTCCAAGTGAGTGGAACTGTGCCTGACTTGTCGATTCCGGGCTTCGTGAGACCTCGATTTCTGCAGGTATTGCTGATCAGCGTTGCTACTTTCGCGCAGGCCAGTCATGCCGCCGCAAGTGTTGTCTCGGTGGGTAATGCGTCGGGTCAGTTGCAGATCGCGCAAGGCCCAACCGAAGTTGCGGTCGACATGACACCTTGCCGGTTCTCAATGACGCTCTCGAAAGATCAATGGTTGCAGTTCAATACACCTGATCTGGTATTCATTGCGGCCAAACAACAGCCTGAAACCTCTAGCGCCCCGCGTTTATCGCAGGCTCAGACCTCGACGGGTTATGAGTGGAATTTCGAAAAACCCACAGACCTGAGCCAGTCCTGGTTCAGTGTCATGTGTGAAAACACCAACAACTTTTCCGCGCTCACCACTCAGAAGCCGCCGCTTGATGACACGATTGAGTTGCAACTCGTGCGAGAAAGTAACGACCTTAAATGCCCGGCGACCCTGACCGATCATGGTTGGGAGCCGACGTCGCTGGCGGGGCCAAAAAACAGATACACCTTTGAGGCATTGGGTGGGGAGAAGTCTTCGGGGTTCATCTTCGGTTTCCATGACAAGTCACGACGTCACATCACCCGCGTTGCTTTCTGCCTGCTGCGTGGCGAAAGCGTGTTGATCGGCTCGGCGGAATCAGGCTCGGCCACCCCGTTGGCGATCAGCGCCGAAGGATTTGAACAAATCAAAACAGCGGTTCGCAGCATGGCTTTTGAGTAAGCCTGCGATGACCAAACGGAGTTACAGCGTGAAAGGATGTTCAGTTCTACTCGGCGGCCTCTTGGCCATTACCACATCCGTGGCTTTCGCCGCTGACCCGAACTTCAAGGATTACACCGTCACCCCAGTGTTCACCGGCATCAATCACGAACCGGTGCCGCAAGAACACAGCAACCCGATGATGGATATGGATCGTGCACAGGCACTCAAAGGCAAGGTCAACTTTGCCGGGCACTACATCCTGTACCGAGTCGGTTGTGGCGTCAGTGCCATTTGCGGCGAAGTGCTGGATGCGCGCACGGGGGAGGTTGTCGGCGGACTGCCGAATGCATACGACGGCAATACCTTCAGCCTGTCGAACAAGCCCGATAGTCGTTTGCTCATTGTTTCCGGCATTGCGGCCGATACCGAAGAGGATGCGAAGGGTAATGAGCTGGAAAGCCGCTACAGAACCCGCTACTTCGAGTTTGTGAATAACGAGTTCCGGCTGCTGACGTTCAAGGATTTGTGATCGCCGCTGTTTGATTAAGGATGATTGGATGAACCATTTTCTCGCGGGCAGCCTTTCGCTGCTGCTCTCGCTTCCAGCTTTCGCCGCTCCCAAGGATGCCTACACCCAGCGCGATGTCATGCAATGTGGCGGCGTTGAAGTGGTGATGGTGTCGTCCTGCCGATCCGTGACGGTGGATGCCGCAGAAACCCACCTCATCCCGGTTTGCTCCGACCAGACGATCAACATTGGCGGCAAAGTGTTGCGCCGCAACATCGACAAGGTTTCACAGCTCACGTCTGACGGTAAGAAAGCGAAGATGCTGAGTAACGTTGTCGTGGCGATGGATTGTGTGAAAGGCACCAAGGGCAGTCTTGTTTCGATAGGTGGTTATGGCGGTTGCGGCGCGTGCCCTGAATGGCGAGGGTATTACTCGACGGCGGGGCGATTGGAGCAATACAGCTTCGATAACAATCAGCGCTCATTTGGTTCGAAGGGTTCCTGGGAAGAGCTGATCAAGGCTTATGGCGTGACGAAGAGGCAGTTACAGTCGGAAAGTCCGTCAGTGAAAAGGATCGACTATGGGCAGCCTTAAGTGGGTATTGATGATCGGCAGTCTGTGCAGCGCTATGGGCGCGTTTGCCGAGGACCCGTCAATAGTTGGTATCAGCGGGCACACGGTGTCGTTTCGGGCTACAGAATGGACGATGCCCGGTGTGGATTCGGCGACTGCATGGTTCACCGCCAATGGCAAAACCTTCCCGCTCTTCGGCGTCGACATTGGCGCTGATTCACACCCGGAGTGGCTCAGTCCTGACAAGAAAACTCTATTGCTCGACCCGGTGGTCTTCGGGATGTTGACGGAGGAGGACGGTAAAGAGACGCTGCATTCGCAACAGCATTGCGATGTGATTTCAATGGAAACGGGTTGCGTGCTGGCTGAACGCTCTTCCCGCTTTTGTCTCGGTAATTGGGTGGGCAATCAGTGGGTTTCCGAAGACGGCGAAGTGTTCAACCCCGCCCTGGAGACCGAGTCTCCAAAGAACTTGTTGAAGTATGTCGTAGGCATCAAGTCAGCGCAGTCCCGCGCACAATCGATCGAATCGAACCTGAACTTTCTAAGTCCGGATTCCTACATGGCGTGCCATCCACCGGCACGTAATGTTCAGGCGTTCAACGACTGGGGCTTCTACCTGGCCGAGGGCGGTAATGATGAACTTGCACTGAAGTTTTATCGAGCCGTTGAGGCCGTCGGTAAACGCACCGTGCTGATGTTGAACATCGCCGATTCACTCTGGCGCCTTGATCGCAAAGACGAAGCACAGCGTTATTACAGCCAGTACCGCTACGCGATGAGCGCCGACGGCAAGGCGCAGAAAATACCTCAACGTGCAGTTGAGCGGTCCGTCATTCAGGGAATGAAAAATTGAACATGTTTGTGCGCTTTATTGCGTTGTCCTTTGGATGCCTGTTTGCCTCTTTCGCAATTGCCGATGACAACTGCAAAGAGATTTCCGTGAGCTCACAGGTTGATCGCTGCGTGGAGGCGGCCCGCAAGGAAGCCGATTCACAGCTCAATGCCAGCTACCAGAAACTGCTGGCGCGATTTGAGTCTCAGCAACGGACCGACCCGGACCAGGGCAAGGCACTGGTTGCCATGGCCAGAGAATCCCAGCGCGTCTGGATCAAGCTGCGCGACACCACGTGCCCGCTCGAAGCCACGGAAATTGAGCCGGGGATGGCAGCGCATGTCACGACCATCAACAACTGCATTGCCAGAATGAGCCTGGAGCGTGCTGCTTATCTCGACACGATCGTCGCTGACGAGCCGGGAAATGTGGTTGATCTCAACAAGGTGTTCCTTTCTGGTTCCCAGCGCTTCGGCGATGTCGTGGCGCGTTATGTCAGCACCTTTGGCAGTCCTTGTTTGACAGTTCAGATTCTGGCGCCTAACGGCGGTTGGAGAGTGATTTCTTCAAAGCGTTTTTGCAGTTTTGATGGCAAGTCGTTTTGGTCGGGTTATGCCGACGCGGGATTTGAGGGGCACGTATTTGCGGACGACGGTTTGCACGTGACACTTAGCCTGACAGAGCTTCGTCCTATCGGCGAAAAGCGCCTCGCCTGTGTGATTCCGATTCAGAACGAGCAGATCAAAGAGCTGAAGTGCGGCGCATCCGAGCCAGGTGTTTCGAAGACTTCTGGACGGGTAGCTGAGCGCAGCGCCGGAGTATCCGGATCATGATCAAACTCAAGGCGTTATTTGAACTGGTCGCGAGTGCTTCTTTGGCTGCATTGCTGGTTCCTGCGCATGCCCAGGAAGCCTGCAATCCCGACAGCTTTACCAATCGCGATTTGATCATTTGCGGTCAGCAGACTTTCGAGAAAGTCGATGCAGTGTTGAATGAGCAATACAAGAAAGCGCTGGTCAGTTTGACGCCCGCCGACAAGAAACAACTGACTGACGTGCAAAAGAAGTGGGTGCGCTTCAAAGAGGCGTATTGCGAGGATATCTATAAGTCGGCTTTACCCGGTGCAGAAGCGCCCATCGAAAGGCTTGCGTGTCTGGTGCAAACAACCAATGCCCGGTTGGGAGAGTTAATCGCTCTACAGACTGGGTTACCCCTGGACGGCTTTTACAAAGCTGCGTCGGTCATGGCGGGGCAGGATCGAGAAAAAGGTCTGACGGCTTCCATGGCGCGATTGGGGGGTGACAACTTTGACGAACCGTTATGGAGGCAATACGTCGATGGGCACTGCGAAATGAGTGAGCGTGTGTTCCGGGAGGACATCGCTAACTGCGCAGTGCGAATGCGTTTTCAGTTACCTCTGAATCGTTGAAGGAATGATCAGATTGAAGTCAATGCGAGTTTTATCTGCTGCACTGTTTGTTCTCTTTCCTGTGGCGGCGCACAGTGAGGTCTCGACGGAGATTTATTGCTTCCGTTCGCAAGAGAGCGCCAAAAGCATCAATTTCGAACTCAGAACTTATTACGACTCCTTCTCCAAATGGAGCGGAGCGGCTGTCAGGTACAGCAAGTCGAAGAAGGCCATTTCTCTGGTGCATCGGAATACCGAGCAAGAAATTCTGGCAGAGGATCGACCGTATCAGTTCACGACGACTTGGGTTGAGGTTTCGGAGGGCGCGCTGACGGGTGAGTATGAAATGGTCAGTCAGGGTGCCCGGGTCTATGGCATGACTTATACGAACTACAAAACCAGGAAGAAGTACTCCTTCGAACACGATTTCAGTATGGATTTCTCACCGGAAACGGGCTGTCAGTGGTGAGGAATTGGTTAGTTGGAAAAGGGGACTCAACGTCCCCTTTTTTCCGCCCGCAATTCAGCTACGGCTTGGCCTGATACTCCC
Organism: Pseudomonas sp. B20(2017); assembly: GCF_002113125.1. GTDB lineage: Bacteria > Pseudomonadota > Gammaproteobacteria > Pseudomonadales > Pseudomonadaceae > Aquipseudomonas. Next base: position 55,501 of record NZ_NEJP01000009.1, on the reverse strand, counting down.
GAAACTCAATATGATCGAGCGTGCCTTCGACCATCAACCGTACGCCGTCCGCCATTCTGCTCAGGCCCAGTGCCATTGAGCGGCGGGGGCCGTCGAGGTCGTCGGCCAGGTTGGCGGCGATGGCGCTGATGGACAGGAGGTCTTCGGAGGCGTTGGCCATGAGGGCTTCGGCGTCGGCGGTGGGGCAGAGGGCGAAAAGGCCGCCGAGGCGTTTGGGGCGTGGGGTGGTGGGTTTGAAATGGTGGTCGAGGGCGCGTTCGGCGGCTTCGTGGAGTTTCTTCGAGTCTGGGAATTCGTAGGGGGAAACTTCTTCGTCAGTGAGGGTTGGGTCGATCATCGGTGTAAATCCTTTAGAGTTGGAAAGATTTGCTCCGGTTTTCGGACTTGCACATCCGGTCACCGATTTTGCGGTGATGGACAGAGGTTATCGATGAACCCCAGGCACGCCTAGTTCATGGACAGCACCGCAGTTTGAAGGACATTTCCCAAGGATTTGCGGGGTAGAGGAACAAGAAACCACTGCTGTCGGCAGCTCCTACAGGAATGTGTTTCTTCAGGTGTAGGACGGGGGGATGGTGTGACGCGGAGCGTCACGGGAGGCATTCCCACGCGGAGCGTAGGAACGATCTAGTTCTGAGAGTGAAGTCGTGACTTGGCAGTCATCTTTCAGGAAAAGCTATGCATCGTCTTCTATCCGTGCAAGATAGTGGCGAATCCATCCGAATCCCTTACACTCCCCCAGCCGTTCATTTTCCTTTTGAGGCTGTGCGCATGAAATTTCGTTTTCTTCTGTGGATGCTGGGTCTGTTGATGGGTAAGGCCAGTCGGACAAATCCTGCGTTCCAGCAGCAGTTGGGTGACAAGGATCTGGTGTTTCAGCTGCAGACTCTGGACGGGAAAGTGGCGCGGCATTTCGTGGTGAAGGATCAGCGCATTACCAGCAAGTCCGGGGTGGTGGCGGAGCCGGCGTTTGCGATTGCGTTTAAGGATGCGGCGTTCGGGTTTGCCACGATGCAGGCGAAGAACAAGCAGCTGGCGTTCATGCAGGGGATTCAGGACAAGTCGATCCAGCTCAAGGGGAATCCGGCGTTGGTGATGTGGTTTCAGGGGTTGATGAAGTATTTGAAGCCGCGGAAGGCGAAGGCCAAGGCTGCTTGAGTATTGCGTGAGGCTGTGACGCGGAGCGTCATGGGCTGCATTCCCACGCAGAGCGTGGGAACGATCAAATACAAAGGCCCCACACTCGGTTGAGTGTGGGGCCTTTTTTATGAGCGCAAGTCAGGCCTGGCTGAATTGCGAAGCCAGTTCGCGCAGCAGGACTTCGGCTTCCAGGACTTTGCTGACAACGTCATTGGCCTTGTCGCGGCTCAGGCCAACACGTTCCAGCAGCGCATCCGGAATGTCTTCATCCGGCCCGGAGCCGATCCCGCGACTGCGCAGCAGGCGCACGGCCAGGCAGACGAGGTTCGGGTATTCGGCGTAGGCGCCGTCGTAGTTCGGGTCGTGCTGGAAGCGCAGGGCGGTGGCCAGTTCGTCCGGCATGTCCCAGTAGCGCATCAGCCAGGAGCCGATCTGTTCGCGGCTGATGCCCAGCAGGTGTTGCTCGACATAGCTGTGGCACAGGTGCGGGTTGACCTCCAGGTGGCGGCAGATCAGCGAGAAATGCGGCGGGAACACGTGGGCCAGTAGCAGGTAGCCGAAGTTGTGCAGCAGGCCGGCGAGGTAGGTCAGGCCGGCTTCCGGGCGCTGGGCGCGCGGCATGGCGCGGGTCAGGCCTTCGATGACGGCGGCGGTGTAGATCGACTGCTGCCAGTACGGCGTGGTGTGTTGCGGGTGATCCTTGGGCAGGCTGAGAGTCTTGCCGAGGGCCAGGCCCAGCGCCAGGTTGATCACCAGATCGAAGCCCAGCACGCGCACGATCGCATCTTCTACCGAACGGATCTTGCCCGGGGAGGCGTAGTACGGCGACGCCGCCCAGCTCACCACTTGTGCGGCCAGCGCCGGGTCCGTTTCGACCACGCCGGTAATGTCGTCGATGGTGGCGTTCGGGTCGACGCGCAGCTTGATGATTTTTTGTGCGGTTTCGGCCAGCGGCGGAATCTCGATGGTCGCTTCCAGACGCTGCTGGATGCGCCGCGCGGTGAACGCCTGCACGGCCTGGGTGATTTCCTCGCGGTCATCGTCCGGGCGGTCGAGGTTCGGGCGGATGCTGCTCAGGGCTTCGCCGAAGTTGGCGGCGCTGGCCTTGGTCAGCATGGTCTTGAAGTCTTCGCTGGCGATTTCCAGCAGCAGGCCCGGCTCGCCGGAATTGATCAGCAACTTCGGCTCGCGCAGCAGGCTTTCTTCGTAGAGGCACGGCGAGCTGGTCAGCGCCGGCAGGCCCGGCAGCAGGCTCAGGCTGTGTTTGCCGAGCATCTTTTCCAGACGCTCGGTCGACACGGCGGTCAGGCGGCGGCCTGTCAGTTCGGCGAGGCGGTTGAGATCCAGCAACTGGCTCTGTGGAAACAGCACCATCAGCGCACCGACCGCGTCGTCCAGCAACACGGCCTGCACTTTGCGCGAGGCGTTGAGGCCGTGGTGGTCGAGCACTTCTTCGTAGGCGACGCCCAGCTTGTTGAGCAGCAGCCGAATAACAGACGGAGCGTGCGGGGATTCGGGGGCGAGAGCAGCTTCGGTCATGGTCTGTATCCGTTTTTGAAACAATTGCTGGAGTATAACCAGCTTGGTTGGAACGAGCTTTGAGAAACTGCGACGGTGCTCACACTTGGCCGTATTGCTGCCCGTGTCGCAGCCAGCGGTCGAGCAACGGGCTGACGTGGGTGGGCCAGCGTTCGAGCAACGCCTGGGCGGCATCGCGCACGGCGGGCAGCAGATCGGCGTCGCGCATCAGGTCGGCGACCTTGAATTGCAGCAGGCCGGTCTGGCGGGTGCCGAGCATTTCGCCGGGGCCGCGCAGTTCGAGGTCTTTTTCGGCAATGACGAAACCGTCGTTGGTCTCGCGCATGATGCCCAGGCGCTGGCGGCCGATTTGCGACAGCGGCGGATGGTAGAGCAGCACGCAATGGCTGACTGCGCTGCCCCGACCGACGCGACCGCGCAACTGGTGCAGTTGCGCGAGGCCCAGGCGCTCGGGGTTTTCGATGATCATCAGGCTGGCGTTGGGCACGTCCACACCGACTTCGATCACGGTGGTGGCGACCAGCAGTTGCAGGTTACCGGCCTTGAATTCGGCCATGACGGCGGCTTTCTCGGCGGGTTTCATGCGGCCGTGGATCAGCCCGACCTTCAACTCGCCGAGGGCGGCGGTGAGGTCTTCGAAAGTGGTTTCGGCGGCCTGGCAGGTCAGCTCTTCGGACTCTTCGATCAGCGTGCACACCCAATAGGCCTGACGGCCCTCGGCGCAGGCGCTGCGCACCCGTTCGATGACTTCGACGCGACGGGTGTCGGTGACCAGCACGGTGTTGACCGGGGTTCGACCGGGCGGCAGTTCGTCGAGGATCGAGGTGTCGAGGTCGGCGTAGGCGCTCATCGCCAGCGTCCGTGGAATCGGCGTGGCGGTCATGATCAGTTGATGCGGGCACATGCGCCCGCCGACGCCTTTCTGCCGCAGCGCCAGACGTTGCTGCACGCCGAAACGGTGCTGTTCGTCGATGATCACCAGCGCGAGGTTCTTGAACTGCACTTCGTCCTGGAACAGCGCGTGAGTGCCGACCACCATTGGCGTGCCGCTGGCGATCTGTTCCAGCGCGGCGACGCGGTTCTTGCCCTTGAGCTTGCCGGCCAGCCACGCCACTTCAATGCCCAGCGGTTCAAGCCAGCGCTTGAAGGTGATGAAGTGCTGCTCGGCGAGGATTTCGGTCGGCGCCATCAGTGCGACCTGATAACCCGCTTCCAGCGCTTGCAGCGCGGCGAGGGCGGCGACCACAGTTTTTCCCGCGCCGACGTCGCCCTGAATCAGCCGCAGCATCGGTTCGTGCTGGCTGAGGTCGTAGGCGATTTCGTTGCCGACTCGCTGTTGCGCGCCGGTCGGATTGAAACCGAGGTTGGCCAGGTATTTCGCCGGCAGCTTGGTGGCTTTCGGCATCGCCGGCGCGCGCAGGGAACGCATGCTTTCGCGCAGACGCTGCTGCGATAGCTGGTGAGTCAGCAGTTCTTCGAAAGCGAGGCGATGCTGGGCCCAGTGATGACCGAGGGCGAGTTCGTCGACGTCGGCATCGGCGGGTGGGTTGTGCAGGTAGCGGATCGCATCGGCCAGCGGCGCCAGTTGATAGTCGCGGGCCAGTTCGGTCGGCAGCCAGTCGGGCAGGGTGGCCGGCTTGAGCAGGGTCAGGGTCTGCATGCACAGCTGACGCAGGCGCGCCTGTGTCAGGCCTTCGGTCAGCGGGTAGACCGGGGTCAGGGTTTCATCCACCGGCGGCGGTTCGTCACCGTTGATGGCGCGGTATTCCGGATGGTAGATCTCAAGTCCCGAGGCGCCGGGCCGGGCCTCGCCGTAGCAGCGAATCCGCGTGCCGCGCTTGAGGCCTTCTTTCTGCGCGTTGCTGAAGTGATAGAAGCGCAGGCTCAGTCCGCCGGTGCCGTCCTGCAAACGCACGACAAGGCTGCGACGCCGGCCCATGACCACGTCGGCACCGCTGACGGTGCCTTCGACCACGGCGTCCTGCCCCGGCCGCAACGCGCCGATCGGCACCACGCGGGTGCGATCCTGATAACGCAGCGGCAGGTGGAACAGCACGTCCTGGAGGTTTTCCAGGCCGACCTTGGCCAGTTTCTCGGCCATGGCTTCACCGACACCCTTGAGTGCGGTGACCGACACCTGCGACAGCTCAGTCATGACGCTGGCTTAACCGGCCGTGACCGGCGCGGCAGGTTTGGCGACCGAGCACAGACGAATGGAGTCGGCGAGGATCTCGATGGCTTTCGGCCGCGGGAAGCTCGCGCGCCAGGCGATGGCCACGGTGCGGAACGGCACCGGCGCCGATAACGGACGCACTTCGATCACGCCCGGGGCGTAGTGATGGCTGTCCACCGCCGACAGTGGCAGGATCGAGATGCCCAGGCCGGACGCGACCATGTGGCGAATGGTTTCCAGCGAGCTGGATTCGACCGTGGTGTGCTTGGCGCCGTCGTTGCCCTTGGTCAGGGTCGGGCAGGCTTCCAGCACCTGATCGCGGAAGCAGTGGCCTTCGCCGAGCAGCAGCAGGCTCTTGTCGTTGAGCAGGGCGGCGTCGATGGATTCTTTCTGGGTCCATGGGTGCTGGGCCGGCATCAGGACGTAAAACGGCTCGTCGTAGAGTTGCAGGGTCAGCACGTCGGCTTCGTTGAACGGCAGGGCGATGATGATCGCGTCCAGCTCGCCGTTGCGCAGTTTGTCGCGCAGCACGTGGGTGAAGTTTTCTTCGATGTACAACGGCATCTGCGGGGCGACCCGGTGCAGTTGCGGAATCAGGTGCGGGAACAGGTACGGGCCGACGGTGTAGATCGCGCCGACTTTCAGCGGGGCGGTCAGCTGGTTCTTGCCGGCCTGGGCCAGTTCGCGGATGCCCTGGGCCTGCTCCAGCACTTTCTGCGCCTGGGCGACGATGCCTTCGCCGACCGGGGTCAGGCGCACGGCGCTTTTGCTGCGCTCGAAAATCAGCACACCGAGTTCGTCTTCAAGCTTTTTCACGCCCACCGACAGGGTCGGCTGGCTGACGTGGCAACGCTCGGCCGCGTGGCCGAAATGCTGCTCTTGGGCGAGGGTAACGATGTAGCGTAATTCTGTGAGAGTCATAGCAAGCGTCCATGAAGATGCGGGCCAAGCATACCGGCTGCAATCGATAGACGCACGTTATCAGACTGAGTGATGAATGCGACACCGGGCAATGCCGGTTTGCCGTGGATGGATAAGCAAAAGGCACCTTTCGGTGCCTTCTTGGCTGGATTCTTCCGGTTGGCGCTGAACCTTGTGGGAGCGAGCTTGCTCGCGAAAGCGGCGTATCAGTCGAAGCAGCCCTGTCTGACAAGGCCTCTTCGCGAGCAAGCTCGCTCCCACAGGTTTTGCGGTGTTTCCTAGCGGCGGCGTTCCAGCGAGTACACAAACGGCGCAACAATTTCGATCGCGCCATTGGTCAGCATGTCGGCCGGTGGCTTGGGCAGCGGTTGGGCGCGGCGGATCATTTCCAGGGTGGCCCGGTCCAGATCGGCGTTGCCGGAACGGCCCACCAGTTCGAACGACAGCACGTTGCCTTCGCCATCGACCACGAAACGCAACCGGTTCAAGCCTTCCTTGCCCCGCGCTTGAGCGCTGGCCGGGTACTTCTTGTACTTGGCCAGATGCGCGAGCAGGGTGCCTTGCCAGCTGGCCTTGGCGGCCAATTGTGCAGGCGACGGGCCCGGTGCAGGCTGGGCGGATTTCTCCGTCGGCGCCTGAGTCGGCTGGGTATCGGCCGGCTTCTCTTCGGACGGTTTCTCCTTCGGCGGATCGGGCAGTTTCTTCTCGATCGGCTTCGGCGGTTTTGGTTTTGGCTTGGGCTTCGGTTTCTGCACCGCGATCTCGGCTTTCGGCGCTTCGGCCAGTTTCGGGATCGGCAGTTCTTCGACCGGAGCCGGTGGCTGCGGTGGCGTGACGACTTTCGGCGGTGCGGGCGGTGGCGGGGCCGGAACCGGTGCCAGCTCGACCATCATTGCCTGCGGCGGCAATTCGATGGGCGGGCGGGCGGTCCAGTTCAGCGCCAGCGCGATGGCCAGCGCGTGAACACCCAGCACCACGGCCAGGCTACCGCTGTAACGCGTCAGCTTATGGCGCGTCGTGATCATTTCTTGACTGCGCTCTCGAGCCCGACCAGACCAACCTTCAGGTAACCGGCGGCACGCAGGTTATCCATCACGCTCATCAGGTCGCCGTAATCCACGCCTTTGTCGGCCTGGAAGAAGATCGTCGTGTCTTTCTTGCCCTGGGTCTTGGCGTCGAGTGCGGCGCCGAGGGTTTCGGCTTTCACTTCGTCATCGCCCAGGAACAGGCGCTGGTCAGCCTTCACGCTGAGGAACACCGGTTTCTCAGGCCGCGGCGCCGGTTTGGCGGTCGAGGCAGGCAGGTCAACCTTGATGTCCACGGTGGCCAGCGGAGCGGCCACCATGAAGATGATCAACAGCACCAGCATCACGTCGATGAACGGTGTGACGTTGATTTCGTGGTTCTCGGCCAGATCGTCGTCTGCGCCTTCTTTCAAATGCAGGCCCATGGCCGATTACCCCACTTTCACCATGTGCGGTTGCGAGCTGTTGCGCTCAGGCTGGTGGTCGAGGTCGCGGCTGACGAGCAGCAGGACTTCTGCCGACGCATCGGACACCTGAGCCTTGTAACCGGCGATGGAGCGGGCGAACACGTTGTAGATGACCACGGCAGGAATCGCCGCAACCAGACCCAGTGCGGTAGCCAGCAGCGCTTCAGCGATACCCGGGGCTACGACGGCAAGGTTGGTGGTCTGGGTTTTGGCGATGCCGATGAAGCTGTTCATGATGCCCCACACGGTGCCGAACAGGCCGACGAACGGCGCGGTGGAACCGATGGTGGCGAGGACGCCAGTGCCGCTGCTCATGTTGCGGCCGCAGGCGGCAACCAGACGCTCGAGGCGGAAGCTGACGCGTTCCTTGATGCCTTCTTTCTCGCGGGCGTTGGCCGACAGGCGCATTTCTTCGAGGGCGTCGTGAACCAGCAGGTTGGCGAGGGTGCCTTCCTTCGCGGCGGTGGCGCTCGCTTCTTTGAGGGTGGCGGCTTTTTTCAGGGCAGCGATTTCACCACGCAGACGACGCTTGGCGCCCATCAGCTCGAAGCCCTTGGCGATCCAGATGGTCCAGGTGATGATCGAGGCAATGGCCAACCCGATCATTACGGCTTTAACGATCACGTCGGCGTTCTGGTACATGCCCCATGGCGACAGGTCGTGGGCCATGCCCAGGGTGTTGTCGGCTTCGAGCACTTCCGGCGCGTCGGCGGCGCTGGCGTCTACGGCCTGCACCGGGTCGGTCGCAGCCGGTGCGGCGGCCGGAGCGCTTTGCTCAGTGGCGGCTGGCGCGGCCGGGGCTTGTGCGTCAGCAAATGCGGCGACTGGCGCCAGCATCAGGCTGAGCAGCAGGGCAGCCACAGCGCTCCAGGCGCGAGGTCGGTTGGTTGGCGAAGCGGAGTTTTGAATGCGTGTCATGCTGGCCGGACCTGAGATAGAAAAACGGTAATGCTCTTCCAGGCCTCGTGAGGCCGAGAACAAAAGTGGCCAGCATTATTGCAAGTAATTCTTGTTAACAAAAGTAATAGAGTTGCTTTTTTTCCTTCATTGCTAGCCGCTCGTCCCCTGCCGAGGCTAGTCTGTCGCTTTCCGATGGGAGATTTTTGATGTCCGCGCCTTCTGTTTTGATCGCCGGTTGCGGTGATGTCGGCAGCCGTCTGGCCACGCAATTGCTGGCTGCCGGCTTCCAGGTCTATGGCCTGCGCCGTGATATTTCACGTTTGCCGGACGGCGTTATCGGTGTGGCCGGTGACTTGTTCAATGAAGATTGCCCCGAGACCTGGCCGGTGGGCGCTATCGATTACCTGGTGTATAGCGCGGCGGCCACCGATCACGATGAAGCCGGTTATCGCGCGGCGTATGTGCAGGGTTTGCAGCATGTCCTGGGTTGGCTGAAAGATTACGGTCAGGAGCCTGAGCGGTTGCTGTTCGTTTCCAGCAGCAGTGTTTACGGGCAGCAGAACGGCGAATGGGTCGACGAAAAATCCGAAACCGTCGCTGCGGGTTATTCCGGTCGGGTGATGCTGGAGGCCGAGCAGGTTGCGCTCAACAGCGGCATTCCCGCGAGCATCGTGCGCCTGACCGGCATTTACGGCCCCGGCCGTGAGTGGTTGCTGACCCAGGTGCGTCGGGGTTATCGCGTGGCGGTCGATCCGCCGCTGTATGGCAATCGCATCCATGCCGATGACGCGGCGGGGTTGATGGCTTATCTGCTGGAGGCGGATCGCAAGGGCGTGGCGCTGGATGACATCTATATCGGCGTGGACGATGCGCCCGCTCCGCTGGCCGAGGTAGTGGCGTGGCTGCGTGAGTACCTGGGTGTCACCGAATGGTCGGAAGACGAGAGCGTGCGTCGCACCGGCAGCAAGCGTTGCAGCAATGCCCGGGCGAAGGCGCTGGGTTGGGTGCCGAAGTATCCGAGTTATCGCGAGGGGTATGCCGCGATTCTTGAAGGTAAGTGCTGATTTCCAGGCGCCACAAACCACTGTGGGAGCGAGCTTGCTCGCGATGGCGGCATAACAGTCAGCATAAATGTTGAATGATATGGCCTCATCGCGAGCAAGCTCGCTCCCACATGGGATTTCTGTAGCTTCAGAACCGAGTTACTGCTTCTCGAGCAACCACTTGCGCTCACCCGGGGTGAACTGCGGTTGTTCGTCCGCCAGCGCGGTGTTCACGGCCTGCAGGATTTCCAGTTCTTTGCCCTTGCGCACAAAGATCCAGTTGTTGCCCTGGCCGTTCTGCTGCAACCACATGCTGTCGTTGCCGCTGCTCATCGACGCGCAATCGCCCGCGAGGCACAGCGCATAGCGGTCGGCACCCGGCAGACCGGAGACTTGCCCGTCAGCCTGGAACTGCACGGTGGCGCCTTCGCCCTGGCCGCTGGTGATCGTCCAGTTGCCGCCCAGATAAGCGGAATACAGCGCGCGTTCGAAGCTGGCACCGATCGGTGCGCCTTCCGGCACCGGAATCTGCGCGCGGTCGAAGACCTGTTCCGGTTCGTTGTCGTTGGCGGCTTGTTGCAGTTGGCCACCGTCACGTTTCAGCTCGCTGGCGGAGCTGCCATAGAAGTCGACTTTCCAGACGCCGGACTGTTCGCCGAGCAAGCGACCTTCGACGTTTTCGAAACCGTTGGTATAGCGGGCCTGGCCGGCCTTGGTGTTGACGTCCCACTCCAGATTCGGGCCGTAAGCCTGAAGCGCTTCGCGCAGGGGGCCGCCCTTGGCAGCGGCATCGATGGCGACCTGATTGATCCAGGTGCCGCTGATGTCACGGTCGGCAGGGTTGCTGGCGCAACCGCCGAGGAAAATGGCGAGCAGCGAGAGAGCAAGCGCTTTGCGCATGGTGGAATCCTTTCAAAACCTTTTCTTTACCGCAGAGCAGTCGGCGCGGCGTCTGAAGCCGCGCCGTGCGCATTACTCGATGACCAGAATGGCATCCATTTCAACCTGCGAACCCTTTGGCAGGGCTGCCACGCCGATGGCGGCGCGCGCCGGGTACGGCTGGTCGAAGTACTTGCCCATGATCTCGTTGACCTTGGCGAAGTGGCTCAGGTCGGTGAGGAAGATGTTCAGCTTGACGATGTCCTTGAACGAACCGCCAGCAGCTTCGGCCACGGCTTTCAGGTTCTCGAACACCTGGACGGTCTGGGCTTCGAAGCCTTCGACCAGTTCCATGGTTTTTGGATCGAGGGGAATCTGACCCGACATGTAAACGGTATTGCCGGCCTTGATCGCCTGGGAGTAAGTACCGATGGCGGCCGGGGCCTTGTCGCTGCTGATAACAGTCTTGGTCATGTATGACTCCTTGTATTGTTTGAGTTATGCACGCATTCGGGTGATGCGGATCACTCCGGTCAGGGCGCGCAGTTTCTTGATCACGCGGGCCAGGTGCACACGGTCGTGGACGCTGACCACCAACTGGACGACGCTGATGCGACCATCGCGTTCGTCCATGCTGATTTTCTCGATATTGCCGTCGGCTGCGTTGACGCTGCTGGCCAGCAGGGCGATCAGGCCGCGCTGGTGTTCCAGCTCGACGCGCAGTTCAACGTTGAATTCGCCGGTGACATCCTTGGCCCACGAGAGCTGGATGCATTTTTCCGGGTTGTGGCGGATTTCGCTGATGTTGCGGCAGTTGTCCAGGTGCACGACCATGCCTTTGCCCGCCGACAGGTGACCGACAATCGGGTCGCCCGGGATCGGTGTGCAACATTTGGCGTAGCTGAGGACCAGTCCTTCGGTGCCGCGAATCGCCAGCGGGCCTTCCGGGCTCGGCAGTTGTTCGCCTTCGCCGAGCAGGCGACGTGCCACGACGTAGGCCATGCGGTTGCCCAGGCCGATGTCTTCGAGCAGGTCTTCGATCAGTTCGAGGCGGTACTCGGTGAGCATCGCCTTCACGCGTTCGGCCGGAATCTGTTCCAGCGCGCTGTCGAAGCCGTTGAGCACCTTGTTCAGCAGGCGTTCGCCGAGGCTGATGGATTCGGAGCGGCGTTGCAGTTTCAGCGCATGGCGGATGTGCGTCCGCGCCTTGCCGGTGACCACGAAGTTGAGCCACGCCGGGTTCGGCCGCGCGCCGGGAGCGCTGACGATCTCGACCGTGGAGCCGCTTTGCAGCGGTTCGGACAGCGGTGCGAGACGACGGTTGATCCGGCAGGCGATGCAGCTGTTGCCGACGTCGGTGTGCACCGCGTAGGCAAAATCGACCGCCGTGGAGCCTTTGGGCAGCTCCATGATCCGGCCTTTGGGCGTGAACACGTAGACCTCGTCCGGGAACAGGTCGATCTTCACACTCTCGATGAATTCCAGCGAGTTGCCGGCACGTTGCTGCATTTCCAGCACGCCTTTGACCCACTGACGGGCCCGGGCGTGAGTGCCTTTCGGCTGCTCGTCGCCGCTGGATTTGTACAGCCAGTGGGCGGCGATACCGTTGTTGGCCATCTCTTCCATTTCACGGGTGCGGATCTGGATCTCGATCGGTACACCGTGCATGCCGAACAGTGTGGTGTGCAGCGACTGATAGCCGTTGGCCTTGGGGATCGCGATGTAATCCTTGAAGCGCCCCGGCAACGGTTTGTACAAATTATGAACAGCACCCAGCACGCGGTAGCAGGTATCGACCTTGTCGACGATGATCCGGAACGCGTAGACGTCCATGATCTCGTTGAAGGCCCGACGCTTGCCGCGCATTTTCTTGTAGATGCCGTAGAGGTGTTTCTGGCGACCGCTGACTTCGCCCTGGATGCCGTCGATGGCGAGGCAATGGCCAAGGGATTCTTCGATCTTGTTGACGATTTCCTTGCGATTGCCCCGGGCGCGCTTGACGGCCTGGTAGATCCGTGCGGAACGCATCGGGTGCATCGCCTTGAAGCCGAGGTCTTCGAACTCGATGCGGATCGCATGCATGCCCAGCCGGTTGGCGATGGGTGCGTAGATCTCGAGGGTTTCCTTGGCGATGCGCCGGCGTTTTTCACCGGACAGCACTTCCAGCGTGCGCATGTTGTGCAGGCGGTCGGCGAGCTTGACCAGGATCACGCGGATGTCGCGTGCCATGGCCATGGCCATTTTCTGGAAGTTTTCAGCCTGGGCTTCGGCCTTGGTCTCGAAGTTCATCTGGGTCAGTTTGCTGACCCCGTCGACCAGTTCGGCCACGGTTTCACCGAACTGCGCTTGCAGCGCTTCCTTGGCGATCCCGGTGTCTTCGATCACGTCATGCAGCATCGCGGCCATCAGGCTCTGATGGTCCATGTGCATGTCGGCAAGAATGTTTGCCACGGCAAGAGGATGTGTGACGTACGCCTCGCCGCTGCGGCGGCGTTGGCCGTCGTGGGCTTGTTCGGCGTAGAAATACGCTCGGCGGACCAGGTTGACCTGGTCGTTGCCGAGGTAGGTCGATAAGCGATCGGCGAGGGCGTCTATGCTCGGCATGATAACTCCTGCCGTAGGCTGTGATCCCGCGCCGTGCTACGTCGACCAGGCATAGGCTTAGACGGCCTCGTTGGACTCGTCCTCGAACGCAGCGAAGACCGGGTCTTCGTGGACGATTTCCTGCTCGGCGATGAACTCGTAGCTCATCAGGCCTTCAGCGATTTCACGCAGCGCAACTACGGTCGGTTTGTCGTTTTCCCACTGAACCAGGGGCTCTTTGCCGCCGGTGGCCAGTTGACGGGCACGCTTGGTAGAGAGCATGACCAGCTCAAAGCGGTTTTCCACGTGTTCTAGGCAGTCTTCAACGGTTACGCGGGCCATGGTATTCCTCGGAGCGAATGCAATATGCGCGCTGCCCGGTTGGGCGAGCGGACTCAACAGTTTAAAAAATCACCAGCGATTAGGGAAGCGCTGATTTTTTGACCAGACTCTTCAACGCGCTGCAAGTGCCAATGTAAAGCCCTTGCAGCGGTTTTGGGAAGTGCTGTTTCAGCCCAGCAATTCAGCCAGCAATTTGCCGAAACGCACTTGTTGGCGTTTCTGTTGCAGCTGATTGGCGCGGAAAATCGCTTTCAGATCGTCCAGTGCGTGGGCGAAATCGTCGTTGATGATCAGGTAGTCGTACTCGACGTAGTGGCTCATCTCGCTGACGGCTTCGCGCATCCGGCCGTCGATGATCTCGTCGCTGTCCTGGCCACGGTTGGTCAGGCGCTGGTGCAGGGCCTGCAGCGATGGCGGCAGAATGAAGATCGACCGGGCCTGCGGCATCAGCTTGCGCACTTGCTCGGCGCCTTGCCAGTCGATTTCCAGAATCAGGTCGTGGCCTTCGTCCAGGGTCTGCTGCAGGCGGCTTTGCGAGGTGCCGTAGAAGTTGCCGAAGACTTCGGCGCGTTCCAGGAAGTCGCCGTGCTCGCCCATCTTCACGAACTCTTCGCGGGTTACGAAGTGATAGTTCACGCCGTCCACTTCGCCCGGGCGCATGGCGCGGGTGGTGTGGGAAATCGAGACGCGGATCTCCGGGTTGGCGTCGGTCAGGGCCTTGACCAGACTGCTCTTGCCCGCGCCTGAAGGGGCGGAAATGATGTACAGGGTGCCGGTGCTGTGGGTCATGTCGGGGTAGCCTTACTCAATATTCTGCACTTGTTCGCGCATCTGCTCGATCAACACCTTGAGGTTGACCGCCGCCTGGGTGCTGCGCGGGTCGAAGGCCTTGGAGCCCAGTGTGTTGGCTTCGCGGTTGAGCTCCTGCATCAGGAAGTCCAGGCGCCGGCCGGCGGCGCCGCCGGACTTCAAGACCCGGCGAACTTCGATGATGTGGGTGCTCAGGCGATCCAGTTCTTCGGCCACGTCGCTCTTTTGCGCGAGCATCACCATTTCCTGTTCCAGGCGCTGCGGGTCCATCTCAGCCTTCATGTCGGCGAAGCGGTCGAGGACTTTCTGGCGCTGGGTGGCGAGCATTTGCGGAACCAGTTCGCGCAGGGTCACCACGTCTTCCTCGATGGAGGTCAGGCGTTCGTTGATCAGGCGGGCCAGCTCCGCGCCTTCGCGCTCGCGGCCGGCCTTGAGGTCGTTCAGACCTTGATTGAACAGGGCTAGCGCCTCGGCGTTCAGCGCCTGCGGGTCGGTGGCGTCGGCGACCAGTACGCCCGGCCAGGCCAGCACCTCCAGCGGGTTCAGCGCCGCCGGATTCTTGATCAGGCCAGCGACGGTTTCGGCAGCGGCGACCAGTTGCGCGGCGCGCTCGCGATCCACTTGCAGCGGCTTGCCGGTACTTTCCTCGGTGAAACGCAGGGTGCATTCCAGTTTGCCGCGCGACAGGCCCTGGCGCAGGGCTTCGCGGACGGCGCCTTCGAGGTCGCGAAACGACTCCGGCAGGCGCAGGTGGGGTTCCAGGTAGCGGCTGTTGACCGAGCGCAGCTCCCAGCTCAGGGTGCCCTGAACGCCGGCTTTTTCGACGCGGGCGAAGGCGGTCATGCTGTGCACCATGGGGTGACCTCGCGATACAGATCGGCGCGAACTGAAGCTCCGCGGCTCGATATCAATGAATTTAAGCCGACTGGCAGCAAAGGCGCAGGATTGTAGCGCAGTGCGGCAGATGCGCCCAAACACACGGTGTGACAAAGGGCTGCAGGCCGTCGGCGAAGCGCGTTTCAGGGCCTTCGGTCGTCGGCCGGATTTTTTAACGAGTGCCCAGGCGCGGTGCGCGGCTCTATAATGCTCCGCAGTTTTCCGTCCCCAGTACAGGTATCTCCTATGAAACGTCCAAGTGGTCGCGCTGCCGATCAGCTCCGCTCGATCCGCATTACCCGCAACTACACCAAACACGCCGAGGGATCCGTACTGGTCGAATTCGGTGATACCAAAGTCATCTGCACCGTCAGCGTCGAAAATGGCGTGCCGCGTTTCCTCAAAGGACAGGGCCAGGGCTGGCTGACCGCCGAGTACGGCATGCTGCCGCGCGCCACCGGCGAGCGTAACCAGCGTGAAGCGAGCCGTGGCAAGCAGGGCGGTCGTACCCTGGAAATCCAGCGCCTGATCGGCCGTTCCCTGCGCGCCGCGCTGGACATGTCCAAGCTGGGCGACGTCACCCTGTACGTCGACTGCGACGTGATCCAGGCTGACGGCGGCACCCGTACCGCGTCGATCACCGGCGCCATGGTTGCGCTGGTCGATGCCTTGAAAGTCATCAAGAAACGTGGCGGTCTGAAGGGCGGCGACCCGCTCAAGCAAATGATCGGTGCCGTTTCCGTGGGCATGTACCAGGGCGAGCCGGTGCTGGATCTGGACTATCTTGAAGACTCTGCCGCCGAGACCGACCTCAATGTGGTGATGACCAGCACCGGTGGTTTCATCGAAGTGCAGGGCACCGCCGAAGGCGCGCCGTTCCAGCCTGAAGAGCTGAACGCGATGCTGGAACTGGCCAAAAAAGGCATGAACGAGATCTTCGAGCTGCAAAAGGCTGCACTGGCCGACTGAGCAGGTTCGTAACCCGCAAGGAGGACGCGATGAGTGATGAGCAAGAGTTGCTGCCCAAACCGAGCCAGGAGGTTCGTCAATGGGCGATGTTTTGTCACTTGTCCGCCTTGCTGGGGATCTGGATTCCGTTCGGCACGCTGATCGGGCCGCTGGTCCTGTGGCAGATGAAACGCGAAACCGATCCGTTCATCGACGCCCAGGGCAAGGAAGCGTTGAATTTTCAGATTACCGTGGCGATCGCTTCGATGATCTGTTTCGTGCTGATGCTGGTGCTTATCGGGTTCGTGTTGTTCGGCCTGCTGGCCATTGCGGCGCTGGTGCTGACGATCATCGGTGGGGTGAAGGCCAACGAAGGTTTCCCGTACCGTTATCCGTTCACCTGGCGGTTGATCAAATAACGAACGATCGCCCACAAAAAAACCGACAGTGATGTCGGTTTTTTTGTGTCTGCGAAAGGCCGCTCAGATGGTCAGCGTCCAGTCGTAGTCGACGATCAGCGGTGCGTGTTGCGAGAACCGAGGCTGACGCGGCAGGCGTGCACTGCGCACGAAGCGCCGCAGGCCCGGGGTCAGGATCTGGTAGTCGAAGCGCCAGCCCAGATTCAGCATCTCGGCCTGTTCGTTGTCCGGCCACCAGCTGTACTGGTCGCCTTCGCGGCTGACTTCGCGAAGGGCATCTACGTAGCCCATGTTGCCGACAATCTCGTCCATCCAGGCGCGTTCCGGCGCCAGGAAACCCGGGGATTGCTGGCTGTCGCGCCAGTTCTTGATGTCGAGCTTCTGCTGCGCGACGTACAGCGAGCCACAATAAATGTACTCGCGACGTTTGCGCCGCTGCTTGTCCAGGTACTTGCCGAAGTCGTCCATGAGCTTGAACTTCTGGTTCAAGTCCTCATCGCCGTTCATCCCCGAAGGAAGCAGCAAGGTGGCAATACTGACTTTGTCGAAATCTGCTTGCAGGTAGCGCCCGTAGCGGTCGGCCGTCTCGAAACCGAGACCGCTGATGACAGCCTTCGGTTGCAACCGCGAATACAAAGCCACGCCGCCTTGGGCAGGGACTTCAGCATCGCAGGCATAAAGGAAGTAGCCATCCAGTTGGAAGGCTGGGTCGTCCAGTTCAAAGGCGGAGGCACGGGTGTCCTGCAGGCAGATGACGTCGGCATTCTGTGCCTGCAGCCAACTGAGCAAACCGCGCTCGACTGCAGCCTGAATACCATTGACGTTCACACTGATGATCCGCATAAATGGCCCCAAAAATCGCGTGCGTGTATGATACACGGCGTCAAGCTAATTAGCTAAATCCGTGGTATTTGGGGTTTTTTTCATGCAAGCGTATCAGCGCGATTTCATTCGTTTTGCCATCGATCGCGGCGTTTTGCGCTTCGGTGAGTTCACCCTGAAGTCCGGGCGCACCAGTCCTTACTTCTTCAATGCCGGCCTGTTCAACTCGGGTTCCGCGCTGGCGCAGCTGGGCCGTTTCTACGCCGCAGCCATCGCCGAGAGCGGCATTCCGTTCGACGTATTGTTCGGCCCGGCCTACAAAGGTATCCCGCTGGCGGCAACCACTGCCGTGGCGCTGGCCGAGCACCACAACCGTGACCTGCCATGGTGCTTCAACCGCAAGGAAGCCAAGGCCCACGGCGAAGGTGGCAGCCTGGTCGGCGCACCGCTGACCGGCGAAGTGCTGATCATCGACGACGTGATCACCGCTGGCACCGCGATCCGTGAAGTGATGCAGATCATCGCCTCCCAGGACGGCGCCAAGGCCGCCGGCGTGCTGATCGCCCTGAACCGTCAGGAGCGCGGCAACGGTGAGCTGTCGGCAATTCAGGAAGTCGAGCGTGATTTCGGTATCCCGGTCATCAGCATTGTGTCGCTGAACCAGGTGCTGGAATTCCTGGCTGACGATCCGCAGCTCAAGCAACACCTGCCAGCCGTTGAAGCCTATCGCGCCCAGTTCGGCGTCTGATCGCAGCTTCAGGCAAAAAAAAGACCCCGCTCAGCCAGGCTGAGCGGGGTCTTTTTGTTTACGCGAGCGCTTATGGGCGCTTGCGATTGCTGATCAGCGTGCCCACACCGGTGTCGGTGAAGATTTCCAGCAGGATCGCGTTTGGTACGCGACCGTCGATGATCAGCGAGCTGCCCACGCCGCCCTGAACCGCTTCCAGAGCACAGCGGATCTTCGGCAGCATGCCGCCGTAGATGGTGCCGTCGGCGATCAGGTCGTCGACTTGCTGGGTGCTCAGGCCGGTCAGTACGGTGCCCGACTTGTCCATCAGACCGGCGATGTTGGTCAGCAGCATCAGCTTCTCGGCTTTCAGCGCTTCGGCAACCTTGCCGGCCACCAGGTCAGCGTTGATGTTGTACGACTCGCCGTTCTCACCCACGCCGATCGGCGCGATCACCGGGATGAAGTTGCCTTTGACCAGCAGATTCAGCAGTTCGGTGTTGATCCCGACCACTTCGCCCACATGGCCGATGTCGATGATCTCCGGCTGGGTCATCTCCGGGGTCTGGCGGGTGACGGTGAGCTTCTTCGCACGAATCAGCCCGGCGTCTTTACCGGTCAGGCCGATGGCGCTGCCGCCGTGACGGTTGATCAGGTTGACGATGCTTTTGTTGACCTGACCGCCGAGGACCATTTCCACCACGTCCATGGTCGCGGCGTCGGTGACGCGCATGCCGTCGACGAAATGGCTTTCGATCGACAGGCGCTTGAGCAGATCTCCGATCTGCGGGCCACCGCCGTGAACCACGACCGGGTTGATGCCCACGGCCTTCATCAGCACGATGTCGCGGGCGAAGCCGGTTTTCAGCTCCTCGCTTTCCATCGCGTTGCCGCCGTATTTGATCACCAGGGTCTTGCCGACGTATCGGCGGATGTAAGGCAGCGCTTCGGACAGGACCTTGGCAGTGTTGGCGGCGGCATCGCGTTCGAGGGTCATTCAGGGCTCCGGGTGAATCAGCAATCAGAACGGTAGTTGGAGATCAGGTGCAACGCGTTTCAGTTGGGCATGGAACACAGCCTTGATGCGCTGCAATTCAGCCTCGTCATCGGCCTCGAAGCGCAGCACCAGCACCGGTGTGGTGTTGGACGCACGCACCAGGCCCCAGCCTTTGGCGTAGTCGACCCGCACGCCGTCAATGGTGGTCAGGTCGGCGCCTGGGCCCCACTGCGCATCGTGCAGTGCATCAATGATGCTGAATTTGCTCTCTTCGGTCACATGGATATTGATTTCCGGCGTGGAAATATCGTTCGGGAACGTCGCGAACAGCGTTTCCGCGTCGGATTTTTCCTTGCTGAGGATTTCCAGCAGCCGTGCGGCGCTGTAAATGCCGTCGTCGAAACCGAACCAGCGTTCCTTGAAGAAAATGTGCCCGCTCATTTCGCCGGCCAACAGGGCGCCGGACTGTTTCATTTTCTTCTTGATCAACGAGTGACCGGTCTTCCACATTAGCGGCCGACCGCCATATTCCTTGATCAGCGGGATCAGGCGACGGGTGCATTTGACGTCGAAGATGATCTCCGCGTCCGGGTTGCGCGCCACCACGTCACGGGCGAACAGCATCAGCAGACGGTCCGGGAACACGATGGTGCCGGTGTTGGTCACCACGCCGACGCGGTCGCCGTCGCCGTCGAAGGCCAGGCCGATGTCAGCCTTGGTTTCCTTGACCTTGGCGATCAGGTCGACGAGGTTCTCAGGCTTGCCCGGGTCCGGGTGATGGTTCGGGAAGTTGCCGTCGACTTCGCAGAACAGCGGGATGACTTCGCAGTTCAGCGCTTCGATCAGTTGCGGGGCGATCACGCCGGCCGCGCCGTTGCCGCAGTCGACCACGACTTTCAGGCGCCGGGCCATTTTGATGTCCTGGACGATTTCGGTGTTGTAGCGGTCGAGGATCTCGACCTGGGTCACGCTGCCCGTGCCGCTGCTCAGGTTGCCAGTCTTGAGGCGCTCGTGCAGGGCCTGGATCTGTTCGTTGGCGAGGGTGTCGCCGGCGATCACGATCTTGAAGCCGTTGTAGTTCGACGGGTTGTGACTGCCGGTGAGCATCACGCCGGACTTGCCGGCCAGTACGTTGGCGGCGTAGTACAGCGCCGGGGTCGGCACCAGGCCGACGTCGCTGACGTGGCAGCCGCTTTCGGCGATGCCGCGGATCAGTTCGGCAACCAGTTCCGGGCCGGACAAGCGGCCATCACGGCCGACGGACACGTTCGGTTCGCCCTGGGCCAGGCTCTGGGAGCCGATGGCGCGGCCGATCCAGTAGGCGGTTTCGCCATTGAGGAATTCCGGCACGGTGCCGCGAATGTCATAGGCGCGGAAGATGCTGTCGGGAAGCTTCGGGGCGACTTGGGCGGGGGTGCTCATCTGCGAAAATGCTCCATCTCGAAAGTGGCTGGACACACCGACGACTCATTCGACGGCAAGCTCAAACTGAAGGGTATGACGGCGGTTTTCACAGAGAGTTCGTGGTGTGAAAGGGCCATGACGCCTTGTGTGGCGTGGCTTCGGCCTGCCAATGCCTTGATTTTCTGCGGTAAAGCTTCCAGATGAATCTGCGTATTTTTATGGCGAAGGAGCAGGCTCCCTCGCCATAAAACAAATCACTTGGTGCCGGAATGGCCGAAACCGCCAGCGCCGCGTTCGGTTTCGACGAACTCTTCGACCATTTCGAAGTGCGCCTGCACCACCGGCACCAGCACCAGCTGCGCCAGGCGCTCGCCGACCGGCATGGTGAATTCGGTCTGGCCACGGTTCCAGCAGGACACCATCAGCGGGCCCTGGTAGTCGGAGTCGATCAGGCCGACCAGATTGCCCAGCACGATGCCGTGCTTATGGCCCATGCCCGAGCGCGGCAGGATCAGCGCGGCGAGGTTCGGGTCGCCGATGTACACCGACAGCCCGGTAGGAATCAGCACGGTTTCACCCGGCTTGATCACGATGTCCTCTTGCAGCATGGCGCGCAGGTCGAGGCCGGCGGAGCCCGGCGTGGCGTATTGCGGCAGCGGGAATTCGGTACCGATGCGTGGGTCGAGGATCTTGGCTTGCAAAGCGTGCATGTAAATTAAACCTGGTTCAGACGTTCGGCGATAAAAGTGACCAGTTGGCGAGCAATCTTGCTCTTGCTGGTCTGGGCGAAAACCGTGGCGTGCAGCGCACGGTCGATGACGCTGCAGGCGTTTTCTTCGCTGTTGAAGCCGATGCTCGGGTTGGCGACGTCGTTGGCGACGATCAGATCGAGATTCTTGTCCTTCAGCTTGCGTGCAGCGTAGTCGAGCAGGTGTTCGGTCTCGGCGGCGAAGCCGACACTGAACGGACGGTCGGGACGGGTCGCGATGGTGGCCAGGATGTCCGGGTTGCGCACCATTTGCAGGACGAAGCCGTCGCCGCTCGTAGGGTCTTTCTTCAATTTTTGCGGGGCGACGACTTCCGGACGGTAGTCCGCCACCGCCGCCGAGGCGATAAAGATGTCGCAAGGGATCGCGGCTTCACACGCGGCGAGCATGTCGCGGGCGCTGACCACGTCGATGCGGCTGACGCGATCCGGCGTCGGCAGGTGCACCGGGCCGCTGATCAGGGTCACGCGGGCGCCGGCTTCCACCGCTGCTTCAGCCAGGGCGAAGCCCATTTTGCCGGAGCTGTGGTTGGTGATGTAGCGCACCGGGTCGATGTTTTCCTGAGTCGGGCCGGCGGTAATCACCACGTGCTTGCCGGTCAGTGCCTGACGCTGGAAGCAGTCCGCCGCGAGCTGGGCCAGATCGGTGGCTTCCATCATGCGGCCCATGCCGACGTCGCCGCAGGCCTGGCTGCCGGAGGCTGGGCCGAAGGTCTTCAGGCCGCGGCTTTCAAGGAGTTGCAGGTTGGCCTGGGTCGCCGGGTCGCGCCACATGGCCTGGTTCATGGCCGGGGCGACCGCGACGATGGCGTCGGTGGCCAGTACCAGTGTGGTCAGCAGATCGTTGGCGATGCCTTGGGCCAGACGGGCCAGCAGGTCGGCGGTGGCCGGGGCGATCAGCACCAGATCGGCCCATTTGGCCAGTTCGATGTGGCCCATCGCCGCTTCGGCAGCCGGGTCGAGCAAATCCAGGTGAACCGGGTGGCCGGACAGGGCCTGCATGGTCAGCGGGGTGATGAATTCGCTGCCGCCACGGGTCATGACCACGCGCACTTCGGCGCCCTGATCGATCAGGCGGCGCACAAGGTCGGCGCTCTTGTAGGCAGCAATACCGCCGCCGACGCCCAGAACGATGCGTTTCCGATACAGCCGCTGCATAGGTCTGCCTTTCATTTCGTTGGTGACATACGTGGCGACCCCCCTCCCCAGGGTGAATTCGCCCGCAAAAAAGATGGGCTACGATATCACAGCGACCGCTACGGAACAGCGGCGCCCACAGACAAGGAAGGTGTATGAGTATTCGTGATTGGCCGGCGGCGGAAAGGCCGCGGGAGAAGCTGCTTGAGCAGGGCTCGGGAAGTCTTTCCGATGCCGAATTGCTGGCGATTTTTCTACGGACCGGAGTCTCCGGTAAAAGTGCAGTGGATCTGGCGCGACACTTGTTGAGCCAGTTCGGCAGCCTGCGTGCGTTGCTGGAGGCTGATCTCGGGGCGTTCAGCGAGCAATTGGGCCTGGGGCCGGCGAAGTTCGCCCAACTGCAAGCTGTACTGGAAATGGGGCGGCGACATTTGGCCGAGCGCATGCGGCAGAAAACGGCGCTGGAGAATCCCCAGGTGGTCCGCGATTACCTCAAGGCGATGCTGCGTCACGAGCCGCACGAGGTGTTCGGTTGCCTGTTTCTGGACTCCAAGCATCAAGTACTCACCTTCGAAGCGTTGTTTCGGGGCTCGATCGATAACACCGCCGTGCATCCCCGTGAAGTGGTGAAACGCTCACTGGCCAACAACGCGGCGGCGGTGATCCTGTGCCACAACCATCCGTCGGGCAACACGGATCCCAGTCAGGCTGATCGATTATTGACCAAGCGCTTGCAGAAGGCTCTGGAGCTGATCGACGTGCGGGTGCTCGATCATTTCATCGTCGGTGATGGGGAGCCATTGTCGATGGCGGAGTGTGGCTGGATGTGAGGGTGATGCAGTATCCCTGTGGGAGCGAGCTTGCTCGCGATAGCGTTGTGTCAGCCGCCTCATCCGGTAACTGACAGACTGCATTCGCGAGCAAGCTCGCTCCCACAGGTTTTGGGTTGTTGCGGGCTACTTCAGGGTGACCTTGGAGTAATCCTGCCGCCCAAACGGGCTCACCGAGTAACCCTGCACGTCCTTACGCGTCAGCGCATACGCCGTCGGATGCGCCAGCGGCAGCCACAGCGCCTGCTGCTGGATCTGCGCCTGCGCCTGCTCATAAAGCTTGGTGCGTACACCTTGCTCGCTGGTGGTCTTGCCAGCGCTGATCAGCTTGTCCAGGTCGGCATTGCAGTAGCGGGCGAAGTTGGTGCCGGATTTCACCGCCGCACAGGAAAACTGCGGAGTGAGGAAGTTGTCCGGATCGCCGTTGTCGCCGGCCCAGCCCATGAACAGCAGATCATGCTCGCCAGCCTTGGCGCGACGGATCAACTCGCCCCATTCGATCACGCGGATTTCCGCCTGAATGCCGATTTCCGCCAGATCCGATTGCAGCAACTGTGCGCCGAGGCTCGGGTTCGGATTGAGCAGGCTGCCGGACGGACGCGTCCAGATTGTGGTCTGGAAGCCGTCTTTCAGTCCGGCCTTGGCCAGCAATGCCTTGGCTTTTGCCACGTCGTGCGGGTAACCGGGCAGATTCTTCGCGTAGCTCCAGGTGTTCGGCGGATACGGGCCGTTGGCGGCTTCGGCAGTGTCCTCGAACACGGCTTTAAGGTAATTGGCCTTGTCGAAAGCGAGGTTGATCGCCTGACGCACTTCCGGTTTATCCAGCGGTGGATGCTGGCTGTTGATGCCGACGAATGCGGTCATGAACGCGTCAGTCTTTTCGACTTTCAGCGTCGGCTCCTGCTTCGCTGCCTGTACGTCCAGTGGTTTTGGCGACAGGGCAATCTGACACTCGTTACGCCGCAACTTTTGCAGGCGCACGTTGGCGTCCGGGGTGATGGCGAAGATCAGCGGATCCACCGCCGGCTTGCCACGGAAGTAGTCCGGGTTGGCCTTGTAGCGGATTGACGCGTCTTTCTGGAACCGGGTGAACACGAACGGGCCGGTGCCGACCGGCTGGCTGTTGAGCTTGTCGGTGGCGCCGGCCTTCAACAGCTTGTCGGCGTATTCAGCAGAATAAATCGAGGCGAAACCCATGCTCAGGGTCGCGAGGAACGTCGAGTCCGGGTGATCGAGGGTGAAGCGCACGGTCAGCGGATCCAGGGCGTCGATCTTCTTGATCAGGCTCGGCAACTGCATCGACTGGGCGTGTGGGAAGCCGCTCTGGGCGACTTTGTGCCACGGGTTGGCCGGGTCGAGCATGCGGTCAAAGCTGAACTTGACGTCTTCAGCGGTCAGCTCACGGGTCGGCTTGAAGTAGTCGGTAGTGTGGAACTTCACCTGTGGGTGCAGTTTGAACACGTAAGTCAGGCCATCCGTGCTGACTTCCCAGCTGTCGGCCAGGCTCGGGACCACCTTGCCGCTGGCAGTGTCGAAATCCACCAGACGGTTCATCAGTACGTCCGCCGAGGCATTGGTGGTGGTCAGCGAGTTGTACTGCACCACGTCGAAGCCTTCGGGGCTGGCCTCGGTGCAGACGCTCAGGGCGGCGGCCTGGGCCAGTGGACTCAGTAACAGCGGGGCGAAGAGCAGGGGGAGGGCAGCGAGGCGCATGGTCGGCTTCCTTTACAGATCGAAGGCCCATCTGCAAGTGCAGTCTGGAAAAGGCCTACCCTAGTGGTCGCGATTGCAAATGACTATCCCCTTTTTGCATTTTCGGGGCTCTGGGCGGATGATTTGTCGGAAGAGACGGCAGGAAAAGTCTCGATCGCGGGTATGATCGTTTTTCGTCGACGAATGGTAAAAATTGCCGGCAGCCTTTGCCCAAGCCGCTTTCGGCCGGGAAAAGCGGCTTTTTAGCCATTCTTTGCACACGGAAAGTTGTTGCTCCGTGGTCTTTCTGGTATAAAGCAGCGCTCTTTTCTAGGGGCCCGGTTCCTTCGCTTGTAGGTGTAGCCGGTAAGACCTCTAAAGAATCGCGGCGCCTGGCGCCACAATGACTAGAGATTAAGCGGCCAACCCATGCCGGGTTGGGCATGTGGTTTTAGAGGGCTGAGGCATGTCTAGAGTATGTCAAGTTACCGGTAAGGGTCCGGTGACTGGGAACAACATTTCCCACGCAAACAACAAAACCCGTCGTCGTTTCCTGCCGAACCTGCAGCATCACCGCTTCTGGGTTGAAGAAGAGAAACGTTTCGTACGCCTGCGCGTTTCCGCCAAAGGCATGCGTATCATCGACAAGCGTGGCATCAGCGTTGTGCTGGCCGAGCTGCGTCGCGACGGCAAGGTTTAAGGGAGCTAATCATGCGTGAATTGATTCGTTTGATCTCGAGCGCCGGTACTGGTCACTTCTACACTACCGACAAGAACAAGCGTACTACCCCGGACAAAATCGAGATCAAGAAATATGATCCGGTTGTTCGCAAGCACGTGATCTACAAGGAAGGCAAAATCAAGTAATTGATTTTTCCCGACTTACGAAAAAGGCCCGTATCTCACGATACGGGCCTTTTTTGTTGCCTGGCAAAAGGCCTCAGGCCTTCTGTTCGAAGATCACATAGACCTTGCGGCAAGCTTCCAGCACTTCCCAGGTGCCACGGAAACCGGCCGGAATCACGAAGCGGTCGCCGACGCGCAGGGTCTTTGCATTGCCTTCGCCGTCACGCAGCACCGATACGCCCTGCAGGATTTCGCAGTATTCGTGCTCGGTGTAATTCACCGTCCACTGACCCACCGCACCTTCCCACACGCCGACGCCCATTTGCCCACAAGGGCTGTCGTACTGATTGAACACCGCCTGCTCGGGATCACCCCTGAGCACTTTGGCCGGGTCAGGGCGATAGCGTTCGGCTTCGGTGGTGGTCAGGCTGATGTCGACGACGTTCTGGATGTTCATTGTTGTTTTCTCCCGTGATGACGGCGCGGTGGCGTGAAAGGGCCAAAGTCTATGTTGATTAAATTGAACGCTGCAAGGCCGTATGGCGAGCTTATGTCAAATATATTGAAACAACCCCGGCCGCTGGTTTAGGGTGGCGGATGCCTTGGGCCGAAAGCAGGCTGGCCGGGCAGTATTCCTGAGGACGACCGCGACGATCGCGGCGCTCGTATTGAACAAGAGGAGGACACTCGAATGACCACCCTGACTCGTGCCGACTGGGAACAACGCGCCCGCGACCTGAAGATCGAAGGCCGCGCCTACCTCAATGGCGAGTACACCGATGCCGTCTCCGGCGAGACCTTCGAGTGCATCAGCCCGGTCGATGGCCGTCTGCTGGGCAAGATTGCCAGCTGTGACGCCGCCGACGCCCAGCGCGCCGTGGAAAACGCCCGCGCCACCTTCAATTCCGGTGTCTGGTCGCGCCTGGCGCCGACCAAACGCAAAGCCACCATGATCCGTTTTGCCGGCCTGCTCAAGCAGCACGCCGAAGAACTGGCCCTGCTCGAAACCCTCGACATGGGCAAGCCGATCAGCGACTCGCTGTACATCGACGTGCCGGGTGCCGCCCAAGCCCTGAGCTGGAGCGGTGAAGCGATCGACAAGATCTACGACGAAGTCGCCGCCACTCCGCACGACCAACTGGGTCTGGTGACCCGTGAGCCAGTCGGCGTGGTGGGTGCCATCGTGCCGTGGAACTTCCCGCTGATGATGGCCTGCTGGAAACTCGGCCCGGCCCTGTCGACCGGTAACTCCGTAATCCTCAAGCCGTCGGAAAAGTCCCCGCTGACTGCCATCCGCATCGCCGAACTGGCGGTCGAGGCCGGCATTCCGAAAGGCGTGCTGAACGTGCTGCCGGGCTACGGTCACACTGTCGGCAAGGCGCTTGCTCTGCATAACGATGTCGACACCCTGGTGTTCACCGGTTCGACCAAGATCGCCAAGCAACTGATGATCTATTCCGGCGAATCGAACATGAAACGTGTGTGGCTGGAAGCCGGCGGCAAGAGCCCGAACATCGTGTTTGCCGATGCGCCGGATCTGCAAGCCGCCGCCGAATCCGCCGCCAGCGCCATCGCCTTCAACCAAGGCGAAGTCTGCACTGCCGGTTCGCGTCTGCTGGTCGAGCGTTCGATCAAGGACAAATTCCTGCCGATGGTGATCGAAGCGCTGAAAACCTGGAAACCGGGCAACCCGCTGGATCCGGCCACCAACGTTGGCGCGCTGGTCGATACCCAGCAGATGAACACCGTGCTGTCCTATATCGAGTCGGGCCACACTGACGGCGCCAAACTGGTGGCCGGCGGCAAGCGCATTCTTCAGGAAACCGGTGGCACCTACGTCGAGCCGACGATTTTCGACGGCGTGAGCAATGCAATGAAGATTGCCCAGGAAGAAATCTTCGGCCCGGTGCTGTCGGTCATCGCCTTCGACACGGCCGAGGAAGCGATCAACATCGCCAACGACACGCCTTACGGCCTGGCGGCGGCAGTCTGGACTCAGGACATTTCCAAGGCGCACCTGACCGCCAAGGCACTTCGTGCCGGCAGCGTGTGGGTCAACCAGTACGATGGCGGCGACATGACCGCACCGTTCGGCGGCTTCAAGCAGTCGGGCAACGGCCGTGACAAGTCGCTGCACGCGTTCGACAAATACACCGAGCTGAAGGCGACCTGGATCAAGCTGTAAACCGTTGAGGGAGCCTGCTCAGGCAGGCTCTCGAACGATACAAAGATCCCTGTGGGAGCGAGCTTGCTCGCGAAAGCGGTGTATCAGTCAGCACATTTGCTGAATGTGAAACCGTTATCGCGAGCGAGCTCGCTCCCACAGTGTTTTGTGGTGCACATAAAAATTATCCACAGGAGCGTGGACCATGCGTTGGGCGACGTATTTCGCCGTGTTGGCGTCTGTCTTGAGTGTGGGCCTGGCCCTCGGTGTCAGCATGCCGCTGGTGTCGTTGCGTCTGGAGGGTTGGGGCTATGGTTCGTTCGCCATCGGTGTCATGGCGGCGATGCCGGCCATTGGCGTGTTGCTGGGGGCGAAGATTTCCAGTCATCTGGCGGCGCGCTTCGGCACCGCGAACCTGATGCGCCTGTGTCTGTGGGCCGGGGCGCTGTCCATCGGCCTGCTGGCGTTGCTGCCGAGCTACCCGATCTGGCTGGTGCTGCGGCTGATGATCGGCGTGGTTCTGACCATCGTATTCATCCTCGGCGAGAGCTGGATCAATCAACTGGTGGTCGAGCATTGGCGCGGGCGACTGGTCGCTCTGTATGGCAGCAGTTATGCGTTGAGCCAACTGTCTGGTCCGTTGCTGTTGGGCGCGTTGGGCACGGATCACGATTATGGTTTCTGGGTGGGTGTCGGTCTGCTGATCGCTTCGCCGTTTCTGCTGCTGGGCCGCAGCGGCGCGCCAAGCAGCGAGGCCAGCAGCGTGACCTTCGGCGATCTGTGGGGTTTCGCTCGCGAACTGCCGGCAATCGCCTGGGCGGTGTCGCTGTTCGCCGCGTTCGAGGCGATGATCCTGACGCTGTTGCCGGTGTATTGCCTGCAACAGGGTTTCACCGCCGAAATCGCGCTGGCGATGGTCAGCACCGTGGTGGTGGGCGATGCGCTGCTGCAATTGCCGATCGGTGCGCTGGCCGACTACCTGTCGCGGCGGGCTTTGTTCACCGGCTGCGCTGTGGTGCTGATGTTGTCGAGTCTGGCGATCCCGATGTTGCTCGACACTTTGCTGATCTGGCCGCTGTGGGTGCTGTTCGGCGCCAGTGCCGGTGGCTTGTTCACCCTGTCGCTGATTCTGATCGGCGAGCGCTATCGCGACGATGCGCTGGTGCGCGCCAACGCGCATGTCGCGCAACTGTGGGGCGTTGGCTGCCTGATCGGGCCGTTGATGGCGGGGGCCGGCAGTCAGTGGATCAGCGGGCATGCGTTGCCGTGGCTGATGGCGGCCGGGGCATTCGGGCTGGTGATTCTGCTGTCGCGGCAAGGGGCGTTCGGCAAGGTGCCGGAGCCCGCTTGATGAGCCAGTTGGAGCGGGCTGCTACAGCATCCGCTCCAGTCCCACCGTGGTGCTGAACCACGCATTGAAGCGCCGCCACCAACTGCCGGGCTCCTTGGTCAGCGTGTGCATCTGGTCGTTGTCCTCGGTGACCCATACCACTTTTCCGTCCTGCAGTTTCGCTTCGTAGCTCAGCGCTGGCGCCATGCCCTGCAAGGCCAGTTCGCGCACGTGGGCCGCCAGTTCAGGGCTGTCCACCAGCACCCCGACTTCGGTGTTCCACAGCACCGAGCGCGGGTCGAAATTGAATGAGCCGATGAACGATTTTTTCCCGTCGAAGATCATCGCCTTGCTGTGCAAGCTCGAATCCGAGCCGCGATAGGACTTGCTGTAAAACAGGTGCGGGCCGCTGCCGGAGTTATCCCCAGGCTGGCGCCGCAGCTCAAACAGTTTCACGCCGTGTTCCAGCAACGCCTTGCGATACGGCGCATAACCGCCGTGCACCGCCGGCACGTCGGTGGCTTCCAGCGAGTTGGTCAACAGGCTCACCGACACGCCGGCATCAGCGCGGCCGGTCAGGTAGACCAGCCCCGGCTGCCCCGGCACGAAGTAGGCAGAAATCATCACCAGTTCTTCGCTGACACCGGTCAGCTCCGGTGCCAGTTGGGTCGTCAGCAGCAGTTGCGGATCGGGTTCGCCCTTGGCCAGCACCTTGCTCGGTGCATCCCACAGCGCCTGGTTCCAGGCCCAGATCAGCTCCTTGCGCCAGATGTCCATGCGCGGGTCGGTGCGGTAGGTCATCAACTGCTGATACAGCGCGTGATTCTGTTTGCGGGTTTCTTCCAGGGATTCTTCCAGGCGTGTGCGGGTGTTCTGCAGGTCTTTGGCCGAGGGTTTGCTGGAGAGGAACTCGTCGATCGGCTTGCTCAGGGCGCTGTTCCAGTACTGATCGAAACTGTGCCCGAGCTGCTCGGCGACCGGCCCGACACTGAGCATGTCGATATCGGTGAAGTTCAGGTTGGGCTCGGCATCGAAGTATTCATCGCCCAGGTTGCGCCCGCCGACGATGGCTGCGCTGTTGTCCGCCAGCCACAACTTGTTGTGCATCCGCCGGTGTTGCAACGACAGGTTGAACAGCCGCCCGGCCGCCCGGGTCACGCCGGTGCTGCGCCCCAGGTGCAGCGGATTGAACAGGCGGATCTGGATCTGCGGATGCGCCGCCAGGGTCGCGATGATCAGGTCGAGGCCGTCGCTGGTGGTGTCGTCCAGCAGGATCCGCACCCGCACGCCACGGTCGGCGGCCTTCAACACTTCTTCCACCAGCATTCGGGTGCTGATGCCGTCATGGACGATGTAGTACTGCAAGTCGAGGCTGCGTTGAGCGTTGCGGATCAGCTCGGCGCGGGCGGTGAAGGCTTCGGTGCTGTTGGACAGCAGGCGAAAGCCGGACTGGCCCTTGTAGGGCGCCGCCTGGGCCTGGATCGAACGGCCGAACGCCGAATCGGAAGCCGGCAGCGCCTGGCTCGGTTCGCGCGGGACATCCAGCGAAGCGCACCCGGCGAGCAGCAGGACGAACATCAGTGCAAATGGCAGGGAATGTCTGGGGCTCAAGTCGGGTCGTTCCGGGTGTGGGCGAGGTCAGGAGTATGGCACGGCGCACGCAGCCTGTTGCCTGTTGCCTGTTCGAAAAGGGCAGTCAATTCGATCCCTGAAGCAGAGCGGTTTGTAGCCCTTGGCTGTCGGCAGGACGCAATTTTTTAAACAAACGGCGGATTTTTCCGGCTCACATCAGCTACGCCCCGCAGCGAGTTTTCCAGCGCGCAATACACCCTCGCCTTACATCACTGCCGGGAAGCAATCGGAATAATGACAACGCTGATTCTGAAGCAGGACGTTTCCTGTTATTCAGCAGAAGAAGCGCAGCTGGCTGTCATCTTTCGATTCTTATGGAGTGAGAATTTTCATGCGCAAGACCTTTCGTGCAATCGCTGTCGCAAGCGCCCTGTGTCCGGCATTGGCCATGGCCGCTGGTGGGGACCTGACCATCACCGGCACCATCGTCCCGACCTCGTGCAAGCCTTCTTTCACCGGCGGCAACACTGTGAATCTGGGGGACATTTCTGCCGCTTCGCTGAACCGCGATCGTCAGACTGAACTGACCAACCACAACATATCCCTGAACGTGACTTGCTCGGCGTCTGCGCCAATGGCAATCAAGGTGCATGACAATCAGGCTCATACCCAGTTGCCGGGCATCATTGTCGATGGAACGGACTGGGCGCTGTATATCTACGGAATCGGCCTGGCGCCCGGCGCCAAAAAAATCGGTGGTTACGGTCTGCGCTTCGGGACACCTACGGTCGATGGTCAACCTTCCATGGTCATGTACAAGCAAGGCGGGATGGCGAACTGGGACAGTCCGGATACGCCAACTCTGGTCGGGAAAAACGCGGAGGGTGGCAACCTGCGCTACTCATGGGGCACATCGTTGGCGGCAGGTCCGATGCCAGGGGTCATGCATACGTTTCCCATGACCCTTGTTCCGGTCATCGGCCCCTCGCAGAATCTGGATCTCAGCAACTACATACCACTCAATGGCTCGGCGACGTTCGAGCTGCTTTACCTCTGACAGGGAGCACACGACTGCCTTGAACAGAGGGCGGATCAGTGTCGCGCATCCTGCGCAGGACAATGGACAGGCTTTGCGTGCTTGCGAGGCCTGTCACTTGTAATCAACCCAGTCGGCAGTCCCGTTGCTCGGCGTCACTGCCAGCTTCGCGTTCGCGTGTGGACAACAATATGAATGCTTATGTGCGCAATGCCATCACCAGTGTATTGCTGGTTGGTCTATGGGGGCCCGGTAGTGTCCGGGCGGCGGGGATGGTTCCGGAAACGCCGATCGTAGTGCTGGACGAAGGAGTGGGTGAAGCGGGGATCAACGTGTTCAATAGTGAGCCGCATCCGGCGCTGTTGCACACCTCTGTCGAAGACGTGCCGCAAGACACCGAGTCATTGCTGTTGCTGACGCCACCGGTTACCCGGGTCGAAGCCGGCGCGACCCAGCGCGTTCGTTTCATCCTGCGCAGCGCCGAGCCATTGAAGACCGAGCGTCTCAAGCGCGTGGTGTTCGAAGGCATAGCGCCTCAGGATTCATCAGGTAATGCTCAAATAAGCTTGAGCGTACGCCAGAACATTCCGGCGATTTTACGTCCGAAGCACTTACCGATTGACCGCGAGCCTTGGAAGCATTTGCTGTGGTCGCAAAAAGGCACCGAGGTGCAGGTGCGCAACCCCAGTCCGTATGTTGTACGGTTGGGGCACTCGGTGATGTTGCTGCCAAGACAGCGGGAGCTGGATCTGGGGCGCACTTATGTGCTGCCCGGTGAAACGCTCACGCTAAGTGGAACTGTTGAGCGCGGACAAGCGGCGACACACGTGCGGTTGTTCCCGGTGACCACTTACGGATTCGCCATTGCGCATTTTGATGCACCGCTGGGGCTGGACTGATGCATTCGCGGTGGTTCGGCGGCCTCTGGCTGATGGGCGCCCTGGGTTTTTCGTCGACCCACGGCGCAGAGCAGGTCAGGGTGCAATTCAATCAGGAAGTGATCAAGTCGCGCGGGCTGGATCCACATCTGGCGGAGTATTTCAGCATGGCCCCGCGCTTTCGTGAGGGAGTGCAGGCGGTCACGCTCTCGGTCAACGGCGTGCCCAAGGGGCGGTTGCAGGTGACGTTCAATACTGAGGGCGAGTTGTGTTTTACGCCGTCACTACTGGAGCGTGGCGGCATCCGTATTCCGGATCACGCCGAGTCTGTAACCGAACCGGGATGCGAGTTGTTCGTCCAGCGTTTTGCGCACGCGGTGGTGCAAGCTGATCCGTCCCGTGAACACGTTGCGCTGCTGGTGCCAACCGACGCGTTACTGCCTGATAGCCCGGCCCGGCGCAGTTTCGTTAACGGGGGTACGGCAGGGCTGTTCAATTACGATGCGTTGTTGCTCGGTAGCCACTATGCCGGGCAGTCCTCGCAATACCGCAGCCTCAATACCGAAATCGGCTTGAACGCGGCGGACTGGGCATTGCGCAGCCGCCAGGCCTACAGTGAGCTGGCCGGGCAGGGCCGCGTCGAGCACTTGTACGCCTACGCTTCGCATACCTCCGAGCGATATCAGGCCAATCTGCAGCTGGGACAGTTGAACATGGTTTCGCCCCTGTTCTCCGGTGAGGCTTTCAATGGCTTTCAGGTACAGCCGGAGCTGGCCTTGATAGAGCTGGATGAGGACAGCTCCGGTGCAAGGGTCGAAGGCATTGCCTATTCCTCAGCCCGGATCGAGGTGACTCAGAACGGCGCTTTGATCTACACCACGGTGGTGCCCAGCGGACCGTTCACGCTGGCGGGATTGCCGTTGCTCAGCCAGAACGTTGATCTGGAGGTTACGGTACACGAGGAGGACGGTCAGCAGCGGCGTTTTATTGTTCCCGCGACCCAATTGCGAAGTGTGATGCCGGGCAGAACGCCAGGCTACGGACTGGCCGCCGGGCGTGTACGGCGTTATGCCGGAGATGAGCGGTATGCGCCATCGTTTGCCGCCGCCAGCAGGGACTGGCGGCTCGGCCCGCGCTGGCAGGCCACGGGCGGCGCAATGCTCGGCACTGGCTATCAGTCGCTGGGATGGGCGATGCAACGCACGCTGGGGGATCGTCTGGTGTTCGGAGGGCGTCAGGTGATTTCCCGGACGCACGATCAGGCCCTGTCCGGAACACAGTTGCAATGGACGGCCAACGGTCTGCTCGGCGAAGGATTGTCAGCCGGTCTCGCGATGACGCAGCAGACGCAGGATTTTCGCACGCTGTCCGACACCACCTGGGACCGGAAAAATGATCAGCCCTTCGTGAGAGTGCGCAATCAAATGACGGCGAGCCTCAGTGCCAGCAGTTCGACACTGGGTGGTTTTTCCACCAGTTACTCCCGGTTTTCCATGTTTGACGGCACAGCTACTTCCCGGGTCGCTTTCGCGTGGTCGCAGAATATTCGCCGGGCCAATCTGACATTGACCCTGGAGCGCGACGTTGCGGGTGAGGCGGACGATGCCCGCGGAACGGCAGTCTATTTAAGTGTCGGTATACCTCTGGGGCCGCGCCAGACGTTGCGCAGTGACGTGCGCAATGATCAGGTCGGTGGCACCCGCAGCGGTCTGCGATTCAATGAACAGCTCAGCGACACCCTGGCCTACAGCATCGGCGCCGAGCGACCGGATGACGGCAGCGCCGGGTTCAACGGACGGGTCAATCTGTTGCCCCGCTACAGTCAGGTGGACATGGGTTATTCCCGCAGTGGCGCCGGTAACCAGAACTATGACATCGGCCTGCGTGGTGGTGCGCTGGTGCACGGTGACGGGGTGACGCTGTCGCCTTATCCGCTGCGCGAAACCTTCGCCTTGCTCAAGGCCGGCGACAGCGCGGGCGTCAAGTTGAACACTCCGCGTGGCCCGGTCTGGACCGATCATTCCGGGCACGCCGTGGCAGCGAGTCTGCCGGCATACAGCAAAGGACGGGTCGAACTCGACACGGCCAGCCTGGGGCGCAATGTCGATGTGCACAACGCTTTTAAAGAGGTAGAAGCCGGGCGTGGTGCGGTCGCGCATCTGGCGTTCGAAATGGTCACCGCGCGGCGCGTGTTGTTGCAGGCGCGCATGTCGGACAGCCATTTTGTCCGCAAGGGTGTCGGTGTTTTTGATGACCAGGGGCGGTACGTCACCAGCGTGCTGGAGGCTGGGCGGATTTTCCTGCCGGACGTGCAGCCAGATCTAAAGCTTCACGTGCTGTTACCGGATGGCCAGCGATGTCATCTGGAATTCGCCATGAGCCTGGAGCCTGACGTCGACGCATTGTATGAAACCGCATCGGCCATTTGCCGTACTGTCTGAAAAAGGAAAACATCATGCAAGGATTGAAGACAGACGCAACGTGCGTGCTGCTGACGGGGCTTTTGGCATTCATGGAAGGTGTGGAGGCGAACCCCGATTGCACGGTCACGCTCGGCCCGGCCGCTATCGATTTCGGCACCACGACGCGCGGGCAATTGCTGGCGCAATCGGTACAAGGTGAATCGTTGAGTTTCGGTCTTCGCCGTGCTCAGGCCACGGTCCAGTGCAGCCGGCCCGGTCCGTTGCGCCTGGAGCTGATCGGGCCGGTCGCCGGCCCCGGGCATTACCGCTTCGGCGCCGGTACGCTCAGAGTCCGTGTTTTGAACGTACGGGTCGACGGCAGGCCGACGCAGTGGCTCATTGAGGGGCCGGATGCTGATGTCCTTCGTCCCGGTTCCAGACTGATACCTGCGCTCGCCGGAGTTGGAGTCGAAGGCCAAGGCATGGAAATCGAGCTGGAACTGGACGCACGTTTGCCATCGGCTGCAAGCCGGGTCAGTGACCTGACCCGTTTCGAAACCGATCTGGGATTTCGTTTGCGCTAAGGCACATCCGTGTCAGAGGTTGTCACTCTCGGCCAACAGCTTGATCGCGGTCGCGCCGACCTTGCGCACCGCTTCTTCGATCAGCGCTGTGGGTTTGGCTGCGTAGTTCATGCGCAGGCAATTGCGGTACTTGCCCGAGGCGGAAAAGATGCTGCCGACGGCAATCTGTACGCCCTGATCGTGCAACGCACGATTCAGTTTCAAGGTGTCGAAACCTTCCGGCAGTTCGACCCAGAGCATGAAACTGCCTTGCGGACGGCTGGCGCGGGTGCCGGCCGGGAAGTAACGCGTCACCCAGTCGATCATCACGTCGCGATTGCGCTGGTACTGCGTGCGCATCCGCCGCAAATGCGGTTCGAAGTGCCCGGCTTTGAGAAATTCGGCGATGGCGATCTGCGGCTGTGGTGCTGTAGAGCCAGTGCTGATGTATTTCATGTGCAGCACGCGTTCGAGATAGCGACCGGGCGCGACCCAGCCGATGCGCAGCCCAGGCGCGAGGGTCTTGGAGAACGAGCTGCACAGCAACACACGGCCATCTTCGTCAAAAGACTTGATCGTGCGTGGGCGCGGATAGGTGTAAGCCAGTTCGCCGTACACATCGTCCTCGATGATCGCCACGTCGAAGCGCTGGGCCAGGGTGAGCAGGGCGCGCTTGCGCGACTCCGGCATGATGTAGCCGAGCGGATTGTTGCAGTTGGGCGTGAGCTGGATGACCTTGATCGGCCATTGCTCCAGCGCCAGTTCCAGCGCTTCGAGGCTGATGCCAGTGAGCGGGTCGGTGGGAATTTCCAGGGCTTTCATGCCCAGGCCTTTGAGGGTCTGCATGGCGCCGTGGAAGCTTGGCGAATCCACCGCGACGATGTCGCCGGGCTCGCAGATCGCGTGGATGCTGGTGGACAGCGCTTCATGGCAACCGGTGGTGACCACCAGATCGCTGGCGCTCAACTGGCAACCGGAATCGAGCATAAGCCGGGCGATCTGTTCGCGCAGTTCGAGGGTGCCGTGAATGTTGTCGTAATACAGACCGGGCATGTCCTGACGGCGGCTGATACGGGCCAGCCCGCGCAGCAGCGGTTTCATCGTCGGTGACGAGATATCCGGCATGCCGCGACCGAGCTGCACCACGTCCTTGCGCGGCACGGCGCGAATCAGTTCCAGCACCTGATCCCACTGGGAAATTTCCACCGGCCGCTGCGCGGGACGCCCGACTGCCGGCAGCTCCGGTAACTCCCGGCCCACTGGCACGAAGTACCCTGACTTGGGTTTCGGCGTCGCCAGGCCGCTGTCTTCCAGCATCCGATAGGCCTGCTGCACCGTGCTCAGGCTGACCCCGTGCTCTACGCTCAAGGCGCGTACCGACGGCAGGCGATCACCAGGACGGTAGAAGCCTTGTTCGATGCGGGTGCCGAGCAGTTCGGCGAGATTCACATAGAGCGTCATGGCACTGCCTCGATGCAGATGATTCGTTAAACCAGTACAGATGCGGCGTAAATCGACAATTCAGTCGCAGAGACAACAAATCTGTATGGAAATAATACAGATGTGTTGAATCTGTAATGCTTTTGCTCGCCCGCGCATCATGGAATCTCTGGCTACCCAAGTAAACAGGAGCAATGAAAATGAACGGCTTGAGCGATGTGCGGCTGACGTTACACAGTCAGGAACTGGAGGCAGGGCAACAGGACAACGCGCGCAATGAGATCCTGCGCAACGCACCGTCCGGCCTGAGTCGCTGGGGTCTGTTCTGGCATCGTCTGCACACGCGCAAGGCGTTGCTGCGCCTGACGCCGGATCAGCTCAAGGACATCGGGCTGACCCGCGAGCAGGCGCTGGAGGAGGGGTTGAAGCCGTTCTGGCGGATCTGAGGTCTGCGGTGATCTTTAGATTCGCGAGCAAGCTCGCTCCCACATTCGACCGTGTCTGGCAGGCAGATCGCGGTCAACTGTGGGAGCGAGCTTGCTCGCGAAGTCGTCTTCAGAGACGCTGAAAGTCCATCAGACCAGTTCTTTAAGGCGATGCCACAACATCCCCAACGCCAACAGCGGCGAGCGCAGATGCTTGCCGCCGGGGAAGGTGATGTGTGGCACTTTGGCGAACAGGTCGAAGCCGCCGCTGTGCTGGCCGCTGATGGCCTCGGCCAGCAGCTTGCCCGCCAGGTGCGTGGCATTCACCCCGTGACCGGAATAGGCCTGGGCGTAATACACGTTCGGTTGCTCTGCGAGCCGGCCAATCTGTGGCAGACGGTTGGCACCGATGCCGATCATCCCGCCCCACTGATAATCGATCTTCGCTGAAGCGAGTTGCGGAAACACTTCGAGCATCTTCGGCCGCATGTACGCGCCGATGTCCTTCGGATCGCGCCCCGAATAATGGCAGGCGCCGCCGAACAGCAGACGACGATCCGCCGAGAGCCGGTAGTAATCCAGCGCCACGCGCTGGTCGCAGACGGCCATGTTCTGTGGCAGCAGGGAGTGGGCCTGTTCTTCGCTTAGCGGTTCGGTGGCGATGATGTAGCTGCCGGCCGGCAGCACCTTGCCGCTGAGTTGCGGATTCAGATTGTTGAGGTAGGCATTGCAGCCCAGCACCAGGGTTTTCGCCCGCACCGAGCCTTGCGCGGTGTGCACCCGAACTTTGGGGCCGTAGTCGATGTGGGTGACCGCCGATTGCTCGAACAGCTTCACCCCGAGTTGCTGCGCTGCTGCGGCTTCGCCGAGTGCCAGGTTCAACGGGTGCAGGTGCCCGGAACCCATGTCGATCAAACCGCCGACGTAGCGGTTGGAGCCGACTACGGTGTGCATCTCGTTCGCTTGCAGCAGGCGGGTTTCGTAGCGGTAACCGAGGCCGCGCAGCTCTTCGGCGTCTTCGGCAAAACCTTCCAGGTCGGAGGGTTTGTTGGCGAGGTCGCAGTAACCCCAGGTCAGGTCGCAGGGGATCTGAAATTTCTCGACGCGCCGGCGGACGATTTCCACCGCTTCCAGGCCCATGAGTTTCATCTGGCGCACGCCGTCGGCACCGATCACGTTGGCGAACTGGTCGAGGCCATGACCGACCCCGCGAATCAGCTGTCCGCCGTTGCGACCGCTGGCGCCCCAGCCGATCCGGTTCGCTTCCAGCAACACCACGTTCAGGCCGCGCTCCGCCAGTTCCAATGCAGTGTTCAGCCCGGAGAAACCGCCACCGACCACGCACACGTCAGCAATCAGTTCGCCTTGCAGCACCGGTTGGTCGGGTTGCGGCAGGCTGCTGGCGACGTAATAAGAGGCAACGTGGGGTTGGCTCGCGGTGGCTTGGGCGCGGGCATTCATGGGCGTCATCCTGAGCGGGTGTCGAGAAAATTTGACGGAGCATAAGCCGCAGGCCCGAGGCCGGGCAACATTGGTCGGCCCGTGGTGTCTGGATCACGGCTTTTGCGGCACAATTGCCGCCTATTTCGCTCCGGTTACCGCTGCAATGAGCTGCAACAGTCAGAAAATCCGCACCTTGCGTCAGCAGATTCCCACGTTCGAATGCGTTCCGGGCTGTCATGACTGCTGTGGGCCGGTGACCACCTCGCCCGAGGAAATGGCCCGACTGCCGCGCAAGACCCGTGCGGAGCAGGACGCGGCCATGGAAGAACTCAACTGTGTGCACCTGGGACCGAATGGCTGCACGGTGTATGACGAGCGGCCGCTGATCTGCCGTTTGTTCGGCACCACCCAGACCTTGCCGTGCCCCAACGGCCGGCGACCGGTGGAGCTGATTCACCCACGTGTCGAGAAACAGGTGTTCGAGTACATGGCCGAAAACCGGCAGGTGCTGGTCTGACTCTGATCATTCCCACGCTCTGCGTGGGAATGCAGCCCGGGACGCTCCGCGTCCCTTCCAAAGCCGAACGCGGAGCGTGGGAACGAGGTACTGGTCTGAGCGATCAATCCGGAATCGGCAGGCTCAGGCTCTCTTTCACTTCTTCCATCACGATGTAGCTCTTGGATTCGCGCACGTGCGGCAGCTTGAGCAGGATGTCGCCCAGCAGCTTGCGGTACGAGGCCATCTCGGAAATCCGCGCCTTCACCAGATAGTCGAAATCCCCTGACACCAGATGGCATTCCAATACGTGGGGCAGTTTCAGCACCGCACGTCGGAACTCTTCGAAAGTATCGCCGGATTTGTAGTCGAGGCTGATCTCGACGAACACCAGCAGACTACCCTTCAAGTGCTGCGGATTCAGGCGGGCGTTGTAGCCCATGATGATCCCCTCGCGCTCCAGGCGCCGCACCCGCTCGGTACACGGCGTGGTGGAGAGCCCGACCTTCTCGCCCAGTTCGGTGAATGAAATCCGCCCGTCCGCCTGCAGGATCCGCAAGATGTTGCGGTCGATCTTGTCCAGCTCACGTTTGGTCTGAGTGTTGGTACGCATAGGGGATGCGCCTCCGTGAAAAGGGTTTTTGCCGAGAATTGTCGCCAAATATAGGCGCTTATACAGTGAAAAGCACTGGCAAATCTTTTTTACACTGCGCGCATCATTGCTCTGACAACACACATGCGCGGCACGCCGCGATGAGGGATACAAAAATGCGCGTTATGGTCTTGGGTAGCGGCGTCATCGGTACCGCCAGTGCTTACTATCTGGCCCGTGCCGGGTTTGAAGTGGTGGTGGTCGACCGGCAGCCCGCCGCGGCCATGGAGACCAGTTTCGCCAACGCCGGCCAGGTCTCGCCGGGCTACGCCTCGCCGTGGGCTGCGCCGGGCGTTCCCCTCAAGGCCATCAAGTGGCTGCTGCAACGCCACGCGCCGCTGGCGATCAAGGCCACCGCCGACATTGACCAGTACCTGTGGATGGCGCAGATGCTGCGCAACTGCACCGCCAACCGTTACGCGGTGAACAAGGAGCGCATGGTGCGTCTGTCCGAGTACAGCCGCGACTGCCTCGACGAATTGCGCGCCGAAACCGGCATCGCCTACGAAGGCCGCAGCCTCGGTACGACTCAGTTGTTCCGCACCCAGGCGCAACTGGATAACGCTGCCAAGGACATCGCCGTATTGAAAGAGTCCGGCGTGCCGTTCGAAGTCCTCGACCGCGCCGGCATTGCCCGCGTCGAACCGGCGCTGGCCGGTGTCACCGACATCCTCGCCGGTGCCCTGCGCCTGCCAAACGACCAGACCGGCGACTGCCAGATCTTCACCACCCGTCTCGCCGAAATGGCCACCAAACTGGGTGTGGAATTCCGCTTCGGTCAGGACATCCAGCGCCTCGACTTCGCCGGTGACCGCATCAACGGCGTGTGGATCGACGGCAAGCTGGAAACCGCCGACCGCTACGTGCTGGCCCTCGGCAGTTACTCGCCGCAACTGCTCAAACCGCTGGGCATCAAGGCCCCGGTGTATCCGTTGAAGGGCTACTCGCTGACCGTGCCGATTACCAATCCGGACATGGCCCCGACGTCGACCATTCTCGACGAGACCTACAAGGTCGCGATCACCCGTTTCGACAACCGCATCCGCGTCGGCGGCATGGCGGAGATCGCCGGTTTTGACCTGTCGCTGAACCCACGCCGGCGCGAAACCCTGGAGATGATCGTCAACGACCTTTATCCTCGGGGCGGCAATCTGGCCGAAGCGAGTTTCTGGACCGGCCTGCGCCCAACCACCCCGGATGGCACACCGATCGTCGGTGCCACCCCGTTCAAGAACCTGTTCCTGAACACCGGTCACGGCACCCTCGGCTGGACCATGGCGTGCGGCTCCGGTCGCTTGCTGGCCGACCTGATGGCGAAGAAAAAACCTCAGATCAGCGCCGAAGGCCTCGATATTTCCCGTTATGGCAACACCACCCAGGAGTCCGCAAAGCATGGCAATCCAGCGCCAGCTCACCAATGAGCGCATGAGTCAGATCGTCAGCCACAACGGTACGGTGTATCTGTCCGGGCAGGTCGGCGATGACTTCAACGCCGGTGTCGAACAGCAGACCCGCGACGTACTCGCCAACATCGAGCGTCTGCTGGACCTGGCCGGCACCGACAAACAGCATCTGCTGTCGGCGACGATCTACCTGAACGACATCGAGGCGCACTTTGCCGGCATGAATTCGGTGTGGGATCAGTGGCTGCCCAAGGGCGCCGCCCCGGCCCGTGCCACGGTTGAAGCGAAGATGGCCAAACCGAGCATCCTGGTCGAGATCTCCATCGTCGCCGCGTTGCCGTAACCCGCTGTAAAGATCCCTCTCCCGGTGCTGTTGGCGGTTCACGCCGTCAGCCAGCGCCGGTTTTTATTTCCATGACCGCCAAGAAGTCTGCTGCCATGCGTCCTGCCCGTGCCCTGATCGACCTTCAAGCCCTGCGTCACAACTACCGTATCGCCCGTGAAGTTACCGGTGCCAAGGCACTGGCGGTGATCAAGGCCGATGCCTATGGCCATGGCGCAGTGCGTTGTGCCCAGGCGCTGGAGGCTGAAGCGGACGGCTTCGCGGTGGCGTGCATCGAAGAAGCGCTGGAGCTGCGTGCCGCCGGGATTCGCGCGCCGGTGCTGTTGCTCGAAGGTTTTTTCGAGGCGGACGAGCTGGCGCTGATCGTCGAGCACGATTTTTGGTGCGTGGTGCATTCGCTGTGGCAGCTCGAAGCCATCGAGCAGGCGGCATTGAGCAAACCGATCACCGTGTGGCTGAAGCTCGATTCGGGCATGCACCGTGTCGGCCTGCATCCGAAGGATTACGCGGCGGCTTACCAGCGTTTGCTGGCCAGCGGCAAGGTGGCGAAAGTCGTGCTGATGAGCCACTTCGCCCGGGCCGATGAACTGCACGAGCAGAGCAGTGCCGAGCAGGTCGCGGTATTCGAAACTGCACGTCAGGGCCTGGCGGCTGAAGTCAGCCTGCGCAACTCGCCCGCGGTGCTGGGCTGGCCGCAGATTCACAGCGACTGGGTGCGCCCGGGCATCATGCTCTACGGCGCCACCCCGTTCGAAGAAGCCAACGCCGTGGCCGAGCGCCTGCAACCGGTGATGACACTGGAATCGAAAGTCATCAGCGTGCGCGAACTGCCGGCGGGCGAACCGGTGGGCTACGGTGCGAAATTCATCACCGACAAACCGATGCGCATCGGCGTGGTTGCCATGGGTTACGCCGACGGTTATCCGCGTCAGGCGCCGACCGGCACCCCGGTGCTGGTTGCCAGCCAGCGCAGCCGCATTCTTGGCCGGGTGTCGATGGACATGCTGTGCATCGACCTGACTGACGTGCCGCAAGCCGGCCTCGGTTCGACTGTCGAGCTGTGGGGCAAAAACATCCTCGCCAGCGACGTGGCGAAGTGGGCGGACACCATTCCGTACCAGATCTTCTGCAACCTGCGTCGGGTGCCAAGGCTCTATTCCGAGGGTTGAAGCGCAAGCGGGGCCCAAGTGTTGTAAATACTGAACGCTGTCGCCATGATAACGCTCAATATCTCTACAGCATCAGGAGGCTCTCGCCTTGGACGTCGGTGAACGACTGCAATCGATCCGCAAGCTCAAAGGGCTTTCCCAGCGTGAACTCGCCAAGCGCGCGGGGGTCACCAACAGCACCATTTCGATGATCGAAAAGAACAGCGTCAGCCCCTCGATCAGTTCGCTGAGGAAAGTTCTGGGCGGGATTCCCATGTCCATGGTCGAGTTCTTTTCCGAAGAGATCCTGCAGGAAGTTCCGACCCAGATCGTCTACAAGGCCAACGAGCTGATCGACATTTCCGACGGCGCCGTGACCATGAAACTGGTCGGCCGCGCGCACCCGAGCCGGGCCATCGCGTTCCTCAATGAAATCTACCCGCCGGGCGCCGATACTGGCGAAGAAATGCTCACCCACGAAGGTGAGGAAACCGGCATTCTGGTGGAAGGGCGCCTGGAGCTGGTGGTAGGTCTTGAAACTTTTATCCTCGAAGCCGGCGACAGCTACTACTTTGAAAGTACCAAGCCGCATCGTTTCCGTAATCCGTTCGATGCGCCGGCGCGACTAATCAGCGCAGCCACGCCGGCGAATTTTTAAACAAAGAGGCGCCAGGCCACACGGCGAAGGCACCCGAACCGTTGTTCCACAGCGCGATATAACCCCTTCGACTTTGGGGTTGTTTCAGTGAAGCGGGCTAACCGCTATACTTGCGCCCGCCTGCGAACCGTGGCCGCAGGCGTGAATAGCCACCATTGAGGGTGAACGCGTGAACCTAATTATGAAAATGCTGGCTGCACCAGCAACCGTACTGGCCCTCTGGGCTGTCAGCGCTCAAGCTGCGACGAATGACGACATTGCCAAACGCCTTGAGCCAGTCGGCCAGGTGTGTGTTCAGGGGCAAGAGTGCAAAGGGATGGAAGTCGCTGCTTCGGCAGGCGGCGGTGGCGGCGCCAAGACGCCGGACGAAGTGATTGCCAAACATTG
This sequence comes from Pseudomonas sp. B20(2017), assembly GCF_002113125.1. Taxonomy (GTDB): domain Bacteria; phylum Pseudomonadota; class Gammaproteobacteria; order Pseudomonadales; family Pseudomonadaceae; genus Aquipseudomonas. The sequence goes on along the minus strand of NZ_NEJP01000009.1, from coordinate 11,875 downwards.
CAACGCTTGCCATGGCACCGGCCTGTTGGGCGCACCGAAAATCGGTGACGCCGCAGCCTGGAAAGAACGCGCCGATCACCAGGGCGGCCTTGACGGCATCCTGGCCAAGGCCATCACCGGCATCAATTCCATGCCGCCAAAAGGCACCTGCGCCGATTGCTCCGATGAAGAGCTGAAGGGCGCCATCCAGAAGATGTCCGGCCTGAAATAAGCCGCGCTTCTGACGAAAAAAACCGTCTCCGGACGGTTTTTTTGTGCCCGCGATTCAGGCCTCAGGCTGTTCTTTGCAGCAAACAACCGGCAATCTCGGTCGTACCTCTATTCACGGAACGGGCAGGAGGCTTCAGATGGTGCAGTTGTGTTCGATCGAACAGGCAGTGGACGACGTGCTGGCGCGGTTGCCGGCGCATATCCACATGGGCCTGCCGCTGGGGCTGGGCAAACCCAATCCCTTCGTCAACGCGCTGTACCGGCGGGTTGCCGGATTGCCCGAGCGGCAACTGACGATCTACACCGCCCTGTGCCTCGGTCGCCCGGCGTTGGGCGATGGTTTGCAGAAGCGCTTCATCGAACCCTTCGTCGAGCGGGTGTTTGGCGATTACCCGGAACTCGAATTCCTCGCAGCCCTGCACCGCGACAGCCTGCCGTCAAACATCCGAATCGAGCAATTTTTCATGCAGCCCGGCAGCCTGCTCAACAGCGCGCCGGCCCAACAGGATTACGTCAGCAGCAATTACAGCCACGCCGCCCGCGACATCAATGCCGCCGGCCTGAACCTGGTGGCGCAGTTGCTCGCCAGCAGCAGCGAACACCCGGATCGCCTGAGTCTGAGTTGCAACCCGGACATCACTCTCGACCTGTTCCCGATGATCGCCAAACGTCGGGCAGCGGGAGAGACCATTCTGCTGGTCGGCCAGGTGCACACCGAGTTGCCGTACATGCCGGGCGATGCCGAAGTCGATATCGATACCTTCGACCTGCTGATCGATGAGAAAGACAGCAGCACGCTGTTTTCCACGCCGAACATGCCCGTGGGATTTCAGGATCACTTTATCGGTTTGCACGCCAGTACGTTGGTGCGCGATGGCGGCACCCTGCAGATCGGCATCGGTTCGATGGGCGATGCGCTGACCGCTGCGTTGCTGGCGCGTCAGGCCGACAACGCCGGATATCAGGACTTGCTGGCCGATGTGAACCTCAGCCAATGGGCACAGTTGATCGAACGCGAGGGCGGCACCGAGCCGTTCGCCAAAGGGCTTTACGGGTGCAGCGAAATGTTCGTCAACGGCCTGCTGGTGCTGGCCGAAGCCGGGATCATCCGGCGCAAGGTCTACCCGGATGTGCAGACCCAGCAGCAGGCCAACGCCGGCAATCTCGACGAGGCGGCGCAAACCGACGGCCTGTCGATCCACGGCGGTTTCTTCCTCGGGCCGCGCAGTTTCTATGAGCGCTTGCGCGAGTTGCCGCTGAGCAAACGCCTTGAATTCAACATGACCCGTATCAGCTACATCAACGAGCTGTATGGTCAGGAAGAGCTCAAGCGCCTGCAGCGTCTGGATGCGCGGTTCATCAACACCGTATTTACCATGACCCTGCTCGGGGCGGGCGTGGCGGATCAACTGGAAGACGGGCGGGTACTCAGCGGCGTCGGCGGGCAGTACAACTTCGTTGCTCAGGGCCATGCGCTGCACGATGCGCGGTCGATCCTGTTGCTGCGCAGCTGGCGCGAATCCGGTGGCGATGTCAGCTCGAACATCGTCTGGGAGTACGGCCACTGCACGATTCCACGGCACCTGCGGGACATTGTGGTCACGGAGTACGGCATCGCCGATTTGCGCGGCAAGTCGGATGCGGTGGTGATCGAGGCGCTGCTCAATATCAGCGACTCGCGCTTCCAGCAGGGCCTGATCGAACAGGCGCAGAAGGTCGGCAAACTGCCGAAGGATTTCCGTCTCGATCCGCGCTTTACCGACAACACCCCGCAACGCTTGCAGGGGATTGCCGCGCGGCATCCGAACCTGTTTCCGGAGTATCCGCTGGGCTGCGATTTCACTGAGGTCGAGAAGGATCTGTTGCGGGCGCTGAACTGGCTGAAGAGCAAGTTCAAACTGACGGAGATTCTGGAGCTGGGCAAGGCAGCGCTGGATGCGCCTGAGGCTTCGTTGTATCCGGAGCATTTGGCGCGCATGCAGCTGACCCACCCGGAAGGCCTGAAGGAAGACCTCTTTCAGCGGTTGTTGCTTACGGGCCTGAAGGCCACCGCGCAGTAACAGCCACACAAAACACTGTGGGAGCGAGCTTGGTCCGGGCGGCGTTCCGACGATGGCGGCCTGACAGCCAACTCGATGTTGAATGTAATGGCCTCATCGTCGGAACGCCGCCCGGACCAAGCTCGCTCCCACAAGTATTGCGGCGCAGTTGAGTCAGTGATCAGTCGATGAAGGTCACGACGCCGCCCGCCAGCGACTTCACGCGAGCCAGCGACTCGACGCGGTAGCCTTGCGAATCCAGCTCCGCACGGCCGCCCTGGAACGACTTCTCGATCACGATGCCCAGACCCGCGACGGTGGCGCCGGCCTGTTTGATGATCGAAATCAGCGCCTGGGACGCCTTACCGTTGGCCAGGAAGTCGTCGATGATCAGCACGCGGTCGCTGCTGGTCAGGTGGCGCGGGGAGATGGCCACGGTGCTTTCGGTCTTCTTGGTGAACGAGTAAACGGTCGCCGACAGCAGGTTTTCAGTCAGGGTCAGGGACTGTTGCTTGCGGGCGAAGATCACCGGCACGCCGAGGTTCAGACCGGTCATGATCGCCGGGGCGATGCCCGACGCTTCGATGGTGACGATCTTGGTGATGCCCGAATCCTTGAACAGCGTGGCGAATTCGTCGCCGATCAGCTTCATCAGGGCCGGGTCGATCTGGTGGTTCAGGAAGGCATCGACCTTCAGGACCTGGTCGGAAAGCACAATGCCTTGTTCGCGGATTTTTTGATGCAGGGCTTCCATGAAGCTGTCCTCAATTGGCGCCCTTGGCGCCGAAGGTCTAGTAAAAGTGGTCAATTCTAGCGCTTTAACATCGCGCGTATATCAGCCAATGCGCTGTTGCCCCGCACGGCTTTGACTTCGGTCGGTGTGTCGTCGTTGCCTTCCCAGGCCAGGTCGTCCGGCGGCAGCTCATCGAGGAAGCGGCTTGGCGCACAGTCGATGATCTCGCCGTACTGTTTGCGCTTGGCGGCGAAGGTAAATGCCAGGGTCTGGCGCGCGCGGGTGATGCCCACGTAGGCCAGGCGACGTTCTTCTTCGATGGTGTCGGCTTCGATGCTGGAACGGTGCGGGAGGATTTCCTCTTCCATGCCCATGATGAACACGTAAGGGAATTCCAGACCCTTGGACGCATGCAGGGTCATCATCTGCACGCCTTCGGCGCCGTCCTCTTCTTCCTGCTGACGTTCCAGCATGTCACGCAGGACGAGTTTGCCGATGGCGTCCTCGACGGTCATTTCGCCGTCTTCGTCTTTTTCCAGGGTGTTCTTCAAGGCCTCGATCAGGAACCAGACGTTGCTCATCCGGTAGTCCGCAGCCTTGTCGCTGGAACTGTTGGTGCGCAGCCAGTTCTCGTAGTCGATGTCCATGACCATGCTGCGCAGGGCGGAGATCGGGTCTTCGCCGGCGCACTGCTCGCGCACCTTGTCCATGAAGCGCTTGAAGCGCGAAAGGCGATCGGTGAAGCGGCTGTCCAGATGCTCGCCCAGGCCGAGTTCGTCGGTGGCGGCGTACATCGAGATCTTGCGTTCGGTGGCGTAGTTGCCGAGTTTTTCCAAGGTCGTCGAGCCGATCTCGCGGCGCGGAACGTTGATTACGCGCAGGAAGGCGTTGTCGTCGTCCGGGTTCACGATCAGGCGGAAGTACGCCATCAGGTCTTTCACTTCCTGGCGGCCGAAGAAGCTGTTGCCGCCGCTCAGACGGTACGGCACCTGATGGTGCTGCAGTTTCAGCTCGATCAGCTTGGCCTGGTAGTTGCCGCGATAGAGGATCGCGAAATCGCTGTACGGGCGGTCAGTGCGCAAGTGCAGGCTGAGAATTTCCATCGCCACGCGCTCGGCTTCGGCGTCCTCGTTGCGGCAGCGGATCACGCGGATCTCGTCGCCGTGGCCCATCTCACTCCACAGCTGCTTTTCGAATTCGTGCGGGTTGTTCGAGATCAGCACGTTGGCGCAACGCAGGATGCGGCTGGTGGAGCGGTAGTTCTGCTCCAGCATCACCACTTTCAGGGACGGATAGTCGTCCTTGAGCAGCATCAGGTTTTCCGGCCGCGCGCCGCGCCAGGCGTAGATAGACTGGTCGTCGTCGCCCACCACGGTGAACTGGTTACGCTTGCCGATGAGCATTTTCACCAGCAAATACTGGCTGGCGTTGGTGTCCTGGTATTCGTCGACCAGCAGGTAACGCACCTTGTTCTGCCACTTTTCGAGGATGTCGGCGTGCTCTTCGAAGAGTTTCACCGGCAGCAGGATCAGGTCGTCGAAGTCCACCGCGTTGAACGCCTTGAGCGTGCGCTGGTAGTGGGTGTAGACGATGGCGGCGGTCTGTTCCTTGGGGTTGCGGGCGTTTTCCAGGGCCTGGGCCGGCAGGATCAGGTCGTTTTTCCAGGCGCCGATCATGTTTTTGATCTCGTCGACGCCGTCGTCGCCTGCGTATTCCTTCTGCATGATGTCAGTCATCAACGACTTGACGTCGGTTTCGTCGAAGATCGAGAAACCGGGTTTGTAGCCCAGCCGTTCATGTTCCTTGCGGATGATGTTCAGGCCCAGGTTGTGGAAGGTGCAGACCGTCAGGCCGCGACCTTCGCCGGGGCGCAGCAGGGTGCCGACCCGTTCCTTCATCTCGCGCGCAGCCTTGTTGGTGAAGGTCATGGCGACGATGTACTGGGCGCGGATGCCGCAGTTCTGGATCAAGTGCGCAATCTTGCGCGTGATCACGCTGGTCTTGCCGGAGCCAGCACCGGCGAGCACCAATAGAGGGCCGCCGACGTAGTTCACGGCTTCTTGCTGCCGGGGATTGAGTCGGGACATACGAAAATTCGGGAGTCGTTGACGAAATGGGCCGGCATTTTAACAGGCTCAGCGATTTGTGCTGCTCTCTCCGACTTGTGACGCACCACGCGATTCAAATTTGCCGGTTTTGTTACTTTCACGCAGGATGCGCGGTGATTTTGCGGCTAATGTTCTCATTCGTGACACAAAATAACGTTTTGATAACCGTTGTCGTTTGGTCATTGGTAGCCGCAACGGCATAATGCCCGCCGCCCACATCATTGCAGAGTCTAGGGAGTCAGCTTGACTACGCCTGTCGAACCCTTGCGTTTGCTGCTACTGGCCGAAGAGCCAGCGTGGACAGCGTTATTGCGCGAGTGCCTGGCTCCGTTGGGGAGTGCGGCAGTGCTGATCAATGCGCCGAACTGGGATTCGGTCAGCCGCCTGTTCGAAGACAACCGCAATGCGGTGTTGCTGACCATTCCTGCGTTGCAACCGGCACCCGGCCGTTGCAGCCTGCCGACGGTATTGCTTTTGGAACACGAGCCTGCGACCGCCCCCGATGGCGTCAGCGACTGGCTGGTGTTCGATGCCCTCGATGCCGGCATGCTCCGGCGTTGCCTGCGGCATGTGCGCGAACGCGGTGTGTTGGAGAACACTCTGCAACGCCTGGCCGAGCAGGATCCGCTGACTGGCATCGCCAACCGTCAGGGCTTCCAGACCCTGCTGACGGCGCGTCTGGCCGAAAACGACGGCCGCGGCCTGGCCCTCGGGCACCTCGATCTCGACAACTTCCGCCACGCCAACGACGCCCTTGGCCACCAGGCCGGCGATCGCCTGATCCTGCAAGTCGTCGCACGGCTGAAAAGCCAGCTGGAAGTCGGCGATCAACTGGCGCGCCTCGGCAGCGATGAATTCGCCTTGCTGATCGATACCCGCCGCGCCCCGCAACGGGCCGAGTGGATGGCCGAACGCATCACCGAAGCCTTGGCCGAACCTTACTGGGTCGATGGCGAAAGCCTGTTGATCGGCTCCAGCCTCGGCATCGCCCATGCCCGCGCCCAGGGCGGCGCCGATCCGTTGATGTGGCACGCGCACATCGCCATGCAGCAGGCCAAGAGCACTCAGGGCTGCACCTTTCACATCTTCAACGAGCGGATCAACCGCAACGCGCGGAGCATGGCAGACCTCGAAAGTGAGCTGCGCCGGGCCTTGCGTCGCGATGAGCTGGAGTTGCACTACCAGCCGCGCCTGAACCTGCAGGATGGCCAGATCGTCGGCCTCGAAGCGCTGGTGCGCTGGCGTCACAGTGAGCGCGGCTTGCTTGCACCGAGCGAATTTGTGCCGCTGGCCGAGCAGAGCGGCTTGATTGTGCCGCTGGGTTATTGGGTCATTTCCCGGGCCCTGCGTGACATGCAGGCGTTGCGCGAGCGCGGTCTGCCAGCGCTGCACATGGCGATCAACCTGTCATTCCGCCAGTTCCAGGATAGTCAGTTGCTGCCGACGCTCAGCCGTCTGATCGCCGAGCGCGGGGTCGAGGCGCAATGGCTGGAGTTCGAACTCACCGAAACCGCCGTGATGCGCCGCAGCGATCTGGTCAAGCAGACCATGGACGCCCTCGGTCGCCTCGGCGTGCGTTTTTCGCTGGATGATTTCGGCACCGGATTCTCATCGTTCGTGCACCTCAACAGCCTGCCGATCACCTTGCTGAAGATCGACAAGAGTTTCGTCGGCGGCATGGAGCAACGCGAAGAGAATCGCAAACTGGTGCACGCGATGATCAACCTTGCGCACAACCTGCATCTGGAAGTGGTTGCCGAAGGGGTGGAAACCCGGGAGCAATTGGATCTGCTGCGAGGGTTCGGCTGCGATCAGGTGCAGGGTTACCTGATCAGCAAGCCGTTGCCGTTGGCGGAGCTGGTTGATTACCTGGTGGCAGATGCCAGCCAGCCTCCGCTGGGCATTGTGGTTTAGCCTCAAATCCTTGTGGGAGCGAGCTTGCTCGCGATGGCGGAGTATCAGTCGATACTATGATTCACTGACACACCCTCATCTCGAGCAAGCTCGCTCCCACAGGGAAATTCACTCGGCTTGAGCGATCTTGAAGCCCTGAGCTTGCGGCTCGAGCCGAATCATCCGCTTCATCTTCCATTCGAACGCCAGCGTCAGGCTCACCGCCGCACAGGCCAGGCCCAGTGCCAGACCCCACCAGACCCCGGTTGGGCCCCAGTGCAGATGGAACGCCATCAGCCACGCCGCCGGCGCGCCGATCAGCCAGTAGCAACCGAGCCCGACCAGAAACGTGGTCTTGGCATCCTTGAGTCCACGGATGCAGCCCATGGCAATCGTCTGCGTGCCGTCGAACAGCTCGAACCACGCTGCCACGGCGAGCAGGCTCACGGCCAGGCGAATTACCTCAGCAAACGCCGGGTCGTTATGGTCGAGGAACAAACCGACCAGCTGATTCGGCAGCAACCAGAACACCATCGCAAACCCCAGCATCACCACGGCACCGAAGACGATGCCTACCCGCCCGGACATCCGCGCATCGCTCAATTGCCCGGCGCCGTAATGCTGGCCGACGCGCATGGTGATCGCATATGACATCCCCGCCGGCACCATGAATGCCACCGAGACGATTTGCAGGGCGATCTGATGCGCGGCCAATTGCGTGCTGCCCATGGTGCCCATGCACAGCGCTGCGAAGGCGAACAGTCCGACCTCCACCGCATAGGTGCCGCCGATCGGCAGGCCCAGGCGCCAGAGTTCTTTCAGGTACTGCCGGTTCGGCCGCGACAGGCCTTCACGCAGCGGGTAGGCGTTATAGGCCGGATGTCGGCGGATGTGCCAGGCCAGCGCCAGTGCCATGCAGTTGGCAACAATCGCCGTGACCAGACCGATACCGGTCAGCCCCAGTTTCGGCAGGCCGAACATGCCGGTGATCAGTGCGTAATTGAGCAGGAAGTTGACCACCGTGCCGGCGAGGCTGATGACCATCACCGGTGTTGCCCGGCCGATGGCGCTGGTGAAACCGCGCAGGGCCATGAAGCTCAGGTAGCCGGGCAGGGCGAAGGGCAGGGCGATCAGGAACTGCCCGGCGGCGTTGACGTTGGTCTCGGTCTGGCCGAACAGCAACAGCACCGGTTTCAGATTCCACAACAGCAACCCGGCACCGAGTGCCATCAGCCACGCCAGCCATAGCCCGGCCTGAGTCAGGCGGGCGGCGCCGATGATGTCGCCGGCGCCCTGACGAATCGCCACCAGGGTGCCGACCGCCGCGATTACGCCGATGCAAAAAATCGACACGAACGAATAGCTGGCTGCGCCCAGACCACCTCCGGCCAGCGCTTCGGGACTGAGGCGCGCCATCATCAGGGTGTCGGTCAGCACCATCAGCATGTGCGCCAACTGCGAAGCAATCAACGGCCCCGCCAGCCGCAGGATGGCCCAGAGTTCGGTACGCACAGGACGCTGCATGGTGTTCACATCCATATAAAAGAGGGAGCAAGAGACCGTCGATTCTCAGGGTTTGGCGCAGGTTGCACAAAGGGATAAAAAGGATGGGTGGCATGATTAAAACTCATCCTTCCGCGATTCTGCTAAGTTGGCGCAATCCCGCCATTGGAGCGTTGTACATGTCCCGTCGTCTTCCACCCTTGTATGCCCTGCGCGCATTCGAAGCGGCGGCTCGTCACAGTTCGTTCACGCGGGCCGCCGAAGAGTTGTCGATCACGCAAAGTGCGGTGAGCCGGCACATCCGCACGCTCGAAGAGCATTTCGCCTGTCGCTTGTTCCATCGCAGCGGTCGCAATCTGCAACTGACCGAGTCGGCGCGCCTGCTGCTGCCGGGTATCCGCGAGGGATTCGCCGCCCTGGAGCGAGCCTGCAATACCTTGCGCGCCGAGGATGACATCCTGCGCATGAAAGCTCCGTCGACCCTGACCATGCGCTGGTTGCTGGCGCGGCTCAGTCGCTTCCGCCATCTGCAGCCGGGCAACGAGGTACAACTGACCAGCGCCTGGATGGACGTGGATTCAGTGGACTTTAACAACGAGCCCTTCGATTGCGCGGTGTTGCTCAGTGACGGGCATTTCCCGCCGGACTGGGAAGCCAGCCTGCTGTTTCCAGAGGAACTGATTCCGGTCGGCGCGCCGAATCTGCTCAACGACCAGCCCTGGGACGTGGCACGGCTGGCCAGCGCCGAATTGCTGCACCCGACGCCGGATCGCCGGGACTGGCGCAGTTGGCTGGAACACATGGGGTTGTCGGATCAGGTGTCACTCAAGGGCGGGCAGGTGTTCGATACCCTGGAACTCGGGATGATTGCGGCGGCCCGGGGCTATGGGGTTTCCATGGGGGATTTGCTGATGGTGGCCGAGGATGTCGCGCAAGGACGCCTGAGTCTGCCGTGGCCGACGGCGGTCGCCAGCGGACTGAATTATTACCTGGTGTGGCCAAAAACCCGTCCGGGAGGTGAACGTTTGCGCCGCCTGAGCGACTTCCTGCAAGGCGAAGTCCGCGCCATGACGCTGCCGGCGGTCACACGCTTGAGCTGAAACGTTCGAGCCTGCACAATGCCGGCCTTTCGCCATAACCCTGCTATTCGCTCAAGTATTCGGTTTTACCGCCGAATACGTGCATGTGGAACCGTCGTGCCGGTATCCACGATTCACCCCCACTATTAGAAAAATTTCCGAGTCAGGATCAAGGAGGATCCCGTGGCTCGGCCAGGAGCTGTCCATGTCTCAACCTCGCGCTCGGATCGCCTCGCAGCTGGGCCTCGCGCTCGCCGTGATACTGGCGATTGTCATCAGCGGCAGTACGGTGTTCGCCCTGCGTTCGCTGGACACCGCCAACCTCGCCACTCGTGAAGAACACCTGGCCAGCGAGGCACGCCTGCTCGCCGATCAGTTGAGCACTTTCCACGGCACGCTGCGTGAAAGCACCCAGCGCCTGAGCGGATTGTTCGAGAAGCGCTTCAGCGCCGGCCTGAGCATTCATCCGGGCGAGCCGGTCAACGTCGCTGGCACCCAGACCCCGGGCCTGCATCTGGGCAGCGAAGTGCTGAACAACAACTTCAAGGAAGTCGACGAGTTCAAGCAGATGACGGCGGGTGTCGCCACGCTGTTCGTGCGCAGCGGCGAAGACTTCGTGCGGGTCAGCACCTCGCTGACCAAGCAGGATGGCAGTCGCGCCATCGGCACCTTGCTCGATCACGCTCACCCGGCCTACGCGAAGTTGATGGCGGGGCAGGGTTATGTTGGCCGCGCCTTGCTGTTCGATCGCTCCTACATGACTCAATACACCCCGGTGCGTGACAGCAGCGGCAAGGTGATTGCTGTGTTGTTCGTCGGCTTCGATTACACCGACGCGCAGAACGCCCAGTTCGACAACCTCAAGCGCTTCCGCATCGGCCAGACCGGCTCGCTGGCACTGCTGGACGAAAAGAACCAATGGCTGGTGGCGCCGGCTGGCGTGCAGGCGCTGGATCAAGCGGTTCCTGTGATCAATGATCTGGCGAAAACGCCGGGTAAAGGTCGGTTCTGGAGCGACAAGTCCGAAGACTTCTACAGCATTGCCGTGCCGTTCGAAGGCGGCCCGTGGTCGGTGGTGGCGAGCATGCCGAAGGCCGAGATTCGTGCGGTGACCTGGAGCGTGGGTACCCAACTGGCCATCGGCAGTCTGCTGGCGATGTTGCTGGCGGTCGGCTCCGTGGTCTGGTTGCTGCGCAGCAAACTGGCGCCTTTGGGTGATCTGGTTCGTCAGGCCGAAGCCTTGGGTGCCGGTGATCTGAGCGTGCGTCTGAGCGTGTCGAGCAACGACGAGATTGGTCAGTTGGCTCGCGCCTTCAACCAGATGAGCCAGGCCCTGTCGACCATGGTCGAGCACATCCGCCGCGCCTCCGAAGAGGTCAACCGTCGGGCTCAGGCGCTGTCCGGTCTGTCCGGTGGCGCGTATGAAGGCATGGAGCAGCAGTCTGGCGAAATCACCAGCATGGCCGGCGCCGTTGAAGAGTTCTCCGCCACGTCGCTGAACATTGCCGACAACATGAGCAACACCCAGCGTCTGGCCCAGGAAAACGCTCAGCAGACCCAGATCGGTCGTACGTCGATGGAAGAAGCGTCTTCCTCGCTGGAGCAGATTGCCGGTGCACTGAACACCACGGCGACCGTAATCAACACGCTGGGTCAGCGCTCCCAGGAAATCGGCGGCATCGTCAGCGTGATCACCTCGATTGCCGAACAGACCAACCTGCTGGCACTCAACGCCGCCATCGAAGCGGCCCGTGCCGGTGAGCAAGGTCGCGGCTTTGCTGTGGTGGCCGACGAGGTGCGCAGCCTGGCCTCGCGTACCCGTCAGGCGACGGATGAAATTTCCAGCATGATTCACAGCATTCAGCAGGAGACCGGCAACGCCATCAGCAACATGGAGCAGGGCAACCTGCTGATGCAGGAAGGCCTGTCGCGCAATGCCAACGTCGCTTCGGCGCTGGCGCGGATCGATGAGCAGAGCCGTTCGGCGGGTCAGCAGTTCGCCGCAATCACCACGGCGACCCAGGAACAGAGCAGCACCGCGACATTGTTGAGCAGCAATCTGCAAAGCATCGCGATGGCCAACAGCGAGCAGCGCGAAGTGGTGTCGAACCTGGCAATTACTGCGAAGGAGCTGGAAGGTCTGGCAGCCGACCTCCGTCAGGAAGTCGACCGCTTCCGTTGAGGTTTCTTTGACATAGCTATCGCGAGCAGGCTCGCTTGTATGCTGGTACTTGAAGGGAGGAGGAGGGACAAGGCTCGATTCTGACTGTTGGCGCAGTACAGATCCGTGGGAGATTTCGCCCCTCCTCC
>NZ_NEJP01000008.1 GCF_002113125.1 Pseudomonas sp. B20(2017) | reverse complement strand
TTTCCGCTTTCCGCTTTCCGCTTTCCGCTTTCCGCTTTCCGCTTTCCGCTTTCCGCTTTCCGCTTTCCGCTTTCCGCTTTCCGCTTTCCGCTTTCCGCTGTTCGCTGTTCGCTTCCCACCACTCAAAACGATGAGCGTTAGCTCGAGTAAAGCTTTTGACGTGCCGCCCCTTCGGCAGGCTGAGTGGAGGGATTGATCCGGGGGTGGGAGCGCAGCGACCGTTTGGCGAAGCCAAACACATCGAGAGGAGGTGCAGCGAAGCAAACCGTAGGCGATGCCCCCGGATCAATCCCGGAACGAAGGAACACCGAGCCACAGCGAGGTGCCGAACGCAGGGGCCAAGCCTTTTGGTTCCTTTTTGGCGTTTGAAAAAGGGACTCGCCGTAAGGGCGAAACCGCCAGCGGGCACACCCGCAGAAACGGATATTCACCCAAACCAACCCAAAACATGGTCGGCCCAGAGGCCGCCAAGACAACCCCAAACAGAAAATGTTAGCTTGCTTGGCATCAAGCCCAAAGCCGAGCCCAATGCCAATGAAAAAAACAGTCCTGGCCTTCAGCCGCATCACCCCCCCCATGATCGAACGCCTGCAACAGGACTTCGACGTCATCGTCCCCAACCCGAAAAACGGCGACATCAACGCCCAGTTCAACGAAGCCCTGCCCCACGCCCACGGCTTGATCGGCGTCGGTCGCAAACTCGGCAAGGCCCAACTGGAAACCGCCACCAGACTTGAAGTGGTCTCCAGCGTCTCCGTCGGCTACGACAACTACGACCTCGCCTACTTCAACGAACGCGGGATCATGCTCACCAACACCCCGGACGTCCTCACCGAAAGCACCGCTGACCTGGCCTTCGCCCTGATCATGAGCAGCGCCCGCCGCGTCGCCGAACTGGACGCCTGGACCAAAGCCGGCCAATGGCAGGCAAGCGTCGGCGCACCGCTATTCGGTTGCGACGTACATGGCAAGACCCTGGGCATCGTCGGCATGGGCAACATCGGCGCCGCCGTCGCCCGTCGCGGGCGCCTGGGTTTCAACATGCCAATCCTCTACAGCGGCAACAGCCGCAAGACCGCACTGGAACAAGAACTCGGTGCGCAATTCCGCAGCCTGGATCAGTTGCTGGCCGAAGCGGATTTTGTGTGTCTGGTCGTGCCACTCAGCGACAAGACCCGCCACCTGATCAGCCACCGGGAACTGGCGCTGATGAAGCCGGACGCGATTCTGGTGAACATCTCCCGTGGCCCGGTCGTCGACGAACCGGCGCTGATCGAAGCATTGCAGAACAACCGCATTCGCGGCGCAGGTCTGGACGTCTACGAAAAGGAACCGCTGGCCGAGTCGCCGCTGTTCCAGCTGAAAAACGCCGTGACCCTGCCGCACATCGGCTCCGCCACCCACGAAACCCGCGAAGCCATGGCCAATCGCGCGCTGGCCAACCTGCGCAGCGCCCTGCTCGGCGAGCGCCCACAGAATCTGGTAAACCCGCAGGTCTGGCGCGGATAAAAAATCGGGCAAGTGCTGCAGAGCACTTGCCCGATAGTTACCTGTTCCATTACATACCTTGCAAATCAACACACAAACAAAAAAAACAGCCGCTCTATAAACTTTCCGGAGAGAACAAGTAATTCACAAACAATCCGGATAACAAAAACTTGAACATCAAAAATACCGACCAACTAATCCGCTACAGCAAAATATACCTGATGGCCTGCTTCAGCTTATTTGGCCTGCTGGTAATGTTCCACAACGTCACCGACTACAATTCAAACTATGAATATGTCGCACACATTTTGAGCATGGACACTACTCGAATCAACGAAAACATCCGTTACAGGGCCATCGAGTCGCCCATACTGCACCACCGAATCTATTGGTTCATCATCACTACGGAAGCGATTTTCACAGCTTACTGCCTGATCGGAACTTATCATCTCTATCGTAAAATCAATGATTCCGCAGCAGAGTTTCATGAGGCAAAAAAATTTTCGATCATCGGTATATTGATCGCAATTTTTACCTATTACGTTTGCCTGCAGACCGTCGGCGTTGAATGGTTCGACATGGACACATCGCAAACATGGAACGCAAAGGACTGGGCACGACACATTGTCGATTTCATATTACCGGTGCTGATATTCATAACATTGAAGAACGAACGCTGAATAACCAGCGCTCGATAGTCAATCATTGTCAGGCCAGCTTTCCATGTTTCGGAATACCCGAAACCCCGGGTTTGCGAAACACCAACACATTACCCAGCATCACCAGCACCAGCCCCACCAATGCCGGCGCGGTCCACTGGTAGCCCTCGGCAAACGCTGAGACGTTCAGCGCGACCACCGGGAACAGCACCGTGCAATATGCAGCGCGTTCCGGGCCCATACGCCCGACCAGCGTAAGGTAGGCGGTGAAACCGATTACCGATCCGGGGATGACCAGATACAGCAGCGCGCCGATGTAGCGTGACGTCCATTCCATCTCGAACGGAATGCCTTTGACCAGACACCACACCGACAGCATCGCCGCGCCATAGGCCATGCCCCAGGCATTGGTGGTCAACGGCTTGAGACCGGCCTTCTGTTGCAGGCTCGACAACATGTTGCCCGCCGAGAAACACAGGGTGCCGCAGAGTGCCAGGCCAAGGCCGAGCAAGGTTTGCGGACTGGCGTGATGCCCGGCCAGTTCCGGCCAGAACAACAGGCCCAGGCCAAACAATCCTAGTGCCCCGCCCATCAGCACATTGCGCGCGATACGTTGGCCGAAGAACACCCGCGCATTCAGCGCGTTCCACAACGTTGCGGTAGAGAACACCACCGCCACCAGACCGCTGGGAATCCATTGGCTGGCGGTCAGGAAACACATGAAGTTGACGCAGAACAGGCACAAGCCCTGCGCCACGCAGATCAGATGCCCGCGCCGGTTCATCGGTTGCAGGCGACGGCTGAGCAGCAACAGAGCAAACAACACCAGCGCGGCCAGGCCAAAGCGATAGACGATCGACACCGGAATCGCCACCACGCCCAGTTGCCACTTAAGGGCGATCCAGGTGGTGCCCCAGATCAGCACGGTCAACAGATACAACGACAGGTTCATGGCAGACACTCCTCGATTGGGTTTCAGTGTCCGCCCGCGCCCTCGGCCCTCGCTTGCATAAACTTGCGCTTTTGTCGGCGCGCAGGCTGGCAGCGCGAAATCTACGGAGTAGGATGCAAGGCGTTGAAGAGAACCGATCATGGCCGCCATCGATACCCTGCAAGTCTTTCAAGCCCTCAACAATTCGCCCAATGCACGCCTTGTGCACAGCGCCGAGTTGGGTGACGGCCTGTCTGCAGCTTTGTGGACCAACCACCACGACGCCCAGGAATACGAAGCGCCGAGCCATCACACACTCTCCTGCTACATCGCCGGCGGCACCGGCACCTTCCGCCGTGGCGAACCCGGCCACAAGGGCGGCCCGGACAAGCTGTGCATCCTGCCGGCCGACCACGAATCGGGTTGGGTGATCAATGGCGACATTCGCTTGGCCCACCTGTATTTCAGCGCTGAACAATTTGCCCTGGGGTGCGTCACGCTGCTGGATCGCGAGCCTCGGGAAATGCAGTTGCGCGAGCAGACTTTTCTGGAAGATCCACAACAGGCCCAACGGTTTCGCCAGTTACTGACCCTGAACTGGGACGAGCCCGGCGAGCGTCTGCTGACCAGCAGCCTGGCCCACGAACTGATCAGCCATACCTTGCTGAGTCAAGTTGGCGTGCGTCAGGGCTTGCGTCTGAAGGGTGGGCTGGCGCCGCATCAACGCCGGCAACTGGTGGAGTTCATCGATAGCCAATTGGCCGAGCCGATCAGCCTCGGGCAATTGGCGGGATTGTGTGCGTTGTCGGAATACCACTTTGCGCGGATGTTCCGGGTGAGCTTTGGCTTGCCGCCACATCAGTACGTGCTGGCGCGACGTTTGGGCCGGGCACGGGAGTTGTTGCGCGGGACGGCGTTGCCGTTGGGGGAGATTGCCCTGGCGTGCGGGTTTGCCAGTGCCAGCCACTTCACCAACCGCTTTCGCCAGGTGCTGGGCGGAACGCCCGGCGAGTATCGCCAGGCGTTTTTGCGCTGATCAGAACTCCAGCGTGCTCGACAACGAGATCTGCCGCGAATCGCCCATCGACACGAAGAAACGGCTGGCCGCCGAGGTGTAGCAAGTGCGATCGAACAGGTTCTTCACGTTGAGCTGGAACTTGACCTTCTGCCCTTCAACCTTGGTGTCGTAAGTGGCGAACGCATCGGCCACGGTGTAGCTCGGCAGGTCGAAATCGTTGACCGCGTTACCCGCTCGTTCACCGACATACCGCGCACCGGCGCCGACCCGAAGTTGATCGCCACCGATCACGCTGCCGAAGTCGTAGACCGCCGACAGGGAGCCGGTATTCTTCGCCACGTTTTGCAGCTTGTTGCCTTTGTAGTCCGGGTCTTCCGTGACCTCGGCGTCGGTGTAGGCATAGCTGCCGATCATGCTCCAGCGGTCGCTGAGCTGGCCGGTCAGATCGACCTCAAGACCACGGGAACGCACTTCACCGGCGGCGCTGTAGATCGTGGTTGGGCCTTCGGCGTTGGCCACCAGCACGTTGCGTTTCTTGATGTCGAACAGGGCGATGTTGCCGGTGATTCGTCCGGGCATATCCAGGCGTGCGCCCAGCTCCCAGGACTTGGCTTCTTCCGGCGCGATGCTGCCGTCGAGCACGGTGCTGCTGCCGCTGAGCGGGGCGATGGTAGAGTTGGGTTTGAACGATTCGGTGTAGCTGCCGTAGAACGACAACGCGTCGGTGTAGCGATACACCAGACCTGCGCGCGGCACCCACTTCTGGCCGTTGCTGTCGGTGTTGGCCTTGAACGGCACGCCTTTGCCGGCGTACTGGTCGTACTCCTGGAAGCGCCCGCCGGCCACCAGAATCCACTGGTCATTGAGGTGAATCGAGTCCTGCAGGAACACCGAATCGCTGCGCAGCAGATCGGTCTGTGCACTGTCCGCCGGGCTGACCGTGGTGCCTTCGACTTCGCGGCCGTAGACCGGGTTGACGTAGCTGAAGGTGCTCAGGCTTTTCTGGCGGATCAGATCGGCACGATAGATCTTGCGGTACTCGTCGTCGACGCCGAACACCAGGTCATGCTGCATGCCCAGCACGTTGACCTTGCCTTCGAGACTGGCGGTGGTGAAACGGTCGGTGCTGATCGCGCCCTGGGTGCCGTCCATACTGCGGGTCAGGGTGCCTTTTTTGGTGTCGATCGCGGTCACGCGGACCTGGCTGGCGTCGTAGGTTTCGCGGTTCCAGCTGTAGCCGAAATGGGCTTTCCAGTCATCGTTGAGTTCATGGTCAGCCTCGAAGTGATAGAGATCCGAGCGCCCTTCCATGTCGTTGAATTTCTCGTCGAGACGCTCGTTGCGCGAGATGTCCAGCGGATGGTTGGTGCGTGGGTCGATCAGGGTTCCACGATCGAATGGGGTCAGGAATTCACGGTGCTCGTAGGCGAACAACAACTTGGTGCGCTCGCCGTACCAGGCCAGCGACGGCGCGATCAGGGTTTCGCGGTGGGTGCCGAAGTTGCGCCAGTAATCTTCGTCTTCGTGGTCCAGCACCATGCGATAGGCGAGACCGGAATCCCCCAGCGCACCGGTGCTGTCGAACGAGCCACCGCTGCCATTCTTGCCGTCGCCGTAGGTCGAGCCGCGCAGGGTCAGCGCGTTGTACTGGGTCAGTTCAGGCTTCTTGCTGACCATGTTGACCACGCCGCCCGGGTCCTGAATCCCGTAGAGCAGCGAGGCCGGGCCCTTGAGCACTTCGACGCGATCCACGGTGGCGTTCATGCCACGGCCCTGCACCACCGGCATGCCGTCGCGCATGATCGAGCCGTTGCGGTTGTCGCCGAAGCCGCGGGTCATCACCGAATCCTGGGTGCTGCCCAAGGTGTTGCCCTGGGTGATGCCGCTGACGTTGGCCAGCGCGTCATCGAGATTGCGCGGTGCCTGATCGCGAATGACCTGGGCCGGGATCACGTTGACGGTCTGGGGGATTTCCTGAAGCGAAGCGGAAGAACGCATTACCGAACTGGTTTCCGGTGGCTGGTAGCTCATCGGCTGGTTGACCACCGAGGTGATGGTGGTCGCGCCAAGGTTCAATGCGCCTGCGGTCGGTTGCGGTTCGAGCGCCAGGGTATGCCTGTCGGTGCGGCGGAAAGTCAGGCCCGAGCCTGTGAGCAGACGTTGCAGCGCCTGTTCAGCACTCATCTGGCCGTTGACCGCTGGAGCGGTCAGGCCGTAAGGCGCTTCATCGGTGTAGACCACGCTCTGTCCGGTGACATGGCTGAAATCGCTCAGGGACTGAGGCAATGGCTTGGCGGCCAGGGAAAAACTGAACTGCTTTTGTGGCTGACTGCTGACGGATTCAGCGGCGATTGCCACGCTCATCGGCAACAGGGCCAATGCCGAAAAACTCAAGGCCGAAACGCCTAACCACTGTTTGACCGAACCCGATTTTGCCCTGGACTTCATTGCTCATGACCTGTGTAGAACCGCAACGGATGCGAATGACTCGCAGTTTCAGTCACTACACGGATGGCGTCCGGGTTTACCTCACCACAAAGTTGAAAATATTTCGTTGTCGCTGCCGACGCCTTCGCGAGCAAGCTCGCTCCCACCTTGGAATGCACTCCCGTGGGAGCGAGCTTGCTCGCGAAGGGGCCAGCAACGTCAGCGAAGAATTATCAGATGCCCTAGCACTTGATGCTGCTCGAATCCGAGAACCCCTTGCAGCGAATTCAGCACGGCTTGTGGATCCTTGCTCGGAAAGCTGCCGCTGACCTTTCGCGCGCCCAGTTCGTCGTTGAGCAACACGATCCGTCCGGGGTAATAGCGGCGAAGATCCTGCACCACATCGGCCAGTGTCGACTTGTAGTAAGTCAGCCAGCCTTGGCGCCACGCCAGTTGCGCTTCGCTGTCCACGGCATGCAGTTTTTCTGCGCTGCCTGCGCCGTACGCCACTTGTTGGCCGGCGGTGAGAATCTGCTGCCCGGCATCACGCGCCGCCGTCACACCGACGCGTCCTGACAGCACGGTGACTTGTGCGCCATGAGGTTGCAGGCGCACTTCGAACTGCGTGCCGAGCACCCGCGCCTGGCCCTTCTCGGCCTCGACCACAAAAGGATCACCGGTGTGAGTCACGCTGAAAAATCCGGCGCCGCGGCGCAATTGCACATGCCGCTCGCCATGACTGAAATCCACGGCGATGGCGCTGTCGGCGTCCAGCGTTACCTGCGATTGATCGGCCAGGGTCACGGTACGGATCTCGCCCGGCGCCGACACGTAATCGGCGCCAAGGTCATCGATCCAGCGCTGCGGCTGCCAGCCGCTGCCGAGGCTGATCATCAACAACAGGCAGGCCGCCATGGCCAATGCACCGGCCCAACGTCGGACCTGCGGACGGCGCGGCCGGTCCATCGCATCAAGCAAACCCTGCAATGCCAGCGCATCTTCATCGGCCAAGGTGCGCGCCGGCCCTTCGCTCAATTCCCACACCACTTGCGCCTGGGCATAGGCCTCGGCGTGGGCCGGGTCAGCGTGCAGCCACTGGCTGAAGGTCAGTTGATCACCGGTGCTCGGGCTGTCGTGCAGCAGGCTCAGCCAGGCGAAAGCGGCCTGTTCCTGAGCGGGCGTCGGGATGACGCGGTCGGTGTTGTTCACGGTGCTTTCCCTGGCAGGCGTGGCGCGGGTTCGCGCAGGCTGGCCTTGCAGGCCTCGAGGGCGCGCATCATATGTTTTTCCACAGCGCTTTGGGACAGGCCCATGGCTTTGGCGATTTCGGCGTACTTGCGCCCGTGGATGCGATTGAGCAAAAAGATCTGCCGCGTGCGTTCGGGCAACGCACGCAACGCCGCTTCGACGTGGCGCAAATCGTTGCCCGCTTCGAGCGCCGCCTGCGGTTCGCTGGCGCTGCTGCCCGGCTCATCCAGTTGCCAGCCTTCGTTGACCCGCACCCGCGCGCCTTCACTGCGCAAATGATCGATGGCGATATTGCCGGCACAACGCAACAGATAAGTGCTGAGCTCTTCGACCTGCACCAGCGGCCGACGCCAGAAACGCACGAACAGGTCCTGCACCAGATCCGCCGCCGTCGCTCGGCAACCGACGCGCCGGTTCACCAGCGCTTCCATCTGCGAACGCTGGGACAGGAACACCTGAAGAAAATGCGCACGGGCGCCATGGGGTTCGTCGTCGCGGTGTTCGGGAGGATGACCGATCAGCATGTCAGTTCAAGGCCCACGCAGCGACCGGGCTGGCGAGCAGGCTCAGCCCGGCCATAGTCAATGCCAGACGTGGGCGATAGGGCAACAAGAGCACCAGCGTCAACGCACTGAGCATCAACACCGCGCACCAGTCGACGAGGCCAAAACTCCAGCCCTTGATGGAAACCGCCGCCCAGAGCGAAAGCCCCAGCAACAGCCAGCCCGCAAGTTTCAGACCTTGCCGACGGCGAACCGAAGGTTTGTGACCCAGCAACTCTTCATGATGCCGGGGCATCGCCAGACACAGCGATGTGAAAGCGCAATAGCAGAGCAATAACGCCAACAGCATTCAGTTCGCCCCTTGCTCGAGGGTGATTGGCCGAGCCTTTTCGCGGGCAGGCTTTTTCACGCTGACGACGTGCCCGGCACGCTGCATTTTCCGCGCGGCCCAGGCGAGAAAGAGACCGCAGCCCAGACACGTCAGGTCGAAACCGGCCAAGGCCCAGTCGCCTTCGGGCACTGTCACGCCGAGGTGATACGCAGAGGTCAAACCATTGAGAAGCGGCACTGCTACAAACAGTGTTGCTCCCAGCGACAGCTGTTCGACCCAGGCCTTTCGCCCTGGCCGCAACATCGCATGCACCACGCTCAAACCCCAGGCGATGAAGAACGCATTCACCTCCCAGTCGTCACGCCCGCCCAGACTCACCGGTAGCAGGCGATTGGCCCAGAAGAACACGGCGACCGCAGCCACCAGCCCGGCCATGCTGGCGATGTTCAAGACTTCTACCAGTCGTAACTCGAAAGGCATCACGCCGGTTTTGGCGTGTTTGAGTTGACGCTTGCCGAGCCAGATCACCAGCCCGGTGCCGATCATCGCCGTGCCCACCAGGCCACAGATGAAATACAGCCAGCGCAACACCGGCCCGGCAAAGTGGCCCATGTGCAAGCCGTAGAAACTGCCGGCAACTGCCATCGCCATCGGCTGATCAGGTGTCGTGCCGATGACCTGCCCGCTGACACCGTTGAAAGTCACGGCGCTGCCGGAGTCGGTCACCACACGGTCGGAGCCCGCGCGGGACATCACCACGGACGCGTTGGCATCTCCCGGATTGAACACGCTGATGCGCCCGACATGCCCGCCCGACCATTGCTCGCTGGCCGCCAGCAACTGAGGCGCCATGGGGGCCAGTGTCGCGGGCTGATTGGCACGTTCAGGAATGCGGGACTCTGGAAACACCTCGTCGTAAAACGCCCGGGCGTTGTTGCCATAAGAGGCAAGGATGCTCGCCGGCATCACCATCGACATGAAGATCACCAGACTGCTGTAGGTGATCATCAGATGAAACGGCAGCACCAGCACACCCACCGCGTTGTGCCCGTCGAGCCACGAACGCTGGCCCTTGCGCGGGCGGAAGGTGAAGAAGTCCTTGAAGATTTTCTTGTGGGTGATGATCCCGGTGATCAGCGCGACGAACATCACCATCGCGGCGATAGTCGAGAGCCAGCGGCCCCACGGATAAGGCATTTGCAGCTGGAAATGGAAGCGGTAGAAGAACTCGCCGCCCATGCTTTCCCGGGGCTGCACTTCGGCGCCGGTCTGCGCGTCGAGGGTCTTGCGAGTGAATGCGCCGCGTTCGCCCGGTTTGGCTGGCGTCTGCTGCCAGCCCACGCTCAGACCGGGATCGCGGGCGTCGGGCAGGCCAATGATCCAGCGCGAAGCGTCGGGGGCGTTTTGTTGCAGATACTGCTGGGCCAGCGTCAGGCTTTTTTCGGCATCTAATGGGTGCGCGTGGATTTCCGGCTGCATCCAGTGAGTGGTTTCATCCTTGAAATAGGCCAGGGTTCCGGTCAGGAAAATCGCGAACAACAGCCAGCCAAATACAAGGCCGGTCCAGGTGTGCAGCCAGGCCATCGCCTGCCGGAAACCTTCTTTCATGCCAGACCCAGACCGCGCGCAGCCCCGGAAACGGTCGCCAGGATCACGCTAGGCACCAGCAGACCGACCCACGCCGACCACGCCGTGCGACAGGCGAAACACCAGAGTACCGCCACCAGATACACCAGAAACGAGACAGTCATGCCGGTGATGACCGCTTCGGCGCGGTTCAGCGGCAGCCACAGGGTCAGCGTGACACTGGCTAGCGCCGCGACCAGATAGCCGCCAAACACCGCCGCGAGCACCCGCGAAGTGACGGCCAGACGATAGGACATGGGAAGTGCGGCGAGTTTGGCTTTCATGTTTCGACCCTGAAACGGTTAACGCCCGGCCAACACGCCGAACGACAGGCGAGCAATATTAATGATAAATATTCTCATACGCAAAAGAGTCTGATTGCCGGGAGGCATCCACGACCCTACAATGCGAACCATTCTTGTTCTCTAACGCATCCCGCATGCGCCCGGAGTGATGCCGTTGTCGTCCGCCCATCCTGTCGAATCGCTCTATCAGGCCCACCACAGCTGGCTCACCGGCTGGCTGCGGCGCAAACTCGGCTGCCCGGACAGTGCCGCAGATCTGGCTCAGGACACCTTCATCCGGGTGCTGACCGCACGCGAACCGCCAGTGATCATCGAGCCGCGCGCATTCCTCACCACCCTGGCCAAGCGCGTACTCTTCAATCATTACCGCCGTCAGGATCTGGAGCGAGCCTACCTCGACGCCCTCGCGCAGATGCCGGAAATGGTCGCGCCTTCGGAAGAAGAGAAAGCGATCATCCTGCAAACCCTGATGGAGCTGGATCAGTTGCTCGACGGTCTGCCACGCGCCGTCAAACGCGCATTTCTGCTGGCGCAGGTCGATGGCCTGACCTATCCGCAGATCGCCGCCGAACTGGGCATTTCCGTGGCCACGGTCAAACGTCACCTGAATAAAGCGGCGATGCGCTGCTACTTCGCCCTGTGAATCCACCGATGGATTTTTCCGCGCAGGTCGCCGAACAGGCAGTGCACTGGTTGCTGGAAATGCAGCAGGGCCCGCTGAATCCGCGCCAGCAACAAGCCTGGCAGCAATGGATCGACGCCCACAGCGAACACCGCCGCGCGTGGGAACACATTCAGCGGGTCAATTCGCGGTTGCGCGGGTTGTCGTCGCCACTGGCCCACGCCGCGCTGAATGCGCCGAAGTCCGGCAGCCGTCGTCAGGCGCTGAAGCTGTTGCTGATTCTCGGCGCCGGCTCGGCGGTCACCTGGGGGATGCGCGAGCACAATCCGTTGCCGTCGTTGCTGGCCGATTACCGCAGCCCGATCGGTCAACGCCGCAAGATCTCGCTTGGCGCCGGCGGCCAGTTGCAGCTCAACACCGCGAGTGCGGCGGATGTCCGGGGCGATGGCTTGATCCGTCTGCTCGAAGGCGAAATGCTGCTGACGGCCACTCAATCCTTCGACGTGCAAACCGCCCAAGGCCTGCTGAAAACCCAAGGCGCGCGAATAAACGTGCGGCAGTTTGCCGATCGTACGCAGATTGCACTGTTTGAAGGTCGGGTCGAACTGAGCGCACAAGGTCGCGCGCCGATGCTGCTGCCGGTCGCCCGACAACTGAGTTTCAGCACCACCGGCGTCAGTGCGGCAAAATCGCTGGACGCCAACAGCGGCGCCTGGGCCGACGGCATGCTGGTGGCGGCGCACATGCGCCTGGCCGACTTCCTCGACGAACTCGGCCGCTACCGTCGCGGGCAGCTCAATTGCGATGCGAAAGTGGCTGACTTGCTGATTTCCGGGACTTATCCACTGGACGACAGCGAGCGCATTCTCGATCTGCTGGAAATCAGCCTGCCAGTGAAAGTGAAGCGTTTTACCCGCTACTGGGTGACGGTCGAAGCCAAGGTTTGATCGTTCCCACGCTCTGCGTGGGAATCCAGCCCGGGACGCTCCGCGTCCTCCGTAAAAATAAATGAGCCGTTTTTCAGATCTGGCGTGACAGAGAAGGAAAGCCCCCTTGATTCAACCTTCTCAGGACCGTCCTCCATGCACCCCACCCGCCTCACGCCGCTGGCCCGAACCCTGCGCAACCTCGTCCTCGGCGCCAGCCTGAGCTTCAGCGCCCTGCACCTTGCGCAAGCCGCCGAAACCAAGGCTTATCACATCGCCCCGTCGTCGCTGGAAAATGCCCTCAACCAGTTCGGCCGTGAAGCCGGTGTGCTGATTTCGTTCGGTTCGCAAGTCACCAGCGGTGTGCAAAGCCGTGGACTGGAAGGCAGCTACACAGCGGAACAAGGCCTGAACGCGCTACTAGAAGGCACCGGACTGCAAGCCCGCGCCGAGGGCGGCAATGCCTTCAGCCTGCAACCGGCGAACGACAGCGCCCTGGAGCTGGACACCTCGAAAGTGGTCGGCGATTGGTTGGGTGAAGCCGCGCAGGTCAACGTCTTCGAACATCCCGGTGCCCGTGACGTGATCCGCCGCGAAGAGTTCGAACGCCAGGGTGCGACCCAGGCCCGTGACGTGCTCAACCGCATTCCCGGCGTCAACGCGCCGGAAAACAACGGCACCGGCAGCCACGACATGGCGCTGAACTTTGGTATTCGCGGCCTCAACCCGCGCTTGGCCGCACGTTCGACGGTGTTGATGGACGGCATTCCTGTACCGTTCGCGCCTTACGGTCAGCCGCAGTTGTCGTTCGCGCCAATCAGCATGGGCAACATGGACGCCGTGGACGTGGTGCGTGGCGGCGGCGCCGTGCGTTACGGCCCGCAGAACGTCGGTGGCGTGGTCAACTTCGTGACCCGGGCGATTCCGGACGAGCCGACCGTCAAGGGTGGATTCCAGACTGAAACCAGCCCGTCGTCGAGCCATGACGGCTTCAAGACCAGCGCCAACCTGCTGGCTGGCGGCACCAACGCCAACGGCCTGGGCGGCGCGCTGCTGTACTCCGGCACTCGCGGTGGCGACTGGCGCGAACACAGCGACACGGAAATCGACGACCTGATCCTCAAGGGCAAATACCAGCTCGACGAAGCGAACAGCTTCAACGCCATGGCCCAGTATTACGAAGGCAAGGCCGACATGCCTGGCGGTCTGAATGTCGCCGATTACGATGCCGATCCGTATCAGTCGACCCGGCCGAAAGACCAGTTCTGGGGCCGTCGCACGATGTTCAATTTCGGCTATCGCTATCAGGAAGATCGCCGCGAATTCACCGCCAACACCTTCTTCACCAAGACCCTGCGCAGCGGTTATCTGGATCAGGGCACCTTCCTGTCGCTGTCGCCGCGCGAGTATTGGGTTCGCGGTCTGGAAACCCGCTTCGCCCAGGGCTTTGACCTTGGCGCGACCAGCCATGAAGTCGGCGTCGGCTATCGCTACATCAACGAGGCCGGCCACGAGCTGCGCTATCGCACGCCGATCAGCAGCAATGAATATCCGACCACCAACAGCCGCAATGACCGCGACACTCGCGGCGGCACTGAAGCCAATGCGTTCTTCGTCGATGACCGCATCGACATCGGCAAGTGGACCATCACCCCGGGCGTGCGCTACGAGATGATCGAGTCGCAGCAGACCAACAACCTGACCAACGTCAAATACAAGGGCGACTACAACACCGCACTGCCGGCGCTGAACGTGCTGTATCACCTGACCGACAGCTGGAACCTGTACGCCAACACCGAAGGTTCGTTCGGCAGCGTGCAATACAGCCAGATGCCCAACCGAGTGAGCAGCGGCGAAGTGAAACCGGAGAAGGCCCGCACCTGGGAAGTCGGCACCCGTTACGACAACGGTGCGCTGCGAGCGGAGATCGGCGCGTTCCTGATCAACTTCGACAACCAGTACGAAAGCAACCAGACCAACGACTCGGTGATCGCCCGTGGCGAAACCCGCCATCAGGGCATCGAGACCAGCGTCAATTACGCTCTCGACGACCTGAGCCCGGCGCTGGCCGGTTTCGACGTCTACGCCACTTACGCCTATGTCGACGCCACCATTCGCGAAGACGGCCCGAACAAAGGCAATCGTGTGCCGTTCTCGTCCAAGCACAAAGGCACGATCGGCGTCGGTTACACCGAAGGGCCGTGGAAACTGAACCTGGACAGCAGCTTCCAGAGCGACCAGTTCGCCGACAACGCCAACACCTCCAAAGAAAGCGCCGACGGCAGTACCGGCAAGATCCCGGGGTACATGCTGTTCAGCAGCCGCGCCGGTTATGACTTCGGCCCGCAGCTGTCGGATCTGAACGTGGCGGTGGGGGTGAAGAACATCTTCAACACCCAGTACTTCACCCGTTCGTTCGATGACAACAACAAGGGCAAGTATGTCGGTGAGCCGCGCACGGTATACGTGCAGACTTCCGTCGCTTTCTAATATCTGCTGAAAACAGAAAGGGCCTGCAATTGCAGGCCCTTTCTCATTGGGTGGCTTGAAAAATCAGCACATCAACTGTTGATCGCTGCCTGTTCGTTCTCGTCAAACTCTTCCGCCAATAGCTTTTCATTGGCTTTGCTTGTGAATGGCACCACAGCGGCTCGCGGTTTGCCGCGCAGTTTGCCAAACAGGTGCTCCAGCGCGTGCTCCAGTTTTTCGGCTGCACCATCGATCGCCTGTTCCAGCGAATCGGCTTTGTGGGTGACGGAAATCGGTTGATGGCCTTTTGGCCGCGCTTCCAGTTGGCAGCGCAAGTCATGGGGACCCGGTTTGTCACCGTTCTCGTCGCTCAGATGGACTTCGACACGGGTCAGGTCTTCCTCATAACGGTCGAGCGTGCTCTCAATTGTGGTGCGTACCCACTCCTCCAGTCGTTTGCTGCTTTGAATATGGTTGTCGCTGTTGACTTGGATTTGCATAGTTCATCCCTTATTTCAGCTAGCTCGCAAGAGGCCTGGAACAGGATTTCGTGACCTCTTGATTACAACAATCGGCCCGCCGGACGAACATTTCAACCCCTGAAAAAAGATAAATATTCATACGCAAAAAAAGCCGGACAACCGGGTAAAGCGCTGGTAAGGTCGGGAGTTGGGTCGCCCCGCCACCCCGAAAAATCTGCTCACAATTGGCCATCACCCAACGGATGCAGGCTGCGGAAAATCCCCGCCTCTTCCACCAGCCAGTCATGCACCGCACGCACGCCCGGATGGCTCAACGCCCCCGGCGCATAAAGCAACACATAGCGCTTGTGATTGGGCACTGAAATCCCGAACGGCACGATCAACGTCCCCCGCTCCAGCTCGTCGTTGAGCAATGTGCGCCGGGCAATCGCCACGCCCATGCCGGCAATCGCCGCTTCGATGGTCAGGTGGTTGCGGTTGAACGTGTGCCCGCGCCGCACATCGGCGCCCTCGAAACCGATGGCATTCAGATAAAACTCCCACTCCGCATATTCATAGCTGCCGCGCCAGGCGGTGATGTCGTGCAACAGCGGAAAATGCACCAGATCCGCCGGCCCGTGCAACGGCGGTCGTCCGCGCAGCAGGCCAGGCGCGCACACCGGGAAAATCTGCTCGTCGAGCAAGGCTGTGGATAACAGTCCCGGATAACTGCCGTCGTTCAGGTCGATGGCCAAGTCGAAATCCCCTTCATGCAACGGCACGCTGCTGTCCTCGGCCACCAGCCGCAGCTGAATGTCCGGGTAACGCTGTTGCAAGCGTGGCAGACGCGGGGTCAGCCATTTGCTGAGGAACGATGGAATCGAACGCACCCGCAGAATCCCGCTGATCATCCCTGCATCCAGGCGACGCAATTCCGCATCGATGCTGCCGTAAGCCTCATTCACCGTGATCGCCAGTCGCTGCCCTTCCGCGCTCAACTCCACACCCCGCGCGCGGCGGTGAAACAGACGAAAGCCCAGACGTTCTTCCAGCTGTCGGATTTGCTGACTCACCGCCCCCGGCGTGATGTGCAGTTCCTCGGCACAACGGGTGAATGACAGGTGCCGCGCGGCACAGGAAAACACCTGCAGCCAGACGTAAGTCTGGGCATGCAATTGACGACTCATGGTTTAGTCCTGCTAAAGGCTTACTTAGGAAGTTTCGTTAGTCACGTTGAAGCGAGGTAGGCAGTATCGCCGACATTGCGCTTGTCCTACAAAAAATGGCAGCGATTCCTACTCCATTGCTTGTAAGGGTTTAGCATGGCTATCAGTGTTTTCGATCTATTCAAAGTCGGCATCGGCCCGTCCAGCTCCCACACCGTCGGCCCGATGCGCGCGGCCGCGACCTTCGCCCAAACCCTGATCGAGCAACATTTGCTGAACGATGTGCAACGGGTGGAAATCCGTTTGTACGGCTCGCTTTCGGCCACCGGCGTCGGCCATGCCACTGATCGCGCAACGGTCATGGGTCTGATGGGCGAATGGCCGGACAGCATCGATCCCTCGACCATCGAGCCACGCATCCAGCAACTGCGCGAGACCGGCCAACTGTCTCTGGCCGGTGAACGCTCGATTGCCTTCAACTGGCAGCACGATCTCCTGCTGCTGGACGAGAGCCTGCCCTACCACCCGAACGCCATGTCGCTGACAGCCTTTGGTGCATCCGGGCAACTGTTCAAGCAAACGTACTACTCCGTCGGCGGCGGTTTCATCATCGAAGCGGCCGAAGCCGAATCCGGTGTGGCGCCGGCCGGCGACGTCGAGTTGCCTTACGAATTCTCCAGCGCCGTCGAACTGCTGGCGCTGTGCAAGCAGCACAACCTGCGGGTTTCCGAACTGATGATGGCCAACGAAAGGGCCTGGCGCAGCGACGCCGAGATCCGCAAGGGCCTGCTGCACATCTGGTCGGTGATGCGCGAATGCGTCGAGCAGGGTCTGCGTCACGAAGGCATCCTGCCTGGCGGTCTGAATGTGCCGCGTCGCGCAGCGAAATTGCACCGCAGCCTGCTTGAAATCGGCAAGCCGAACGTCATCAGTTCGACCCTGTCGGCGATGGAGTGGGTCAACCTGTTCGCCCTCGCCGTCAACGAAGAGAACGCCGCCGGCGGACGCATGGTGACCGCGCCGACCAACGGTGCCGCCGGGATCATTCCGGCCGTTCTGCACTACTACATGAAATTCAATCCAGACGCGTCAGACGATGACGTGGTCGCGTTCTTTCTGGGTGCGGCTGCCGTCGGCATCCTGTGCAAGAAAAACGCTTCGATTTCCGGCGCAGAAGTCGGCTGCCAGGGTGAAGTCGGTTCGGCCTGCGCCATGGCCGCTGCAGGTCTCGCCGATGTGCTCGGTGCCACCCCGGAGCAACTGGAAAACGCCGCCGAAATCGGCCTGGAACACAACCTCGGCCTGACCTGCGACCCGGTCGGCGGGCTCGTGCAGGTGCCGTGCATCGAGCGCAACGCCATCGCTGCGGTGAAGGCAATCAACGCCACGCAAATGGCCCTGCGCGGCGACGGTAAACACTTCATTTCCCTCGACCGGGTGATCCGCACCATGCGCGATACCGGCGCCGACATGCATGACAAATACAAAGAGACTTCACGGGGCGGCCTGGCCGTGAGCTGGGTGGAGTGCTGAGGAGCGCTCCCTGACCGCCCGTAACACGTGAGCCCGAGCAAGAATAATAACGAGGCAAAAACGATGACCGATGTACGCACACCTGCTGCCGAAAATCCCGCTGTAGACCGCACACGCAACAACGAAACCGCCCACAAGGGCTGGAGCAAATTCGACACCACCTGGATGCTCGGCCTGTACGGCACGGCCATCGGTGCCGGCACCTTGTTCCTGCCGATCAACGCCGGTGTCGGCGGCTTCTGGCCGTTGCTGATCCTGGCGTTGCTGGCCTTCCCGATGACCTTCTTCGCTCACCGTGGCCTGACCCGCTTCGTGCTGTCGGGCCGCTCCGGAGACATCACCGAAGTGGTGGAAGAACACTTCGGCATCGGCGCCGGCAAGCTGATCACGCTGCTGTATTTCTTCGCGATCTTCCCGATCCTGCTGGTGTACAGCGTGGCGCTGACCAACACCCTGAGCAGCTTCCTCGAACACCAGTTGCACATCGCCCCGCCGCCGCGCGCGGTGCTGTCGCTGGCGCTGATCCTCGGCTTGATGGCCATCGTCCGCTGCGGTCAGAGCGTGATCGTCAAAGCCATGAGCGTGCTGGTCTATCCGTTCGTCGCCGCGCTGCTGTTGCTCGGCATCAGCCTGATTCCGAACTGGAACGGCGCATTCTTCGCCAGTGCTCAGGAACCGATGGAAATGTCGGTATTCCTCAAGACCCTGTGGCTGGCGATCCCGGTGATGGTGTTCTCGTTCAACCATTCGCCGATCATTTCCGCCTTCGCCGTCGACCAGAAACAGCGCTACGGCGATCAGGCCGAACGCAAGAGCAGCGGCATCCTCGCCATGGCCCACGGCATGATGGTTGTGACCGTGATGTTCTTCTGCTTCAGCTGCGTGCTGGCGCTGTCGCCGGCGGATCTGGCAGCGGCCAAGGCGCAGAACATTTCGATCCTGTCGTACCTGGCCAACCATTTCCAGACCCCGGTCATCGCCTACGCCGCGCCGCTGATTGCGCTGGTGGCGATCACCAAATCCTTCCTCGGCCACTACATCGGCGCCAGCGAAGGCTTTCAGGGCATGATCGTCAAAAGCCTGCGCAGCCGTGGCCGGGTGATGTCGGCGAGCTGGCTGAACCGTGCGACCGCGCTGTTCATGATCCTCAGCTGCTGGGCCGTGGCAACCTTCAACCCGAGCATCCTCGGCATGATCGAAACCCTCGGCGGCCCGGTGATTGCCTGCCTGTTGTTCCTGATGCCGATGTACGCGATCCGCCGCGTGCCAGCCTTGCGCCAGTATTCGGGCCAGGCGTCCAACGTCTTCGTGGTGCTGATCGGCCTGATTGCACTGTCAGCGATCATCTACTCGGTTCTGCCCTGAAACGGGCCGCAAACGAAGAAGGCGAGCCATGGGTTCGCCTTCTTTTTGGCCGGTTTCATTGTTCGACAATATTCCCGGCATGTCCCTTGCTACATCGCTGAAGGAGACGGGACCACGGAAGGGCCGATGGTCAGGTTTGGCGAACCAACCCGATCAAGGCCGGTCAACAACTGCACGTTCAATCAGGCGGTGACGCATCATGGACAATCCTTTTCAGATCATTACCGATGCCTTCGCGCCGGACTATCAGATCAACCTGAGCATTCAGGGCCTCGACGGCAGCATCATGCTGACCCTCTCCAATGGCGGCCGGATCGTCGCCAAACGGATGATCAGCGCCGAACAACGCAATGACCCCAAGCGCCTCAAACGCCTGGTGCAGAGCATTCAATTCGGCATCGCCATCGAACAGGGCCATAGCGCCATGGCAATCCTCGACGCCATGACCCGCGGCGACGGAATCACGCCGCCACCGCGTCAGGCCAAACATCAGCCCCGGCCAGTTGCCGGCCTTTAAAGTTCGCCCTTCTCCACTTCCGGATGTTCACTGGAACCCGTGCCGATCTTGCGGTGCGGGTTCTCGATTTTCACCGAAGGGAATTGCGACGAGGCGTAACGCACTACCAGGATCGAAAACGCCAGCAGCAGAATCCCGCCACACAGGTAGATGATGCCCATGTCCGGCGGATTGTGGTGCGAGACGTTGGAGATCAGCAGGCGCGTCAGTGCCGTGATCGCCACGTAGATCAGGAAGCGCACCGGCATGTGGTTGGTCTTGAAGTAAATCCCGACCATCGCCCCCAGTTCCAGATAGATGAACAGCAACAGAATGTCATCGATCTTGATGTGCCCTTCCTCGAGCATCCCGAGAAATTCCATCACCGCCGCCCAGGCGGTCACCGCACCGATGGCGAACAGCGCCAGGTAATGGAAGGTCTCGACGAACAGGTTGCCCAGAGACTCGGCCAGTTGATGCACGTTTTGCCGCAGTTTCTCGGCCCAGTTGATTTTCACGATGAAGGTTCCTTAGCCCGGTTCGAGCGGATGTTGCGCATTGGACGTGACGGTTATTGCGCACGTACGCAGATGCATGCAGAAAAGAGGCCACGCCATCATGGCGAGCCGCCGCGAAACCCGCGCCGTGGCGTTTGGTCGCACCTGTGCGCTGGCGCCAGGCTGACAAAATCCGAATCCGGTCTACATTGAAAAGCCACTACCCAAAGCGCAGGGATTCGCTTATCCTTTTCGCTGTATATAGATACAGTAGTCGCAAAGACAACTTAATGTGAAGGCATGTGAGGTGGTGAATGGCCGTCGAAGTGGTATACCGCAGCAGCCGAGATCTGGAGCGCTTGTTCATGGATAAAGCCGAAGCTGACCGTCATGACAAAATGCTCGAACTGGCCGAACTGTTGGCCGAAGTGCTGGAAAAAGCCGTTCCTTCGTTGAGCGAACAGCAAGTGGAAGAAGTCGGGATCTTCATGGCGAAGAACCGCGATGTGTTCGCCCGGGCGTTCAAGAGCCAGCCTGACGCATTGTCGGAGCTGATCAACGCACCAGCGGCACCGGTTGTGGCAACCGAGCCTGCAGAGGTGGCTGAACCGGCAGAAGCGCCAGCCAAGCCTGCAAAAGCGGCGAAGGCTGCAAAGTAAGCGACACTTGAATTGAATAGCCCCTGAGTTGAAAGACTCAGGGGCTTTTTCATGCCCGGACAAAATCAGCGGTACAACACCTTTTCCGCCAGCTCGTCCGCCACCCGCGCAGGTGAACGCTTTTCTGCCTGGGCGTGGGCGAAGACTTCGGTCAGTCGCGAACTGATCTTCGACAGGTGCGCAGTGATGGTCGTCAGTTCTTCGCCCCGGTGCTTGAGGGAAACGTAGATCAGCCCGCCGGCATTGATCACGTAATCGGGCGCATACAGGATGCCGCGCCGTTCCAGTTGATCGGCGACGTCCAGATGCGTCAGCTGATTGTTGGCCGAGCCCGCCACCGCCGAGCAGCGCAACTGGGTGACCGTGTGGCTGTTAAGCACACCGCCAAGGCCGCACGGTGCGAGGATGTCGCACGGCGTGCTGAGTAACGCGTCGTTGGCGATCGGATGAGCGTTGAGCTGTTCCATCGCCAGTTGCACCTTGCCGTGGTCGATATCACTGACCAGCAGTTCGGCCCCCGCTGCGTGCAACTGCTCCGCGAGCGCAAAGCCGACATTTCCCAACCCCTGAATCGCCACGCGCAAGCCTTCGAGGTTGTCACTGCCCAGCCGCGCCATGGCCGTGGCGCGAATCCCGGTGAAGACACCCATCGCCGCATGCGGCGCCGGGTCGCCGGCCGAGGTGGTGCTGGTGACATGCTGGGTTTGCTGGGCGATGCAATCCATGTCCGCCACTGACGTGCCGCTGTCGATGGCGGTGATGTAGCGGCCGTCGAGTTGATCGATGCAGCGCCCGAAAGCTTCGAACAGAGCGGCGCGGTTTTCCACGTGGGCCGGCCGCACGATCACGGCGACACCTCCGCCCTGGGGGAGACCTGCCAGCGCGGCCTTGTAGCTCATGCCCTGGGCCAGGCGTATGGCGTCCTCGACAGCGGATTCGTCGTTCGGGTAGGCAAGATAACGACACCCGCCCAGGGCTGGCCCGAGACGACTGTTATGAATGGCAATGACCGCCTTCAATCCGGACACCGGATCAACGCTAAGGTGCAGCGATTCCAGGCGAGTGCTTTGCATGAGAGCGAACATCGGCAAGCTCCCGAATCACTTCTGGTAGACGCCAGTATAGGCTTGCGCCTGAAAATTGCTGAAGCGCGCCGGAATAAGCGCCACCACCGATCGGAGGGTTGTGGCATAACCCGATGGCAGAGCGGCCCGGCACTGGACGAATGGCAAAGACGGGGCTAAAACGAGGCATGCCCCGGAGATTTAGATGAGTCCGCGCCAACGTTTCTTCGATTGTCTGCACCGTTCACCGCCCGCGCTGTTCGAAGCCGCGTTGTGGATGGCCGCCGAACACGACAAACAAGCCGATCCCGAAGCGCTGTTGCAGGAATTCAAGGAACTGCAGCAGCGGGTCAGCTATGGCTTGCCGTTGCTGCCGGTCAGCGAGCTGGCGCAACCGCTGCTGCGGCGCATGACCGATCTGGGCTTCGCGCAAGATGATTTCATACCGCTGCGCCCACAGGCCGCGATGGTGCACAAAGTCATGCAGACCAAACGCGGCCAACCGCTGGCGCTGGCACTGATCGCCCTGGAACTGGCCCGTGGTCTGGAGATCCCACTGGTTGGCGTAAACTTCCCCGGCCACTTCCTGCTGAAGGTTCCCGGGGCCGATCACCTGCTCGATCCATGCGGCGGACGGCGCCTGTATCCGAACGATTGCCGCGAACTGCTGCATCGCCAGTACGGCCATCAGATGAAACTCAACGCCGACCACCTGCTGACTGCCGAACCGGTGCAGATGCTTCAGCGTCTTTCACGCAACCTGCGCCAATTGCACCTGACCCACGACGACTTCATCGCGGCGCTGATCGATGCCGAGCGCGTGCTCGAACTGGGCAACGCAAGCGCCGCCGACTATCTGGCGCGGGCCAGTCTGTACCAGCGCCTCGATTGCCCGAACGCCGAGCGTTTCGACCTGGAGCACGCGCTATTGCTCAGTGACGACCCGATTCAGCGACTTCGCCTGACGGAACGGCTGGGGCATCTGCCGCCGAACTCAGTCGTCCACTGATCCCTTGTGGGAGCGAGCTTGCTCGCGAATCAGGCGACGCGGTCGATCAGTCAAACCGCGTTATCGTTCTTCGCGAGCAAGCTCGCTCCCACAGGATTTTGCGCAAGCTGCGAAGGCAAACGCACCTGAATGATCAGCAACGCCGCAATCACTGCCGGAATCGCGCAGAAGAAGAAAATCTGCTCCACCGGAATGTGCATCGCCAGCAACAGGCTGCCGAACAGCGGCCCGAGAATCGAACCGAACCGCCCCACTCCCAACGCCCAGCCAGTGCCGGTGGCGCGCACGTGGGCCGGATAGAAATTGCTGGCGAACGCATTGAGCGTCAGTTGCCCGCCGATGATGCAGAACCCCGCCGCGAACACACAGGCCACCAGATAACGCGGGTTGTCGTGATTCAGGCCCAGCAGGATCGTGCACAGCGCCGCGCCTGCCAGCACGCCGGACAGCAGCCGCACCTTGCTTTTCAAACGGTCGGCGAACCACGCCATGCAGATCGCCCCCAGCGTGCCGGCGAACAGGAACATCGACGTCACCAGATTCGCTTCGTTGAGCTTCAGGCCACTTTCCAGCAGCAGCGACGGCAGCCAGCTGATCATGAAATACAGCAGGATCAGGCTGACGAAAAACGTCGACCAGATCAGCAAGGTCGGGCGGGCGTAACCGTTGCGGAACAACTCCACCACGGTCAGTTTGCTGCCCTGCTCGCGTTCGTTCTGTTCGACCGATGCGGCCGGTGGCTGCCAGTCCGGCAGCATCCGCGCGGTGACTTTGCGCAGGCGTGCATAGGGCGGCGCGTCACGCAGCAATCTTGGCAAGGATTCCGGCAGCATCCACCAGAGAAACGGAAACAGCAGCAACGGCGTGACGCCGCCAGCGAGGAACACCGCTTGCCAGCCGAACCGGTCGATGAAGCCGGCTGCAACAAAACCACCCGCAGCACCGCCGAATGAAAAGCCGCAGGCCGCCAGCGTCACCATCAACGTACGCAGGCGTGGCGGTGAATATTCCGACATCAACGCCATGGCGCTGGGCATCGCGCCGCCCATGCCGATGCCGCAGATGAAGCGCGCGATCATCAGGGTATTCAGGGAGTCGGCGAACACCATCAGCACGGTGAGGCTGGCGTAAATCAGCACGCAGGCGAGCAGAATCCGTCGAACGCCGAAGCGATCGGCCAGCGGCGTCACGGCGAGCGAGCCGAGGGTCAGGCCCAGAAGGTTGGCGCTGAATACCGGGCCGAACGCGGACTTTTCCAGACCCCAGTCCTGCGCCAATGCCGGCACCACGTAACCGAGCACCTGGGCGTCATAGCCGTCGGTGACCAGCAGCAAGGCGAGAAGAATCAGGAGTAACCACTGAAAGCGGGACACAGGACGGGCGTCGAGTGCCGCCCGGAAGCTGGCAATCTGGTTGTGCATCGCAAGGTACCTGTTTTGTTTTTATGATTTTATGGTCACAGCGCAGATCTATTGTGGGAGCGAGCTTGCTCGCGAAAGCGGTCAGTCAGGCGACATTACTCGCGCTGACCCTCCCTCTTCGCGAGCAAGCTCGCTCCCACAGGGGTTACGGGGTGTCCGGCTGATTCGCCGGATGCGCCGCAATGAATGCCGGATGTTCAGAGGCCAGCGCGGCCACTCGACGAATCCGTGGATAGGCCTCCAACGAAACGTTGAACCGCTCGGCCGCGTACAACTGCGGAATCAGGTACACGTCAGCCACACAGGGCCACTCGCCAAAACAGAAACCGCTGTCGCCGATCAACTGCTCCACCGTCGCCAGCCCCTGACTGATCCAGTGGCCGATCCACTCGTTGACCTGCGGTTCGTCATGCCCCAGACCGCGCAGGCGATTGAGCACGCTGACGTTATGCAACGGATGTACATCGCAGCCGATCACCGCCGCCACCCCGCGCACCTGTGCGCGGGCAACAAGGTCATCGGGCAGCAACGGCACCTGTGGATGGCGTTCTTCCAGGTACTCGATGATCGCCGGTGACTGAATCAGCAACTTGCCTTCGTCCGTGCGCAGCGCCGGCACCCGGCCCTGGGGATTGATCGCCAGATACGCCGGTTGCCGATGCTCGCCGCCAGGCGCTGCAATCAGATTGACCGGTAGCGCCTGATAGTCGAGGCCCTTGAGTGCCAGCGCGATCCGCACCCGGTACGACGAGGTGGAACGGTAATAGGTGTAAAGATCCATGACCCGCTCCTGTCAGCGTGCCGCCAGCACGGTGCCACGGCACTCGCCGAAACCGATCGAGGCAAAACCTTCGCGGGCGCAGCGAGCGCGCAAGATGATTTCGTCGCCGTCTTCAAGGAATTTGCGCACTTCGCCGGACGCCAGTTCGATCGGTTTTTTGCCGCCCTCGGTGATTTCCAGCAGGCTGCCGAACTGACCGTTTTCAGGGCCGGACAAGGTGCCCGAACCGAACAGGTCACCGGCCTGCAACTGGCAACCGTTGACGCTGTGGTGCGCGACCATTTGCGCAACGGTCCAGTACATGTAGCGGGTGTTGCTCAGGGTCAGGCGATGGGCCGGCAGGTTTTGCTCGCGCATTTTCTCGGTGAGCAGCAGCACTTCCAGCTCGATGTCGAAGCCACCGCCATCCTGATCGCGCTTGTCGAACAGGTACGGCAATGGCTGCGGATCACCTTCCGGGCGCGCCGGTTGCGCGATGCGGAATGGCGCCAGCGCTTCGGCAGTCACCACCCATGGCGAGACGCTGGTGATGAAGCTCTTGGACAGGAACGGGCCAAGCGGCTGGTATTCCCAGGCCTGAATGTCACGGGCCGACCAGTCGTTGAGCAAGCAGAAACCGGCAATGTGTTCGGCAGCATCGCCAATGGCAATCGGCTCGCCCATCTCGTTGCCCTGACCGATCCAGATTCCCAGCTCCAGCTCATAGTCCAGACGCGCGCACGGGCCGAAGGTCGGCTCGGTCGCACCGGCTGGCAGGGTCTGGCCTTTCGGGCGGCGCACGTCGGCGCCGGAGGCGCGTACGGTGGATGCACGACCGTGGTAGCCAATCGGCACGTGTTTGTAGTTCGGCAGTAGCGGGTTGTCCGGACGGAACAGTTTGCCGACGTTCTGCGCGTGCTCGATGCCGACGTAGAAGTCCGTGTAGTCACTGATACGCGCCGGCAGATGCAGTTGGCAATCGGCGGCCAATGGCAGCAGTTTTGCACCCTGGGCTCCGATGTTGCCGCGATGAGTGCTGCCTTCGCTGAACAGCTCCAGCAGGCGTTCACGCAACGCAACGCGGGCATCGCGGCCGAGTTCGAAGAAGGCGTTCAACTGACCGCCGTGCATGGCTTCGACCGCACTACGCGCGGCGCCGTCGAACAGACCGGCCTCCAGCGCCACTTGCAGATCGAAGATGTGTTCGCCAATCGCCACGCCCGCACGCGGCGCCGAGCCTTCGATGCTGAACACGCCCAGCGGCAGGTTCTGCAGCGGGAATTCGGTGTGACCGTTGGCCGAAGCGACCCAACTGCGGGTGATGGAATTCTGAGTCATGGATTATCTCCGGGTCGGGTCGAACGTGGCGGGCAGCGTGGCCCAGCAGGCGTCGTAAGTGGATTGCAATTGCGGGCAGTCGAGGGCGAAGCGGCTTGGGCGCAGCACCTGACTGGTCTCGAACATAAAGGCCATGGTGTTATCGATCTTCGCCGGTTTCAGGTCCGCATTGATGGCTTTGGTGCAGGTCTCGCCGTCAGGACCGTGAGCGCTCATGCAGCTGTGCAGGGACGCGCCGCCGGGCACAAAGCCTTCGGCCTTGGCGTCGTACTCGCCCTGGATCAGGCCCATGAATTCGTTCATCAGGTTGCGGTGGAACCACGGCGGACGGAAGGTGTTCTCGGCCACCATCCAGCGCGGCGGGAAGATCACGAAATCGAGGTTGGCCAGACCGTGGACGCTGGTCGGCGAGGTCAGCACGGTGAAGATCGATGGATCCGGATGATCGAAACTGACGGTGCCGATGGTGTTGAAGCGGCGCAGGTCATATTTGTACGGCACGTTGTTGCCGTGCCAGGCGACCACGTTCAGTGGCGAGTGATTGAGTTCGGCGCCCCACAACTGGCCGAGGAATTTCTGTACCAGGGTGGTCGGCTGTTGCAGGTTTTCGTAGGCGGCGACCGGGGTCAGGAAGTCCCGCGGATTGGCCAGACCGTTGCTGCCGATCGGTCCCAGATCCGGCAGGCGCAGCGGCGCGCCATGGTTCTCGGCGACGTAGCCGCGCGCTTGCGGATCGAGCAGTTCGACGCGGAATTTCAAACCCCGTGGCAGCACGGCGATTTCCAGCGGCGCCACTTCCAGCACACCCAGTTCGGTGGCGATGCGCAGGCGACCCAGTTGCGGCACCAGCAGCAGCTCGCCGTCGGCGTTGAAGAAAACGCGTTCCATCGAACGGTTGGCGCAATAGTGATAGATGCTGATGCCGGCCGGTTTTTCGGCAGCGGAATTGGCCGCCATGCTCACCAGACCATCGATGAAATCGGTGGGTTCGGTCGGAATCTCCAGCGGGTTCCAGCGCAGGCGATTGGGGGTCACTTCACCCAACGGGCCACCTGCCAGTTGCCGCTCCAGTTTGACGAAGGCCGGATGATTGGCCGACGGCTGGATCCGGTACATCCATGTACGCCGCGCTTCGCTGCGGGTCATGGTGAACGCGGTGCCGGAGAACAGTTCGGTGTACAGACCGTAAGGGGCTTTTTGCGGGGAGTTCTGGCCGACGGGCAGTGCGCCGGGCAACGCTTCGGAGCTGAATTCGTTGCCGAAACCGGACTGGTAAGCCAGGGCTGAATCGAGGTTCATGGAGCCTCCTGAACAGGGAGTCGGCATGGCCGGACGCTCTGGATCAGAGGTCTTGGCACGCCGGGGTTATTTTTATCGTAATTCAATTACGCATAACGTAATTTGCTCGCTATCCAGCGTCAAGCTATAAAGACGCCCATTCGTTCCGGGACACGGCAGCACCATGGAAAAATCCAGCGACAGCAACGGCAAACAGAAAGTCCGCTCCGCCGAAGTCGGCACCGACATCCTCAAGGCCCTGGCCGAGTTGTCGCCGTCCACTTCGCTGTCGCGTCTGGCCGAACATGTGCAGATGCCGGCGAGCAAGGTTCACCGTTATCTCCAGGCGTTGATCGCCAGCGGTTTCGCCGAACAGAACACCGCCACCAACCACTACGGTCTCGGCCGTGAAGCGCTGCGCGTGGGTCTGGCCGCACTCAACAGTATGGACGTGCTGAAAGTCGCCGCCCTGCCGCTGGCCGAGTTGCGCGACGAACTCAACGAAACCTGTTTCCTCGCGGTGTGGGGCAATCAGGGCGCGACCGTGGTGCACATCGAACCGGCGGTGCGCGCGGTGACGGTGGTGACGCAACTGGGCTCGGTGTTGCCGCTGCTCAGTTCCTCCACCGGCCTGGTCTTCGGCGCCTACCTGCCGCATCGGGAAACAGACGAATTGCGCGAACAGGAAATCGCCAGCGGCGGCCATCCGCTCGCGGACGAAAAAGCCTATGCGACGTTGTGCGAACAGATCCGCGAACGCGGTCTGCACCATGTCCACGGCTTGCTGATGCCCGGCGTCGATGCCCTGTCGGCACCGGTGTTCAACGCCCTCGGGCAGGTCGCGGCAGTGTTGACCATCGTCGGCCCGACCTCGCTGTTCCACGCCGACGAAAACGGCCCGGCGGCGCAGCGGTTATTGGCGGCGACGCGGGCCGTGAGTTGGCGGATGGGGCATGACGCCCGCTAGTCAGTTGACTTCAGCCGGTTACAGCAACAACGTCTGGCTATTGCTGGCCGACTCTTCCTTCAGGATCTCTTCGAGCAGTTCCTGAAAACGCTCGTAGCCAAGGCTTTGGCCAGTGGCCGAAGCCACCAGACCGACGACAGTGTTGGCATCGCCCAGAAGCTGAATCAGGGTCTTCTGAGCCTTGGTCGCTTCTTTTCCTCCGGGAACCAGAGAAGCCAGGTCCAGCAACGCATCCTTGAAATGGTTGAAAGCTGTTGCTCGATCTCCGTACTTGTAAGCCTGGGCTCCCTCAAGAACATTCCTGGTAATCTGCACGGCCGAAAGCGCCAGCCCCACCGGTGGAATAACCATGCTGACGACCGTTGCAGCCAGGACAGCCGTGTCATAAACAAGCTTTCCGATAATTTCGCCGAAGCTGGTCGTTTGTGCGTCCACATCGGATATGACCCGCTCTATGCGTGCGTTGTAACTTGCTCGCAACGACTGCACACGGCTGTTCATCTCAAGGACGGGCGGGCTTTCGGAGATGTTCTTGAACTCGATGTTATTGACGAAAGTCCCGATGATCGGCTGCTCGATGTATTTGACCCGTTCATAGAAATACTGGCCGAGAGCGTTTTCCTTGATCGACGCAAAGAGCTGATTCATCGGGCGGTAATGGATACCGTCGGGTGCGTTAGGCGTGTAGAGAATTTCGGTGACTTTTCCGCCCTCTACCAATCTGAAAACATAGACGCCTTCAATCAGACAGCGCTTTAAATGCAGTTTGAATACAGCGCTGTATTGCACGTTGGTGACGGTTTCTCCATAAGGAGGAAACGATGGATCCGAGGCCTTGTCCAGCCCTGCAATCAAACGATTCAACTGTTCAGCCAATCCACTGGACATCTCGCCGGCAAACTGGCTGGACAATACCGCCCGGTACATCTCGGCTTGCTGCATTCTCAAATGTATTTCCCGCTTCAGCTCATACGCCGGATGTTGATTGTTCAGATAAACCGAACGCAACATGGCAATGTACTTTTCTCCCGGTCGCAATGTTCGGGACCAGCTTGCCAAATGACGAATATCAAGATTACGCAGTGCTGGATGGCCCGCCTTTACACGAAAGCGCGGAAAAACGCCTACCAGTTCGCCA
Organism: Pseudomonas sp. B20(2017); assembly: GCF_002113125.1. GTDB lineage: Bacteria > Pseudomonadota > Gammaproteobacteria > Pseudomonadales > Pseudomonadaceae > Aquipseudomonas. The sequence continues at coordinate 240,574 of NZ_NEJP01000008.1, read as the reverse complement.
TCCCTTTCATGCGCATAGAATGGCGTCTCTTTGATAATGATCCGGGACAACGTAACTTCTTCACCCTGCTCCAGCTCGACAATAATGTCATCCGGATTGACTGCGACGATTTCTCCAGATGCTTTTAGCAAGGCTTCAATGTTCTGTTTTATGAGATCACGGCAAAAAGTCTCATAAGGAACGATGCCGGCTTCACGAGCGTTGACGATATAAAGGGCTTTCAACTCGGTGTTCAATCGAGCGAAACGCTGACGAAGATCGGCAGGCGCGTTTCGGTAACCCGCCGGCTGTACAAGACTCTCCTGGGCCAGATCCCAGGAAATCTGATAGAAAATCGCCTCTGCGAGAATGCCCTCCGGCGCCTCAGGCCATTCGTAGAAGGTTGTGCCTTTCCATGCGCTCGGAAGTTGCTGAAGCTGTTTCACATATTTGGACAATGCCCCCCTCTCCTGAGGATGCGCCTGGGACGTCAGATAGCTCACCCCATCATCGGTCCTGACCCAGCCGGCCACCTGAAACTCGAGTTCGCGAATATTGGGGAACGAGTACCAGTCCCTGCCATCCGGCGAGCCGGGAGCGTACAAGGCACAGGGCCCATAGGGATTGCTCTTGTGCTGGAAAACAATCAGATCCCTGAAACCATGCCGGTAACCCTTCAAAACGAACGCCGATGCCGCAATGCTGCGATCCCCCTGAAGGAAGCGCTCGACCATTTCCATGCTCGACTGATTGAGGTGTCCCTGCAAAGTCGCCGAAAACACGCTGAAAGCAATGCGGGTTCCCAGGGCTCCCAACAATGCGACTTGCACGCCGTAATCATCAAAGGACTTTCGAAGCGCTTCAAAGTAATCCGATCGGATATCCACACCAGATAACCAGTTTTCCACGCGTGCTTGAGTCAAGCCTGAAGGAACATGACCTTCAAACTTCATTTCAGACCGGTTGTTCTGATCATGCAGACCGAACAGCGCGAGCTCCAGTAACGAACGTTTATCCTCTTGAACGAGCGTGCGCCCTGCGACCTGAGTCTTGAAGCGGGAAAGTACACTGACACGTTCTGGATCAATCTGTGTACCCAATGCACTGTTGATCCATTCTTGAACACGTGCACAGGCATAGGCTTTCAAAGATGCCGACTTGCCCAGCAGTCGTCTGAGTTCGGCCTCCTGATCAGTCATTTGCTGCATCAGGTGTTCATACTTCTGTTGATTGTTCGAACTGGTGCCTGCGAGCCATTGGGGCCGAAAACCGAGGTTATCTTTTAAAAGATTCATTGAGAGTTCCTTGCAGCATCAACAACTAAATGACACAACGCCATTTATTCATGCAACAAAGCTAACGCTCAACGACCCCAACTAAAACAAGCGGGCCGTTACTTCACATTTTGAATATTTAAGAATTGTCTCCGAGAAAAAACCGAACAAATAAATGATTTCTCCGCTGTAACGCTCTTCTATACATCAAGACCCAGCATCTTTGCACTGGCCACTGCTTGCGTTCTGCGCTCGACACCCAACTTTCCATGTATACGCCTGGCATGAGTCTTTACCGTATGTAACGAGATAAACAGCTGATCGGCAATCTGCTGATTGGAATACCCTCTGGCAATCAATCTCAAAACTTCCAGTTCTCGCTGACTGAGCAATGCGCAACCGTTCGAACTGACCGCACAAGGTGTCTCGGTAGCACTGCCAGCCAGTTCAGGCCGGCGCATTTTCAGTTCATGCAGTGCCTGATGCAGTCCATGCAGACTGACCATTTCACAACCCTCCTGCAAATGCGTTCCGGCCAGGGTTTCATCACCCAGTGCGAAAGCCACCTCGGCCAATGCCAGGTGCAAGTCGGTTTCCAGAGAAAGCATTCTGCAATGCCGGGCGGTTTCCAGAAGCTGCTGGAGGCGCACGACGGGATCGTGAGCCTTGTGCAATCCAACCCGGGCCAGGATCAGCAGGTACTCGACTCGCGGAATCAGCTCCAGCGTTGCTGGTGGAGCCTGCAACGCACCAGGTCCCTGATAGTGTCGCAGCAAGCGGGTCATTGCCTCGCAAACCAGTTCGTGGCGTCCTTGCTGCAGCCAGAAAAGACTGCTGGCGTGCAGCAACGCACCGCGATAGACCGTGTCCGGAATCTGCCGCAGTTGCATCAGCCGCTCGGCATCGCGCAGACACACGAAAGCCTGTTCGTAGTCCGCCTGGTTGGCAGCCAATTGCGCCAGTCCGATGAAGCCATACAGCACGCGCTTGTCATGATTGCGCTTGCAATCCTCCAGGCCGACCTGGAAAAACGCTGCAGCGCGAGCGTCCAATCCCTGACTCAGCGCCAAACGCCCTCGGCGTAAAGCGATTCTTCCCATCAACGGTGTCGGCCGGTTCGATTGCTTGCCAAGCAAATCGTGGACATTGGCCAGAAGATTTTCAGCCCGGGACGCTGCGCCGCGCTGCTCCAGCAATTGCGCATGATCGAGCTCAAGCAGTGCCTCGATAACCAGCGAGCCTTGCGCTCGTGCCAGACACAGCGCCTGGCGGTTACAGGCGTGCGCAACGTCGAGTTCGCCTCTCAAAAGTGCTTGCTGGGTCAACCCGGACAAACACAGTGCCCGAGCGATCCAGCTGTCCGCATCCAGTACTTCCAATGCTTGAGAGAAATGCTCTTGGGCAGTTTCCATTCGCCCCTCCAGATGCTCCAGCCAACCGCTCAATGCCTGCCAGCGTGCAATCAGCTGAGACTCACCCTGCGCAGAGGGTTGCGGCAGGAAACACGAAAGACGCGCAATACATTGCGCCGCCTGTTCAAAGCGACCGGCAAACAGCAACGCCGCCGTCATCAGTCCGACCAGCTGTGGCGAACTCATTGTCAGCTCACCGCCCTGGATTTCATGCAGCCGCAACAACAGCACCACCGTTTGCTCTTCGAACAGGTGCTCGAAGCTGAAGTACTGCAACAGACTGATGGCCGCTTCATATTCTTCGGCCAGGAGAGCCTGTTCAAAAGCCGAGCGCCAGTCATTTGCGGCAGCGAACCACTGGCATGCCCGGCGATGCCATGAACGCCCCGATGGCCAGTGCTCTTCGCGAATGACATGCGACAGTGACGGGAAAATCTGCAGCCAGTCGGCCGAATCGTGCCAGGGCTCGATAAAGCAACCGAGCACTTGCAGTGTGCGCAAGTACTGGGCGCCCTCTCCGGCACCAAACAGGTGTTCACAGAGCTCGGCATTGAACCGCGGCAGATGCGCCAGCACTCTCCAGGCCTCGGCGAGTTCTGGACTCAGGCCGCTGAACAGTTCGTGTTGCAGGTAGTCCAGCAAGGTGTCCATGCGTTGCTGCGGCAAGGTCTTTTGCGACCAGTCGCATTTTTGCATCAACAGCATCCGCACGCCGGCGCACCAGCCGCCGCTGCGCTGGAAGATGCGCCCCGCCACACTGTCGGCCTGGGCGGAAGGCAGGTGACGCAACGCTTGTGCGATTTCGTCCCGGGTCAGCGCCAACGCCGCGGCTTCACATTCGTACAAGGCATCATCGAGCAGCAGGCGCGGCCAGTTGCAGGCCGGACGGCGCCGCGAGCCGATCCACCACGTCAGGGCCGGACTGCTGACCGCCAGCATCCGATCGAGAAAGGCATCCAGCGCAGGCTCCGGATAGCGACAGTAATCATCTATCAGCAGCCAGATTGGCGAAGCTCGCCGCGCCAGCTCGTACAGCAGTGACGTCTCGTCTGCGACTGCCAGCCCCATGGCGCGCGCGAGCCGTTCGCAAAATTCGCCAACGCTCAAGGACGCCCCTGCCAGCGGCAGCCAGCACACCGTGCAATTGACAGGCGCCTGCAGCAGGCACTCGGTGAGCAGCGCGGTCTTGCCACTGCCGGCGGGCGCGCAGACCAGTTTGACCCGCGCAGTTGACTCCAGCAGCCCCCCGCAAAGGCGCGGACGCGCCAGGTGATGGGAAGACAGTCTCGGGAGAAAATCCACTCGATCCGGAACGTGGGTCATGGCGGTCATCGGGTACGCCTTCTTATCGTTGTACGCTCACCCTAGCCCTCTCCCCGGCGCTTGTTGACGAGTATTCAGTACGCTGATTGGCGCCCATAAAAAAGGCGACCGTATGGTCGCCTTTTACGTTGCCAATGTATCGAAACCCTTACCTTACGCCCTCGGCGCGCAGGGCCGACGGGGTGTAGTCGGCGGCCTTGGCCTCGAAGCCGAATTCGAAACTGTGCTTCTCTTCGTTCTTCATCCCCAGGGCAATGTAGCGGCCGGCGATGATGTCGTAGAGCGCTTCGAGGGTGTAGGCCTGAGCCTGGTGATCGTAGTAGTACTGGGCATGACCTTCGGCCACTCGCCACAGTTGTCCGCGACCGTCGTAATGGTCTGCCAGTGCCACCTGCCAGCTGTCTTCGTCGATGTACATGTGGCGCTTGGCGTAGATGTGCCGCTCGTTCGGTTTCACCGTGCCGACCACTTCCCAGACCCGGTGCAGTTCATAACGGGTCAGGTCCTGGTTGATGTGTCCGGCCTTGACGATGTCGTCGTACTTGAGGCTCGGCGAATCAAGTTTGTAGCTGTTGTACGGAATGTACATTTCCTTCTTGCCGATCAGTTTCCAGTCATAGCGGTCCGGTGCACCGGAGAACATGTCGAAGTTGTCCGAGGTACGCAAGCCGTCGGCAGCAGTGCCCGGACCGTCATAGGCAACCTGCGGCGCACGCCGTACCCGGCGCTGGCCGGCGTTGTAGATCCACGCCAGACGCGGCTCCTTCACCTGATCAAGGGTCTCGTGCACCAGCAGCACGTTACCGGCCAGTCGCGCCGGAGCGGTCACCGACTGTTTGAAAAAGGTCAGGACGTTGGCGGCTTTTTCAGGGTCCAGATCCTTCATCAATTGCGGCACGGCGATCTCTTCTTCGAAGCGGATCGGCGTGTAGCTGCCATTGGTCTGCGGTGTTACCTGAGTGATGATCCGCCGCAGGTTACCGCCGTGATATCGGGTGATGTGGTTCCACAGCACATCGACGCCGTTCTTCGGAATCGGGAAGGCGTAGTAACGGTTGCCGGTGAAGTTGGCCAGACCGTTGCCGTCGTTGATGCTGGTGACATTGAGTGCGCTGCGCTTGGCCGACTCGTAGATTTCCGGCGGCACGGCCACCGTCCGATGAGTCGGGTAGACCGGGATTTTGTAGGTCTCGGGATAGCGCTTGAACATCGCCACCTGACCGTCAGAGAGCTTGTCCTTGTACTTGTCGACGTTGGCGGCAGTGATGGTGAACAGCGGTTTTTCGCTGGCGAACGGGTCAGCCAGGAAGCCCTTGCTGTCGACCGCACCGGCGTTTTTCGGGATACCGCCGGTCCAGGCCGGAATCGACCCGTCGGCGTTGCCGGCCTTCTCGGCACCCAGCGGCGTCAGGCTGGTGCCGAGCTTGTTGGCTTCGTCCGGCGACACCGCCGCGATCACGTTGGCGGCCAGCAGGCTCAGGGCCAGGACACCGCATTGCAGAATCATCTTGCGCATTGCATTCATCCTTCTCGGGCAGATCAGAAGTTCACACCGAAGCTCAGGGCCACGAAGTCACGGTCTTCGAGGGTGTTGTAGTCACCGCCGAAAAAGTCGGTGTAACTCAGGCTCGCGGTATAGGTGTTGCGGTAGTCGGCATCAACCCCGACGCTGACGGCCTTGGCGCCTTCGTTGAACAGACCGTTGGGACCATAACCGGCGACGTCGTGGGACCAGGACAGGTTGGGTTTGAGGTTGATCCCGCCGATCACGTTGGCGTAATCGAGGATCGCCCGGGCGCGGTAGCCCCAAGAGGTGGAGGTGACGAAACCGTCGGTGTCACCGCCGAAACCGTACTGGCCGTAGACCGAGTCGCGGCCATAACGCAGCTTGCTGCGCGACTCCAGGCCGCCGACCCGCACCACCGCCGCTTCGCCGACCAGGGTCAGGCGTTCCGCACCCCAGACCTGATCGAAAAAGTGCGTCAGCGTGCTCTGGATCTGCGTCACTTCCTTGCGCCGGTAGCCCTTGTTGTCCGCACCGGGCGACGTGGCGAGCGGTGACGTCGCGCCGCCGGTAATCGGGTTGAGCAAAGCCAGGGTCAGGTCGTTGGTGTTGACCTGCACCGGCGCATTAGGCCGATAGCTGATCTCGCCGGTCCACGCGGTGCCGGTCGGTAGCGTGGTGGAGAAACTCGCGCCGTACAGGCGGATGTCTTCCGGGTATTCGAGGTAGTACTGACCGCGCCCGAGCATCACGCTTTGTGCCAGCCCCGAGCCGCTGCCGGGAGCCAGTCCGTTGGCTATTCCAACCATGCCCGGCAATGCCGCGAGGGTCGAGAGCCCGGCAGTGGTGGTGCCGACCGACGGTGTGCGACTGTGGTAATTCATGAAATAGAGGCCGTACTCGGTGTCATCACCGAGCCAGCGCAACGCCGTGCCCCACTGCCCGGAATCCCGTGCATCGCGGTCGCCACCACGGGGAATGACCACCCCTTCACGGGTGACCTGGATGCCTTGTCCGAATGCGGTGGTCAACGGCACCAGCGGTGCCACTGCCGGACTGCCGACGGTGTAGCCACTGTTGCAACCATCCGCCGCCACATCGACACCGAAGAACGTGCCGCAGTTGTCGAGGACGGTCTGATCCCACTCCAGTTGATAGAACCCTTCGACGGTCAGTTGATCGGTAAGACCCTGAGAGCCGAACAGCATGTTCACCGGAATCAGCCCTTCCTTGATCTCTGCGCCAGGGCGCCGAAACGCCGAGACGTCGATCGGGTTGATGCTGTTGATCGAGTTACCGATGAAGGTACTTTCGCCCCAACTCACCACCTGTTTACCGGCGCGCACGGTGCCCGGCAAATCAGCGATTGAGTAGTTGTGATAGACGAACGCATCGAGAATCTGCGCGCCCGAAGACTTCGCGCCCTCCTTGCGGCCCTTGTCGCTGATCTGTTTGAACTCGCGGTCTTCGTCCTTGAGTTCGAAGTCGTACCAGTACTTGCCGCGCACGAACACACCGGTGTCGCCGTACTTCAGTTCGAGGTCGTGGATGCCTTTGAAGATCTTGGAAAAGGTCTCGCCCTTCTTGAAGTTCAAACGCCCGTCATCACCGGTGGAGGACTGGCCGGTCCCACCGTTGACCGTGCCGACCAGCGACTTGTCGGCATCGCGCATGCCCCAGCTCGCACCGACCGACAGCGACGAATCGAACGTGCCTTCGATTTCCCCGATATTGAAAGCGACCGCGTGCGCCTGGGCACAGCAACCCAAGGCCACCGCCGCGGCGAGCGCGTGCGGCGTGAAGATGGCGCGCATTGTTGTTTTTGTCATGCGTCTTCCCCGGTGAGTGACAGAAGGCCCCACCCTACTGCCGCCACACGGGGACGATAAGCGCACCAAGGAGGTATTCACGCTGTCGCTCGAAAGGATGAATCCCCGCCTGCGACAAGACTTTGCGCCCGCCATGAACAGGCTGGATGGGCCACTATCATCGCAACGGATAATGACGACCCGGTGCGCGCCACTGTTGCATGCCCCGTAACAGTGCATGTCCGGAATCGCTATTTTTCCCTGAGGCGCCAGCCCTTATTCTGAGCGGGCTTTCACGGCAGACCGCCAGAAAGCACGAAGTCCGCGACCGAGTCGTCGGCAATGATTTCTGATGGAACAAAGCGTTTTTCGATCCATCGCCCCCGGTGTTCACTGACGTTGATTTGTAGCTCCTTGATCCAACGTCTTACCTTGGCCGCTGCGTTTGCAGCGGCCTTTTTTATGGGCGATGTTTTAGCTGGAAGTCAGCGGCAGAGGCTCATGAGGCGAGCGCTCAAAAGAGAAAGCAGGACCGGGAAAGTCCTGCCGGATAACCCAGGGGATCAGAGCGAATACTTCTGCAAATTCCCCATCATTTCCTTCAGCGCCTCGATGTTGTCCTTCGGATGCGCCGCGCCTTCGAAATCACAGATCTGCTGCCAGTGCGCCGCGACGTCTTCCGGGGAGAACCCGACGCGAGGATCGAACCCGGCACCCAGGCTGCGCTCCCAGCGCACCTTGCCCATCCAGCCGCCACCGACTTCGAACAGGCCCGAGGTTTCCTGGCATTGTTCGCTGGCCAGGTACACCACCAGCGGGCTGACCAGTTCCGGTTTGAGTTGTTCGAACACTTGCGGCGGGATCAGGCCTTCGGTCATGCGCGTGCCGCCGGTGGGGGCGATGGCGTTGACCAGGATGTTGTTCTTGCGACCTTCAATGGCCAAGGTGCGGGTCAGGCCGTAGAGACCGAGTTTGGCCATGCCGTAGTTGGACTGGCCGAAGTTGCCGTAGATGCCCGAGGTCGATGCGGTGAAGATCACTCGACCGTAGTTTTGCTCACGCAGGTGCGGCCATGCGGCACGGGTCACCTTGTAGGCACCTTCGACGTGAACGCGATAGACCAGATCCCAGTCGGCGTCTTCCATTTTGTGGAAGGTCTTGTCGCGCAGAATCCCGGCGTTATTCACCACCACATCGACACGGCCGAACACATCGAGGGCGTTCTGCACCAGTTTGTCGCCGTCGGTGACCGAGTCATGGTTGGCTTCGGCGATGCCGCCAGCTTCGCGAATTTCCGCTACCACGCGATCGGCAGCCGAAGCGTTGGCGCCTTCGCCCTGGGTCGAGCCGCCGAGGTCGTTGACCAGCACTTTGGCGCCCTGTTTGGCGAACAGCAAAGCATGAGCGCGTCCCAGACCACCACCGGCTCCGGTGACGATCACGACTTTATCTTCGAAACGCACAGACTCATTCATCGGGGCAACTCCAGCAGACCTGAGGGACAGTGTCCCTGAGTGTCAGGCACAGAGCGTGCGGTCACAACGAACACGGCTGAGGCTGAATGGTGCGCGATAAGGCTGGGGGATGATGAAAACGTGCCGGGGCGCCAGGCGCCTCCGGCACAAACTCAGGAGCACGCCACCTTGCGCGGCGGCACCACGAAGTGATCGCGAAATTCGAGGTAGTGCTTGAGCACCTGCACGGGCGCTTCGGTTTGCGGGTAGTGACCGATGCCCGGCAACAGCACGGTGTCCGCATCGGGAATCAACTCACGATAACGTTCAACCATGTGCGCCCCGGAGATCGGATCGACCTCGCCATCGATTACCCGCAACGACACTTCGCCGCGTTGCATCGCCGCGACCCAGCGATCACGCTGGACCCGTCGCTCGGGAATGTACTGGATCAGCTTGTGCATGATCCGCGGCCCGCGATTGCAGTCGATCAGGCTCCAGAAATCATCTATTTCGCTTTCGCTGGGCCGGGTGTCCGGGCCGAAGATCTGATGAAAGCTTTTCACCAGCGCATCACGGGTGAAGGCCCGGCCGATCATCCAGCCCAGGGGGCTGAGCAGCAGCTTTTGCGTCAGCAACGGCCGGTGGGTTTCCGGGAACAAACCACCGTTGAGGAACACACAGCTGGCGACATCGATCCGACCTTCGTAATGCCGGGCCAGCAATTCCTGGGCAACGCTGTCGCCGTAGTCGTGGGCCAGAATGTGCACCGGTTGTTCGACCTGCAGATGCGCCAGCAAGGCCTGTTGCAGATCGGCCTGCTCCAGCAGGCTGTAGGTGTGATTCAGCGGTTTGGCCGAGTCGCCGAAACCGAGCATGTCGCAGGCAATCACCCGGTAGCGCTGGGACAGCGGCTGCCACAGGTAATGCCAGTCCCAACTGGCCGTCGGAAAGCCATGGATCAGCAGCAGCGGTTCGCCCTGCCCGGCCGTCCAGTAACGGATCGGCTGACCGCGGAAGACAAACGACTGGCTGCGTTTGCGCCAGGCACTCAGCGGAATCTCGGCGAGAGGCATTAGAGTTTATACCCCGGGTCTTGTTTATCGAGTTTGCGCAGCAGCGCCGGCCAGGCCAGCGCGCCCCCCATGCCTTGAGCACTTTTGGTGACGCCGGCGATCATCGCCTTGGCGCCTGCTAGAATCTGCGGTTCGATGGCGATCAGTTCGGCACCGCCAGTTTGCGCCATGACCTGGATGTCGCAAGCTCGCTGGAAGGTGAACATCATCAGGAACGTGTCGGCGATGGTGCCGCCACAGGTCAGCAGACCGTGGTTGTGCAGCATCAGGAAATTGTTGTCACCCAGATCCGCCTGCAACCGCGCTTTCTCTTCATGGTTGAGCGCCACACCTTCATAGGCATGAAAGGCCAGGCTCGACAGCACGAACAGCGATTGCTGACTGATCGGCAACACGCCCTGCTTCTGCGCCGATACCGCGACACCGGAGGCGGTGTGGGTGTGCAGCACGCAGGCCACGTCGTGCCGCACTTCGTGCACGGCGCTGTGGATCGTGTAGCCGGCGGGATTGATTTCGTAAGGACTGTCCATGAGCTTGTTGCCGGCCTGATCAACCTTCACCAGGCTCGAAGCGGTGATCTCATGGAACATCAGGCCGAACGGGTTGATCAGGAAATCTTCGGTGCCGGGCACCTTGGCGGAAATGTGGGTGAAGATCAGATCGTCCCAGCCATGCAGCGCGACCAGACGATAACAGGCGGCGAGATCGACACGGGTCTGCCATTCCGCGGCACTGACCTGGTCTTTGACATTCAAGGACGACGGAACGGGGGCTACGCTCACTGTATGCACCTCAGAGTTCTTATTGTTTTTGCACCTGTCAGCAGTCTAGTCAGCTGCACACAGTCGTGTAGTTGCATTGGCAGCCAGCTTGATGACTGAACGAGTCAGCTACGCAAACCGCTTGGATCCATGTCAAAGCAACGACGCCAACAACGGTGCGGCTAACAGATTGAGCAGCCCCGTCAGCACCATCACCAGCCCCGCGACCGAGCCTTCTTCGCCGCCCACTTCATGGGCCCGGCTGACCCCGGCACCGTGCGCACCGACGCCGAACAATGCACCGCGCGCCAGGGCGCTGCGCAACGGCAGCCACTTGAGCAATACACCGCCGAGCATGGCGCCGAATACCCCGGTGAACATCACGAACACCGCCGTCAGTTCCGGCACGCCACCGAGGTCCTGCGCCAGCGGCATGGCGAACGGCGTGGTGATCGAGCGCGGCACCAGCGACAGCGTCACCGAACTGTCCAGCGCCAGTGCTTTCGCGAGGCCGAACGACGTGGCGATCGACGCCGCGCTGCCGGCCAGCATGCCCAGCAGCAACGCCGACCAATGCCGCACCAGCAGACGTCGCTGCTGCCAGATCGGCACCGCGAACGCCACGGTGACCGGACCGAGCACCAGCATCAGCCAATGGGTGTTGCTCGAATATTCGGCATAAGCAGTGTGCAGCGGCACGGCAAGCGCCAGCAGCAACGCGGGGACCAGAATAAGTGGCGACAGCACGTAACGCCCGGTCCGGCGATACAGCCAGCGGCTGAACAGATAAGCCAGCAACGTGAACGCCAGCCAGAACATCGGCATCAGCTCAAGCTTCATGGGACCGCCTCAGGCGCACGGCCAGCTCCACGGTGAACGCGGTCACCAGCATCACCATCAGCGTACTGGCCGCGATCACCAACAAGATCCGCCAGCCGTCATCACGCAGCAATGCGCCGTAATCCAGCAGACTCATCAGCGCCGGAATGAAGAACAGCAGCATCTCGGCCATCAACAACCCTGCGCCCATTTGCAGCGCCGCCGGTTTGATCCAGCCGAACGCAAAACCCAGCAGCAACAGCGCCATGCCGATCACGCCTCCGGGAATCGGCCAGGCCAGCCACGCTGCGATCTGGCAGCCGAGCAGGTAGAGAGCGAGCAGGACGGCCAGTTCGGCCAGCAGGCGGGAGAAGTATTTAACGGTCGAGGCTTTCATCGGGGGGCTCCTTTCAGGTGCCTATTTTACGGACCCGACTGCCATCTCCGAAGCGAATTGTTAGACTCAAAGCCATTCCAATCTGGAATCAGGCCATGGAATTCAAACAGCTCAAAAGCTTCGTCGAAGTCATGCATCAGGGCGGTTTCACCCAAGCCGCGAAGACCCTGCACATCAGTCAGTCCGCCGTGAGCAAGCAGATCGCCCAGCTCGAACAGAGCCTGGGCACGCCGCTGCTCGAACGACTGGGCTCGCAGCTACGCCTGACCGCCGCCGGCAGCGTGGTGCTGCAACGGGCCGAAGGCATGCTGCGCCTGCGCAATGAATTGCTCAGTGAACTGGATGACCTCAGTCAACTGGCGCGCGGCGTGTTGCGTCTCGGCTTGCCCTTGCTGGGCAGCGATGCGTTGTTTGCCGGGCTGTTCGCCGAGTACCGCCGGCGTTATCCGAACATCAGCGTGCAGTTGCTCGAAGGTGGCAGCCGCAACATCGAACAGGCGGTATTGAACGGTGAACTGGAACTGGGCGGCAGTCTGCGGCCGAAAGACCCACAGTTCGACTTCCAGCCCTTCTGCGATGAACCGCTCGATGCGCTGCTACCGGTGGATCACCCGCTGGCGAAAAAGGGTGAAATCGCTCTGGAGGAACTGGCCGATACGCCGTTCCTTCTGTATCAGCGCAGTTTCGTGCTCAACGATCGTTTGCTTCAGGCATGCCAGCAGATGGGCTTCACCCCGAAGGAGGGCGGGCGCAGCGGGCAGGCGGATTTTCTCGCAGCGCTGGTCGCGGCCGGGCAAGGCGTGGTGTTGCTGCCCAGCGTGGTGGCGCGCGGACTGGTGCGGCCAGGCGTAGTACGCCTGACCTTGAACGCGCCCGACTATTTGCGCTGGGACATCGCCTTCATCTGGCGCCGGGGCGCCTATCTGTCGAAGGCTGCGCAGGCCTGGCTCGCGCTGTTGCGCGAACGCGGGATCACCCCTTGAGCGTGGCGATCAACTGTTCCAGCCAAGGCTCGGCGTCAGTTTCTGGAGTGACGCTTTCGCTGGCGTCGATGCGCAGCATGTCCTGCACTTCACGCACGCCGAGTTCGCCGAACAGCTCACGCAGTTGCTCGCCGCCGCCACAGAAAGTGTCGCCGTAGCTGGCGTCGCCTAACGCGATCACCGCGCCAGGCAAGCCACGCCAGGCCGCCGGCAGTTGATCGCGAATGGACGAATACAACGGTTGCAGGTTGTCCGGCAACTCGCCCATGCCGGTGGTCGAAGTCACGGCGAGCAAGGCTTCAGGGCCAAAGGCCTGGAGATCAGCGAGGCTGGCGCGCGAGTTGTAGAAGGTTTCAAAACCGGCGGCGTTCAACAGGCTCTGAGCGTGGCGAGCGACTTCTTCGGCCGTGCCGTACACCGAGCCGGAGAGGATGGCGACTTTCATCAATCTGATCCTGAAACTGAAAAAAAGAGCGACGATAGTAACAGCCGGCGGCGCCCTGTTGCGATTGGCTCTCGACAAGCGCTGATGGCCAGTAGACAGCGCCAATCGATCTTCTAGAATGCCAGCGGTCGAGACCACTGAAGGGATTCATAGATGATCAATGCCAGTCTGCTGCAAATGGTGATCAACGCGTCGAACGATGGAATCGTGGTGGCAGAAAAAGAAGGCGATCGGGACAACATCCTGATCTACGTGAATCCGGCTTTCGAAAAACTGACCGGCTATACCAGCGAAGAAATTCTCTATCAGGACTGTCGTTTCCTGCAGGCCGGTGATCGCGACCAGGCCAGTCTGGAGCGGATTCGCGATGTATTGAAAAACGGTGGCTCATGCCGGGAAATCCTGCGCAATTACCGCAAGGACGGCACACCGTTCTGGAACGAACTGTCTTTGTCGACGGTAAAAAATGCCGATGATGGGCAGACCTACTTCGTAGGCGTGCAAAAGGACGTCACGGTTCAGGTCAAGGCCCAGCAGCGGGTTGTGCAACTGGAAGCCCAGGTGGCGGCGCTCGAAGCAGAGCTTGCGACACTGAAAGCGACGAACGGCGCAAACAAAACAACGAACTAATTGTCATTAACTACAATCACCAATGACTTTGTAATTATTCATTTCGAGTTAGCCATGCAGCGCGACGCCCTTCTGACCCAGGATGAGCTGGATTTCATCCAGACCATGCAACACAACCCGCAACTCAATGTGCGGGATGCGACGTCGAGCCTGCTGGTCAATGGTGGTTCGCAGATCCGTGATCTGCTCACGCGCCTGGCGGCCCATGAGCAAGTCACCATCCAGGCCAACTTCGAAAATCAGCAGATGACCTTCCCGCTGCATCTGGTGGAAGACGAGTTTCACGCCCTGCATTTGCGTCTTGGGGTGCCGAGCATCTATGAAGACGGGCCAATGGTGCGTCCATGGCGCCTGACCCTGCAAGAGCCTGTGGCACTGGAAAATGCCAAGGGCCAGCCGGGCACGCTGTGGGTTCACGAGGTTTCGCACAAAGGTGTGCTGCTGGAAGTGCGCAACAAAACCAAACCGCCGAAGCATTTTGCCTTGTGGTTCAGCCCGTCGGGCTACGAGCGGATTTCCCTGCGCGGGACGTTCGAGCGGGAAACCGAGAGCGGCTTTTATGCTTACGAACTAAGCCAGAGCGATGCCGACGAAACCGAGCGTCTGCGCCAGTTCATCCTGCAACAGCATCGTCTGACCCACCCTGCCCTGCACACCTGAGTCTCAGGTATCCAGCGTCCCCGCCAGAAACTGATTCATGCGCTGGCGCATGGTCGCCCCCTCATTGCCCAGACAGCCGACCGATGATCCGGCCAGGCTGTCCTGCGCCAGATCGGCAGCATCGCCCGCCAGCAACAACTGACAATCAAGACTCAGCGCCAGACGGTTCAGGCGCCGGGGCAGCTCGGGTGCAGGCGCGTGATTGGAAAACAGCACCAGTGCCTGTGGTTTGATTTTCTCGCACACCAGTGTCAGCTCATCAAATGGCTGCCCGGTGGTGAGTACACGAACGCCCGCGTCATTGCCACTGAGAAACAGCGCCGCCACCAGCAATTCCAGCTCACGACATTGACCGGCCAGCGCGCTGACGATGACTTTGCGCGGTTGCGAGCCGCGCAGCACGACGATGCGCTGAAGCACCTTCGCTCTCAGAAAACCGTCGAAGAACAGCCACTCGCTGGTCTGTCCGAACGCGTCCTGGCGCTGCAGCATTTGCAGCCACAGCGGCATCAGGATGTCCTGAAAAACGACAGGCAAGGCATACGACGAGAAAATCTGGCCATAGACGCGATCGAGCAACTGATCGTCGAATGAGCTGACTGCTCGCTGGACTTGTTCCTGCCACTGGAGATAGTCCGCCTGAACCAGATCATCGGGAATGATGTGCGCCAGCGCTTTCATCGGCTCGGTCTTGGCCAGGATCTTGCCGACCTTGCTCACCGCGACACCGCGATCAATCCAGTCGACGATGCTGCGAACGCGCTCGATATCGGTCATCGAATACAGCCGATGCCCACTTTCGGTGCGTGTCGGCTGGATCAATCCATAGCGGCGTTCCCATGCGCGCAGCGTGACCGGGTTGACCCCGGTCAGACGCGCCACTTCACGTATCGGAAAAAGCTCTTCGCGCTCCAGCGCAACAGATGCCTGCGAAGCAGGGCGAACGTCTGTCATGACAGGCATGTATGCGGGTACGTCCCAGTTGGCGTAGTTGGATCCCATTCTACTCCTGATGCCCCCGACCGGTTCAAGCGATGAAGTGGGACGAAAGTCTCTGGTTCGTCACGAAAATGAGGAATAATCCTTGCTTGTCGAAAAACGCAGCCCTCTACCCCGGCGCTGCGTCAGGCGAAACTCCTACCCGGAGCGACGCACATGCAATACGGAGATACACAATGTCTACTTCCCCCGTCACGCTGATGGTCGCGCGTCGTGTCGCCAATGGTCGTTATCAGGATCTGATCGCCTGGCTGCGCGAAGGCGAACAACTGGCCACCGACTTCCCTGGTTACCTTGGTTCCGGCGTACTGGCCCCGCCTCCGGGCGACGATGAATTCCAGATCATTTTCCGCTTCGTCGACGAACAGACCCTGCACGCCTGGGAACATTCGGCATCGCGCACCGCATGGCTGGCTCGTGGCAGCGATCTGTTTGCCCATCCGACGGAACATCGGGTCAGCGGGATCGAAGGCTGGTTCGGTGCCGCCGGTCATCGCCCCCCGCGCTGGAAACAGGCCGTGGCGATCTGGCTGGCGTTCTTTCCGGTGTCGCTGCTGTTCAATTTCGTGCTGGGTCCGCTGCTCGCTGAAATGAGCCTGGTTCCCCGAGTCTTCGTCAGCACGCTGTGCCTGACCCCGTTGATGGTCTACTTCTTCATTCCGCTGTCGACCCGCCTGCTGGCCGGCTGGCTCAATCCGGTGCCCGCACGCCCGTTGCCTGCCGCGCCCTCCACGCAAAATCGCTGAAGCCGTCGCTCGCGTCGCTGTTATAGTTTTTGCTCTGACTTCGACGCGAGCCGTACATGACCTCTCCCACAGCTCCCATCCTCATCACCGGCGCCGGCCAGCGGGTCGGCCTGCATTGCGCGCAGCGTCTGCTGGAAGACGGTCATCGGGTGATCTTCACCTACCGCAGCGAACGACCGGGTGTGAAGACGTTGCGGGACCTGGGCGCCCTCGGGTTGCACGCGGACTTTTCCAGCGAAGCCTCGATCCTCGCGTTCATCACCGAACTGAAGACCCACACCGACAGCCTGCGCGCCATCGTCCACAACGCCTCGGAGTGGCTGGCGGAAAACGGTGACGGCGAAGCCGAAGCCTTCAGCCGGATGTTCAACATTCACATGCTGGCGCCGTACCTGATCAACCTGCATTGCGCCGAATTGCTGCGACGTTCGAACCCTGCCGACATCATCCACATCAGCGATGACGTCACCCGCAAGGGCAGCAGCAAACACATTGGCTATTGCGCCAGCAAGGCCGGGCTCGACAGCCTCACGTTGTCCTTCGCCGCGCGGTACGCGCCGTCAATCAAGGTCAACGGCATCGCACCGGCCCTGCTATTGTTCAATCCCGACGACGACGCGGCGTACCGCGCCAAGGCGCTGGCCAAGTCCGCGCTGGGCATCGAACCCGGCAGCGAAGTGATCTATCAGAGCCTGCGCTATCTGCTCGACAACCCGTATGTCACCGGCACGACCCTGACCGTCAACGGCGGGCGGCACGTCAAGTAACACGCCCCCGCGAGGATGCTCCATGACCCGTTCCCTGCCAGAGAATTACCGTGAGATCCTGATCGGTCTCGGTGAAAACCCTGACCGCGAAGGACTGCTCGACACGCCGGTGCGGGCGGCCAAGGCCATGCAGTATCTGTGTCACGGCTACGAACAGAGCGTCGACGAGATCGTCAATGGCGCGCTGTTTGCCTCCGACACCGACGAGATGATCATCGTCGCCGACATCGAGCTCTATTCGTTGTGCGAACATCACCTGCTGCCCTTCATCGGCAAGGCCCATGTGGCTTATATTCCGACGGGCAAGGTGCTGGGGTTGTCGAAGATCGCGCGACTGGTGGACATGTTCGCCCGCCGCCTGCAGATCCAGGAAAATCTCACCCGCCAGATCGCCGAGGCGGTCCAGCAAGTCACCGATGCCGCCGGTGTCGCGGTGGTCATCGAAGCCCGGCACATGTGCATGATGATGCGCGGTGTCGAGAAACAGAATTCGACCATGAACACCTCGGTCATGCTCGGCGCCTTCCGCGAGTCGAGCAACACCCGCCAGGAGTTCCTGCAATTGATTGGACGGAGCAAGTAAATGCCACAACTTCAACCGGGAATGGCGCGCATCCGGGTCAAGGATCTGCGCTTGCGTACCTTTATCGGGATCAACGAGGACGAAATCCTCAACAAGCAGGATGTGCTGATCAACCTGACCATCCTGTACGCCGCGCAGGAAGCGGTGCGTGACAACGACATCGACCACGCGCTGAACTACCGCACCATCACCAAAGCGATCATCGCCCACGTGGAAGGCAATCGCTTCGCGCTGCTCGAACGTCTCACTCAGGAGCTGCTGGATCTGGTGATGGCCAACGAATCGGTGCTGTACGCCGAAGTCGAAGTCGACAAGCCGCATGCCTTGCGTTTTGCCGAATCGGTGTCGATCACCCTCGCCGCCAGCCGCTGAACGTGTCTGGCGCTCCGGGCGTCAGACTTTTATCATCCGCGCCACGATTTGACTGCACAGAGCCCATCATGACCGAGCAACAACGCCTCGAACTCGAAGCCGCCGCCTTCCGCCGGCTGGTCGCCCACCTGGACAGCCGCAAGGACGTGCAGAACATCGACCTGATGAACCTCGCCGGGTTCTGCCGCAACTGCCTGTCCAAGTGGTACAAGGCCGAGGCTGACGAGCGCCGGATCGAGGTCAGCCTCGACGACGCCCGCGAAGTGGTTTACGGCATGCCGTACGCCGACTGGAAAGCCCAATATCAGCAAGAAGCCAGCGCCGAACAACAAGCGGCGTTCGCCAAAGGAAAACCCCATGAGTGATCTGAACACCCTGCGCGCCAGCCTCAAGAGCGGCGAACACGTTTTTGCCGACACCCTGGCCTTCATCGCCGCCGGTTACGACTACCAGCCTCAGGCGTTCAACAATGGCGGCGTGGAAAACGCGGCCGGGCAGAACGAAGGTTCGTGCAAGACCCTGGGTCTGGCGCTGCTGGAAGGCTTGAGCGATGAAGAAGCGCTGCTGGCGTTCGGCGAACACTACCGCTCGGTCGTGGCAACGCCTGAAGGCAGCGATCACGGCAATATCCGTGCCCTGATCCAGCACGGTCTGGCGGGCGTGAAATTCGATGCGCAACCGCTGACCCGCCGCTGATTCCAAAGCCAATCACAATCCCCTGTGGGAGCGAGCTTGCTCGCGAAAGCCGTGTGTCAGTCACCCAAAATACTGCCTGACACGACGCATTCGCGAGCAAGCCCGCTCCCACACTGGAACTGTGTGGTTTCTGAAAATCGGGCACAAAAAACCGGCCAATTGGCCGGTTTTTTTGTTTCTGCGATCTTAGAACGAAGCGTTCTGCAGACCGTCCAGGTAACGCTCGGTGTCCAGTGCCGCCATGCAGCCGGCGCCGGCCGAGGTGATGGCCTGACGGTAAACGTGGTCGGCCACGTCGCCGGCGGCAAAGATGCCTTCGACGCTGGTCGCGGTGGCGTTGCCTTCACGGCCGCCCTGAACGACGAGGTAGCCGTCCTTCAATTCCAGCTGACCTTCGAACAGCGAGGTATTCGGGGTGTGGCCGATGGCGATGAACACGCCGTCGACCTTGATTTCGTCGAAGCTGCCGTCGTTGTTCTTCAGACGCGCACCGGTCACGCCCATGTTGTCGCCCAGCACTTCGTCCAGGGTCGCGTTCAGTTTCAGCTCGATCTTGCCTTCGGCCACGCGGGCGTTGAGCTTGTCGATCAGGATCTTCTCGGCGCGGAAGGTTTCGCGACGGTGGATCAGGGTGACCTTGCTGGCGATGTTGGCCAGGTACAGGGCTTCTTCGACAGCGGTGTTACCGCCACCGACCACGGCCACCGGCTTGTTGCGATAGAAGAAACCGTCGCAGGTCGCGCAGGCCGAAACGCCTTTGCCCATGAACGCTTCTTCCGACGGCAGGCCCAGGTAACGAGCGCTGGCACCGGTGGCGATGATCAGCGCGTCGCAGGTGTAGGTGCCGCTGTCGCCGGTCAGGCTGTACGGCTTGGAAGCAAAGTCCACGGCGTTGATGTGATCGAAGACGATCTCGGTTTCAAAACGCTCGGCGTGCTCGCGCATGCGCTCCATCAGCACCGGGCCGGTCAGACCGTGGACGTCGCCCGGCCAGTTGTCGACTTCGGTGGTGGTGGTCAGTTGACCGCCGGCCTGCATGCCGGTGATCAGCAGCGGCTTGAGGTTGGCACGGGCAGCGTAGACAGCAGCGCTGTAACCGGCAGGGCCGGAACCGAGGATGATCACTCGCGAATGACGGACTTCAGACATGAACCTGCTCCTGTTGACCGGCCAAGACACCTGGCCGGACGCCGGACTGCCGGCGGGAATAAAAAAGGACTGTGGATAACCTTGGGGAAGGCGTGAGCTCGACAGTCCTGTAAAAAGTTGGGTGCAGCGTATCGAGGGGGGCAAGATTAAGGAAATACGGTTTAACAATCCAGCTCATAGGTGGTCTCTATGCCGACACACTGACGAGATGGACGTCTTTGTTACAGTGAATGTCGATCCCACTGCCGCGCTTTCACAGGTTCTGCAAAGTCGGTAAGGTCGGCGCGTTTTCCCTTGCTCGGAGCACCTTATGCCCGCCCCTGTTCTGTCCGGCCCGCAATACCTGCGCGAAGGCCTCAAACTGGTCTTGAGTCCGGGCCTGCGCCTGTTCGTGCTGCTGCCGCTGGCCATCAACCTGGTGCTGTTCGTCGGATTGATCTATCTGGCCGGCCACCAGTTCAGCCTGTGGGTCGACACGCTGATGCCGTCGCTGCCCGAATGGCTGAGTTTCCTCAGCTACATCCTGTGGCCGCTGTTCGTGGTGCTGGTGGCGCTGATGGTGTTCTTCACCTTCACGATGCTGGCCAACGTGATCGCCGCGCCGTTCAACGGCTTCCTCGCGGAAAAGGTTGAAGTGGTGGTGCGTGGCACCGACGACTTCCCGGCCTTCAGCTGGGGCGAACTGATCGCCATGATCCCGCGCACACTGGCCCGGGAAATGCGCAAACTCGGTTACTTCCTGCCCCGGGCGATCGGCCTGTTCATCCTTTCGTTCATCCCGGTGGTGAACCTCGTCGCCGCACCGCTGTGGTTGCTGTTCGGAGTGTGGATGATGGCAATCCAGTACATCGACTACCCGGCGGACAACCACAAACTGGGCTGGAACGAGATGCTCGCCTGGCTGCGCCAGAAGCGCTGGCAGAGCATGAGTTTCGGCGGAATCGTCTATCTGGTGTTGCTGATTCCGCTGGTCAACATCCTGATGATGCCAGCGGCCGTGGCGGGCGCTACGTTGTTCTGGGTGCGCGAGCGCGGGGCCGAGGCGCTGGTTCAGGAAAAGGCCTGAACCCCGCCCCGGATTCGTATCGCCTCAGCGATAAATGACCCACAAGCCCAACAGCACCAGCGCCCATAACACAAGACCTGGCACGATGATCAGGAAGTTCCAGACGTTGAGGCGATTGTTGCTCTGACCTTCAGGGTCATTGGCGGCCAGGTTGATCAGACGCTGGCCTTCACTGGCCACATAGGCTCTGACAGGCAAAAGGGCTACAGCATATGCCGCCAGATAAGCCAGGTTCTCGAATTGACCGGATAGCTTTTCGAGTACCGCAGCAGCCAGCGTCAATACAACAAAGACTGTCGCCCACTGTTCGAGGTCCCAATCTGACTTGCGCCCGCTGTCGTGGATGGCCTTGTCGGCCTGACGGAAAAGCCGGTGGACGAAGAAGATGTAAAACAGTCCTCGGGCCAGCGGCCACGATTCTTCCTGGGTCCGCTGCTTGTACAGACTCCAGTTCTTGTAAGACCAGTAGTAGAAGTACAAACCGAAACTGAGCACCGACAGCAAAATGAACTTCCAGCGGGCGACCACGTAAAACCCGCTCGCTTGTACATCCTCGCTCAAAAGATTCGCCTCAGGCGGCGCATAAGCATTTTCAGTCATGACTCTTTCCCTGATTGAAGTATTCGAAAGGCTAACGACCGCCTCCTCAAAATGTTGAGGCCCTGCCAAAAAAGCCTGTCATCAATCCATCATCAACCCGACACAATGACGACATAGCCTCAGCCGACACTGAGGTCATGACGACAGCTCTACATATCACCCTCATCAGCGAAACCTTCCCACCGGAAATCAACGGCGTGGCCAATACCCTTGGCCGCTTGTGCGACGGCTTGCGCGCACGCGGGCATCGGGTGGAACTGGTGCGACCGCGTCAGGCTGACGATCCGCAGCGCACTGAAGACGACTCGCTACTGCTGTGCCGAGGCTGGCCGTTGCCGGGTTATCCGGGGTTGCAATGGGGGCAGTCGTCGATGCACAAACTGTTGCGACGCTGGACGCGCCAGCGCCCGGACGTGCTCTATATTGCCACCGAAGGTCCGCTCGGGCTGTCGGCGTTGCGCGCAGCACGGCGTCTGGGAATTGCCGTGGTCAGCGGCTTTCACACCAATTTTCAGCAATACACCCACCAGTACGGGCTGGGTTTGCTGACGCGTTTGCTCACCCACTATCTGCGCTGGTTTCACAATCGCTCGGCCCTGACGCTGGTGCCGAGCGTCAGCCAGCGCCTGGAACTGGAGCGTCGGCATTTCGAACGCTTGGCGCTGCTGTCCCGGGGTGTCGACAGTCAGTTGTTTCACCCGGCCAAACGCCTGAATGCCTTGCGTGAGCAATGGGGTCTCGGCGAGCGGGACATTGCTGTCATTCACGTAGGACGCCTGGCGCCGGAGAAGAACCTCGGCCTGCTCAAGCGCAGTTTCGAAAAGCTCGCCGGCACTTATCCACAGCGCAACCTGAAGCTGATCGTGGTCGGCGACGGGCCGCAACGAATGGCACTGGAAAAGGAACTGCCCGAGGCCATTTTCTGCGGCTCGCAACGCGGCGAAGCGCTGGCGGCGCACTATGCGTCGGGGGATGTGTTTCTGTTTCCGAGCCTGACCGAAACCTTCGGCAACGTCGTGCTGGAAGCGCTGGCCTCAGGCCTTGGGGTGGTGGCTTACGATCAGGCGGCTGCGGCCCAGCATATCCGCCATGGCTACAACGGCGTGCTGGCGATGCCCGGGGATGAAGAGGCGTTCTGCGAGGCAGCCGCGTGGCTGCTGGAGGAGGACGAAAGGTTGCGCTGCGTACGCCTGAACGCACGCCAGCACGCCAGCCGCCAGGGTTGGGCGGCCATCGTCGAACAGTTTGAAAATCATTTGCTGGGAGCTTGCCGCGACCTGCGCGACAAGCCACCCACGGCGATCAAACCAGCGTCATCAACGCCTCACGGCTGAACGGCAGAATGTCCTGCTCGCGGCCTTCGCGCACTTTCTGCGCCCAGTCCGGATCGACCAACAGCGCACGCCCCACTGCCACCAGATCGAACTCGTCGTTGTTCAGACGCTCCAGCAGTTTCTCCAGACTGGCCGGTTGCGCGACCTTGTCGGTGTTGACCATGAACTGCAGGAACTCGCCATCGAGGCCGACGCTGCCGACGGTGATGGTCGGTTTGCCGGTCAGCTTGCGTGTCCAGCCGGCCAGATTCAGGTCGGAGCCGTCAAACTCAGGCTCCCAGAAACGGCGCGTCGAGCAGTGGAAAATATCCACCCCGGCGTCGGACAACGGCTTGAGGAATTCACCCAGTGCCTCAGAGGTTTGCACCAGACGCGCGGTGTAGTCCTGCTGTTTCCACTGCGAGAAACGGAAGATGATCGGGAAGCCTTCGCCCACCGCCGCACGCACAGCCTGAATCAGCTCGATGGCGAAACGCGAACGGTTGGCCAGGCTGCCACCGTATTCGTCGGTGCGCTGGTTGCTGCCTTCCCAGAAGAACTGGTCGATCAGGTAACCGTGGGCGCCGTGGATTTCCACGCCGTCCATGCCGATGCTTTGGGCATCTTTCGCCGCTTGGGCGAAGGCTGCGATCACGTCCTGAATGTCCTGTCTGGTCATGCCGTGCACCACGACCTGACCGTCTTTAAGTTTTTCAGACGGGCCATAACCCGGCACGCTCGCGTCCGGATCGGTGCCCAGACGGCGTACATTGCCGACGTGCCAGAGTTGCGGAACGATCTTGCCGCCTTCGGCGTGTACCGCGTCCACGACTTTCTTCCAGCCGGCCAGCGCGGCTTCACCGTAGAAGTGCGGCACGTTCGGGTAACCGTTGGAAGCCTGGTGACCGACGGTGGTGCCTTCGGTGATGATCAGGCCGACACCGGCCGCCGCGCGACGACGGTAGTATTCGATCACTTTGGAATTGGGCACGCCGCCCGGGGAGAACGAACGGGTCATCGGCGCCATGACCACGCGGGTCGGCAGTTCGAGAGCACCGAGCTGGAACGGTTTGAACAGGGCTTGCACGGGCATGGGAAGCTCCACGAAAAATTGATCGACGGGCACGCAATTCATATGACGGCGATAATATGCGGAGTTTCAAACGCCCGATAGCACTATTGATCTGAATGATTAAGGGTCAAAAGGCAGGCGAAAAAAATCGCAGCTCAATGGCTGCGATTTTCGTGCTTCAACTCAGGGCTTTTTCAATCGCCGTAATCACCGAAGGATCATCCGGCGCCGTGCGCGGCGAGAAGCGGGCCAGTACCCGACCGTCCTTGCCGAGCAGGAATTTCTCGAAATTCCAGGTGATGTCACCGGGAAACTCCGCGCCCTCGCCCGCCAGCAGACGGTACAGCTGATGACGGTCGTGACCGTTGACTTCGAGCTTTTTCGACAACGGAAAACTCACGCCATAGTTGAGGCTGCAGAATTCCTGGATCTCCTGCTCACTGCCCGGCTCCTGACCGGCAAACTGGTTGCACGGCAGGCCCAGCACACTGAAGCCTTTGCCTTTGTATTGCTGATAAAGGTTTTCCAGCGCCGCGTACTGTGGGGTCAAGCCGCATTTGGAGGCGACGTTGACCACCAGCACGACTTGGCCCTTGAAGGGTGCCAGCGGTAGCTCCTGACCATCCAGGGCTGTCAACTTAAGGTCGTGAAAAGCACTCATGACGAACTCCAGATTTCCGTGTTCTACTCGAAACAGCCACTTGGCGAGGGCACCAAGGACAGCCGCGGACTAAAAAGGCGCCCTCGGGCGCCTCTCCAGTACTCGAAAGCTTAGCGCAGAAAATCAGTGGTGATGGCCACCTTCGCCATGGACGTGACCATGAGCGATTTCTTCCTGGCTGGCGTCACGGATGGCAACGACCTTCACTTTGAAGTTCAGGCGCTGACCGGCCAGTGGGTGGTTGCCGTCGACGGTGACGTCGTCGCCGTCCAGGTCACGGATGGTGACGATCTGCATCTGGCCGTCCGGCGCCGAAGCGTGGAACTGCATGCCGACTTCCAGCTCGTCAACGCCTTCGAACATGCTGCGGCTCAGGGTGCTGACCAGCTCAGCGGCGTATTCGCCGTAGGCATCTTCCGGCTCGACGGACACTTCCAGATCGTTGCCGACTTCTTTACCTTCCAGGGCTTTTTCCAGACCCGGGATGATGTTGCCTGCGCCATGCAGGTAGACCAGCGGAGCGCCGCCGGCGGAGCTGTCGATGACCTCACCAGCGTCGTTGGTCAGGGTATAGTCGATGGAGACAGCCTTATTGGCGGCGATCAGCATGGGGCGAGACCTTTTGCATAAGAATGAAGAACGGACAAGTCTAAACAAGGATTTGCCCGAAAGCGAACAGAACCCGGACAGACGGGACGGATTGGCGCCCGTGACCGTCACCGGATTCCATCAGGACGAGGACGGCCACTGGGTCGCCAAGCTGTCCTGCGGCCACACCCAGCACTTGCGCCACCTCCCGCCCTGGCAGTCCCGGGCATGGGTCCTGGACGCCGCGCAACGTATTGAAAAAATAGGCCAACCCTTTGCTTGCGGTTGGTGCGCTCAAGGCTCGGTTAGCGATAACCTTGGCGACTGAATTCAGGCAGATCGGCACACAGAGACGATCGCCATTGCCATGCACCCTTAGAGAATCCGCATGCAAACTTTTTTTATCGCGCCCACCGACTTTGGTGTGGGTCTGACCTCCATCAGCCTCGGGCTGGTGCGTACGCTGGAGCGGGCCGGGCTGAAAGTCGGCTTCTTCAAACCGATTGCCCAGCCGCATCCGGGCGACACCGGCCCTGAGCGTTCCACTGAACTAGTGGCCCGCACCCATGGCCTGAAACCGCCGCAGCCACTGGGCCTGGCCCACGTCGAGCGGATGCTTGGCGATGGTCAGCTCGACGAACTGCTCGAAGAAATCATTGCTCTCTACCAGCAAGCCGCCATAGGCAAAGACGTGCTGGTCGTCGAAGGCATGGTGCCGACCCGCAGCGCCAGCTACGCCGCGCGGGTCAACCTGCACCTGGCCAAGAGCCTGGATGCCGAGGTGATTCTGGTCTCGGCGCCGGAAAACGAAGTGCTGACCGAACTGTCCGGCCGCGTCGAGTTGCAGGCGCAGTTGTTCGGCGGGCCGAAAGACCCGAAAGTCCTCGGCGTGATCCTCAACAAGGTCAAGACCGACGAGAGCATGGACGCCTTCGCTGCGCGCCTGAAAGAGCATTCGCCCTTGCTGCGCACCGGTGATTTCCGTCTGCTTGGCTGCATTCCGTTCCAGCCCGAACTCAACGCCCCGCGCACCCGCGACGTCGCCGACCTGATGGGCGCCCAGGTGCTCAACGCCGGCGACTACGAAACCCGGCGCATGACCAAAACCATCATTTGCGCGCGCACCATGCGCAACACCGTGGACCTGCTCAAGCCCGGCGTGCTGGTGGTGACCCCCGGCGATCGCGACGACATCATCCTCGCCGTCAGCCTCGCGGCCATCAACGGCGTACCGCTGGCCGGCCTGCTGCTGACCAGCGACACCCTGCCCGATCCGCGCATCATGGATTTGTGCCGTGGCGCGTTGCAGGCCGGTCTGCCGGTACTGTCGGTGAGCACCGGTTCCTACGACACCGCCAACCTGCTCAACGGCCTGAACAAGGAAATCCCCGTCGATGACCGCGAGCGTGCGGAGATCATCACCGATTTCGTTGCCAGTCATCTGGATGCCAACTGGCTGCACCAACGTTGCGGCACGCCACGGGAAATGCGCCTGTCGCCGGCGGTGTTCCGCTATCAATTGATTCAACGCGCCCAGGCCGCCAACAAACGCATCGTTCTGCCCGAAGGCAGCGAGCCGTTCACCGTGCAAGCGGCGGCAATCTGTCAGGAGCGTGGAATTGCCCGTTGCGTGTTGCTGGCCAAACCGGCAGACGTCGAAGCCGTCGCCCGTGCCCAGGGCATCGTGCTGCCGCCAGGGTTGGAAATTCTCGATCCGGATCTGATCCGCGAGCGCTATGTCGAGCCGATGGTCGCCTTGCGCAAGAGCAAAAGCCTCAATGCGCCGATGGCCGAGCAGCAACTGGAAGACACCGTGGTGATCGGCACCATGATGCTGGCGCTGGATGAAGTCGACGGCCTGGTCTCCGGCATCATCAACACCACCGCCAACACCATCCGCCCGGCCTTGCAGCTGATCAAGACGGCGCCGGGCTGCACGCTGGTGTCCTCGGTGTTCTTCATGCTGTTCCCTGAAGAAGTGCTGGTCTACGGCGACTGCGTGATGAACCCGCATCCGAGCGCCAGTGAACTGGCCGAAATCGCCCTGCAAAGCGCCGACTCGGCCGCCGCGTTCGGCATCACCCCGCGCGTGGCGATGATCAGCTACTCCAGCGGCGAATCGGCCACCGGCGAAGAAGTCGAGAAAGTCCGCGAAGCCACCCTGCTCGCTCACGAACAACAGCACTCGCTGCTGATCGACGGGCCGCTGCAGTACGACGCCGCCG
The DNA here is from genome assembly GCF_002113125.1 of Pseudomonas sp. B20(2017). Taxonomy (GTDB): domain Bacteria; phylum Pseudomonadota; class Gammaproteobacteria; order Pseudomonadales; family Pseudomonadaceae; genus Aquipseudomonas. Next base: position 213,212 of record NZ_NEJP01000008.1, on the reverse strand, counting down.
CCAACGAAACCGTGGCCCGGCAACTGGCGCCGAACAGCCAGGTGGCCGGTCGCGCCACGGTGTTCGTGTTCCCCGACCTGAACACCGGCAACACCACCCACAAAGCCGTGCAGCGCAGCGCCGACTGCGTCAGCCTCGGCCCGATGCTGCAAGGCCTGCGCAAACCGGTGAACGATCTGCCGCGCGGCGCGCAGGTCGACGACATCGTCTACACCATCGCCCTGACCGCGATTCAGGCTGCCAACCGACCTCTGGATATCTGACCCGATGCTGGCTTTTCTCCCTGCCACCCTGCGCGGCGTAATCGCCGCGCTGCTGTTGGCGCTGAACACGATCCTGCTGTGCTCGTTCCTGTTTCTCGTGGCACTGATCAAAGTGCTGCCGTTCGACCTCGCACGCCGCGCCTCGCGCTGGCTGATGAGCCACACCCACGAAGCCTGGATCAGCAACAACAAGGGCTGGATGAACCTGGTCCGCCGCACCCGCTGGCACCTCAGCGGCCTGCAAGGCCTGGACTATCAACACTCGTACCTGATCACCAGCAACCACCAGAGCTGGGTCGACATCCTGGTGCTGCAATACGTGCTCAACCGACGCATCCAGCCGCTAAAGTTCTTCCTCAAGCAGGAACTGATCTGGGTCCCGGTCATCGGTCTGGCGTGGTGGACACTGGGCTTCCCGTTCATGAAGCGCTATTCGAAAGCCTATCTGGAAAAACACCCGGAAAAGAAAGGCAAAGACCTGGAAACCACCCGCAAGACCTGCGCGAAATTCCGCGACAACCCGGTAGGCATCTTCAACTTCGTCGAAGGCACACGCTTCACCGAAGGCAAACACGCGCAGCAGCAATCACCGTTCAAATACCTGCTCAAACCCAAGGCCGGCGGCATTGCCTTCGTACTGGATGCGATGGGCGAACAGCTGGAATCGATCGTCAACGTGACCATTCACTATCCCGGCGGACGCCCTGGCTTCTGGGATCTGCTGTGCGGCAATGTGCGAGACGTAGTGGTGCACTTCGAAGAACTGAAAATCCCACCACAGTTCATCGGCAAAAACTACGACCAGGACGGCGAATACCGCCTGCAATTCCAAGGCTGGATCAACCAGCTGTGGCAGGACAAGGATGCGTTGCTTGAGCAGATGCACCGCGAATATCCCAACCGACGCTGATCCCCCCTGTGGGAACACCTGAAAGAAATTGATCGCCTGTCAGGCCGCCATCGCCAGCAGGCTGGCTCCCACAGGAAAGCAGTTCGCTTCTAGCTTTTGGCTTTTCGCTTCCCACCACTCAACACAATGAGCGTTAGCTCGAGTACCGCTTTTGACGTGCCGGCCCCTTCGGCCGGCTGAGTGGAGGGATTCATCCGGGGGTGGGCGCGCAGCGCCGTTTGGCGAAGCCAAACACATCGAGAGGAGGTGCAGCGAAGCAAACCGTAGGCGATGCCCCCGGATGAATCCCGTAACGAAGGAACACCGAGCCAAAGCGAGGTGCCGAACGCCGGGGCCCAGCCTTTTGGTTACTTTTTGGCGTTTGAAAAAGTGACCCGCTGTAAGAGCGGAACCGCCAGCGGCAACACCCGCAGAAACGGATATTCACCCAAAACTCCAAGAGCCTGATCGGCCCAAAGGCCGTCATCGCTAGCAGGCTAGCTCCCACAATCGACCGAATTGGCCCGAAATAAAAAGCCCGCCGATTCACTCATCGGCGGGCCTTTTATCAGCAGCTAACGCTTAAATCGCGCCACGCTTACGCAACAGATCCAGCACCTGCTTCACGCTTTCATCCAGCGACAACGACTGGGTATCAATCACCAGATCTGCATCCAGCGGCACGTCATACGGGAACGACTCACCCGGAATATTATCGCCACCCGCAGCATACAAACCTTGCGGATCACGCTCGGCACACACAGTCGGCGAAGCCTGAACATAGACCGTCAGCAAACGATCCTTGCCAATCAGATCCTTGGCCTTCTCGCGACCTTCCGCACTCGGCGCCACGAATGCCGCCAGCGTCAGCAGACCGGCTTCGTTGAACTGACGGGCAACATGCGCCGCACGGCTCCAGTTCTCGGTGCGACCCGCGCGATCCTGCGGCAGACCCTTGTTGAGGTCATGACGCAGGTTCTGGCCATCCAGCACAAACACCGCACGACCCAGATCGAACAGCTTGCGCTCGACCGCGTACGCCAACGTGCTCTTGCCCGCGCCCGACAGGCCGCTGAACAGCACGGTAGCCGGTTGCTGACCGAAACGCTGAGCGCGTTCTTCGGTCGCTACATGGGCCAGTTTGCCGTGGTGCGTAGCCGTACCGTGGGTCACTGGCTGAGCGACGATCATGCCGGCGCCGACGGTGCCGTTGGTCAAACGGTCGATGACGATGAACGCGCCGGTGGTGCGGTTGCTGTCGTAACCGTCGAGGGCGATCGGCGCGTCGAGCGCGATCTTCACCTTGCCGATTTCGTTGAGCTGCAACGCGCTCGCCGGGCCTTCTTCGAGGGTGTTGACGTCAACCTTGTTGACGATGCTGGCAATGGAGCCAGGCACGTAACTGGTAGCGCGCTTGATGTCGTATTTCTTGCCCGGCAGCATCGGCTCTTCAGCCATCCACACCAGCATCGCTTCGAAGCTGTCGGTCACCGGCGGAACGTTGTCGGCGTGGACCAGCAGGTCGCCACGGGAGATGTCGATTTCGTCTTCCATGGTCAGCGTTACTGCTTGGCCAGGGCCGGCATGCTCCAGTTCACCTTCGAAGGTGACGATGGATTTCACGCGGCTGCTCTTGCCCGACGGCAGGACCACGACTTCGTCGCCCTTCTTCACGATGCCGCTGGCCAGGGTGCCGGCGAAACCGCGGAAGTTCAGGTTCGGACGGTTGACGTACTGCACCGGGAAACGCAGATCGGTGAAGTTGCGGTCGCCTGCCACTTCCACGGTCTCGAGGATGTCCATCAGCGACTGGCCGGTGTACCACGGCGAACGCTCGGACTTGTTCACCACGTTGTCGCCCTTCAGAGCGGACATCGGCACGAAGTGCATGCTCGTCGGCTTCATCTTCAAGCCTTCGGCGAACTTCAGGTAGTCGGCCTTGATCGACTCGAACACGCCCTGATCGAAGCCCTTGAGGTCCATCTTGTTGATGGCGACAACGATGTGCTTGATGCCAAGCAACGAGGCGATAAAGCTGTGGCGACGGGTCTGGGTCTGCACGCCGTAACGGGCATCGACCAGGATGATCGCCAGGTCACAGGTGGATGCACCGGTGGCCATGTTGCGGGTGTACTGCTCATGGCCGGGGGTGTCGGCGATGATGAATTTGCGTTTGGCGGTGGAGAAATAGCGGTAGGCGACATCGATGGTGATGCCCTGCTCGCGCTCGGCCTGCAGGCCGTCGACCAGCAACGCCAGGTCGATGTCGTCACCGGTTGTACCGACTTTCTTCGAATCGCGGGTGATGGCTTCGAGGTGATCTTCGTAGATCATCTTCGAGTCGTGCAGCAGGCGCCCGATCAGAGTGCTCTTGCCGTCATCGACGTTACCGCAGGTCAAAAAGCGCAGCAGCTCTTTACGTTCGTGCTGGCCCAGGTAGGCGAGGATGTCCTCGCTGATCAAATCAGATGCGTGCGACATGACAACCCCTTAGAAATAACCCTGACGTTTCTTGTCTTCCATCGAGCCTGCGCCATCGTGGTCGATGACCCGGCCCTGGCGCTCGGAAGTTCGCGTCAGGAGCATTTCCTGAATGATGTCCGTCAGGCTTTCGGCCTCGGACTCCACCGCGCCCGTCAACGGGTAGCAGCCAAGGGTACGGAAACGCACTTTCTTTTTGACGATGCGCGCCTTGTCTTCATCAGACAGGTGCTCGAGGATGCGCTCGTCGTCGATCATGATCAGCGTGCCGTTCTTCTCGATCACTTCGCGTTCGGCCGCAAAGTACAGCGGTACGATCGGGATGCCTTCGAGATAGATGTACTGCCAGATGTCCAGCTCGGTCCAGTTCGACAACGGGAACACACGAATGGATTCGCCCTTGTTGACCTTGCCGTTGTAGACGTTCCACAGCTCGGGACGCTGGTTCTTCGGGTCCCAGCGGTGCTTGCTGTCGCGGAACGAGTAGACGCGCTCCTTGGCACGGGACTTCTCTTCATCGCGACGGGCACCGCCGAAAGCGGCGTCGAAACCATGCTTGTCGAGTGCCTGCTTCAGGCCCTCGGTCTTCATGATGTCGGTGTGCTTGGCGCTGCCGTGGGTGAACGGGTTGATGCCCTGCGCAACGCCATCCGGGTTGACGTGGGTGATCAGGTCCAGGCCCAGCTCTTCGACCATCTTGTCGCGGAACTTGTACATCTCCTGGAATTTCCAGCGGGTGTCGACGTGCATCACCGGAAACGGCAGTTTGCCCGGGAAGAACGCCTTGCGTGCCAGATGCAGCATCACGGCGGAGTCTTTACCGATGGAGTACAGCATCACCGGGTTGTCGAACTCGGCGGCCACCTCGCGGATGATGTGGATGCTTTCCGCCTCCAGCTGTTTCAGATGCGTCAGTTTGTCGACCATGGCTACTCACGAAAGCTTTCTTATGAACGGCCAGCGGGCCGTGTTCGAGCGGGGAATCCTAGCACAGCGACCTCTTCTAATCAGGACGCCAACTAGATCGAAAGGGCATATGAATATGCCTGCTGGTTCGGCCAATACGGACCCTGTGGGAGCGAGCTTGCTCGCGAAAGCGGTCTGCCATCCGATGAAAAAGTCGGCTAACAGACTCCTTCGCGAGCAAGCTCGCTCCCACAAATATGAAGGTAATCTCAGATCGGATTCGGGCAGTCGATGAAGATGTGCTCCAGGGCAAACCGCTTCGCCAGATAGTCGCCCAGCGCCTGCGCGCCGTAGCGTTCAGTGGCGTGGTGGCCAGCGGCGATGAAGCTGATGTCGTTTTCCCGGGCGCTGTGGAATGTCTGCTCGGAGGCTTCACCGCTGAGGAACAGATCGACGCCGGCAGCGATGGCATTGTCGATATAGCCCTGACCGCCGCCGGTGCACCAGCCGACCCGGCGGATCATCGCGCTGCCTTCGACCAGCAGCGGCTCGCGGCCCATGACTTCCTGCACTTTGCGGGCAAAGTCACGCGGGGTCATCGGCTCGCTCAGTGAACCGACCAGACCGACGATTTTCAGGTTGTCCGGATCCAGCGGCCCTTCGACGGTGATGTCAAGCTGACGCGCAAGCTGCACGTTGTTGCCGACGTCCGGGTGCAGATCCAGCGGCAAGTGATAGGCCAGCAGACTGATATCGTGCTTGAGCAGCGTCTTCAAACGGCGCTGCTTCATGCCGGTGATGCACGGGTTCTCGCCCTTCCAGAAATAACCGTGATGCACCAGCACCAGATCGGCTTCGGCTTCGACAGCGGCATCGAGCAACGCCTGGCTGGCGGTGACGCCACTTACAATGCGCATCACCTGCGGACGGCCCTCGACCTGTAGGCCGTTGGGGCAATAATCGGCAATTTTCGCACTGGCGAGGTAACGGTCGGCTTCTTCGACCAGGGTAGTGAGGGCTACGGCCATGAAAGACTCCTGAAAATCCCGTTCAGAGGCACGCGCGGCCTCGTATAATGCGCGACATTATGGGCGGTCTGACCCCGCCTGCAACTTTTCCAGGACGTGCTTAATGCTCAAGGCGCTGCGTTTTTTCGGCTGGCCGCTGTTGGCCGGCGTGCTTATCGCTCTGTTGATTATTCAGCGTTACCCGCAGTGGGTCGGGCTTCCGAGCCTCGACGTCAACCTGCAACAGGCCCCGCAGACCACCAGCGTGCAGCAGGGGCCGGTGTCCTATGCGGACGCGGTGACCATCGCTGCGCCGTCGGTGGTGAACCTCTACACCACCAAAGTCATCAACAAGCCGAGCCATCCGCTGTTCGAGGATCCGCAGTTCCGCCGCTTCTTCGGTGACAACTCGCCGAAACAGAAACGCATGGAATCGAGCCTCGGCTCCGGCGTGATCATGAGCCCGGAAGGCTACATCCTGACCAATAATCACGTCACCAGCGGCGCCGACCAGATCGTCGTGGCGCTAAAGGACGGTCGCGAAACCCTGGCTCGGGTGATCGGCAGCGACCCGGAAACCGACCTCGCGGTCCTGAAGATCGACCTGAAGACGCTGCCATCGATCACCGTCGGCCGCTCCGACAACATCCGCATCGGCGACGTCGCACTGGCCATCGGTAACCCGTTCGGCGTCGGGCAGACCGTGACCATGGGCATCATCAGCGCCACCGGCCGCAACCAGCTGGGCCTGAACAACTACGAAGACTTCATCCAGACCGACGCGGCGATCAACCCGGGCAACTCCGGCGGCGCGCTGGTGGATGCCAACGGCAACCTGACTGGCATCAACACTGCGATTTTCTCCAAGTCCGGGGGTTCACAAGGGATCGGTTTTGCGATCCCGGTGAAACTGGCGATGGAGGTGATGAAGTCGATCATCGAACATGGCCAGGTGATTCGCGGCTGGCTCGGCATTGAAGTGCAGCCGCTGACCCAGGAACTGGCCGAGTCGTTTGGCCTGTCCGGGCGTCCGGGGATCGTGGTGGCGGGGATTTTCCGCGACGGCCCGGCCCAGAAAGCCGGCCTGCAACTGGGCGACGTGATCCTGAGCATCGACGGCGAACCTGCTGGTGATGGCCGCAAGTCGATGAACCAGGTAGCGCGGATCAAACCAACCGACAAGGTCACGATTCAGGTGATGCGCAATGGCAAGGAGTTGAAGCTGACTGCTGAAATCGGTCTGCGTCCGCCGCCGGCGCCAGTCAAGGAAAAAGAAGAGTAAGACTCGCCACAAATGACTATGAGAGCGGCGACGTTCACGCCGCTCGCTCACCCAGACATGCAATATGTCTGAAAGCCCATTTGATTGGATTCGCGATAACTCACCAAACCAATGAATCTAGCTCACCTGTCAGATATGACAGGTGAGCTCAGTTCGTCTGTAGATTAATGTTGAGCTTCCTCAGCCACGCCATTAGAAACCGAGTTGTCGATAAAACCTGGTTTCTACAAGGGAAAGCCATGACGACTCAGAAAATGTATAAATTCGAGCCTCAACCAGACTTCGACGATGGTAATGTAACAATCAACTGGAGAGGGATCACGCTTACTTCAACAATCGTATTTTTCAGGCCGGGCTTGATTACTGCAAGTTACTTGAAGTCGGCTAGCACTTCGAAGTCTAAGGGCGGAACAGAGCACGACACCTTTGTTGTATCGCTGCTGAACGGCACACCTTACGACTTTCAACAGTTCTATGAACGAGGCGTTACTGAACAACATTTTCAGTGGGCACTCAATTATGCGGATGTTATGCACTATCCAGAAACGGGCACAGTTACTGGAAAGTTCACAACAGGGTACGCAAGTATCGAGGCGACAATTCACATGATTTTCGCCGACAAGTCGGTGGCCGAAATAACATTCAAGGCCAGAAAAAGAACCTAGTTACTCCACCCCTACAGGGTTGATGGTCACTGCCGAACAACAGTTCCCGGTCATATACCGGGAACTGTGTTCATTCAACAATCACAAATCGCCGAGCCCATCGATCAACGACTGATTCTGCTCCGGCGTAACGATCGAGATCCTCAGGAACTGGGCAATCCGCTCCTGCTTGAAGTGGCGCACGATCACGCCCTGTTCACTCAGTTTGGCCGCCACCCCTGCCGCATCGTGTTGCGGATGCCGAGCGAAGATGAAGTTGGCCGCTGACGGCAGCACTTCGAAGCCCTTGGCCTGCAACTGGGTGGCGTGATTCTGAGCATCGACGGCGAACCGGCCGGCGATGGCCGCAAGTCGATAAACCAGGTAGCGCGGATCAAACCGACCGACAAGGTCACGATTCAGGTGATGCGCAATGGCAAGGAGTTGAAGCTGACTGCCGAGATCGGCCTGCGTCCGCCACCGGAACCGATGAAGGAAAAAGAAGAGTAAGACTTTGCTCGCGTTATTGGCGCGAATAACAGACATTCTCAACAGGCATGTTATATTGTTTCAATTAGCACATTGGAACAACATAACATGTCGTCTCGAAAAAAGGCCTCCCTCCTCGGCCTGACCCTTGGCCTGCTTGGCGATCCCGCGTTTGCAGATGAACCGCAAACGCTTGAACTCGACGCCATCAGCGTCATCTCCGATTACGAATCCCCTGCCGGCCCGGTCAAAGGCTATCGCGCTACCCGCTCGTCCAGCGCCACCAAAACCGACACCGCGATCCGCGATATTCCGCAGGCCATCAGCGTGGTGCCCGCCAGCGTGCTCAAGGATCTGGGCAGCACCAGCGTAGAACGCGCGCTGGATTTCGCCGGTGGCGTGTCGAAGCAAAACAACTTCGGCGGCCTGACGCTTTACGAATACAGCGTGCGCGGCTTCACCACCTCTGAGTTTTACCAGGACGGTTTCAGCGCCAACCGTGGTTATCCGAGCACACCGGACGCCGCCAACATCGAGCGCATCGAAGTGCTCAAAGGACCAGCCGCCAGCCTGTACGGGCGAGGCGATCCGGGTGGCACGGTGAACATCGTCACCAAAAAACCGCTGCCCGGAACATTCACTACCCTGCAAACCAGTGCCGGCAGTTGGGATCGTTATCGCACCGCGCTGGACGTCAACACGCCGCTGGATGATCAGGGTGATGTGCTGTCGCGGATCAACCTCGCGGTCGAGGACAACAACAGCTTTCGCGATCACGTCGACAGCAAACGCGTCTTCGTCGCCCCCTCTTTCAGTTGGCAGTTGACCCCGGACACCAGCCTGCTGGTGGAGAGCGAATTCGTGCGTCATAGCTCAACCTTCGACCGCGGCATCGTTGCGCCAAACAATAAATGGAGCGGCGTCTCGCGCTCGACATTCCTCGGTGAGCCGAACGACGGCAACATCGACAATCACAACAACAGACTGCAAGCCACGCTTGAGCACCACCTCAACGATGCCTGGAAACTGCGCCTGGCCAGCCATTACAAGGAAGGCAAACTCTGGGGATTCGCCTCCGAAAACCGCCCTTTGAATGCCAATGGCCACACAGTCAACCGCCGCTATCGCGAACGCGATACCAACTGGCACGACAGCATCACCCAGCTGGAACTGCGCGGCCTGTTCGACCTCGGCACCTGGCAGCACGAACTGCTGATCGGCAGCGAGTACGAGAATTTCCGCAAGAACGAGCGCATCACCACCATCGCCGGCGGGCCTTACGCCATCGATATCTATAACCCGGTGTACGGCCAACCGAAGCCCAACGGTGCACGCTCCGGCACAGACTTCTTCGAACACGTCGAAAGCCATGCGCTGAACCTGCAGGATCAAATCGTCTTCAGCGAAAAACTGCGCGGGATGATCGGGGCGCGCTTCGAGCACTTTGAGCAAGACATCGATGACCACAGCCGAAACACCACCAGCCGCCAGACCCACGACGCGCTCACCCAACGTGCCGGCCTGCTCTATCAACTGACCCCGGACACCGGCCTGTTCGCCAACGCCTCGACCTCATTCAAACCGAACAACGGCCTCGATGCGGCTGGCAAATCCTTCGATCCGGAAGAAGGCGTGGGTTACGAAATCGGCGTCAAGAACGAGCTGTTCGACGAACGGTTAAGCAGCACCCTCGCCTTCTTCCATATCGACAAGGAAAACGTCCTCGCCCTCGACCCGGGCACCGACACCAGCCGCGCCATGGGTAAGGCCCGCAGCCGGGGTTTCGATCTGCAAGTCACCGGGCAAGTCACCGACGCCGTCAGGGTGATCGGCGCCTTCGCCTGGATCGACGCCGAAGTCACCAAGGGTGATGCCGCGATTCCTGCCGGTAGCCGCATCCTCGGGGTGGCCAAACGCAGCGGCAGCCTGCTGGGTGTCTACGAGTTTCAGGACGGCCGCTTGCGCGGCTCGGATATCGGCGCGGCGTTCACCTACGTCGGTGACCGCTCAGGTGATTCCGGCAGCGATTTCGAGCTGCCGGCCTATCACACCGTCGACCTGCTGGCCCATTACAAGGCCAGCGACACCGTCACTCTCGGCCTGAACCTGAACAACCTGTTCGACGAAAAGTATTACGAGCGCTCGTACAGCAACTACTGGGTCAACCCCGGCGAGCCGCGCAATTTCACGGTTAGCCTGACACTCAACCTGTAAAAGGACGTCACCATGCAATACGGCAAATCCCTGCTGCTCATCGCCGCCCTGTTCGCCACTCACGCCTCGGCCCATGGTTTGTGGACCGAACAACGGCGCGGCAATATCGAAGTCGTCTACGGCCACGGTGCCGAGGACAATGCGTTCAAACCACAAAAAGTCAGCGGGGCGTGGGCCTTTGACGCGAGCGGCAAGATGATTCCCGTCAGTGTGCAGCGCCTGGCGGATCACGCCCGCCTGCAACCGTTGAAACCGCCGGCGGTGTTGGCCGTGGCCCTGAACAACGGCATGTGGTCGCAAACCGCCGACAAGAAATGGATCAACGAGGGGCGCAGCAAAGTCCCGGGCGCCATCGAGTCGACCGAGACACTCAAGTACAGCCTGGCGATTTATCAGCCGGGAGCGAAGCTGCCCAAACTGGATCAGATCAAATTGCTGATTTTGCCGGAGGTCGATCCTCTGACCGTCGGGCCGGGGAAATCATTGCCGGTGCGGGTGTTGCTGGATGGCAAACCGGCGGCGGGCGTAAAGTTGATCGGTGATTACCGCAGCGCGCCGAATACCTTGACCACTGTAACCGACAAGGAAGGCCGCGCGCGGGTGCTGGTGCGTAATGAGGGATTGAATGTAATTGCGGCGCAGGTGGAAGTGCCGGTGAAGGACAGCCCGGACGTTAATAGTCGAGGGCTGTTCAGCTCGTTGACGTTTTTGGGCGAGCCACATCACGAGTAATCAATACAGATTGATGTGGGAGCGAGCCTGCTCGCGATTGCGTCGAGTCAGCCAGCACAGATGCGACTGTCCGTCCGCTATCGCGAGCAGGCTCGCTCCCACAGCATCGGCGGTGTATCAGAGATCGCCGAGCCCATCGATCAACGCCTGATTCTGCTCCGGCGTGCCGATCGAGATCCGCAGGAACTGAGCAATCCTTTCCTGTTTGAAGTGGCGCACGATCACGCCCTGTTCACGCAGTTTGGCTGCCAGCCCCGCCGCATCGTGTTGGGGATGCCGGGCGAAGATGAAGTTCGCCGCTGACGGCAACACTTCAAAGCCCTTGGCCTGCAACTGCGCAACCACCCATTCGCGACTCTCGATGACCAGTGCGCAGGTCTTGTCGAAGTATTCGCGATCTTCGAACGCCGCCGCCGCGCCGACATTCGCCATGCGATCGATCGGGTAGGAGTTGAAGCTGTTCTTGATCCGCTCCAGCGCCTCGATCAGATCCGGATGGCCGACCGCCAGACCGACCCGCAGGCCCGCCAGCGAACGGGACTTGGACAGGGTCTGAGTCACCAGCAGGTTCGGATAACGGTCGACCAGGCTGATCGCGGTTTCGCCGCCGAAGTCGATGTAGGCCTCGTCGACCACCACGACCGAATCCGGGCTGGCCTTGAGAATCTGCTCGACCGCTTCCAGCGCCAGCAGGCAACCGGTCGGAGCGTTCGGGTTAGGGAAGATGATCCCGCCGTTCGGCTTGGTGTAGTCGGCCGGGTTGATCCGGAACTGCGCGTCCAGCGGCACCGCATCGAACTTGATGCCGTACAGGCCGCAGTAGACCGGATAGAAGCTGTAACTGATGTCCGGGAACAGGATCGGCTGATCGTGTTGCAACAGGCCGTGGAAGATGTGCGCCAGCACTTCATCCGAACCGTTGCCGAGGAACACTTGGTTACTCAGCACTCCGTAGTACTTGGCGACGGCGTTTTTCAACAGGTCGCTGTTCGGATCCGGATACAGACGCAGGTTGTCGTTGAGTTCGGTCTGCATCGCCGCCAGGGCTTTTGGCGACGGGCCGTACGGGTTTTCGTTGGTGTTGAGTTTGACCAGACGGGTCAGCTTCGGCTGCTCGCCCGGTACATACGGCACCAGATCCTTGACGAACGGGCTCCAGAATTTGCTCATGTTCAGTTCCCCTTCACTTCGTCTTTGATGCGGTATTCGGCGCTGCGCGCGTGGGCGCTCAGCGATTCGCCACGGGCCAGGATCGATGCGGTCTTGCCGAGCTCCGAAGCACCGGCCTCGGAGCAGAAGATGATCGACGAACGCTTCTGGAAGTCATACACGCCCAGCGGCGAGGAGAAACGCGCGGTGCCGGAGGTCGGCAAAACGTGGTTCGGACCTGCGCAGTAGTCGCCCAGCGCTTCGGAGGTGTGGCGGCCCATGAAGATAGCGCCGGCGTGGCGGATCTGCGGCAGCCAGGCCTGCGGGTCGGCGACCGACAGCTCAAGGTGTTCCGGGGCGATGCGGTTGGCAACTTCGATGGCCTGGGCCATGTCACGCACGTGGATCAGGGCTCCACGGCCATTGATCGAGGTTTCAATAATGGTCGCGCGATCCATGGTCGGCAGCAGTTTGTCGATGCTCGCGGCGACCTTGTCGAGGAATTCGGCGTCCGGGCTGACCAGAATCGCCTGGGCGTCTTCGTCGTGCTCGGCCTGGGAGAACAGGTCCATGGCGATCCAGTCCGGATCGGTCTGGCCGTCACATACCACGAGGATTTCCGACGGGCCGGCGATCATGTCGATGCCGACCTGACCGAACACGTGACGCTTGGCAGTGGCGACATAGATGTTGCCCGGGCCGACGACCTTGTCCACCTGCGGCACGCTTTCGGTGCCATAGGCCAACGCGGCAACGGCTTGTGCGCCACCGATGGTGAACACCCGATCAACGCCGGCGATGCACGCCGCCGCCAGCACCAGTTCGTTGACTTCACCGCGCGGGGTCGGCACCACCATGACCACTTCGGTCACGCCGGCGACTTTGGCCGGAATCGCGTTCATCAACACCGACGACGGGTACGACGCCTTACCGCCCGGCACGTACAGACCGGCGCGATCCAGTGGCGTGACCTTCTGGCCCAGCACCGTGCCGTCGGCTTCGGTGTAGCTCCAGGAATCCTGCTTCTGTTTTTCGTGATAGCTGCGCACGCGAGCGGCGGCTTTTTCCAGCGCTTCGCGTTGTGGGACAGTGATGCGGGTCAGGGCCAGTTCCAGACGCTCGCGCGGCAGGATCAGGTCCGCCATCGAAGCGACTTCCAGGCCATCGAATTTCTGGGTGAACTCGACCAGCGCCGCGTCACCGCGCTCGCGCACAGCCTTGATGATGTCCAGCACCCGCTGATTGACCGAGTCGTCAGACACACTTTCCCAGCTCAGCAGATGATCCAGATGATGCGCGAAATCCGGGTCAGCAGCGTTGAGTCGGCGAATTGCAGTCGGTGCGGTCATAGCGAGAGCCTCATAGGAATGGCAAAAACTCAGGCGCCCTAACTTAGCAGTCGTTTCCGCTTGGGCACCTGAGATTCTGGCTATGAGGCGGATAGACGGGCGCGACTTAACGTCGCGCAGGTACATCAGCCGCGGTGTCGAGACTCCACTGCCTTGCGCAGGGTGTCGATCAACGCCTGGATTCGGGCGTGTTGCATTTTCATCGAAGCTTTATTGACCACCAGACGCGAGCTGATCGTGGCGATCAGTTCCTGGGGTTCCAGGCCGTTGGCGCGCAGGGTGTTGCCGGTGTCGACCACGTCGATGATCTTGTCGGCCAGACCGATCAGCGGTGCCAGTTCCATCGAGCCGTACAGCTTGATGATGTCGACCTGACGGCCCTGCTCGGCGTAGTAACGCTTGGCGACGTTGACGAATTTGGTGGCGACACGCAGGCGGCCCTTGGGCTCGACCGCGCCGACCTTGCCGGCGGTCATCAGCTTGCACTGGGCAATCTGCAGGTCCAGAGGCTCGTAAAGGCCTTGGCCGGTGTATTCCATCAGCACATCTTTACCGGCAACGCCGAGGTCGGCCGCACCATGCTCGACATAAGTCGGCACGTCGGTGGCCCGCACGATCAACAGGCGAACGTCTTCCTGGGTCGTGGGAATGATCAGCTTGCGGCTCTTGTCCGGATTCTCGGTCGGCACGATGCCCGCTTCGGCGAGAAGCGGCAGGGTGTCGTCAAGGATGCGGCCCTTGGACAGTGCGATGGTCAACATGGGAAACGTCAGTCCTTATCAAGGTACTCATGCCCGGTCGCAATCGGCGCCGGACATACATCGAGGGCGTTGCCACCCCCGATCAAAACGAATTCAACGGACACTTCCCTGTGTCCAGATGCAGCGATCAGCCCGGAACGCGACGGATCTTGGCGCCCAGCATCTGCAGTTTTTCCTCGATGCACTCGTAACCACGGTCGATGTGGTAGATGCGGTCGATCAGGGTATCGCCCTGTGCCACCAGTGCCGAAATCACCAGGCTCGCCGAAGCACGCAGGTCGGTTGCCATCACTGGCGCGCCCTTGAGTGTTTCGATGCCGGTCACGATGGCGGTGTTGCCTTCGACCTGGATGTGCGCGCCCATGCGGTGCAGTTCGTACACGTGCATGAAGCGGTTTTCGAAGATCGTCTCGATGACCGCACCGGTGCCTTCGGCAATGGCGTTCAGCGAGATGAACTGCGCCTGCATGTCGGTCGGGAACGCCGGGTACGGCGCAGTGCGCACGTTGACCGCTTTCGGGCGCTTGCCGTGCATGTTCAGCTCGATCCAGTCTTCACCGGTGGTGATCTCGGCGCCGGACTCACGGAGTTTTTCCAGGACGGCTTCGAGGATGGTCGGATCGGTGTCCTTGACCTTCACGCGGCCGCCGGTGACCGCAGCGGCCACCAGATAGGTGCCGGTTTCAATACGGTCAGGCATGACCTTGTAGAAAGCCGAACCCAGACGCTCGACGCCATCGATGGTGATGGTGTCGGTGCCGGCGCCGGAAACCTTGGCGCCCATGGCGTTGAGGAAGTTCGCCAGGTCGACCACTTCAGGTTCGCGAGCGGCGTTCTGCAACACGCTGCGGCCCTTGGCCAGAGCGGCAGCCATCATGATGTTCTCGGTGCCGGTCACGCTGACGGTATCGAAGAAGAAGTGCGCGCCACGCAGGCCGCCTTCTGGCGCCTTGGCCTTGATGTAGCCGCCCTCGACGTCGATCACTGCGCCCATGGCTTCCAGGCCACGGATGTGCAGGTCGACCGGACGCGAACCGATGGCGCAACCACCAGGCAACGCGACTTCGGCCTCGCCGAAACGCGCAACCATCGGGCCCAGTACCAGGATCGAGGCACGCATGGTTTTCACCAGTTCGTACGGAGCGACCAGAGTCTTGATGGTGCGCGGGTCGATTTCGACGCTGAGCTTCTCGTCGATCACAGGCTCGATGCCCATGCGACCGAACAGCTCGATCATGGTGGTGATGTCGTGCAGGTGCGGCAGGTTGCCGACGGTAACCGGGCCATCGCACAGCAGGGTGGCGGCCAGGATCGGCAGGGCGGAGTTCTTCGCCCCGGAGATGCGGATCTCGCCATCAAGACGAGCGCCACCGGTAATAATCAATTTATCCATAAGAATCTCGACGCCCTAGGGCTCAGGTGCGCTCGGCCCAGGCCGCGCTGCTGAAAAATTTCATAGTGACCGCGTGGATGCTGCCATCGGCGATCCAAGGGTTCAAATGGGCATAGATGCTTTGCTGACGCTTGACCGGGCTCAACGCCGCCAGTTCATCACTAATCACGTTCAGCTGAAAGTTGCAGCCTTCGCCTTCAACTTCCACCAGCGTTCCTGGCAGCTTTCCTTCAAGGAAGCTCTTCACTTCTACGGCCTGCATGCTCAACCTCAATCGGCGCCCTGTGCGCACGGGTCGGACATCATACAAAAAAGCCCCGCGCCTGCGAACCCCGCTGCGCAGGACTCTGACGGGGGGCTTCTCTATTGATGCGGGTTCAGGGTTGCGCCAACAGCTCGGTCAGCTCGCTGACCTGAGCAATTTCGCGCATGTCTTCGGGCATCCCGCGGATGCTGACCGCCTTGCCGGCAGCCTTGGCATCGCGAATGAAGCACAGCAGCAGCGACAGACCGACGCTGCTGGACTTCTCCACCGCCGAACAATCGATCACCAATGCCGGGGCATTGCACGACTTGATCAGCGCCCGGCCCTGCTCGCGCAGGTCGGGACCGGTGCGGTAATCCAGCACGCCGCTGAGCTGCAGCTCGCTGGCTTCGTCCAGACGAATGGCCGACTCGGTCATTGGGCTGGCTTCTCGTTCTGTTCGGCCGACTGTTTGGCCTTGGCGACTTCAC
Organism: Pseudomonas sp. B20(2017); assembly: GCF_002113125.1. Classification (GTDB taxonomy): domain Bacteria; phylum Pseudomonadota; class Gammaproteobacteria; order Pseudomonadales; family Pseudomonadaceae; genus Aquipseudomonas. The sequence continues at coordinate 196,918 of NZ_NEJP01000008.1, read as the reverse complement.
CGGCCCAGCCGTTGATGGTCTTGTCCAGGTCGTTGCCGTTGCGCTGCATCGCGTCGGCGAACTGGTCACGGAACAGCTTGCCGATGTTGATGCCGTTGATGATCACATTGCGCAGTTTCCACTCGCCGTTGATCTTCTCCAGGGTGTACTGCACAGGGTAGATCGCGCCATTGTTGCCTTTGACGGTCATTCCGACACTGGTGCGGTCGCCCGACTCATCCTTGGGCGCATCGACGGTGATGCCCTGGTTGTTGTACTCGAGCAAGGCGTTGCCGTAGAACTGGAACAGACCGCGCTTGAAGTTTTCCTCGAAGGTCTTCATCTGCGCCGGGGTTGCCTTGCGCGAATACTTGACCGTCATGATGCTCTTGGAAATACCTTCGGCATCGACCACAGGGCCGACGATGGTGTTCAGCGCCGTATAGAAATCCTGCGGATCCTGCTTGTACTTCTCTTTATTGGCCGCCAGGTCGGCGAGCATCCGGTTCGTGGTGTCCTGAACCAGATCGTGCGCCGATTGTGCCGCCACGGCGTTAGCCACCAGCGGCAGTGCCGCAAGCAACACCAACAGGCCACGTCGCAAGGTAGAGATCATTCAAAAGCTCCTCATTTGGCGTCTTTGCTAACGGTATTGAGCAGGAATTTACCGATCAGATCTTCCAGTACCAGAGACGACTGCGTGTCGTGGATGGTTCCACCATCCTTGAGCCGGGTGTCTTCCCCGCCCACGCTGATACCGATGTATTTCTCGCCCAGCAGACCCGCAGTCAGGATAGATGCTGTGGAGTCGGTCGGCAGATTGTCGACGCTTTTATCCACTTGCAGGGTCACCCGACCGGTGAAGCTGTCGCGATCCAGATCGATTGCGGTGACCTTGCCGATCGTCACACCCGCCATGGTCACTTTGGCTCTGACCGTCAAACCGGCGATATTGTCGAAATATGCGTAAAGCTTGTAGGTATCGGTGGTCGAAGTCGGAGACAGGCCACTGACCCGCAGGGCAAGCAGCAACAAGGCCAGGATCCCTGCCAGCAGGAACAGGCCGACACCGATTTCCAGGGTGCGGTTTTGCATCAGAAATCTCCAAACATCAAAGCGGTCAGAATAAAGTCCAGGCCGAGTACTGCCAGCGAGGCATAAACCACGGTCTTGGTGGTGGCACGGCTGATCCCCTCGGAAGTGGGTTCGCAGTCATAGCCTTGAAATACGGCGATCCAGGTGACGACAAAAGCGAACACTGCACTTTTGATGATGCCGTTGAGCACATCGTCACCGAAGCTCACGCTGTTCTGCATGTTCGACCAGTAGGAACCTTCGTAGACGCCCAGCCAGTCGACAGCGACCCACGAACCGCCCCAGATGCCGACCACGCTGAAGATCATCGCCAGCACCGGCAGGGAAATGAAGCCGGCCCACAGACGCGGGGCGATGATGTACTTGAGCGGGTCGACCCCGATCATTTCCAGGCTGGACAGCTGTTCGGTGGATTTCATGTTGCCGATTTCCGCCGTCAGCGCCGAACCGGCACGACCGGCGAACAACAGCGCCGTCACCACCGGCCCCAACTCACGCAACAGGGTCAGCGCCACCATCTGCCCGACAGCCTGCTCCGAGCCATAGCTCGACAGGATGTTGAAGCCCTGCAGCGCCAGCACCATGCCGATGAAGATCCCGGACACCACGATGATCACCAGCGACATCACACCGACGGAATGCAGCTGTTTGACCAGCAGGCCAAAACCGCCGCCGATACCGCCACGCCCGAGCAAGGCATGAAACAGAAACAGGGTCGAACGCCCGAACACTGCGACGCTGTCGATTCCGGCGAGGCCGAAACGACGCACACGCTCCATTAATGTAATTCTGCGCATCAGCGGCGCTTCCCCAGAAGATCGGCGCGGTAATCCGGCGCTGGAAAGTGATACGGCACCGGGCCATCAGGCTCACCGGTCATGAACTGACGGATACGCGGATCATCCGAGTTCATCAGCTCGTCCGGCGTGCCCTGCCCCAATACCTGGCCATCACCGACCACATAGATGTAGTCGGCGATGCTCGCGGTTTCGGCGAGATCGTGGGAGACCACGATACTGGTGATTCCCAGGGCATCGTTGAGCAGACGGATCAGGCGAACCAGAACGCCCATCGCGATCGGATCCTGGCCGACGAACGGTTCGTCGTACATGAGAATCTGCGGATCGAGGGCAATGGCCCGGGCCAGGGCGACACGGCGTTTCATGCCACCGGACAACTCGTCGGGCATCAATTCGATGGCTCCGCGCAGCCCGACAGCCTGTAATTTCATCAGGACGATATCGCGGATCATCTCGTCCGGCAGGTCGGTATGAACACGCAGCGGGAAGGCGACGTTCTCGAACACATCGAGATCGGTGAACAGCGCACCGCTCTGAAACAGCACGCCCATGTGCTTGCGCGCATCGAACAGATCGCTGCGCGACAGCTTCGGCAGGTTCTGGCCGTTGACCCAGACCTCGCCTTTCGATGGCCGCAACTGGGCGCCCATCAGGCGCAACAGCGTGGTCTTGCCACACCCGGAAGGCCCCATGATGCCGGTGACCTTGCCGCGCGGGATGCGGATATCGACGTTATTGAAAATGCTCCGCGCACCGCGCTTGAAGGAGACTCCCTTCAGCTCGACCGCGTAGGCGTTATCGGCACTCATCTAAACTCCTTGCGATGCAGCCTCTCACTCGGATGCCTGGCTTTCTGAGGAAAGCCCCTACATCCCGGGCAGGCCGAACTGGCGGCGAACTATATCACTGCAAAGGGCAAGCGCCCAAGGCCTGCACCGCCCCGCATTCTGCGATATGAAGGGCTCCACGGGTTATTTGGAGGGTTTTGGTAACGAGGAATGACAAAGCACGACGAACTTGCGTGAGGCTTTTCAACATAACCGCTATAATCGCCGCCTTTTCATCGGGCTATACGATTTCTGACATGAGCCAAACCAGCGACCTGATTCAATCGGCACAACGCACCATCCGCCTCGAAGTGGAAGCCGTACAAGGCTTGTTGCCCCATATCGACGCCGATTTCGTACGCGCTTGCGAGATGATTCTGGCCAGCAAGGGCCGTGTTGTCGTGGTCGGCATGGGCAAGTCCGGGCACATCGGCAACAAGATTGCGGCGACCCTGGCCAGTACCGGCACTCCGGCGTTTTTCGTGCACCCGGCCGAGGCGAGCCACGGTGACATGGGCATGATCACCCGTGACGACGTGATTCTGGCCCTGTCGAACTCCGGCTCCACCAACGAGATCGTTACCCTGCTGCCGCTGATCAAGCGCTTGGGCATCCAGTTGATCAGCGTCACCGGCAACCCGCAATCGCCGCTGGCCAAGGCCGCCGAGGTCAACCTCAACGTTCACGTCGAGCACGAAGCCTGCCCGCTGAATCTGGCACCGACCTCCTCGACCACCGCCGCACTGGTCATGGGCGACGCCCTGGCCGTGGCGCTGCTGGAAGCGCGCGGTTTTACTGCCGAAGATTTCGCCTTTTCCCACCCGGGCGGCGCACTGGGCCGACGCCTGCTGCTGAAAGTGGAAAATGTCATGCACGCCGGCCAGGAACTGCCGCAGGTACAGCGCGGCACCCTGCTCAAGGACGCGTTGATGGAAATGACTCGCAAGGGTCTGGGCATGACCGTCATTCTTGAAGCCGATGGCAAACTGGCCGGGATCTTCACTGACGGTGACCTGCGCCGCACCCTGGATCGCAGCATTGATATCCACAGCGCCACCATCGACCAGGTGATGACCGTGCACGGCAAGACCGCCCGCGCCGAGATGCTCGCCGCCGAAGCCCTGAAAATCATGGAAGACCACCGAATCAACGCACTGGTTGTCGTGGATGAAGAAGATCGCCCGATCGGCGCCTTCAACCTCTCCGACCTGCTGCGCGCAGGAGTGATGTAAATGAGCACCGATCTGCTGCAACGCGGCAAAGCCATCAAGCTGGCGGTTTTCGACGTCGACGGCGTCCTCACCGACGGGCGCCTGTACTTCCTTGAAGACGGCAGCGAGTTCAAGACTTTCAACACACTCGATGGCCAAGGCATCAAGATGCTGATGAACGCCGGCGTACAGACCGCCATCATCAGCGGGCGCAAGACCCCGGTGGTCGAGCGCCGGGCAAAAAACCTGGGCATCCCGCACCTGTTTCAGGGCCGCGAAGACAAACTGGTCGTTCTCGACGGTCTTCTGGAGCAACTGGGCCTAAGCTATGAACAAGTGGCGTATCTGGGTGACGACCTGCCGGACCTGCCGGTGATCCGTCGTGTCGGACTGGGCATGGCCGTGGCCAACGCCGCCGCTTTCGTGCGCGAGCATGCTCACGGTGTCACCCAGGCCCGTGGCGGTGAAGGTGCCGCCCGCGAATTCTGCGAACTGATCCTGCGCGCCCAAGGCAGCCTCGACGCCGCCAACAACGCGTACCTGTGAGTCAAACCATGTTTAGCAAAAAGTTTCGCAACATCCTGCTGTTCGGCTGCATCGCGGCGATTTTCGGCGCTGTCGGTTACTGGAACATCAGCCCGGAGCGCTTTCTCGACAAGCCGCCTGTCTCGGCGGAAGAGAGCCCGATCGACTGGTACGCGACCAATACCCACACGATCCAGTACCTCGAAGACGGCAAAGTGCAGTACGAAATGACGTCGGACAAGGCGGAACACGTCAAGGCGACCGACATCACATTGGTCACCAAGCCTGACCTGAACATGTTTCGCGGCACCGATTTTCCGTGGCACGTGACCAGCGAGCGCGGTGAAGTGAACTCAGGCGGCACCGAAGTCGAGCTGATCGACTCGGTTCGGGTCAAACGCACTGATGAAAAGAACCGCGATACGCTGATCACCTCCACGCGTATGACAGTATTCCCGCAGCAACAATATGCGCAGACCCAGCAACCCGTTAGAATCGACGGCGCTGGCGGTGTATCGACTGGCGTAGGAATGAAAGCGTATTTGAAGGAAAGCAGGATACACCTGCTATCGAACGTAAGAGGACAGTATGAGGCTCGTTAAAACCCTCCCTATTTTGCTCAGTCTGGGCGCAGCACTGGGAAGCGTGAGCGCCTGGGCTCTGCCGAACGATAGCCAGCAACCGATCCGCATCCAGGCCGACGATGCCCAGCTCGACGACAAGAACGGCGTGGCGACCTACAAGGGCGATGTGATCATCACCCAGGGCTCCATGATTGTTAAAGGCAACACCGTGACCATGACCCGGGCGCCGAACGGCGACATCGACGTTGTGACTTCGGTGGGCAACCTCGCCTATTTCGAACAGTTGCAAACCCAGGGTGACGCCAAACCCGTGCAGGGCTGGGGCGTGACCATTCAGTACCACGCGCAGCAAAACCGCGTTGTGCTGATCGACAAGGCAAAAGTCGTCGACAAGGACAACAACACCACTCAAGGCGAAAAAATCGTCTATGACACGGTGAAGAAACTGGCCAGCGCCGGTCGCGCTACCGGCAACAAGGTCACCGAGTCGCGTCCGCGCATCGACATGGTGATCCAGCCGAAGAAGAAAACCGACGAGAAAACCCAGTAATGGCAACTCTGAAAGCTCAGCACCTGGCCAAGGCCTATAAAAGCCGCCAGGTTGTGCGCGACGTCAGCCTGTCGATCGACAGTGGCCAGATCGTCGGCCTGCTCGGCCCGAACGGCGCCGGCAAGACTACGTGCTTCTACATGATCGTAGGTCTGGTTCAGGCGGATCAGGGCCGCGTACTGATCGACGATCTGGACGTCAGCCACCAGCCGATGCACGGTCGCGCCAAGGCCGGTATCGGCTATTTGCCGCAAGAAGCGTCGATCTTCCGCAAACTGTCGGTGGCCGACAACATCATGGCCATCCTAGAAACGCGCCAGGAACTCGACAAGGCCGGCCGCAAAAAGGAACTGGAAAGCCTGCTGCAGGAATTCCACATCAGCCACATCCGCGACAACCTCGGCATGAGCCTGTCCGGTGGCGAGCGCCGCCGGGTAGAAATCGCCCGCGCACTGGCTACCGCTCCGAAGTTCATCCTGCTCGACGAACCGTTCGCCGGTGTCGACCCGATTTCCGTGGGCGACATCAAACAGATCATCCACCACCTCAAGGCCAAGGGCATCGGTGTATTGATCACCGACCACAACGTCCGCGAGACGCTGGATATCTGCGAAACTGCCTACATCGTCAACGACGGCCAACTGATCGCAGAAGGCGACTCGGAAACCATCCTCGCCAACAATCTGGTGAAGGAAGTCTATCTGGGTCACGAGTTCCGCCTGTAAGCATTGTGCTGCATGGCCGGACGCCGGGCGCTGTGTGGATGAAACGGCTTTTTATAGGGTTTTATTGTTACAGCGCTCTAGGCAAACACTTCAGTTTCGGGCATATAATTTGCTTAAGTTTGGCGCTTCGGCGCCCTGTAGTGGATGGCGCATAGCGCCGGCGAATAAGGTGTTAAGCCCCTGCCATGAAACCATCGCTAGTCTTGAGAATGGGCCAGCAGCTGACGATGACACCGCAGCTGCAACAGGCCATCCGCCTGCTCCAATTGTCGACCCTGGATCTGCAACAGGAAATCCAGGAGGCTCTGGAATCCAATCCGATGCTCGAACGCCAGGAAGACGGCGACGACTTCGACAACTCCGATCCCATGGCCGACAACGCCGAACAGAAGCCCAATACCGAAATCCAGGAACCCTCCTATCAGGAGACCGCGCCGACAGTCGATAACCTCGAAGACGGCGAATGGAACGAGCGAATCCCCAACGAACTACCCGTCGACACCGCCTGGGAAGACGTCTACCAGACCAGCGCCAGCAGCCTGCCAAGCAGCGATGACGACGAGTGGGACTTCACCACCCGCACCTCCGCCGGCGAGAGCCTGCAAAGCCATTTGCTTTGGCAGTTGAACCTGGCACCGATGTCCGACACCGATCGCCTGATCGCCGTCACCCTGATCGATTGCATCAACAATCAGGGCTATCTCGACGAAACCCTCGAAGAAATCCTCGACGCCTTTGATCCGGAACTTGACATCGAGCTGGACGAGATCGAAGCCGTCCTGCACCGCATCCAGCAGTTCGAACCCGCCGGCATCGGTGCACGCAACCTGGGCGAATGCCTGCTGCTGCAATTGCGCCAGCTCTCGGCCAAAACGCCTTGGCTGGCCGAGGCCAAGCGCCTGGTCACCGATTACATCGACTTGCTCGGCAGCCGCGACTACAGCCAGCTGATGCGCCGCATGAAGCTCAAGGAAGATGAACTGCGCCAGGTCATCGAACTGGTGCAGAGCCTCAACCCGCGCCCCGGCTCGCAGATCGAATCTACCGAAGCCGAATACGTGGTGCCTGACGTGATCGTGCGCAAGGACAACGAGCGCTGGCTGGTCGAACTGAACCAGGAATCGGTGCCGCGCCTGCGGGTCAACGCCCAGTACGCCGGTTTCGTGCGCCGCGCCGACACCAGTGCCGACAACACTTTCATGCGCAATCAGTTGCAGGAAGCCCGCTGGTTCATCAAGAGCCTGCAGAGCCGCAACGAAACCCTGATGAAAGTGGCCACCCAGATCGTCGAGCACCAGCGCGGCTTCCTGGAATACGGCGACGAAGCCATGAAGCCGCTGGTCCTGCATGACATCGCCGAAGCGGTGGGCATGCACGAGTCGACGATTTCCCGAGTAACCACGCAAAAATTCATGCATACCCCCCGGGGCATATATGAACTGAAATACTTTTTCTCCAGCCATGTGAGCACCTCCGAGGGCGGCGAATGCTCGTCCACGGCGATCCGCGCGATCATCAAGAAACTGGTTGCCGCGGAAAATCAGAAAAAGCCGTTGAGTGACAGCAAGATCGCTGGTTTACTGGAGGCACAAGGCATTCAGGTGGCTCGCCGCACCGTCGCCAAGTACCGTGAATCCCTCGGGATCGCGCCTTCGAGCGAACGCAAGCGGTTGATGTAAGCCACGTTACAGCGTTCCAGTGGCAGGCTCTTCGGCCTGCCGCTTTATGCACTGGCAACGAAGGAGAAGCTGTATGCAAGTCAACATCAGTGGACACCAACTGGAAGTTACCCAACCTCTCCGTGAGTACGTTGAGCAAAAGCTCAAGAGGCTTGAGGGACATTTCGACAAGATCACCAACGTGCAAGTCACGATGTGCGTCGAAAAGCTGAAGCAGAAAATCGAAGCCACGCTGCATATTCCCGGCAACGAAGTCGTCGCAAACGCGGAGCATACCGATATGTACGCAGCGATCGACGCGCTGACCGACAAGCTTGATAAACAACTCAAAAAGCATAAGGAAAAGACCCAGAGCCTTCTTCAGGGCGCTACCGGTCGATAACCCCCACCCCCATGATCCGACTTGAAAGTATCCTGACCCCCGGCCGTTCCCTGGTGAACGTGCCGGGCGGCAGTAAAAAGAAAGCCCTCGAACAAATTGCCAACCTGATCGCCCGGGAAGTCCCGGATCTGGAGATGCAAGATGTCTTCGAGGCGTTGATTGCCCGTGAAAAACTGGGCTCTACCGGTTTTGGCAACGGCATCGCCATTCCTCACTGCCGCCTCAAGGGCTGCGAAGCGCCGATCAGTGCGCTGATGCACCTTGATGCCCCTATCGATTTCGACGCTATCGACGGCGCGCCTGTGGACCTGCTGTTCGTCCTGCTGGTGCCGGAAGCCGCCACCGATGCGCACCTGGAGCTGTTACGCCAGATCGCCAGCATGCTCGACCGCAAGGACGTGCGCGATAGACTGCGCAGCGCGCCAAGCAACGAAGCCTTGTACCAGGTTGTACTGGAAGAACAGAACAGGCCGTAATCATGCGCTTGATCATCGTCAGTGGCCGTTCCGGCTCGGGTAAAAGTACCGCCCTGGATGTCCTCGAAGACAACGGCTACTACTGCATCGACAACCTGCCTGCCGGCCTTCTGCCGGAACTGGCCGAGCGCGCATTGATTCACACCGAGCTGGCGCAACCGTTGGTGGCGGTATCAATCGATGCACGCAACCTGCCAAGCCATCTGTCACGTTTTCCAGAACTGCTTGAGGACGCCCGAAACAAACACATCCAGTGCGACGTTCTTTACCTGGACGCCGACGAAGAAACACTGCTCAAGCGCTTTTCCGAAACCCGCCGTCGTCACCCGCTGAGCAACGCCAACCGCTCGCTGGCCGAAGCCATTCAGGATGAAACCGCGCTGCTCGGTCCGATCGCCGATCTGGCCGACCTGAAAATCAACACCACCAATCTCAACCTGTATCAGCTACGCGACACGATCAAGTTGCGCCTGCTGAACCAGCCGGAGCCGGGCACCGCGTTTCTGGTGGAGTCGTTCGGTTTCAAACGCGGCATGCCGGTGGATGCGGATCTGGTGTTCGATGTACGCTGCCTGCCGAACCCGTACTGGAAACCGGAGTTGCGTGCGCAATCCGGTCTCGATCAGCCGGTCGCCGAGTATCTCGCGGCGCAGCCTGAGGTCGAGGAGATGTACCAGGATATTTATGCGTATCTGTACAAATGGTTGCCGCGCTTTGCGGCGAGCAACCGCGCTTACGTCACCATTGCCATCGGCTGCACTGGCGGGCATCACCGCTCCGTTTACCTGACCGAACGTCTTGGCCAGGCGCTGCAGAAGACCCTGAAGAACGTCCAGGTTCGCCACCGCGACCTCAGCTAAAGGATTCACACCGCGATGCCTGCTCGTGAAATCGAAATCATCAACAAGCTGGGCCTGCACGCCCGCGCATCAGCAAAATTCGTCGGAGTGGCGGGTCAGTTTCCCGATTGCACGATCAGAGTGGGCCGCACCCCGGAAACCACGGTTGACGGTAAAAGCATCATGGCGATGATGATGCTCGCTGCGGGCAAGGGCACCAAAATCCACCTGAGTACCGAAGGCCACCAGGAGCAGGAAGCCATGGACGCGCTGGTGACCCTGATCAATAACTACTTCGACGAAGGTGGTTGAAAACGCTCGAGGCGAGGGAGCGCGCTCCCTCCTCCCGCTTCAGCCCAACGCCGTATCCATCACCATCATCAGACAGAAGCCGATCAACAATCCCAGACTTGCCAGCTTCTCGTGACCATTGCGGCGCGACTCAGGGATGACTTCGTGGGTCACCACCAGCAGCATCGCGCCCGCCGCCAACGCCAATCCCAAAGGCAGCAACAATTCGGCAAGACTGACCAGCCACGCGCAGAGCAGCGCGAACACCGGCTCGACCAGACCTGATGCTGCACCAATCAAAAACGCTTTGACCCGCGACATCCCCGCACCAGCCAGCACCAGAGCAATGACCAGCCCTTCCGGCACATCCTGCAAGGCAATGCCCATCGCCAAACTGTCTGCATCCTGCATTCCACCACCGGCAGATACGCCGACCGCCATGCCTTCCGGGATGTTATGGGCAATGATGGCGAACACGAACAACCAGATCCGTGGCGGAATCACCGGATGCTCGACAGTGCCGACGAGCATTTCCGGCGAGGCGCCCGACACCCGGCGATCAACCAGATACAGCCCGAATGCACCAAGCATGATGCCGAAACAGATCAGACCGCTGGCACCCCACGGGCTCAGGCCCAGGCTTTCTGCGGAAGCAATCCCCGGTACGATCAGTGAAAAAGCTGTCGCCGCCAGCATCACACCCGCGCCAAAACCCAGCAGCGTATCGCCCAGCGCCTGAGGCATGTTGCGGATCACCAGCACCGGAACCGCTCCAAGTGCGGTGCCGAGGGCGCAGATCGCGCCGCCCTGCAACGCCCGCGACAGCCTCGGCTCCAGATTCAGCCATTCCAGGCCGTGAGCGACCAGCAAGGTCATGCCCGCCAACAGCAGCAGCGAACCGATTGCGTAACGAAACATACGCCCACTTCCGATCGCCAGTGTTTCAGTGCCCATAGTCAGCCTTGGATTGTTTTTATAGGAGACTTAAACCAGCGCGGCCTGATAGCGCGCAGCAACTTCCGGCCAGTTGATCACGTTGTAGAACGCGCTGATGTATTCCGGCCGACGGTTCTGATACTGCAGGTAGTAAGCGTGCTCCCACACGTCGAGCCCGAGAATCGGCGTGTTGCCGTTCATCAACGGGCTGTCCTGGTTACCGCTGCTTTCCACCACCAGTTTCTTGTCTGGCGTCACGCTGAGCCACGCCCAGCCACTGCCGAAACGGGTCAGCGCGGCTTTGGTGAAGGCTTCCTTGAAACTGTCGAGTCCACCCAGTTGCTCATCGATCGCCTTGGCCAGCGCACCGTCCGGCTTACCGCCACCGTTGGGCACCATCACTTCCCAGAACAGCGAATGGTTGGCGTGACCGCCGCCCTGGTTGATGACTGCCGCACGGAGTTTTTCCGGCAGTTGCTGGACGCTGGCGACCAGTTTTTCCACCGGCCATTCCGCAAATTCGGTGCCCTCGACCGCAGCGTTCAGGTTATTGATGTAGGTTTGATGATGCTTGGTGTAGTGGATCTCCATGGTTTGCGCATCGATGTGCGGTTCCAGTGCGTCGTAGGCGTAAGGCAAGGCTGGCAGGGTAAAAGCCATTTCAATGAACTCCATGGTGATGTGGGGCAGGCGCGCGGCGCGCATTGCCGGTATCCGGGTGCAGCAAACGCTGGGTGCGCGGGTATTCGCCGTGTTCGCTGATGAAATTGAGCAGCTCGACGTAGGTCTTGCTGCTCTGTCGCAGCGCCGCTTCACGCAGCGCCGGGCGCAGGCGCTCGTCCTGCATGGTCTGCAGCAGCCGTTGATGGATCGCGCACAGGTACTCGGCGCTCTCCTCCGGCTGATTCAGGCGCAGATGCAGATCCGCGAGGTTGTGGTGGGAGATGACGCAGGCCGCCACCGCTTCGTCGGCATCGGCCCAGCGCTCGAACAACACCTGCGCCAAAGCCAGGGCTTGCAGGTAGGCCTCGCGGGCATCGATCAGCTCGCCCAGGATGAAGCAGCGATTGGCCCGTTCGATCGTGCGTTTCCAGTGCTCCATGGTGAACCTCCAAAGCGGTTGCGGTGCTTACACGCCGCCGGCGGTGAGTTTCTCGGGATTGAGCAACTCTTCCAGCTGGCTGCGCGACAGGTCGGTGTGCTCCAGCGCAACGTCGATCACCGGGCGCCCCTGTTTGTAGGCCTGTTTGGCGATCTCGGCGGCCTTCTGGTAACCGATGATCGGGTTGAGTGCGGTCACCAGAATCGGATTGCGCGAAAGCGCTTCCTTGAGCCTCGATTCGTTGACCTTGAAGCTGGCGATGGCCTTGTCGCCCAGCAGACGGCTGGAGTTGGCCAGCAACTCGATGCTGCTCAGCAGGTTCTGGGCGATGATCGGCAACATCACGTTCAGTTCGAAATTGCCCGACTGACCGGCGATGGTGATCACAGAGTCGTTGCCGATCACCTGCGCGGCCACCATGGCGGTGGCTTCCGGAATCACCGGATTGACCTTGCCCGGCATGATCGACGAGCCAGGTTGCAGGCCTTCCAGTTCGATTTCACCAAGGCCGGCGAGCGGGCCGGAGTTCATCCAGCGCAGGTCGTTGGCGATTTTCATCAACGACACGGCGGTAGCCTTGAGCTGGCCGGAAACGGCCACGGCAGTGTCCTGCGAACCGATCAGCGCGAACAGATTCTTGCCCGGCGTGAACTGGACGTTGGTCAACTGACTGAGCTGACGACTGAAACGCGCAGCAAATTCCGGATGTGCATTGATCCCGGTGCCGACCGCCGTGCCGCCCTGAGCCAGGGATTGCAGGCTTGGCAGCAAATCCTGCAGGTGTCCGATATTGGCCTTGAGCTGCTGCGCCCAACCGTTGAGCACCTGACTCATGCGCACCGGCATGGCATCCATCAAGTGAGTGCGGCCGGTCTTGACGTGGTGATGAACTTGTTCGGACTTGCGCTCGATCACTTGCACCAGGTGCAGCAGCGCCGGCAGCAATTGTTCGTGTAGCGCCAGCGCGGCGCTGACGTGGATGGTGGTCGGGATGATGTCGTTGCTGCTCTGCCCGCAGTTGACGTGATCGTTGGGGTTCACCGGTTCTTCGAGCAGGCGGCTGGCCAGGGTGGCAATCACTTCGTTGGCGTTCATGTTGGAGCTGGTGCCGGAACCGGTCTGGAAGATATCCACCGGGAAATACTGCATGAAGTCGCCTTCCAGCAGACCTTGGGCGGCATCGCTGATGGCTTTGCCTTGCGCGGTGCTGAGCTGGTTGAGTTCGACGTTGGCGCGGGCGGCTGCCGCTTTCGCCAGAATCAGGGCGCGGATGAACTGGGTCGGCATCGGCTTGCCGCTGATCGGGAAGTTATCCACTGCACGCTGGGTCTGCGCGCCGTAGAGAGCGTCCACCGGCACCTGCAGTTCGCCCATGCTGTCGCGCTCAATACGTGTCTTGGTCATCTGAAAATCCTTGCACCAGTTCTATGAGAGGAATCGAGGGAAGCAACTCGCGGGTCGCCAATTGCCAGGTGTAGCTTTGCCAGCGTTTGAGCCGGCATTTGCACAGTGACAGGCGCTCCATTTCACGCAGCGGGCGCCAGGCTTGATCGAGACAGAGGCTGCGCCAGTGCCACGGCAACGCGATGTCGGTGGCCGTGTCGAGCAGCAGACGGAAAGAAGTTTCGGCGACCGTCCAGGGCGAGGTCGCCGTGCAGCAGGCCAGGTATCGACCTTCAGCCAGGTAATGCTCGATCAGGCGCGGTTCGTCGGGATCCATCGCGCAACGGATCTGGCGACTCATCCAGCGCCAGCTTTCGAGGTACGACTGCTCGTGCAAGGCAGAACTCATGATCCTGGGCTCATCCGATAATGAGATTTATTATTAGATGATAATAAGAACCAAAACAAGGGCGGCTTTTTAGCTGACCTGATCAGCCAAAAAATTTTGGACACAAAAAAAGCGCGCCACCCCAATCGGGTGGCGCGCCTTTGTTTACCTGACGGAGGCTTAACTGCCCGCGACAGTCATCTTCTCGATCAACACCGAACCGGTGCGAATGTTGCTGCGCAGCTCCAGATCGTTACCCACCGCGACGATCTGCTTGAACATGTCGCGCATGTTGCCGGCGATGGTCACTTCCTGCACCGCGAACTGGATTTCACCGTTCTCGACCCAGAAACCCGCCGCACCGCGCGAGTAATCACCGGTCACCATGTTCAGACCATGGCCCATCAACTCGGTGACCAACAGGCCACGCCCCATGCGCCGCAGCAACGCAGCCTGGTCTTCATCGCCATGAGTGACGAACAGGTTATGCACGCCGCCCGCGTTGGCGGTGCTTGGCATGCCGAGTTTGCGACCGGAATAGGTGCCGAGGATGTACGAAACCAGCTCGCCCTTTTCGACGAACGGTTTGGCATAGGTCGCCAGACCGTCACCGTCATACGACGCACTGCCCATGGCACGCATCAGGTGCGGACGCTCGTCGATGGTCAGCCATTCCGGGAACAGCTTCTGCCCCAGGGTGCCTTCGAGGAACGACGACTTGCGGTACAGACTGCCGCCGGAAATCGCCGACAGGAAACTGCCGAACAGCCCACCCGCCAGCTCTGCCGAGAACAGCACTGGCACTTCGCAGGTCGGCACCGGACGCGCACCCAGACGGCTCGCCGCCCGTTGTGCGGCACGCTGCCCGATGCTCACCGGATCCGCCAGCAAGCTGCCCTGGCGGTTGACGTCATACCAGTAATCGCGCTGCATCTGGCCATCAGCCTCGGCAATCATCACGCAGCTCAGGCTGTGCCGGGTCGAAGCGTAACCCCCGATAAAACCATGACTGTTGCCATACACGCGGCAACCCTGATGGGTGCTCAACGTGGTGCCATCGGCATTCTTGATGCGGGCATCGGCATCGAACGCGGCGGCTTCGCAGAGCAATGCCTTTTCAATGGCCTGCTCCGGAGTGATGTCCCACTGGTGGAACAGGTCGAAATCCTGAATATCCCGGGCCATCAGCGCGGCATCGGCCAAGCCCGAGGCTTCGTCTTCAGAGGTGTGCTTGGCAATCGCCAGCGCCGCAGCGACAGTCTCGCGAATCGCATCCGGTCCGGTGGCAGAGGTGCTGGCCGAACCCTTGCGCTGGCCGACATACAACGTGATGCCAAAACCCTGATCGCGGTTGAACTCGACCGTTTCGACTTCACGTTGACGCACCGACGTAGACAGGCCCTGTTCCAGCGACACCGCTACTTCGCAGGCACTGGCACCCTGACGCTTGGCTTCGGCGATGATCTGCTCGACCTGTTCCTGCAGTGCCGGCAATGCCTGTGGGCCGACGCTTTCAACTGCACTCATGCTCATCTCCACTCAAATTCTGCTTTCGGCTGGGGCCTTCGAGCGACCGGGCCGGACAAGCGGCCCCCGACTGGTTATCATGGCGGCGTTTCTTTGCGGACTGCCACCATGGTTGATTCTTACGACGACTCCCTCGATACGGGAGAAAAAAGCAAATCCCAGGTCAAACGCGAGCTGCATGCTCTGGTTGACCTTGGCGAGCGCCTTACAACGCTCAAGCCCGACTTGCAGGCAAAACTGCCATTGACCGACGCTTTGCGCCGGGCCCTGGCCGATGCGCCCAAGCACACCGCGAACATCGCGCGTAAACGGCATTTGCAGTTCATCGGCAAACTGATGCGCGATCAGGACACTGACGCGATTCTCACCCTGCTCGATCAACTCGATGCCTCTACCCGTCAGTACAACGAGCGTTTCCACAACCTCGAACGCTGGCGTGACCGGCTGATCGCCGGTGACGATGCCGTGCTGGAAAAATTCGTCGTCGACTACCCGGACGCCGACCGCCAGCAACTGCGTTCTCTGATCCGTCAGGCCCAGCACGAGGTTGCGCAAAACAAGCCTCCTGCCTCGAGCCGGAAGATCTTCAAGTACATCCGTGAGCTGGACGAGACTCAACGCGGTCTGCGTTGATATTCGCCACCGGGTGGCCGCACTGCGCGCCACCCGAAGCTCCATCCCTTCTTACGCGCCCGTGCCACCCACGGTGATCGCATCGATTTTCAGCGTCGGCTGACCCACGCCCACCGGCACCGATTGCCCGTCCTTGCCGCAAGTCCCCACACCGCTGTCCAGCGCCAGATCGTTACCGACCATCGACACCCGGCTCATCGCCTCCGGACCGTTGCCGATCAACGTCGCGCCTTTGACCGGCGCGGTGATCTTGCCGTCTTCGATCAGGTAAGCCTCACTGGTGGAGAACACGAACTTGCCGCTGGTGATGTCAACCTGACCGCCGCCGAGGTTGGCGCAGTAGATACCCTTCTTCACCGACGCGATGATTTCCGCCGGATCGCTCTGGCCGCCAAGCATGTAGGTGTTGGTCATCCGTGGCATCGGCAGGTGTGCGTAGGATTCGCGACGACCGTTGCCGGTGCGGGCCACGCCCATCAGACGCGCATTGAGCTTGTCCTGCATGTAGCCCTTGAGTACGCCGTTTTCGATCAGCGTGGTGCACTCGGTCGGGGTACCTTCGTCGTCGACACTCAGGGAACCGCGACGACCGCTCAGGGTGCCGTCATCGACGATGGTGCAGAGTTTCGATGCAACCATTTCGCCCATGCGCCCGCTGTAGGCCGAACTGCCCTTGCGGTTAAAGTCGCCTTCCAGACCGTGGCCGACCGCTTCGTGCAGCAGCACGCCGGACCAACCCGAACCCAGAACAACCGGCAAGGTGCCGGCCGGTGCCGGAATCGCTTCCAGATTCACCAGCGCCTGACGCAGCGCCTCTCGGGCGTAGCCCATGGCACGGTCTTCAGCGAGGAAATAACGGTAGTCGGTACGCCCGCCTCCGCCGTGACCGCCGCGCTCGCGACGGCCATTCTGCTCGACGATCACACTGACGTTGAATCGCACCAAAGGACGCACGTCGGCAGCCAGGCCACCGTCGGTCGAGGCCACCAGAATCCGCTCCCATACCCCGGCCATGCTCACGCTGACCTGCTGGATACGCGGGTCGAGGGCGCGAGTGGCAACGTCGATGCGCTTGAGCAATTCGACTTTTTCAGCGCGGCTCAGGACTTCCAGCGGGTTATCCGGCGCATACAACTGGGCGACGTCCTGGGTGCTGAACGCCTGCACCGTGCCGTTCTGCCCGGCGCGGGAAATCGAACGGGCCGCACGGGCCGCTGCGCCAAGGGCTTCGAGGGTGATCGCATTGCTGTAGGCAAAACCGGTTTTCTCACCGGACTGCGCCCGCACGCCGACACCCTGGTCGAGGTTGAAACTGCCTTCCTTGACGATGCCGTCTTCCAGCGACCAGGACTCGGAAATCTGCCCCTGGAAATACAGGTCGGCCGCATCGATGCCTGGACCCGCCAGATCACCGAGCACGCCTTGCAGGCTCTCGATCGTCACGCCGCCGGGCGCCAACAGGTGATCACTGACTGAGGACAACAACTCGCTCATAGGTTTTACGCCTTAAATTCGTGTTCTGAAGCAGGTCGCTGTGCGCCCTGCGAAAAAAACCGCCGATGACCCGTCACCGGCATTCGCGCCCGGATGGACGCCTGTTCTTTGCTGTCGCGCTCGGCCAGCAACACGGCTTCGCCTTGCTCCTGCTGCGCCAGCACGCGGCCCCACGGGTCGACAATCGCCCCGTGGCCAAAAGTTTCTCGCGGTCCCGGATGCGTCCCGCCCTGGGCTGCTGCCAACACGTAGCACTGGGTTTCAATGGCCCGCGCGCGGATCAGTACATCCCAGTGCGCCGCTCCCGTCACCGCGGTGAAGGCCGACGGTGCGGTAATCAGTTCAGCCCCGGCAGCGCGCAATTCGCTGTACAGCTCCGGGAAGCGCAGGTCGTAGCACACCGTCAGGCCCAATCGCCCGACCGGGGTGTCCGCGACCACCACACCACTGCCGTAAGCATAGTCATCGGATTCGCGGTAACGGCCGCGATTGTCCGCTACGTCGACATCGAACAGGTGCAACTTGTCATAGCGTGCAACGATTTCGCCCTGATCGCTCACCAGCAGCGAGCAGGCATGGGACTTGGCCTCAGGCTGCCCCACCGGCGGCAACGGCAAGGTGCCGGCCACAATCCATAACTTGAGGTCGCGGGCGGTTTGTTTCAACCACGGAAGGATCGGGCCTGCGCCGAGCGCTTCGGCGCGGCCTATATCGGCGATGTCGCGACGGCCCATGGCCGCGAAGTTTTCCGGCAGCACGGCCAGCTTCGCACCGGCATTGGCCGCCTGTTCGAGCAAGCGTCGGGCATCGCGCAGGTTGGCCAGCACATCGCTCTGGCTGACCATTTGAATCACCGCTAAAGACATGGCGTACTCCGCAAGAGGTATGCGGCCATGCTACTCCATCGGTTCAGGGACTGGCTGTTCAAAAAGGCTTGTCGAAGGTGATTTTCGGCTCTTTCCACGGCCCTTTGACGGTGTATTTGACGCTGGCGAACCGTGCCACGCGATCGCCGATCAGCTTGTCGATCAGGAACAGCGCCCCGCCGACCGCCGGCGCGCCGACAATCAGCGCGGCAATCGGCAGGTTGTTGGTCACCGGCAAGGTCACCAGCAATTTCGCATCGACCTGATCGCCGACGAGATTCAACGTACCGTCCAGCTCGATATTGCTCGACGGTCCGGTCAGTTTGATCGGTTCTTTCGTCACGTAAACGCCGTTGGTCGCTGCCAGCAAGCCTTTGACCCGGTCGTAGCTCAGCCCTTTGCCAAACAGGTCCGAGAAGTCCAGACGCAGACGCCGGCCTATAGAGTTGAAGTTGAGCAGTCCGAACACCCGCAACGCCTGAGCTCCACCCTCGACCTCGACGAACTGACCTTTATTGAGCGAGGCATCAAGCGTGCCGGAGAAGCGCTTGGTCGCCAACCATGCCGGCGAGCCGGGCCAGCGGCCATCCACGTCCATATGAAACTCTTCGCTGGTCACGCTCGGAGCAAACCCCCAGCCCTTGAGCACATCAGCGAGATTCTTGCCGCCGATCCGCCCCTTGTACCAACTGCTGCTGGCGCCCGGCGTGCCTTCCCAACCGCCACTGCCCTGCAAGAGAATGCCCTTGAGGCCGAGATCGAGATTGTTCAGGGCGATCCCCTTGGCGGTCGGGCGCACTTTGAGCGACCAGCCACCGACCAGATCCTGTCCCTGGAACAATTGATTGATGCTGATATCCAGCGCCGGAATTTTCGTCGGATCGACCGAGGCCAGAGGATCGGGCGCGTTTTCGTCGGCCTGCACCGTCGGGTCTGGCGCCGGCAGGCGCACATATTGAAGGTTGACCGCTATTGGCGCAGCTTTGGCGTCGGGAATCCCTACGATCCCTTTGGCTTGCTGACTGTCGAGGGCCAGTGTCCAGGCCCCCGGCTTGCGATTGAGTTGCACCGCCGCCTGATCCAGTGTGGTGCCGAATGCCGTAAGCTTGCCGACCTTGACGTCCGCACTGCTGAGCAACTGTTTGGCGTTGCCGCCCGGATCCTGGCCGGCGTACTTATCCACCAGATCCTGCCAGGGTTTGACGTCCAGCTCGGACAGTGCGCCGCGTACTCGCAGGCCCTTGGTGCCGGGCAAAACCGCCTCACCCGTACCCAGGAACAGTTCTCCACGCCCCTCGGCAAAACTGGTCGGCGGCGCGGCGAAAGTGAAGTTCGCCAGCTGATCGTAAGTGACCCAGTAACGCCGCTCCTGTCCCTGCAATGTCATGCGGAACACCGTATCACGCCCGACATCGGCCGCCATGCCGAACGGCGCCGGCAGATCCACCGCCACGCCCTTCATGCTGGAACTGACCATCAATTGGCTGTCGGCCCCGTCCAGATTTACCTGCAGCTGATAGGGAATGGTCCCGGACACCGGCAACGGCTGAGTGACACCCAGCCAGTCAGTGAGTTTCTTGACCTCGACCTGCCCTGACGCCGCCACTCGGGTCTTGAGCTTGCCGGGGCCACCATCAGCGAAGATCTGCGCGGTGACCGGTTTATCGAAGGCCCGGGCACTGATGTTCTGCCCGCTCAGGCCCTTGGCGCTGTCGAAGCGGAAATCACCCTTGAGCTGGCTCAGTTCGAGTTTCGGCTCGGCCAGCTTCAATCGCGCATTGGCGGTTTTGAAGTCGACGAGGATTTTCGGCTGATCGCCCTTGGCCAATGGCACATCGAGTTTGAGCTTGCCTTGCAGATCACCCTCGCCTTCCCAGCCGGCAAAGGTATCGGCGGTGCCGATCGGCGCCTCCTGAAGAATCTTCAGGCCATCGCCCAGCCCGCCGGCAAAGCTGCCGTCGAGGAACATATGGCTGTGTTCACCGCTCGGCACATGAGGAATATTGACGAAGACATCGCTGACCTGAGTGTCGAGCAACTGACCCTTGCTGGCGAGAATCCGCACGCCGCTGTCTTCGATGAACACGTCACCGCTGACCTTGCTCACGTGCGGCCAGCCCGGCTGGAACGCCAACTCGGCGTCGTGCACCTTGAAGAACAGACTGATGCTGCGATCCGCTTCCCCGGCGTTCTTGTTCAGGGAGCCCTGATACTGGAAGAAGCCCTGATCCACCGCGCCCTTGAGAATCGCCGTGCGCAGCCATTCGTCGAGGGCCGGGCTCAGGACTTCCGGCAGGTACTTGGCGGTGTAGCGACCGTCGCCGTCCACCAGGCCGACCCGCAGGTCCATGTAGTCTTCCTGGCTGTGATCGAAATGCAGGCGGATCAGGAAGTCGCCAGCAATCTTGCCCTCCTCGCCGAGCACCTTGAGGTACGGCGCGATCAGGGTGAAACCTTCTTTATCGAGCTTCCAGGTCAACCGGGCGTTGGCCTGAATGTATTGCCACGGCTTGGCGAAAATCGGATCGAGGTGCAGGACGAAATCCTTGCTGTCCATGCGCAGCTCGCCGCCGCCGAGGTTGCCGCTGAGACTGCCGCTGACATTCCGCGCGGCCGGAGCGCCGTGATAGGCGTCGAAACCGACCTGATCGAGGTTGGCGGCGAAGCTGAATTTGCTGTCGTCGGTGGCGTTCGGCCGTAAATCCAGCAGCACGTTACGCAGACCGCCGGTCACTTTCAGGCGCTCGACCACGGTGGCGAAGCCTTGGGGCAACGGGCCGAGGGCATTGAGCAAGGGAGTGATCGGGGTCAGGTCGAGCCGGTCGGCCTGCAGATGCCAGAGCTCTTCGGTCTTGTCGGTGGCGGCAGTCTGTTTGATCTGGACATGCGATTCCCAGCGGGTTTCGCCAAAATTCATCGCCAGCGAATCAAGGGTGACAGTGGCCCCCTCGGGACCGCGCTGGAAATAGCCGTTGAGCGCCAGATTGTTGATCTGGATCGGCTTGCGTTCAGCGTAGGCGCCGGTCAATTGCGGCGCGTTGAGACGGATCGCAGCACTCTGCAACGCCCCCTCGCGCCAGTTGACCCACAGCTCGCCACCGGCCTTGATCTCGGAGAAATTCCATTGCTGCGTCAGGCGCTCGGGCAGCCATTTCGACCAGTCGCTCTGCGGCAGGCTGACATAACCTTCCACTTCGCTGTCCTGCCACTGACTTGGGCGAATCCGCGTGCGCAGGCTCAGCGCCACGGGCTGGCCGTCAGGCAGGGTCAACCGTGCATCGAGGCGCTGGCGGCTGGTGCCGGTCTTGAGATTGAGGCCGACATACGTGAGGGTAAGCGGCTTCTGCTCCAGCGGTTGCAAGGTCACCTGACTGTCGAGCACCGACAGTTGTTGAATCATTTGCATGCGGTTGAACAGTTGCTCCGGATCCATGGGCTGATCCTGTTGCACCGGCAACCCTTCCAGCGCCCACTTTCCGTCTTCCCCTTCCTTGAGGCTGATCTTCAGGCCGTTGAGTTCAAGATGGGCGATGCGCACTTCACGGGCCAGCAAACTGGCCCACAGATCCGGCACCGCACGCACTCGATCCAGACGCAAGGCATTGGCGCCATCACCGACCATCACGTCGTGAGCCAGCAGGATCGGGGCGAATCCGTTCCAGTTGCCTTCCAGTTCGCCGATCTGCAGTGGCATTCCCAGAGCCGCACCGGCCTTGTCTTCAATGTCGGCGCGGTATTCGGCCACCAGCGGCGTCAGTTCCCGGCCGAGACTGACGTACAACGCCATCAATACCAGAACCAACGCGCACAGGCCCAAACCCCAGCGGGTCAGTGTGGCCAAAATGCGTGTCAGACGTTCCATGTCAGTTGGCTCCCATGGCAAAAATACTGCAAAAAGCTGAGGCCAGCCGTTTCAGGAAAAGGGTGACGCAGGGGTTCAGAGCAGCACCACGTCATATTGTTCCTGGGAATACATGGTTTCTACCTGGAAGCGTATGGTGCGCCCGATGAAACCTTCAAGTTCGGCAACGTTACCGGACTCTTCATCGAGCAAGCGATCCACGACTTTCTGGTTCGCCAACACCCGATAACCCTCGGCCTGATAGGCTCGGGCTTCGCGCAGGATCTCGCGGAAAATCTCGTAGCAAATGGTTTCCGGGGTTTTCAGCTTGCCCCGGCCCTGACAGCTGCTGCACGGTTCGCACAGCACTTGTTCGAGGCTTTCGCGGGTGCGCTTGCGCGTCATCTGCACCAGGCCCAACTCGGTGATGCCGATGATGTTGGTCTTGGCGTGATCACGCTCCAGTTGTTTCTCCAGGGTACGCAGCACCTGACGCTGGTGCTCTTCATCTTCCATGTCGATGAAGTCGATGATGATGATCCCACCCAGATTGCGCAGGCGCATCTGCCGGGCAATCGCGGTCGCGGCTTCGAGGTTGGTCTTGAAGATGGTTTCTTCGAGGTTGCGATGACCGACGAACGCCCCGGTGTTCACGTCGATGGTGGTCATGGCTTCCGCCGGATCGATCACCAGATAACCGCCGGACTTCAGCGGCACCTTGCGCTCCAGGGCTTTCTGGATTTCGTCTTCGACGCCGTACAGGTCGAAGATCGGTCGTTCGCCGGGGTAGTGTTCCAGACGATCGGCGATTTCCGGCATCAGTTCGGCGACGAACTGCGTGGTTTTCTGGAAGGTTTCCCGGGAATCGATGCGGATCTTCTCGATCTTCGGGCTGACCAGATCGCGCAGGGTGCGCAGCGCCAGGCCGAGGTCTTCGTAGATGACGCTCGGTGCACCGATGGTCTTGATCTGTTCGTTGATCTGATCCCACAGGCGGCGCAGATAGCGGATGTCCATCAGGATCTCATCGGCCCCGGCACCTTCGGCGGCGGTACGCAAAATGAAGCCGCCTGCCTCCTTGATACCTTCTTTGGCCACGCAATCGCTGACCACCTGCTTGAGGCGTTCGCGCTCGGCTTCGTCTTCGATCTTCAGAGAAATGCCGACGTGAGCCGTGCGCGGCATGTACACCAGATAGCGCGACGGGATCGACAGTTGCGTGGTCAGGCGAGCGCCCTTGGAGCCGATGGGGTCCTTGGTGACTTGCACCACGAGACTCTGGCCTTCGTGAACGAGGGAACTGATGCTTTCCACCGCTGGGCCTTCGCGCAGGGAAATTTCCGAGGCATGAATGAAGGCTGCGCGATCCAGGCCGATGTCGACGAACGCCGCCTGCATGCCCGGCAGCACCCGGACCACCTTGCCTTTGTAGATGTTGCCGACGATCCCGCGTTTTTGCGTACGCTCGACGTGCACTTCTTGCAGCACACCGTTTTCGACCACCGCCACGCGCGATTCCATCGGCGTGATGTTGATCAGAATCTCTTCACTCATGGCAGGGTCTCGTTCAGGCATGTTCACGATAATGGCCGCATCTTGTCCGTTCGACGCTCATTGCGCGTTCAGGGTTTGCCAACAGGGTATGCCGAAATGGCCGAGCAGTTCTGCGCTTTCACACACCGGCAAGCCGACGACCGCCGAGTAGCTGCCATTTAGGCCGGCGACGAACACCGCGCCTAGCCCCTGAATGCCATAGCCACCCGCCTTGTCTCGGGGCTCGCCGCTGGCCCAATAGGCGGCGGCTTCTTCGCGGCTGATCGACCGGAACCGCACCAGACTGCGCACCACCCGCGACTCGCAGCGCTCGCCGTCGAGCACGGCAATCGCCGTCAGCACTTCATGCTCTTTGCCGGACAACATCATCAGCATGGCGCATGCGTCGGCTTCGTCCACCGGTTTGCCAAGAATTTTGCCGTCCAGCACCACGGCGGTGTCGGCGCCCAGCACGCAAAACGCTACGTCGCAAACGACGGTGCGCCGCCCGGCCTCGGCCTTGCCGCGCGCCAGGCGCTCGACGTAGGCCGATGGGGATTCATTGGCGAGAGGGGTTTCATCGATATCCGCGCTGATGGCGGTGAACGGGATGCCGATCTGCGTGAGCAATTCACGCCGACGCGGCGATCCTGAGGCGAGGTAAAGCTTTTTCATCAAGACATCTCCCTGTCGAGGTGCGGGCAAATGCCTGACCGAATCAGTTGATTTTGTAGCGCCGGCGCAGTCCACGCAAAGCGAAGCTGACCCATGGCCAGAGCAAGGCACTGACCAGTGCCGGCAGGACCAGCGCGAGGGTCGGCTGACGGTTGCCGGTCAAGGCACTGAGCCAGAGTTGTACGAGCTGGGCGAGGCCGAAAATCACCAGGATCACCAGACTCTGCTGCCACATCGGGAACATTCTCAGGCGTTGCTGCAATGACAGCACCAGAAACGTGATCAAGGTCAGGATCAAGGCGTTCTGACCGAGCAGATCGCCTTGCAGCACATCTTCGGCCAGTCCCAGGCAGAACGCCGTGACCATGCCGACGGTGTGCGGCAAATACAAAGCCCAGAAGGTCAGGAGCAAGGCCAGCCACAGCGGGCGCAGAATTTCCATGAAAATGGGCAATGGCGACACGCTGAGCAGAATGCCGACAATAAACGTCAGCCAGACAATCCAGCCATTACGCGATGCGGTAGCCCCGACCATTATTCTTGCCTCCCGGTGGTCGCCGGCGCAGTGACTGGCGGTTTGGCCGCTGGTCGAGCCGCCGGCTGATTCGCCGGTGGCTTGCTGGCCGCTGGTGTGGCTGCAGGCGGTTTGCTTGCAGCGGGTTTGGCCGGTGTAGTGCTGGCAGCAGGTGCAGCAGGCGACGTCGCCGTGGCAGGAGTTGCTGCTGCGGCAGGCGGGGTGACGATTTTCGGCACCGTGGACGGAATCACCGGACCGCCACCAAAGGCATCGAGGTTTTCCTGGGCCTGCGCAGCATCGTTGGCACGTTCTTCGGCAGTGCGGTTGTCACTGAATACCAGCAGCAGGTAACGGCTGCGATTGAGTGCGGCGGTCGGCACGGCGCGAACAATGGCGAAAGGCTGGCCGGAGTCGTGGATGACTTCCTTGACCGTTGCCACCGGATAACCGGCCGGAAAACGCTGACCCAGGCCGGAGCTGACCAACAGATCCCCTTCCTTGATATCGGCAGTATCGGCAACATGGCGCAACTCAAGGCGCTCCGGGTTGCCCGTCCCACTGGCGATCGCCCGCAGACCATTACGGTTCACCTGCACGGGAATGCTGTGAGTCGAGTCGGTCAGCAACAATACGCGGGAGGTGTAAGGCATCAGCTCGACCACCTGCCCCATCAGACCGCGAGCATCGAGCACCGGCTGACCGAGCACCACGCCATCACGCTCACCTTTATTGATGATGATGCGATGGGTGAAAGGGTTGGGGTCCATGCCGATCAGCTCGGCCACTTCGACCTTCTCGTTGACCAGTGCGGAGGAATTGAGCAACTCGCGCAGACGGACGTTCTGCTCGGTGAGAGCGGCAAGCTTCTGCATGCGCCCCTGCAACAGCAGGTTCTCCGACTTGAGTTTTTCGTTTTCGGCGACGAGCTCGGTGCGACTGCCAAACTGGCTGGCGATACCTTCCCACAACCGTCCGGGCAGGTCAGTAATCCAGTAGGCGTCCATCAGCACCAGCGAGGCCTGGCTGCGTACGGGTTTAAGCAGGCTGAAACGCGCGTCAACGACCATCAGCGCGACCGACAGTACGGCCAGCACCAACAAGCGCACGCCCAGTGAGGGGCCCTTGGCGAAAAGCGGTTTAATAAGCCGCTCCTCCCAGGCAAATGTTCTGTTTATTCATACGGCATCAAACCGGCCTGGATGAAGACTGACTGAAGATAAACGCCAACAGGCAGCACTGCAAAGTGCTGCCTGCGCGCTCACCCACGTATTGCACCCGGCGATTATTCGCTGGAGAGCAGGTCCATGGTGTGCTTGTCCATCATTTCCAATGCACGGCCACCGCCGCGAGCGACGCAGGTCAGCGGATCTTCGGCAACGATCACCGGCAGACCGGTTTCCTGGGCCAGCAGCTTGTCGAGGTCACGCAGCAGCGCGCCACCACCGGTCAGCACCAGGCCACGCTCGGCGATGTCGGAAGCCAGTTCCGGCGGCGATTGCTCAAGAGCACTTTTCACGGCCTGAACGATGGTTGCCAGAGACTCTTGCAGAGCTTCCAGCACTTCGTTGGAGTTCAGGGTGAATGCGCGTGGAACGCCTTCGGCCAGGTTGCGACCGCGAACGTCGACTTCGCGAACTTCGCCGCCCGGGTAGGCCGTGCCGATTTCCTGCTTGATGCGCTCGGCGGTGGATTCGCCGATCAGGCTGCCGTAGTTGCGGCGCACGTAGGTGATGATCGCTTCGTCGAAGCGGTCGCCGCCAACGCGTACGGATTCGGCATAGACCACACCGTTCAGGGAGATCAGCGCGATTTCGGTAGTACCACCACCGATATCCACGACCATCGAACCGCGGGCTTCTTCAACCGGCAGGCCGGCACCGATCGCAGCGGCCATCGGCTCTTCGATCAGGAACACTTCACGGGCACCGGCGCCAAGGGCCGATTCACGGATGGCACGACGCTCAACCTGGGTGGACTTGCATGGAACGCAGATCAGCACACGAGGGCTAGGCTGCAGGAAGCTGTTTTCGTGAACCTTGTTGATAAAGTATTGCAGCATCTTTTCGCAGACGCTGAAGTCGGCGATCACGCCGTCTTTCATCGGACGAATGGCAGCAATGTTGCCCGGCGTACGGCCGAGCATGCGCTTGGCCTCGGTGCCGACAGCAACGACACTTTTCTGGTTACCGTGTGTCCGAATGGCCACAACCGATGGTTCATTCAGGACGATACCGCGCTCGCGCACGTAAATAAGGGTGTTGGCAGTGCCCAGGTCAATGGAAAGATCGCTGGAAAACATGCCACGCAGTTTCTTGAACATGGGAAAGGGACCCTAGGCAACGCGTGGGTAAAAAAGTGCGGCAAACTCTAACAACGACAGGGATTTTGGGCAAGGCGCCAATATGTTAAATTGGCCGCTTTTCTGTGCACCAAGCCCCACAATCGCGGCCTTATGACCGTAGAAGTGCGGTAGTGTTCCGACAATCTAACACACGGACGCCGTCCGTCCTGTTTTCCACTGGAGAAACCCGATGGCGCTAGAACGCTCCGACGTGGAAAAAATCGCTCATCTGGCCAGCCTTGGTCTGAATGACGCCGATCTTCCACACATCACTTCGGCCCTCAACAGCATTCTCGGGCTGGTCGACGAAATGCAGGCGGTCAATACCGACGGTATCGAGCCGCTGGCCCACCCGCTGGAAGCCAGTCAGCGCCTGCGCGCCGACGTCGTGACCGAAAGCAATAACCGCGAGGCTTATCAGTCCATCGCACCAGCGGTCGAAAACGGCCTGTACCTGGTTCCGAAAGTCATCGACTAAAGGGAAAGAGCCTGCAATGCATCAATTGACTCTGGCCGAGATCGCCCGCGGTCTCGCCGATAAAAAGTTTTCTTCCGAAGAGCTGACCAAAGTCCTGCTGGCGCGTATCACCCAGCTCGATCCGCAGCTCAACAGTTTCATCAGCCTCACCGAAGAGCTGGCCCTCGAGCAGGCGAAAGCCGCCGACGTGCGCCGGGCCAATGGCGAGAGCGGCGCGCTGCTGGGCGCGCCGATCGCTCACAAAGACCTGTTCTGCACCCAGGGCATCCGCACCAGCTGCGGCTCGAAGATGCTCGACAACTTCAAAGCCCCGTACGACGCCACCGTGGTGTCGAAGCTGGCCGCCGCCGGCACCGTGACTCTGGGCAAGACCAACATGGACGAATTCGCCATGGGTTCGGCCAACGAGTCGAGCTGGTACGGCGCGGTGAAAAACCCGTGGAACCTGGAACACGTACCAGGCGGTTCGTCCGGTGGCTCGGCGGCGGCGGTTGCCGCTCGTCTGTTACCCGCCGCAACGGCCACCGACACCGGCGGTTCGATTCGTCAGCCGGCTGCATTCACCAACCTCACCGGCCTGAAACCGACCTACGGTCGCGTGTCGCGCTGGGGCATGATCGCTTACGCCTCCAGCCTCGATCAGGGCGGCCCTTTGGCTCGCACTGCCGAAGACTGCGCGATTTTGCTGCAAGGTATGGCCGGCTTCGATCCGAACGACTCCACCAGCATCGATGAGCCGGTGCCGGACTACGCCGCCGGTCTGAATGGTTCGCTGCAAGGCCTGCGCATCGGCGTGCCGAAGGAATACTTCGGCGCCGGTCTCGACCCGCGCATCGCCGAGCTGATCCAGAACAGCATCAAGGAGCTGCAGAAGCTCGGTGCCGTGATCAAGGAAATCAGCCTGCCGAACATGCAGCACGCGATTCCTGCGTACTACGTGATCGCCCCGGCAGAAGCATCCTCCAACCTGTCGCGTTTCGACGGCGTGCGCTTCGGCCACCGCTGCGAAGATCCGAAGAACCTGGAAGACCTGTACAAGCGCTCCCGTGGCGAAGGCTTCGGGCCTGAAGTGCAGCGCCGGATCATGGTCGGTGCCTACGCGCTGTCCGCCGGTTACTACGACGCCTACTACCTGAAAGCGCAGAAGATCCGTCGCTTGGTGAAGAACGACTTCATGACGGCATTTAATGAAGTCGACATCATCCTCGGCCCGACCACGCCAAACCCGGCCTGGAAACTCGGCGCCAAGAACAGCGACCCGGTCGCTGCCTACCTGGAAGACGTCTACACCATCACCGCCAACCTCGCGGGCCTGCCGGGCCTGTCGATGCCGGCCGGTTTCGTCGACGGTCTGCCGGTTGGCGTACAGCTGCTCGCGCCGTATTTCCAGGAAGGTCGCCTGTTGAACGTTGCCCACCAGTATCAGTTACACACTGACTGGCACACCCGCACCCCAACCGGCTTCTGAGGAGACACACATGCAATGGGAAGTCGTGATCGGGCTGGAGATTCACACCCAGCTCACCACCCGGTCGAAAATCTTTTCCGGTAGTTCCACCACGTTCGGCTCCGAGCCGAATACCCAGGCCAGCCTGATCGACCTGGGCATGCCCGGCGTGCTGCCGGTACTGAACCAGGAAGCGGTGCGCATGGCGGTGATGTTCGGTCTGGCGATTGACGCCGAGATCGGTCAGCACAACGTGTTCGCCCGTAAAAACTATTTCTATCCGGACCTGCCGAAGGGCTACCAGATCAGCCAGATGGAATTGCCGATCGTCGGCAAGGGCCACCTGGACATCGCCTTGGAAGACGGCACGGTCAAACGCGTCGGCATCACCCGCGCGCACCTGGAAGAAGACGCCGGCAAGAGCCTGCACGAAGAATTCAGCGGTGCCACCGGCATCGACCTGAACCGTGCCGGCACGCCGCTGCTGGAAATCGTGTCCGAGCCTGACATGCGCAGCGCCAAGGAAGCCGTGGCCTACGTCAAGGCGATCCACGCGCTGGTGCGTTACCTCGGGATTTGCGACGGCAACATGGCCGAAGGCTCGCTGCGTTGCGACTGCAACGTGTCGATCCGTCCGAAAGGCCAGGTTGAATTCGGCACCCGCTGCGAGATCAAGAACGTCAACTCGTTCCGCTTCATCGAGAAGGCGATCAACTCCGAGATCCAGCGTCAGATCGACGTGATCGAAGACGGCGGCAAAGTGATCCAGCAGACCCGTCTGTACGATCCGAACAAGGACGAGACCCGTCCGATGCGCAGCAAGGAGGAAGCCAACGACTACCGTTACTTCCCCGATCCGGACCTGCTGCCGGTAGTCATCGAGGATTCCTTCCTCAATGACGTGCGCGCCACCCTGCCGGAACTGCCACCGCAGAAGCGCGAGCGCTTCCAGAGTGCGTTCGGCCTGTCGGCCTACGACGCCAACGTGCTGGCCACCAGCCGTGAGCAGGCGGACTACTTCGAGAAGGTCGCCAGCATCGGCGGCGACGCCAAACTGGCGGCGAACTGGGTGATGGTCGAGTTGGGCAGCCTGCTCAACAAGCAGAACCTGGACATCGAGGATTCGCCGGTTTCGGCCGAGCAACTTGGCGGCATGCTGCAGCGCATCAAGGACAACACCATCTCCGGCAAGATCGCCAAAGTGGTGTTCGAAGCGATGGCCAACGGCGAAGGCAGCGCAGACGAGATCATCGAAAAACGCGGCCTGAAGCAAGTGACCGACACCGGCGCAATCTCGGCGGTACTGGACGAAATGCTCGCGGCCAACGCCGAGCAAGTCGAGCAATACCGTGCGGCAGACGAAGCCAAGCGCGGCAAGATGTTCGGTTTCTTCGTCGGTCAGGCCATGAAAGCCTCCAAAGGCAAGGCCAACCCGCAGCAAGTGAACGAACTGCTGAAAAGCAAGCTCGAAGGCTGACCACAATGGAGCCAGATCCAAAGCCTGGCTCCAATCCCTGTGGGAGCGGGCTTGCTCGCGAAAGCGGCGTAACATTCAGCAGATATGTTGAATGTGAGTCCCCCTTCGCGAGCAAGCCCGCTCCCACATTGTTATTTGGGAGCTTTCGAATGAAACGTCTGCTCGGCGCCTGCGCCCTGCTCTCTTTGCTGGCCGGTTGCGCCAGCACCGACACCATCGACCCGCACGGTTACGACCAGACCGGCGTCGCCTCCTATTACGGTGCCAAGCACCACGGTAAACGCACCGCCAGCGGCGAAGCGTTCAACCAGAATTCCCTGACCGCCGCCCACCGCCAGTTGCCATTCGGCACCCGGGTGAAGGTTACCAACCTGAAAAACGATGAATCCGTCGTGGTTCGCATCAACGACCGTGGCCCGCACACCCGTGGCCGCCTGATCGATGTTTCACGTGCGGCGGCCGAACAGCTCGGTATGCTGCGCAGTGGAACCGCCCGGGTCCGGATCCAGGCCCTCGACGACTGATGGAGCGTCCACCATTTTCGGACTGACCGACTTACCCTTGATCAGCGTGATCGAATTGCTCAGCGGGCTGTTCCTGCTGATCGCCGGCGCCGAGCTGATGGTGCGCGCCGCCGTGCGCCTGGCCGCGCGCCTGCATGTACGACCGCTGATCATCGGCCTGACCATCGTCGCCCTCGGCAGCAGCGCCCCCCAAATGGCCGTCAGCCTGCAAGCCGTGCAGGCACACACGCCGGACATCGCCGTCAGCAGCGTGATCGGCAGCAGTATTTTCAACATTCTCGTCACCCTCGGCCTGTCGGCACTGATCATTCCGCTGCGGGTATCGCGGCAATTGGTGCGCCTCGACATCCCGTTGATGATCGGCGCCAGCCTGCTGGTGTTCGTACTGGCGTGGAATGAAGAACTCGGGCGCTTCGACGGCATTCTGTTACTCGGCGCCCTCGCCCTATATCTCGGATTACTGCTGCGCCAGTCGCGGCACTCGACCCGCCCGCATTCCGACCAGCCCCACGATCCGCAGGCACCGTGGCTCACCAGCCTGCTGATGATTGTCGGTGGTCTGGGCATGCTGGTGTTTGCCGGGCACTTGCTGCTGGGTGCAGCCGTGGTCGTCGCTACTGATCTGGGATTCTCCGAACGGGTGATCGGCCTGACCGTGGTCGCGGTTGGCACCTCGCTGCCTGAGCTCGCCACCTCGCTGATCGCCGCGCTGCGCGGCCAACGAGACATTGCCGTGGGCAACGTGATTGGCGCCAACCTGTTCAACCTGCTCGGGGTGCTGGGCCTCACCGCACTGATCGCGCCGACGCCGCTGTCGGTCTCGCCGAACGCATTGGATTTCGACCTGCCGGTGATGCTCGGCGTCGCCGCGCTGTGCCTGCCGGTGTTCTATTCCGGTTACCGCGTAACCCGCGCTGAAGGTCTGTTGCTGCTTGGTTTGTATCTGGCTTATGGACTGCACGTGGTGTCGTTCACCACCGGCATGCCACTGGCCGGCAAACTTGAGCGATTGATGCTGTTTTATGTGCTGCCGACGCTGCTGGCGTTTCTGTTTTTCACGTCCGTACGCGCCTGGCGCCGCCAACACCACAAGAGGGATGTGCCATGACCGAATCGAAGAAATCCGGGGTTGAAATCCGCCGTCAGGTAATGGGCGACGCGTTTGTCGACCGCGCGCTGGGCAATGCCACCGAGTTCACCCAACCGTTGCAGGATTTCGTCAACGAACACGCCTGGGGCGGCGTGTGGAATCGCGAAGGTTTGCCGCTGAAGACCCGCAGCCTGATCACCCTCGCCGCGCTGACCGCGTTGAAGTGCCCGCAGGAGTTGAAAGGCCATGTGCGCGGCGCATTGAACAACGGCTGCACGGTCGATGAGATCCGTGAAGCGCTGCTGCATTGCGCGGTGTACGCCGGCGTGCCGGCGGCGATCGATGCGTTTCGCGCGGCGCAGGAAGTGATCGACAGTTACCAGAAGCCTGAGTGACAGCTCTGCCCCCTTCACGAGCAAGCCCGCTCCCACACAGGCTTTGTGATCACCACAGATCCAATGTGGGAGCGGGCTTGCTCGCGAAGAGGCCCGAAAGATCAAACCAGTTCTCAGGCTAGATCCACCCGCCCCACTGCAAGAAGAAGATCCCGATGTTGGTGGTGATCGCCGCCATCAACGTGGTCAGCACGATGATCGCCGCCGCCAGCTCATGGTTGCCCTGCGCCGCACGGGCCATGACAAAACTGGCGGCGGCGGTCGGGCTGCCGAAGTACAGGAACAGAATCCCCAGCTCCGCCCCGCGAAAGCCCCACAGCCATGCGCCCAGCGTGGCAATCACCGGCAGGCCGACCATCTTCACCAGGCTCGAACTGAGCGCCATGTTGCCGCTCTTGCGCAGCGCCGCCAGCGACAGCGTGCCGCCAATGCAGATCAGCGCCAGCGGCAACGTGGTTTGCGCCAGGTACTGGCCGGAGGTTTCCAGCCAGCCCGGCAGACCAATCTTGAAATAAGCGAACGGTGCCGCTGCGATCACGCTGATGATCAGCGGATTGCTGACTACGCTTTTGCAGATGCTCCACGGATCGGACTTGATCACCGGGCTGTACACCGCCAGCACGATGGTCGACAGGGTGTTGTAGAACAGGATCACCAGCGCCGCGAGGATCGCCCCGAGGGAAATCCCGTAGTCTCCATACATGCTCGCGGCCAGCGCCAGGCCGATCACCCCGTTGTTGCCGCGAAACGCACCTTGCGTGTAAATGCCGCGATCTTCACGCGGACAGCGGAAAATCGCCCAGCCCCAGGCCACCGCAAAACTGATCAGCGTGGCGAGGGCGAAATAGATCAGCAATGCCGGCTGCAACGCAGCGTGAAGGTCGGCGTGCAGGATGCCGAGAAACAGCAGCGCCGGCATGGTGACGTTGAACACCAGCGACGAAGCCGTGTGGATGAAATTGTCGTTGATCCAGTCGATGCGCTTGAGCAGCACACCCAGAAACAGCATGGCAAACACCGGCGCGGTGATGTTCAGGGTTTCGAGGAAAATTGCCAGCATGCCGGGGAGCCTTGGAGATGAGCGTCGTCAGGGGGCCAATGATAAGCCACTGAGAACTCCGGCGTCTGGTAGAACGCTATCGCTGGCAAGCCAGCTCCCACACAGATCTACAGTGATTAGACAATTTGTGCATCAATGTAGATCAGTGTGGGAGCGAGCTTGCTCGCGATGCAGGCGACTCGGTCTCAGGTAATCGGCGCCGGATTGAACAACGTAATGTCGTTATGCAGCTTGTGCTTCTCCGCCCACGTCTGCTGCTTGCCGCTCGCCACATCCAGATAATAGTGGAACAGCTCCCAGCCCAGTTCTTCGATGGTCGCGCGCCCGGTAGCAATCCGCCCGGCATCGATGTCGATCAGATCCGGCCAGCGCTGCGCCAGCTCGGTACGGGTCGAAACCTTCACCACCGGCGCCATCGCCAGACCATACGGCGTGCCACGTCCGGTAGTGAAAACGTGCAGGTTCATCCCCGCCGCCAGTTGCAACGTACCGCAGACAAAATCACTCGCTGGCGTCGCACAGAAAATCAAACCCTTCTGCTTGAAGCGCTCTCCAGGGCCGAGCACACCGCTGATCGCGCTGCTGCCGGATTTGACGATCGAGCCCAACGACTTCTCGACAATGTTCGACAACCCGCCCTTCTTGTTGCCCGGCGTGGTGTTGGCACTGCGATCCGCCTCACCCTTGGCCAGGTAACGGTCGTACCAGTCCATCTCGCGCACCAGTTCCTCGGCAACGGTTTTGCTCTGGGCCCGTGAAGTCAGCAGATAAATGGCGTCACGCACTTCGGTGACTTCGGAAAACATCACCGTCGCCCCCGCCCGCAGCAGCAAGTCCGAGGCATAACCGAGCGCCGGGTTGGCGGTGATTCCGGAAAACGCATCGCTGCCGCCGCACTGCATGCCGAGGATCAGCTCGGACGCCGGCACGGTTTCCCGGCGGCGCTGGTCGAGTTTCTTCAGGCGGACTTCGGCCAGCTCCATGATCTGCTCGATCATCTCGGTGAAACCGTGACTGGAATCCTGCAAGCGATACAGCCATGGCTCGCTCAGATCCACCGACGCGTCGTCCTCGTGCATCACCTGTGCGGCCTGCAATTTCTCGCAGCCCAGACCGATCACCAATGCCTCGCCACCGAGGTTCGGGTTGCGCGCCAGATTGCGCACGGTGCGGATCGGGATGTAGGCGTCGGTGGCCGTAATGGCCACGCCGCAACCATAACTGTGGGTCAGCGCCACCACGTCATCGACGTGCGGGTACTTCGGCAACATCTCATCCTTGATCCGCTTCACCGCGTGATCCAGCACCCCGGTGACGCATTGCACGGTGGTGGTGATCCCGAGGATGTTGCGCGTGCCGACGGTGCCGTCGGCGTTGCGATAACCCTCGAACGTGAACCCTTCCAGCGGCGCTTGAGCATCCGGCACTTCGGTGGACAGCGGCAAGCTGTCTAGCGGCGGCGCAGTCGGCATGCGCAGTTGATCTTCCTTGACCCAACTGCCACGGGGAATCGGCTGCAGCGCATAGCCAATGATCTGGCCGTAACGAATCACCGTGCCGCCCTCGGGAATGTCCTCGAGGGTGACCTTGTGGCTCTGCGGGACAAAGTCCACCGTCACCAGGCCATCGGCGAATTCAGTGCCCGCAGGCACGCCCTGGTCGTTGACCACTACCACTACGTTGTCCCGCTCGTGCAGACGGATGTAGCGCGGCGAGTCGGAATGTTCAATCAACTGCATGACGCCGCTCCTCAGGAATGCGCTTGAGACAATTTGCCAGCCGCTTCGGAACCACCGTTGGTTGGCGGCTCCTTCAGAACCACACGCTTGATCGGGCCGACGATCACCAGGTAGCTGAACACCGCGACCAGTGCGTTGGCACCGACAAACACCAGCGCCCATTTGAACGAACCGGTGGAGCTGATGATGTAGCCGATGACGATCGGGGTGGTGATCGACGCGATGTTGCCGAAGGTGTTGAACAGGCCACCGCTCAGACCGGCGATCTGTTTCGGCGAGGTGTCGGACACCACCGCCCAGCCCAGCGCACCCACGCCTTTGCCGAAGAACGCCAGGGCCATGAAACCGACCACCATCCATTCAACGTCGACATAGTTGCACGCCACGATGCTGCTCGAAACCAGCAGACCGGCAATGATCGGCGCCTTGCGGGCGAAGGTCAGCGAGTGGCCTTTGCGCAGCAGGTAATCGGAAATCACCCCGCCGAGGACGCCGCCGATAAAGCCGCAGATTGCCGGCAACGAGGCGATGAAACCGGCCTTGAGGATGGTCATGCCGCGTTCCTGCACCAGATACACCGGGAACCAGGTCAGGAAGAAGTAGGTGATGCCGTTGATGCAGTACTGGCCCAGATACACGCCCAGCATCATGCGGTTGGTCAGCAACTGACGGATGTAATCCCATTTCGGGCCATCAGCCTTTTTGCCTTGTTTCTGGTCCATGTCGACCATGCCGCCGTTGTCGGCGATGAACTTCACTTCCGCTTCGTTGGCCATCGGGTGTTGGCGCGGGCTGTGGATGACCTTCAGCCAGACCAGCGAGAACACGATGCCGAGCAGGCCCATGACGATGAACACGTGCTCCCAGCCGAAGGTGAACACGATCCAGCCCATCAGCGGCGCGAACAACACCGTCGCAAAGTACTGCGCCGAGTTGAAGATTGCCGAAGCGGTGCCGCGTTCCGCGGTCGGGAACCAGGCCGCCACAATGCGCGCGTTGCCTGGGAACGAAGGTGCCTCGGCCAGCCCCACGAGGAAGCGCAACATGAACAGCGCCACAACGGCCGTGGACATGCCGAACTCACCGACGAAGCCTTGCAGCACGGTGAACAGCGACCAGGTGAAGATGCTCAGGGCATAGACTTTTTTCGAGCCGAAGCGATCGAGCAGCCAGCCACCGGGAATTTGCCCGGCCACGTAGGCCCAACCGAATGCAGAGAAGATGTAGCCGAGGGTGACCGCGTCGATGCCGAGGTCTTTTTGCAGACTGGAGCCGGCGATCGCGATGGTGGCGCGGTCGGCGTAGTTGATCGTGGTCACCAGAAACAGCATGAGCAGGATCAAATAGCGGACGTGAGTCGGCTTGGACGATTGCATGTAGATGTACTCCCACTGATTATTTTTATGCGCGGGTGAATCTTCTTTGGTTTTTTGTGGGAGCTGGCCTGCCGGCGATGCAACCACCTCGGTGTTTCAGTTACACCGCAGTGATGCCATCGCTGGCAGGCCAGCTCCCACAGGTATTGCGTGGATCAGGAACCGATGTAGCTGGTCTTCACGACCGTGTAGAACTCTTGCGCATAGCGGCCTTGCTCACGTGAGCCATAGGATGAACCCTTACGGCCACCGAACGGAACGTGGTAATCCACACCGGCGGTCGGCAGGTTGACCATCACCATCCCGGCCTGGGAATGACGCTTGAAGTGGTTGGCGTACTTCAGCGACGTGGTGGCGATACCCGCCGACAGACCGAATTCGGTGTCGTTGGCCATGGCCAGTGCAGCCTCGTAATCCGCCACGCGGACGATGTTGGCCACCGGGCCGAAGATCTCTTCGCGGCTGATGCGCATCGACGCTTCGCTATCGGCAAACAGGGTCGGCGCGAGGAAGTAGCCTTCGGTGTCGCAGGTAACCAGACCACCGCCGCTGACAACGCGCGCACCTTCGGACTGACCGATGTCGATGTATTTCAGGTCCTGTTCAAGCTGTGCTTGCGAAACCACCGGACCAATGTCGGTGCCAGCCTTCAGCGCGTGGCCGACCTTGATCGACTTCATGCGTTCGGCCATGGCTTCGACGAACTTGTCGTGAATCCCGGCGGTGACGATCATTCGGCTCGATGCCGTGCAACGCTGGCCGGTGGAGTAGAACGCGCTCTGCACCGACAGCTCGACCGCCTGCTTGAGGTCGGCGTCGTCGAGAATGATCTGCGGGTTCTTGCCGCCCATCTCCAACTGAACCTTGGCTTGGCGCGACACGCAGTTGACGGCGATCTGACGGCCCACACCGACGGAGCCGGTGAAGCTGATGCCGTCGACTTTCGGGCTGTTGACCAGCGCTTCACCGACTACGCGACCGCTGCCCATCACCAGGTTGAACACGCCGGCCGGGAAGCCTGCGCGAGAGATGATTTCGGCCAGCGCCCAGGCGCAACCCGGCACCAGATCAGCCGGTTTCAACACCACGCAGTTGCCGTAGGCCAGGGCCGGGGCAATTTTCCACGAAGGGATGGCGATCGGGAAGTTCCACGGGGTGATCAGGCCGACCACACCGAGGGCTTCGCGGGTGACTTCAACATTGACGCCCGGGCGCACCGACGGCACGTAGTCGCCGGAAAGACGCAGGCATTCACCCGCGAAGAACTTGAAGATGTTGCCGGCGCGGGTCACTTCACCGATGGCTTCCGGCAGGGTCTTGCCCTCTTCCCGGGCCAGCAGGGTGCCGAGTTCTTCGCGGCGGGCGAGGATTTCAGTACCGACTTTGTCCAGCGAGTCGTGACGGGCCTGAATACCCGAAGTCGACCACGCCGGGAACGCAGCGCGTGCGGCGTCGATGGCAGCGTTGACCTGAGTCAGGTCAGCCTTGGCGTAGTCGCCGATGGTGTCGCTCAGCTCGGACGGGTTGATGTTGACCGAGTAATCGTTGCCGGCGACCCATTCACCGTTGATGTAATTGTCATAGCGCTTGGTCACGAATCATTCTCCTGACGCAAAAGGCCGCTGATTGCTCAGCGGCCTTGTTTATAGAGTTGTGTTACTGCGCACCTTGCTTGTCGATCAGCGCGGCGAGCATTTCGTACTCTTCGCGGGTCAGGTCGGTCAGCGGCGCCCGCACCGGACCTGCGTCATAGCCGGCGATCTTCGCGCCCGCCTTGACGATGCTCACGGCGTAACCGGCCTTGCGGTTGCGGATGTCCAGGTACGGCAGGAAGAAGTCGTCGATGATCTTGCCGACGGTGGCGTGATCTTCGCGGGCAATCGCGTGGTAGAAATCCATCGCGGTTTTCGGGATGAAGTTGAACACCGCCGACGAGTAGACCGGCACGCCCAGGGCCTTGTAGGCCGCGGCGTAGACTTCGGCGGTCGGCAGACCACCGAGGTAGCTGAAGCGATCACCGAGGCGACGACGGATCGACACCATCAGTTCGATATCACCCAGACCGTCCTTGTAACCGATCAGGTTCGGGCAGCGCTCGGCCAGACGTTCCAGCAGCGGCGCGGTCAGGCGGCAGACGTTACGGTTGTAGACCACCACGCCGATGTTGACCGATTTGCACACGGCTTCAACGTGGGCGGCAACGCCGTCCTGGCTGGCTTCGGTCAGGTAGTGCGGCAGCAGCAACAGACCTTTGGCGCCCAGACGCTCGGCTTCCTGAGCGTATTCGATGGCCTGGCGGGTCGAACCACCGACACCGGCGAGGATCGGCACGCTGCTGGCGCAGGTGTCGACGGCAGTTTTGATGATTTCCGAATATTCGCTGGCAGCCAGAGAGAAGAATTCACCGGTGCCACCGGCGGCGAACAGGGCTGAAGCACCGTACGGGGCCAGCCATTCCAGGCGTTTGATGTAGCCAGCGCGGTTGAAATCGCCCTGAGCATTGAAATCGGTCACCGGGAACGACAGCAGGCCGGCGGAGAGGATGGACTTCAGTTCTTGTGGATTCATTATTCGAACACCCTGGTAGCAACGTTTTTTGTGAGTGGACCGTTCAGCCTTCGCTGAAGTTGTAGGTCATCGTACAACTTAAAAAATAACCGTCAACTGCATTTCATCGCTGGCAGGCATTTTTGTCAGACAGGATTTCTTTTTGACGTAGGAAATTTCTCGTCTAGAGTGGATTTAACTGTATATATATACAGTTAAATAAAAACTCACCGATGACATATCAAGGAGAAAGAAATGTCCGGTCTACAAACAAAATGCCTGGAAAAAACCACACCGGTCATCGCCCGGTTCGATGATCTTTTCACCTCCGACGGCATCGCTTTCAGTACCGAAAATCCGCATCTGTTGCTGCATATCGCCGACTCGCACAGCGATGTCGAACCTGCGACCGCCCTGCCCGCTCAAGCCTTGAAAGGCAAACCGCAATTACGCTTCGAGGGCGCGGAACACACGGCTATCGGCGATAACACCCTGCTGCGCTTCGTTGAAAATGCCGAGCCGGTACTTGCGCAAAATGTGCCGCTGCATCTGCCGAACGGGTTGGTGCTGACGTACGGCCAGGTGCTGGCGCTGGGCGGTGATTTCTACGGAATCGTCGACCGGCCGATCAATGAAGGCGCGACCCCGGCTGATCGCTTGCAACGCTTCACCGCAGCATTCGACACCCTCGCCGTACTGCCGGCCTCGAAGGCCGAAGCGACACAGATTCTCGCGATCATGCAAAAGGAGATCGACGCCGTTAAACAGGCGATCAAGGACGGCAAGCAACCCCATGAGGCTTATGACGCTTTAGGAGATACGTTGTCGGAAGAGTGGAACAAAATCACCGGCGGCGGCAGTTTCGTCTCGGCTCTGTTCCCCCTCGGTCGCTACCTGAAACTGGCAGCGAACAACGCCGACCACTTCGGCGAATGGGCCCGACAGGCCTACATCGCCGGGCACACCGCCGCCCTGCAAACCGCCGCTGCCGCCCACGCCAGTCAAGACGAACTGCAACTGGAACGGGCCTACGCGATGAACGCATTCGCCGACCACTACCTCACCGACCTGTTCTCCTCCGGGCATTTGCGGGTGCCGCGCAAGGCCATGGCCGCAGCAGTCACGCCGAGCGACCTGGGTTCGCTGATCACTCGCTTTATGCACGACGAAGACAGCAAGTTCGGTCTCAAGGTACGTAACGGACATGGTGAGCAATGGCGGGCATTCGGTGACAAGCGCTTCTTCGATGCCGCGGACGCCGACAACCGCAATCAGGTGAATCAGGCCGTACAGGATTCGGCGGACGAGGTGTATACCGCGTATTCCAGCGGCAATGTGCCGACCACTTTCAACGCGCTGCAACGGTTACCGGATCTGGCTTTCGTGATGAATCCGGCCAACAACTTCTCGCCACTGTTCCGCCTTCAGGGCAACAAAGTGCTGCGGCGCAAGGACGTCAACAACCTCAACGACACCGCCACCGTCGACGACTGGTGGGGCTGGAGCACTTACCTGCTGCTAAAGGACTATCACCCAAGCGGCAACACGAATTAAGGAGCGATTCGATGACGATTAAATTGAAACTGGAACTGGCCTCGGGCCAATCATTGAAAGGTGCGCCGCTGCAATTGCTGCGCGACGGCGTGGCTATCGCCCGGGCGTCGGTGGATTCTCTGGGCCAGGCGACGTTCGACGTCAGGCCCGGCCCGGGCAAACTGGCGGTCAGGGTGGATCGTTCAATTCTGCCCCGAAGCTGAAATGCCCGGACAAGATTGCCCCGGCGCGCCTCACCGATTCGCCGGGTAAAGTGCGACGACTGCCGCGAAGGATCGCGGCAGATCTTTCAAGGAGAACGAAGCATGACGTTTGCCGCTGCACACCTTCCACAATTTCCCGACCACGCCAGCGACTCGATTATCCTGCGGCTGTCGACGCTGGATGACGACTTGATCGTTCAGGTGCCCGATGGGCAGGACACACCGCCGAACTGGGATGTGTATCCGATCCTCGGTGATGATCCAGAAGAGCCTGAATGGCAGGGCCTGTCGGAACCGACCGGCGTCTGGGATGACGCGCTGGATGACATGGTCGGCCTGACCGGGATAGAACTGAGCATCCCCAGATTCGAGCTGGAAAAGTACCTGAACAGCACTGTTGAGCTGCGCTACAAGTTCGCAGACGAGTCCAGTATGGAACCCTGTTCGGAACCACTGAAACTCTACATCGAAGCCTGATTTCTCAACCCTGCGCCTGCGCCTCTTCATGGGCCTGACGCAGCCGTTCACGGCTGTTGGTCAGGTGCAGGCGCATGGCCGCGCGGGCGGCATCGGAATCCTGGCGGGCGATGGCGTCGTAGATTTCCTCGTGCTCGCGGCTCAGTCGATTCATGTAGTGCTGTTGATCATCATGGGCCAGGCGTGCCGAATTCAGCCGCGTGCGCGGAATGATGCTGGTGCCCAGATGAGTCATGATGTCGGTGAAGTAGCGGTTGCCGGTGGACAGCGCGATTTGCAGGTGGAACTGGAAGTCCGAGGCCACTGCATCGCTGGCATGGGCGACACTTTCATTCAGTGCATCGAGGGCAGCACGCATGGCGGCCAGTTGCTCCGGAGTGCGGCGTTGCGCCGAGAGACCGGCGGACTCGACTTCCAGACTGATCCGCAGCTCGAGAACCGCCAATACATCACGCAGTGTCACCACAGTGGCCGGGTCGATACGAAAACCGCTCGGGCTCGGCGTGTCGAGGACGAAAGTGCCGATGCCGTGACGGGTTTCCACCTGCCCTGCCGCCTGCAACCGGGAAATCGCCTCGCGCACGACCGTGCGGCTGACGCCATGGGCTTCCATGATCGCCGACTCGGTGGGCAACTTGTCACCGCGCTTGAGCAGGCCGTCGCGAATTTGCTCGGTCAGCACAGTCACCAGTTCCTGTGCCAGGCTACGGCGCTTGCGAGGGAGACGCGGGGTGTCGATCGGGTTTTCCATGGTGTGGGTTTGTCTCGAAAAATCGGCTTGGGAAGCATGATAGCGCAAGCGGGTTGTACGATCACCGTCCTCTGTGGGAGCAAGCTCCCACAGAGGACGGTGCACATCAGGCCGTCACGGTCTGCTCGACAAGATGCCCGCCGTCGATTCGCACATGCCGCGGATGAAAGCGCTTGAGGCTGCTGCGGTGACCAACGCTGACAATGCTCAGCCCCGGCAACTGATCGATCAGCGCCTGATACAGCGTGGCCTCGTCTTCTTCATCCATCGCCGACGTCGCTTCGTCCATGTACAGCCATTGCGGTGCATAGAGCAGCGCGCGGGCGAAGGCCAGACGTTGCTGTTCACCCGGCGAGAGCATGCGCTGCCAGTGATTGGCCTCGTCCAGTCGAGCCACCAGATGCGGCAAGCGGCAAGTCTCCAGCACTTGTGCATAACGCTCAGGCGCGTAGGTGTCGCCCGGTTGTGGATAACTCAAGGCGTCGCGCAGGGTGCCGATCGGCAGATACGGTTTTTGTGGCAGGAACAGATAACGCGAAGCCGGCAGGCGGATGCTGCCGTGCCCGGCCGGCCACAAATGGCCCATCGCCCGCAGCAGCGTGGATTTACCGCTGCCGGAACGACCACTGAGCATAACCCGGTCGCCCTGCTCCACGGTCATGTCGGCACTGGTCAGCAGATGACGACCATCGGCAAGATCGAGGCCGAGGTTATGAACCTTCAGCTCATCGCCCTGATTCTGCACGTCAATGGCCGGCGCACGTTCTTCGTTGTCGGTCATGGCCTGGCGGAAACTCAGCAGACGATCACACGTGGCGCGCCACGCGGCGAGATCCGCGTAAGCGTTGATGAACCAGCTGAAGTTCTCCTGCACGTTGCCGAATGCCGAGTTGATCTGCATCAGCTCACCCAGCTCGATCTTGCCGGTCAGGTAACGCGGGGCCGCGACGATGAACGGGAAGATGATTGCGATCTGGCCGTAACCCGAGGTAAAGAACGTCAGGCGCTTGGACACCCGCATGATGTCCCAGAAGTTGTGCCAGACCAGACCGAAGCGGTTGCTCAGACGACGATTCTCGTTCGGCTCGCCGTTGTACAGCGCAATGCTCTCCGCATTCTCACGTACCCGCACCATGGAAAAACGCAGGTCCGCTTCGAAGCGTTGTTGTTGGTTGTTCAGGCCGATCAGGCGCCGACCGATCAGGTGTGTCAGCCAGCTGCCAACCGCTGCATACAGCAGCGCACACCAGAACATGTAGCCCGGAATCTCGATGCCGAACACTTCGATGCTGCCGGACACGCCCCACAGAATGATCGAGAACGACACCAGGCTGACCACCGTGCGGATCAGGCCCAACGCGAGACTCAAGGTGTTGCTGGTGAAGGTGTTGAGATCTTCGGAAATCCGCTGGTCAGGGTTGTCGGTGTAGCCGCCCTGCTCCAGCTGGTAATAGTTTTTATGCCCGAGCCAGCGCTTGAAATGGTTCTCGGTGAGCCATGCCCGCCAACGGATGGTCAGCATCTGCGTCAGGTACAGGCGATACACCGCGCCGAGGATCGCCACCGCCGCAATGCCGCAGAAATACAGGATCAACTGCCAGAACGCCGCTTCGTCTTTCTTTTGCAGAGCGTTATAGAAATCCTTGTACCAACTGTTGATCCACACCGAGATCGCCACGCTGAACAACGTCAGCG
Organism: Pseudomonas sp. B20(2017); assembly: GCF_002113125.1. GTDB lineage: Bacteria > Pseudomonadota > Gammaproteobacteria > Pseudomonadales > Pseudomonadaceae > Aquipseudomonas. Next base: position 152,906 of record NZ_NEJP01000008.1, on the reverse strand, counting down.
CAATCACGGCGATCAGCAACGTCCAGGCCTTGCCCTTCTCTTCGCTGCGCCAGTAAGGCGTGGTCATGGCCCACACCTTGCGAAAAAACTGCCCGCGCACAGTATCGTTGACCGCGGAATATTCAGCGTTCTGATTCATGGAAAAGGCTCGATAAAGAAAAGAACAGACACGCACCGATCATAGATGATCGGTGCGCTTTATCGCGAGGGCTGGCGATGGTCGTTCAGCGCAGGTTCAGCGACGAACCGGGCGCTTCTGCAGTTTGCGCTGCAGGGTGCGGCGGTGCATGCCCAGGGCGCGGGCAGTGGCAGAGATGTTGCCTTCGTGCTCGGTCAGCACGCGCTGGATGTGTTCCCACTGCAGGCGATCCACCGACATCGGGTTTTCCGGCACCAGGCTGTCGAGGTCGGCGTGTTCGGACAGCAGCGCTGCCAGCACGTCGTCGGCGTCGGCCGGTTTGCACAGGTAATTGCAGGCGCCGCGCTTGATCGCTTCGACCGCGGTGGCAATGCTCGAATAACCGGTGAGGATCACCACGCGCATTTCCGGGTCCAGCTCCAACAGTTTCGGCAGCAAGACCAGACCGGAGTCGCCGTCCATTTTCAGGTCCAGCGCGGCGTAGTCCGGCAGATCGGCCTGGGCGATGGTCAGGCCCTCCTCGGCAGAACCGGCGGTGCTGACGCGGAAACCACGGCGGGCCATGGCGCGGGCCATCACCCGGGTGAAGGTCGCGTCGTCATCGACCAGCAGCAAATGCGGCAGTTCTTCGCCTTCGACTTGGATTTCGTCACTCATGTTGCTCTCCTCGGGCGCCGTGGGGCAGGCGCAGCTCGGTGAGCGTGCCGCCTTCCTCATGACTATAGAGTTTCACTGAGCCGCCGGCGCGTGTCACGCTGGCCTTGCTCAAAAACAGGCCCAGGCCGAAACCTTTGCCCTTGGTGGTAAAAAACGGTTTGCCGATCTGCTCGGCGATGGCCAGCGGCACACCGGCGCCATGATCGCGAATGCTGATGGTCAGGTCTTCGGCGGTCCAGTCCAGGGTCACCTGAAGGTTTTCCGGGCAGGCGTCGGCGGCGTTGTTCAACAGATTCAACAAGGCCTGGGTTAGATCCGGCGGCGGCGCCACCCGCGGCAGCGGGCCCTGGCCCAGACGCTGGAAGCGATAACTGGCTTCCGGGCGCATCAGGTGCCAGCGATTGAGCGCTTCGTCGAGCCACTCGGTGACGTCCTGCATCTCCACGGCCATCCGGCGATTGGCTTCGGCGGCGCGCACCAGTTGTTGCAGGGTCTCCTTGCAGAGTTTCACCTGATCCTTCAGCACCTTCAGGTCTTCCTGAAGCAACGGATCGTGATGATCCTGCTGCATTTCGTTGAGCAACACGCTCATGGTCGCCAGCGGTGTGCCCAGTTCATGGGCGGCACCGGCGGCCTGAGTCGCGACGGCCAACAATTGCTGATCGCGCAGGCCTTCCTCCCGGCGGATCGCGCGCAACTCTTCCTGCCGGCGCAGCTCTTCAGCCATCCGCGCGGCGAAGAAGGTAATCACCGCCGCCGCAAGGGCAAAACTCAGCCACATGCCGTAGATCTGCAGGTTCTCCCGGGCCACCGGCAGAGTTTCCAGCGGATAGAAATGCATCAGCATCAGCGTGTACAAGGCCAGCGCAATGCCCGATAGCACCACCGAATAACGCCAGGGCAGCGTCACCGCAGCGATGGTCAGCGGCACCAGATAATACGAAACGAACGGGTTGGTCGAACCACCGGAGAAATACAGCAAGGCACTGTGGATAACCAGATCGCAGGCCAGTTGCAGCGCGTATTCAAGCTCGGTGACCGGCCACGAAGTGCGCAGACGCACGGCGGTGAACACACACAGCAGAATCGAACAGCCGAGGGTCATCACCAGTTGCACCCACGGCAACGGCAACAGATCCAGCCAGTAGGCCAGGCCCACGGAACCGGCCTGCGCGGCGAGCACCAGGGTGCGGATGAAAGTCAGCCGCCAGAGGTTCTGGCGAGTGGCGGAAGTCAGTTGTACGGGGGCGAGCATGAGCTCTCCTGATGAGCGCTCCAGGCGGATCGCACGGAGTATAACCAAGCCGCGGGCTTGAGAGGCGAAAGTGCGGCAAACGACCACATGGCGCAAAGATTTTCTGCGGCTATAAGGGCCCCTTCGCGAGCAAGCTCGCTCCCACAGGGGAACGCGTCCCAAATGTGGGAGCGAGCTTGCTCGCGATTGGCTGCGCAGCGGCTGCCGGCCATCTGTATAGAAGTTGTAACTGGGCGAACCGGATCATAAAAGCTAGAGTCTGATGGTTTCACGCAGGCCCCCGAACCATCACCTGCGCCCTCATCAAGGAGCTTTCATGCACACATTTCGCCGCAGCGCCGCCCTTCTCGCCCTGACCGTCGGCAGCATCGCCAGCCTTCCGGCCCTGGCCGCCGATGAGCTGCACTACAACCAGATTTCCCTGCGCGCCGAAGTCAGCCAGGAAGTGGCCCGCGACCTGATGATCGTGACCCTCTACACCGAAGAACAGAACACTGACCCGGCCAAACTCGCCGCCGACGTCAGCACCACCATGAACAAGGCCCTCGCCCAGGCCAAGCAAGTCAAAGACATCACCCTGCGCCAGGGCAGCCGCAACAGCTACCCGATCTACGACACCAAAGGCCAGAAAATCACCGGCTGGCGCGAACGCGCCGAACTGCGCCTTGAAAGCGCCGACTTCGCCGCCCTGTCCAAACTCACCGGCGAGTTGCTGACCGACCTGAAAATGGGCGGCATGGACTTCGCCATCGCCGACCCGACCCGCAAGGCGAGCGAAGACAAACTGCTGAAAGAAGCCGTCACCGCCTTCAAGGCCCGCGCCCAACTGGCCACCGACGCCCTCGGCGGCAAGGGCTACAAAATCGTCAACCTGAACCTCAACAGCAACGGTTTCCCACAACCGTACATGCGCGCCCCGATGATGATGAAAGCCGCCGGCATGGACGCAGCACCGGTCACGCCTGAAGTCGAAGCCGGCACCAGCCAGGTCAGCTTGACGGCCGATGGCTCGATTGAAGTGTTGATGCAGTGATTGAGTGACGGCTGAATGAAAAACCGGCGATCAGTGATGATCGCCGGTTTTTTTATGCCTGGGATTTGTGTCGTCAGGTTTGCGGATCAACCCGATCCAGCGCGCGGTTCACTGCAAGCTCGGCCAGCATGATGATCTGCTGGATACCCAGCGCCGTACTGCGCTGCGGGCCGCTGAGTTCGTTGGCGAAATTGCTCGCGATGGTACTGGCCGACGCCAGTGACTCGCAGGCGTTGGCCAGCAGGCTTTCGGTGTCGATGTTGGGCGTGACCATATACATCGTGCTCGGGCGCGGTTTGGAAGGATTGGGGCACAGGTAATAGTCGAGGGCGCGTTTGATGGCTTCGCGGTTGCGGGCGAGGTCTTCGGCGCGCATGGCTTCTTCGAGGGGCGTGGGTGATTCGAGGGGTGGATCGGGGACAACCTTGTTCATTGATTAACTCCTTGCTGACTTGAAGCCACCCAATGCCGTTCTCACGCGGCGAAGAGGTGGCAGCTATGTGCGGGGTGAGAAACCGGGCAAGGAGATTCCGGCCAGACCGAAGTCTGCCCGCACACGGCCGCCATAAATCAATTACAGGCAGCAGAAATGCTGGCGGCAATTATGGTCGGACTGGCGTTCGAATGACACTCGCTTGCCTGGGTTCTCACACCCAATCACAGAGTTTTCTGCGACAACCAAAGACTAGAGAGCGTGCTTCCGACGGACAACCTGAAAACCTTGTGGGAAGGTTCGGTGAATCACACACATCTTTAAACATTCGAAAATGGAACGCGGAGCGTCCCGGGCTGCATTCCCACGCGGAGCGTGGGAACGATCAAGCAGTCCGCAGTTGCTTTCCGCTTTCCGCTTTCCGCTTTCCGCTTTCCGCTTTCCGCTTTCCGCTTTCCGCTTTCCGCTTTCCGCTTTCCGCTTTCCGCTTTCCGCTTTCCACCACTCAACACGATGAGCGTTAGCTCGAGTAAAGCTCTTGATCTTTTGGCCCCTTCGGCAGGCTGAGTGGAGGGATTTATCCGGGGGTGGGAGCGCAGCGACCGTGCGGCGAAGCCGCATGCATCGAGAGGAGGTGCAGCGAAGCAAACCGTAGGCGATGCCCCCGGATAAATCCCGGAACGAAGGAACCCCGAGCCCCAGCGAGGGGCCGAACGCCGGGGCCCAAGACCTTTGGTTACTTTGGGGCGTTTGCCAAAGTGACCCGCCGTAAGGGCGGAACCATAAGAGGCCGTTACCGCAGCAACGGATATGTACACAATCACCCCAGATATACCGAGATAGACGCACCCCCTCAAAAAACGATATTTCCGAACCCCCTCAAATCCCCGCTAACCTCAAACAACAACCACCTCAAAACCCACGGGCCAGACATGCATAGATTCACCCTAAAACCACTTCTAATAACCCTGGCCCTGACCGCCATAACCCCAATCGCAAACGCAGCAACAACCCTGGTGTACTGCTCCGAAGCCAGCCCCGCCGGCTTCGACCCCAGCCAATACACCAGCGGCACCGACTTCGACGCCTCCGCCGAAACCGTCTTCAACCGCCTCACCCAATTCAAACGTGGCGGCACCGAAATCGAACCCGGCCTGGCGACGAATTGGGACGTAACCCCGGACGGCCTCCAATACACCTTCCACCTGCGCCAAAACGTAAAATTCCACACCACCGACTACTTCACCCCGACCCGAACCTTCAATGCCGACGACGTCCTCTTCACCTTCCAGCGCCTGCTCGACCCGGACAACACCTTCCGCAAGGCCTACCCCGCCGAATCCCCCTACTTCACCGACATGGGCCTGAACACCACGATCAAATCCGTGGAAAAACTCGACGAAAACACCGTGCGCTTCAACCTGCACAACGTCGACGCCGCGTTCGTGCAAAACCTCGCCATGAGCTTCGCCTCGGTGCAATCGGCCGAATACGCCGCCCAACTGTTGAAGGAAGGCCACGCCGCTGACCTCAACCAGAAACCGGTCGGCACCGGCCCGTTCGTGTTCAAGCGCTACCAGAAGGACGCGCAGATCCGCTACACAGCGAACAAGGACTACTGGAAACCCGAAGACGTGAAGCTCGACAACCTGGTGTTCTCGATCACCCCGGACGCCGCCGTCCGCCTGCAAAAGCTCAAGACCGGCGAATGCCAGGTCAGCGGCTACCCGCGCCCGGCCGACATAGAAGTGATGGAAAAAGACCCGAATCTGCGGGTGTTGAAACAGGCCGGCTTCAACCTCGGCTTCCTCGCCTACAACACCACCCATCCGCCGCTGGATCAGCTCAAAGTGCGCCAGGCACTCGATATGGCCATCGACAAACCAGCGATCATCAAAGCGGTTTACCAGAGTGCCGGGCAGCTGGCGCAAAACGCCTTGCCGCCAGCGCAATGGTCGTTCGATCCGAACATAAAAGACGCGCCGCACGACCCTGCCAAAGCCAGGGCGCTACTCAAGGAAGCCGGGGTTGCACCCGGTACAACCATCAACCTCTGGGCCATGACCGTGCAGCGCGCCTCGAACCCGAATGCGCGGATGTCGGCACAGATGATCCAGCAGGATTGGGAGAAGATCGGTATCAAGGCCAACATCGTCAGTTACGAATGGGGCGAGTACATCAAGCGCGCCAAGAACGGCGAGCACGACGCGATGATCTACGGCTGGACCGGTGACAACGGCGACCCGGACAACTGGCTGGGGGTGCTTTACAGCTGCGCGGCGGTGAAAGGCAGCAACTACGCCAAGTGGTGCGATCCGGCCTATGACAAGCTGGTCCAGCAGGCCAAGGTATCCACCGACAAATCGCAGCGGGTAAAACTGTATCAACAGGCGCAACTCATCCTTAAACAGCAGGTGCCGATCACGCCGATCGCCAACTCCACGGTGTTCCAGCCGCTGCGCAAGGAAGTCACAGATTTCAAGATCAGCCCGTTCGGTCTAACCCCCTTCTATGGGGTGGGTATAAATAAGTAACACCCGGCCCCAATCCGGCGCGCACAACGTGACCAACGCACCGTTTTGGGGCTGCGTTTGCACCGTAAAAACCGGCCGCAAACGGTCAAATGCGTCAGAAGTTATACGGATGCGACATTAAGGTACGTTCGTGCCACGCTTTGACGCCGCCGAGCGCTCTGGATCTTGCATTGGGTATGGGCCCTGCATAAGTATCCGCAGGCACGACTCACGAGGTCGTACCTCACTACTAAAAAATGACAACAAATCATGAGGCCAACATGCTTAAACACGCGGTCATTCCGTTTTTAGTCGGCGCAGGCTTGTTAGCCTCCGCACCTTTCGCTTCCGCTGCGACTAACCTGGTGTTCTGCTCCGAAGGCAGCCCGGCCGGTTTCGACCCAGGCCAATACACCACCGGAACCGACTTCGACGCCTCAGCCGAAACCATGTTCAACCGTCTGACCCAGTTCGAGCGTGGCGGCACCGCCGTGACTCCTGGTCTGGCGACCAAGTGGGACATCTCGGATGACGGCCTGACTTACACCTTCCACCTGCGTGAAGGCGTCAAGTTCCACACCACCCCGTATTTCAAGCCGACTCGTGAGTTCAACGCCGACGACGTACTGTTCACCTTCAATCGCATGATTAACAAGGATGACCCGTTCCGTAAGGCATACCCTACCGAATTCCCGTACTTCACCGACATGGGGATGGACACCAACATCACCAAGATCGATAAAGTCGACGACCACACCGTCAAGTTCACCCTGAAAGAAGTCGACGCCGCGTTCATCCAGAACATGGCCATGAGCTTCGCGTCGATCCAGTCCGCCGAGTACGCAGCCCAGCTGCTGAAGGAAGGCAAGGCTGCCGACATCAACCAGAAGCCGATCGGCACTGGTCCATTCGTGTTCAAGAGCTACCAGAAAGACTCCAACATCCGTTACACCGGCAACAAGGATTACTGGAAGCCTGAAGACGTGAAGATCGACAACCTGATCTTCGCCATCACCACCGATCCATCGGTACGTATCCAGAAGCTGAAAAAGAACGAGTGCCAGGTCACCCTGTTCCCGCGTCCGGCCGACCTCGCGGCACTGAAAGCCGACCCTGCGCTGAAGATGCCTGACCAGGCCGGTTTCAACCTGGGCTACATCGCCTACAACGTGATGGACAAGGTCAAGGGCAGCAACGAGCCTAACCCGCTGGCCGACCTGCGCGTTCGCCAGGCACTGGACATGTCGGTCAACAAGCCTCAGATCATCGACTCGGTTTACCAGGGCGCCGGCCAACTGGCCGTCAACGCCATGCCGCCGACCCAGTGGTCCTACGACACCACCATCAAGGACGCCAAGTACGATCCTGAGAAAGCCAAGCAGCTGCTCAAGGAAGCCGGCGTCAAGGAAGGTACCGAGATCGTCCTGTGGGCGATGCCGGTTCAGCGTCCGTACAACCCGAACGCCAAGCTGATGGCCGAAATGCTCCAGTCCGACTGGAAGAAAATCGGTCTGAACGTGAAGATTCAGAGCTACGAGTGGGGCGAGTACATCAAGCGCTCCAAAGGCGGCGAGAACCAGGCGATGATCATCGGCTGGAGCGGTGACAATGGTGATCCGGACAACTGGCTCAACGTGTTGTTTGGTTGCGACTCCCTGAGTGGCAACAACTTCTCCAAATGGTGCGACAAGAAATTCGACGGCCTCGTGAAAGAAGCCAAGCGCACCACTGACCAGGCCAAGCGCACCGAACTCTACAAAGAGGCGCAGCACGTCCTCAAAGATGCAGTCCCTATGACACCTATCGCTCACTCGACGGTGTATCAACCCATGCGCGCCAACGTGCAGGATTTCAAGATCAGCCCGTTCGGCTTGAACTCCTTCTACGGCGTCAGCGTCAGCAAATAAGAGCAGCAGCGGCGACAGATCCAGCGTCGCCGCTGCTTTTTTCTGCCGATACGTTAGGAATCTGCCTACATCCCTTTCCACCCCGTCTTACCGGGATGGTTTAGGACGCGTTGCCTTTTCCTACGAGTCTTTAGGACGAAGCGCATTTACTGCCAGACCCACGGCCCCTACCGTCGGGTTCTGACCAGTGACTGCGTGGGTTATCGGTTTTGCTGCCGTACTGGTTTGAGCTCAATGCCGCCACAACATCCCTGGACGGGATCGCGGCGCATTGAAAAACACTAAAAAAGAGGGAGCGTCATGCGCCATACCTTGGTTTTTTCCGCATTGCTGGGCGCCGGCCTGTTGGCCGCCACGTCCGCCAGTTACGCCGCCGGCAACAGTCTGGTGTTCTGCTCCGAAGGCAGCCCGGCCGGTTTCGACACTGCGCAGTACACGACGTCGACCGATAACGACGCCGCCGAGCCGTTGTACAACCGTCTGGCCGAGTTCGAAAAAGGCGCGACCGGTGTAGTACCGGGCCTCGCCACCAGCTGGGATATTTCCGAGGATGGACTCAAGTACACCTTTCACCTGCGTGAAGGTGTGAAGTTTCATACAACGCCGTACTTCAAGCCGACGCGCGACTTTAACGCCGACGACGTGCTGTTCACGTTTAACCGCATGCTCGATCCGCAACAGCCATTCCGTAAGGCTTATCCGACCGAGTTCCCGTATTTCAACGGGATGAGCCTGAACAAGAACATTGCCAAGGTCGAGAAGACCGGGCCGCTGACCGTGGTCATGACGCTCAACAGCGTCGACGCCGCGTTCATCCAGAACATCGCCATGAGCTTCGCCGCCATCCTGTCTGCCGAATACGCTGACAAGCTACTGGCCGAAGGCAAGCCGAGCGACATCAACCAGAAGCCGATCGGCACTGGCCCGTTCGTGTTCAAGAGCTATCAGAAAGACTCCAACATCCGCTACTCCGGCAACCCGCATTATTGGGATCCGAGCCGGGTGAAGCTGAAGAACCTGATTTTTGCGATCAACACCGACGCCTCTGTTCGCGTACAGAAAGTCAAAGCCAACGAATGCCAAGTCACCGTCAATCCGCGTCCGGCTGACGTGCCGGCGCTGAAAAACGATCCGAAACTGCAACTGATCGAAAAGCCCGGCTTCAACCTCGGTTACATCGCTTACAACACCCGACACAAGCCATTCGACCAGCTCGAAGTGCGTCAGGCGCTGGACATGGCGGTGAATAAACAGGGAATTCTCAACGCTGTTTATCAAGGCGCCGGCCAACTGGCCGTCAACGCCATGCCGCCGACCCAATGGTCCTACGACGACACGATCAAGGACGCCGCCTACAACCCGGAAAAAGCCAAAGAGCTGCTCAAGGCTGCCGGCGTCAAGGAAGGCACCGAGATCACCCTGTGGGCGATGCCGGTACAACGTCCGTACAACCCGAACGCCAAACTGATGGCCGAAATGCTCCAGGCCGACTGGGCCAAGATCGGTCTGAAAGTGAAGATCGTCAGCTACGAATGGGGCGAGTACATCAAACGCACCAAGAATGGCGAGCACGACGTGAGCCTGATCGGCTGGACCGGTGACAACGGGGATCCGGACAACTGGCTCGGCACGCTCTACAGCTGCGATGCCATCGGCGGCAACAACTACTCCATGTGGTGCGATCCGGCTTACGACAAGCTGATCAAGCAGGCCAAGGTCGTCACCGACCGCGACCAGCGCACCGTGCTTTACAAACAGGCCCAGCAACTGCTCAAGCAGCAAGTGCCGATCACGCCTGTCGCCCACTCGACGGTCAACCAGCCGCTGAGCGCCAAAGTCGAAGGGTTCAAGGTGAGCCCGTTCGGTCGCAACGTGTTTTCGGGTGTCAGCATCGATTAAACACCAAACCGATTAGCCGCAATGCTGAGGGGGCCGTCTACCCCCTCACGCAAGCGCTTTGCCGAAATTCGCCAATCAGGCCTTTTGCAAACGTTTGCGATGTGTGAATGAGTTCTAAACCAATAACCGGCCAACAAAAAAAGCCGGCATAAAAAGAAAGTAAAGGAGCTTCACCCATGAAACTGAGCAACACCGCGATATTGGCCTTGGCCATCAGCAGCATCACCGCCACGGCTTACGCGGAAACCCAAAGCCAGGCGTTCACTCCGGTGACCGTCAACGAAAAAAGCGCCCAGTCTGAAGCTACCGGGTTCCTCGAAGGCAGCACTGTCAGCGGCACGACCCGTAACTGGTACGCCAACGAACAACTGAAGCGCGGCGGCAAGTTCACCTATCGCAAGGATGGCGTGGCCACTCCGACCGACCGCCGTATCAACTGGGTACAAGGCACCATCGTCAAGTACAACTCGGGCTTTACCGAAGGTACTGTGGGTTTCAGCACCGAAGTGGCGGCCTACAACGCCATCGCGCTGGAGCGTGACCGCGAGAACCTGGCGTCCAACAACGGCGGCGCACCGGGCACCCGTCCGGGCGCGGGCAACAACCGTACCCTGACCCGTGAAGGCGGCGAAGCCCAGGGTCAGTGGAGCAAAGTCGGCCTGGCCAACGTCAAGGCGCGTATCTCCAACACCACCCTGACCGCCGGCCGCATGAACTTCAGCAGCCCGCAGGTCGACGTGATCGGCAACCGTCCGCTGCCATCGAGCTTTGAAGGTATTGCGATCCACAGCGAAGAGCTGAACAACCTGTCCTTCGACCTGGCCTCGTTCGACCGCGTTTCGCCGCGTACTGAAGAAAGCCTGAGCAAGTTCCGCTCCGAATACGGCGCGATCGATGCCGAAGCCGACCACGTTCACACCGGCGGCATCTCGTACCAGCCGTTCGCCAGCCTGACCACCAGCCTGTGGGGCACCCAGGCCGAAGACCTGTGGAACCAGTACTACTTCGGCGCCACCCACGTGCTGGGTGACAGCTCGGTGCTGGCTCTGACCACCGGTCTGAACTACTACAAGACCGTGGACGAAGGTAAGAAAAAACTGGGCGAAATCGACAACGACACCTACTCCCTGTCGTTCGGTCTGACTCACCAGGCGCATACCCTGACCTTCTCCTACCAGGAAGTGAACGGTAACGAGTACTTCGACTACCTGCACGAAACCAACGGCATCTACCTGGCCAACTCCCTGCTGTCGGACTTCAACGGCCCGAACGAGAAATCCTTCCAGGTCGCTTACGGTCTGAACATGGCCGAATACGGCGTGCCAGGCCTGAAGTTCAACATCTACCAGGCGCGCGGCTGGGGCATCGACGGCACTCACTACAAAGGTGGCGGCTACGACGGCGTGCAGTCGATGGACGGCGAGCACCACTATGAATACGGCATCGGTGCCGCTTATGCCGTACAGAGCGGTCCTCTGAAAGCTACCACCGTTCGCGCGACCTACACCGCGCACCGCGCGAGCGAGAACCAGGCTGACGGCAGCATCAACGAGTTCCGTCTGGTGACCACCGTTCCATTCAACATCCTGTAAAAACGCCAGCCGACGGCTGACTCAGTGACGAGTCGGCCGTTCGGCTTTTTGTCTTCAACCGATTGCAGAGGGTTCTTGATGAAAATGCTTCCCCTACGTGCGGCCATCGCGGCTGCGTTGCTGAGTGTCGCTGTCGGCGTCTCGGCCAAACCCTTGGTGGTCTGCACCGAAGCCAGTCCGGAAGGCTTCGATATGGTCCAGTACACGACTGCAGTCACTGCCGACGCGGTGGCCGAAACCATCTTCAACCGCCTGGCGGACTTCAAGCCCGGCACTACCGAAGTGATTCCGGCGCTGGCCGAATCCTGGGACATCAGCGAAGACGGCCTGACCTACACGTTCCACCTGCGCAAAGGCGTCAAGTTTCACACCACCGAATATTTCAAGCCGACCCGCGACCTGAACGCCGACGACGTGGTCTGGAGTTTCCAGCGTCAGCTGGACCCGAATCACCCGTGGCACAAGCTGTCGAGCGTGGGCTTCCCGTACTTTGAAAGCATGGGCTTCAAGGAACTGCTGAAAAGCGTCGAGAAAATCGACGACAGCACCGTCAAATTCACCCTGACGCGTCGCGAAGCGCCGTTCCTGGCCGACATCGCCATGGCGTTCTCCTCGATCTATTCGGCCGAATACGCCGACCAGTTGCTCAAGGCCAACAAGACCGGCGACCTGAACAACAAACCGGTCGGCACCGGTCCGTTCATCTTCCAGCGTTACGCGAAAGACGCCCAGGTTCGCTTCAAGGCCAACCCGGACTACTTCCGTGGCAAGGCCCCGGCTGACGCGCTGATCCTGGCGATTGCCACCGACAACAACGTGCGTCTGCAAAAGCTCAAGGCCAATGAGTGCCAGATCGCGCTGTATCCGAAACCGGATGACATCCCGAGCATCAAGAAAGACAGCAACCTGAAAGTCGATGAAATGGACGCGATGACCGTCTCGTACATCGCCATGAACACTCAACACAAATACATCAGCGACGTGCGGGTGCGTAAAGCGATCGACATCGCCTTCGACAAGGAAGCCTACGTCAACGCCCTGTTCGGCAAAGGCAACGCGTCGGTCGCGGTCAACCCGTACCCGCCGACCCTGCTGGGCTACAACCACGAGCTAAAAAACCCGCCTCGTGACCTCGACAAGGCCCGCGCCCTGCTCAAGGAAGCCGGTGTACCGGAAGGCACCACGTTCACCCTGTTCACCCGTAACGGCGGCGGCCCGACCAACCCGAATCCGATGCTGGGCGCGCAGATGATGCAGGCTGACCTGGCCAAAGTCGGGATCAAGATCGACATCCGCGTGATGGAGTGGGGCGAGATGCTCAAACGCGCCAAGGCCGGCGAGCACGACATGGTTTCGGCCGGATGGGCGGGCGACAACGGCGACCCGGATAACTTCCTGACGCCTATGCTCAGTTGCGAAGCGGCCAAGAACGGCGAAAACTACGCTCGCTGGTGCAACGAGAAATTCCAGACCCTGCTCGACGAAGCACGGGCTAAAGTAGATCCGGCCGAACGCGCCAAGCTGTATGAAGAGGCGCAAGTCATCTTCAATCAGGACCAGCCGTGGATCAGCATGGCTCACACCCGGATGTTCACCGCAATGCGCAACAACGTAGAGGGTTATCACATCAGCCCTCTGACAACCAATAACTTCGCCACCACCCAGGTGAAGTAGATAAGAAAACTCCCGGCCTCCCTGACCCCAGGGTCGCCGGGCACGCCTAACCGGCTGATGAGGTAGCACACAAGATGTTTAGTTTTATTGCCCGCCGACTGGGGTTATTGATCCCCACGTTTTTCGGCATCACCTTGCTGACCTTCGCGTTGATTCGCATGATTCCCGGCGACCCCGTGGAAGTGATGATGGGCGAACGTCGGGTCGACCCCGAAATGCACGCTCAGGCAATGGAACGCCTCGGTCTGAACAAACCGTTGTACGCCCAGTACCTGGACTACATCGGCAAACTGGCCCACGGCGACCTCGGCGAATCCCTGCGCACCCGTGAAAGCGTGTGGACCGAGTTCACCTCCCTCTTCCCGGCGACCCTGGAACTGTCCATGGCCGCCCTGCTGTTCGCCGGCATCCTGGGCCTCCTGGCCGGGGTGATCGCGGCCCTCAAGCGAGGATCCCTGTTCGACCACGGGGTGATGGGCATCTCCCTCGCGGGTTACTCGATGCCGATTTTCTGGTGGGGCCTGATCCTTATCATGTTCTTCTCGGTGAGCCTGGGCTGGACCCCGGTGTCCGGGCGGATCGACCTGCTTTACGACATCGAGCCGCGCACCGGCTTCATGCTGATCGACACGCTGCTGGCTGATGACACCGGCGCGTTTCTCGATGCCTTGCATCACCTGATCCTGCCGGCCATCGTGCTGGGCACCATTCCGCTGGCGGTGATCGCGCGGATGACCCGTTCGTCGATGCTCGAAGTGTTGCGTGAAGACTACATTCGTACTGCCCGGGCCAAAGGCCTGTCGCCGTCGCGCGTGGTGTTCGTCCACGGCCTGCGCAACGCACTGATTCCGGTACTGACCGTGGTCGGCCTGCAAGTCGGCACCCTGCTGGCCGGTGCGGTTCTGACCGAAACCATTTTCTCCTGGCCCGGCATCGGTAAATGGCTGATCGAAGCCATCGGCGCCCGGGACTACCCGGTTGTGCAAAACGGCATCCTGTTAATCGCCTGCCTGGTGATTCTGGTCAACTTCGTGGTGGACATCCTCTACGGCTTTGCCAACCCACGCATCCGTCATCAGCGCTGAGGTCAATACCCATGAGCACTCCAACTTCCTCAGTAGTCACCGCCGCCACCGCCGTGGATCAAAGTCTGCTGTACCCGTCACCGTACAAAGAGTTCTGGCAGGCCTTCGCCAAGAACAAGGGCGCCGTCGCCGGCCTGCTGTTCATGCTGCTGGTGATTTTCTGCGCGATCTTCGCGCCGTGGGTCGCCCCGCATAACCCGAGCGAGCAATACCGTGACTTCCTGCTGACGCCGCCGGCGTGGCTTGAAGGCGGCCAGATGCAATTCCTGCTCGGCACCGACGAACTGGGCCGCGACCTGCTGTCGCGTCTGATCCAGGGTTCGCGCCTGTCGCTGCTGATTGGTCTGTCGTCGGTGGTGATGTCGCTGATTCCGGGGATCCTGCTGGGTCTGTTCGCCGGTTTCTTCCCGAAGGTGGTCGGCCCGACCATCATGCGCCTGATGGACATCATGCTGGCCCTGCCGTCGCTGCTGCTGGCCGTGGCGATCGTCGCCATCCTCGGCCCTGGCCTGATCAACACCGTGATCGCGATTGCCGTGGTTTCGCTGCCGTCCTACGTGCGTCTGACCCGTGCCGCCGTGATGGGTGAGCTGAACCGCGACTACGTGACCGCTGCGCGCCTGGCCGGTGCCGGCCTGCCGCGCCTGATGTTCATCACCGTGCTGCCGAACTGCATGGCACCGCTGATCGTTCAGGCGACCCTGAGCTTCTCCTCGGCGATCCTCGATGCCGCCGCCCTGGGCTTCCTCGGCCTCGGCGTCCAGCCGCCAACCCCTGAGTGGGGCACCATGCTGGCCTCGGCCCGCGACTACATCGAACGCGCCTGGTGGGTGGTGAGTCTGCCTGGTTTGACCATTTTGCTCAGCGTGCTGGCAATCAACTTGATGGGCGACGGCCTGCGCGATGCGCTGGACCCGAAACTCAAGAACGCCGCCTGAGGAGATTCCCATGTCACTGTTAGAAATCAAGAATCTCAACGTTCGCTTCGGCGACAAGAACGCCACCCCGGTCGTCGACGGCCTCGACCTGAAAGTCGACAAGGGCGAAGTCCTGGCGATCGTGGGCGAGTCGGGTTCCGGCAAGTCCGTGACCATGATGGCGCTGATGGGCCTGATCGAGCACCCGGGGATCGTCACCGCCGACTCGCTGAGCTTTGACGGCAAAGACATGCTCAAACTGAGCAATCGCCAGCGTCGGCAGATCGTCGGTAAAGACCTGTCCATGGTTTTCCAGGATCCGATGACCGCGCTGAACCCAAGCTACACCGTCGGTTTCCAGATCGAAGAAGTGCTACGCCTGCACCTGAAAATGTCCGGCAAGGCCGCCCGCAAGCGTGCCATCGAATTGCTGGAAAAAGTCGAAATCCCGGGCGCTGCAAGCCGCATGGACGCCTACCCGCACCAACTCTCCGGCGGTATGAGCCAGCGTGTGGCGATTGCCATGGCAATTGCCGGCGAGCCGAAACTGCTGATCGCCGACGAGCCGACCACCGCACTCGACGTGACGATTCAGGCGCAGATCATGGACCTGCTGCTGGCGTTGCAGAAAGAGCAGAACATGGGCCTGGTGCTGATCACCCACGACCTCGCCGTGGTGGCCGAAACCGCCCAGCGCGTGTGCGTGATGTACGCCGGTCAAGCCGTTGAAGTCGGTCAGGTGCCGCAGCTGTTCGACATCCCGGCCCACCCGTACAGCGAAGCACTGCTCAAGGCGATTCCGGAACACAGCCAGGGTGCCGAGCGTCTGGCGACTCTGCCGGGCATCGTTCCCGGCCGTTACGACCGCCCGCAAGGTTGCCTGTTGTCGCCGCGCTGCCCGTACGTGCAGGACAGCTGCCGCGCGCAGCGTCCGACCCTTGACCCGAAAAGCAACAGCCTCGCCCGCTGCTTCTACCCGTTGAACCAGGAGGTGGCGTAATGGCCGTCGTACTTACCGCCCGCAACCTGACCCGTCACTACGAAGTCTCCCGTGGCCTGTTCAAGGGCCACGCCACCGTGCGCGCCCTCAACGGCGTGTCGTTCGAGCTGGAAGCCGGCAAGACCCTCGCCGTCGTCGGTGAATCGGGCTGCGGCAAATCCACCCTCGCCCGCGCCCTGACCCTGATTGAGGAACCGTCGTCCGGTTCCCTGAAAATCGCCGGGCAAGAAGTGGCCGGCGCCGACAAGGCCCAGCGCAAACAACTGCGCAAAGACGTGCAGATGGTGTTCCAGAGCCCTTACGCGTCGTTGAACCCACGGCAGAAAGTCGGTGATCAACTGGCCGAACCGCTGCTGATCAACACCAACCTGTCGGCCGCCGAGCGTCGCGAGAAAGTCCAGGCGATGATGAAGCAGGTCGGCTTGCGTCCCGAGCATTACCAGCGTTATCCGCACATGTTCTCCGGCGGTCAGCGTCAGCGTATCGCGCTGGCTCGCGCCATGATGCTCCAACCGAAAGTGCTGGTGGCAGACGAACCGACCTCGGCACTGGACGTGTCGATCCAGGCGCAGGTGCTGAACCTGTTCATGGACATGCAGCAGGAGTTCAACACCGGTTACGTGTTCATCTCGCACAACCTGGCGGTGGTGCAGCACGTGGCCGATGACGTGATGGTGATGTACCTCGGTCGCCCGGTGGAAATCGGTCCGAAGCACGACATCTACGCCCGTCCTCTGCACCCGTACACCCAGGCGCTGTTGTCGGCGACGCCGACCATCCACCCGGATCCGGACAAGCCGAAAATCAAGATCGTCGGCGAGCTGCCCAACCCGCTGAACCCGCCGCCTGGCTGCGCGTTCCACAAACGCTGCCCATACGCCACCGCGCGTTGCAGCAGCGAGGAGCCGGCCCTGCGCCAGCTCGACACGCGTCAGGTTGCGTGCCACTACGCCGAGCAATTCCTCGACGGCGCGGCCTAAAAGCAGATTTGGAGATCGACACAAAATACTGTGGGAGCGAGCTTGCTCGCGAAGGCACTGGATCAGTCGACATGCCTATCAACTGACACACCGCAATCGTGAGCAGGCTCGCGCCCACAAGAGTTGGGTTGTTCTCTGAGTTGAAGTGTTGACCAAACCCCTTCTGCCTCGATTGCGCATCAGTCGAGGTAGAAGGGGTTTTCTTTTGGCTGGAATCTACGTCTGGCTGTCGCCCTCGTCCGGATCGTCGGTGTCCGGCTCATCGGTGGTCGAGTCGTCATCGTCGGCGCTGCCGCCCTGGCCCTGATCACCCGGCTCGGACTCGGACTTGGCCAGCATCAGCGCGCTGTGCCCCACCTGCCCGCTCGATGCCTGAGTATCGTGATCCTCGCACTCGGCCAAGGCCGTCGCGGTGCCGAGGGACAGCATCACCATCACTTTCAACAGCAGCAAAACGCGTAGCAACCTGTTTTTCATAGCCGAGTCCATCCTGTTCCAGGTTAGAAATTCATGCTGACCTGACGCTGATTGAAATCTAGTTCCGATCCGCCGGGTTCACCAGATAGGACGCCAACCAAGGCCTGGTAATGCCATGCGTGGACAGACCGCTTTCGAATAACCCCCATAACCGGATCGGCTAAGCGTCTGCGCCTTGTGTGGCTCGCATGCGGGTGGCCTGATAAATCAGCGGCACTGACATCAAGGCCAGCACCGCACTCGCCAGCCAGACACTGTGGCCACCGAACTGCCCATAGAGCTGCCCACCCAGCACCGGCGACAACAGCGAACTCGCACTCCAGGCCATGAAGAACAGTCCGAAGTAGCGACCGCTCTTTCCGGTTTGCGCATGCTGCATCACCAGCACGTTCAACGGCGGCATGAACAACGCCTCCCCCAGCGTCCAGATCACGGTCGAAAGGCAGGCATAAAACAAACCGGAACCCAGCGGCAACATGCCGAGCCCGACCGCCAGCAGCACACAACCGGCGATCAACGGCCGACGCGCGCCCCAGCGTTCCCCCCAGTGCGACATGGGAATCTGCAGCGCCACCACCAGAATCGCATTGATCGCGAACTGCCAGCCGATGGCCTCGGTACTCAAGCGGTAATAGTCGCGAAGGTAGTTGCCCAAGGTGCTGTAGACCGTGTCGAACGCCATGCCAAGAAGGACGGTCGCCGCCAGTAACCAGAGAAAAGGCTTGTCGCGATAGGGCAGACCCGAACCCGATTGCGCCTGCGGCGCCTCGTCAGCGATCAGCACCGGCCGGCGCCAGGTTGTGTGGACAAACCAGAGCAACGCCAGCAGCGTGAGCCCGGCGCTGATGAAAAACACCCAGCGAAAATCCACCTGCGCCAGAACACCACCCGCTACACCGGCAGCGGCCATCCCGAGGTTCCGGGCGATGCGACTCAACGCTTGCGCCCGTGGGCGCTGTGCAACCTCGCAATACTCCATGATCAGTCGCTGATGCAGCGTACGGATCGCCCCATCGAGAGTGCCGCTGAGCAACAGCAACCCGGCCAGTAACGGTACTTGAGTGACCAGTCCCAGCAACACCAGAACCCACGCAGAGATGAAGAACAGCGCCGCCGTCAGCCGCGCCGTGCGCACGTGATCACTGAGCCACCCGCCGAGCATCGAGCCGATCAGCAGACCACCGCCATATGCCGCCAGCAGCCAGCCGACGGTTTCGATCGCAAGCCCCAGCTCCTGCCGCAAGTACAACGCCATGAACAGCTTGACCATGCTGCTCAGGCGATTGATGAACAGCAGCGCCGCCAGCACCCAGGCCATGGTGCTGAAATAGCCGTCCAGTCGTAGCACGTGAGTGAACCGCCCTCTCATTCCATTGATCCTTGAAGGTGCGTGATCTTCGAAACTAGTCGCTTGGATGCGCGTTGTCGCTGGGACAATCAGTGAAATAACAAATCAAGAATCCGCTCACCTATGGACAGGAAAAAGCCTACATGAAGACCCTGTGCACTCTTTCACATCGCACGTAGCATTCGCATTGAATTGGAAGTATCTCCAGACAACCAACCTGGAGCCGAGAGCTGTATGCAGAGCGTCCCCGGAACGGCGAATTCTGAATCCGCTGGTCCGAAAAAGCGCCCTGAGGATCGCAAAAACCGTCACAAGATCTCAGCTGAGCTATAACACAAAGAAATATTTGCACATGCATGCTTTACATCGCCTAAAGCAAATAAAACTTTCTTTACCAGCTCGAACCACCAGATCTAAAATTCTGCACAATATAAAAAAATATTTCCCTTAAGCCAAAAAAATGGCAATAAAACAAAGGAATATTTGCTTTATGCGAATACAGCGTAAAAGTGATGACGCAATTTCTGCCCAACTGGGCGAGGCCCTGCGCGCGCGCCGCCTGCGCAAGGACATCACACAAGACCAGCTTGCAGAAAGTGTCGGTGTCAGTACTCCCACGATTCAAAAGCTGGAAAAAGGCAAAGGCACCCTACAGCTACTGATCGCAGTGCTACGAGAGTTTGATTCTCTGGACCTGCTCTCCGGCCTGATCGAGCCTCCACGTGCGAGCCCGATGGCTGCGGCTCAGACAGGCAAGACAGGCCGTGTCCGCGCGCTGGGGGCCCTTCGTACCAGTGACGGCCGAATACATGCCTACCAAAGCACTCAACCGCAGGCATCACCAAAAAACAAAGAGCAGGGCAAAGCGAAACCTTTGCTGATACCAAGGAAGAAATGACGTGGCGATAACCGCAGAAGTGTGGATGTGGGATATCAAGGTTGGCGCTGTGCTTTGGGATGAAAGCCAGTCCCCCGCAACAGCAACATTTGAATTCGATCCAGCGTTTACCGAAATCGGACTGGAGATTGCACCACTGACCATGCGAGCAGTGGCAGGCGAGGTGTACGCCTTCCCATCGCTGAACGTTCAGGCTTTCAAATCTCTCCCGCCATGTCTTTCAGATTCGCTTCCCGATGACTTCGGTAACGCAGTGATCGACGCCTGGCTGGCCAAGGAAGGACGCGACCCCAAAAGCTTCACTCCCGTTGAACGATTGCTTTACATCGGCTCCCGAGGCATGGGGGCACTGGAGTTCCGCCCTGCCGTGGACAGAGCCAGGACAAGGATCGAAAAGCTGGAGCTCGACTCTTTGGTGGAGCTTGCCGGACAGATCCTCGAGCAGCGTCAACAGCAGTTTGCCGGGCTGCAACTGGGTCATGAAGACAAGCAGGATGAGCAAGCGCTCAAGCATATGTTTCAGGTGGGTTCATCGGCTGGCGGCCAACGACCGAAGGCAATCATTGCCATCAATGAAAAGACCGGTGAACTTTGCTCGGGACAAATCACGGCACCGGAGGGGTACAGCTATTGGCTGTTCAAGTTCGACGTGCCCAAAGGGGCAAACTCACTGGGTGACCCTGCCGGCTTTGGCCGGGTGGAATACGCCTACCATCTGATGACTGCCGCCTCGGGGATTACCATGACCGAGTGCCGTCTGCACATTGATGGTCCTCGTGCTCACTTCATGACTCGCCGTTTCGACCGGATGGACGATGGTGACAAGATTCACGTGCAAACATTGTGTGCCATGGACATTGCCGACTACACCAAACCAGGCGCGTACTCCTACGAACAAGCGCTGCTCGTAGCGAGGGATCTGAGTCTTCCCAGAGAGGATCACATAGAGCTGTTTCGACGCGCCGTGTTCAATGTGATTGCGCGAAATCAGGACGACCATACTCGAAATATTGCTTTCCAGGTTTGGAGGGACGGGGTTTGGCGCCTGACTCCGGCATATGACATGTGCTGGGCTTATCGCGTCGACTCGCCATGGGTATCCACTCACCAGATGACTATCAATGGGAAAAGGGATGGCTTTACGGTCGAAGACCTGCTCGCACTGGCTAAACAGATCCCCAGGTTGAACGGGCGCAAAATCATTAAGGAAGTTGCCGATTCGGTTCGTCGATGGCGCGAATTCGCAGGTATCGCTGGCATTGAAAATGAAAAATTGATCGAAGAAATTGAACACAGCCACCGGTTGTATCTTGCGGACGACCTGTAAAACAAAAACAAAAAAGCCCTGAAGGCGTAAACCTGCAGGGCTATTCGGTCTGAATAATAAGTTTCAACAGCCCCCGCAGCTTGCGCTGCAGGGATTGAGCACGGTAGATCAGCGCTTAGTGATGCTCACGGGTCGCACGGAATTTCACGTCCGGCCAGCGCTCTTCCATCAGGGCCAGGTTGACGCGGGTCGGCGCGAGGTAGGTCAGGTGACCGCCGCCGTCCAGTGCCAGGTTTTCCACGGCCTTGTTGGAGAATTCCTCCAACTTCTTCTTGTCGCTGCATTCGATCCAGCGCGCGGAGTACACGGTGATCGGCTCGTAGGAGCACTCGACCTTGTATTCCTCTTTCAGGCGGCTGGCGACCACATCGAACTGCAGCACACCGACGGCGCCGAGGATGATGTCGTTGGTGCGCTCCGGGAAGAACACCTGGGTCGCGCCTTCTTCGGCCAGCTGTTGCAGGCCCTGGCGCAGTTGCTTGGATTTCAGCGGATCGCGCAGACGTACGCGGCGGAACAGTTCCGGGGCGAAGTGCGGGATACCGGTGAAGCCCAAAGTTTCGCCTTCGCTGAAGGTGTCGCCGATCTGGATCGTGCCGTGGTTGTGCAGACCGATGATGTCGCCGGCGTACGCCTCTTCCAGCTGTTCACGCTCGGAAGAGAAGAACGTCAGGGCGTCGCCGATGCGCACGTCCTTGCCGGTACGCACGTGACGCATCTTCATGCCTTTCTCGTACTTGCCGGAGCAGATACGCATGAAAGCGATGCGGTCGCGGTGTTTCGGGTCCATGTTCGCCTGGATCTTGAAGATGAAGCCCGAGAACTTCTCCTCCACCGGCTCCACGGTACGCTCGTTGGCCACACGTGGCAGCGGACGCGGGGCCCAGTCGACCACGGCGTCGAGTACGTGATCGACACCGAAGTTGCCCAGTGCCGTACCGAAGAACACCGGGGTCAGCTGACCGTCGAGGAACTCCTGCTGGTTGAACTCGTGGCAGGCGCCCTGCACCAGCTCCAGTTGCTCGAGGAAACGATCGTACTCGTCTCCCAGATGCGCGCGGGCTTCATCGGAATCGAGCTTCTCGATGATCCTGGTTTCGGTGCGTTCGTGACCGTGGCCGGGGGTGTAGACAATGATGTAGTCGTCAGCCAGGTGGTACACACCCTTGAAGTCGCGGTAGCAACCGATCGGCCAAGTGATCGGCGCAGCCTTGATCTTCAGGACGGCTTCGATCTCGTCGAGCAGTTCGATCGGGTCGCGGATGTCACGGTCGAGTTTGTTGATGAAGCTGACGATCGGCGTGTCACGCAGACGGCAGACGTCCATCAGCGCAATGGTACGTGGCTCTACACCTTTACCGCCGTCGAGGACCATCAGAGCCGAGTCCACTGCGGTCAGGGTGCGGTAGGTATCTTCGGAGAAGTCTTCGTGGCCCGGGGTGTCGAGCAGGTTGATCATGTGTTCGCGATACGGGAACTGCATGACCGACGTGGTGATCGAGATGCCCCGCTGCTTTTCCATCTCCATCCAGTCGGATGTCGCGTGGCGGTCGGATTTACGGGATTTCACCGTACCGGCCACAGCAATCGCCTTGCCCATCAGCAAGAGCTTTTCGGTGATGGTGGTTTTACCGGCATCGGGGTGGGAAATAATGGCGAAAGTGCGGCGTTTCGCGACTTCGGCGGCCTGTCTGGTCATGGGAAATCGCCTGGCGGTGATTCAAAAAAGGGCGGCGATTATAGCCCAACTCGGTTCAATAACCGAACCGTTGAGCACATTAAGGGTGGCCAAATGCTGCCTCAGATGGGAACCTTTTAAAGCACGGAGACGTCCATCCCCTGTTACGAATTTTCGTCAGGGGCTGAAAAATCAGCAAGTTAGCCTGACGAGGCTGCGCTCATGGCTCGCTTTCAGACCGCTTTTGCCGGGCTGAAAAAAAGCTGCTTCTCGCGAACGCTGACTCCGGCAGCCAGGCATGGCCTGCCACGCGGAACTGCGTTCGCCGACTATAAAAAAGGAGTCCGCCTGTGGCTATCCGCTATGGCAAAGGGCTGATGGGAGGTGCGGTGGTGATCGCGCTCCTGGCCCTGCTGGTCCACTGGATCGGCATCAACACGATCAAACACTACCGCGACGATTTGTTGTTTTACCTGCAAGCTCATCTGATTCTCGTCCTCGCTTCAATGCTGGCCGCCCTGGTCGTGGGCATTCCCGCCGGTATCTTCCTGAGCCGCCCGACCATGGTCGGCCGCGCCGAACGCTTCATGCAGATCTTCAACATCGGCAACACCGTGCCACCGCTGGCCGTGCTGGCGATTGCCCTGGGGATTCTCGGCATCGGCAGCGGCCCGGCGATCTTCGCTTTGTTCCTCGCCTCGCTTTTGCCGATTGTGCGCAACACCTATGAAGGCCTGAAAAACGTCCAGGGTTCGCTGAAAGAAGCCGCCGTCGGCATCGGCATGACGCCGCGCCAGGTGCTGTGGCAAGTCGAGTTGCCCAACGCCGTGCCGATCATCGTCGGCGGTGTGCGGGTAGCGCTGGCGATCAACGTCGGTACGGCGCCGCTGGCTTTCCTGATCGGCGCCAACAGCCTCGGCAGCCTGATCTTCCCCGGCATTGCCCTGAACAATCAGCCGCAACTGTTGCTCGGCGCCGCGTGCACCGCGCTGCTGGCCCTGCTGCTCGATGGCGTGGTCACCCTCGCCAGCCGTCTCTGGCTGGAACGCGGTTTGCGCCCGTCTTAAGGCTTTTGCGAAGGAATGAACATGAAACGACTTAGCTTGATCTTAGGCTGCGTTCTGCTGTTCGCAGGATTGGCGCAAGCCGCCGAAAAACCGGTGATTCGCCTTGGCGCCCGGGTATTCACCGAGCAGACCCTGCTCGCGGAAATCACCGCCCAATACCTGCGCAGCAAAGGCTACGACGCACAGATCACCGGTGGTCTGGGCAGCAACCTGGCCCGCAGCGCCCACAAAAGCGGGCAGCTGGACATGCTCTGGGAATACACCGGCGTGTCGCTGGTGGCCTACAACCATGTCACCGAAAAACTCGACAGCGAACAGTCCTACGCCCGAGTGAAAGAACTCGACGCGAAAAAAGGCCTGGTCTGGCTCACGCCGTCGAAATTCAGTAACACCTACGCCCTCGCCCTGCCGAAAAAGGTGGCCGAGGAATATCCGCAGATCAGCAATATCAGCCAGTTGAACGACGTGCTGAAGGCTGAAGCCAAGACCAATCACCTGGTCGCGCTGGACACCGAGTTCGCTAACCGCTCCGACGGTCTGGACGGCATGGTCAAGCTCTACGACATGAACCTGACTCGCAAGAACATCCGACAGATGGATGCAGGGCTGGTCTACACCGCACTGCGCAACGGTCAGGTGTTTGCCGGTCTGGTCTACACCACCGACGGTCGTCTCAACGCGTTCGGGCTGAAGCTACTGGAAGACGACAAGCATTACTTCCCGGACTACACCGCCGCGCCAGTCGTGCGTCAGGCCTACCTCGACGCCCACCCGCAACTGGCGGAGCAACTCAAGCCGCTGGCCGAGCTGTTCGACGACGAAACCATGCGCCAGCTCAACGCGCGGGTCGATGTCGATCACGAGAGCCCGTCGAAAGTCGCTGCCGATTTCCTGCGCCAGCATCCACTGAACTAAAGGAGGAAAAGTCATGGAATTTTTGAACGCCTTTTCCCACCTCGACTGGCAGCAGGTGATGCACCTGACCTGGCAGCACATCACCCTGGTCGGCATCGCCGTCAGCCTGGCGATTCTCATCGGCGTGCCGCTGGGCATTTTGATGACGCGCTTCCCGAGTCTCGCTGGCCCGCTACAAGCCAGTGCCACGGTGCTGCTGACCGTGCCGTCGATTGCCCTGTTCGGCCTGCTGCTGCCGTTCTACTCGAAATTCGGCCAGGGCCTCGGCCCGATGCCAGCGATCACCGCCGTGTTCCTTTATTCACTGCTGCCGATCATGCGCAACACCTACCTCGCCCTGACCGGCGTCGAACCGGGCATCCGCGAAGCCGCACGCGGCATCGGCATGACCTTCGGCCAGCGCCTGCGCATGGTCGAGTTGCCGATTGCCGTGCCGGTAATCCTCGCCGGTGTGCGTACCGCCGTGGTGATGAACATCGGCGTGATGACCATCGCCGCGACCATCGGCGCCGGCGGCCTCGGCGTACTGATCCTCGCCTCCATCAGCCGCAGCGACATGTCGATGCTCATCGTCGGCGCGCTGCTGGTCAGTCTTCTGGCGATCTTCGCCGACCTCATTTTGCAGTGGCTGCAACGTTCGCTGACTCCAAAAGGACTCCTCAAATGATCGAACTTCAAAACCTCAGCAAGACCTTCCAAAGTAACGGCAAAGATGTGAAAGCCGTGGACTCGGTAAGCCTGACCGTCAATGAAGGCGAAATCTGTGTGTTCCTCGGGCCATCGGGTTGCGGCAAAAGCACCACGCTGAAAATGATCAACCGCCTGATCAAGCCGACCTCGGGCAAGATCCTGATCAACGGCGAAGACACCACCGACCTCGACGAAGTGACCCTGCGCCGCAACATCGGCTACGTGATCCAGCAGATCGGTCTGTTCCCGAACATGACCATCGAAGAGAACATCGTCGTGGTGCCGAAATTGCTCGGCTGGGACAAACAGAAATGCCACGACCGCGCCCGCGAACTGATGAGCATGATCAAGCTTGAGCCCAAGCAGTATCTGCATCGTTACCCGCGCGAACTGTCCGGCGGCCAGCAGCAACGGATCGGCGTGATCCGCGCGCTGGCGGCGGATGCACCGTTGTTGCTGATGGACGAACCGTTCGGTGCGGTCGACCCGATCAACCGCGAGATGATCCAGAACGAATTTTTCGAGATGCAGCGCGCGCTGAACAAGACCGTGATCATGGTCAGCCACGACATCGACGAAGCGATCAAGCTCGGGGACAAGATCGCGATCTTCCGCGCCGGCAAACTGTTGCAAATCGACCATCCGGATACCTTGCTCGCCCATCCGGCGGACGACTTTGTCAGCAACTTCGTCGGCCAGGACAGCACCCTCAAGCGTCTGCTGCTGGTGAAAGCCGAAGACGCGGCGGACAACGCGCCGTCGGTGAGCCCGGAAACCCCGGTGGCGGATGCGCTGGAGCTGATGGATGAACATGACCGTCGTTATGTGGTGGTCACCTGTGCCGAGAACAAGGCATTGGGTTACGTGCGACGGCGCGACCTGCACCGTCAGACCGGCACCTGTGCGCAATTCCTCCGCGAGTTCAACGCCACGGCTGCATACGACGAGCATTTGCGCATCCTGTTGTCGCGGATGTACGAGTTCAATCGCGCATGGTTGCCGGTGATGGATGCCGAGCGAGTGTTCCTTGGCGAGGTTACGCAAGAGTCGATTGCGGCGTACCTCAGCTCGGGTCGATCGCGGGGGATGAAGACCAATATCGTGTCGCCGGCCGAGGCGGTGGCCTGATCAAAAGCAAAAGGGCTGTTCGACAGCCCTTTTTTTCGACCGCCGGAACCTGAAAGCCGTGATTTTTGTGCCAATGATGAGCCGGCAAGAAATATCAACAGGCAAGAAGGCTGATCCCATCCGCGAACGTCAGCCTTAACCGGCAATTCCCCCCTCATCCCCCCTTCTCGCCGCCAACGTCGCCGATGTTGAAGTGATCGTACTTATCCATGACTTGGCGCGCATCAGCTGCGAACGTGCAGGTATTTTTAACACCTGAAAATTATGGCGGAACATCTGACCGTCATATCGGTCGGCTACAAAGAGTGATATCCGCGACGCACGTCAGAAGCGTGCAAAAACGCGACATTTTTAGTTGATCTCAGGCCCCTCACGCCCTAAAGTTCGCGCCGAACGTCCATGCTGGAAACGATCCATCCGGCTCAAGTACTGACGACGAGACAGCAAGGCCAAGGGCAGCGACCCATGGCCTTTTTGCTTTCGGCGACATGCCTTGGGAAGTAGGCGAACCAAAGTGGGGATACGGAGGGCGTTCATTTGCACCCATTGATTTCACGAGTTTGCCCATAGGAGCTCCCAAGTATGTCGATCCAGGTCGAAGACTATTTCGCGCGCGAAACCTTTCAGAAAATGAAGGCGTTCGCCGACAAACAGGAAACCCCGTTCGTGGTGATCGACACCGCGATGATCGCCCAGGCCTACGATGACCTGCGCGCCGGTTTCGAATTCGCCAAGGTCTACTACGCGGTCAAGGCCAACCCGGCCGTCGAGATCATCGACCTGCTCAAAGAGAAAGGTTCGAGCTTCGACATCGCCTCGATCTATGAGCTGGACAAAGTACTGAGCCGTGGCGTCAGCGCGGACCAGATCAGCTACGGCAACACCATCAAGAAATCCAAGGACATTCGCTACTTCTATGAGAAGGGCGTGCGCCTGTTCGCCACCGACTCGGAAGCCGACCTGCGCAACATCGCCAAAGCCGCACCGGGCGCCAAAGTCTATGTGCGCATCCTGACCGAAGGCTCGACCACGGCCGACTGGCCACTGTCGCGCAAATTCGGCTGCCAGACCGACATGGCCATGGACCTGCTGATCCTCGCCCGCGACCTGGGTCTGGTGCCGTACGGCATCTCGTTCCACGTCGGTTCGCAACAGCGTGACATCAGCGTCTGGGACGCGGCGATCGCCAAGGTCAAAGTGATCTTCGAACGCCTGAAGGAAGAAGACGGCATCCACCTGAAGCTGATCAACATGGGCGGTGGCTTCCCGGCCAACTACATCACCCGCACCAACAGCCTGGAAACCTACGCCGAAGAAATCATCCGCTTCCTGAAGGAAGACTTCGGTGATGACCTGCCGGAAATCATCCTGGAGCCGGGCCGTTCGCTGATTGCCAACGCCGGTATCCTGGTCAGCGAAGTGGTGCTGGTTGCGCGTAAATCCCGTACAGCCGTCGAGCGTTGGGTCTACACCGATGTGGGCAAGTTCTCCGGTCTGATCGAAACCATGGACGAAGCGATCAAGTTCCCGATCTGGACCGAGAAGAAAGGCGAGATGGAAGAAGTCGTCATCGCCGGCCCGACCTGCGACAGCGCCGACATCATGTACGAAAACTACAAGTACGGCCTGCCGCTGAACCTGGCGATCGGTGATCGCCTGTACTGGCTGTCGACCGGTGCGTACACCACCAGTTACAGCGCGGTAGAGTTCAACGGCTTCCCGCCGCTGAAATCGTTCTACGTGTAAATATTGCTGCGGTAAGCAAAAGCCCATGACGTGTCATGGGCTTTTTTGTAGCTGCGATTCAGGCGCTCTGTAACTCGGCGCAACGGTGCGCGTATGCCTGCGCCAGTGCCTGGATTCTCGGATCGGTTGCGCTCGTCAACGTCTGGCTCGCCACGCGCAGGAAATTCAGATTACCGCCGGCCAGCGCTTTCTCCAGCCAGACCAACGCCTCATCAACGCGCCCCTCAGCCGCCAACACCGCCGCGTAGCTGAACTGCCCACGAAAATCCCCGCCTTCGGCCGAGCGTCGATACCAGTCTCGGGCCGCTGCCGGGTTCGCCGGACAAACCTGCCCTTCTTCCAGATATCGCCCGAGCAGGTTCATCGACTTGGCATGCCCGAACTCGGCTGCACGCTGATACAGCGCCATGGCCTGTAGATGATCGACAACTACACCGCGCCCGGTCGCCAGCAGATTGGCGAGGTTGTACATCGCCCAGTCCAGCCCTCCATCGGCGGCAATTCGATAATGTTTTACGGCGTTGGTGGCATCGACCGGACATCCCCAACCGTGTTCATGGCAGCGCCCGAGCATGTTGCGCGCCATCAAATGACCTTGTCCGGCGGCTATTGCAAACCAGCGCAGAGCCAACGGTTGGTCCTGAACAATCCCGTGACCATCGAGCAGGATCTGCCCGAGCAGCGCCTGCGCTTCCAGCACGCCCTCACCCGCCGCCAGCAGAATTGCCTGAGCGGCGCGGGCCGGGCTTTCTTTGAGCATGGCCGTGAGGCGTTCGCCGTCGAGGACTTCTTCGCGACGTAACCGAAAGTCCGCCACTTACACCTCGACCCAACGACGCAGCAGGTTGTGGTAGGTGCCGGTGAGGCGGATCAGCGAAGGGTGATCGGGCATGTCTTGGGTGAGTTGCTGGATCGCACCGTCCATCTCGAACAGCAACGCGCGCTGGCTGTCTTCGCGCACCAGACTTTGAGTCCAGAAGAACGAGGCATAACGCGCGCCGCGAGTGACTGCGTTGACCTTGTGCAGGCTGGTGCCGGGGTACAGCACCATGTCGCCGGCGGGCAGTTTCACCCGTTGGGTGCCGAAGGTGTCCTGGATTTCCAGCTCGCCGCCGTCGTAGTCCTCGGGCTCGCTGAAAAACAGCGTGGCCGACAGATCAGTGCGTACCCGTTCGATGCTGCCCTTGGGCTGGCGCACGGCATTGTCGATGTGAAAATCGAAACTGCCGCCCGCCGTGTAGCAGTTGAGTAACGGCGGAAATACTTTGTGCGGCAGTGCAGCCGACATGAACAGCGGGTTTTTCCACAGGCGTTCAAGCATCGCAGCGCCGATTTCCTTGGCCAGCGGATGGCCTTCGGGTAGTTGCAGATTGTGCTTGGCCTTGGCCGATTGATAGCCGGCGGTGATCTTGCCATCGGCCCAGTCAGCCTGTTCCAGAGCCTCGCGAATACGCTGCACTTCGTCTTTTTCGAACAGCGCGGGGATGTGCAGGAGCATGGCGACGTCACCAAATGGCAAAAAGATGCCAATGGTATTGATTCTTATTGACTGTGTAAAACCCGCTAGACGAATGAACTGGCAAAAACCGTAAGGTTAAATTGTAAAGAATGTAAATTTGTCGCGAATAGTAATGTTTCGCAATTGATACGAATACCTGTTTACCCTATATTCCGCCGCCTCAAATCCTTGGGGAGGGGAATAAAAATGGCACGTCAACTCGCACAATTACCGGTCAGTTCACCACGTCTGCTCGCTTCCGCCATCGGCGTGGCAATCACCGCCGGCTCCGCAGGCCACATGGTGTTCGCCGCCGAAAAAACCGACAGCAAAGCCACCGGCAATGCCATCGCCCTGGACGCCACCGCCATCACCGGCGAAGCCCAGGACTCGACGTCCTACCAAGTCGAGAAAGCCTCCTCGCCCAAGTACACCGCGCCGCTGGTCGACACGCCGCGCTCGGTCACCGTGATCCCGCAGCAAGTGCTGAAAGACACCGGCGCCCTGAACATGCAGGACGCGCTGCGCACCGTGCCGGGCATCACTTTCGGTGCCGGTGAAGGCGGCAACCCGCAGGGCGACCGTCCGTTCATCCGTGGTTTCGACGCCCAGGGCGACACCTACCTCGACGGCGTACGCGACACCGGCTCCCAGAGCCGCGAAATCTTCGCCGTGGAAAACATCGAAGTCAGCAAGGGCCCGAACTCCGCCATCGGCGGTCGCGGCGCGGCGGGCGGCAGCATCAACCTGGTGAGCAAGAAAGCGCACCTGGGCAACTCGTTCGACGGCGGCTTCACCTGGGGCTCCGACCAGACCCAGCGTTACACGATGGATGGCAACTACCAGTTCAGCGACACCGCAGCTGGCCGTCTGAACCTGATGAGCCACGAGAGCAACGTCGCCGGGCGCGACAAGGTCGACTACGACCGTTGGGGCATCGCGCCGTCCCTGGCCTTCGGCCTGGGCACCGACACTCGCGTCAACCTCGATTACTACCATCTCGAAAGCAACGACACCCCTGATTCGGGCATTCCCTACACCATTCCGGCCGGCGGCTCGGCGGCGCGTACCAAGTCCAATCCGGACAAGCCGTACGCCGGCGGCGATCACAGCAACTTCTACGGTCTGGATCGCGATTTCCGCAAAGGCCGCACCGACACCGCGACCTTCGCCATCGAACATGACCTGAGCGACTCGCTGACCATCAAGAACACCCTGCGTCACGGCACCAGCATGCAGGATTACATCCTGACCCAGCCGGACGACAGCAAGGGCAACGTCAACAACGGCAGCGTCTGGCGTCGTGCGAACACTCGTGTGAGCAACACCGAGACCACCACCAACCAGACCGACCTGTTCGGCAACTTCTACGTTGCCGGCTTCAAGAACAGCTTCTCCACCGGTGTCGAATACACCCGTGAGGAAAGCAGCAAATCCTCGTACAACGTCAACACCGACACCACGCCGCGCACCTCGGCGGTGACCACCAACTGCAACCCGGGCCTGATCGGCGCTGCCAGCGGCTACAACTGCACCTCGCTGTCGAACCCGAACCCGAACGATCCGTGGAACGGCGCGATCTCGCGCAACTACGCCGGCACCGATACCCAGTCCGATACTTACGCGCTGTATGTGTTCGACACCCTGGAGCTGTCCGAGCAATGGCTGGTGAACATGGGTCTGCGTTACGACCACTTCGAAACGGGCTACAACACCTACAACAACGCTGGCCGCACCACCTCCAAGGGTTCGGACACCAGCGAGTTCGTCACCGGTCAGTTCGGCATCGTCTACAAACCGGCCGAGAACGGCAGCATCTATGCGTCCTACGCCACCTCCGCCACACCGCCGGGCAACACCCTGGGTGAAGGTCAGGAAGGCAACCCGCTGGGCGGCACGCCGGATCGTAACGGCAACCTGCTCAAGAGCGACATGGAGCCGGAAACCACCAAGAACTACGAAATCGGTACCAAGTGGGATTTGCTGAACGATCGCCTGTCGCTGACCGCCGACATCTTCCGCACCGAGAAAGAAAACGCGCGTGTTCAGGTGGATACCACCTCGTACGAAAACGCCGGCAAGACGCGTGTACAAGGTATCGAGCTGTCCGCCAGCGGCAAGATCACCGACAAGTGGCAAGTGTTCGCCGGTTACGCCTACATGGATAGCGAACAGGTTGACGGTGGTGACCTGCCGGCCAACAAGGCCAACAACGGTAACGAGCTGCCTAACACGCCGAAAAACAGCGCCAGCCTGTGGACCACTTACCAGGTCACGCCGAAGCTGACCATCGGTGGCGGTGCGTTCTACGTGGATGACGTATTCGGCAACGTGGCCAACACCACCATGGTCGATTCCTACGTTCGCTACGACGCAATGGCGGCGTACAAGCTGAGCAAGAACGTCGACCTGCAACTGAACGTGCAGAACCTGACCAACGAGACCTACTACGACAAGGCCTTCTCGACTCACTTCGCCAACCAGGCGGCGGGCCGTACGGCATTGCTGAGCACCAACTTCCACTTCTGATCGATGTGGAAACCTGTGGGAGCGAGCTTGCTCGCGAAAGCGGTGGGTCAGTGACGTAGATGCTGACTGATACGACGCCTTCGCGAGCAAGCTCGCTCCCACAAGGTATGCGCCCACAAGGCTCGGCCCCGTTCATTCATTTGAGCGGGGCTTTTGTGCGTAATAAAGAACGTTTCTCGATAGGCCACGGCATAATGCACGCCGTGAACACAATTACCGAACGGACAAGGCAAGCGACGTGTTGAAGAAAACCCTGTTCCAGTTGCACTGGTTTTTTGGCATCACTGCCGGGCTGGTGCTGGCCCTGATGGGCATCACCGGCGCTGCCTATTCGTTCCAGGACGAAATTCTCAAAGCCCTCAACCCATCGGTGTTGCAGGTCGAGAAACAGGTTGCCGGCGTCCTGCCGCCCGCCGATCTGGTGGCGCAGATCGAAGCCGCCTCGGGCAAGAAAGTCTCGATGCTCTCGGTCGAAACCGAAAGCGGCAGCGCCGGACGCGTCTGGTTCACCCCGCCCAAAGGCGAACGCCGGGGCGAGATGCGCTACTTCGATCCCTACACCGCCGAGTTCAAGGGCGACGCCACCGGCCAGGACTTCTTCGGCCTGATGCTGCAGCTGCACCGGTTCCTCGCCATGGGCGATACCGGTCGCAACATCACCGGCGCCTGCACCCTGATGCTGCTGTTCTTCTGCCTCTCGGGCCTATACCTGCGCTGGCCGCGCCAGTGGAACAGCTGGCGTGTGTGGCTGACGCTCGACTGGAAGAAAAAGGGCCGCAGCTTCAACTGGGATCTGCACTCGGTGCTCGGCACCTGGTGCATGCTGGTTTACCTGCTGCTGGCACTGACCGGACTGTCCTGGTCCTACGAGTGGTACAACAAGGGCCTGACCAAATTGCTTTCCGATGCGCCGCAAAACGAGCGCGTGCGGGGCGGTCGTGGCCCGGCCCCCGAAGGTCCGGCGCCGACTGCCGATTACGCCGCGATGTGGCTCAGCATCTACAGCACCGCAGGCCCGGGCCTCGCTTCCTACAACATCCGCATGCCGCCGGTGGCCGGCCAACCGGCGACCGTGTTCTATCTGCTCGACAGCTCGCCCCATGACCGCGCGCTGAACCAGATCACCCTCGACCCGGCCACCGGCGTCGTCAAACGCGTCGACCGCTACGCCGACAAGAGCTTCAAGGCGCAATTACTGACCAGCATTTACGCGTTGCATGTCGGCAGCTATTTCGGCCTGGTCGGGCGGATCATCGTCACCGTCGCGGCGGTGTTGATGCCGCTGTTCTTCATCACCGGCTGGTTGCTGTATCTGGATCGCCGCCGCAAGAAAAAGCAGATCAAGGATGCCCGCAAAGGCCTCGACCAACCGGCCGGCGATACGCCGGCGTGGCTGATCGGCTTTGCCAGCCAGAGCGGTTTTGCCGAGCAACTGGCGTGGCAGACCGCCGGCCAGTTGCAGGCGGCCGGGTTGCCGGTGAAGGTGCAGCCGCTGGCCAATGTCAGCGAGCAGGATCTGCGCGAATCGAACAACGCGCTGTTCGTGGTCAGCACCTTCGGCGACGGCGAAGCGCCGGACAGCGCTCGCGGTTTCGAGCGCAAGGTGTTGAAGAACGCCTCGACCCTCGACAGCCTCAACTACGCGGTGCTCGGCCTCGGCGACCGTCAGTATCAACACTTCTGCGGTTTCGCCCGACGCCTGCATCAATGGCTGGGCGAACACGGCGGCAAGACCCTGTTCGCCCCGGTCGAAGTCGACAGCGGCGATCCTTACGCCTTGCGTCACTGGCAGACCCAGCTCGGCCTGCTCACCGGGCAAGCACCGGTCGACACCTGGCAGGCACCGAGCTACGAGAACTGGACACTGGTGCGCCGCGAGCTGATGAACCCGGACAGCGCCGGCGCCCCGGTTTTCCTGCTCGGCCTGACCGCGCCGACTTCTCGCAGCTGGCTGGCCGGTGACCTGGTGGAAGTGCTGCCGCGCAACTGCCCGTGGGCGATCGAGCATTTCCTCGACGGCCTCGGCATCCGTGGTGAAACCAGCGTCAAGGTCAACGGCCTGGAAGAGCCGCTGGAAATGGCCCTCGCCAGCCGCCAATTGCCCGAGCACCGCGCCCATCTGGTGGGCTTGCACGCTCAGGCGCTGGTCGATGCAATGGTGCCGCTGGCCATGCGCGAATACTCGATTGCCTCGATTGCCGCCGACGGCGTGCTGGAGCTGATCGTGCGTCAGGAACAGCATGCCGACGGCAACCTCGGCATCGGCTCCGGCTGGCTGACCGAGCATGCTCCGGTCGGCGGCAGCATCAGCCTGCGGGTCCGCCGCAACAGCGGTTTCCATCTGCCGAACGCACCGGTGCCGATGATCCTGCTGGGCAACGGCACCGGCCTCGCCGGGCTGCGCAGCTTGCTCAAGGCGCGGATCGCCGACAATCAACAACGCCACTGGCTGCTGTTTGGCGAACGCAATCGCGAGCACGACTTCCTCTGTCGTGCGGAGCTGGAAGAGTGGTTGATCAATGGCGATCTGGAACGCCTCGATCTGGCGTTCTCGCGGGATCAGGCCGAGAAAATTTACGTGCAGGATCGCCTGCGCGAATCGGCCGACGAGTTGAAGAAATGGCTGGCGGACGGTGCGGTGATCTACATCTGCGGCAGCCTTCAAGGCATGGCGTCGGGCGTGGATCAGGTGCTCAATGAAGTGCTGGGCGCCGCCGAAGTCGAGCGCCTGATCGAACAGGGTCGCTATCGCCGCGACGTTTACTGACCACACATGACAAATGTGGGAGCGAGCTTGCTCGCGATGACGGTTTTACATTCAACACATTCGTTGTCTGTTACACCGCTATCGCGAGCAAGCTCGCTCCCACAAATTGTTTGCGGTGAACTCAAGTCGGTTGCAGTTTTTGCTCAAACACCGCAACACCCTCCAGATCCCGCAACACCACGCTCATCTCCCCGCTCTGCCCGTCAATATTCACCTCTCCGAAAAACTGAAACCCGGCAAACGGCGAGGCGTTCTGCACTGCCGGCGCCTTCTCGAACACCACCTGCGGGCCAAAGGTCTTGTCCAGCGGATTGGGGCCGAAACTGCCGGCGTTCAGCGGCCCTGCGACAAACTCCCAGAACGGTTCGAAATCCTGGAACGCCGCGCGATCCGGGTGATAGTGATGCGCCGCGCAGTAATGCACGTCCGCCGTCAGGAACACGAAATTGCGCACTTGCTGTGCACGCAAAAAGCCCAGCAGCTCGGCGATTTCCAGTTCGCGTCCCTGCGCCGGACCGGGATCGCCGTTGGCCACCGCTTCCCAACGCGGCACACCGGGACTAACCTCGCCATCAGGTACACCAAGACCGATCGGCATGTCGGCGGCGATGACTTTCCACTGGGCTTTCGAGGCCTTCAATCCGCGTTTGAGCCAGTTCAGTTGCTCGCGTCCGAGGAACGGTTTTTCCGCCCCGAGATTGTCGTCGTTGGCGCCGCGATAACTGCGCATGTCGAGCACGAACACATCGAGCATTGGTCCGTAGCTCAGCTTGCGATAGATCCGCCCGCCACCATCCGCTGCCTGACGGCGCATCGGCGAATATTCGAGCCAGGCCTGACGCGCACGGCCGACCAGGGTGTGGATATTTTTTTCCTGATAGCGCTCGTCGAGCTGCTTGCCCGGCGACCAGTTGTTGACCACTTCATGATCGTCCCATTGCCAGATCTGCGGCACTTCGGCGTTGAAGCGACGGACGTTTTCATCCATCAGGTTGTAGCGGTAATTGCCGCGATAATCGTCGAGGGTCTGGGCGACCTTGCTCTTGGCTTCGGTGGTGAGGTTGCGCCAGATCCGGCCACCTTCAGTGGTCAGTTGCGCCGGCACCGGGCCGTCGGCGTAGATGGTGTCGCCGCTGTGGATAAAGAAGTCCGGCAGGCGCATGCGCATGGCTTCATAGATGCGCATGCCGCCGATATCGGGGTTGATGCCGAAGCCCTGGCCAACGGTGTCGCCGCTCCAGACAAATCGAATATGGCGCCGTGCCGTCGGTGCGCTGCGCAGGTGGCCGAGCCATGGTTCGCTGGCAACTCCGGTGCGGGCGTCCTTGAAATACACGCGGTAGAAAATCGCCTGATCGGCGGGCAACCCGGTGAGTTCGA
Source organism: Pseudomonas sp. B20(2017) (assembly GCF_002113125.1). Lineage (GTDB taxonomy): Bacteria > Pseudomonadota > Gammaproteobacteria > Pseudomonadales > Pseudomonadaceae > Aquipseudomonas. Next base: position 116,374 of record NZ_NEJP01000008.1, on the reverse strand, counting down.
CGCGGGCGGTGAAATCGCTGCGGGCATCGGCCAGCGTGGAAACGACACGGCGCGGATGGCGGAACTGGCTGCGGGTGTCCCACTCCACCACCATCTGCGCCGGGCGGTCGGCGCGGCTCCAGATCATCGCCCGATCACCCTGCAAGTCGCCGGATTGCACGCCGTCAGTGAGTTGCGGTCGATCCTTGACCGACGCGATCACCGCCGGCGCCAGCCCCGGCATCAACAGCCCGGCGCCGACGGTTTGTATAAGCCGACGGCGACCGAGTTTGAAATCGCTCATGGTGTTCTCCCTGAAAAAAGGAAAACTTAAGCACGGGATCATGAATTGGGGATGACAACCTGTTTCCTGTGGGAGCGGGCTTGCTCGCGAAGGCGTCGGATCAGTCAACACATCTGTTGAAGGTCAAACCGCATTCGCGAGCAAGCCCGCTCCCACAAAGAATGGTGTCAAGCTTTCGCGGGTTCCATTGCCAGTTCCACGGCCTCCGGCCGCTTGACCAGCGCATACACCACCGCCGTCAGCAGGCTGCCCGCGACAATCGCCAGCAAGTACAGCAGCGCATGGTTGATCGCGTTCGGAATCGCCAGCACGAACAAACCACCGTGAGGCGCCATCAGTTTGCAGCCGAAGTACATCGACAACGCACCGGTCAGCGCACCGCCGGCAATGCTCGCCGGGATCACCCGCAACGGGTCTTTCGCGGCAAATGGAATCGCCCCTTCGGAGATAAAGCACAACCCGAGCACCAGCGCTGCTTTGCCCGCCTCGCGTTCAGTCTGGGCGAACTTGCGTCGGGCGATGAACGTGGCGATACCGAGACCGATCGGCGGCACCATGCCGGCGGCCATGGTCGCGGCCATCGGTGCATAACTCTGCGAGGCCAGCAGCCCCACCGAGAACGCATAGGCAGCCTTGTTGATCGGCCCGCCGAGGTCGACGCACATCATGCCGCCCAGCAGCACACCGAGCAGGATCGCGTTGGTGGTGCCCATGCTGTCGAGAAAATGCGTCAGCGCCGCGAGCATCCCGGCCACCGGTTTGCCGACCACGTAGATCATCACCAGCCCGGTGAACAGACTGGCGAACAACGGGATGATCAGAATCGGCTTCAGCGCTTCCAGACTTTGCGGCAGCGCCACATACCGACTGATCGCCTTGGCCGCATACCCTGCGATAAACCCGGCGACGATTCCGCCGATGAAGCCGGCGCCCAGGGTGCTCGCCAGCAAACCGCCGATCATGCCCGGCGCGAGTCCGGGGCGGTCGGCAATCGACCAGGCGATGTAACCGGCCAGCAGCGGCACCATCAATTTGAACGCGGTCTCGCCACCGATCTGCATCAGCGCCGCCGCCAGCGTGCCCTCTTCCTTGAACGCGGTGATGCCGAACACGAACGACAAGGCGATCATCAGACCGCCCGCCACCACCATCGGCAGCATGAACGACACACCCGTCAGCAGGTGTTTGTAGACGCCGCTTTTCTCTTGCTTGGCCGGGGCCTTGCCGTCGCTCGCAGCGCTTTCCTGCTTGCCTTCGGTCAAAGCTTTTTTCAGCGTGGCTTCGGATTGCTTCAACGCGATCCCGGTGCCGCAGCGATAGATTTTCTTGCCGGCGAAACGCTCGGTGGCGACTTCAATGTCAGCCGCCAGCAGCACCACGTCAGCCTCGGCGATTGCTGCCGCGCTCAGTGGATTTCGCGCGCCGACCGAACCCTGGGTTTCGACTTGCAGGTCGTAGCCCAGACGCTTGGCGGCTTGCTGCAAGGCTTCGGCGGCCATGAAGGTGTGGGCGACGCCGGTCGGGCACGCAGTGACCGCGACCAGACGCGGCGCTTGCGCGCTGGCAACCACGGGCGGCGTTTCGGCAGCGACGTAAACCTCGGCCTCGACAGCGCCACGCCGCAGTACTTCTTCGACATCCTGCAGGGCTTGCGCCGGCGCAATCCGAAAGACTTTCTTGCCGATGAACCGGGTCATGTCCACAGTTCCGGTGGCCACCAGCAACACCCACTCGGCGGCCTCGATGGTGGCCGCCGACAACTCGCGTTCCGGGTGCGCCGCATCCACCACTTCGACGCTGGTGCTCCAGCCCTGACGCTGGGCCGCGGCATCCAGCAGCCGGGCGCACAGCACACTGGTGACCATGCCGTTCGGGCAGGCCGTGACAATGGCTAATTTCATGACAAACCCTCTTATTGTTCTGTCAGGGGGCGCACGCGCACGCCCTGTTCGAGCTGCGTCAGTTGCGCAGCGTCGTGAATACCGAAACCGATCTGGGTCACCGCCTGTGCCGCAATGGCGGTGGCCGTGCGCAGGGTTTGTTCCGGCGTGTCGGCGCTGAGCAGACCGTGAAGCATGCCGGCCAGCAACGAATCGCCGGCACCGACCGTGCTGGCGACGCTGACCTTCGGCGGCGTCGCATGCAGCGCCGAGCCGACGCTGAACCAGTTCACACCTTCGGCGCCGTGGGAAATCACCACATGCTCGATGCCCTGAGCGTGCAACCGATTGGCCGCTTCGGCCTGAGACGCGTGGGACAGCACTTCACAGCCCAGCGCATCCGCCAGTTCTTCGGTATTCGGCTTGATCAGCCACGGGCCGGCCTTGAGGGCCGCGCGCAAGGCGTCGCCGCTGGTGTCCAGGGCGACTTTCAGGCCCAACGCTTTCAAGCGCTCGACCAGTTCGCGCAACCACTGCGCGGTGACTCCGCGCGGCAGACTACCGGCGACCACCACCGCGTCATGCCCCGGCGCGATCTGCACCAGACGATCCAGCAACGCCTGTTGCGCCACCACGCCCACTATCGGGCCCGGGCCGTTGATGTCGGTAATGCGGCCGTCCTTTTCCGCGACCTTGATGTTGCTGCGGGTCTCGCCGGGCACCCGGATAAACGCATCGGTGAAACTGCGCCTGGCGAACAGGGTTTCGAATGCCTGCAGATTGTCTTCGCCGAGAAAGCCGCTGACCGTCAGTTGATGACCGAGGTCGGCCAGCACTTGCGCGACATTGACGCCCTTGCCGGCGGCATGGGTGTGCATCTCGTCGCTGCGGTTGACCTGACCGGCATCAAGACGTGACAACTGCACCGTGAGGTCCAGCGCCGGGTTGAGGGTCAGGGTGAGAATCTTGGCCATTACAGGGCCTCCACTAATGCGCGCACTTCGTTGGCGCTGCCCACGGCCAGGGCTTGTTGAGCAAGGGTTTTCGTCTGGGTCAGGCTAAGTTCGCGGATGCGTGCCTTGACCTCGGCGATGCTGCGCCCGGACACGCTCAGTTCATCCACACCAAGGCCGACCAGCACCGGCACCGCCAGCGGATCCGCTGCCAGTTCGCCGCACACACCGACCCATTTGCCATGGGCATGGGCCGCGCGCACGGTGATGTCGATCAGTTGCAGCACTGCCGGGTGCAGGCCGTCCGCCTGGGCGGACAGGGTCGGGTGACCACGGTCGATCGCCAGCGTGTACTGAGTCAGGTCGTTGGTGCCGACGCTGAAGAAATCCACTTCTTTGGCCAACACCGGCGCCAGCAGTGCGGCGGACGGCACTTCGATCATGATCCCCAGTTGCAGATCGGCCACCGGGATTTCCAGGCGCAGGCGTTCGGTCATGTCGCGGGCCTGACGCCACTCTTCGACGCTGCCGACCATCGGGAACATGATCCGCAATGGACGGTTGTCCGCCGAGCGCAGCAAGGCGCGCAACTGCGCTTCCATGATTTGCGGACGCTGCAAGGTCAGACGAATCCCGCGCACGCCGAGGAACGGGTTTTCTTCCTTGGCGATCGGCCAATACGGCAGCGGTTTGTCGCCGCCGACATCAAGGGTGCGCACCACCAGCGGCCGACCGGCGAGACCATCGAGGACGCGGCGGTATTCGGCTTCCTGAGTCGCCTCGTCCGGCACTTGCGGATGGGCCATGAAAATCAGTTCTGTGCGCAACAGGCCGATGCCTTCGGCGCCCTGCTCCACCGCGCTGGTGACGCCAGCGCTTTCACCGATGTTAGCGAACACTTCCACGGCGTGACCGTCGGTGGTGTGCGCCGGTTGATGACGTTGTTCGGCGGCGGCTTTCAGGCGTTGTTCGCGGGTGTCGCGTTCCTCGCTGGCGCGTTGCAGGGTCGCGGCATCCGCGTCCACATGCAGGCGACCTCGCTGGCCGTCGAGCAGCAACGGCGTGCCCGGTTTCAGCAGCAACACCGCAGCGCCCGCGCCGACCAACGCCGGAATCCCCAGTGCGCGAGCCACGATGGCGCTGTGAGCGGTGGCGCCGCCGCGTGCGGTAAGAATCCCCGCGACCCGCGCCGGATCCAGCCGCGCGACGTCGGACGGACCGACCTCATCCATCACCAGAATGTACGGTTGTTCAGGCTCGGCGGGCGTCTGCACGCCACACAGTTGCGCCAGCACCCGGCGACCAATGTCGCGCAGGTCGGCGGCGCGTTCGGCGAGCAACGCGTCCTGCAATGCTTCCTGTTGTTTTGCGGCGGCCTCGATCACGGCCATCCAGGCTGCTTCGGCGCTTTCGCCCTGCTTGAGGCGGGTGTCGACTTCGTCGGTGAGTTCCGGGTCGTCGAGCATTTCCTGGTGGGTGATGAAAATCTCGCGGATCGCCTTGGCCTTGCTGCGCTCGATCAGGCCCTGAATGTCCTGACGCACGTCGGCCAGCGCGTGCTTGAGACGCTCGCGCTCGATGGAGGCGGATTCGCCGCGCAACGGGTAATCGATGGTTTGCTGGACCTGAATGTGCGCCGGGCCGATGGCGATGCCGGGGGCGGCGGGAATCGCTTGCAGCAGGCTGCCGGAAGCCGGGGCGCTCAGGACTTCGGCGATGTCGGCGATTACTTCACGCTGCTGACTCACGGCCGGCAGCGGTTCGACTTCTTCGCCGAGGCCTTCTTCGATGGCAGCCAACAATGCCGGCAACGCATCGGCGGCGACGCTCGGTTCGGCAATGATTTCCAGCACCTGGCCGCGACGAGCGCCAAGGCTCAGCAGTTTGCTCAGGCTCTTCACCGATACGGCGCTGTCCTGACCGTCGACGATGCGCACACGGATTTCACCGTCAAAACTTTTCGCCAGTTGCGCGAGGATTTTCGCCGGCCGCGCGTGCAGGCCATGGGCGTTGGCCAGTGCGATACGTGCGCTCGGCCAATCGGCCGGCAATTCGCCGCCGAGCACTTCGAGGACTTTGCGGCTGCTGGTGGCGCGGCCCAGTTCATGGCCGCGACCTTCGATCAGCAACGCGCACAAACGCTCGAGCAACGCCTGATGCGCTTCACCGAGACTGGCCAGACAGAACAGACCGCTGAGCGGCTGGCCGAGGTAGCGCATCGGTTTGTCCGGTGTGACGAACGCCAGGCCCGGACGCTTCACGGTCTGCTCGCTGTGCAGCCACCACAGGCCATCGCCCAGCGGCAGCGCTTCGACTTGCTGCAACACGCCGGCGAACCCGTTGCTCACGCAATCGGCCTGGCGCAGCAGACGCGCACCACGCCAGACCAGTTCTTCGAAATCGTCGGCGGAGACCCCGAGGCCGATCATCTGTGCATCCAGCGCCAGCTCTTGCGGCGCGCCTTGCAGCAGTTTCAGCAGCGCTTCGGGCGAGCTCGCGCGGCGCAGGGCCTGGCCCAGATCGGTCTCGCCGAGGGCGCGGGTCAGCAATTGCAGCAGGCGCAGGTGTTCGTCGGATTTGGCGGCGATGCCGATGGCCAGATAAACGATCTGGCCATCGCCCCAGTCCACGCCGTCGGGGAACTGCATCAGACGCACGCCGGTGGCGAACACCTGATCACGGGTTTCGGGCGTGCCGTGGGGGATCGCAATGCCTTGGCCGAGGAAGGTCGAGCCCTGAGCCTCCCGGGCCTGCAGGCCGGCGAGGTATCCGTCGGCGACGAGGCCATCGGCGACCAGATGACTGGCCAGCAATTGCAAAGCGGCGGGTTTATCCACAGCCGACTGGCCCATGGATATCTGCTCTACAGTGAGCTCGAGCATGCGATCTCCTTTTTGGCGTCGTGTAACGCCAGGTATTGTTTTGAATGGTTGCAGCTTAGGCGCTATGGGCCATCCTTTTCAGGAGGCAGTTTTGGCGGTTTCACGGCAGAACCGGCCAAAGGCGTCTAAAACGTAGAAAATACGCTTGCTGAAACGTTTAATCTAGATTGATCGGCACGTTACTCGATAATGTCCCATCCTTGAAGTCCAACTTGTCGGATGCGCTGCGACAATAGTCGCCTGCCTGAATCGGGTAGGATTGGCGAAAATGTCGCGGCAAGCTCGAAAAAACAAGGAAATCCCGGGTTGAAACTCAGTGATATCGCGCGGTTGGCCGGAGTGTCCGTGACCACCGCCAGCTACGTCATCAACGGCAAGGCCGAACAGCAACGCATCAGCAACGCCACCGTCGAGCGGGTGCGGGCGGTGGTCGATCTGCACGGCTTTACCCCCAATCCACAGGCGGCCGGGCTGCGCAGTCGGCACACCCGTACCCTGGGTTTTATCCTGCCGGATCTGGAAAACCCCAGTTACGCGCGGATCGCCAAACTGCTGGAGCAAGGCGCACGGGCACGCGGCTATCAATTGCTGATCGCCAGCTCCGACGATGCGCCGGACAGTGAACGGCAACTGCTGCAACTGTTCCGCGCCCGACGCTGCGATGCGTTGATCGTCGCCAGTTGCCTGCCGGCGGGTGACGACAGTTATCGCCAGTTGCAGGCCAAGGGCTTGCCGATCATTGCCATCGACCGGGTGATGGATGCCGAGCATTTCTGCTCGGTGGTCAGCGATGACCGCGAAGCCAGCCTGCACCTGACCGAAAGCCTGCTAGACCCGCAGCCGAAACAGATCGTGCTGCTGGGCGCGCGTCCGGAACTGAGTATCAGCCAGGAACGTGCAGCCGGCTTCAAGCAAGCCCTCGCCGGGTTCAAGGGCGAGGTACTGATCGAGCACGCCGAGTCCTTTAGCCGCGAGTGCGGCAAGCAATTGATGGAAGAACTCCTGCAACGCCTCGGGCATTTGCCGGACGCGCTGGTGACCACGTCCTACGTGTTGCTGCAGGGCGTGTTCGACGCGCTGCATGACTTCCCGCTCAAATCCCGCCCGCTGCGCCTCGGCACATTCGGCGACACCCAGTTGCTCGACTTTCTGCCGCTGCCGGTCAACGCCATGGCCCAGCAGCACCAGTTGATCGCCGACAAGGCGCTGGAACTGGCGCTGGCGGCGGTCGAGCAATCGGATTACCAACCTGGCGTGCAGGCCATCGCCCGTACCTTCAAGCAGCGTATTCACCGGGACTGAGCCGTGGAGCTGATCGACAGCCACACCCATCTGGACTTCCCCGACTTCGACGCCGACCGCGCGGCGCTGCTGAGCGAAAGCCGTGCCCTCGGCGTGCGGCGAATGGTGGTGCTCGGGGTCTACGAAGGGAACTGGCAGCGAGTGTGGGATCTGGTGCAAAGCGATGCCGATCTGTACGCGGCCTTCGGATTGCACCCGGTCTATCTCGATCAGCATCGGCCTGAAGACCTGCTTGCTCTGGGCGATTGGCTGACACGGCTGAAGGGGCATCGGCAGCTGTGCGCGGTCGGCGAAATCGGTCTGGATTACTTCATCGAAACCCTCGACCGCGAACGCCAGCAAGCGCTGTTCGAGGCGCAGCTGCAACTGGCGGCGGATTTCGAACTGCCGGCATTGATCCATGTGCGGCGCAGCCATGCGGCGGTGATTGCCACGCTCAAGCGCTTCAAACTCAAACGCGCCGGGATCATCCACGCCTTCGCCGGCAGTCGTGAAGAAGCGCGGGAATACATCAAGCTCGGTTTCAAACTCGGCCTCGGTGGTGCACCGACCTGGCCACAGGCGTTGCGCATGCACCGGGTGTTGGCCGACTTGCCGCTGAATTCGGTGGTGCTGGAAACCGACTCTCCGGACATGGCGCCCGCCATGTTCCCCGGCATTCGCAATACGCCGGCGCATCTACCGGCGATTTGCGCCTCACTGGCCGCGTTGATGAACATCAGTGCACAAGAACTCGCCGCCGCCAGTACCGCCAACAGCTGCGACGTGTTCGGCTGGTAGTCAGTCGGCGTGGGCCTTGGCCGCGTCGAGAATCAGGGTCAGGTGCTGACGGTGCCGGGCATAACGAATCACCGCGAAGTACACGAAAATCGCGATCAGCGAGGCGTTCAACTGCTCGGTGACGCTGAGCAGCCCTACCCATTCCATTACCAAGGCCACCAGCAAAGCGGTGCACACCGTCACCAGCGCACTGGCGCGCAACAACCCCAGTGAATCCAGCGAGCGGAAGCGCTTTATCTGTTTCGGACAGCGCAGCTCAAGGGCTTTCTGGCAGTGAGCACACGTGAACGGTTCGTGGATGGAAATGGCATTGAGCTGCCAGGGTTTGAGCACCAGCGTGGTCTGGCAGTGGGCGCAGCGGCCCTGGACGCCCAGGGTGGCGACGGACATGTGCGATCTCCTCCAAGTGGTCAATGAATTGATCTTGGTTCATTGAAGCCGAAAAACCAGCGCCTGGAGGAAAACAGGATTGGGCTTACAGATGTAGGCAAAAAAGTACTACAAGCCATTCCGAAAAAACCTGCCTCACAGGAGGCAGGTCGCTTCAAACCCGGAACGCGCTGATCAACTGCTTCAACTCGACCACCTGCGCCGACAACGCGCGGCTGGCATCTTCGGTCTGATGCGCACCTTCTGCGGTGCGCTCGCCGGCACGGTTGATCTCGACGATGTTCTGGTCGATGTCGTGGGCCACAGCAGTCTGCTGCTCGACGGCGGCGGCGATCTGCTGGTTCTGGTCGACGATCATGCCGACAGCGCCGAGGATGTTTTCCAGCGCCTGTTGTACCTTTTCCGATTGCCCCACCGTGCCGTTGGCCATCTGATGGCTGACGCCCATGGCCTTCACTGCCGCGCCGACGCCGCCGTGGAGTCTGGCGATCATCTGCTCGATTTCTTCGGTCGATTGCTGAGTGCGTTTGGCCAGCGTCCGGACTTCGTCAGCGACCACGGCAAAACCGCGGCCCTGCTCACCGGCCCGCGCGGCCTCGATCGCGGCGTTGAGCGCCAGCAGATTGGTCTGCTCGGCGATGCTCTTGATCACTTCCAGAACGCGGCTGATCGACTGGCTGTCGCTGGCCAACTGGTTGATCACCAGCACCGATTGATCGATTTCGCTCGCCAGTGCCGCGATGCTGCCCTGCTGCGACTCCACCAGCCCGCGACCGCTGATGGTTTCGTCGTTGACGCTGTGGGCGCTGCTGACCGCTGCCGCTGCACTGCGTGCCACCTCCAGCGACGTCGCCGACATCTGGTTCATCGCGGTGGCCACTTGCTCGATCTGCGTGCGCTGTCCGGCGACTGCCTGATTGCTTTGCGCCGAGACGCTTTCCACTTGCCCCGCCTGCCGCTCGACCTCGCCAACGGTGTGGCCGACCCGTTCGATCAGGTCATGGATTTTCCTCACCGTACCGTTGAACACTTCGCCCAACTCGCCGAGTTCATCGCGGCTGTTGGCGCGGAAATTCACCGTCATGTCGCCCGCCGCGACTTTATCCATCATGGCCCCGAGGTTTTTCAGGGTGGCGCGGGTCGAGGCATAGAAGCCGCCGTATAGATAGAAAATCAGCACGAACACCACCGACAACGCCACGGCTTGCAGCACCATGTGCGTGCGGTTTTGCCCCAGGCGCTGCTGCAATTGGGTGTCGAGGAATTTCAGGGTCGCGTCATTGAGCTGGTAGGTCTGGTTCATCAGCCCGGTGACCTGGTCATAAAACGCCTGCCATGGGGCATCGAGCGTTTCGGCCATCACCACTTGCTCCTCGATCAGTGTGCCGGCCTGTTTCAGCGACGCCTTGCTGGCATCGGCCGGTGCGCTCAGGGAATCACGGGCGGCTTTGCTCGAACCCAGTGCGTCCTGCAATTTCAGGCCATATTCGGCCTGAAGTTTTTCGATCTGCACCAGCAGCTCGTCGAAACGGGTGCTCGACGAACTGTTGAGAAAGCCCTGACCCAATGAATACGAGCCCATCGCCCGACCTTCGCCCAAGGCCTGGGTAACGGCCGGCGTGGTCGCGGTGATCAGCTCGCTTAGCTGGCGAATGTCGCCCTGATTGTCGCGACTCAATCCGGCCTGACTGGCGACGATCTGGCTGAAAATCTGCGCATTGCCCAGCAGTTTGCCGATCAGCGCACTTTTGCTTTGCAGGGAGTTTTCCGCTTGCTGAGCCTTGAAGGCCACGATCATTTCATCGCGTTTGGCCTCGAAGAACTTGATTTGCTCCGGGTCCTCGGTCATGGGCGTCAGCCCTTGCAGGCGCGCCAGGACGTTTTGCTCAAGGCTAGTGATCTGCGCCTCGACGTTGCCGGCCTTGCCGGACTGGCCGAGAGTGACGTTGATCTGCACCAGATTGTTGAGGGTTTCCAGATCCCGGCGCAGGGTCAGGCTGCTGCCCAACAGGTCGAGGCTCTGTAGCTCCACCCGGGTGCCCTGGAATTCGCGATAGGAATCGCGCACCAGATAGAAATTGGTCACCAGCATTGGCACCAGGAACAGCACGCTGATCAGGCTGAACTTCATGCCGAAGCTCAAGCGGTTCATCAGCGAGACGGCGGGATAGAGCAAGCTCTTCACTGGAAGTCTCCCTTGGTTTTTTCTTGTTTTTATTGGCAGGCGCGGGGCGACAGCAGATAGCCACTATCGGGCGCTATCTCTGTATAGCTCAAATCGAAGGGAGGTTTTGTAACTTAAGGTTAACGAGGGGGATTGCCCCCCCTCGTCACTCGAACGGCCTAGGCCAGCACTGTCCAGAGGGCAAATCCGGCATACCACAGCACCGCCGCCCGCAGCAGCAACTCCCACAGGCAGTCGAGGGTGTTGATGCCTTCGGGGCCGACAGCGGCCGGCGGGATTTCCCCGGCAGCCAGCCCGACCCTGTTGATCAGTTGCGCGGCGCTGATGTTCCAATTCAGCAGCTCGTGCAGCATCACCCGACTGACGGCGACGAAGTTGCCGACCAGCGCAAAACTCGCCGCCAGCAGGCGCACCGGCACCCAGTCGAAGGCATGACGCAGTTGCCCGGCCCGTTCGGCCACCGCCGGGTTCAGGGCGTGTTCTTCCGCCAGCGCCAGCAAGCGATAGCTCAGCGCCGCGACCGGGCCGAGCAGGAAGTACCAGAAGATCACCGCAAAGAAACTCTGGTAGGCCTGCCACAACAGATGCCGTTGCACTTGCTCCAGCAATTGTTCGCCGCTTTCGGCGCAGATGTTCAGATCACGCTTGGCCACGTGGGCGGCGGCCTGCAGGTCCTCACGGCGCCAGGCGTCGCGAAACGGCCCGAGCTCGCCGAGCAGATCGCCACGCCCCAGGCTGTAAATCACCACCAGCAAATGCACCGGCAAGGCCAGCAGACCGTAGGCCACCGGTTCCAGCACCACCAGCAGCAACCCCAGCAGCGCCACCGGCAACAGCACCAGGACGGTCAGCACCAGCCACGGCTGTTTGGCCAGCCCACCGGTTTCAAGCTTGTGCAGTTCGCGGATCCATCCGCCATCGCGTTGAACCCGTTGGCGCAGGGCCGAGAACTTCTCGATCCAGACCGCCAGCAGTAACACCAGAAAACTCATTGTCCTTCCTCTTGTGCCAGGGCGGCGCGGTAGCGTGCCCAGTCGAATGCGGGTCCGGGGTCGGTCTTGCGTCCGGGGGCGATGTCGCTGTGCCCGCAGATGCGCTCGACGGTGATCGCCGGGAACGCCGCCTGTATCTGCCGGGTCAGCACGGTCAACGCCTGATACTGCGCATCGGTGAACGGCAGATCATCAGTGCCTTCCAGCTCGATACCCACGGAAAAATCGTTACAGGTTTCCCGTCCTTCGAACACCGAAACACCGGCATGCCAGGCACGCTCAAGACAGGAGACAAACTGGGTGACCTTGCCGTCACGTTCGATCAGAAAATGCGCAGACACGCGCAGGTCGGCGATCCCGGCAAAGTAGGGATGTTCCGTGACATCCAGACGGTTCTGGAAAAATTCCTGCACCTTGCCGGTGGCGAACTGCGCCGGTGGCAGGCTGATGTTGTGGATGACCAACAGGGAGACTTCGCCCGCCGGGCGTTCATTGAAGTTGGGCGAAGGGCAGACCTGCACCCCGTGACACCACCCGCTTGCGGGATCCAACTGCATACCGATTCCTTCAACGCCGACTGTGTTGGCGACCAGTATGCCGTGATCGGCCCCCGGCGCGCGATCACTTGCCGCGATTGAGCCGCCGCAGATTGCCGATTACCGACTCCAGCGCACGGTCGAACAACAAGGTGTCGTCCAGCGTCCGCACCGCGCCGCGACGGAACGCCAGGGCCAGTTCAGTGCGGTCGCGCTCGAGCACTTTCATCCCGGTGCGGTCGACGAATACGTACTTGCCGGTAGCCTCGATGATCGCCGCCAGTTTGCAGCGCAGGGTGTGTTCTTCGTCTTCCTCGAACGCCACCCAACTGCCCAGACGCAACTGTTCGACCTGGCGCAGACCGACATCGTCGGCCGGCAAACGCGCTGGCGTGCGTGGCTTGAGACCGTCGTCGGCCATCTGCAGGACAATCGTCTGCGACACTTCGATCATTTCCGGCAGCACGGACTGATCCGGTGCGCTGGACGGTTCGAGCAGCCGCACATGCAGCGCTTCCAGCTCACTGAAAAAGCCGCTGGTGGCAAACGGATCGAAGGCTGAACTGCTCAGGCCGTCGCGCAATGACTTGAGCAACCCCGGCACCAGTGCCAGCAGACGCAGACCGGCTTCGGCGTCGTCGTGGCGCTGCACGCTCCAGATCAATTGCTCCATGGTCCGCACGTCGGCCTGCCATTCGGCAGACTGATCGCCGTGCTTGAGGCAAGTCAGCAGCAACACCTTGCTCCAGGCCTCCTGCACGAACGTCACCACCGATGGTGGCAGGACTTTGCCCAGCAGGGCCTGGTTCAGCGCCTGCTCGACACGCTGGCGGGCCAGTTCGGTTTTCGCCCGCCCCTCTTCGGCATCGCGCAAACGCTGCTCAAGCAATTCGCTGCGACGGCGCTCGTCACTGGTGAACGCGAGGAAGTCCGCCAGCAACTCGGAAAAAATCGCCGGGTCATCGACGAAATCCGTCAGCAGGCGCTGCACCACTTGCTCGATGCGCAGGTACAGGCTGTCGCGCGCATTACCGTCGCACTCGCCCCAGCCCATCGCCGCTTCGGCGATTTCATTGAGCAAGCGGCGGGCCGGGTGGCTGCTGCGGCTGAAGAAGCTTTTGTCGATCACCGCGACCTTCAACATCGGGATCTGCAACCGCGCGATCAACGCCTTGAGCGAATCCGGCAGATTGCGATCATCGAGGATGCAGTCGAAGACCATGGCCACCAGATTGATCACGTCTTCGTCAGCCCCGCCGACAATTCGCGATTTGCCGCTGCGCACGCTGACCCGGGTCAGTAACTGTTCAAGCTGATGACGCAGATCGAAATCGTCCTGCACCGCCAGCGCCGGTACGTATTGCTGCAAATGCGAGAGCAGGCGCAGCAGGTCCCGAGTGGAAATCGGCTGGGCGGGAGCGCTGGGTTCCAGGGTTGGCGCAACGGTGCCGCGCACGTGCAGCAGCAACTCCTGCAACGCGGCGAAGACCTCCTGCACGCCCGAATCCGTCTGGGTTTTGTCGACGCCCTCGAATTCACTCTGCACGCTGGCCACGGCCTGATCGATGGCGCGACGAGCCGGAGCCGGCTTGAGCTCGGGCAACACACCCGTGGCGATCAACAGTTGATTGGCTTCGGCGTAGAGTTGATCGGTATCGGCCAGCACATACCGCTCGAACAGTTTGAGCAGGATCAGCTTGACCTTGATCTCCACCCCCAGATTGCGCCCTGCTCGCAGGAAGTATTCGCAAAGCATCGCCGGGCCCAGCGGGTTGTATTGATCGTCCAGTGTTTTGCCCAACAGCGCATTGAATCGCACGGTCAGCTGGGTGAGGGCGAACCCGTCACGATTCAGTACGCGGCCGACCATGGTTTCGACCGCGACGTTGCGCTCCATGTCATCGGTGCGCGCTGTCGTGTCTTCGTGCTGCAAGGCGTGAGAGAGGACGGTGGGAACGGGATCGAATTGGGTGAGGCCGACAAAGGCTTCGAAGAACTGCTCGAGAAAGCCGCGCTCGATACTCTTGCGCTTGAGGCGCAGGTCGCGCATGGCTTCGAAGAAAATGTTCTGCTCGACGTCGTTGCGTGCCCGGTCGGCCATTTCGAACAGGGTGTCGTCGGCGTTATCGAACAGCTCCTGCAAACCGTCGCGCAGGCGCTGGGCAGCCTTGTCGCGGACCTGAAGCAGAATCACAGGCAGGCGGGCGAGCGGCGAGTGAGTCGCCTGATCGGTAGTGGCCTTGTGCAGAGGCACTACATTCCCGTCGTTGTGCATCCAAGCCTCCTGAAACGGTGATTTGCCGACGTCAAAGTCATGGCGTCAAATGCAAGGCGGATTATCTTGCAAAAGATGCCCCCGGCGCCAGAGCCTTCAGGGTTTCCCCTATGCGCCGACACCCTCCAGTGACCACGACAGAAACGGGTTTGCTCAAAGAAAAATCGACCGGATGCAGCGCTGCGTCGCCGTTCTCGCCTTGGGTTGGCCGACGCCATGCCCCTATAATCGGGCCACTTAGTTTGTGGAGCCCGTTATGCCGAATCTACGTCTCGCCGATTTGACCGCCGAAATCGAAGCCAACGTGCGCCGTGCGTTGCTCGAAGACATCGGCAGCGGCGACATCACCGCGCAACTGATCCCGGCCGAACGCCTGGCCAAAGCCACCATCATCACCCGCGACGCCGCCGTCATCAGTGGCACGGCCTGGGTCGATGCAGTGTTCCGCCAGCTCGATCCCAGGGTGGCGGTGCATTGGCAGGTGCGCGATGGCGAACGGGTTTCGCCGAATCAGCCACTGTTTCATCTGGAAGGCCCGGCCCGTTCGCTGCTGACCGGTGAGCGCAGCGCACTGAACTTCCTGCAATTGCTGTCGGGCGTGGCGACCCGCGCGCAATACCTGGCGGACTTCGTTGCCGAGACGTCGGTGAAACTGCTCGACACCCGCAAGACCCTGCCGGGCCTGCGTCTGGCGCAGAAATATGCGGTCACCTGCGGCGGTTGCCATAACCATCGCATCGGCCTCTACGACGCGTTCCTGATCAAGGAAAACCACATCGCCGCCAGCGGTGGTATCCCGCAGGCCATTGCCGCTGCGCACAAGATCGCCCCGGGCAAGCCGGTGGAAATCGAAGTGGAAAGTCTGGAAGAGCTGAAAGAAGCGCTGGCCGCCGGTGCCGACATCATCATGCTCGACGAACTGAGCCTCGATGACATGCGTGAAGCCGTGCGCCTGAACGGCGGCAAGGCAAAACTGGAAGCCAGTGGCGGCATCAATGAAAGCACGCTGCTGCCGATCGCACAGACCGGGGTGGATTACATCTCGATCGGCGCGATGACCAAGGATGTGAAGGCTGTGGACCTGTCGATGCGCCTGAGCATCTGAGTCGACCACGCAATAAAAAACGCCAGCCCTTTCGAGGCTGGCGTTTTTGTTTCAGACCACCAGATTGTTCATCTCGCAGTATTCATCCCACTCGACACCCAGCACTTCGGCCGCTTCCTTGTGCAGTTCCAGGCGCTTGGCCTCGAACTCTTCAGGGGTGCTGGTGTACTTGAGGGTCAATTCCCAAGGTTGCAGGCCCTGGGCTTCGGCTTCGTCTTCGAACGCCCACTGGATCTGGTCTTTCTGATCATCGGGACTCAGATCCTTGATCTCGTCCATCAGCTCAGGCGCATCAAGCTTGTACTTTTCCAGCGCTTGTTCGTGGCGTTGTTCTTGAGTTAATTCAGTCATGGCGTTCTCGCTGATCATGGGAATGGAGGATGGATCTGGATCATCAAGGATCTCTCTGACGCGGACTGTCCGGCCTTCGGAACCATTCGGGATCATCTGAAAACTGCTGGGCGATGCTCATGCAGGCACCGAATATAGGACGTTTGCATGACGAATTACACGGCTCTTTACATCTCTCCCACAAAAAGTTGACCTGTGGAACATAAATGCCGGTTCAAAAGGATTAGGGAGTGGTGGTGCCCGAGACAGGAATCGAACCTGCGACCTTCGCGTTACGAGTGCGCTGCTCTACCGGCTGAGCTACACGGGCGGTGGGCTAAACCTAGCACCGGTCTTGCAGGTCGGCAACTTCGCCGAATGACTCGATATTTCACGGACAAAAAAATGCCCCGCCGTTTCACGGCGGGGCATTTTCATTGCGATAAGACTGCGGGGTGATTAAACGCCCGAAGCCTTGGCCGCTGCCACGTCTTTGATGGACAGCTTGATACGGCCGCGGTTGTCCACGTCCAGTACCAGCACTTCCACTTCCTGGCCTTCTTTCAGGATGTCGGTCACTTTCTCTACGCGAGCGTCGCTCAGCATCGAGATGTGAACCAGACCGTCCTTGCCCGGCAGGATGTTGACGAATGCGCCGAAGTCGACGATGCGCTCAACCTTGCCGACATAGATCTTGCCGATCTCGGCCTCTGCGGTAATACCCAGAACGCGCTGACGTGCTGCTTCAGCCGCTTCCTTGGTTTCGCCGAAGATCTTGATCGAACCGTCGTCTTCGATGTCGATCGAAGCCTTGGTTTCTTCGCAGATCGCACGGATGGTCGCGCCGCCTTTACCGATAACGTCACGGATCTTGTCGGTGTCGATCTTCATCGCGATCATGGTCGGAGCGTTGGCCGACAGTTCGGTACGCGACTGGCCAATGATCTGGTTCATCTGGCCGAGGATGTTCAGGCGCGCTTCCAGGGCTTGGCCCAGAGCGATTTCCATGATTTCTTCGGTGATGCCCTTGATCTTGATGTCCATCTGCAGCGCGGTCACACCTTTGGCGGTACCGGCTACTTTGAAGTCCATGTCGCCCAGGTGGTCTTCGTCACCCAGGATGTCGGTCAGGACGGCGAACTTCTCGCCTTCTTTAACCAGACCCATGGCGATACCGGCAACCGGTGCCTTCATTGGAACACCAGCGTCCATCAGGGCCAGGGAAGCGCCGCAAACGGAAGCCATCGAGCTCGAACCGTTGGATTCGGTAATTTCCGAAACCACACGGATGGTGTAAGGGAATACGTCAGCGGCTGGCAGCATGGCCGAAACCGAACGACGGGCCAGACGGCCGTGACCGATTTCGCGACGACCGGCGCCACCCATGCGACCACACTCGCCCACCGAGAACGGAGGGAAGTTGTAGTGCAGCATGAACGGGTCTTTTTTCTCGCCTTCCAGGGTGTCCAGCAGCTGTGCGTCACGGGCGGTGCCCAGAGTTGCAACGACCAGAGCCTGGGTTTCGCCACGGGTGAACAGTGCCGAACCGTGGGTCTTCGGCAGAACGCCGACTTCGATGTTCAGCGGACGTACGGTGCGAGTGTCGCGACCGTCGATACGTGGCTTGCCGTTAACGATGTTTTCGCGAACGGTGCGGTATTCGATTTCGCCGAAAGCGGCTTTGACGTCGGACGCCGAAGGCTGGCCTTCTTCACCGGACAGCTTGGCTACGACCTGGTCACGCAGCTCGCCCAGACGCGCATAACGGTCGGCCTTGATGGTGATGGTGTAAGCCTGGGAGATCGCTTCGCCGAACTCGGAACGGATAGCAGCCAGCAGCTCGGTGGCTTCTGGAGCAGGTGCCCAGGTCCAGGTTGGCTTGGCAGCTTCGGCAGCCAGTTCTTTAACGGCGTTGATCACAACCTGGAACTCGTCGTGAGCAAACAGTACCGCGCCCAGCATCTGGTCTTCGGTCAGCTCTTTGGCTTCCGATTCAACCATCAGCACGGCGTCCGAAGTACCGGCAACAACCATGTCCAGGCTCGAGGCAGCTTGCTGCTCGTAGGTCGGGTTCAGCAGGTAGCCGGTGCTTTCGTGGAAAGCAACGCGAGCGGCACCGATCGGGCCGTCGAACGGAATGCCGGAGATCGCCAGGGCAGCCGAGGTACCGATCATCGCAGCGATGTCCGGGTCGGTCTTCTTGCTGGTGGAAACGACGGTGCAGACAACCTGCACTTCGTTCATGAAACCTTCAGGGAACAGCGGACGGATCGGACGGTCGATCAGTCGGGAAGTCAGGGTTTCTTTCTCGGAAGGACGGCCTTCACGCTTGAAGAAACCGCCAGGGATCTTACCGGCAGCGTAAGTCTTTTCCTGGTAGTGAACGGACAGAGGGAAGAAGCCCTTGCCCGGATCGGCTTGCTTGGCACCGACTACGGTCACCAATACGCTGACGTCGTCGTCAACGGTGACCAATACTGCGCCGGAGGCCTGACGGGCGATACGGCCAGTCTCGAGGGTAACGGTCGACTGACCGAACTGGAATTTTTTGATTACCGGGTTCACGGTGTCCTACCTTCTTTGTGGCTCTTGGGGGAACTGGTTTCTTGCGAAATTCTTGGGCAATGCCGGGAATCGGCCCGACGCCTGTCCAGGGTAAAACGTGCATCCAGATAAAACTTGAGGCTGGGAGCCTGCCGGACGCCGGCGGGAACCCGCTGACGTCTGACAGACAACCAACCTCATGGCGCAATCGCTGATTAGCGACGCAGACCCAGGCGAGCGATCAGAGCGCTGTAACGGCTCACGTCCTTGCCTTTCAGGTAGTCCAGCAGCTTGCGACGCTGGTTAACCATGCGGATCAGACCACGACGGGAGTGGTGGTCTTTACCGTTGGCCTTGAAGTGACCTTGCAGTTTGTTGATGTTGGCGGTCAGCAGTGCAACTTGCACTTCTGGCGAACCAGTATCACCAACAGCTTGCTGGTAGTCGGCAACGATTTGAGCTTTTTCTTGAACGTCGAGAGCCATGAGGCAATCCTTTTATCAGGAAACTGTTTCAAAAACAGTTTCAACAGGCCAGGGACAAATCCCTGTATCTATAAATGAGTAGTGACCGTGCCTGTTGACAGCCACACTCGCCGGCCTGCTGTTACACAGACCGGTTTCCGGTCATTCTGACCGAATCAGTCGACGCGGCGCGATGCGCCCGTCTTCGCTCACTTCACCGATACCGATGAAGCGACCGTTGTGATCCTGTACCCGCACCATGCCGAACTTCGGAGCATCCGGGGCACGTACCGGCTGGCCGTTAAGCCAGTAGAACGCGCTCGCTTCCGAGAACTGCAGCAACGGCCAATCCTGCAGGCCGCTGTCCGATGGCATCAGGAAGCGGTCGACCGCTTCGTTGCCGCCTTCGGCATGTACCGCTTCCAGCTCTTCGAGGGTCACGGTCTGCGCCAAGGTGAAAGGCCCGGCCTGGGTACGGCGCAATTCAGCGACGTACGCACCACAACCGAGTTGCTCACCGATATCCTCCACCAGGGTGCGAATATAGGTGCCCTTGCTGCAATCCACCGCGAGTCGCGCAGTATCGCCTTCGAAGGCCAGCAATTCCAAGCGCGCAATAGTAACAGAACGCGGTTCGCGCTCCACTACTTCGCCTGCACGGGCCAACTTGTACAGCGGCTGGCCATCACGCTTGAGAGCGGAGTACATCGGCGGTATCTGACTGATTTGCCCACGAAATTTCGGCAAAACCGCTTCAATGTCGGCCTGACCAACGGTCACAGGACGCTCCTGCAAAACCTCGCCTTCGGCGTCCGCCGTGGTGGTGGTCTTGCCCAGTTGCGCCAGGGTTTCGTAACCCTTGTCGGAATCGAGCAGGTACTGGGAGAACTTGGTCGCTTCGCCAAAGCACAGCGGCAGAACGCCGGTGGCCAGGGGATCGAGACTGCCGGTGTGACCGGCCTTCTCGGCGTTGAGCAACCAGCGGACCTTCTGCAACGCGGCGTTGGAGGTAAACCCCAGCGGCTTGTCGAGCAGGATGATGCCGCTGACGTTACGACGGATACGTTTGACCTGAGCCACCGTGTTACTCCTTGGTGTCTTCGGGTTCTGCCGCAGCCACGTGCTGATTGTCCTCAGCCACGGCGCGCTCGATCAGGGCCGACAGGTGGGCACCACGCACGACGCTCTCGTCGTAGTGGAAGTGCAATTGCGGCACGCTGCGCAGCTTCATTTCGCGGGCCAGCTGCATGCGCAGGAAACCGGCGGCAGCGTTGAGCACCTTGATGCTTTGCGCGATGTCTTCGGCGTTGTCCTGCCCCATCACGGTGATGAAGATCTTCGCGTGACCGACGTCACGGCTGACTTCCACAGCGGTAATGGTGACCAGGCCGACGCGCGGGTCTTTGACTTCACGACGGATCAGTTGGGCCAGCTCACGCTGCATCTGATCGCCGATACGTTGGGTACGGCTGTATTCTTTTGCCATGATTTGTTACCTGTTACTGCCCCGCGGTGAAACCCGCAAGGTCTGAAAGCGGCAAACGCCCGGCCTGACAAAAGCCAGACCGGGCGTTGCGTTTAGAGTCCTGACGCCGTGCCGCGCACTTGCATGCGGCGGCCCGACGTGGCCCTTGAAGTGCGCGAGTCAGAGGCTGCGAGCAACCTGAACCTTCTCGAAGACTTCGATCTTGTCGCCGACTTTGACGTCGTTGTAGCTCTTCACGCCGATACCGCATTCCATGCCGGCACGTACTTCGGAAGCGTCATCCTTGAAGCGGCGCAGGGATTCCAGCTCGCCTTCGAAGATAACGATGTCTTCACGCAGTACACGGATCGGACGGTTACGGTGAACAGTACCCTCGATCACCATGCAGCCGGCGATAGCGCCGAACTTAGGCGAACGGAACACGTCACGGACTTCGGCCACACCGAGGATGTTCTCGCGAACATCGCTGCCAAGCATACCGGTCAGGGCTTTCTTGACGTCTTCGATGATGTCGTAGATCACGTTGTAGTAACGCATGTCCAGACCTTCCTGCTCGACGATCTTCCGTGCGCCGGCATCGGCACGCACGTTGAAGCCGAACAGTACAGCGTTGGAAGCCAGTGCCAGGTTGGCATCGGATTCGGTGATACCACCGACGCCGCCACCGACCACGCGCACTTGAACTTCGTCGTTACCCAGGCCGTTCAGAGCGCCCTGCAAGGCTTCCAACGAACCACGGACGTCGGATTTGAGGACGATATTGAGCGTCTTCTTCTCTTCCTGCCCCATGCTTTCGAAGATGTTTTCCAGCTTGCCGGCGTGAGCGCGAGCCAGTTTGACTTCGCGGAATTTGCCTTGACGGAACAGAGCCACTTCACGGGCTTTCTTCTCGTCGGCAACCACGCTCATCTCGTCGCCAGCGTCAGGTGTACCGTCCAGGCCGAGGATCTCGACCGGAATGGCCGGACCTGCTTCCTTGATCGGCTTGCCGTTCTCGTCGAGCATGGCGCGCACGCGGCCATAGTTCGAGCCGACCAGCACCATGTCGCCTTGACGCAGCGTACCGTCCTGAACCAGAACAGTCGCCACCGGGCCACGGCCCTTGTCCAGACGCGATTCAACCACGACACCACGGCCAGGAGCCGATGGAGTGGCAGTCAGTTCGAGAACTTCGGCTTGCAGCAATACTGCTTCAAGCAGTTCGTCGACGCCGGTACCCATTTTCGCCGAGACCGGAACGAATGGAGTGTCACCACCCCAGTCTTCGGAGGTCACGCCGTGGGCCGACAGTTCGCTACGGATGCGATCGAGATCAGCGCCAGGCTTGTCGATCTTGTTCACTGCGACTACCAGCGGAACGCCAGCCGCCTGAGCATGCTGAACAGCTTCGATGGTTTGTGGCATCACGCCGTCGTCCGCCGCAACCACCAGGATCACGATGTCGGTCGCCTTGGCACCACGGGCACGCATGGCGGTAAACGCGGCGTGACCAGGGGTGTCAAGGAAGGTGACCATGCCGCGTTCGGTTTCAACGTGGTATGCACCGATGTGCTGGGTGATACCACCGGCTTCGCCAGCAGCTACCTTGGCACGACGGATGTAGTCGAGCAGCGAGGTCTTACCGTGGTCAACGTGACCCATTACGGTCACAACCGGCGCACGAGGAACTGCTTCACCTTCGAACTTCAGGGACTCAGCCAGGGAATCTTCCAGGGCGGTGTCGCTGACCAGGGTCACTTTGTGGCCCAATTCTTCGGCGACCAGCTGGGCAGTTTCCTGGTCCAGTACCTGGTTGATGGTGGCCGGGGTGCCCAGCTTGAACATGAACTTGATGATTTCGGCAGCCTTCACCGACATCTGCTGGGCGAGATCGCCAACAGTGATGGTTTCGCCGATCTTCACTTCACGCACGACAGGGCCGGTCGGGCTCTGGAAACCGTGGGCGTTGCGTTTTTTCAACTTGGCCTTGCCGCGACCGCCGCGACGGAAGCCATCGCTTTCTTCGTCGGTAGTGCGTGGTGCCACACGTGGAGCCGGAGCCTTTTCCTTGACCGATGCGCGATGCGGAGCGTTTTTGCGCTCGCCATCACCACCGCCACGACGATTGTTGTCGTCGGCACGTGGCTTGTCCGGACGGCGCTGTTCGTCACGCTTGCGAGTGTCGGCAGCTGGCGCAGCAGCCACAACCGGCGCGGCTTCGCGCACTGGTTCGGCCACTGGCGCAGGTGCAGCGACGGCTTCGACAGGAGCAGACGGCGCAGCAGGCTGGCGACGCGCTTCTTCTTCGGCGCGAACGCGGGCTTCTTCTTCAGCCTTCTGACGGGCAGCATTTTCTACTGCGCGACGCTCATCCAGTTCACGCTTGCGCTCGGCTTCGATTTCTTCCGGGCTACGCTGTACGAAAACTTTCTTCTTGCGGACTTCAACGCTGATGCTTTTGCTGCCAGCCACACGCAGGGTGCTGGTGGTTTTACGCTGCAGCGTGATCTTGCGCGGTTCTTCCACTTTCGCCTTGTGGCTGCTTTTCAAGTGGGTCAGCAGGGATTGCTTCTCACTGTCAGTCACATTTTCTTCGGCGGCGGTGTGCGGCAGACCTGCCTCACGCATCTGCTGCAACAGGCGCTCTACCGGTGTTTTGACCTCATCGGCCAGTTGTTTCACCGTGACTTGCGTCATGCACTTCTCTCCTCAGGCCGCGCCTAATTACTCGAACCAGTGGGCTCGGGCGGCCATGATCAACTTGCCGGCACGATCATCGTCAATGCCGTCGATGTCGAGCAGGTCGTCAATAGACTGCTCGGCCAGGTCTTCGCGGGTAATTACGCCGCGCACCGCCAGTTCCATCGCCAAATCCTTGTCCATACCCTCAAGCGAGAGCAGGTCTTCGGCCGGATGGGCGTCTGCCAGCTTTTCCTCAGTAGCGATGGCTTTGGTCAACAAGCGATCCTTGGCACGAGCGCGAAGCTCGTTGACGATGTCTTCGTCAAAGCCGTCGATGTTGAGCATTTCTTCCAACGGTACGTAGGCAATCTCTTCCAGGCTGGTGAAGCCTTCGTCTACCAGCACCTGAGCCAGCTCTTCGTCGACTTCCAGCTCGTCGATGAAGTTGCGCAGGATGTCGCCGGTTTCCGCTTGTTGCTTAGCCTGGATGTCCGATTCGGTCATCACGTTCAGGGTCCAGCCAGTCAGCTGGCTCGCCAGACGCACGTTCTGACCACCACGACCGATGGCCTGAGCCAGATTGTCTGCGCCAACGGCGATGTCCATGGCATGGGCATCTTCGTCAACGATGATGGCCGCCACTTCTGCCGGCGACATGGCATTGATCACGAACTGCGCCGGGTTATCGTCCCACAGGACGATGTCGACACGCTCACCACCCAACTCGCCCGACACGGCCTGGACGCGCGAACCGCGCATACCGATGCACGCGCCTTGCGGGTCGATGCGTTTGTCCTTGGAGCGGACAGCGATCTTGGCACGCGAACCCGGATCACGGGATGCGGCCATGACTTCAATCAGGCCTTCAGCGATTTCCGGCACTTCGATACGGAACAGCTCGATCAGCATTTCTGGCGCGGTACGCGACAGGATCAGCTGAGGGCCGCGGTTCTCGGTGCGGATTTCCTTGAGCAGCGCACGCAGACGCACGCCGACACGGAAGGTTTCGCGAGAAATGATGTCTTCACGGGCCAGCAACGCTTCAGCGTTGTTACCCAGGTCGACGATCACGTTGTCGCGGGTCACTTTCTTCACGGTGCCGGAGATGATTTCTCCCAGGCGCTCGCGATAAGCGTCAACCACTTGAGCGCGCTCGGCTTCGCGCACTTTCTGCACGATGACCTGTTTGGCGGTCTGCGCAGCGATGCGGCCGAACTCGATGGACTCGATCTTTTCTTCAACGACGTCGCCAACCTTGGCGCCAGGGTGCGTTTCAGCAACCTTGCTCGGCCAGGTTTCGATGGCCGGATCATCGAGATCATTCTCTTCGACGACCGTCCAGCGACGGAAAGTTTCGTAAGAACCGGTGTGGCGGTTGATTTCCACACGCAGATCAACTTCGTCTTCAAAACGCTTTTTGGTAGCAGTGGCCAGAGCCAGCTCCAGCGCTTCAAAAATTACGCTTGCCGGTACACCCTTTTCATTGGATACCGACTCAACAACCAGCAGTACTTCTTTGCTCATCGTACGCCTCGCCTTTCGCAAGCCATTGGATCCGCGGGATCCGCGTCTCAGTCAAAACTGGGAATAATGTTGGCCTTGTCGATCATATCGATCGGCAACAGGAACTCATGGTCATCTACCTGCACCACGACATCCTGCTCTTCTACACCGCGCAGAAGGCCCTGAAAGTTGCGTCGACCTTCAAAAGGCGAGCGCAGCTTGATCTTCACTTGTTCACCGACATATTTGGCAAACTGCTCAAGAGTGAACAGTGGGCGTTCCATGCCTGGCGAGGAAACTTCAAGGGTGTATTCAACGGAGATTGGATCTTCAACATCCAGCACACCGCTGATCTGACGGCTGACGATGGCGCAATCGTCCACCAGTACGCCGCCTTCCTTATCGATATAAACGCGCAACATTGAGTGGCGACCTTGAGCCGAAAACTCAATACCCCAGCATTCATAGCCTAGGGCCACGACCACCGGGGCCAGCAAGGCCTGCAACTCTTCTAGCTTGCTCGACACCTGAACCCCCTCGTGCATGTATGTGCATGCTATGCAAAATAAAAAAATGGGCGAAACGCCCATCCTTGAAACGCCGTCGAACAGCGGCGTTGAAAGTGTCCAGCTAACAAAAAGCCCCTTAAAAGGGGCTCCTTAAACTGGTTGCGGGGGCCGGATTTGAACCGACGACCTTCGGGTTATGAGCCCGACGAGCTACCAGACTGCTCCACCCCGCGACAAAGCTGGGGCGGAAGTATACGACCGATCCCTTATAGGGTCAATGTAACCTTCCACCTGCAAGAAAGCCCGCAACAGCGGGCTCTCCTGACTAATTGGTACCGAGAAGGGGACTCGAACCCCTACACCCTATGGGCACAACCACCTCAAGGTTGCGTGTCTACCAATTCCACCACCTCGGCAATACTACGTTTGAAACCCTTCTTACTTCTGCTCTTGAGCTGGAGGTACGTCAGTCGCTGGAGTAGCCGACTTTTGCTCTTGAAGCACCGGGACATCATCAGAAGCCGGTTGTTGCTTTGGAACTTCCAACACTGCCGGGTTTGGCAAACCTGCCTGAGTCAGCTGATGAGCCTTCTCTTTAGCAAAGTACCCTAACCCCAAGCTGGTTATGAAGAAACCGGCGGCAAGTATAGCAGTAAACTTACTAAGAAAGGTAGAGGAACCTTGGCTTCCGAACACAGTATTTGAAGCACCTGCTCCGAAAGACGCGCCAGCGTCCGCACCTTTACCCTGCTGCAGCAAAACCAGAGCAACTACGCCCAATGCACCCAGCAGATGAAAAACGACTACGACTGTTTCCAGCATTTTTTCAGTTTCCCGCGGCACGACAAATCGCACCGAACTCATCTGCATTCAGGGAAGCTCCACCAATGAGCCCCCCATCGATATCCGGCATGCCGAACAGTTCGACCGCATTGGCCGCCTTCACGCTGCCGCCGTATAGAAGCCGCACACCTCGTGCCACTTCAGAATTCTCTGCCGCCAACTGCTCGCGAATGGCTTTATGCACATCCTGAGCCTGTTGCGGCGTTGCAGTCAGCCCTGTACCAATCGCCCAGACCGGCTCGTAAGCGATCACTGCGTTGGCAAAAGCACCGACACCCAGCTCCTCGATGATACTGCCCAGCTGACGCCCGACAACCTCAAGAGTTTTTCCGGCTTCACGCTGTTCCAGGGTCTCCCCTACGCACAACACCGGAATCAAGCCACATGCCTGTGCCGCTGCGAACTTGCGATTCAGCATTCCGTCTCGCTCGCCCATGATCTGGCGGCGTTCAGAGTGCCCGACAAGCACCAGGGAACAACCTGCATCCACCAACTGACTCGGCGCAATCTCGCCCGTCAACGCACCTTGCATGGATTCCACCGCAGAGTTCTGCGCACCGACCGAAATCGACTTGCCTTTCAAGCCATCAATCACTTGATTGATATACAAGCAAGGCGGGAATACCGCGACATCAACACCGCTTGGCAAGGCCAGATGACGAAGGCCGTTGATCAGCTCAGCGACGCTGGCGCGGGTACCGTGCATCTTCCAGTTACCAGCTACCATAGGGCGACGCATGCTGTACCTCGTCGGTCAAAGTGGGCGCAGATGTTACCCAACACAATCATGGCTGGCAAGCCGAATCAGGCAGAAACTTCAGTTACCAGTTTTGCCAGTTCTTCGGCATAGCCACGAACCTGGGTTTCGTCCTCGCCTTCGACCATCACACGCACCAGAGGCTCTGTTCCGGACTTGCGCAAAAGCACACGACCACGACCCGCCATCGCCTGGGTGACGCGCGCACTCGCCTCCTTGACAGCCGGGTGTTCCAGCGGGCTTTCGCCCCCACCGAAACGCACGTTGATCAGCACCTGTGGACACTTGCGCAACGCCTGGCGAGTTTGAGCGAGACCCTCGTTACGCGTCTTCAGCGCCATCAGCACCTGCAAAGCCGCGATGATTGCATCACCCGTAGTGGTGTGATTGAAACACACGACATGCCCCGAGTTCTCGCCACCGACCAGCCAGTTGCGCTCCAGCAGTTCTGCAATCACATACCGGTCGCCGACATTGGCGCGCACGAAGGGAATCCCCAGATCAGCGAGCGCGAGCTCAAGCCCAAGATTACTCATCAAGGTTCCGACCACTCCGCCCTGCAACTTGCCGCGCTCATGCAAATCGCGCGCAATGATGTAGAGCAGCTCGTCACCATCGACAATCGCACCGGTGTGATCGACCATCAGCACCCGGTCACCATCGCCATCGAAGGCGATACCCAGATCCGCATGCTCGGACAACACCGCCGCCTGCAATTGCCCCATGTGCGTGGAGCCACAATTGTCATTGATGTTCAGCCCGTTAGGCTGAGCCGACAAGACGACGACCTCGGCGCCCAACTCGCGAAAAACACTCGGCGCAACTTTATAGGTGGCACCGTGTGCGCAGTCGATGACAATCTTCAGGCCGGAAAAACTGGTGCCACTCGGCACAGAGCTTTTGCAGAACTCGATATAGCGACCGGACGCATCATTGATGCGCGACACCTTGCCGATCTTGCTCGACTCGACAACGGTCATCGGCGTATCGAGCAACTCTTCGATCATCAGTTCCAGCTCGTCGGGCAGCTTGGTGCCCTTGCCGGAGAAAAACTTGATGCCGTTATCGTCATGAGGATTGTGCGATGCACTGATCACGATTCCGGCCTCAGCCTGGAATGTACGAGACAAGTAGGCAATGGCAGGAGTCGGCATCGGGCCGAGCAGCATTACATCGGCGCCCGCAGATGTCAGGCCAGCCTCAAGGGCCGATTCAAACATGTAGCCGGAAATCCGCGTGTCCTTGCCGACCAGCACCTTGCAGGCACCCATCTTGCGAAAGGCCATACCGGCAGCCCAGCCGAGCTTGAGCATGAAGTCCGGAGTGATCGGGTATTCCCCGACACGACCACGAATGCCGTCAGTACCAAAGTATTTCTTGCTCATAAGTGCTCCATCATTCTTATTCGGCTGATTCCACGGCCGCGAGCATTCGCACCACGTCCACCGTTTCCGCCACATCATGGACGCGCAATATACGCGCACCTTTCACCGATGCCAGTGCAGCCAGTGCCAAGCCACCATATAGACGCTCACCCACAGGGCGATTCAATGCATGACCGATCATGCTTTTGCGCGAAACACCCACCAACAGTGGCCGTCCAAGCGCATGCAGGGCTTCCATATGCTTGAACAAGCTTAGATTGTGCTGCAGGGTTTTGGCGAAGCCGAAGCCCGGATCAAGAATGATTCGCTCGGCCGGAATTCCCGCCACTTCGCATTGAGCCATGCGTTCGGCAAGGAACTCGCCCACCTCTCGGGTGACATCTTGATAACGCGGATCATCCTGCATGTCGCCAGGCTCTCCGAGCATATGCATGAGACATACAGGCAACCCGGTGGCGGCAGCCGCATCCAGCGCGCCATCTCGCCGCAGCGAACGAACGTCGTTGATCAAGCCGGCACCCAACCGCGCGGTTTCACGCATGACTGCCGGAGTGGACGTATCGACCGATATGACCACATCCAGTTCGCGATTGATCAGTTCGACGACGGGAGCGACACGTTCCAGCTCCTCCAATGGAGAAACCGCCCGCGCTCCCGGCCGGGTCGACTCGCCGCCCACATCGATCAGCGTCGCACCCGCCGCAACCATCGCTTCAGCATGACGCAAAGCCGCATCGAGCTGGCTGTATCGGCCACCGTCGGAAAAAGAATCGGGAGTGACATTGAGAATGCCCATGACATGCGTCCGGGCCAAATCAAGAACCCGGTTGCCGCAAGGCAACCGGGTCAGGGACTGTACAGAAGTCATTTCAAACCTTAAACGTCGGCAGCCGGACCGCCAATCGGTGTTTCCGGACGCTCGCCCTGAATGACAGGCGGCGTGCCAGTGCCCGTACCACCCGACCAGTCGCGAGGCTCGCGTGGTGTACGACCAGCCATGATGTCGTCGATCTGCTCGGCATCAATCGTCTCATACTTCATCAGGGCATCTGCCATGGCGTCGAGCTTGTCACGGTTGTCCGTGAGGATTTGTTTGGCAGTGCCGTAGCACTGATCAATGATGCTGCGCACTTCGGAGTCGATCAGCTTGGCTGTCTCACCGGAGAAGCTGGCATTCTGACCGCCACCACCGCGACCGAGGAATACTTCACCCTCTTCTTCGGCATACATCAACGGACCGAGTTTTTCCGACAGGCCCCACTTGGTCACCATGTTCCGCGCAATCTGACTCGCACGCATGATGTCGTTGGAGGCACCAGTGGTCACACCGTCAAAGCCCAAAGTCATTTCTTCGGCAATACGGCCGCCGTACAGCGAGCAGATCTGACTGATCAACGCACGCTTGGACAGGCTGTAGCGATCTTCTTCCGGCAGGAACATGGTCACACCCAGCGCACGACCGCGCGGGATGATTGACACCTTGTAGACCGGATCATGCTCAGGCACGACGCGACCAACAATGGCGTGGCCTGCTTCGTGATAAGCGGTGTTCTGCTTTTCCTTCTCGGACATGACCATGGATTTGCGCTCGGCGCCCATCATGATCTTGTCTTTGGCCAGTTCGAATTCTTTCATTTCGACGATACGCTTGCCGGCACGGGCAGCGAACAGCGAAGCCTCGTTGACCAGATTCGCCAGATCGGCACCGGAGAAGCCCGGAGTACCACGTGCAATAACGGCCGGAGCGACATCGTCACCCATTGGCACTTTACGCATGTGAACCTTGAGGATCTGCTCGCGACCACGGATGTCCGGCAGGCCGACTACCACCTGACGGTCGAAACGGCCAGGACGCAGCAATGCGGGGTCGAGCACGTCTGGACGGTTGGTCGCAGCGATGACGATGATGCCGTCATTCATCTCGAAACCATCCATTTCAACCAGCAACTGGTTGAGAGTCTGTTCACGCTCGTCGTGACCGCCGCCCATGCCGGCGCCACGATGGCGACCAACGGCGTCAATCTCGTCAATGAAGATAATGCATGGAGCGTGCTTCTTGGCCTGTTCGAACATGTCGCGAACGCGGCTGGCACCGACACCGACGAACATTTCGACGAAGTCGGAACCGGAAATGGTGAAGAACGGCACTTTGGCTTCGCCGGCAATCGCCTTGGCCAGCAAGGTTTTACCGGTACCCGGAGGACCGACCATCAGCACGCCGCGAGGAATGCGGCCACCCAGGCGCTGGAACTTGCCCGGATCACGGAGGAACTCGACCAGTTCGCCCACTTCTTCCTTGGCTTCGTCGCAACCGGCAACGTCAGCCAGGGTAGTTTTCACCTGATCTTCGGACAGCAGACGCGCCTTGCTCTTGCCAAAGCTCATCGGCCCGCCCTTGCCGCCCGCGCCGCCCTGCATCTGGCGCATGAAGAACATGAACACCGCGATGATCACCAGGATCGGGAAGCTGGCCACCAGAAGCTGGGTCCAGATGCTTTGCTGCTCAGGCTGCTTGCCTTCAACCACAACGTGGTTGTCGACCAGATCGCCGATCAGACCATTGTCCTGAATTGCCGGACGAATGGTCTTGAAGCTGTCGCCGTCATTGCGCTTACCGGTAATGACATAGCCGTCAACAGCTACGCGCTCGACCTTGCCATCCTTAACCTGCTGGATGAAGTCGGAATAGTTGAGGGTCTGCGGCTCGTTAGGACTGGAGAAGTTGTTCATCACCGTCACCAGGACAGCCGCGATGATCAACCACAGGATCAGATTCTTTGCCATATCGTTCAATTAACTACCCTCTGAAGCAAGCTCCGCTACTGGCGCGCGCTTCGCATGATATTCACCGGCCTAACTTACTACATTACCTACAGCTCTGGCAGGCGCCGTCTGTAACCCTTTGTGAAACACTTTCTACACAATATTCGCTAATCGCGGCGAGGCGAAATACGAAAAACCTATCACCCCGCCCAAAAACCTCGTTTTACTCGCTACGACCGCGATAGCCCCAAGCCAGCATGTATTGCTCACGAGAGCTGCCACGAGAAGAGTCCGGCTTCATCATCTGGATCTTGTCGAACTTCTTGCGAGCGTCCTTCAGGTAAGTATCAAACCCTTCACCCTGAAAAATCTTGATCAGAAAATTACCACCCGGCTTGAGTATCCGCTCCGCCAGATCAAGCGCCAGCTCACAAAGAAACATGGCTTTGGGCATGTCCACTTCAGGCGTACCACTCATATTGGGGGCCATATCGGAAATCACAAGGTCTACCTGCGAATTACCCACAGCCTCGAGAATCTGCGCAAGCACTTCGTCCTGGGTGAAGTCACCCTGAATGAAGGTCACGTCCGGAATGCTGTCCATTTCCAGGATGTCCGAGGCGATCAGACGGCCCTGACCACCGATCAGCCGGCTGGTGACCTGCGACCAGCCACCAGGCGCCGCGCCGAGGTCGACGACGTTCATGCCCGGACGGATCAGTTTGTATTTCTCCTGGACTTCCAGAAGCTTGTAACTCGCACGCGAGCGATAACCATCCTTCTGCGCCTGCTTCACATAGGGATCGTTAACATGTCTTTTCAGCCAACCAAGGCTTGTCTTGGAACGCGCCATTGGGCACCTCGATGATTAGGGTCGTGATTAATTGGGCGGATCCACGAGCCCTCGGGTAAAATGGCCGCCATTTTACAGAATCCAGACGAAAGGGTCAGATTATGCCGCTCAATAACGAGCAGAAGAAACAGTACAAATCCATTGGTCACGACCTGAAACCGGTCCTGATGGTGGCAGGCAACGGCCTGACCGAAGGTGTTCTCGCCGAGCTGGAACGCGCACTGACCGATCATGAGCTGATCAAGGTGCAGGTCAAGGTCGAAGACCGCGATGATCGTCGCATGGTAATGGATGAACTGGCCAAGGCTGGCCGGGCCGAGCAAGTGCAGATCATCGGCAAGATGGTTCTGCTGTATCGCAAAAACCCACAGCCGAACAAGCAATTGTCGAACATCCACCGTTACAAATAACGGTGATCCGGTCAGCGGTGCGATTCACGCACCCTGACCGGCACGGACTGCGCTACCAGCACGATTCCGCTGATCCCCAGCACCACGAAACAGAACATCTGCCAGCGCTCGCCGACAGACATCCCGTAGCGCAGCGTGTAATAGCCAAAGCAGGCCGCCAGGCCGACCAACAGTATCTGACCACTGAACGCCCGCCACCATGCCGATATTCCGGCAACCCTCGCCAGCACCACCAACTGCGTCAACACCCCCAGCGCCGCAACACCGATCAGCCAGCGATCGATCTGCACAGAGATGTCTTCAACCAGCAAGGGTGCCAGCCCACTGACTTTCAGCGCCGGCACCAGGCCGACGTGAAACACCCAAAGGCCGCCGACCCAGAAAACCTGGGACAGCTGCCAAAGGATGGCCTCAATGGAGGGCGCCCGGAGTATCGCGTCAGATGTGTTTGACTTCGACAATCTCGTACTCGATATCGCCACCTGGCGTTTTCACAACGACCGTATCGCCCTCTTCCTTGGCGATCAAGGCGCGAGCGATTGGTGAGCCGACCGAAATCTTGCCGAGTTTGATGTCCGCCTCATCCTCACCCACGATCTGGTAAGTCACGCTTTCATCAGTCTCGACGTTGGCGATTTCGACGGTAGTGCCGAAAATCACTTTGCCGGTGTGCGGAATGGTCGTCACGTCGATGATCACCGCGTTCTGCAGGCGACCTTCGATATCACGGATCCGCGCCTCGACCATGCCTTGCTGTTCGCGCGCGGCATGGTATTCAGCGTTTTCTTTCAAGTCACCCAACTCGCGGGCCGTACCGATGTCCTGGCTGAGCTTCGGACGAACGACCTTGGTCAGGTGAGCATGCTCTTCTTCCAGGGCCTTGGAGCCCTGGACGGTCATTGGGTATTTATTCATGCCTTCAATCCTGCGTGTAGATCCTGCAAGCGGCGCACGGTCTTCTCGGGACCGAACTTCAGCGCTTCACAGATAGCTTCGCCAGCAGCAATGGTGGTGGTGCAGTAAATCTTGTGCTGCAAGGCGTTACGGCGAATGGAATAGGAATCGGCGATCGACTGGCGACCTTCGGTGGTATTGATGATCAGGGTGACTTCGTCATTCTTGATCATGTCGACCACGTGCGGACGACCCTCGGTCACCTTGTTCACGCGACGCACTTTCAGACCTGCGGCTTCGATCAGCTTGGCAGTGCCGGCAGTGGCGACGACTTCGAAGCCCAAGTTGATCAGATCACGGGCTACGCCTGCAACCAGCGGCTTGTCATCATCACGTACGCTGATGAATGCGGTACCGCCGGTCGGCAGCACTTCGCTGGCGCCCATCTGGGCTTTCGCAAAGGCTTCGCCGAAAGTGTCGCCGACACCCATCACTTCACCGGTGGACTTCATCTCCGGGCCGAGGATCGGGTCAACGCCAGGGAATTTGGCGAACGGGAACACCGCCTCTTTCACGCTGTAGAAGTTCGGGATGATTTCCTTGGTGAAGCCGATTTCCTTCAGGGTTTTACCGGCCATGACGCGGGCCGCGATCATCGCCAGGGAAACACCGATGCACTTCGACACGAACGGTACGGTACGGGAAGCACGCGGGTTGACTTCGATGACGTAGATGTCTTCGCCTTGCAGCGCCAACTGAACGTTCATCAGGCCGACCACGCCCAGCTCCAGGGCCATTTTCTTGACCTGTTCGCGCATCTCGTCCTGGATGTGCGCCGGCAGCGAGTACGGAGGCAGCGAGCACGCGGAGTCACCGGAGTGAACGCCCGCCTGTTCGATGTGCTGCATGATCGCGCCGATCACTACATCCTTGCCGTCGCAGACCGCATCCACGTCCATCTCGATGGCGCAGTTGAGGAAGTGGTCGAGCAGCACCGGGCTGTCGTTCGACACTTGCACCGCATCACGCAGGTAACGCTTGAGTTCTTCTTCCTTGTAGACGATTTCCATCGCCCGGCCGCCCAGTACATAGGACGGACGCACCACCAGCGGGTAACCGATCTTCGCGGCAGCGCGAACGGCTTCATCTTCGCTGCGCACGGTGGCGTTTGGCGGCTGGCGCAGATTCAGACGCTCAACCATTTGCTGGAAGCGCTCACGGTCTTCCGCACGGTCGATGGCGTCAGGGCTGGTGCCGATGATCGGCACACCGGCCGCTTCCAGGGCGCGAGCCAGTTTCAGAGGCGTCTGGCCACCGTACTGGACGATCACACCTTTCGGCTTCTCGACGCGGACGATTTCCAGCACGTCTTCCAGGGTCACTGGTTCGAAGTACAGACGGTCGGACGTGTCGTAGTCGGTCGATACGGTTTCCGGGTTGCAGTTGACCATGATGGTCTCGTAACCGTCTTTGCGCAGCGCCAGTGCCGCGTGTACGCAGCAGTAGTCAAACTCGATGCCTTGACCGATACGGTTAGGGCCGCCGCCGAGGATGATGATCTTGTCGCGACCGGACGGTGCAGCTTCGCACTCTTCCTCGTAGGTCGAGTACAGGTAGGCGGTGTCGGTAGCGAACTCGGCCGCGCAGGTGTCGACGCGCTTGTAGACCGGGAACACTTCCAGCTTGTGGCGGTGAGTGCGCAGGTTCTTCTCGGTGACGCCCAGCAGCTTGGCCAGACGCTGGTCGGAGAAACCTTTGCGCTTGAGCTTGAACATCAGGTCGCGATCGATAGCAGACAGACCAAGGGTCTTGACCTTCTCTTCATCCTTGATCAGATCTTCGATCTGTACCAGGAACCACGGATCGATCATGTTCATGCCGAAGATTTCTTCGACGGTCATGCCGGCGCGGAAGGCGTCCGCCACGTACCAGATACGCTCGGCGCCAGGCACGGTCAGTTCGCGCTTGAGCACACTCATGCTTTCCGGGTTGCTCAGGTCGACTTTCTCGTCCAGACCGCAAACACCCACTTCCAGACCGCGCAGGGCTTTCTGCAGGGATTCCTGGAAGGTACGGCCGATGGCCATGACTTCACCGACCGACTTCATCTGAGTGGTCAGGCGCGCGTCAGCGTTGGCGAACTTCTCGAAGGCGAAGCGCGGCAGCTTGGTCACGACGTAGTCGATGGACGGCTCGAAGGACGCCGGGGTACGACCGCCGGTGATGTCGTTCTGCAGTTCGTCGAGGGTGTAACCGACGGCCAGCTTGGCCGCGATCTTGGCGATCGGGAAGCCGGTGGCTTTCGAGGCCAGAGCCGACGAGCGGGATACGCGTGGGTTCATCTCGATCACGACCATACGGCCGGTGTCCGGGCAGATACCGAACTGAACGTTGGAACCGCCGGTCTCGACGCCGATCTCGCGCAGCACTGCCAGCGAGGCGTTACGCAGGATCTGGTATTCCTTGTCGGTCAGGGTCTGGGCCGGGGCAACCGTGATCGAGTCACCGGTGTGCACGCCCATCGGGTCGAAGTTTTCGATCGAGCAGACGATGATGCAGTTGTCCTTTTTGTCGCGGACAACTTCCATCTCATATTCTTTCCAGCCGATCAGCGATTCGTCGATCAGCAGCTCTTTGGTTGGCGACAGGTCCAGACCACGGGCGCAGATTTCTTCGAACTCTTCACGGTTGTAAGCGATACCGCCACCGGTTCCGCCCATGGTGAAGGACGGACGGATGATGCACGGGAAGCCCAGGCGCTCGAGGACGGCGTTGGCTTCTTCCATGCTGTGGGCGATACCGGAACGCGGGCATTCCAGGCCGATGGCTTTCATCGCCTTGTCGAAACGCGAACGGTCTTCAGCCTTGTCGATGGTGTCGGCGTTGGCGCCGATCATCTCTACGCCGAACTTCTCCAGAACGCCTTCGCGCTCCAGGTCCAGAGCGCAGTTCAGAGCAGTCTGGCCACCCATGGTTGGCAGCACGGCATCCGGGCGCTCTTTCTCGATGATTTTGGCAACGGTCTGCCACTTGATCGGCTCGATGTAGGTCGCGTCGGCCATGTCCGGGTCGGTCATGATGGTGGCCGGGTTGGAGTTCACCAGGATGACGCGGTAACCCTCTTCGCGCAGGGCCTTACAGGCCTGGGCGCCGGAGTAGTCGAATTCGCAGGCCTGGCCGATAACGATCGGGCCAGCGCCGAGAATCAGGATGCTTTTAATGTCTGTACGTTTTGGCATGGGTTTGTCACTCAAATCCGCAGGTCAGTCGGCAAGCCGTCTTGATCGATTTCTGAAGTCCCGAGGGGGCCGCCGGTTCCGGGGCCGCCCTCGAGGGGCTTCTCGCTACAGTCTCAAGGCGAGCGCCTAGCGTCGCTTGGCCATCTCGTTGATGAAGCGGTCAAACAGTGGGGCCACATCGTTCGGGCCCGGACTCGCTTCAGGGTGACCCTGGAAGCTGAACGCGCTCTTGTCGGTGCGCTCGATACCTTGCAGGGTGCCGTCGAACAGCGACTTGTGGATCGCGCGGACGTTGGCTGGCAGGGTCTCTTCGTCAACCGCGAAACCGTGGTTCTGGCTGGTGATCATCACGACGCCAGTGTCCAGATCCTGAACCGGGTGGTTGGCACCGTGGTGGCCGTGGCCCATTTTCAGGGTCTTGGCGCCGGAGGCCAGAGCCAGCAGCTGGTGGCCGAGGCAGATGCCGAAGACCGGAATTTCGGTTTCCAACACTTCCTTGATTGCCTTGATCGCGTAGTCGCAAGGCTCCGGATCACCAGGGCCGTTGGACAGGAACACGCCGTCCGGTTTCAGAGCCAGCACGTCGGCCGCCGGGGTTTGCGCCGGCACCACGGTCACACGGCAGCCGCGTTCGACCAGCATGCGCAGGATGTTGACCTTGACGCCGTAGTCGTAGGCAACCACGTGATAAGGCAGCTCGGAGGCTTCGATGGTCGCGTGGCTGTCGGTTTTCAAATCCCAGACAGTGGAGCGCCATTCGTATTGGGTCTTGGTGCTGACGACTTTCGCCAGGTCCATGCCCTTCAGGCCCGGGAAGCCTTGCGCCGCAGCGATGGCCGCTTCTTCGGAGATGTTGTCGCCAGCCATGATGCAGCCGTTCTGTGCGCCTTTTTCACGCAGGATGCGGGTCAGGCGGCGGGTGTCGATACCGGCGATTGCCACAACATTGTTGGATTTCAGGTAATCGGACAGGGACATCGTGTTACGCCAGTTGCTCGCTACCAGCGGCAGGTCACGGATGACCAGGCCAGCGGACCAGACGCGATCGGACTCGGCATCTTCCGGCGTGGTGCCGGTGTTGCCGATGTGCGGGTAAGTCAGGGTAACGATCTGTTGGGCGTAGGAAGGATCGGTAAGGATTTCCTGATAGCCGGTCATTGCGGTGTTGAACACCACCTCACCAACGGTCTGACCGTCGGCTCCAATGGCTTCGCCGCGAAAAATGCTGCCATCAGCAAGGGCGAGTATGGCTGGCTTAGTCAAGAAGACCTCCCGTAAATAACGCATGAAAGGGCAATCGCAGGTTGTAAAAAAGCGGAGTGACGTATGGACACGTCACCCCGCTTCTTCACTGAATTATTCTGCGCGCTTTTAGTGGACACACTAAAGCTGTAGCTTACAGAAAAAGGCTTTTTTGGTCTACCGCCAATGAGGCCGAAAGGCCGGAGAATGCGACAAGGCGTCGCTTGGCGGAGTAAAACCGGCACAAACAGGGCGTTTGCGCCGGCTTCAGAACATCTCAATGCAGGTAGAGCACGTCCTGCATGTCGTACAAACCAGGCTCACGAGCATCCAGCCACAACGCCGCACGTACCGCGCCCTTGGCGAACGTCATGCGACTTGAAGCCTTGTGCGTGATCTCCAGTCGCTCGCCCTCACAGGCAAACAGCACGGTGTGATCGCCCACCACATCACCACCACGAACAGTGGCGAAACCAATGGTTTCACGCTTACGGGCACCGGTGTGGCCTTCACGACCATAGACCGCGACTTTCTGCAGATCACGATCCAGCGCATTGGCAATCACCTCACCCATGCGCAGGGCCGTGCCCGACGGCGCATCGATCTTGTGCCGGTGATGAGCTTCGATGATTTCGATGTCCGCATCTTCCGCCAACACCCGCGCCGCCATGTCAAGCAGCTTCAGCGACAGGTTGACGCCGACACTGAAGTTGGCAGCGAAGACGATCGGAATATCCTTGCCCGCCTCGGCCAGCAGCTGCTTCTGCGCAGCGTCCAGCCCAGTCGTGCCGATCACCATCGCCTTGCCCGCCTTGCGGCAGAAGGCCAGATTTTTCAGCATCACTTCCGGCAGGGTGAAGTCGATCAAGACATCGAACTCTTCCGCCACCGATTCCAGATTCCCGGACAGCGGCACGCCGATTCGACCGAGCGAAGCCAGCTCACCGGCATCCACACCGATCAGCGTACTGCCAGGGCGGACAATCGCGGCCGTCAATCCGGTCAGTGGCGCGCGCTGCTGCACGGCCTCGACCAGAATCTTGCCCATGCGCCCGGCAGCGCCCATCACAGCTATACGTCGCATGCCGACTCCTTACAGATCGCCGAAGAAGCGTTTCACACCATCGAACCAACCAGTGGTTTTCGGCGAGTGACTGTTGTCATCCGCCAGGGAACTGCGGAACTCTTCCAGCAGTTCACGCTGACGACGATTCAGATTGACCGGCGTTTCGACTGCCACACGGCACATCAGATCGCCCGCACCACCGCCACGTACCGGCGCAACACCCTTGCCGCGTACGCGGAACTGCTTGCCGGTCTGAGTCCCTTCCGGAATCTTCAGTTTGACGCGACCGTCGAGGGTCGGAATTTCCAGCTCGCCGCCCAGGGCTGCATCGACGAAGCTGATCGGCACTTCGCAGAACAGGTGCTTGCCGTCACGCTGGAAGATGTCGTGTTCGCGGACGTTGATCACGACGTACAGGTCGCCGGTCGGACCACCCTGAGTACCCGCCTCGCCTTCGCCGGACAGACGGATGCGGTCACCAGTGTCGACACCGGCCGGCACTTTGACGGAGAGGGTTTTGTATTCTTCGACGCGACCGTCGCCGTGGCAGGAATCGCACGGGTCGGAAATGATCTTGCCCTGGCCATGACAGCGCGGGCAGGTCTGCTGTACCGAGAAGAAACCTTGCTGCATGCGCACCTGGCCGATGCCGCCGCAAGTCGGACAAGTCGACGGCGACGAACCTTTCTTGGCGCCCGAACCATCGCATGGCTTGCAGTTGACCAATGTCGGAACGCGGATATTCACAGTCGTGCCGCGCACCGCTTCTTCCAGGTTCAGCTCCAGGGTGTAGCGCAAATCGCTGCCACGCTGTGCGCCACCACGGGAACCGCCGCGACCGCCACCGAAGAAATCACTGAAGACATCACCGAAGATGTCGGAGAAGTTCTGACCGCCGAAGCCCGCACCACCGCCGCCCATGCTCGGGTCGACGCCGGCATGACCGTACTGGTCGTACGCTGCACGCTTGCTTGAATCGGAGAGCACTTCGTAGGCTTCGTTGGCCTCTTTGAACAGATCTTCCGACGCTTTGTCACCGGGATTACGGTCCGGGTGATGCTTCATTGCCAAACGGCGATAGGCCTTTTTCAGGTCTGCTTCGCTTGAGCTGCGCTCAACACCCAACACTTCGTAATAGTCACGCTTTGCCATAAGTTCTTCATACTCTTGAGGACGTTCGGCAAACCCCTCCTGAGCTTCGCCAAACTCGTTGAGCCCCAATACAGGCCCGGACCCAACTCACGTCAATTCAACGATCCTGGTCTTTGGTTCATGCGGTATTTGCAGCGCGAAAAGCAGGAGCATTCCCGGCCATACCGCCAACACACGAAGCTTGTCGCATGCTGTAAAAATTCGCGTATTCCAGATACGCCAACGCGGGAGCAAGCTCCCGCGCGGCGACATCCTACCAGTCACCGCCGCAAGGCAGTCAACCGGGCGACCAACAACTTACTTGTGGTCTTTTACTTCTTCGAACTCGGCATCGACGACATCGTCAGCCTTTTCAGCTTTCTCATCGTGCTGCGCCGCGCCTTCGGCAGGCTGAGCCTGTTCGGCGTACATCTTCTGGGCAACCGGTGCGGAGACTTTCGACAGCTCTTCAACCTTGGCGTCGATGGCAGCCTTGTCGTCGCCTTTTACGGCAGCTTCCAGGGCAACCACGGCTGCTTCGATTGCAGTCTTCTCTTCTGCAGTCACTTTGTCGCCAGCGTCAGCGATCATCTTGCGAGTCGAGTGAACCAGTGCATCACCCTGGTTGCGGGCAGCGGCCAGCTCTTCGAACTTGCGGTCTTCCTCGGCGTTCAGCTCGGCGTCGCGCACCATCTTCTGGATTTCTTCATCCGACAGACCAGAGTTGGCCTTGATGGTGATCTTCTGCTCTTTGCCAGTCGCCTTGTCCTTCGCACCTACGTGCAGGATGCCGTTGGCGTCGATGTCGAAGGTCACTTCGATCTGCGGCACGCCACGTGGAGCTGGTGGAATGTCGGCCAGATCGAACTTGCCCAGAGACTTGTTCTGTGCGGCTTGCTTGCGCTCGCCTTGCAGGACGTGGATGGTCACAGCGCCCTGGTTGTCGTCGGCAGTCGAGAACACTTGCGATTTCTTGGTAGGAATCGTGGTGTTTTTCTCGATCAGCGCGGTCATCACGCCACCCATGGTTTCGATACCCAGGGTCAGCGGGCTGACGTCGAGCAGCAGAACGTCTTTCACGTCACCGGCCAGAACGGCGCCCTGGATGGCTGCACCCATGGCAACGGCTTCGTCCGGGTTCACGTCTTTACGTGCTTCTTTACCGAAGAAATCGGTAACTGCCTTCTGCACCAGAGGCATACGAGTCTGGCCACCGACCAGAATCACGTCGTCAATTTTGCTGGCGTCGATACCGGCATCCTTCAGAGCGATGCGGCATGGCTCGATAGTACGGTTTACCAGATCTTCGACCAGCGACTCGAGCTTGGCACGAGAGATCTTCACGTTCAGGTGCTTAGGACCGGTCGCATCTGCTGTGATGTACGGCAGGTTGACGTCGGTCGACTGCGAAGAAGACAGTTCGATCTTGGCTTTCTCAGCGGCTTCTTTCAGACGCTGCAGGGCCAGAGGATCGTTCTTCAGGTCCATGCCGGACTCTTTCTTGAACTCGTCGACGAGGTAGTCGATCAGACGCATGTCGAAGTCTTCACCACCCAGGAAGGTGTCACCGTTGGTGGCCAGTACTTCGAACTGGTGCTCGCCGTCAACTTCAGCGATTTCGATCACGGAAACGTC
The DNA here is from genome assembly GCF_002113125.1 of Pseudomonas sp. B20(2017). Lineage (GTDB taxonomy): Bacteria > Pseudomonadota > Gammaproteobacteria > Pseudomonadales > Pseudomonadaceae > Aquipseudomonas. The sequence continues at coordinate 75,096 of NZ_NEJP01000008.1, read as the reverse complement.
GAAAGTACCGCCACCCAGGTCGTAAACGATCACGGTGTGATCGCCCTTGGCCTTGTCCATACCGTAAGCCAGCGCAGCTGCGGTTGGTTCGTTGATGATACGTTTTACGTCCAGACCGGCGATGCGACCGGCGTCTTTGGTCGCCTGACGCTGGCTGTCGTTGAAGTAGGCCGGAACGGTGATCACCGCTTCGGTCACTGCTTCGCCGAGGTAGTCTTCGGCGGTCTTCTTCATCTTCTTCAGGACTTCGGCGCTGATTTGCGGCGGAGCCATCTGCTTGCCGGAGGCCTCGACCCAAGCGTCACCATTGTTGGCCTTGACGATCTTGTAAGGCACCAGCTTGATGTCTTTCTGCACGACTTCTTCGTCGAAGCGGCGGCCGATCAGGCGCTTCACCGCGAACAGTGTGTTGTGCGGGTTGGTCACAGCCTGACGCTTGGCGGACTGGCCGACCAGGATTTCGCCATCGTTGGCGTAAGCGATGATCGACGGCGTGGTACGCGCGCCTTCGGCGTTTTCAATAACTTTGGCTACGCCGTTTTCCAGCACGGAGACGCAGGAGTTGGTAGTCCCCAGGTCGATACCGATAATTTTGCCCATGTTCACTCTCCCGAAACTTTGGATTTGGTTGCCGCAGCAGTGGTGGCTAACTGCGGTAATACTTAAACGCTTGACTTGTAAATGGGGGCCTTGCGGCTAATTTCAAGCCTTCTCGTCAATCGAAGGCGAAACTGGCGCCGGCGCCTTGCTGACCACAACCATCGCCGGACGCAGCAGGCGGCCATTGAGCTGATAGCCCTTCTGGAACACTTTCAGAACACTGTTCGGTTCCAGGTCAGCACTTTCCTGCATGGCCATCGCCTGATGTTCCACGGCGTTGAACGGCTCGCCTTCCTGCGGGCTGACAGCTACAAGCTGATAGCGCTTGAGGGTGTCCTGAAACATTTTCAGGGTCAGCTCGATGCCTTCGCGCATCGGACGGATGCTTTCGTCGTCCGGACTCGACAGCTCGAGGCCGCGCTCCAGGCTGTCGACGATCGGCAGCAGGTCGCCGGCGAATTTTTCCAGCGCAAACTTGTGCGCCTTTTCGACATCCTGCTCGGCACGGCGGCGGACGTTCTGCAGATCGGCAGCTACGCGCAGCGATTGATCCTGCGCGGCGGCCAATTGCTCTTCGAGCACTTGTACACGGGTCGCCAGGTCATCACCCGAAGCCTCGGGCGCCTGATTGGCTTCTGGATTTTGCGTATCTACTGTCTGTTCGTCAGCCATAGAATTCTCCTTTCAATATCGTCCGCGAGTTCGATTCGCGCTTCTGCCCCGGTATATGGGGCCGCAAAATCAGGCTTCAAGGGCTGACAACGATTAACCCTACAAAAAAGTGCTGCATTGTCATTCCAGGGCGCGACAGGCATTTGATCGGATCATTCCCATCGAACCGAGCGAGGGCATTGTCAGCCCGAAACAAAACACTGTATAAATAACCAGACCTGAAGCCTGGGAGCGGCCTTTATGCTGGTGCACCTGTCCGTACACAACTACGCCATCGTTGAACATCTCGATCTCGAACTCGATCGCGGTATGAGCGTGATTACCGGGGAAACCGGCGCCGGCAAGTCGATCATGCTCGACGCCCTGGGCCTGACGCTCGGTGATCGCGCCGACAGCGGCGTGGTTCGACCGGGCGCCGACAAGGCCGATATCCTGGCGACCTTCGATCTAGCCGACATCCCCGAGGCCAGCGCCTGGCTGGCGGAACGCGACCTGGAAATCGACGGCCCGTGCATCCTGCGCCGGGTCATCACTTCCGAAGGTCGCTCACGCGGCTATATAAATGGCACGCCCTGCCCGCTCGGCGACCTCAAGGCGCTCGGCGAGCTGCTGATCGATATCCACAGCCAGCACGAACACCAATCCCTGCTCAAGACCGATACCCACCGACGCCTGCTCGACGAGTACGCCGGGGCTACCGACCTGGCGCGCCAGGTTCACCTCGCCGCCCAGCGCTGGCGTCAGACCCGTCAGGAGCTGGAACGTCTTTCCAACTCCGGCGACGAACAGCGCGCGCGCCATCAACTGCTCAGCTACCAGCTCGAAGAACTGGAAAACCTCGGCCTCGGCGAAAACGAGCTGGAAGAACTGGAGCAGGAACACAAAAACCTGACCAACGCCGAAACCCTGCTCGGCATTTGCCGGCAAGTGGTCGAGCAATGCAGTGAAAGCGATTCCGGAAACGTGTTGAATGCCCTGACGGCCAGCCTCAACCGGCTGTCGAGCGTGAACAATTCGGTGGGTGCGCTGGGTGAGGCGAGTAGCCTGCTGACCAGTGCGCAGATCCAGGTCGAAGAAGCCGTCGGCGAGCTCAATCGTTTTCTCGACAACTTCGATGCCGATCCGGCGCGTCTGCAATATCTGGAAGAACGTCTGGACTCGATCTACACGCTGGCACGCAAACACCGCATTCAGCCGACGGAAGTGGCGGAGATGCAGCAGAAGCTGCTCGACCAAATCGAAGCCCTCGACGCCAACGATGAATCCATCGAACGCCTCGCCGAAGAACTCGCGTCCTATGCCCGCCACTATCAGGAAAAGGCCCGGGAGCTGAGCGAGCTGCGTCATCAGGCGGCCGGCAGCCTGGCAAGCGCGGTGGAGCAGGAGATTCAACGCCTGGGCATGCCCGGCGGTCGCTTCACCATCGAATTGCGCGCCAACAACAGCAGCGAGCTGCAACCCAATGGCCTGGAGCAAGTCGAGCTGCTGGTCAGCGCCAACCCGGGTCAACCACTGAAGGCCCTGGCCAAAGTGGCGTCCGGCGGTGAACTGTCACGGATCAGCCTGGCCATCCAGGTGATTACCGCCCAGACCTCTCGCGTACCGACGCTGGTGTTCGACGAAGTGGACGTGGGGATTGGCGGTCCGACAGCCGAAATCGTCGGCCAGTTGCTGCGCCGCCTCGGGGATCGCGGACAGGTACTGACGGTCACGCACTTGCCGCAAGTCGCGGCCCAGGGGCATCAGCATCTGTTCGTGCACAAGGTGCGAGGCGAACAGGCGACTCACACGGCCGTTTCGAAGCTGAGCAAGAATGACCGTATAGAAGAAGTCGCGCGGATGCTTGGCGGCATCGATCTGACCAAAGAGTCTTTGGCGCACGCGAAAAAGATGGTCGTTACCGCAAAGGTTTAATAACCGCAGAAAGCACGAAGGCGACCCTTGGGTCGCCTTCGCTCGTTTCGCGAACCTGAAATTCGCGCGACATGCTTACTTTTTCTTGCGTACGTACAGCACCAGGTTGTGATCCACCAGATCAAAACCATGCTCCTCGGCGATTGCCTTCTGAAGCTTCTCGATTTCCGGGCTGACGAATTCGACAACCTCGCCGGAGTCCACGTTGACCATATGGTCGTGGTGGCCACTGTCGGCCAATTCGAATACCGCGTGGCCGCCGTCGAAGTTGTGACGGACCACGAGGCCAGCCGCTTCGAACTGGGTCAGTACACGGTAAACCGTGGCCAGACCGACGTCCTCGCCAGCTTCCATCAACGCCTTGTAGACGTCCTCGGCACTCATGTGACGCTGCTCGGTAGAGTCGAGCATTTGCAGGATCTTGACCCGTGGCAGGGTCACTTTGAGGCCGGCTTTGCGTAGTTCGCTATTTTCAACCATGGTCAGCTTTCTCGCGATGCTGCTTCGCAGCTTCTCTTAATGCGGGTATGATCGGCGTTTACGTTGTCCCAGCCAAGATAGTGGAAGTCGCCCACCGATGCAAAACACCAAGCTCTTGCTAACCAGTTTCACCTTTGTGGGACTGCTCGCACTCGCCGGTTGTTCATTCCCCGGGGTTTACAAAATCGACATCCAGCAGGGCAATGTCGTCACGCAGGACATGATAGACCAGTTACGCCCGGGAATGACCCGGCCGCAAGTACGGTTTATCATGGGCAACCCTCTGCTTGCCGACACGTTCCATGCCAATCGCTGGGATTATCTGTACAGCCTGCAACCGGGTGGCGGTGAACGCCAGCAGGAACGCGTGAGTGTCATTTTCGACTCGAATGACCGCCTTGCCGCCCTGTCCGGTGACTTCATGCCAGGCGTCAGCCGTGACGAAGCCATTCTCGGCAAGGACAGTGGAACCAGCGTGACCGCTCCTGCCGAGAACGTCGAGCAGCCAAAACCGGAAAAACCGGCCAAGCCAGGCTCCTTGCTGGATCAGATCCAGAAGGACGTCGATGGTGTGGAAACTGTTCCGGTTCCAACGCCAGAACCGCTGGACACCTCGCCGCAATAATTTGCGACGCAATAAAAAACCCGGACATTCCGGGTTTTTTATTGCCTGCCGTTTGGCCAGCCTACTGATTTCGCGCCTTGGCCTCGGCGGCTTTGGCGGCACGCAGACGGCGCACTTCTTTCGGATCTGCCAACAGCGGTCGATAGATCTCGATGCGATCGCCCTCCTGAACCTGTCGAGTATCCGGATCAGCGATCACTTTGCCAAAGACCCCCAAGGGGCAGCTCTGCAGATCCAGCTCCGGAAATTCGGCATCAATCCCGGACGCCATCAGCGCCGCACGCACTGTCGTACCCTCAGCAACACTGATTACACGCAAAATCTGACGATCAACGGCGGCATACACCACTTCTATTTCGATCACCGGCTCAACCATGCATCTGCTTGGCGCGCTGGCAGAACGCGTCCACCAGCGTATTGGCCGCCTGATTGAACAGAGGGCCGAGCGTCGCGCGGACCAGCGGCCCGGCGTAGTCGAAGGACAGATCCAGACTGATCTTGCAGGCCTTCTCGTTCAGCGCCTTGAACACCCAGACGCCGTGCAGCTGATTGAACGGACCTTCCTCCAGATTCATCTCGATCGACTGCCCCGGCACCAGCGTGTTACGCGTCACAAAGTGCTGACTGAGGCCGCCCTTGGCCACGCCGACACTGGCGCGCATGTGTTCAGGCGAGCTTTCCAGAACCTCAGCAGAGGAGCACCACGGCAGAAATTCCGGGTAACGCGCCACGTCATTGACCAGGTCGTAGAGAAATTGCGCCGGGTAAGGCAGCAGCGCCGATCGTTGAATATGTGTCGTCATGTAAGCGTCACTTCCAGAGCTGGGCGGCAAACACTACAAGAATGCCGATGGGCGCCACATAGCGCATCAAGAACAGAGACAGGGCGAACAGCGCCGGACTGCGAATCGACAATTCGTCACGCACCGCTTCACGCCCCATCACCCAACCGGCAAACAGCACGAAGCACAGCCCGCCGAGCGGCAACATGATCCGCGAGGTGAAGAAGTCGATCACACCAAAGAAGTCCAGACCACCGGCCGCGCCCCATTGGTAGAGATGGAACACCCCACCATCGTTCACGAAAAATTTGGCTTCCTTCCAGATGTTGAAGGAAAACACCGTGCCCAGACCGACAAACCAGCAGGTGAACGCCAACCAGAATGTCACCCAGGCACGACTGATTTTAGTCCGCTCGACCAGATAGGCGACCATCGGCTCCAGCAGGGAAATCGCCGAACTCCAGGCCGCAATGGCCACCAGAACAAAGAACACCACGCCCATCAACTGGCCGAACAGCACGTTACCGAAAGCAAATGGCAGGCTGACGAACATCAGCCCCGGGCCTTCGCTCGGGTTCAAACCACCGGCGAACACAATCGGAAATAAGGCCAGGCCGGCCACCAGCGAAACAAAAGTATCGAGCAGCGCCACCCCCACGACCGTGCCGGACAGCGAGGCTTCCTTGGTCATATAGGCGCCGTAGATCATGATCGAGCCCACGCCCACGCTCAGCGAGAAGAACGCGTGACCCATGGCCGGCAGCAGGCCGTCGAGGACTTTTTCCGGGTGGAAGTCGAACATGAAATGCACGCCCTCCATGAAATGCCCGGTGGTCATGCTGTAACCCAGCAGCACCAGCACCATCACGAACAGCAGCGGCATCATGATCCGAAGGCTGCGTTCGAGCCCGGCAACGACGCCTTTGGCGATCACCACCGCCGACAACAGCATGAAAACCGTGTGCCACAGCGCGATGCGCCACGGATCGGCGATGACATTACCGAAGTACGCCCCGACCTGATCGGCCGTCGCGCCCTGGAAATCCCCGCGCCCCATATCAATGATGTAATCCAGCGACCAGCCGCCGACGACACTATAGAAAGACAGGATCAGCAACGCCGTGATCATCCCGGCGAACGCGCCCCACGACCACTTGCCCGAGTGCCCGGCTTCCCGCGCCAGCACCTTCAGGGCATTCGCCGGACTCTGACGGGCACGGCGGCCGATCAGGGTTTCAGCGAGCATCACCGGGATGCCGATCAGCGCGATACACGCCAGAAACATCAGCACGAAGGCGCCGCCACCGTAGACCCCGACCATGTAGGGGAATTTCCAGATGCTGCCCAGTCCCACGGCCGAACCGGTCGCGGCGAATATGAAAACCCAGCGGCTAGCCCAACTGCCGTGGACAGAAACCTTGTCTGTCGACATCGTTTATCACGCCCAAGCGTTAGAAAAAGAGGCCGCATTGTCCGGGATTCACTCAACCTGCTCAAGCACGCAGCATCACCGTAGCCGACAGCCGTTTATCTCCATATAATGCCGCCCCTATGGCTAAACAGAAGAAACACCCAACAGGGACCATCGCGCAAAACAAAAAGGCGCGACACGATTACTTCATCGAGCACAAGTTCGAGGCTGGTCTGGTCCTGGCCGGCTGGGAAGTAAAAAGTCTGCGGGCAAGCAAACTGCAACTGGTCGACAGTTACGTATTGCTCAAGGATGGCGAAGCCTGGTTGCTCGGCAGCCACATCACGCCTCTGATGACCGCCAGCACCCACGTCATTGCCGACCCGGTGCGTACCCGCAAGTTGCTGCTCAACCGCCGCGAGCTGGACAAGCTCGCCGCCGCCGTGCAGCAGAAGGGTTACGCCTGCGTGTGCCTCTCCTGGTACTGGAGCAAGCACATGGTCAAGTGCGAGATCGCACTGGGCAAGGGGAAGAAGGAATACGACAAGCGTGATACCGAACGCGAACGTGACGCCGGTCGCGAGTTGCAGCGTGCGGTGCGCAACAAGGGCAAGGAAGACTGAATCTTCTGCCCTGATGACCGTTCCCGCGCCCGGCATGGGAACGGTCATGCCTACATCCCTTTGCGTCGCTCGGCGCGAGCCATGCGTTGCACTTCCTGACGCACCTCTTCCAGCACTTCCTGCACATACAGAATGTGTCGGCTGGACACCTCACGCGCCTGTTCCGCGCGCCCCTCGATAATCGCCAGATACAATTCCCGATGCTGCGTGATCAGCATGTCGCGGGTTTCCATGCGCTGCTTGTACATGCCACCGATGTTGGTCACCACGTTGCGCTTGAGCAGATCGAACAGCCCGCGAATGGTGTGCAGCAACACCGCGTTATGACTGGCTTCGGCAATCGCCAGGTGGAATTTCGCATCCGCCGCGCCCTCTTCCGCCCGGCTCACTTCGTCGTGACGCGAATAGCAGTCCTGTAACTCTTCAAACGCAGCCGTCAGCCGCTCGCGGTCCACATCCGTGGCGCGCAATGCTGCGTAATAGGCGCACGATGCCTCCAGCGTGTGGCGAAATTCCAGCAGATCACGCTGCGCCTCGGGATTGCTTTCCAGCAATTGCAGCAGCGGATCGCTGAACGTCGAACCGAGGCTTTCCACGACATAGTTGCCGCCGCCCTGTTTGCTGACCAGCAAACCCTTGGCCGCCAGCTTCTGAATCGCCTCGCGCAACGAGGGCCGGGAAACGCCGAACTGTTCCGCCAGCACTCGCTCGGCCGGCAGACGTTCGCCAGACTTCAACGTGCCCTCGAGAATCATCCCTTCCAGCCGCTCGACAATGTCATCAGACAAACGGCGCTGACGTATCTGATCAAACCCCATCACTCAACTCTCCACCATCCCGACCGCTCGCCGGGCTCTCTATTCTGGCCTATCGACGCTGCGCCGACACCTGCCAGATGACGCGAATTCAACCGGTGCAATCCGACTCGCCGTCCGGTTGTTCGACAAAAGTTTTAGGGCGGCAAATTGACACACCGATATCAAGGCTTTTACCCTAGCCAACAGCGATTGTAAATTGGTCTTACCAATTAACCAAGAACGCTGACAGTGCCTGACCAACAACAATTAGGGGCCACCCCATATGCAAACCTGGCAACAGCTCTACAGCCCGCTCGGCAGTCTCGGCGTGTCCGCACTCGCGGCCGTCATCCCCATCGTGTTCTTCTTCCTCGCCCTGGCGGTGTTCCGCCTCAAAGGTCACATAGCCGGCAGCATCACGCTGGCCCTGGCCATCGCCGTGGCGATCTTCGCGTTCCAGATGCCGGTCGACATGGCGTTCGCGGCTGCCGGTTACGGCTTTGCTTATGGTCTGTGGCCAATTGCCTGGATCATTGTGGCGGCAGTGTTCCTGTACAAACTGACGGTCAAGAGCGGTCAGTTCGAGGTCATCCGCAGCTCGGTGCTGTCGATCACTGATGACCAGCGTCTGCAGGTGCTGCTGATCGGTTTCTGCTTCGGTGCATTCCTCGAAGGTGCCGCAGGTTTCGGTGCGCCAGTGGCGATTACCGCTGCGCTGCTGGTGGGACTCGGCTTCAACCCGCTGTACGCTGCCGGCCTGTGCCTGATCGCCAACACCGCACCGGTTGCGTTCGGCGCACTGGGGATTCCGATCATCGTGGCCGGGCAAGTCACCGGCATCGACGCGTTCAAGATCGGCGCCATGACCGGCCGCCAGTTGCCGCTGCTGTCGCTGTTCGTGCCGTTCTGGCTGGTGTTCATGATGGACGGCCTGCGCGGTGTGCGTGAAACCTGGCCGGCGGCGCTGGTCGCAGGCTTGAGCTTCGCCGTCACCCAATACTTCACTTCGAACTTCATCGGACCGGAACTGCCGGACATCACGTCGGCCCTGGCCAGCCTGATTTCGCTGACCCTGTTCCTGAAGGTCTGGCAGCCGAAACGTGCCGCCGGCCAGCACATTGCCGGTGCTGTTTCCGCTTCGGTGGTAACTGCCAGCGTCGGCGGTTTCGGTCAGAAGCGCACCACCGTCGCTTCGCCTTCCAGCCTCGGGGAAATCTTCAAGGCGTGGTCGCCGTTCCTGATCCTCACCGTGCTGGTGACCATCTGGACCCTCAAGCCTTTCAAAGCCATGTTCGCCGCCGGCGGTTCGATGTACGCCTGGGTGTTCAACTTCGCGATTCCGCACCTCGATCAACTGGTGATCAAAACTGCACCGATCGTCGCCGCTCCGACAGCGATCCCGGCCGTATTCAAACTCGATCCGATCTCCGCGACCGGCACGGCGATTTTCTTCTCCGCGCTGATCTCGATGCTGGTGCTGAAGATCAATTTCAAAACTGGTCTGACCACTTTGAAAGAAACCTTCTACGAACTGCGCTGGCCGATCCTGTCGATCGGCATGGTGTTGGCGTTTGCCTTCGTCACCAACTATTCCGGCATGTCCTCGACCATGGCTCTGGTGCTGGCAGCAACCGGCGCGGCATTTCCGTTCTTCTCGCCTTTCCTCGGCTGGCTCGGCGTGTTCCTGACCGGTTCCGATACCTCGTCCAACGCCCTGTTCAGTTCGCTGCAAGCGACTACCGCACACCAGATCGGGGTCAACGACACCCTGCTGGTGGCGGCCAATACCAGCGGCGGCGTGACCGGCAAGATGATCTCGCCACAATCGATCGCCGTGGCCTGCGCCGCGACCGGTCTGGTGGGCAAGGAATCCGATCTGTTCCGCTTCACCCTCAAGCACAGCCTATTCTTTGCCACGATCGTCGGCCTGATCACTTTGGCTCAGGCTTACTGGTTCACCGGCATGCTGGTGCATTAAGACTACAAGCGACATGGAAATAACCGACGCCGGTTCGTGATTCCGGCGTCAGCAATTCACAACCCGGTCTGTAAGGCTGCTGAAAGCAACGCGCTCTATATTCGGCAGCCTCAACAGACGGATAACCGGGCCCACCCGGAGACACGCCTGATGAGCGAGCTTTTTTACAACGCTGTGCCCAACGCCACTCGCGTCGCACCGCCACTGCCCGAACCCCGGCAATACCCCAGCGAGAAACCGTCGCGGGTCTACCTGTTCGGCACGTGCGTGGTCGACCTGTTCTACCCGGAAGCCGGGATGGACGCGATCCACTTGCTGGAACGCGAAGGCATCCGGGTCGACTACCCGCAAGGGCAGAGCTGCTGTGGACAACCGGCCTACACCTCGGGTTACACCGAGCAGGCACGGACGGTAGCGCGCTCGCAACTGGCGCTGTTTGCCGGGGACTATCCGGTGGTGGTGCCGTCGGGTTCGTGCGCCGGAATGATCCGCGAGCATTACGCCGACTTGTTCAAGGACGAGCCGGAAACTTTGAAACAGGTTCAGGCCCTCGCGGCCCGCACCTATGAATTGGCCGAGTTTCTGCTGTTCGTCTGCAAGGTGCAGCTCAAGGACAGCGGCGAGCCGGTGAAAGTGGCGCTGCACACCTCGTGTTCGGCGCGACGGGAAATGAACACCCACCTGCACGGCCGCGAGTTGTTGGCGCAGTTGAGCAACGTGGAACGGGTCAATCACGACCATGAAAGCGAATGCTGTGGCTTCGGTGGGACATTCAGCGTCCGTATGCCAGACATTTCCGGCGCGATGGTGGCTGACAAGACCCGGGCGTTGAAGGAATCCGGCGCTCATCAGGTACTCAGTGCCGATTGCGGCTGCTTGATGAACATCAACGGCTCGCTGGAAAAACAGCAGGAAGCGCTGCGCGGGCAACACCTGGCGAGCTTCCTCTGGCAACGAACCGGAGGTGCGCGATGAGCACTTCCACGATTATTCCTACGGTTGCCGTAGAAGAAGATTTCCGCACCCGGGCGCACAACGCCCTGGGTGATTCGCAGTTACGGAACAACTTCCGCACTGCGATGGATTCACTGATGACCAAGCGGGCAGCGGCTTTCAGCGATGCCCACGAAAGAGAACACCTGCGTGAACTGGGCAATGCTATCCGTGCCCGCGCGCTCTCCAAGTTGCCCGAACTGCTCGAGCAACTGGAACAGAACCTGACTCGCAACGGTGTGACAGTGCACTGGGCGGAAACGGTGGACGAGGCCAATGGCATCGTCCTTTCGATCATCCGCGCTCACGAGGCGCGGCAAGTGATCAAGGGCAAATCGATGGTCAGCGAAGAGATGGAGATGAACCATTTCCTCGAGGCTCGGGACATTGAATGTCTGGAGTCCGACATGGGGGAGTACATCGTCCAGCTCGACCACGAGAAGCCTTCTCACATAATCATGCCGGCAATCCACAAGAATGCCGGTCAGGTCGCGTCCTTGTTCCACGACAAACTTGGCGTGGAATACACCAAGGACGTTGACCAACTCATTCAGATCGGTCGCAGGGTCCTGCGGCAGAAATTCTTCGAAGCGGACATCGGCGTTTCCGGTGTCAACTTCGCCGTGGCCGAAACCGGCACCCTGCTGCTGGTGGAAAACGAAGGCAACGGCCGCATGACCACCACCGTGCCGCCGGTGCACATCGCCGTCACCGGCATCGAAAAGGTCGTGGAAAACCTGCGCGACGTGGTGCCGCTGCTGTCATTGCTGACCCGCTCGGCGCTGGGCATTCCGATCACCACTTACGTCAACATGATCTCCGGCCCGCGCAAGGAGCACGAACTCGACGGCCCGCAGGAAGTGCATCTGGTATTGCTCGACAACGGTCGCAGCCAGGCGTTTGCCGACAGTGAATTGCGCCAGACACTGAACTGCATCCGCTGTGGCGCCTGCATGAATCATTGCCCGGTTTACACCCGCGTCGGCGGCCATACCTACGGCGAGGTTTACCCCGGCCCGATCGGCAAAATCATCACCCCGCACATGGTCGGCCTGGCGAAAGTCCCGGATCACCCGAGTGCGTCTTCGTTGTGCGGCGCCTGCGGTGAAGTGTGTCCGGTAAAAATTCCTATTCCCGCACTGCTGCGCCGCCTACGCGAAGAGAACGTCAAAGCCCCCGACTCGCCACATCAAGTGATGCGCGGCCAGGGCAGCAAATATTCGCGCAAGGAACGCTTCATCTGGAACGCCTGGGCGAAGCTCAACAGCTCGCCGACCTTGTATCGAATGTTTGCGTTTTTTGCCACACGCCTGCGCGCATTGGCGCCGAACAATGTCGGCCCTTGGACGCAGAACCACAGCGCGCCGAAACCCGCTGCCCGCTCATTGCATGACATGGCTCGCGAACACCTGGCCAAACAAGGAGACCGTTGATGAGCGCCAAGCAAAATATCCTCGGCAAGTTACGGAAAAGCCTGACCGGCACCACACCGATTGCCGACAACTTCGACGTCGATCTGGTGACCCAGCCTTACACCTACAGCGCCGAACAACGCATCCCGCAACTGCGCAAACTGATGGAAGCGGTGCACACCGAAATCCATCTGACCTCCGCTGATGCGTGGCCGGCGCTGCTGGCGCAATTGCTGCGCGACCGCCAGTTGCCGAGCCTGCTGATCGCACCGACGACGCCCCACGGGCAGCGCATCACACAACACTGGGCGAATAATCCGGATCTGCCGGCACTGAAATCCTACGACCGGCCGATGGAAGAGTGGAAAGCCGAGCTGTTCAACGACACCCCGGCCAGCCTCACCGGCACCCTCGGCGCGATTGCCGCCACCGGCAGCCTGATTCTCTGGCCAACCCGCGCAGAACCACGGCTGATGAGCCTTGTACCGCCGGTGCATTTCGCCCTGCTCAAGGCCAGCCAGATCCGCGACAACTTCTATCAGGTGCAGCAGGAATTCGAGTGGGCGCAAGGCATGCCGACCAACGCGCTGCTGGTGTCCGGCCCGTCGAAAACCGCCGACATCGAACAAGTCCTGGCCTACGGCGCCCACGGCCCGAAAGACCTGGTGGTATTGATCCTGGAGGACCAATGACCTTACCGGCGACTTTCCTGCGCGATGCGCAGCAACTGATTCCGGCCGAACGGCGTTTCGACGATCCGCTGTCGACCCTGGCCTTCGGCACCGATGCCAGCTTCTACCGGTTGATTCCGCAACTGGTGATCCGCGTCGAATCGGAAGACGAAGTGGTGGCGCTGCTGAAACTGGCCCAGCGAGATCAGGTCCCGGTGACATTCCGCGCCGCCGGCACCAGCCTATCCGGCCAGGCGATCAGCGATTCGGTGTTGATCGTGCTTGGGGATAACTGGAACGCGCGCGAGATCCGCGGGCAAGGCACGCAGATCCGCCTGCAACCGGGCGTGATCGGTGCCCAGGCCAACGCGTGGCTGGCCCCATTCGGGCGCAAGATCGGCCCGGATCCGGCGTCGATCAATGCCTGCAAAATCGGTGGCATCGTCGCCAACAACGCCAGCGGGATGTGCTGCGGCACTGCGCAAAACACCTATCACACGCTGGCCGGGATTCGTCTGGTGCTGGCCGACGGCACACGCCTCGACACCGAAGATGCCGCCAGCGTCGAGGCGTTTCGAGTCAGCCACGGTGAATTGCTGGAATGTCTGGCGACCTTGGGCCGCGAGACCCGCGCCAATGCCGAACTGGCCGCGAGAATCCGCCACAAATACCGTCTGAAAAATACCACCGGCCTGTCGCTCAACGCCCTGGTGGATTTCGATGAACCTGTGGATATCTTGAGCCACTTGCTCGTCGGTTCCGAAGGCACGCTTGGCTTCATCAGCGCAGTGACCTACGACACGGTGATCGACCACCCGAACAAGGCCTCGGCGCTGATCGTTTTCCCGGATGTGGAAACCTGCTGCAACGCCGTCACCGTGCTGAAAAGCCAACCTGTCTCCGCCGTGGAACTGCTCGACCGCCGCAGCCTGCGCTCGGTGCAGGACAAACCCGGCATGCCGGCTTTCGTACAGCAGCTGTCGAACAATGCCTGCGCGCTGTTGATCGAATCCCGCGCCGCCTCTTCCACTTTGCTGCAGGAACAACTGGCGCAGATCATGGCGTCGCTCAGCGGCTTCCCGGTGGAGAAACAGGTCGACTTCACCGAAGACCCGGTCGAAAACGCCCGCCTCTGGGCGATCCGCAAAGACACCTTCCCCGCCGTCGGCGCCGTACGCAAGACCGGCACCACGGTAATCATCGAAGACGTCACCTTCCCGGTGGAACAACTGGCCATCGGCGTGAACCGTCTGATCGAGCTGTTCGACAAACATCACTACGACGAAGCGATCCTTTTCGGACACGCGCTGGAAGGCAATCTGCACTTCGTCTTCACCCAAGGTTTCAACAGCGCGGAAGAAGTCGCACGCTATCAGGCGTTCATGGACGACGTGGCGCAACTGGTGGCCGTGGAGTTCGGCGGCTCGCTTAAGGCGGAACACGGCACCGGACGCAACATGGCGCCCTTCGTCGAACTCGAGTGGGGCAGCGACGCCTATCAGTTGATGTGGCAGCTCAAACGCCTGCTCGACCCCAACGGCATTCTCAATCCGGACGTGGTGCTCAGCGAAGATCCGCAGATCCACCTCAAGCACCTGAAACCGCTGCCGGCGGCTGACGAGATTGTCGATAAATGCATCGAGTGCGGTTTCTGCGAGCCGGTCTGCCCCTCGAAAGGCCTGACCCTGAGCCCGCGCCAGCGCATTGTGATCTGGCGCGATATTCAGGCACGAAAACGCGCCGGAATCGACACCACCGAACTGGAAAAAGCCTACGAGTACCAAGGGATCGATACCTGCGCCGCGACCGGTTTGTGTGCGCAACGTTGCCCCGTAGGCATTAACACCGGCGAGCTGGTGAAAAAGCTGCGCGGCCGTCACGCCACACATACGAAAACCGCCAACTTGATCGAAGGAAATTTCGCCACCACCCTGCAAGGTGCGCGTTTCACCCTGCACGTGGCCAACGGTGCGCGGATGTTGTTGGGAGCACCGCGCCTGGCGAAACTTTCAGCGACCCTGACGCGGTTGTCCAAAGGTCAGGTGCCGCTGTGGACCAACGCGATGCCGCAGCCGGAAAAAGCCATTCGCTTCAGCCCGGCCGTGTCGGACGAACGCCCGCGCGTTGTGTACTTGGCAGCGTGCGTCTCGCGAGTGATGGGGCCGGCAGCGGGCGACAAGGAGCAGATGTCGCTGTACGACAAAACCCGTGGCCTGCTGGAAAAGGCCGGGTATCAGGTGGTGTTCCCGGACAATCTGGACAACCTCTGCTGCGGCCAGCCCTTCGCGTCCAAAGGCTATGCAGAGCAGGCTGAACACAAGCGACAGGAACTGATCGGCGCATTGCTCCAGGCCAGTCGCGGCGGGCTCGATCCGATCTATTGCGACACCAGCCCCTGCACGCTGCGGCTGGTGCAGGATGTGGGAAATGTTCGCCTTGATCTGTATGACCCTGTGCGATTCATCCGTACGCATCTGATGGATCGTCTCGAGTTCACGCCGCAGGAGGCTCCGATTGCCGTTCACGTGACCTGCAGTACTCAGCATCTGGGGGAAAGCCAGGCGCTGATCGACCTCGCGCGCAAATGCAGCAAGACGGTTGTGATTCCGGAAGGCATTCACTGCTGCGGTTTCGCCGGCGACAAGGGTTTCACCACGCCGGAGCTCAACAGCCACTCCCTGCGAACGCTCAAGGACGCGGTGCAACAGTGCAGCGAAGGGATTTCCACCAGCCGCACCTGTGAGATCGGTCTGACGCAACACGGCGGCATCGACTACCACGGTCTGGTGTATCTGGTGGACCGAGTGACCCGAGCCAAAGCCCCCGCAACCGCCCTCTGAAGAAAAATAGAACCCTTGCGAGCGACCGCAGTCCACAGAGCAGGCCCCGAACAATCGGGGCTTGTCCTCCATTCGGTTGCCCGTCCTGACGGCCAGCGAAGTCTGGATCCCTCAGTTCAAGGAGATTCATATGAAACGTTCTGTACTGTTAGGTCTGTTCGTTACTGCCTCGATGATGGCGTCTGCTTCGTTCGCCGCCGACAAGCCCGCCGATTTGTGCGATGCCAATCTGCAAACCATCAACAACGCCAAGGCCCAAGCCATGTCGTCGCCTGACCTGAGTCAAAGGGTAGAGGCCAGTGTGCAAAAGGCCCAGGCACTCAAGGCCCAAGGCAAGATCGATGAATGCGTGGCTGAAACCCAGCAAACCATTCTGGAAATCCGCAAAACCAGCGGAACCAACAACTGATCGAAGCTCAGGCCAACCTTCGGGTTGGCCTTGTGAGCCGTTTGGCGTACACTGCGCAGGCTTGTTGCTCACAAGATACACAGAGCACCAGGCTCGGGGCCGTTTAGGATTCGACGCCGGTTGCGAAACTCTAGGTGCATGCCGACTTGGTAACAGAAGTCGTAAATCCACTGTTGCAACTACTTATAGTTGCCAATGACGACCAATACGGTGCTGCTCTCGCTGCTTAATTGCAGCTGACATGCACTCCTGGTACCTTCGGGTCCAGCAATCATCAGGGGATGTCTGTAAACCCAAAATG
Source organism: Pseudomonas sp. B20(2017) (assembly GCF_002113125.1). Taxonomy (GTDB): domain Bacteria; phylum Pseudomonadota; class Gammaproteobacteria; order Pseudomonadales; family Pseudomonadaceae; genus Aquipseudomonas. Next base: position 58,588 of record NZ_NEJP01000008.1, on the reverse strand, counting down.
ATTGTCATATAGAACAGAATCGCCGTGCAGTACGTTGTGGACGAAGCGGCTAAAACTTACACAACTCGCCCAAAGCACCCTGCCCGTCGGGTCGCTGAGGGTTAACTTAATAGACACGGCTACGCATGTAGTACCGACAGCGGAGTACTGGCGGACGGGGGTTCAAATCCCCCCGGCTCCACCAACTCTCAACGACAAGGCCCGCCCAGTGCGGGCCTTGTCGCATCTGGAGATTCACCCCGGGAGACCTCATGCGCCAGGCACTGCTGATCATCGACGTCCAACCCAGCTTCTCCCCGCCGCAATGGCTGATCGACGGCATTCAATCACTGATCGGCAAGCTGCCAAGCGTCGCCACGGTCGAGCGCCATGATGAAACCCGCACACCTTTCCAGCGCCAGCTCGGCTGGCATCCGGCAGCGGACGATGACAGCCTGATCGCCGCAGACCGCATCTTCATCAAATACGGCTACGCGCCCTCCCCGGACACAATCGAATACCTGAAAAGCCTGAATCTGGGTCGCGTGCTGGTCTGCGGCTTGCAAACCGAAACCTGCTGCCTCGCTGCCGGGTTTGCTTTGTTCGATGCCGGTTTGCAGCCGACGTTGCTCACGGACCTGACGGTGGGTTCGTCGCTGGATCGTTCGGGTGGGCTGGGTGTGCGGTTGTGGGAACATCACTTCAAGCACACGCTGACGTCGAGTGAACTTCGCTCTTGTTTGCAGGCGTCCTAGGAAATTTCCCGCAACCCACATCGAATTCCATGAACTGGTTCAAGATGCTTCCAAACGCTAGTCTTCGCGCTCCGCTGCAACCCGGCAGATGGTTTACCAAAGGAATTCGCCGGGAGCCTGAAACCATGGAGCCTCGTCATGAAAAAAGACACCCGAAGCCTGCCCGATCAAACACCGACTCACGAAACCGAATCGAAAGAACCGGCTGTGCTTGCCCAGCCTCAGGAATACGTGAGAAAGCCGCGTCGCACCCTGCCGTTCAACGAGATTTTCTCCGTGCGCACCGATGTGGACACGGCCACTCTGCTGACCCATGCCTGTGAGACCCTAGCGGCGCTGAATATGATGACGGCGAACATCGCCGATGATTTCACAGGCTCTCAACGCAGCCGGTTGCTGGCGATCCGACAGCTGTCGATCATGACCGAAATGCTGGTCAATCGTGCCGTGGAGAACCTTGATCCGGTGAATCTGGTGCCTCGTACGACGGCGCCTGTTGTGCACTGAAAAAACGACCGTTCGTCGATGACGCAAGTCGTTCATCGACATGAACTTTTCTTCACCCCGGCGGCGGTGATGGGCGTGTAAATTGGCCTCGCTCATTCAAGAAACTACGGTTCGCCCGCGCTCCTGCGGGCTTTTTTTCGCCCGCAATTTGGCGGCGATTTGTGTTTTCCTGCCTGCCGGGCAATTCTGGTGATCAATCCCGAGACCCGGAGCACCCGATGCCGCTGCTGACCCTGCCCTGTCAACGCCTGACGCTCGCGGTACTCGACCCGGATCAGGCGGCGCTGGAAAGCGCTTTCTACCAGCGCAATCAACGTCACCTCGCGCCGTGGTCGCCGATTCGTACCACCGATTACTTTTCCACTGAACAGATCCGCCGACGCCTTGAAATCCAGGCCAGCGCCTTCGAAGCCGGGCTCGCGGTGCATATGGCGTTGCTGACTCCGGATGGCGAGCAGATGATCGGCGCCTGCAATTTCAGCGGGATCATCCGCGGTGCGTTTCAGGCGTGTTATCTGGGTTATCACATCGACGAGGCGCATCAGGGCAAGGGTTTGATGCAGGAAGCGCTGGAGGCGGCCATCGCCTACATGTTCGACACCCAGAACCTGCACCGGATCATGGCCAACTACATTCCCGGCAATGAGCGCAGCGCCCGGTTGCTGGAGCGCCTCGGGTTCGAGCGTGAAGGCTATGCCAAGGCGTACCTGAATATTGCCGGGCGCTGGCAGGATCATGTGCTGACGGCGCGGGTCAATCCGCGTTTCGAAACGCCGGAGCAACGCTGGTCGCGGCCGCTGTCGTGACGTTCACAAATTATTAAGGATTGGCCGCGTAAGCTCGGGTTTCCGCTCATTTCCGGTTGCCTGAACCCATGTCGCGTGCCGCCTCTTCCCTGCTTCTGCTTGCCGCCCTGCTGTTCTTTTTCGCCCTTGGCAACCATCAACTGCAAGGCTCCACCGAGGCCCGGGTGGCGGGCATTGCGATGGAGATGCACCTGGACAACGACTGGGTGACGCCGCGTCTGTTTGGCGAGCCCTTTCTGGAAAAACCGCCCCTGAGCCTGTGGCTGGACGCCGGCGCCCTGCGTATTTTCGGCGTCTCGCCCTGGTCGGTGCGACTGGCGTCGGCAGTGGCCGGGTTGCTCAGTGTGATGCTGCTGTACGCCATGTTGCGTCGCTTCGAACGCCCAAAGGCCATCGCCTGGACGGCGGGGATTCTGCTGGCGACCATGGCCAGTTACTGGAGCAACGTGCGCGGCGTCGGCGAGGATGCGTTGCTCGCCCTCGGTGTGACTGCGGCATTGCTGGCGTTCTTCCAGGCGCAGCGAGCACCGACTCCAGGCAATTCGTTGCTGTTTATCGCCGGGATCGCCATCGCCACGTTGAGCAAAGGCGTGCTCGGACTGGCGATGCCGGGCGTGGTGATTCTCGCTTTTCTGCTGGCCGACAACCTGATGGACAAGCGCTTCAAACTGACGGACTGGCTGCGTCCGGGCTTGCTGACCGTTGTCGGTCTGATCCCGCTGATGATCTGGCTCGCCGTGCTCTATCAGCGCGGCGGCGTCCAGGCGGTCAGCGAAGTGTTGCTGACCAACAGCGTAGGACGTTTCAGCGGATCGTTCGTTGAAGCCGGCCACTACGAGCCGTTCTACTACTACCTCGCCAAGCTGCCGCAGGCGTTTCTGCCCTGGAACATTCTGGTGTACCTGGGCCTGTGGCACTTTCGCAAGGAACTGAAGGCCAATCGTTACCTGCTGTTTTTCAGCCTGTGGATCATCGCGCAGTTCATTCTGCTGACCCTGGCTTCGAGCAAACGCACGGTTTACCTGATGTCGATGACGCCCGCAGCGGCAGTGATTGCAGCGGAATATGCGGGCGTGCTGTTCGACAAGTTGAAGGATCACAAGAATGGTTTTGTCGGACGAATCGCCCGTCATCGTCAGCCACTGGCGGCGGGGATACTGACGATTGTCATCGCCAGCTACCTTGGCGCCGCGCAATGGGCACTGCCGAACGCCGATAAACACCTGTCGTTCCTGCCGCTGACCGAACACATCCAGTCGCTGCAAGCGAGCGGCAATCAGGTCGCGCTGTTTCAAGCCAACGAACGGGTCGGCGGCGCCAGCGTGTTTTATACCCGAAGCGTCCTCAAGGGCCTGGATACCGATGCACAGCTGCGGGATTTTCTCAGTGCATCGCCATCGAACATCGCCGTGATCTCGGGAGACAGCGAACCCGTCGCCCCGCTGAAAGTCCACAAGACCATGATGGTCGGGCGCCAGGCGTATTACTTCGTGGGCTATTGAAACCACCACAGCACAAACGAAAAACCCGCCGGTGATGGCGGGTTTTTCATTTCAGCGGCGAGGACTCAGAGAGAAACCTCAGGCTGTGCGCCGAACACTTTCCGCTCACGTTTGCTCAACACCGGTAATTCCAGACGAGCCCGCCCGTAGAACGCCAGCGCCGTCAGCAAACACGCCAACCACACGAAGATCCCGGCCCAGAACGTGTGGGACATGTAGTGCCAGCCCTGTAGGACTCGCGTAGTGCCGTAGACAAAACCGAGCAGCAGCGAGCCCCACAGCAATGCGCTGGAAAAGCGCCATTGATACCGACGCCCCACGAAATACAGCGCCAGCATGGTGAAACCACCGGAAGCATGGCCACCCGGCCAGCAACGCCCCTCACCCGCTTCGTGGAACAGCTGGAAATTGTTGTACCACTCGATGTGCGGCATCTTTCCGCCGTACAGCGTGGTCTCGATCGGGCAGTAAACGCTGGTGTGCGCCTTGAGGAAATGGATCACCCCGGTGCAGACGGCGAAAGCCACCACCACAAACAGAAAATCCCTACGGTGCTCGGCGGCAAATCGCAGCACCGGCGCGACTTTACTGCGCTCGAGAAAACCGCCCAGACGCGGATGCTTTGGCGGTTTCACCAGCGGCCAGACAAACGACAACATGGCGCCGATCAAGGCAATTTCCGCCGTCCAGTTCGGAATGATCCGCGCCCACTTGTGGGTGAGTTTTTCAAAGAAATGAATCTTGTCGAGCGGGAATGTGTGGGTCAGTGGATCGAACAGCAGGTTGCTGAAGGCGATGTCGATATTGGTCATGTCGAACATCAGAAAAACCACGGCTGCACAGAGCAGCGGGATGCCGAAGTTGTAAGCGTAAAAGCGGGAGTTCATCGGGTGGTCACCGTGCGCCAGTCGGAGGCTTCAATAAAACCGAGCATTTTTGGAGCCGCCGGGCTGGCGGCGGAAACAAACAGCGATGCGCCGTACCCCAGGGTCGAGGCCGGCACCTTGAGGTCTTTTTCCAGCTGCGCCATGCATTCGCTGTGGGTCACCAGAATCAGGTTGCGGCCCGGAATCTTGTGCGCTAACGCGTCCTGCAGCATCCGGCCCTTGCAACTGATCAGCCAGTCTTCGCCGGTTGCGGCTTTGTTGAACATGTAACCGGCGGTCTGCACGGTGCGCATCATCGGGCTGTTGTAGACGTCGGCCTCGTCCAGGCCCAACTGCTCGAACTGGGCGCCGACGCTCACCGCGACACTGCGCGAACGGTCGGTGATGCCGTCATTGCCGCTCAGGCACGGGACTTTCGAGTGATCGCAGCGCTCGACATGGCGCACCAGCACGATGATTTCGCCTTTGCTCCAACCTTCCTTCAGCGCCTTGGCCCCGGCCACGTTGCCGTGGGCAAGGTCCGGCACCGCCGCCGGGGCGAGCAGCCAGAGGGTCAGCGGAATGACCAGCACCGAAGCTGCCAATACCACCCAGGTGTTTCGAAAACGGGCCAGTCCACTCAGATCAACCGAGCGTTTGACGCCGAACAGACTCAGTCGCAATTCCACAAAAAACCGCCATCACTTGTCATTCGATGCCGCGAGGGTAGAGAGGACGGCGTAGGCAGCCGGTGAAACTCATGTGAAAAAAGTCTTGGGATGCGCTTGTTACAAAATCTGTCGGACAAAATCCTTTCAGCTCTCGGATTTGCGGCCGATACAGACCTGCTAACACCCTTGCTGGCTCAAAAGAACAACAATCTTCCAGCCTGACCGACGATCAAGAAGCACAACGTTTTCTGGAGGATTTTTGATGAATAGCTGGTTCGGCAACATCAGCGTAAACCTGAAACTGGGGCTCGGATTCGGCCTCGTCCTGGCACTGACCTGTGTTCTGGCACTCACCGGCTGGACCAGCCTGGGCGGCCTGATTGACCGCAGCAACTGGATGAGCGACATCACCCAGCTCAACGCTGGCCTGACCAAACTGCGCGTGGTGCGCTTGCAATACATGCTGACCAACGGCGATGAAACCGCCGCGCAGAACGTGCAGACCACCCTCGACGGCTTCGCCGCGCAGCAGCAAAAACTGATCGGCAGCTTCAAGAGCCCCGAGAACGTCAAACTGCTCAAGGAGCAGGCGGCGACCATCGCCGAGTACCAGACTTCGCTGAACAAGATGCGTAACGCCTACCGCACCGGCAACACGGCGCGCGACTCGATGGCCACCAGTGCCGCGACGGCTTACGGCCTGATCGAAGCGCTGAGCAACCGAGTCCAGCAAATGCCGCTGAGCGATGAGCGTTTCGAGCAGTTCCAGGCCGTCACCGCCGCCAAGGAAGCGTTCATCTTGGCGCGCTACGAAGTGCGCGGCTACACCGCCACTGCCAACGCCGAGACCGAGCAGAAAGCCGTCGGCCAGCTGGACGTGGCCATCGCCAGCCTCAAGCAGCTGAACGTGCACTTCGCCAGCAGCCAACAGGACGCCCTGCGTCAGCTGGAAACCGCGCTGACCAACTACCGCAGCGCCTTGCAGGCCTTCAAGAACGCCAACACCGATGCGGTGCAGGCGCGCAAGGAAATGACCGACCAGGGCAACCTGATCGTATCGCTGAGCGAGCAGCTGTATCAGATCCAGCTCGACCGTCGTGACGCCGAGAGCGCCCAGGCCCGCACCCTGCAACTGATCAGCACCCTGCTGGCCTTGCTGGTGGGTGTCATCGCCGCTTTCATCATCACCCGTCAGATCACCCGTCCGCTGCAGGAAACCATGGCCGTGGTCGACCGCATCGCCAGCGGCGACCTGAGCCAGAACGTGATCGTCACCCGCCGCGACGAACTCGGCGTGCTGCAACAAGGCATCGCGCGCATGGGCGTGACCCTGCGTGACCTGATCAGCGGCATCCGCGACGGCGTGACCCAGATCGCCAGCGCCGCCGAAGAACTGTCGGCCGTGACCGAGCAGACCAGCGCCGGCGTGAACAGCCAGAAGGTCGAGACCGATCAGGTCGCCACCGCCATGCACGAGATGACCGCCACCGTGCAGGAAGTCGCGCGCAACGCCGAAGAAGCCTCGCAAGCCGCAGCCGCCGCTGACGGCGAAGCCCGCGAAGGCGACAAAGTGGTGAACGAAGCCATCGCCCAGATCGAGCGTCTGGCCAGCGAAGTGGTGCGTTCCACCGAAGCCATGAGCGTGCTGCAACAGGAAAGCGACAAGATCGGCAGCGTCATGGACGTGATCAAGGCCGTGGCCGAACAGACCAACCTGCTGGCCCTCAACGCCGCCATCGAAGCCGCCCGTGCCGGTGAAGCCGGTCGCGGTTTTGCCGTGGTCGCCGACGAAGTCCGTGGCCTGGCCCAGCGCACGCAGAAATCCACCGAGGAAATCGAAGGCCTGGTGGCCGGTCTGCAGAACGGTACGCAACAGGTGTCCGCCGTGATGAACAACAGCCGCGCCCTGACCGACAGCAGCGTCGCCCTGACCCGCAAGGCCGGCGACTCCCTGGAAAACATCACCCGCACGGTGTCGAACATCCAGTCGATGAACCAGCAGATCGCCGCAGCCGCCGAACAGCAAAGCGCCGTGGCCGAAGAAATCAGCCGCAGCATCATCAACGTCCGCGACGTCTCGGAGCAGACGGCAGCGGCGAGTGATGAGACGGCCAAGTCGAGTGTTGAACTGGCGCGGTTGGGTGGGCAGTTGCAGCAGATGGTGAGCCACTTCCGCGTGTAAACCCTGCACACGAAAACCGAAGTACAAAGAAGGGCAGCTGAAAAGCTGCCCTTCTTTCTTGCCCGGAAAATTGCCAACTTCAGGAAGTGGATGACGCGTTCTGAAACGCAATTACACACGCTTGATCAGGGGTGTTTAAGGACACGCCGTGATACGTCCCGAAGCCCACAAAACCTTGCGCCGTTGCCTACGGCTACGCCAGAATCCGCCGGCTTGTGCGCCTTGGGCTGGCTGCGTAATTTGATTGCGTCACTGATTTCCAGTGATCGAACTTAGCGGTTCGGCATACGTTCACGGTTGTACACGTCCGATCCAGTCAGGCATTCGCCTGCACTTGATGGTGGCTGTGCGCATGGCATCTTCGGATGCGCCGGGTTGTGATGCTTACCGGGCCGCTAACTTGCGCACAGCTGCCTCCCTTTTGCTCAGCGGCGAAATGGGCGCAGCCTCATCAGAGGTAAGCATCTATGTTCAAGGTAACGCCAAACCCACCACTCACCGAACCCACAACCCTCCCGGATCCGGCATCCCCCTACGAATGCCCCGGCTCGAAACGCTTCAACGAAGCCGCCGAACGCGCCCTCGATTATCACCTGGGCCCACTCAGCGCCCACATCATGGCCGCGCCCTACAAACCCAACACCCTCTATCAGGCCCACCCCGAAGCCGACACCGAATCCCTGCTGGTGGACGCCAGCGAATCCCTCGGCTCCGCCACCGTCATGCTCAACAATCATGTGGCACTGGTCGAGGGCAGCCACCGCAAGACCCTGCAAGGCATCGCCCAAATCGTGATGATCGCCGAAATGGCCGTTAACCGTGCGCTGGACAAGGTCGTACCGACGGATTGATGCGGGAGGTGGCGAGTGCGGTGCACTCGCCGCTTCTTAATGATCGATCAATGACAAAGCCCGCAGGGCGCGGGCTTTGTCACAGAGACTTAAGGCTTGTCTCGCTCAAATTCTCCAAGGGTTGATCACCTCAACCTCCAACGTTGCGCAAGCGTCAGCCATTTACTTTATTCGCGGATTCAAATTACCTTTCAGAGCGCTCATCCGCCCCCGGCGGCCTCGATCAAGAGGATTCGGTCATGCAATCGCTCGGCTTCACGTCCGTCCCACCGCTGCTCAAGTACCTGCGCCATGCCGAACACCTGGGCCTGGCCATCGAGCCTGCGTTGGCGGCGGCCGGGTTGCAGGCGCAGCAGTTGAGCGACAACAGCCTGCGCCTGCCGGGTGAAACCCATGAACGGTTGCTCGATTACTTTTGCGAGCACTCGGGCGATCCGCTGTTCGGCCTCAATGCCGCGAATTTCGTCCTGCCCAACTCCTGGAGCGTGCTGGGCTACATCACCATGAATTGCGCGACATTGGGCGATGCCATGAGCCGCATCATGCCGTTCGAAAAACTGGTGGGTGACATGGGCGTCAGCCGCGCCGAGGTTCACGAAAACCACGTGCACCTGATCTGGAGCTGCCGCTTTGAGCGCCCGCGAATTCGCCGGCATCTGGTGGAAAACGTGCTCGGCTCCTGGCTGCAATACGCACGCTGGATCGCCGACACCCAACTGTCGCCGGCCGCCGTGTGGCTGGAACACTCGATCCCGGCGGACACCACGCAGGCGCAGTACGAACAGTTTTTCGAATGCCCGGTGCTGTTCGATCAGCCGTATTCCGCGCTGATCGTTCCGCTGCCGTATTTGCAGTTGCCGTTGCGCCAGGCCGATGCGCATTTGCTGCGCACCCTGGAAGAACACGCTCAGAGTCTGATGGCGACACTGGAGGATGCGTCGCTGGAACAGCGGGTCAAAAGCATCCTGCGCCAGTTGCTCAAGGAAGGTCTGCCGCGCGAGGAGCAGGTGGCCGAACATCTCGCCGTGTCGGTGCGCACGCTGCAACGCCAGTTGCATCAGGCCGGCACGTCGTATCAGCAGACTCTCGATGAACTGCGCCAGGAACTGGCCGAGCATTACCTGCTCAACAGCACCCTGCCGATTCAGGACATCGCCCAGTATCTGGGCTTCAGCGAATCACGCTCGTTTCACCGCGCCTTCAAGAGCCGACGCGGGATGCCGCCCGGTGAATTTCGGCAGACTCACCGGGTGTCGAACGACGGCTAGAGGCTGATCGCGTTGGTGAACACCAGACGATTGCCGAACGGATCGGCGATGGTCATGTCCTGGCTGCCCCACGGCATGGCCTGGATGCCCGGATGCGAGAACTTGTAGTTCTTGGCGACCAACTGCTGCTGAAACGCCTCCAGTTCATCGGTCTCGATCCGCAGGGCTGACCCGGGAGTCGCATCGCCGTGGTGTTCAGACAAATGCAGCACGCACTCGCCACGGGAGATTTGCAGGTACAACGGGAAACCGGGCTCGAAACGATGCTGCCAATCGATCTTGAAGCCGAGGAAGTCGACGTAGAACTCCACGGCTTTGGCTTCATCGAAAATCCGCAGGATCGGGGTGGTTTTGCCGAAGCTCATGGGTTGCTCCCTGACTGATTGGCCCCAGCGTGTAGCCGGGGTGAATGTCAGCAATTCGGCCTGGTGATGGCTTTCTTTAATTGCAATGTGCCATCACCGTGACGCAGTCAGCAAAATTCAACGAAAGCCGTCGCGCAGATCGCCCTGGCGCGCCAGGAACCGCCCTGCTGTTTGCCCGTTGGCCTGGCCGTCGCGGTAACTCAAAACACCATTGATCCATACGCCCTCGATGCCTTGGGCGGCGCGTTGCGGGTCGTTGAAGTCCGCCACGTCGCGCACGGTTGCCGGGTCGAACAACACCAGATCCGCCCAGTGTCCTTCACGAATCTCGCCCCTTTCCTTCAGACCGAAACGCGCCGCCGACAGACCGGTCATCTTGTGCACGGCGGTGTGCAGCGGAAACAGCCCGACATCACGACTGAAATGGCCGAGCACCCGTGGGAAAGCGCCCCACAGACGCGGATGCGGGAACGGGTCTTCCGGCAAGCCGTCGGAACCGACCATCGACAGCGGATGAGCGAGGATCTGGCGCACGTCATTCTCGTCCATGCCGTAATACACCGCACCCGCCGGTTGCAGGCGTTTGGCGGCGTCGAGCAACGACAGATTCCATTCGGCGGCGATGTCCATCAGGTCGCGACCGCCCATTTCAGGATGCGGCGTCGACCAGGTGATGGTGATGCGGTGGGCGTCGGTGACCTGCTTCAGATCCAGGGTCGAAGAACTCGCCGCGTACGGGTAGCAATCGCAGCCGACCGGGTGGGTTTTCGCCGCTTCTTCCAACGAGGCGAGCAACTGCGGACTACGGCCCCAGTTACCGGCACCGGCGCATTTGAGGTGGGAAATGATCACCGGCGATCGGGCGTGGCGTCCGATGCGGAAAGCCTCGTCCATCGCTTCCAGCACCGGTTCGAATTCACTGCGCAAATGGGTGGTGTACACCGCGCCAAACGCATTCAGTTCTTCGGTCAGTTGCATGACTTCATCGGTGGAAGCCGAGAACGCACTGGCATACGCCAGCCCTGTGGATAAACCGAGGGCGCCCGCCTCCAGGCTTTCACGCAACTGCTCGCGCATCGCACTGATTTCATCGTCGGTCGCGGTGCGAAACAGATCATCAAGATGATTGCTGCGCAGCGCCGTGTGGCCGACCAGTGCCGCCACGTTCAGCGTGGTGTTGGCCGCTTCGACCGCCGCGCGGTAATCGCTGAAACGTGGATAGACGAATGCGGCGGCCGTGCCGAGCAGGTTCATCGGATCCGGTGGATCACCCTTGAGGCTGACCGGCGCGGCGCTGATTCCGCAGTTGCCGACAATCACTGTGGTCACGCCCTGGCTGAGCTTGGGCAGCATCTGCGGCTGGCGGATCACCACGGTGTCGTCGTGGGTGTGCACGTCGATGAAACCCGGTGCCAGCACACTGCCGGCGGCGTCGATTTCATCGCTGGCGCGGGCCTCGCGCAAGTCGCCGATCTGCGCGATGCGGCCATCGAGGATCGCCACGTCGGCGGTATAACCGGGGCTGTTGCTGCCGTCGATGACCAGGGCGTTGCGAATCAGGGTGTCGTACAGCATGTCAGTCTCCCAGCGGCAGGTGATCGTCGCCGCCACGGTATTCGTCGAGGGCGAGTTTGATCCGCCGCAGACGTTCTTGATTGTCTTCAGGATTGGCCAGCGCCAGCTCGGTGGCCAGCACGTCGATGGCGAGCAGCATGCCGTAGCGCGCCGCCGTCGGTTTGTAGATGAACGAGGTCTCGGCGCCTTGCAGCGGCAGGACAATATCGGCCAGTTCTGCCAGCGGCGAGTCGGCGCGGGTGATGGCGAGAATCCGTGCGCCGTAGTTGCGCGCCAGCGCCACGGTCTCCAGCAGCTCCGGGGTGATGCCGGTCAGCGAACAGACGATCACCACCTGCTCGGCGCTGAGGCTGGCGGCGGTGACGCGCATCATCACTGCGTCGTGGCACACCGCAATCGGGTAGCCGAGGCGCACCAGCCGCACTTGCAGCTCATCGCTGCACAGGGTCGAGCAACCGCCGATGCCGAAGGCGTGAATCATCCGCGCCTGGCCCAGCAGTTTCACCGCATCGGCGAAACGCGATTCATCGAACGCCGCCAGATGCTGGCGAAGCGTGGTTTCAATATCGCCGACGATCTGCCCGTAAAACGCCGACTGTTCGGGCGTGCCCGCCGGGTCGAGAAAACGGCTGCCGACGCCGCTGGCCTGGGCCAGTTGCAGTCGCAGATCGCGCAGGTCGCGACAACCGACAGTGCGGGCGAAGCGCGACAGCGTGGCGGTGCTGACTTCGGCCCGCTGCGCCAGCTCTTCAAGGCTGGCGGAGGCGGCAAATCCTACGTCGTCGAGCATCAGACGGGCGATGCGCCCTTCACCGGCGCTGAAGGAATCCTGACGGGCGCGGATCTGATAGAGGATGTCCATGGCGGAAAGCTCCGACTACAGCAGGTAAGAAAGACCGACGGTCAGGCCGAAAGCGACTACCGAGATCAGGGTTTCCAGCACCGTCCAGGTCTTGAACGTCTGGGCCACCGTCATGTTGAAGTATTCCTTGATCAACCAGAAGCCGCCGTCGTTGACGTGGGAAAAGATAACCGAGCCCGCGCCGGTCGCCAGCACCAACAGTTCCGGGTGTGGATAACCCAGACCGATGGCCACTGGCGCCACCACACCGGAAGCCGTGGTCATCGCAACGGTGGCCGAACCGGTGGCGATGCGCATCAACGCGGCGAACAACCAGCCCATGATCAATGGCGACAGGTGAAATTCGTGGGCCAGGCCGACGATCTGATCGGTGACGCCGGCGTCCACCAGAATCCGGTTCAGACCGCCACCGGCGCCCACCAGAAGCGTGATGCTGGCGGTCGGTGCCAGGCACTCGTTGGTGAATTTGAGGATCGATTCCCGGTTGAAACCCTGCGCAATGCCGAGCGTCCAGAAACTCAACAGCGTCGCCAGTAACAGCGCAATCACCGAGTTGCCGATGAACAACAGGAACTGATTGAAAGCGCTGCCCGGCGTGGAAATCAGATTGGCCCAGCCGCCGATCAGCATCAGCACCACCGGCAACAGAATGGTCGCCATGGTGATGCCGAAACCCGGCAGACTGTCGCGGGGCTCGCGTTCGAGGAATTGTTTTTCCAGCGGGTTATCCGCCGGCAACTGAATGCGCGGCACGATGAATTTGGCGTACAGGGGGCCGGCAATGATCGCCGTCGGAATACCGATGGCAATCGCGTACAGCAAGGTCTGCCCGACCGACGCCTGATAGGCCTGCACCGCCAGCATCGCCGCCGGGTGCGGCGGCACCAGCGCATGCACCACCGACAGACCGGCGACCATCGGCAGACCGACCATCAGGATCGACACGCCAACCCGCCGCGCCACGGTAAAGGCAATCGGCACCAGCAACACGAAACCGACTTCGAAAAACAGCGGCAGCCCCACCAGAAACGCAATGCACACCATCGCCCAGTGCGCGTTTTTCTCGCCAAAGCGCTCGATCAGCGTGCGCGCCATCTGCTCGGCGCCGCCGGACTCGGCCATCATCTTGCCGAGCATCGTCCCCAGCGCCACCACCAGCGCAATGTGCCCCAGTGTCTTGCCCACCCCGGCCTCATACGCCCCCACGACGCCGGACGGCGGCATCCCCGCCACCAGCGCCAGACCGATGGAAATCAGGGTGATGACAATGAACGGATTGAGCCGGTAACGGGCGATCAGAACGATCAGGGCGATGATGGCAACGGCGGCGTACACCAGCAGCCAATAGCCGAAGGACGGTGTCATGCGGTACTCCTCGAAAGGGTCACGTTCGAATGGGTTGTGAAACTCATAAATCATTTCGAGATCGAGTTTTCAAACCAAGTGAAAGTAATTTTCGTGGAGGGATAAGGGTTGTCGTTTTTGGATATGTCTTGTCGCGAATAATGAAAATCGCGGGGTGGGATTTTCATGACCCGGCTGAAGGTTTCGCCCAGGCCACAAGGTTTTCAACATCAGTCCAGGCGCTATACTCGGCAGACGCTTACTATCGAGTTCCTGCCATGACTGCTTCGCGCCGCCGCCCCAAAAAGCTCACTGCCGAAGCGTTGATACGCGCGATTGCTAGCTCGACAGCCATCGAAACGGGTCAGAGCGTCGAATCGATTGAACGCAAGCTGAAGCTCAAGGACAGCAAGTTTCTGCATCTTTCTCTGGCCAAATGAGGTCGTCACTCAAGTCCACAATGCCTGCCGAACCCAATACTCCATGGGTTCGTAATTGCAATTCAGCCCTTGGTTGATTGCCGCAAAATAAGCCTCTTTGTTTCGCTCCCAACTGCTGTAGTCGAGCGGTACATACCCCGCCTGCACCGCCATGACATCCGCCAACAATCGCGACAGACGCCCATTACCCTCGCGAAATGGATGAATCAGGATGAACTCCACGTGCGTGACAGCGATGGCGTGGATCAGGTTTTCATCCAGATCAGGCTTGCAAGGTGTGTATTTGCCAAGACAGTCCCTCTCGAAACCATCAAGCAGTCGGGGAATCTGCGGTGCTGCGGCAAAGAAAAAGCCATCCTTGCCCATATTCACCGCACGCACATCGCCGGCCCATGAATAGAGATTGCCCAACCAGTGTCGGTGCCACTCTTTCAGGTCCTGAACGGTTAATGGCCGATTTGGCAAATGCTCGATGAGCACGAACTGGTACAACTTTTCCAACAGGATGAGCTCTGCGTCATCCATGTCTTCAGGATCGGTTATCCCTAATTTATTGCTCAGTACCTGTTCGTCGGAGCCTGGTTCATAAGAACTTTGCGAGCCCTCGGCATCATAACGATCAACCATCCTTGCCCCTCCTGATGCCACTGAACATTGAAAAGCGCCGGGTGTTGGCCCCGACACCAAGACAAATCCAAAAACACAAACGGCTGCCCAAAGGCAGCCGTTCACAGGTTAGTCGCAAAGCCCTCACGGGTTTAATCAACCCTCACACCATTTCGTTACGAATCCATTCAACCACCGACGTGCGCTTCGGCGCCCAGCCCAGCAGTTCGCGGGCGTGTTTGCCGCGTACCCGGCTGTTGGAGCCGAGGCCGTAGTTGGCCATTTCGTAGCCCCATTCGGCTTCGGCATCCTTCAGCGGCCAGTCTTGTGGCTGGCCGAGGTTCAGGGCTTCGGCCATGGCGGTGGTCATGTCGATGAACGACGCTTCGCCGCTTTCGACGAAGTAGAAGGTGCCCGGGACGTTTTTGGTCAGGG
The DNA here is from genome assembly GCF_002113125.1 of Pseudomonas sp. B20(2017). Lineage (GTDB taxonomy): Bacteria > Pseudomonadota > Gammaproteobacteria > Pseudomonadales > Pseudomonadaceae > Aquipseudomonas. The sequence continues at coordinate 43,574 of NZ_NEJP01000008.1, read as the reverse complement.
CCAGCAGGTACAGCGACACCACGTCTTCGATGTGCACGTTGGACCAGATGTTCTGGCCGGTGCCGACGTGACGCACCACGCCGCTTTTACGTGCCTGTTTCAGCAGGCGCGGCAGTTGCACGCTGTCGCGATTGACGCCCAGGCTGTGGCCGTAGATCAGGGTGTTGCAGATGACGGCCGAGTTCACGCCGTCCTGCGCTGCGGCGAGGATCAGGTTGTCGATGGCCACGCGTGCAGCCTTGTCGACGGTCGGCTCCGGCAGGTTGTCTTCGAAGTAGATGACATCGCTGGATTTGCCGCCCGACGCATCGCCGACGATGCTCGAACCGCTGGTGTGCAGGAACACTTTGTTCGAGCCGCGCAGGGCATCGAGCAAGGCTTCGACCGCGCCGCGATGGTCGCTGCTGGCGGCGTTGATCACGGCATCGGCGGCGCGGGCCTGTTCGGCCAGCAGCGCTTTGTCGTCGAGGGTGCCGATCACCGGGGTGATGCCCAATGCTTTCAGCTCATTGGCCTGTTCGGCGCTGCGCACAAGACCGGTGACAGTGTGGCCGGCCTGAACCAGGCCGGTGGCGATGGAGCCGCCGATAAAACCGGCAGCGCCGGTGACGAATACGTTCATGGAGAAACTCCCTGCGTGAATAAATGATGGAGCGAGTATCGACCGCTGAGCACAGTGGAAAAACCCGCCCACAACCAAATCACTGTTGCGCAGGGGTCACGAATCAGCCTTTGAAATCGGCGCTGGCGTAAGCCGCCAGTTTGCTCTGGATGAAATCCAGGAAGCACTGGATCCGCAGCGCCAGTTGCGAGTTACGGTAGTACACCGCGTTGATCGGCTGGCGATAACCGCTGTTGAATTCCGCCAGCAATACCTTCAGCCGCCCGGCACGAATGTCGTCGATGGTCATGAAATGCGAGAGGCAGGCAATGCCCTGGCCTTCCAGCGCCAAATGCCGAACCGTCTCGCCGCTGGAGGCGCTGATTGCCGGAGTGATCGGCCAGCGGTCGCCGTGTACGTAACGCAGCGGCCACTGGTTGAGGCCTTCGTTCTGGGTGAAACCGAGCAAGGTGTGCTCGCTCAGGTCGGCCACTTCGCGCGGCGCGCCGTGTTTTTCCAGATACGCGGGACTGGCGACGATCAGCAGCGGACTGCAACCGAGCGAACGAGCATGCAACGTTGAATCAGCGAGGGTGCCGATGCGGATGGCGACGTCGGTGCTTTGTTCCAGCAGGTCAATGATCAGGTCATTGCTGTTGAGTTCGAGCTGGATGTCCGGGTACAGCCGACGAAATTCGTCGATGTACGGCACGACGGCGTGGAGCATGAACGGCGACGCGGCGTTGATGCGCAGCCGTCCCGAGGGCGTCTGCTGGCGTGAAGAAAGGCGCTCTTCGAGTTGATCCATCTGGTCGAGGATCAGTTTGGCCTGCTCGAAGAAATACTTGCCCTCCTCGGTCAGGTCCATGCGTCGTGTGGTGCGGTTGATCAGCGTGGTGTCGAGCTTGGCTTCCAGCCGCGACAACGTGCGGCTGACGGCCGACGGCGTCTGTCCGACCTGCTCGGCGGCGGCGGAGATCGAACCGCATTCGATCACGCAGACGAAAATCTGCAACTCATCGGATCTGGCTTTCACGGGTGTCCTCGAATCGAAAGGCCTGCAGCGCAAGCTCAGGCCTTCGATAGTAGCCGAGCGTCAGGCCTTGAGGCCAAACACCTCGGTCAGATGCTGCTCGTAACGCGCCACATCGGCTTCGATGTTCGGACGTTTCATCACGTCTACGCAGAGGAAGGTCGGCAGGCCGGTCATGCCGAGGAACTGGTTGGCCTTGTGGAACGGGAAGTACACCGCGTCCACGCCTTTGGCTTCAAAGAAGTCGGTCGGGTCATCGAACGCCTGCTGCGGTGCATTCCAGGTCAGCGACAGCATGTACTGCTTGCCCTGGATCAGACCGCCGCTGCCGTACTTCTGCGAGGAGTCGGAACGGGTGCGACCGTCGCTGGCGTAGAGGCTGCCGTGGCCTTCGGTGAAGACTTCGTCGATGTACTTTTTCACGGTCCACGGTGCGCCCATCCACCAGCCCGGCATCTGATAAATGATCACGTCGGCCCAGAGGAATTTGGCGACTTCTTCGGCGACGTCGTAACCCTCGTCGATGAAGGTGGTCTTGACGTCGACACCGCCACGATCCAGTACGCTCAGCGCCGCTTCGTGCAAGGTTGTGTTGTAGCGACCGTCGGAGTGAGCGAATTTTTTACCGCCATTGAGCAACAGCACTTTTTTCATGGGATGGCCTCGATCGGATGCCGATGCGCAGCGCAGCGCGCTGGATGGACAAGGGGAAAAATTGAATGGCGGCAGATTAGCGATCCGCCTCGCGCGGAATAAGCACCGGTTGCGCAAAATTCATTTGAGTAAAACGCACGAATCGAATTCCGATTGTTGCCGTAGGATTGGTCGCCATCTGAATTGGAATGGAGTTTTTTGCGATGAGCGAACGCCAGGGTTTCATCCTGCACGCCAAGACCCGCCCGGAAAAAGCCGAGGCCTTCGAAGCGTTTTTCCGCGCCTATGTCGAACCGAGCCGCGCCGAACCCGGCTGCATCGAGTACCACATGCTGCGCGACAAGGAAGATCCGACCCTGTTCATTTTCTACGAGATCTGGGAAAGCCAGGCGCATCTGGACGTGCACTCGAACCTGCCGCACATGCAGCAATTCCTGGCCCAGCGCATGGAGTATCTGGAGCGGGATTTCGATATCCGCCCGATTGAAATGCTCAGCGATTCGTCCGCTAACCGCTGATCAGCAGATGGGCGCCGAGCGCGCCCAGACCGATGAAGAACACCCGCTTGAACAGCACGGCGCTGATGCGCTGGCGCAGCCATTGGCCGAGCAGCATGCCGAGCACCGCCGGGATCAGCGCCAGCAGCGAGGCGCTCAACTCCGCGCCGCCGAGCGACCCGCGCCAGAGCAATCCGCCGGCCAGCGCCAGCGTCGACACGGTGAAAGACAGGCCCAGCGCCTGCACCAGTTCATCGCGGTTTAAACCCAGTGCCTGCATGTACGGGACGGCGGGAATCACGAACACACCGGTAGCCGAAGTGATGACGCCGGTGATCACGCCACACAGCGGCCCCAACCACGGTTCATGGCGGCGACTGACACTCAGCGTCGGCAGAAACAATCCGCTCAGCGCATAGAGCAACAGCGCCGCGCCGAGTCCACGCACCACCCAATGCCCGCCTGCCATGCCGATCCACAAGGTGCCAACAGCCGTGCCGAGAAAGATCGCCAGCAGCATCGGCCACAAGCGTTTCACCAACCCGCGCAAATGCCCGCCGAACGCCAGTTGCCAGACGTTGGTGAGGGTCGCCGGAATGATCAGCAACGCCGCAGCCTGCGATGGCGCCATAGCCAGACCGAGCAACCCCATGGCGACAGTGGGCAGGCCGAGGCCGATCACGCCCTTGATCATGCCGGCGACAACGAAGGTCGCAATCACCAGCAATGACAGGGCCAGACCGAGGTTTTGATAGAAATTTGCGAGTGCGTTCATGGCGATACTGTGCGCCTGCGCGGATGAACTGAAAATCTGTCATACACTGAGGCAGCCTCTACCTATACAAGAGGCTAGTAGATTTTTTGCGGCCACTGCCCTCTTCGCGGGCAAGCCCGCTCCCACAGGTCCGATGTCGGGTACGAGTTCTGCGTACAACACTGGCACTGTGGGAGCGGGCTTGCCCGCGAAGGCGTCGGGACTGACACCACTGATCTTGAGGCTGTCCCATGCACTTCGACCTCACCGACCTGCGCCTCTATTTGCACATCCTCGACAGCGGCAATATCACCGCCGGCGCCGCGCGCAGTCACCTTTCGCTGGCGGCGGCGAGTGCGCGGATCCGGGCGATGGAAGCTTCGTTGGGCACCGAGTTTCTCGAGCGCGGGCGGCGCGGAGTTACACCGACGCCGGCCGGCAAGGCCCTGGCGCAACATGCGCGACTCCTGTTGCAACAGGCCGAGCGCATGCAGCAGGACTTGAACGAATACGCCCGGGGTGTCAAAGGCCAGGTGCGTTTGCTGTGCAACACCACGGCCATCAGCGAATACCTGCCGGAAGTGCTGGCGGATTTCCTGCGCGAACATCCCAACCTCGACATCGACTTGCAGGAACTGCCAAGCGCCCGCATCACTCACGCCTTGCGCCAGGGAGCAGCAGACCTTGGCATTGTCTCCGACGCCGTGGACACCCACGACTTGCAGACCCGGGTCTTTCGCGACGACCCGCTGGTACTGCTCGTGCCGCCGAGTCATGCGCTGGCAGAGCGTCTCTCGCTGACCTTTGCCGAAACCCTGGCCCATGACTACGTGGCGCTGGGTGCCGACAGTGCCCTGGCGATTCATCTGGAAGAACAGGCGCTGCACATCGGCCAGCGCATGGCGATCCGTATCCGCGCCGATGGCTTCGATGGGCTCATGCGCATGGTCGTGCGCGGGGCAGGCCTGGCAATCGTGCCCAAAGTGGCGGTTGAGCGCTGGCCCCGGACGAACTCATTTGCCTGCGTGCCGCTGGACGACGCCTGGGCCAGACGGACACTGCATCTGTGTTCAAGAAATTTCGCCCATCTGCCGGCCTACACCCAAGCCTTGCTTGATGCTCTGACGCCTTGACTCTACCGCTAGGGGCAGACTCTATCCTGTGAGCTTCTTTTCAGGAGTACACACTATGGGCAAACGAATGCTCGTGATTCTGGGACACCCCTCCACCGACAGTTTTTGCGGAGCACTGAGTGAAACCTACGTTCAAGCGGCCAAGGACGCCGGGCATGAGGTGCGGTTGATGCGCCTGGATGCGCTGGATTTCGACCCGGTCCTGCACGAGGGTTACAACAAGATTCAGCCGCTGGAACCCGATCTGCTGCAGGCCCAGGCCGACATCACCTGGGCCGAGCACCTGACTTTCGTCTATCCGATCTGGTGGGGCGGGATTCCGGCGTTGATGAAAGGCTTTCTGGACCGCATCTTCCTGCCCGGTTTCGCGTTCAAGTACCGCGAAGGCAAGGCCTTCCCGGACAAACTGCTCAAAGGCCGCACCGCCCATTTGCTGGTGACCATGGACACGCCATACTGGTACTACAAATGGTTCTACCGCATGCCGGGGCTGCACCAGGTGCGCAAGACCACGCTGGAGTTCTGCGGAGTCAAACCGATCAAGACCCTGACGTTCGGCCCCATGCTCGGCTCCAAACCGGAGCAGCGCGACGTGTGGCTGAAACAGGCGCGAGCCAGCGCCGCGTTCTGAATCTGACGCGACTGTCCAACTGACGGCGCCGCCGACGCCGTCAGCCTTCCACGGGTTCTCCCACGAGCCCGTCCGTCAGCTGTGCGCGTCATTTACGCACAGTTGCAACCTGCCGATGGTATTCACCCTATAATCGCCCGCCGATCAGGCTCGAGCCTGGTCACGCTACGCCCCGTTTTATCATCGAGATGGATCTTTATGTATATCGGCAAAGCCGCCCAGCTGTCGGGCACCACAGTCAAAAGCATTCGCCATTACGAAGAAATCGGCCTGTTGCCCGAGCCCAAGCGTGAAGGCAAATACCGTATCTACAGTCAGGAAAGCGTCGAGGTACTGACGTTCATCAAATGCGCTCAGCAACTGGGCTTCAAGCTCAAGGAGCTGCAAGTCATCCTGAACAACTACCGCGGCGAGGAATTCCCCTGGGACATGGCACAGAATGCCATCGCCCGGAAAAAAGCCGAGCTGGTGACCCAGATCGGCGATTTGCAGCAGTTGTACGATGGGCTTGAAGCGTTTGAAAACAACCTCCACGAGGCTCGACAGGAATGTCAGTTCGAGCGCATCGCCCGGCAGGGGGAAAAAACCCCGGCCGCTACGCTGAACTGAAAACCCTTCTGCGGCGCATGGGCCGGTTCGCCTGTCGGATCAGGGCAGGCGGAACCGGCTCGGGCTTCAGCCCGGTACTGCCTCTGCGTCGAGGCGTTGCGCCCGAGCGGGCTGGGCAATCGGCTCAATCGCGCCGAAGAACCACGGCGAAACCAGCGTCACCAGAATGATGGTCATGACCCCGCTGGAGAACAGCGCCATGGCCACCAGCGCCCCCAGGTCGACAATCGGCTTGAAGTCAGAAAACAGCAGCGCCATGAAGCCCACGGAGAAAATCACCACGTTGATCACCGTCGAGCGACCGACGCTGTGCATCGCCTGCAGAATCGCCGCGTCGACTTCAATGCCCTGCTGCACCAGCCATTTGATGCGCGACAGCAGGTGCACCGCGTAATCGACCACGCCCACCACCAGGAAAGTCACCAGCGTAGTGCCGATGTTCAGCTCGATCTTGAACAGAAACATGAAGCCGTAGACCGTGACCGAGGTGGTCAGCAGGGTCAACATGCCGAGAATGCCCAACCGCACCGACTTGAGCCAGTACATCATCATCAGCGTGACGACCAGCAACGCCAGGGAAAAACTCAGTACCTGGCCCTGGGTGATTTCCTGCAACACACCCGTCCAGATCAACGGCGTGCCGGCATGCGTCACCTCCAGATTGGCCGGTTTGTTCACCAGCAGCCAGGCGTCGAGGCGATCGAGCATGCCCTGATAATCGCTGGCGACCGACGAGGTCATGGTGTACAGCGTCAAGGCCTTGGAGAAGTCGGCGTTGAGCACGTTGTTCAAGTCCGAGCCGCCACCGTTTTCGAACAGCATCACGTGCTGCTCGATCAGCGAATTGCCTGGCACTTCGAATTGCTCGACCTGCCCGTCATCATTGACTGAGCTCACCTTTTCCATGGCGTTGGGAACGCGCAGGTAATCAGGGTTCATGTCGTTGAGCACCAGGTTCATGCGCTTGACGTAAGTGGCCAGGGAGTAGCCGTAACTCACGTTCGGCTGCTGCTTGATGAAGTGGTCGAGCTTGTCGATGAACTGCACCACCTCCGTGGTCAGCACCCCGCGAGGCTCCTTGCTGTCGATGGCGATCCAGCCCGGCGCCGTACCCGCGACGTTGGCGTGGTTGATGAACTGGTCCGAAATGCGGATATGGCTTTCGGGTTTGAAATAGGCAATGCCCGAGTCTTCGATATCGACGCGGAACGTGAACACGGTGGCCAGCGCCAGCAGCGGCAACATGACCAAGAGAATCGGTTTTCGAAAGCGGATCATCCAGGCGCAGAACGCCACCAGATAACGCGAGATGATCGATTCCTTGTGCGCGGCGACCCTGGCTTGCGCTGGTTGATCCTTGCCCCAGATGGAGATCCAGGCCGGAATCAGCAGCAACGAAATGATCAGCGCCGCCGTCAGGCCGATGGACATGAACACGCCGAAGTTACGGATGCTGACGATGTTGTTGGTGGTGGAAATCATGAACGTGGCGATGGTTGTCACTGTGGTCAACACCACCGGCACGACCATCAGCCGCTGGGTCTCGCGGTTGGCGTCACGGTTGCTCTTGCCGGCGTTTTTCTGCTCGTAGTATTCGGCCATCACATGGATGGCGTCCGAGCAGCAGATGGTGAACAGAAACACCGGCAACACGCTGGTCAACAGGTCGAACGGCACCCGCAGCAGCGCCATCAGGCCCAGCGTCCAGATGGTGCAGAACAGTATGTTGAACAGCGGCAACAACACGCCCAGCGGTTTGCGGAAGAAGAAAATCAGCAGCAGGGTGATCAGCAGAAACACAATCGGAAACAGCACCGCCAGGTCATGGTCGATGATTTCCTGTTGGGCCGCGATGAAGATCGGCATGCCGGCAATGAAAATCTCGTCCTTGTACTCCGGATGCTCTGCCTGATACTTCGCGACGATGCCCCGCACGATCTGATAGGCGCGCAGTTGCGCCTGGGCATCATCCTGCTTGGTACCGAGTTCAGCCACCAGCATCGCGACTTTCTTGTCCTTCGACACCACCCCGTCGACCATCAGCTCGTTGCCCATGATCTGTGACTCGACCACGGCCGGATCCATGTCATAGGCGTTGAGGGTCTTGTGGATCAACAACTCGCCATCGTCGGTCAACACGATGTTTTCCAGGTCACCCATCGACGCCATTTCGCGAATCGGGTTGATTCGCTCGGCGAGGAAGGTCAGGAACAACTGATCATGAGCATCCCAGTTCTGACTCTGGGCATGATCGCGCAGGGCCTTGGCCTGAGCGTAATCATTCTGGGAAAAACCGTCCTCCAGAATGTCCCGGGACAATAGCTGCGCGCGGCTGTCATTCGGGTAGCGAGCGACGATTTGCGTCAGTTGCTCCTTGTCGGCGTCGTTGGCCAGGATCATCTTGCGCACTGACTGCGACATCGAAAACAACGCATTGAGCGTCTGTTTGTTGAAGACCGTCTGCGGGTTGTTCAACGCCACCATCACCGAGTCGAAGGTGCCGGTGAACTCACCCTGCAAATCGATGATGGTCTTGCGCGCCGGATGGCTGTCCTTGAGCAGATAAGGGTTGGTGTCCGAGATCAGCGCGCCCAGCGTATAAGTGAAATACGCGGTGATCGCCACCAGCAGGAAAACGATCGCCCGCGCATGGCGCTCGACGAAGTTCAGGTATCTTTCCATGATCATGTGTTCCAGGGTCGTCGGGAGCGGCGCTTAGCGGGCAGTCACGGAAAATTCCGGCAGGTCACCGGTTTTCAGTCCGCGCTTGATGGCGGTCTGGGTAAACAGTCGGTCTTCCAGCGGAACGTTGTACTGCAACTGGTTGAAGCGCATTTCCGAGCGGGTGCCGTCGATGAAATGCTCGGTTTCACTGAGCACGATGCTGTCGATCCCGTCGATGGTCTCGACCTTCTGGGTGCGCATCTGCTTGATCAGCACACCTTTGACGTCGAAGAAGTCCTGACGCAGGACCAGGAAATTCTGCTTGTCGATCCACACTTTGAGTTTGTTGTAACCGGTCTTGGCCAGCACTTCCGGGGACGCCGGTTCACGTTCGATCACGTAGCAGTCGCGGCCCTTGATCTGCTCTTCTCCCAGCAATGTCTGCGAGTAATCCTTGACCCGGATCTTGTCCAGGTCGGCATAGGAGTATTCGCTGCCCATGAACGAGCCGCGCTTGTCGGTGGTGGAGATCCGGCGGGTCTGGCGGCTGACCGGCAGGTACATCCACTGGCTGTCTTCCAGCCCCAGCGTCTCGTGCGGGTTTTCGATGTGGAACGCGACGTCGCGCACATCGGTCGGCGCCGAGAAATACATGCTGAATTTGTCGCTGTCCGGGTAGTCCTTCTGCAGGTAGGTGAATTCACGAACCCGGGTATTGCCCTTCTTGTCGTGAAGGATCAACGACACCTGGGACATGAAGCTTTTACCGTCATTGCGATCGCGCACCTGGCGAATGATTTCATCGGCATTGCTGCCGTCGGCAGCGCTGGCGCAGACGCCACTGAGGATCAACGCGGTGGCGGTCAGACTTTTCAAAAGCGGCAACATCGGAATTTCCCTTTTCGTCGGATGAGTACATGCGCGCCTGCGCCATCGGTGGCAGGCAGGCGTCACGGGGTTAAAACAGATAGCCGGCGGACAGGCGCACTTGATCGCGCTTGCTGTACTCGCCGAAGGCCCTGTCGGGTTTGCCGAAGAACACGTCCACTTCCAGTCCCAGCTTGATGTAGTCCACCGGTTTGTAGGTGAAGATGCCCTGCAGCAAAGCGTTGTCCTTGAGCGGCGGCGAGGCCGCGGCCACCAGTCGGCTCTTGAGCCGGTCCTGCCAGTGAGTGCCTTCGGCCGACAGCGTGAACAGCGGCTCGCGCTTGTCCTGCAGCATCCCGTCCTGCCAGTCGAGCAGCACCTGCTCCTGCCATTGCGCCGAAATCAGCCAGTCGCGCCACAGATAGTCGACGCCCAACAGCGACTTGACCATCGACGTGCTGTCGGCACCGTAGGCGCGGGTCGGATTGGTCACGCGCCAATTGTCGAACCAGGCAATCTCACTGCGCACCACGATGCTGTGGCCGGCGTCGATCGCCAGACCTGCTCCGCCCATGGTGTAACGGGGAAACTGGCGTTCAAGACGCGTACGACCGTCACCGGCCAGACCTTCGACGGCATACACCGGGTCCTGCTGACGTGCGCTCAGTGCCACGAAGCTGGTGTCCACCGCACCGATCCGGCCATTGGCGCTCAGACCATAGGCATAGCCCTTGTCACCGTCATAACCGGGTTTCGAATCAAGCAGGAAATACTCCGGATCGGGCGCCGCGAACAGCGGCGCGGCGAACTCGCTGCCCGCCACCGGCGGCCGGTTCTTGACGAAGTCGGTGATCCACAGCGCTTCCAGCTCCCACTCGCCCACGGGCTGCGCCACGCGCACCATCGGCACGGCGATGCGGCTGTCCTCAAGCAACGGGGTCAGCCCATCGCGATAGTCCAACGGGTTGATCTGGTCCAGCACGCGCAGTTCATCCGCACGCCCCCAGACCACCTGCTGCCAGCCGACCGTCACTTCACCGTCGCCCAGCGAATGACCGACATACAGATGCCGCCAGTCAGCATCGAAGCGATACTTTTCCCGGGCGCGTTCGCTGTACGGGTTGTTGCCGTCGTAGCGGGCGTCATACCGTACGCGACCCTTGGCCTTGTAATAACCGCCGTCCCAGTTGTCCTCCAGGTTGGCTTTGAAATACACGGCCTTCTGTGTGACCTGATCGTCACCGTGCAGGCGCAGTGCCGTGGCCACGCCGATTTCGGCGTCGGCGTAATCGGGCTTGAGATCGTCGACTTCCAGGGCCGCGACAGCCGCCGGAGCGGCCACGCACGCCCACATCGCCCAGGCGATGCGGTTGATAGATCCTGGCATCGCTACATTCCCAACCCGACGCCGCCATCGATCACCAGGCTCTGGGCCGTGACCCCGCCGGCTTCAGGACTGGCCAGGTAACGCACCATTGCCGCCACTTCTTCGCTCTGGATGAAGCGGCGCATCGGCAGTTTTTTCTTCGCGTTGCGCACGATCTGTTCCTGGGTCAGACCGGCGATCGCCGCTTGCGTCGCCAGTTCGCCCTGGAGCATCGGCGTATCGATCCAGGCCGGCAGAATCGCGTTGACCGTAATCTGCCGCGACGCCAGGTCCAGTGCCAGAGCCTTGGTCATGCCGACGATGCCGTGCTTGGAAGCGCAGTACGCGGTGTTGCGCACCTTGCCGGCCCGGCCGAGGATCGAGGACATGTTGATGATCCGTCCCCGATCCGGCATCAGCGCCAGGCACAGCGAGGTCACGTAAAACGTACCGTTGAGGTTGACCGAAATCACCTTGTGCCAGTTGTGCAGATCTTCCGGCTCGTTTTCATTGCAGATACCGGCACTGTTGACCAGCACGTCGACCTGCTTGATCCGGGAGCCGAGCTGCTTGAAAAACGCCTCCATGGCAGGCAGGTCGGCGATGTTCGCTGCGTGGGTCTCGACCCGCGCCTTGATCCGTTCCTGCTGCTCATCGACCCAGCCCTGCAATTGCGGCAAGTCCAGGTCCAGCAGGATCAGGTGATTGTCGCCATTGGCTGCGAAGTCCTCGGCCACCGCGCGACCGATGCCTTTGGCTGCACCGGTAATCAGAATGGTGCGGCTCATGGCATTTTCAACCCGCCGTTCACCGGCAGGACCTCCCCGGTCAGGTACAAGCCACGGTCAGCGAGGTACAGCACCGCCTCGGCAATTTCCTCGGGTTCGGCGTAACGCTTGATCAGCAACCGCGACTGGATCTGCTCCTCCTGACTGCCGATCAGTGCGGTGCTCATCTCGGTCTTGACGATCCCCGGCGCCACCGCATTGACCCGGATATTGCGCGGCGCCAGCTCGACCGCCAGCGCACGGGTCATGGCTTCGACCCCGCCCTTGGCCGCGGCATAGTTGCTCTGGCCCTTGCCGGGCTTTTGCGCGGCGACCGAACTGATATTGACGATGCAGCCACTGCGCTGGCGCAGCATGCCCGGCAGCACCTGCTGACAGCAGAGCAAGGTGCCGACCAGGTTGGTCTGGATCACCTCCAGAATGTCGCTCGCCGGCATCGTCGCCAGCAAGCCGTCACGGGTAATGCCGGCGTTGTTGACCAGCAGATCGACGCGCTGGAAATGCGCCTCGACCCGCTCGAAGAATGACGCGATGCTGTCGCCACGGCTGATGTCGCATTGCAGCGCCAGGCAATCCACGCCCGACGCCTGCACTTCATCACGCAAGGCCATCGCCGCTACTTCATCACGCACATAACTGAACGCCACTTGATAACCGGCACCTGCCAGCGCCAGGACGATGGCCCGGCCGATGCCACGGCTGCCGCCGGTCACTACTGCTACTTTGTTCGGCATGACCGTTCCTTACAGCGAGTTATCGGTTTTGAACTGCGCGAGGCTGAACCCGTGGGTCGCGGCCAGTGCACGGATCTGCTGCACTTGCTCACGGCTGATGTCGCCGTAGGAGTAGTGCTGTTTCATGCCCGACAGCCCCATCAGTACCGACTCCGCCATGCAGGCATACAACTGACCTTGCTTGAGGTAGGCGCGAACGTTGGGGGCCAGGCCATCGCCCAGCGGCGTCTGGACAATCCCGCCGTGCATGTACAGCACGTCGGAGCGCTGACCGGCGAGGTTCTGGTCCACGTTCAGCGGAACGGCGATGTCGCAGATCACGCTGTTCTCGGCAAAGTGTCCGGCACCGAGAAACGCCTGCGGTGCATTCGCCGCACAAAGCACGATGCGCGCTTGCTTCAAGGTATCCAGGTCGTTGCTGACGGTGATGAACGCGTCGCTTCCCAGTTGCTCATCGACCAGTTGTGCCACACGCTGACCCAGATCGGCACTGTTGCCATGGGCTTGCAGCAGGGCGTCAATACCCCGCAGTTGCTGCAGGCGACTGGCGAGACGATCGTGCTCGGCAACCCCCTTGAGAATGGCCCGGGCGGCTTCGGCGTAAATCTGGTGAGCGGTTTTCTCCAGGCGTCGCAGCGAGCCGTCGCGACCACTGCCGATCAGGATCAGGTGCTCGACACGGGTCGACAACAGCGAAGCGTAGGTCGAAGCAATGTTGCCGGCAGCACCGACCACCGCAGCGGTCTGCCGGCTCAGTTCCAGACCTTGCTGTTTGCAGCCCTGCTCGATCGCTTCCAGCCCCATGCCGATGGTCAGCGCGTTGCCAGAGGTCAGCGCCATGTCAGGGATTTTCAGCGCCTGACAGTTGTTGGTGACGATCGAGGTGTACATGCCCAGGCCGGCCACGCCATAGCCGTCGGCGCGGGCATCCTTGATGCGATTGCCGACTTCCTCGCGGATGGTTTCCAGATCGCCGCTGGCGATGTAAGCCGCCATCGCATCGGAATCCATGCACAGCGGATAGAGGGTAAACTCCACCGCCGTGCCGAGTTTCGAGCGGATCTGCACCGGACCGATAGGCGCCGCGCGGCGCTCGGGGGCCATGCGTTTGATGAACTCGCGCTTCTGCTCCGGGCTCAGGGTCGACAGCGATGGGTCGACATCACTGAGCATGTCCGCATCGATCAGGTGGTTGATGAACGCCACGCGTGCTACCACGCGCACGTTCTCGTCAGGCTTTGGGAGGCTTTCGGTCTCCGTGAAGCTGACATCGCGCGCCGGAACCTGGGCAATGCTGTCGGCACACACACCGGCGGCCAGCGGGAAGGCATCGCGGCGACGCAGCATGTCGCAGACTTTTTGCAGCGAAGCGATCAGGCCATCGATTTCCTGGAAGGTGATGCACACCGGGGGTTCCAGGCGAATCACATTGGCGTTGCTGCCCGACGGCGCCACACGCAACGACTCGAACTGCAACAGGTAGCCGGCAATGATGTAGCCCAGCGCTTCGTTGTACTGCGCCGACGCCTGGACCAGCGAACTGGTACCGGTCAGGTCATGCAGTTCGAAGCCCAGCAGCAGGCCGCGTCCGCGCACATCGGCGATCACGTCCGGATAGGCCGCCTTGAGCTCCAGCAGCGAAGTCTTGAGGTACTCGCCCTTCTTGTTCACATCCTTGAGCATGGCGCTGTCGTTCTCGAACAAGCGGCGCAGGGCCGACAGCGCGATGTGGCACGACGCATCGTCTTCAGCGAAGGTCGAGCTGTGGATGTAGCTGAAATCGTTTTCGTAATGACTGGCGCGAATCACGGTGGCGGCGATTTTCATCAAGCCGCCGCCCAGTGCCTTGGACAGGCAGTAGTAGTCGCCCTGCAGGTTGAAATGGGTGGCGCCGAGCAAGGTGCCGGTGCGGCCGAAACCCGACTGCACTTCGTCGATGACCAGCGGGCATTGCTGCTCGTTGCACAGACGACGCAGGCCCAGGTAGAACTCTTTGGCAAACTCGTTGATCCCGCCCTCGCCCTGAATCGGTTCCAGCAGCACGGCAGTGATTGCGCTGAACGCTTCACGGCGCACGTGCAGGGTTTCGCCGCTCCACGCCAAACTCAGCCAGTGATGCTGATGGCGGGCCGGCAGCTCTTGCAACTGCTGCGGTTGATCCGGATCGATGAATTCGACGTTGAGCCCGAAACGGGCAAACGGTTTGCGGTATTGCTTGCCGTAAGTCAGTTGAACGGTGTTCACCAGTTTGCCGTGGAAGCTGCCTCGCACCGCGAGGAAGACCGGTTCGACATGCAGTTGCGCGAGGTTGTGCTGACGTACCGCCTCGGCCACCTGACGCACGGTCACGCTGGTCAGGTGCGGCGGCAACAGACCGGCCGGCAGATCGAGATCGTCGATTTCCAACTCGACATAGGCCTTGTCACTGGCCACCAGATTCGCCAGTTCGAAATCATGTTCGTCGAACTGCTTCTGCAGGTTTTTCTGACGACGGTACTCGGCATGCTTGACGGCGATTTCCACCGACTCGGCGCCACTGTTGGAGAACGTGGAAATGTAGCGCTCGGTGTTGTTCAGCTCACGGTTGAACGCTTCGCTGAGTTCGCGCCCCAACTGCCCCGCCGCGCCACGCACCGACATTTGCGCGTTGAACGGCACATCGGCACGCAGCAGGTCGCACAGCTGATCGACGAATTGCGGATCGTTGTGACCGTACAGCGCGGCACCGTAGCCACCGAGAAAATCGGTAACGGTCACTTCGTCACCCTGTTTGTCGCGGTAGAACAGTTTGCTGCCCTGCGCCCGATGGAACTGGCACTCCAGGCCCAGGGCCTGCATCAGTTCAACGAATTTTGGCCGAACGTAATCGCGGTAATCCATGACAGTCATATCCCTTGAGTAAAAATTCAGAAGCGATGTATTGCCTTGAAGCGGTCAGTCGTCCGCCTGCAAGTCGAGTTGGTAACAGGCGCTGAAGCCGTTGTCGTCGCGGTTGATCACCAGGCAATCGTGCAGAACGGCATCTCGTGGTTCGCCCGACACAAACGGCAGATGCGTATCCACCGGCTGCGTCAGCCCGGCAATCGGCGCGATGCTTTGGGCCTGCAGCATCTGGCGGGCGAGGATCAGGTCGACCAGGCTCGGCGCACCGCTGAGGATGCCGGTCAGCGCCGTGCCGCTGGTGATGTGTGCAGCGCCGGTACGGGCCAGGGTGCGGGCCAGATCGGCGTCCTTTTGCGCAGTGCCGGTGGCACTGCTGATCAGCAAATCGACCTGTTTGTCCGGCAGGCTCAGAGCGTCCAGACGCGGGTGCGCGAATAGCGCCGTCAAGCAGGTTTGCGGTTCCGGCGGCAGATCCGCGACCCGCCGCAGCACCAGCGCAGCGGCGCCTTCGCCGGCAATGCCGCCCGAACCCTTCCGGTCGAAGGCGAGCATCTGCCGGGAACCGTCGGTACCGATCACACCGGCCTCGGCGAGCGCGGCCAGCGCCAGCGGGTCGAGTTCACTGCCGGCCCCGACCACGATGGCCACGTCGATGCGCCCACTCTGCAAGGCACTGTGCGCCTGACGCAATGCCGCCAGATTGCCGGCCACGCCTTGCATGTAGGCGTTGCACTCGCACTCCAGCTTCAAGGCCAGACTGACCACGCCGAGCAAGCCGTTACTCAGACTCTTGAGCACCAAAAACGGATCGAGCGCACGCTCCTGCAACACTTGCCGGGCGAGGCGGTTCATGTCGGCTGCGCTGTCGGTGCGGGACTCCTGAAGCAGTTCCCCATAGGACGCCACCGACGGATGGGTATACCCGCCCTGACAGCAATAGAGGCCATACCGCAAACCGTCCTGACCAGGTTCGACGCCGGCCTCGGCCAGCGCCTGACGCACTGCGCTGACACCCCAGATCACCGCCGGCGGGCAGTAACGCTGCAGGTTTTGCGCAACGTCCTGACGACTGCGTTGGTGCGTGGCGTCATCGATCTGTCCGAATGCGGCGATGCGTTCACTGTGAAACAGCGGTGTTTGCAGCGCAGCGATCGCACTGCGACCTTCCCGGGCCGCCGCCCAGAAACCCTCGACACCCCAACCCGTGGGCAACACACAACCGCTGCCAGCGATGGCAATGCGTGCAGTAGCGCTAGTCATTGTCCGTGCTCCCGATATTTGCCAAGGGCCAGCGAGGTGTTCAGGCCGCCAAAGCCAAAGGAGTTGCTGAGGGCGTAATCGACACGACGGCTGACAGCCTGACCGGCGCAATAATCCAGATCACAGCGTTCATCGGCCTCGTGCAGGTTCACGGTGGGTGTGACCAGATCGTTCAGACAGGCCAGCGCAGTGACAATGCACTCCGGCGCCCCGGCCGCCGCGATCAGGTGACCGAATTGCGACTTGTTGGCACTGACCGCCAGCGTCTGATAATGCTTGCGCTGAGCGAACACCTGCTTGATGGCCAGGGTCTCGGCAACATCATTGAGGGGCGTCGAGGTGCCGTGGGCATTGATCAGGTCAATCTGCTGCGGCTGCAACCCCGCATCGTCCAGCGCCGCTTGCATGGCCAGCGCGGCGCCCCGGCCCTCTGGCTGCGGTGCGGTGACCTTGTAGGCATCCAGGCTGCTGCCGTAACCGAGCACTTCGGCATACGGGGTCGCCCCTCGCGCCAGGGCATGCTCAAGACTTTCCAATACGACAAACCCGCCGCCTTCGCCGGCGATCAGACCGCTGCGGTCACGATCGAACGGCCGGCACAGATCAGCGCCCCAGCGCTGCTCGCCCGAGGCTGCGCCCAGCAGGTACAAAGCGGCCATGGTGTCGAGGTTGAGCACCGAGTCGGCACCACCGGCCACGGCAACATTCACTTCGCCGCGACGAATCATCTGGAACGCATTGCCGATCGCCTGGGATGCGCCGGCACAGGCGCTACTGATATTGATCACCGGGCCCTCACAACCGAGGTCGTCGGCAATCACTCGCGCCAGCCGGTCGTTGGCCTGACGCAAGGAACCCTCGGCGCTGACTTCTGTTGCCCGCGCCATCAGGTGTCGCCAGTCCGGTGCATCGCCGTCCGGCGCCTGGGTCAGGAGCATGTCGGCGAGCATGTGTTGCGGTGCCCCGGAGGCACACAGCACGGCAGCCTCGCGCAACTGCTCGGGGTTCAACCCGCTGTCGGCGACGGCCTGGGTGGCAGCCACCCAGCCAAAGCGACTGCGTTTTTCCAGGGGCAGCGTCCAGGCCGGGTGGTTCTGCAAATGTCCGGGTAACAACGTCATGTCCACGGGCGCCGCGTAGCGAACCGGAAATTCATTTTCCTGCAGGTCTTGCGGCTGCCAGGGGCGCACGCAGTGTTCGGCGCCGAGCATTTTTTCCCAGAGGGTCTGCCATTCGAAACCGAATCCGGTTACCGCGCCCATTCCGGTGATCACAATCCGTGTCGCACTCATGCGTACTTCTCCAGGGTTTCACTGGCCAACAGCAATGCGCCCCAGTGACCGGCGCGACCATGACTGACGAGCAAGGTGTAACCAGGCACAGCGCCTGCTTCGCGACTGTGGTGCAAAGCCATGGCGACCTCGGTCAGCAATCCGCTGGCGCCCAGTTCGCCGGTCATTGCACTGACATTGCGTAGGTGTTGTGGCGTCGATTCAAACAGGCTCATCAGTTGCCGGTCGGCGGGATTGGCCACCACCTTGGCAACGTCACCCATACACAGCTTTTCCTCGCTCAGGGCACGTTCGATCACGCGTTTGCCGACGGCCAGCGTGCGTTGCGGATCGGCGCTGTAACCTCGGGCAAACCCGGCCACACGCAAGATCTGCGTGGCGTCCTGCGCTGGTGCCGAACTGAGCAACAGCGCCGCAGCGCCTTCACCGTAAACCGGCTCGTCCGCCAAAGCGGGCTCGCGCAGGTACAGGGCCGGTGTCAGGTTCGGACTGCTGCTGACCACCAGCGCCGCATCGGCGTGTTGTTCGGCAATTTGCTGGCAGGCCTCGATCAACGCATCGAGCCCGGCATTGTCCTGGGAGCAGAAGCCGCCCATCGGGCCATGGCAATTCAGCGCCTCGGCCACGTAAGCCATCACACTGCTGTTGAGCAGCGTCAACGCATGCAATGGCGGGGTGTTGGCCAACAGTTGCGACAGCTGTTTGTGCGGCTGTTCGAGGATCGCCTGCACTGCATCCCAGCAAGGACTCGGCGCGTCCACTTCCGGAATGGCGGCGGTCAGGGCAATGCGCGCAGCAGGCAGTTGCAGCGACGCCAGCGCGGGCGCCAGGCGCGCGGCGCAATGCAGCAGACGCAACCCCTGCGGCTCGACGCTGCGTTGGATCTTGCGATCGAACAGATCGCTGGCCAGGCGCGGCGCGGGCAACGCCAGGGCGCTACGTTGCGGATCGAAGGCCAGCGGTTGTGGCACCGGCGGTGTCGCGAGCAGGTCGGCGCATTCGCTGCCGGCTACATTGAGCACGGCAGCCGCGTTGATGTAGAGGGCTCTGTTCATGTCATGCCCTCCCCAGAACCAGCGAACTGTTGACGCCGCCGAATCCGAAGGAGTTGGACATCACCACGTTGATCGGCTGGCGCACAGGTTGGCTGAGGAACCTCAATGAAGGGTACTCGGCGCGCTCAGGCTCATAGTTCAAGGTCGGCAACAGCACACCGTCGCGCAACGTCATCAGCGACAGCACGGCTTCAATGGCGCCGCTGCCCGCCAGAGAGTGACCCATGGCCGACTTGTTGGCGGTGAAGGTCATGAAGTCCTGACATTCGCCAAACAGCCGTTGCAGGGCCAGGGCCTCGCAACTGTCGTTGGCCTGGGTGGAAGTACCGTGGGTATTGACGTGTTGCACGGCACTGCGCAGCAGCCCGGCATCTTCGATTGCAGCGTCCATGCATTCCTCGTACTTGCTGCCATCCCGGCTGCTGGAGGTCATCTTCTGGGCTTCGCAGACATTGGCGTAGCCCAACACTCGTCCCAATGGCCTGGCCTTGCGTCGTCGGGCATGCTCGGCGGATTCGAGAATCACCAGGGCCGCGCCTTCGCTGAGCACAAAACCACTGCGGTCCGGCATGAAGGGACGGCTCTGCTCGCCTGCCGGCAGGTCGGCCTGGCACAGCGCGCCAAGGCTGTTGAACATGTAATAAGGCAGCTCGTTGGCCATCAGCTCAACGGCACCGCAAATCGCCAGATCCACCTCACCGCGCTCGATCGCCCGGTAGGCGCTGCCGATGGCCATGGTGCCGGCGGCACAAGCGTCGGAATGGGTCGAGATGCAGTCGCGTATACCGAGCCAGTCCGCCAGGTGCTGGGTCTGCTGATCAACCCGACGCGCGAACGCAGCGCTCGGCGGCGCCGGATGGTCGAGCAGGCGATCCAGATCGACTCGCCCCGCGTCATCCATGCATCGACTGACCCGCTGCAGATCGTGACTGTCGGCACAGTATTTATTGGCTCCCAGGAACAGGCCGCTGCGGCTGTGGGCAAAGTCGGCCGGAGTCAGACCGGCGTGCTGCAACGCCTGACGCGCGACGTACTCGGCCAGCACGCTCTGACGCGGGTGCAGCGCTGCATTGCCACCGAATCCAGCCGCGATCTTCTGCCACTGCGCATCATCGATAAACCCGGCCGCACTGTTGCGAAACCCCAACGCCTGGAACCGGGGATGTTCGCGGACACAGGATTGTTTCCGGCAGATGCGCTCGAACAACGTGGCAGCGTCCAGCGCCATGGGCGCCACCAGGCCGAACCCGCTCACATAGACTTCTCGTGCCCGCATGTGAGCTCCTACACCGTCTCTTTGACGTGAGTGGCCACAAACTGCTCGACCAGTTGACGGGAGACTTCGTCGCCATCGGCCGGCACCAGGCGTGCGCTGCAGGCACCGCAGACCACTTGCTGACGCTCGTTGAGCACGGCTTGATGGGCGTTGCAGTCAGGGCAGCTCGATGGCAGGTAATTGAACAGATTGCGACATTGCTGCGCCCAGTTGAGAACTGTGGTGGCCGCGAACACCTGCGCCGGCTGCATGCCGGCCTTGAGCTGGTCCGGTGCGTAGGCGCTCAGGCTTTGCTCCAGCAGGGCCTTGCCGTTTTCAGTGATCCGGCCGTTGGCCAGAAACTCGCTGGCATCCCCGCAGACAGCCACCGCATGGTCCAGCACGCTGGTCTTGGGCAAAGTGCAACCATACTGACGACCCAGCTGGAAGCTGAGGTCGACGATGTCCAGCGAATCCGCCCCCAGATCTTCGACGATGCTGCTGTGCGCATCGATTTCATCGGCGCTCATTACTAGCAACTGCGCGAGAATGGCGCGGGTGCTGCCAATGACCTGTTCCAAGTCCAATGGATTGTTCATTTCTATCTCCCTATATGTCGTGGCTGACTCATATTTTCCGCATACGAGAAGTAACTTTTCCTACAGCAACTTCTCACGCGGCGGAAATCTAAACTCTGCCCTTAAGGGGAGAGTCAACGAGCTGTTCAAAGTTTTTTATTTGATCTGAGACGGACGTGCACACGCCCGTAAATACTGCACTCGATTGGTGCGGACGATGGGTCGGAGCGACATATTTACTTAACAATGTCTGCGTAGGGTGGAGCGCGCCCGCCGCACTCATGTTCAACTATTGAAAGCAACTTAGCGACGACACCCCTGGCGTATCACCTGCGAAATTAAAGCAAGTAATTTTGTTATAAGTTCATAACCCTTGTTCCAGATCAGTACATTTCTTTGATTAATGTTCCAAGGGTTATTGATTAACCGTTCAGTGCAAATCGTTGTTGCGTTTATGAGCAACTGAATGTCGAGCCCAGACAATTGGCAAAGTACCCGGCGCTATAGGGTGCAGATTCCGTACAAAGGCCCATTCTGGAACTCACCAATGACCGCACCTATCACCGTTTTGCGCGACACCCACCCGCTGCCCGTACTCGACGCCTGCAAATGGGAAAAGCTCGAGGGCGACCCGCACACCGTCAACCTCAACGCCTACACCAGCGAAGACGGCAGCAAGATCATGGGCACCTGGATCTGCACGCCGGGCAAGTGGCGGGTCGATTACGTGAAGTGGGAGTACTGCCATTTCCAGGAAGGCTACTGCGTGATTACCCCGGACGGCATGGAGCCGATCCACCTGCGCGCCGGCGACATCTTCGTCGTCGAGCCTGGCATGAAAGGCACTTGGGAAGTGGTCGAGACCGTGCGCAAATATTTTGTGTTCGCCTGATACAAAAAGGCCGGGAAACCACCCGACGTGATTTCCCGGCAACACCTACTGCATTGGATCTGATGACGATTACTGCGGCTTGCGATAGCTGTTGATAATCGCCGAGAAGTCCTTGCCCCCTTCCCCGCGCTGACTCATCGCCTGGTACAACTGCTGCGCCACCGCTCCCAGCACCACTGGCTGATGGGCCTGACGCGCCGCTTCGGTTGCCAGCCCCAGATCCTTGAGCATCAACTCGGCGCCGAAGCCGCCGGTGTAACCACGCGAAGCCGGCGCCGTTTCGACGATGCCCGGCCACGGGTTGTACATTTCCGAACTCCAGCAACGACCGGTCGAGCTGTTGATGATCCCGGCGAGCACCGTGGTGTCGATCCCCAGCGCATCGCCCAGCGCCATCGCCTCGCTGACGCCGACCATCGAAATGGCGAGCAACAGGTTGTTGCAGATCTTGGCGATCTGGCCGGTGCCGACCTCACCGCAATGCACGATGTTGCGGCCCATCTGCGCCAGCACCGGTTGCAGGGTGGCGAACAGTTCAGGAGTGGCGCCGACCATGAAGGTCAGCGTCCCGGCCGTGGCGCCGCCAGTACCGCCGGACACCGGGGCATCGGCCATGGCCACGCCTTGTTTGGCCGCCGCTGCCGCCACATCGCGCGCAGTCTGCGGATCAATGGTGCTGCAATCCACCGCTGGCACGCCTTTGCCGATCCCGGCCAGCACGCCGTCTTCGCCGAGCCAGACGCTGCGCACATGCACCGCCGCCGGCAGCATGGTGATCACCAGTTCTGCATCTTCAGCAGCTTCGCGAGCCGAGGCACGAATGGTGCCGCCCAGTTGCTCCAGCTCCGCCAGCACGGTCTTGTTCAGGTCCACCAGGTTCAGCGAATGCCCGGCCTTGATCAGGTTGCGCGCCATCGGCGCGCCC
This sequence comes from Pseudomonas sp. B20(2017), assembly GCF_002113125.1. Taxonomy (GTDB): domain Bacteria; phylum Pseudomonadota; class Gammaproteobacteria; order Pseudomonadales; family Pseudomonadaceae; genus Aquipseudomonas. The sequence continues at coordinate 21,103 of NZ_NEJP01000008.1, read as the reverse complement.
ATGTTGCCCAGACCGATAAATGCGATTTTCATGGCCATTCCTCAGCGCAGGTTGATGGTGGTGTTCACGCCGTCGTTGACGCTGTCGTCATCGAACCAGCGCGCCGTGACCGTTTTGGTCTGGGTGTAGAACTGCACCACTTGCTTGCCGTACGGGCCGAGGTCGCCGAGTTTCGAACCGCGCGAACCGGTGAAGCTGAAGAACGGCACCGGCACCGGAATCGGGATGTTGATGCCGACCTGGCCGACGTCGATTTCAGTCTGGAATTTACGCGCCGCCGCACCGCTCTGGGTGAACAGGCCGGTGCCGTTGCCGAACGGGTTGGCGTTGACCAGCGCGATGGCCTGATCGAGGGTGTCGACTTCCAGCACCACCAGCACCGGGCCGAAGATTTCCTGGGTGTAGATCTGCATGTCGGTGGTCACCCCGGAGAACAGGGTCGGGCCGACGAAGTTGCCTTTCTCGTAGCCCGGCACGCTGATGTCGCGACCGTCCAGCTCGAGTTTCGCGCCTTCCTTGATGCCGCTTTCGATCAGATCGAGAATCCGCGCCTTGGCCTTTTTCGAAATGACCGGACCGACATCGGTGCCCGGCTCGTTGCCGGCGTTGACCTTGAGTTTCTGCGCCAGTGCTTTCAGATCCGGCAGCCACTGCTTGGCCGCGCCCACCAGCACCACCACCGAGGTGGCCATGCAACGCTGACCGGCCGCACCGAAACCGGCGCCGACCAGCGCATTGAGCGCTTGCTCGCGATTGGCATCCGGCAGCACCACCGCGTGGTTCTTCGCGCCCATCATCGATTGCACGCGCTTGCCATGCTTACCGGCCAGGTCATAAACGTGGGTGCCGACGGCGGTCGAACCGACGAACGAAACAGCCTTGATGTCCTTGTGGGTGCACAGGCCATCGACCACGTCCTTGCCACCATGAACGACGTTAAGCACGCCCGCCGGAATACCGGCTTCAATCGCCAGCTCCACCAGCAACATGGTCGACAGCGGATCCTGTTCGGATGGCTTGAGGACGAAGGTGTTGCCGCAGGCGATGGCCATCGGGAACATCCACAGCGGAATCATTGCCGGGAAGTTGAACGGCGTGATGCCGGCGCAGACGCCGATCGGCTGGCGCAGGGTATAGGTGTCGACGCCGCCGGCCACGTTCTCGGCGAACTCACCCATTTGCAGGCTGCCGATGGAGCAGGCGTGCTCGACCACTTCCAGGCCACGGAAAATATCGCCCTCGGCATCGGCAATGGTCTTGCCCTGCTCGGCGCTCAGCACCACGGCGATGCGTTTGGAATGTTCGCGGATCAGCGCTTGCAGCTTGAGCATGATGCGCATGCGTGCGCCGATCGGGGTCAGCTTCCAGGTCTGGAAGGCGCGCTGGGCAGCGCTGACGGCGGCGTCGACTTCAGCGGCGGTGGCGAACGGAACCTTGGCCAGCACTTGCTGGGTCGCCGGGTTGACGATGTCGTGCCACTCGGTGGTCTGCGACTCGACCCACTCGCCGTCGATCAGCAGCTTGACCTTCTGGATCGTGGTTTCGTTGGGCATAAGCGATGCGTTCATGCTGGTCTCCGGAAATTGTTTTTATCTTGGGAGCCAAGGCGAAAGATCCGCCTTGAGATGAGGCGTGTGTCACGAATTGGTTGTCGGACTGTTTTTGGAGTATAGATGTGCAAACTTCTAATAAGAACGCACATATAAGCCCGTCCAACATGCAAAAAAACATCACCTCTCTAGGCTCGCTGAACTGGGACGACCTCAAGTTTTTCCTCGAAGTCGCCCGTACCCGCAAGGCCAGCACGGCAGCCAAACGCCTGGCGGTGGACTACACCACCGTGTCGCGGCGGATCAGTTCGCTGGAAGCGGCGCTCGGCACTTTGCTGTTCGAAAAGTCGCGCACCAGCGGTTTCGTGCTGACTGCCGAAGGCCAGCGCCTGTTGAGTTACGCCGAGTCGATCGAAAGCACGCTGCACATGGCCTGCGAGCAGGTGTCCGGATCTGGCGTCGCGCTTTCCGGACATGTGCGGATGGGCTGCACCGAAGGTTTTGGCAGCTTCTTCATCACCCCGCAACTGAGCCACTTTGTCGACGCTTACCCGGCAATCTCCGTGGACATCTTGCCGCTGCCGCACTTCATCAGCCTGTCCAAGCGCGAGGCCGACATCGTCATCGCCCTCGAACGCCCGGAACACGGGCCGTATGTGTGCTGCAAACTCTGCGACTACCGCTTGCAGCTCTACGCGACCCAGGAATACCTGGACAAGCACCCACCGATCCGCCGCCCCGCCGACCTGGGCAGGCATCAATTCATCAGTTATGTGGATGACCTGGCGTTCAGCTCGGAGCTGTTGTATCTGGCGAACGTGTTGCCCGGCGCCAGCGCAAACTTGCGCAGCACCAGCGTGATTGCACAGTTTGTGGCGGCGCAGCAGGGGCGCTCATTGGCGATTCTGCCGTGCTTTCTCGCGGCTCAGGATCCGCGCCTGCTGCCGGTGTTGCCGGAGGAAATCGACATCAGCCGGCAGTTCTGGATGTACTGCCGGGAGGATCTGCGCAAGCTCAAGCGGATCACCCTGTTGTGGGATTACATCCGTGAAGTGACCGAGCTAAACCGCCCGTTATTGCTGGGCGAAACGCGAGACCTTCGGTTTACAGACTGAGCGTCTGCAAGTCGTGAGGGAGCCTTATCCTAACGATCTCAGAGAGGACTTGGCAACGGGTTGTGACAGGGGTTGTGACGCAACTTGTGACAGCACGACGAGGTATCGAAGGGAACCACGAGGCACTCGATTCAACAATCCGATAGGCATCTGAGTGGGCACACGGGGGAAATTGCGGGGCATGTATCAATGAGGTGGTCTTTCAGATTTTTCTTCCAGATTCTCATTGAGGGTCTTGAGGTGCCCATACAGCCAGAAGACCAGATGGACAGCCACGCAGACCCAGTAGGCAGCGCGTAGCTTGTCCATTAGGTTCTCCTTCGATAGCTGACCCTCAGCTTTGTTCCTATGGTCAATATCGACGCTGTAGTGTCGGTTTGATATTGTCGTAAGGAAAATGCCGAGGGTTACAGCGAACATGGAAATAAGCTCATTTCCTGAGTTTTACGAGGTCTTTTCTGAATATCGTAAGGACAATCGTTGGATGTTCCGTGGGCAAGCTGACGCTTCATGGGAAGTAGTCCCAAAGGCCGGCAGAAGCCCTTACAAGGAACGCGATGATCTGGAGTATCTGGCGTCGTGGAAAAGGAAGGCCTGCGAATACATCCCTAAAAGTCCAACGACGGAATGGGAGTGGATGGCAATAGCGCAGCATCATGGGTTGCCAACAAGACTGTTGGATTGGAGCTATAACCCGTTGGTTGCTGCCTTTTTTGCATGCCTATCTCACCCTGATATTGACGCAGCGATCTACTGTTTGAAGCCCAAACTTTATATCACCTCAGAAATGTCCGGCCCTCGTCGCTTGCGCAACGTAGCGAAATACAAGCCCAACAGCGTCGCTTCACGTATCGGGCGGCAGAGTGGATTATTCACAGCTCATCCTGATCCTGAGCTTCATTTGCCAAAAGCTTTGCAGAAAGAGGATGAGCTGGTCTCCCACGTCATTAAGGCAGGCTACAAGCGGCAGATGATGTTTGATCTCAGTCATTACGGCATAAATCGTTTGACCCTGATGGGGGACTTGGATGGCCTGTCTGCTCATATGTGCTGGGCTCTGGAAAACAACAGGTACTGGTCAGACCATGACGAATTCATGAGCGAGTTGGCCGGACAGCCTGCAATCAAGTGATCTGCCACATGATTCAAATGAGCCCCAGCCATTCCCTCTTGAACTGACCTTACGGGGTTCTGAGGGGCTTCCTCAGGTCAGCTCAATGTTGGTAATCATCGGGTAGTCCACGACCTCAGTTTGAAGACCATCCGCAGTCAGCTTCACCTTGACCTTACCGTTAGCCACGATGTCCACGACTGTCATGATCTCGATGTCCCAGCACTGATGGGCACCATTACGAGTTGCTTGTACCTTCCAGATGTCTCCGTTACGACCTTCGCGATAACTAAGCGAGGTGAACAGTTTAGGCAGCATGAACAGGCCACGGTCAGTGCCGCTATAAGGCTGCACAGAGGCACCAATCAGAGACTCGATGTCTTCAACACCTGCACGCTGAGCAGCACGCTCAAGAACCGCGAGCAATGACACCGGCAACAGAACCACAAAGTCAGACAGCGAGCTACCCACGGTCTGGTTGATGTTCATCGTCAAGATGTCGATCAGATCCTCAGCGACCTCTACAGGCTTGCCGGTTGGCTTAGTCGCCGACACGCTTTCAGTGGATGGTGCGCTGGAGAGGATGCCCGCGATTTTGCCAGCGGCATCATGCTCGATGTCCCGCAACAGCTTCTCACCGGTCTGATGCATAGAGCCTTCAGTGAAGCCCGCCATCAGGTTATGGTCGAGGATGGTGAAGCGCTTGCTAATGACCAATGCTGTATCGGTTGGCTCGGTGAAGATCACAGACCCGGCCAGGATTTCGCCCTTCGAGATGGTCTGGTTATCCCAGTTCTTACGAGGGTCAAAAGTGACGGAGCGATCAGCCATAGTGATGATTTGCTGACCGGTCGCCTCAGAGCCAGCCGGACGGAATTCACAAGGGGTGTGTTCGATTGCCGCTTGGCGCCACTCGTCACCGTTGAGGTAATCATCGAGGGCCTCTGTTAAGGCTTCCACATAGGCGGATACATCGGTGGCCGCTTGTGTTTCCACACGGACATCAGTCGTATTGAAGCGAATCGAGCCGTTTTGACTATCGGTGAGAGCAGTGCTGTAAGTCGATGGTTTGACGTATTGGTTAGGCTGTTTCATTGAAATAGGTCTCCTGAAGAATAAGTAGGGAAGTGATTGGTGCAGGTCTAGAGCTATCAGCCGTTATTACGGGAGCGTGCTGCCAAAACCTTTTGAGCTTGTTCACGGATGGCAGCAGCGCGGGACTCTCTATCAGCTTTCGCTTGGGCCAGTTCGCGTGGCGTCCACTCGCGTAAACGTTCAGCACGCTCGTCAGCTTCCCGCTGAAGTTGCTCACGGGTCGCTTTCTGCTCCCGCTTGGTCATGAAGTAGACCTGAGCGTCCTCTTGGATGGCCTTGAGGGACAAACCGGCTTCCTCGAAGGCTTTGATAACGCCGAACTTGGTGCCGTTGTTCCGGCCACACTGGGCCATCAACAAGGGCAACATGACGCTTTCGACGTACTCACGATTGAGGGTCTGCCCCGACACAGTTACTTCGTTCTTCAGGACTTTAGTGATTGTGATGTTCATGGATATGGATCTCCTATGAGGTGACCCTTTGATCGACCTTGGCGCCATAGACGCGCACGACAAGACGGCAAGGAGGGAGCCGCATGGGCATCTTCCAAGGTCGATCAAAAGGTTCTTGGTTTGGGTTATGTGGCTAATGCTGGATCAGGACATGGCAAGCCTGAAGGCATCTGAAGGGCACCAGTGAGGCGACACTGGGTTATTGCTGGACTGCTATTGGACGAGCTTTGAGGATAACGGGAACACCCTTCACTGCTCCGTAAAGAGCGATCAGGTCGAGACCAGTAGCAGCCATAAGAGCCTCAAGAGACTTCATTAGGAATGTTCCCAACTTCCCCGAGACGAACTCATTGATTTTCTCAGGGGGCCTGTTCGTGAAAACATCGAGAGCTTTTAGATCGAACAAAGCGGTAGAGGATCGACCGGTCATTGCCGACTCGATAGACAACAAGGTTTCACGATGTTGATGATCGAGACCATCGAGTTTGAAGTGGAATCGCATAGGCCTCCTTTGAGACTAACTGAAAGAATGGGTGCTCATGGTCGCCAGACCAGCCTCTAACTTAGAGAAACCTTGAGAGGATCTTTAAGACAAGAGCAAAGATCTATTAATAGAATAATAATTAGAGCTACTCAGTGAGTAATCTTTAAGTTAAAGGCCCCCGTGAACATTGAGCAATACACGGTGGCCCCAATCCCGTGCAAGGCCTCCCAGCGATGCCCTCAAGAGGCACCGACTAACGATCAGCAATATCAATGTTCGCTCCTTCCTACTGGAGCCAGACACGAGGTCTGCTTACCGAGGACAGTTGAGCGTTGGCGATCTGGTCGCGCTTGGCACTCGGTGGTCTCTGGTCGGACGTGGTGATGCCCGGTAGGAATCTGTGTAGCCATAGTGAGGATACTGACCATAGGGCTATTGTCTGATAGTCACTCGATTAGGTGCCCCGATGATGAACCCTTGAGGATCCCTACGAGCGGTATCACCCAAATTATCCTTCTTTACCTGAGCGAGCCAATGCTGGGCAGCACGGGGATTCACAAAGTAGTTCATATGGGTGATGCCTCTAATTGTTGTCTTCCCAATATACCGAACGCCTGAGGTGAATTTGTAATCACGGGTGACACCAGTAGGAAGATGAGGATCCTTCTTTGGGTACTTTTCTTTAAGAGCAGATGCACGGTTACCGAAGTTTTCGTGATAGGTCAGCGGTCGGAGATTACTTGGATGATTGTTGTTCGGGTTACCGTCGATATGGTCAATAACCAAAGACTCATCAAATTCACCATGAGCCATTCGATAAACAATGCGGGATTTCTGAACGCGGACTTTGTGTTTCGTGTCCCCGTCCATCCAAGTTACCTCAACCTGCTGCCGTAGCGAGCTATTGGAATAAGTGCCCACAGGGGCGCCCTCTTCGGTTCCCCTGCGAGTCTTGCCGGGAATGAGCTTGAAGGATCGCGCCACGATGCCCTCATGATCGTCGCTGAGCTTATAGCGGGTCTCAAGGATATCTATAGGTGGTAATAGGCATACGGATACGTTGGTGCCTTGAAGCTTGATTTTCGATGCAGTGGTCATGGTTGGCCTCCTGAGCTGGGTAGGGTTGTGTGTCTGTAGCCATAGTGAGGGGTTTAAATCCTACGACCAGTTTCCTACCCTTCGAGACCAGAAATTCGTAGCCCCTAAGCTCACTAAGCAAGGCCAGGAGCCAGCGAGTCACCCTTCTCAGTTGTGCATTAACGAGAACACACAATTCGCAAATCGGAGAAGGTCGCGATAATCCTAAAACTAAAAATCATGTCTGACTTTGTAGGTAATCGTCCTAGGGGTTAATTTCGGTGGGTAATCCGTTAAGACTATGCACTCTCCTAAGGCGTACTTTATTGTTTTTACAGCCCCCCAGCTCTTGTACGCTGAACTATGTATTTTAAACGTGCCCATTTTGTGCATTTTTCCTTGGGTACCGATATGCAGCCTATCGCTCAGTTTGAGATGGTAGCTAACCACTTCTACGTTCAGCGAACTCCCATCCTCCAGCTTCAATTCAAGGCTCGGAGTTTTAGTTTCCATTCATGACATTCCTTATGATTTGATTACGATGACGGTGTACCAGCCCTACTCTGCCATTCGCACGACTGTAACCACCTTCCGCTAATTTAAGGTGATACATCATCAACTCGCACGAATGACCGAATATCAAGCCAGCGTCAAACCCCTCCGCGCAACACCTTCTTGAGCATCTCAGCGACAACCTCCACAGGAACACCAGAGCCATAGGTGTCAAACGTGATAGTGCCCGAGGCGTGCCCCATAACAGCCTGAGCGTGGACTGTAGGAACACCTTTCACCTGCATCAAAGAGGCCAACGAATGTCGCAGTGAGTGAAAAGTGAGACCCGCCGTGTGATCTTCTCCAAGAGCCGCAGGGATCGCTTGTTGATTCGCCCATTCACCAGCTGTCTTGTACCCAATCTGAGCCAGTGACTTTGACTCACTTCCCTTACAGGACTCGACATATCGAAGGAACGCCGCAAGGTCGAACCCATAGGCTCCATCAGTCAATGGCACCAGTCGTTCACTACGTTTGTTCTTAATGGACTTCCCTTCGCCAACCTCATTGATGTGGATGGCAACAACTCCAGACTCAAGGGTCTGAATGTCGCTCGTGGTGAGCTGAGAGATTTCATTGAGACGGCCCCCCGTGATGACTCCAAGGCTGAGCAGCCAGCGCTTCCATGAGGTTTCTGAGAGGCTATTAGCGTATTCCATCACCTTGCCCACTTGAGCCTGAGAGAAAGCCTTACGGGTGGACTCGAGGCCTTTCGTGAGCTTGAGCTTCTTGTCGTATGCCTTCGCCAAATGACCGTTTTCCACAGCCCAAGCGAGTACAGCTGAGAGCTTCACGATCAACTTATTCACCGTCGAGGGCATCCGTCCCTGCGAAAGGCGATCACGCAAAGCTACAAGATCAGCCCGTGTGTGATTTCTCAGATCGAGGCTTCCCAGTTGGGACGACAACAAGCCATGACACAACTTAGTCTCCTTCAAGGTTGAAGCCTTCTGATCCTGCCCCCGGTCAGCCAGATAGAGGCCTGAAAGAGTCTCAAAGGTCATTGCCGTCGGTAATACAGATAGAGACAGAGGGACGGCCTCACCTGCATTCAACTGGTCGTCCTCAAGCTCCCGGATGATCTCCACAAGAGGCACTGAGTCACCCTGTAGGCGCACCTGAGCGGCATCCATAACCTTCTTCGCTCTCGCTACATGTTCATGCTGATCGACACTCAGCGGCATCGTTGCAGCGATCTCCGTAAGATTTGTCCTGACGTCCTCATAGAGGTCGCCCCAGTCACGCAAGGAATGCACATCGTGGGCCGCCGATAAGAGATTCTCAGCGACCCACAGCAGATGGTCTCGCAGCTCCTGCCAAGTCGCCTGAGGGTGATCCAAGTGAAATGCCTTGATGGTCTCGGCTAGTCGTCGTGAAGCGTCCATAGCGGCCTTTCTGTCGGTAGTCTTAAGGGAAACTGAGGCTGTTTGAGAGACGCTGCCAGTTTCTCGCAGACGCAGATAGTAAATGCCGTTACGCCGGTAGTGGTAGGGCTTCGCAAGCCTCGTGGTTGGCCTTAAAGGAACCACAAGACTTGTGACAGCAGTTGTAACAGTGGAACGCTCGGATTGGGTCTTCATGGCGGTCAGCCCCCGTAAACATTGGGATTGACCTCACTGACTTGCAGTTCTGGATGTACTGCCGGGAGGATTTGCGCAAGCTCAAGCGGATCACCCTGTTGTGGGATTACATCCGCGAGGTGACCGAGCGCAATCAGGGTCTGTTGATGGGTGAGACCCGCGAAATGCAGTTCGCCGATTAATCGGCGCTCACCACGATCGACACCCGGCGGTTTTCGGTGCGGCCGGCTGCAGTGTCGTTGGAAGCGACCGGTTCGCGGCTGCCGAGGCCTTGCAGCTGGATGTTCTCTTCCTTCATGCCGACCGAGGTCAGCACTTTTCCGACGCTTTTCGCGCGGCGCAGTGACAGCTGCTGGTTGTAGGTTTCCTTGCCCGAAGCATCGGTGTGGCCATCGACCCGCACGCGCTCGATGCCGACACCCAGCAGCGCCTTGCCGATACGCTCGACGATTTCGGTACTTTGCTGGTTCAGGCTTTCGACATCGCTGCCAAACAACACTTTGCCCGACAGGCCGAACTCCCAGCCGTCATCGGTCAACTCGAAGCCTTGCTGCTTGAGGACAGCGACCTGGGCCGGCGTCAGGCCTTTTTGTGGGGCGGTCTGGCAACCGGTCAAGGCCAGCATGGCCGTCAGCAACAGGGTGGAAAACAGTCGAATGGAAAGTGAGAACACGGCATCAGCTCCTGGTTTGAACGGGGTCGACCGGGTGCTCCGACCCGGCCGTGAATTGGGCGCCGCGCGACAAGCGCTTGGCTTGATACATCGCGGCATCCGCCGCATCGAGCAAGGTGCCGGGCGTGGCGCCATGATCGGGGTAAACGGCGATACCGATACTGAGCGAAGTCACGACACTGCTGTCGCCCGGCAGCGCAATCGGAGTGTCCATACTGGCGAGGATCTTGTCGGCAATCCGTTCGGCGTCTTCGGTCTTGTGCAGGGGCGTCAGCAGAACGGCGAACTCGTCACCACCCAGACGCGCCACCAGATCCTCTTCACGCAACTGCGCCCGCACCCGATTCGCCACCGCCACCAGCACCGCGTCGCCGGCGGCATGACCGAAGTTGTCGTTGATGTCCTTGAAACGGTCGCTGTCTAGAAACAGCACCGCCACTTGCTCATTCAACTTGTGGGCATTGCGCAGAGCACGGATAAGGCGGCCTTCGAAAAAGGCCCGGTTCGGCAACCCGGTAAGGCTGTCATGGCTGGCCTGATGGGCGAGGGTTTCGTTCTCGCTCTGCAAGTGGGTTTGCCAGGATTCGAGTTCATCGAGCAGCGCATTGAAGTCGGTGCCGAGGTTGTCCAGTTCGGCAATTTTTGCCCGTGGCACCCGTCGATCCAGTGCCCGCTCGCTGCGGGCTGCATGCGCCACCGCCGCCAGGCTGTGCAACGGGCCGATGATCCTGCGCAACTGACGCTGCGCCAGGTACAGCGCGACCCAGGCGCTGATCGCCGTGCAGAGAATGATCCCCGCCAGACCGCTCAACAGAAAACGCATCAGGCTGCCGCCGTGGCCGATCAGCAAAATGCGCCCAATCTCGCGATCCTGATGCAGGATCGGCAGGCTGATGGGTTTTTCCAGAATGACTCGCGCGACCTGCATCTCCAGCTCGGAAATCAGGCCGTTCTCCGGACGCTGCCAGCGCGCGAGCAATTGGCCCTGAGTGTCCAGCACCTGGGCATCGGCCACTTCTTCGGTCGAGGCGATCAACGCCAGCGCTTCGGTCGCGGCGGCCTTGTCGTTGAACACCACGGCGGCTTCCACGGTGTAACTGATCGAGCGGGCGATCAAGTGCAGGTTGTGATCGGCATAGACCCGCAGCGCCAGCACACCAAGCAGCGTCAGCGACACACTGGCCATTGCCACGGCGACCAGCGCCACAATCAGGTTGCCACGACCGATGACCGAGCCGAGGGTCGGGCGCTCTGTGGATTTGTCGCGTCTCATGGCACCGCCGGTTTGCGGCGCGACAACTGCAGCACGCTGGGATGAATGCGCACACCGCTGCGGGCGACAGAGTCGAGATTGACCTCGAACGACACTTGTTCATCGCCGACCCGCAGGCAGAACAGGCTGCCGACCGTGCATTGATCGCCGCCTTCGCTGATGCTCAGCACCGGATGGCCGATCAGGGATGCGAACAGCCGGCTGCGCTCGTCGGCCGTGAGTTTGCCGATGTAGACCGCGTCGCACTCGCTGACGATGGCCGGGTTGTCAGCCAACAGTCGACGCACGATGACCGGACGCCCCGTGGCCTGAGTCGTGCCCTTGACCAGGTCGTCGGTGTATTCGGTCGGGCCGACGATGCACAGGCGCAACTGCGCCGGCTCTACCGGCCAGCGCGCGTAACTGAGGATACCGAGGACAACCTGGGTCACGGATTTGGCCCGCTGTTCGGCCATGCCCGCCGGAGGTTGAGTCTGGGCAGCGGCCACACCCGTGAACCAAAAGAGCACACCGGCAAGCAATGCCCACTTGCAGCCAACTACGCGCTCTGTCGCCCAGACAGCCACCTTCATGCAAGGATTCTCTTGGATCGTTACGAAATGATGCCGCAACGATAGCACAGCGTTGGAACGCCAGCGATACAGAGCCCCTGACCGGCCGGTCAATGAGCGGCAGTAATCGAAAGCCCCTTCATCCTCGAGGCGTAGTCCCTTCTTCCAGTTCCAGCATAAGCCCGCTCAGGCGCTTCACCTTACGTTGTACTGCCTCCTCGAATACGCCACTGCGGGGTTCAATCAAGGTGAACCAGTCCTTGGCCCGGGTAATTCCGGTGTAGATCAGTTCCTTGGTCAACACGGGATTCAGGGCGTCCGGCAGGATCAACGCGGTATGGGCAAACTCCGAGCCCTGCGACTTGTGCACAGTCATCGCATAGACGGTCTCGACATCGTTGAGCCGGCTAGGCAGCACGAAACGCACCCCGCCGCGCCCGTCGTTACGCGGGAACGCCACTCGCAACACCGATTTACCGGCGTCCGGTCCATCGCGCTCGGGCAATTTCAGGGCGATACCGATATCACCGTTCATCAGCCCCAGACCGTAGTCATTTCGGGTCATCAGCACCGGCCGACCTTCGTACCATTGCTGGTCGCTCTCGATCAGCCGCGCCTTGAGCAGCGCGTCGGTGATGCGCTGGTTCAGCCCCTCAACACCCCACGGCCCTTTGCGCACTGCGCACAACAACTGGAAGGTATCGAAGGCCCGCAGGACGTCACGCGCCCAATCGACCCAACCCGGGTGCTCGAGCGGCGTTCCGCTCGCCGGACGGCGATCGCGCAAGACACTCAGATAGTGTCGATAACCGTGAGGGCCTTCGCCGTGTCCATCGAGCACCAGGTTCTCAAGTTTCCGGTCGTGCTCGTTCTGAAGCGACAACGAAAACACATCGCCATGAGTTTTGGCTTCCAGCAACTGGCGAGCCTCGACCGGGAGTTGCTGATTCACCCGTCGCGCCAGTTGACCGATGCCGCTGCCCTCGCCGAAACGCCGCGAGTGACGCAACATCACCACTTGCTGGGCCAATGGATGCGAGCCGTCAGAGCCTTCGTGCAAGCCGCTGTCCAGCAGGGATTCGCCGCTCACCTGTTCCAGCCACTGGCGAGTCTGCGGACTGTACCAACCGGCTTCGGCATCGCGGCACAAATCTCCCAGCACCGCACCAGCCTCCACGGAGGCCAGTTGATCCTTGTCGCCCAGCAACACCAATCGGGCATGAGGCGGCAAGGCATCGAGCAGGTTGGCCATCATTTCCAGGTCGATCATGGACGCTTCATCGACCACCAGTACGTCCAGAGGCAGGCGGTTACCGGCATGGTGGCGAAAGTGTCGCGTGCCGGGACGACTGCCGAGCAGGCGGTGCACCGTGGTCACCTCGGTCGGGATTTTTTCCCGGACGCTGTCAGCGACCTTCAGCGATTGCACCTGCTGACTGATGGACTCGGTCAGTCGCGCCGCCGCTTTCCCGGTAGGCGCCGCGAGTCGAATGCGCAGTGGCTGATGCGCCTCGACCGCAGGTGCCTGGAGCAAAGCCAGTAGACGAACCACCGTTGTCGTTTTGCCAGTGCCTGGGCCACCCGTGATGATGCTGAAGGCACTTCGGGTGGCCAGGGCGCAGGCGAGCTTCTGCCAGTCGATGACATCCGCACGCTGGGCCGGATCGAACAGCTCGTCCAGCCGTCGTGCAAGATCGGGCGGTGTCGCTTCCTGCTCCGCGAGCCGCTGACGCAATGCGCTGTCAATGCGCCGCTCGTAGGCCCAATAGCGCCGCAAGTACAAGCGTTTGCCGGACAGCACCAGCGGGCGCTCCTGCGCCGACGCACCTTCGTCGGCGGCCAGCGCCACCAGCGAACTGCCGGCCAGTACTTTGCACCAATGCGCTCCGTCGAGGTTTTCGAGCAGTTGCGATGGCAGCAGCAACACGCCAGGTTGTGCGTCACCCTCCGGCGGCAGGGACAGGGCAAAATCCGGCGCCTTGAGGGTTTCGAACAGATCCAGGCAGACATGACCATGGCCGAGCTGGTGACTGGTCAATGCGGCGGCGAGCAACACCAACGGATCGACATCGGGCGCCAACTCATGAAGAAAGGCCACGAATGCCTTGTCCAGCGCCCGCAACCAGCCACGCTCGACCCATTGGGTCAGCAACAGCAACAGATCATCGGCACGGGTCAGGGGCGTCAGTTGCGCGAGGCTTTCGGCGGTCAGCGGTGTTGGCAACAGGTCGGCGAATGTCCGGTTCATAGCAGTACTCCCTGTTCCCACGCGGGCTCGGCCTTGGGTTGCGGTTTGCCCTGGAACATGAGGTCCAGACGTTCGATGAGCTCCCTTGGTGGTCGCGCGAAGTAAACGCCACCGCCAGGGGCCCGAGTTCCGCGCAGGAACAGATACAACGCACCGCCGATATGCCGGTCGTAGTCGTAGTCGACGAGCCGCGCCTTGAGCTGACGATGCAGCGCCAACAGGTACAGTACGTATTGCAGGTCATAACGGTTGTCGAGGATCGACTGCTCCATGGCCCGCTCGGTGTACGCGGCGTCATCGACACCCAGCCAGTTGGATTTGTAATCGGCCACGTAGTAACGGCCCTCGTGCTCGAACGTCAGGTCGATAAAGCCTTTGAACATGCCATTGAGCTGCACCGCTTCGGCGCCGACCCGGGCCACACCGTTGTGGGTGAATTGACGCACCTGTTCGTCGAGCTTGAGCACGTCGACTTTATGACTGGCGAACCAGAATTCCATCTCGACCCGATATTGCTTCAATTGCTCGAGCACCACTGGCGGTTGGTCGAGCCCTGCGGGCAGTGGCAGTTTGAGCAAGTGTTGCAACCAGTCGCCGAGGGTGGTAATCCAGCCTTCCCAGCCCCGTCGATTGCAACGCCGGGCGATCGCATCATCGAGCGACTCGCGGGTGACCGCGAAGCCCTCCTCACCCGCCCACTCGAGCAAACCGTGAAGAAACGTTCCCGGATTCGGCCCGCGAGGGAAGCGGTGAATATCGGCCCCGCCGGCGATGATCTCGCGCGGTGCTTCAGGATCGAGGCGTTCGTCGTCGAACAGTTTTTGCGCTTGCGGACTGTCAGGAGCTTCGTCATTGCCGACGCTCAGCACGTCACTGATGCGCAAGGCACTGTATGACGCGATCCACCAGTTTTCGCTGGCCCTGCGGCTCGGTAAAAGGGTGGCACGTAACGCGGCCTCATTACGCGGAGGCTGGTACTCCTCGCTGGTGGCCGCCGGCATCTCAACAACGCTCAGCGCGGAACAATCCTGTTGCAGATCGTCCAGCCAGCGGGCCAATCCGCTGGATTCATTCAACGTTGCGCCGCCGCCCAAAAGATAGCCCAGCGCGGAAAGATGCAGAACCGAGCTGCTGTGATTGCCGCGTTTGAGATCCGCCACCCCGAGCCAGCACGCATGTTGTGCGCGAGTCAGCGCGACGTAGAGCAAGCGGAGATCTTCCGCCAGGCGCTCGTTGTCCGCCAGGGCGATCAGTTCGGCGTCGGGCTTCAAACTGATGCGGGCCTTGCCGGATTCATCGTGGTAATGCAGCGGCAATCGACTGCCATCCACGGGTTTGGCCGAGCAGATGAAAGGCAGGAATACCAATGGGTACTCAAGCCCCTTGGACTTGTGAATGGTCACGACCTTGACCAGTTGTTCGTCACTTTCAAGACGCAGGATCTGCTCCTCACCTGCCTGCCCGGACAGCGCCAGATGCTCGGCCAGATGGCGTATCAGTGCCTGCTCGCCATCGAGTTCCGACGCGGCCTGTTGCAACAACTCCGACAGGTGCAACAGGTTGGTCAGCACCCGCTCGCCATCACTGCGGGCGATGAGCGTCTGCGGTAGTTGAAAGTCGTGCAGCAGGCGCCGCAACATCGGCAGCACCCCTTGTTTGCGCCAGAGCTCACGATAACCGCGGAACTGCATGACCCGGGTTTCCCAGACCAGTTCGTCCTGATTCAGACGCTCCAGCTCAGCCAGTGGCAGGTTCAGAGTAATGCACGCCAGCGCCGCTTTAAGGGAGCGTTCGACATCCGGCTCGGCGCACGCCTTGAGCCACGAAAGCAAGTCATGAGCTTCCTGAGCGGCAAAGACCGAGTCCTTGTCCGACAGATAAACGCTGCGGACTCCGCGCGCTGCGAGCTCACCGCGTACCGCCTGCGCCTCTTTACCATCGCGCACCAGGATCGCAATGTCCGCTGGCCGCAGCCCACGCCAATCCTTGCCCTCCTGCGCAAACCCGGCACGACCGGTTTGCCCGCCATTGAGCAGAGTCGTGATCTCACTGGCGCAGGCCGCCGCCAACTGCTGGCGATAAACCGCACCGGACAGTGGTTTGTCGGTGGATAAATGCCAGATGTTGAGCGCTGGCACGTCCAGCCCGGATACCTGCAAATGTTCTTTACGACCCTGAGCCTCCACAGGCTGGAACGGCACCGGGTTATCGCCGTTTTTCTCTCGGAACAGAAATGCTCCGCGCCCTTGCTCACGAGACTCTGCACGCTCGAACACATGGTTGACCGCACTGACCATTCCGTGACTGGAACGGAAGTTCGTACCCAGGGTATGCAGGCGTCCGGTTGTGGCCTGGCGGGCTCGCAGATAGGTGTAGATGTCCGCGCCACGGAAGGCATAGATCGCTTGCTTCGGATCGCCAATCAGGAACAACCCGGTCTCGGGGTTATCCTCTTCAATGCGATAAATGCTTTCGAAGATCCGGTACTGCACCGGATCCGTGTCCTGGAACTCATCGATCAGGGCGACCGGGAACTGCTCGCGGATGAGCGTGGCGAGACGTTCCCCACCGTCGGACTGCAAGGCAGCATCCAGACGCAACAGCATGTCGTCGAAACCCATTTCGGCCCGACGGCGCTTCTCGTCTTCAAAGCGGGCACCGACCCATTTGGCAGCATGCTGCAGCACGGCCGCATCGGGCGTCGGCAAATTGTCGAGGCTCGACTTGAGCACAGGCATGGCATCCAGGCCCGGGTGACTCGGCGGCTCGCCTTTCCAGGCTTCAGCCATGCCTTCCGGCGTGAGCCGGGCGAACCCGGTGCCGATATCCAGTTGCTCGAGCGACTCGTCCTCGGCCCAGGCCTTGAGCTTTTCGAACCAGGGTTCGAAATAGCGGGCCTGCATCTTGCGCCCGTCCACGGTTTTGTTGGCGACGCCCTGATGGCAGATGGCGAGTAACTCATCAGCCCACTGCCGCCATGGCCCCTTCAACTCCACCAATGCCGCACGGCGTTCCTGCAGGCAGTCTTCGATCAGTTCGGATGGGGTCTTGTCAGAGTCCCCTTCGCGCTCGGTGCCAAACAGCCCACGCACACGCGGCAACAAGGCCGCCGGACCTCCCCAGTGACTGCGGACCCAGCTCAATGCATCGCCCTGCATCGGGTAGCAGAACAGCCGCCAATAATCGCGCAGCACTTCGCCGAGCAAGTCGCTGTGATCGGTTTCCAGTGTCTGGGTAAACAGACTGCCGCTGTCGAATGCATGTTCGCGCAACATTCTCTGACACCAACTGTGGATCGTCGAAACCGCGGCTTCGTCCATCCATTGCGCGGCGATGTCCAGGCGGTTGGCGCAACCGGGCCATTGTTGCGGATCGAACTGTGCACGCAGTTCATCGATCAACGCATCAGGGGGCGGAGTCTCGTCGCGGAAGAAACGGGCGGCTTCGGCCAGGCGCGTACGGATGCGTTCGCGCAACTCTTTGGTGGCCGCGTCGGTGAAGGTCACCACCAGAATCTGCGGGGGCAACAGCTCTCGACCGAAACCACTCGCCTCGCCTCCGTGGCCAAGGATCAACCGCAGATACAATGCCGAAATGGTAAACGTCTTGCCAGTGCCCGCACTGGCTTCGATCAGTTGGCTGCCCCTTAACGGGAATGCCAGGGCGAGCGGCTGTTGGTTGCTCATGCGCCTGCCTCCTCGTGGGTCCATGAGCGCCACGGTGCCTCAAGCAGAGGGCGATACAGTGCATCACACCAACCGGAGAAGGTTTCATCCGCCTGCAGTGCATCGAAGTCGGCGAATTGTCGGGCCAGAGCCGGGCTTTCGCGACGTTCGCCTTCGTTGGTCTGACCATCACCCTCATAGGCTTTGCAGGCAGCCGTTTCAGCCTTGACCGGATCTGTCTGCCCCAGCCATGCGAAAGCTGTTTTCACCGCGACCGGCAGTGGCTGGCGCATGCCCGTCTGCCAAGCGAGCAGCAGATCCTCAAGAATTCGTCCCGCTCGAGTCTGTTCCAGAGGTTCAAGAAGGAGCGTGTCATCGCTGGCTACCAGTGCGGTCGTCAGGGAAAGTCCACTGGCACACGCGACAAGATGGCTGACCCAGGGCTTGGTCAGGTGATGCCATTTACGGTTCTTGATCGAGCCAATGCTGTTGGGGATTGTTGTGACCGAGAGTACGCCGCCATCGGCGCGTCGGTGCAAACCTCCCAGCCATCCTTCAAGGCGCAGTTCCTGCCATTCAAAATTGATCGGTAGCGCGTTGGTCAGAGGTGTTGGCCATAAGGCCAACAGTTGTTGATAGCGTTGCAACAAGTCAGGCAAAGGCTCGATCAGCTCTCGCTGAAGGCATTCACCGAATCCGGCCATGGGCAACAGTCCGCTGTTTTGGAGGCGTCGGGCCTGAGACTCGAGCGCCTGATCTACGTTGTCCGAGTGCCTCATGGCTGCCCCGAGCAAGCTGTCGCTGAGCATGTATCGCTGCAACGCATCCAGTACAAAGGGTTCCTCGTCAGCCTGAGGAACCTGTGCCGCTTCGAAGTAAACCTTGAGTCGCTGAGTGAAAAAGTGTCGGACCGGATTGCGCAGAAAGTCTTGCAGCAGTTCCAGACTCAACGGTTCCTCCTGAACATGGGGCGCAAGCATTGTTGCAACGTCATTCTGCTCGTGATGCTGATGCAGCACTTGCCATTCGCTGGCATAGCTGAACAGTTTGTCTTCCTCATGGAAGTAGCGCGAACTGAATGGCTGCAATGGATGCTCCTGAGTCATGGCAATCAGAAGATCCTCGTTGTCATCAGCTGATCGCCATCCATTGGCGAGATGATCGCGCAACTGGCCGATCAACACTGAGGCTGGCCGCTCACTGTTGTCGCGAATGCTTCGGCCCACCCAACTGATGTAGAGCTGATGACGGGCGGACAAGAGCGCTTCAAGCAGAAGATAGCGATCATCCTCCCGACGTGAACGATCCCCCGGCCGGTAGTCACTGCCCATAAGATCGAAGTCCAGCGGCGGTTGAGCGCGTGGATAATCGCCATCGTTCATGCCCAACAGGCAAACCAGCTTGAACGGGATCGCGCGCATTGGCATCAGCGTACAAAAGTTCACAGCTCCGGCCAGGAAGCGCTGCGACAGACGCCCCTGATCCAGCCCCGCCAGCCAGGCCTCACGGACGACGGTCAGTGGCAGTTCCTCCAGCAGACCGACGGCCTCGCAGGTTTCCAGCCAGGTTTCACGCAACTCCTCGAGTTGAGCCAGCAGGTAGTCGTCATGCTCATCTTCGGGCTTGAAAAACAGCTGCATCAACGCCTGAAGCCGATGTCCCCACTCCTGTGGTTGCGCGGGTTTCATCAGTTGCTGATGCGAGACTTCCAGTGCATCCAGCAACGCCACCAACGGACCGATCAATGCAGCATCGAGACCACCTATCTCATCGTAAGGCTCGATATCTCCACAGGCACCGGAACTGCCAACGGCATAACCGAGCAGCATCCGACGCAAGCCGAAGCGCCAACTGTTTTGCTCCAGTTGATCGGGTAATCCCAGTTCGGCACGTTGTCCGGCATCGATGCCCCAACGTACACCGGCCCCTTCAATCCACCGATGCAGGGTCGGCAGGTCTCGCTCCTGCACACCAAACCTGGCACGTAACGCAGGAACGTCAAGCAAGTCGAGGATCTCACTGACGGGAAAACGGCTGTCCGGCAGCTTGAGCAGATGTTCGACAGCGATCAGTAATGGATCTCGTCCCCGCTGCCCCTGATCGGCCATGGTAAAGGGAATGAAGCGTGGATCATGACGATCCAGTTGGCCAAATACGGCGCGAATATGCGGCGCATAACTATCGATGTCAGGCACCATCACGATCACATTACGAGGGCGTAATTGGGGGTTGGCACTGAAGCGGGCCAGGAGCTGGTCGTGAAGAATTTCCACTTCGCGCTGGGCGCTATGGGCAATGTGAAAGCGGATCGAGTCGTCTTGAGTCAGATCGACTGCCGGCCAGAGTACTCGAGTCTCGCTGAGCGGCCGCAGTTCCAGAATGTCGTCCTGTAACTGATTGAGCATGTTGTTCGGCTGGGTTTCGCTGAACAGATCGATGCGTCCGTTGCGAAATGCTGCGCGATAGCTGTCAGGCTCGTCGTAGCTGTCGAGAAGGCTGATGTAATCACGACCTTGCTTGCCCCAAGCGGCGAGTAGCGGGTGAGCATGTTGGTGGAGTGTTTCCGAATCCAGCACTACAGGCATGCCGTTTTTTCGGGCCTGCCGCTTGTACTGGTGACGCAAGAGATCCTTGTCGGCAACGATATCGGCCCAGTGATAACGACAGGGATTATGGACGCACAACAAAACCTGGCTGAAACGGGATAGCCCGGCCAATGCCTCCAGCACCTGAGCGGGCAGCGACGAAATTCCGAATACGATTACCCGCTGGGGAAGACCGGCAGGTGCGCACTCAAGACTGTCGATGCGCTCCATGAACCGCTGGTGCACGCCGGCCCGACTTTGGGCCATGCCTTGCTCGCCTACATCATCCAGCAGGGCACGCCACAACTCTGCCTGCCAGCAACTGGACGGTGAGAGCGGTTTCGCTTCACCTCTTACATTGCGGAGTTGATGATGCCCCTCTGCCCAGTCCTCAAGCCAATCTGCGCGGTAAACCTGATATTGGTCGAATAGGTCTGCCAGACGTTCGGACAACTGGTAGCGCTTGCGCAGATCGGTGTCATGGGTGAGGAAACGTTGCAACGGTTCGAAATGCGGACGGTTGATAACCTGTGGCAATAGGCGCATCAGACGCCAGGTCAGCGGCGCCTTGTCGAGCAGCGACTTCGCTGGAATTTCCTCTCGCCCCAGAACCATCCGGTACAGCTGCCACATGAAACTGCCCGGCAATTGCACGTCGATAGCAGCGGCGATACCACAGCCGCCTGAATCGTCCGCTTCAGGATCCTCAGCCAGTGCCAACTTGAGCCATTGAGCGATACCGTTGCTCTGCACGAGCGCGATTTCGTTCTCCAAGGGGGCCAATGGATAGCGCCGCATGATGCTGATCACAAGGCTGCGCAGTTCATCCAGGCTGTTGCTCTGAACGACCATGAATGCAGCGTTGAGGGACTGAGTGTCCGGCATGAAGGCTTCCTTGGAAAAATACAAAAGCTAGGGCTGAACCTTAGCATTGTCGGCCGGCGAGAACAGCCGCAGGGCGGCTGAGAATGCTGTAAGAACTTTCCTGCGGGCAAAACAAAACCCCAACTGCTTTCGCAATTGGGGTTTCGGAATTTAATCTTGACGATGACCTACTCTCACATGGGGAAACCCCACACTACCATCGGCGAT
>NZ_NEJP01000007.1 GCF_002113125.1 Pseudomonas sp. B20(2017) | reverse complement strand
CTCCTTGTATGTAGGCCATAACGAAAAATGCTCCGTATCTTTCGATACGGAGCATTTTCTTAAAGGGCCGGACAGATTGCTAGGTTTTCACACAGTCTGGAAAGGCGCCCTTTGTCGTTTTCGGCCGTTACTGAACCGTCGCCAGATCGCCCTTCAACGCTACGCCGGCCATGATTGCGCCCGCGTGGCATTCGTAGGTTTTCGCATCCTTGCGCTCGTTGCTCTTGTAGAAGCTGACGATGTTGGTCACGGCGTTGGCGCCGGCGCTTTTTGCGGCCTGGTGCAGGCTGATGATCGCCGATTGCACGACCCACTCGCAGGCTTCCTGGTCGGTCTTGTTGAAGGCGTTGGTCTTCTTGTTGGTCACGGCGCCGGGGCTGACGACGGTGACTTTGCCGGCGGGGGCGTTGCCCGCCAGATAGAACTTCACGCTGCCGTCGATCTTGCCGGTGCGGGTCGCTTCGGCGACGGCCTTGTCGAACGGCAGGTATACCGCCGTGTCACGGGCCTGGCTGACCGCCGGCAAGGCGCAGATGAGCAGGGTGGCAGCGAGTTTCTTGAAGTGCATGGAGGTCTCCTTGACCTGGATTAATTCGGTTGTGGCCAGCGGCGGAAAATCAACGAAGTGTTGACGCCACCAAAAGCGAAATTGTTGTTCATCACGTATTCGTGGCTCATCTGGCGGAACTCGCCGCGCAGGTAGTCGAGCTTGCCGCAGTGCGGATCGACTTCGTCGAGGTTGAGCGTGTGCACGTACAGGTCGCGGTTGAGCATCTCGATACTGAACCACGATTCCAGCGCCCCGCAGGCGCCGAGGGTGTGGCCCAGGAAGCTCTTTTGCGAGCTGATCGGCATGCGTTCGCCGAACAGGGCACTGGTGGCCAGGGTTTCAGCGACATCGCCCTGTTCGGTGGCGGTGCCGTGGCCGTTGACGTAGCCGATGACGTCCGGCGCAAGGCCTGCGTCTTCCAGCGCCAGTTCCATTGCCCGGCGCATGGTGACTTGTTCGGGGCGGGTGGTGTGCTGGCCGTCGGCGTTGCTGCCGAAGCCGACGATTTCGGCGTGAATGCGCGCACCGCGCGCGAGGGCATGTTCCAGTTCTTCAAGCACCAGCATGCCGCCACCTTCGCCGATCACCAGACCGTCGCGGCCCTTGTCGTACGGGCGTGGCGAGGTGTGCGGCGCATCGTTTTTCAGGCTGGTGGCGTACAGCGCATCGAACACCATGGCCTCGGTCGGGCACAGCTCTTCGGCGCCACCGGCGAGCATCAGCGGCAGGCGACCGAACTTGATCGCCTCGTAGGCATAACCGATGCCCTGGCTGCCGCTGGTGCAGGCGCTGGAGGTCGGGATCAAACGGCCGGTGAGGCCGAAAAATATGCTGATATTCGCTGCCGTGGTGTGCGGCATCATCCGCACGTAGGAGTTGGCGTTGAGGCCTTCGGCCACCGAGTTGAGCAGCATGTTGCCGAACGCTTTGATCTCGTCGGTGCTGCCGGTGGACGAACCGCAGGCCACGCCCATGCGCCCGTCCTTGATCGATTCGTCGCCGAGCAGACCGGCATCGGCCAGCGCTTTTTCAGCCGCGCCGACAGCCAGCCGCGAAACACGGCCCATGCTGCGCAGCTGTTTGCGTGTCCAGTGCGCCGGCACCTGGAAATCATCGATGGGCCCGGCCAGGCGGGTGTTTAGCTCGCTGAAGCGATCCCACTCGTCCATCCGGCGGATGCCGCTGCGGTTGGCGGCAAAGTTGCCGGCGATGGTGTCCCAGTCGCTGCCCAGCGAGGTAATGCCGGCCATGCCGGTGACGACGACGCGCTTCATCAGCACAAGCCTCCGTTGACCGCCAGCACCTGGCGGGTGATGTACGACGCTTCCGCCGACATCAGGAAATTCACCGCACCGGCCACCTCTTCAGGCGTGCCCATGCGTTGTGCGGGGATCATTTTCATCAATTCTTCCACCGGCACATTTTCATCCAGCATCGCCGTGTCGATCAGGCCCGGCGCGACGCAGTTGACCGTGATCTTGCGCTTGGCCAGTTCGATCGCCAAGGCTTTCGCAGCGCCAATCACGCCTGCTTTCGACGCGCTGTAATTGACCTGGCCACGGTTGCCGATAAGCCCCGAAACCGAGGTGATGCAAACGATGCGACCGGCGGCGCGGCGGCGGATCATCGGCATCATCACCGGGTGCAGGACGTTGTAGAAACCGTCGAGGTTGGTGCGCAGCACCACGTCCCAGTCATCGTCGCTCAGGGCCGGAAACGCGCCGTCGCGGGTCAGGCCGGCATTGAGCACCACGCCGTAGTAGGCGCCGTGGGCTTCAACGTCCGCTTCGAGGATGGCTTTGCAGGTTTCGCGATCAGCCACGTCGAATTGCAGGATGCGTGCGTTGCGCCCGAGCGCTTCGACTTCGGCTTTCACCGCTTGCGCTTCGCTCACGCCGCTACGGCAATGCAGGACGATATCGTGGCCGGCGCTGGCCAGGCGCAGGGCAATGGCGCGGCCGATGCCACGGCTGGAGCCGGTGACCAGTATTGATTCAGTCATCGTTCGACTCCTTGGTTTGTTCAAGATATTGCCCTGCGTGGGGCGGGCGGAACACGTTCAGCCGGGCGCTGGCCTCGATGCCGGGTGCGTTGATATGGCATTCGAATACGCCCATGCCATTGTCGTCTTCCAGCGAGCGCAGGCCATGGATGGTCAGTTCGCTGCCGACCGGAAAGGCCGCAACGTTGCATTCGAACTTGCGTGTGCCGAGCAGAAAGCCCAGCTCCACCGGGTTGCCTTTCTGCCGCGCATGGCAGCCGGCGAACGCGGCGACGCTTTGCGCCATCAACTCGACGCCGACCCAGGCCGGCAGGCTGCCGTCGGGCAGGCTGAACAGGCCGCCGGGCCGGACGGTGAGGGTGGTGTGGATCTGTTCGTCGTCAAAGCTCAGGATCCGGTCGATCAGGATCATGTCGCCAGCGTGGGGCAGCAGTTCGGCGAGCGGCCAGTGAGTCATGGGGCGTCTCCGATAATCAGGCTGACGTTATTGCCACCGAAGGCAAACGAGTTGCTCATCAAATAGCGGGGTGCAATGGACGCCAGGCGTTCGCTTGCGGTCACCCACTTCAGCGCTGGCAATGCCGGGTCGGCCTGGCCGTCCCAGATGTGCGGCGGCAAGGCGTGGTCGGGATTGTCGGCACTCAGGCTCAACCAGCAGAACGCCGCTTCCAGTGCGCCGGCGGCACCGAGGGTGTGGCCGGTCATCGGTTTGGTCGAGGAACACGGCACGCCGTCGACAAACAGCGCGGCGACGGCCAGGCTTTCCATGGCGTCGTTGTGTTGGGTCGCGGTGCCGTGCAGATTCAGGTAGCTGATGTCGCCGGCTTGCAGGTGGGCTTGGTCGAGGGCCTTCTGCATCGATTGCAGTGCGCCACGGCCGGTCGGCTCCGGCGCGGAAATGTGGTGCGCGTCGGAGCTGGCGCCAGCGCCGAGCAGGGCGATGCCCGGCCCTGCGCCGCGTTCTTTGCTCATCACGAACAGCACCGCCGCTTCGCCGATGTTGATGCCGTTTCGGTTGGCGGAAAACGGATTGCAACGCTCGTCCGACACGGCTTCCAGCGCACTGAAACCGTTGAGGGTCAGCTTGCACAGGCTGTCGACACCGCCGCACAGCACTGCGTCGCACAGGCCCAGATCAAGCAGGCGCCGGGCGCTCATCAGTGCGCGTGCGCTGGAGGTGCAGGCAGTGGAAATCACATAGGTCGGGCCGCTCAGTTGCAGCCAGTCGGCGAGGAAATTCGCCGGGGCGCCGAGCTCCTGTTGCCGATAGTCGTAATCGGCCGGGAACTGCTGGTCGCGGATGTAGTGCGCCAGGCCACGGCTGGCCTCGTCGATACCCGAAGTGCTGGTGCCGAGTACCACACCGATGCGATCGCGGCCGTAAGTCTGGATCACCTGCTCGATGTCATCGCGAATCTGCAACGCGGCTTCCAACAACAGTTGATTGTTGCGGCTGCGCTGGTCGGCCAATGCATCGGAAATGGGCGCCAGATCGCCGTGCACGGCGGCCACCGGCAGTTCGCGCTCCGGCACCCAGCCGGACTCGCGGCGCATGCCCGAGCAGTCGCCGGCAAACAGGTTGCGTGCCACGGCTTGCTTGTCGCGCCCCAGGGCGCAGATCACGCCGAGGGCATTGAGGTAGGCAGTCATGACGTCGGTTCACCGAGTGGCGTTACGCGATAGTGCGGGCCTTGGGGCAGATTCAATTCGAAGCTCAAGGGTTGGGTGTAACGGATGTCCCAGCGCGCCGGCAAGGAACGTTGGCCGCCCTGTTGCTGCGCGTCGGGGTAGTTGCGCGACAGTTCGCCCGATGGGGTCAGGGCGAACAGCAGCGCGGCGAACAGTTCCCGGGCTTCCGGGTTGGGCGGCAGCAGGCCGTCAGCCTGCCAGTGCCCGTCGATCAACTGCTGACGGGCCTGGGGAATGCCCAGTGGATCCATCATCGACCAGCGGATGCCGGGGCCTTCGCGCTGGATCACCAGCAACCAGTCTTGCTGTTGCCCGGCCAGATGCCGCTCGATATGCAATTGCATCGGCAGCACCAGGCTCGGGTTGCCAACCGGCAGCGGCGCCTGACTGGCGCAGGCACTCAAAAGCAGCACAACGCCGAGCACAAAAAACCGGCATACATCGGACACTGTGGGAGCGAGCTTGCTCGCGAATGCGATCTCACATTCAACCTTTCTGGTGTCTGAAATACCGTTTTCGCGAGCAAGCTCGCTCCCACATGCGATGTGTGGCATCAGTTATCACCTTGCAGGGGTTTGCGGGCCACCACGTTGACCAGGGTTTCTTCCCGTTGGCCAAAGGGCTTGGGCTGACGCAGGCCAAAACGTTCGAGCAGACCGAAATCCTTCGATCGGCTCCACCACAGATACGGGTACGAAACGTTCTGTTCGCCGAACTCGAAACCCTGCTGGCGAATCATCTCCAGGTACTGCGCCGCGCTCTTTTGCACGTGCATCGGATGGCGGAACAGCCAGCGAATCACCCACGTATCAATGTAAGCCTCGGTGGACTCGGCGAACAGCAGATAACCGCCGGGCTTGAGCACCCGATAGAACTCGGCGAGGGCTTTTTCCTGCTCGACCAGATGATGGAAGGTCTGGTGACAGAACAGCAGGTCGACGCTGGCGTCCGGAAGATTGAGTGTCGCGCAGTCGCTGCCGATCAGCTCGACGTCGAAGCCTTGGCGCGCGGCCTCGGCGGCGCTCAGTTCCAGGCTGTGCGGGTCGGCATCGACGCCGATCAGGCGCTGTGGGGCGAAGGTCTGGCGCAAGTGGCCGAAGGATTTGCCCTGACCGCATCCGGCATCCAGCAGCACCGGGTTGGCCGGCAGCGACTCGCTGAACAAGCCGCGCAAATCGTTGATTGCCACGCGCAACACATGGTGCTGCCAGGTGTGGCTGCGCAGGAACCAGAAACCGAAACGGGTTTCCTCGACGTAGTTGTCGCTCAAGTAATTCATGTGTCGTCCTTTGCACAGAGTTCGGAAATCGTCTTCAGCCGGCGGCGTGCTTCGCTGACGAACGGGTTGCGTTCGTCCCAGGCGTAACCGGCGAGGATCGAGCAGATCATGCGGCGGATTTCCGGTGAGCCTTGCTCGTGGAAAATCACGTCCTGGAAGGTGCCGGCGTACCAGCCTTCGACGTAGCAGCGGAAGGTGTCGACCCCGCGTTTCAGCGGCTCGGCGAACTCCCGTTGCCAGTCCACCGCCTCGCCCTGCAACTGCCGGTGCAGCACAGCGGCGGCCATGCTTGCCGAACGCATGGCAATGGTCACGCCCGAGGAAAACACCGGGTCGAGAAACTCCGCCGCGTTGCCCAGCAGCGCAAAACCCGGGCCGTGCAGGGTTTTGACGTTCGCCGCATAGCCGCCGAGAGTGCGCGCCGGGGTATCCCACACGGCGTTTTTCAGCACCTTGGCCAGGCTCGGGGTTTCGGCGATGAAACCGCGCAGGCAGGCGTCGAGGTCGGTGTCGCGACCTGCGAAATGTTCAGCGGCAGCCACCACGCCCACCGAGCAGCGACCGTTGCTGAACGGGATCGACCAGAACCAGATATCGCGGTGCTGCGGGTGGGTGGTGATAAGGATCTTCTCGCGGTCGAAGCCGGGATGATCAATGTGGTCTTCAACGTGAGTGAAGACGGCCTGTCGAACCGGGAAATTCGATGGTGCTTCCAGGTCGAGCAAACGTGACAACACGCGGCCGTAACCGCTGGCATCGAGGACAAAATCGGCTTCGACGCGGTATTCGCTGCCGTCCTCGCGACGCACATTCAGCTGCGGTCGCGGGCGTTCGAAATCGACGCTGACAATCGCGTCGCCGTAGCGGATTTCCGCACCCTGCAACGCCGCCTGATCGGCCAGCAACTTGTCGAAGTCGGCGCGTTGCACCTGCAGGGTCGTCGGTTTGCCGGCGGTGAAGGTGTCACCAAAATCGAAGGCGCTGTAACGCTCGCCCCAGGCGAATGCCGCGCCGTTCTTGCGCTGGAATCCGGCGGCATTCACCGCCTCGAGCATGCCGGCTTCTTCGACGAAATCCAGGCAATGGCAGAGCAGGCTTTCACCGATGGAAAACCTCGGGAAATGCTGGCGCTCGATCACCAGTACGTCGTGTCCCTTGCGTTTGAGCAAAGCGGCGGCAATGGCGCCGGAGGGGCCGGCGCCGATGATCACGACCTGACGGGATTCCATTTCAACGATTGGCACGCGAGCTCCTGGGTACGGCAATAGGGTTCAGTGACGCCCGGTGCAGGCCGATGAAGGCCGGCAACAGCGTCGCGATCAGACCCATCAGCATCAGCGCAAAGTACAGCGCCGGGCTGATGAGCTGTTGTTGCAACAGCAAGTTGAGAAAAACGATTTCGCTTAAGCCGCGAATGTTCAGCAGCACGCTTTCGCGCCAGCGGCTGGCGCCTGCGAACGACGCGCCGGCCCAGCCGAGACCGAGCCAGTTGCCCACGATTTTGCTGGCGATCGGCAACAGTAGCAGCGCCGCCCATTGCACAGCGCCGAGGCTGGCGAGGGCGCTGTGCACGTCGATCTGGACGATGCCGAAAGTAAGGATCAGCGGAATTGCGACCCACGTCTGCAAGCGGTTCATCCAGTGCGCCGGCAGC
Source organism: Pseudomonas sp. B20(2017) (assembly GCF_002113125.1). GTDB lineage: Bacteria > Pseudomonadota > Gammaproteobacteria > Pseudomonadales > Pseudomonadaceae > Aquipseudomonas. The sequence goes on along the minus strand of NZ_NEJP01000007.1, from coordinate 308,228 downwards.
GGCAACACCAGTGGCACCTTGAGCGCTGCCATGCACAGCAGATAACCGATGCCGAAAATCAGTGCGTTGAGTTTGTAATGTTCGGCCAGCACCAACAGCGCAAAAAAACCGAGGCTGTAGGTCAATGGCCGGCGGATGCCGAACACCCGCAGCAGCACCGGCACGCAGGCCAGCCCCAGCGGCAGCAACAGACTGCTCAGGTGCAGGCTGCCCTGAGCGAGGCCGAACAGGGTCCAGCAGGTCAGGTCGATCAGGATCGCGGTCTGCACCAGACGCCGGGTGGCGGCGGGCGGGTAGTCGATGTGGCGCAGGTACAGGTAAAGCACCGGGATCGCGGTGATGGCGAACACCAGACCGATCGCCAACGAGTTGATCCACGGCTGCGCCGGCAACAGCCAGTACGCCGTCGCCAGGCCGCAGGTGAACGGCACGGCGAAACTCGGCAAGGCGATCTTCACGCTCTGACGGTCCAGGCGCAGGTCGATCACGTCGCTGAGGATGTGCCCCAGCAGCAGGGCGAAGCTCAGGCTGTAGAGGTTTTTCAGCCAGCCCGGCGCAATCAGTTCGGCGCCGTTGAGTTGCCAGCCCGGTTCGATCCAGAAGTACATCAGCAGCGGCAGGCCGAAGCTGGCCAGCAGCAATTGACTGACGATTGGGATCAGCCCGAAATGCCGGCCGACCCGGGTGGCGACGAAGAACAGCGCCAACGCCATCAGCCAGAAAATCACCACCATCACGCTGAAGGCTCCGTGACGGCAACCGCGTGGGCCTGACGCCCGGCCCACGGCGCGAGCATGAAGCTGAACGCCAGCCCGAGGCTCACCGACAGGCCGAAGTTGCTCACCGCCGGCGTGCTCGACACCGCCAGCAGGCCGAACGACAGCCAGGTAGTGGCGGCCGCCAGCAAGGTGCCGAGCAGGCTGACGGCCGCGCCGCCGACCTGCTCGCGCATGAGGATTGCGTAGTCGACGCTGATCGCCGTCACCAGCAGCAGGCCGAACAGGCTGAACAGGGTCAGCGGCTGACCGAGCCAGCCCAGGCTGGCCAGGCTGCAGAGCGCTGCGAGCAGTGGCAGGGCAACGATCCGCAGAGCACCGCCGAGACCGAACGGCAGCATCAGCACCAGCACGATCAACACGCAGGACGCGAGTTTCAGTTCAGCGGCGCTGATCTGGGTCTGGGCGAATACCTTGTTCAGATCACCGAGCCGGTCCACCAGCATCACGCCGGGCAGATCCAGCGCCTGCACCCGCAACAGCGACGGATTGTTCAGGCCTTGCAGGCTGACCATCGCCGCCACGCCGTCCTCGGTCGGCCCCAGCCACAACGTGCGGTAGGGCTCGCCGAGGGGGCCGGCCAGCGCCGCATCGATGTCTTCGGCGGGCAGCGCCTGCAACTGTTGCAGTTCGGTTTGCAGCGCCGCCAGCGGCACGCCGACCTCCAGCAACGGTTGCCAGAACTGCGGCAACTTGCCGAGCGCTTCACGAACCTGTTGCTGCTGAGCCGGCGGGCTGACCAGTTGATTGAGTGCCAGATAACCCTGCAACTTGTCGAGGTTGACCAATTGATCCAGCCGCTCGCTCAGGGCCGCTTGCCGCTCCAGCAATTGCTGCTGGTCGGCGGCGCGCACCAGGAAGAACTGGCTGGTCGGTTGATAACCGGTAATCCGCGCAATGGTCTGCGCCTCATCGGTCAGGCGTTGCGGCGCACCGACCCACTGGCGAATGTCGTTCTTGCTCTCCAGTTGCAGCAGACCACCGACGCAGAAGGCGATCAGCAGGGCCAGCAACACCGGCGTCCTGACGTGTTCGAGCAGATTTTCCCGCAGTCGCACCAGACGCTCGGCCAGTTGCAGCGGCCATTGCGCCGGGCGCAGTTCGACGTTTTTCAACAGCGCCGGCAACAGGCACACCGCCGACAGATAAGCGCCGAGCAAACCGGCGGCGGAGAACACCGCGATCTGGGTCAGCGCCGGGAAAGGTGTCCAGGCCAGCGCCAAGTAACCGATGGCGCTGGTGATCAGGCTCAACGTCAGCCCGGACAGGGTCAGGCGCAGCGCCGGCCAACTGCGCCACGGCTTGAGGCTCCAGCTCTTGGACAGATAGTGCAGCGGGTAATCCACCGCCACGCCGATCAGGCTGGAACCGAGCACCAGGGTCATCACATGCATGTGCCCGAACAGCGCAACACAGGCCACAGCCCCGAACAGCATGCCGACCAGCACCGGAATAAACGCCAGCAGCACCCGCCAGCGGCGGAAGGCGAGCAGCAACAGCAACAGGATGCCGACGGTGGCGCCACCGCCGACCCAGGTCATTTCCCGGGTCGCCTGTTGCTGACCGTTGGCGGCGTAAAGCAGGCCGCTGGCGGCCAGCAATTGCACGTTGGCGCTCGCTGCCAGCTCACGGCTATGTTGCAGCAGAGCGGCTACTTGCAGCGGCTGATTCATGTCGAAGGCGCTGCCGGTGGTGCGTGCGCGCAGCAGCACCCAGCTCTTGCCGTCGGCATCGGCGATCAACGCGCCGCTGCCGATGTCCAGTTGCACCGCGCCATGTTGCGGCTGGCTATTCTGGATGCGCCCGGTCAGGCCCAGCCAGTCGTCCTGGCTCGGCACCAGACTGAATCCGGTGAACGGGTCGAACAGCGCCTGCACCCGTTGCTGGATGAAGGCGTCGGGATGTTCGGTCAAAAGTTGCCGGTCATCCGCCGAGAGCATCGCCAGCCGTCCTTGCAGCAACTGCGTGCGCAGGGCCGGCAGATCGGCTTGCAGGTTCCACTGGACCTTTTCGAACAGGCCGCTGGCCTGCCATTGCTCGCCCAGGGTCTGGGCCATCGCGACCGCTTGCTGGCGATCGGCGTGACCGACCAGCACCAGCATGTCGCGGTTGAGCGGTTCCTGCATGCGTTGTTCGGCGCGCACTTCGAGGGCGTCCGGGTGGGTGCCGGGCACCAGCTCCATCAGGTTCGCCGACAGCGGCGCGCCGTCGCGCCATTGCCAGGCGCCCAATGCGACGACGGCCAGCAGCAGGATCAGGAACAGCCAGGGCAGCCTGCGTTCACTCGGCAAAGTCATGTTGCTCCGCGTCGCTCAGAGGTTGGCCGGCGGTGCTGTCCTGCATGCGCAGCACGGTGCTGTCGCCCTGGGTTTCCAGCAGTTCGATGGTGTTTACCAACGCGCCGCCGCTGATGTTGATCTGATTGAAGACCTGCTTGAGCAGCACCGAACGCGGGCTCAGGGTCAGTTGCCATTGCTGCGCGTCGCCGCTCAGGGCCAGTTCGAAATCCCGTTGCAGGCCGCTGCTGTCGCCTTGCAGCACGGCGAGGAACAAACGGTTCTGCTCGGCGCCGGCGCTCTTGTTTGGCAGCAGTTGCCAGCCGCTGGTATCACGTCGGGCGATGCCCTTGGCACTGATGCGGTAGTCCTGCAGCAGCGGCGTTTTCAACAGCCACAGCAGGCCATGGTTTTTCGCGAGGACGAAACTGCCCTTGCTGATCAGCGGCTGTGGCAGGGCGCGCAGGTGCTTTTCTTGGGTGAACTGGCCGTGGATCACGTCCGGTTTCGCCAGTTGCTCGCTCAACTGTTGCAGGTCGAAGGCGTTGGCCAGCGATGACAGCGTCAGCAGCGCCAGGGCCCCGAGGGATTTCACCAACACATTCATCGCAGCATCCTTTCCACGGCATCGGTGAAGACTTTCGGCGAGGCCAGTTGCATCTCGCGGCTGCTGACTTCGACGGCAACCTGCACCGAGCTGGCGCGAGTCAGGCGTTCGCCGGTCTCGGCGTCGGTGATCAGGTAGTGAATCTTCAGGCGGTTTTCCCATTCCACCAGGCTGGCGCGCACGTTCAGCCGCTGGCCGAACACCGCGCCGCGCACGTAGCGCAGTTGCAGGTCGATCACCGGCCAGGCATAGCCAGAATCGACCATCTGGTTGTAGTTGTGGCCGATCTTGTCGAGCAATGCGCACCGGGCCACTTCCAGGTACTTCACGTAATGGCCGTGCCAGACGACGTGCATGGTGTCGACGTCAAAGAACGGCACGAGAATTTCTGTATCGGCGTGAAGCACTCCGGCACTACGCATGCAGCCTCCAGTGTTGCTCGGCGATGCGTTGCAGACACAGGCGCAGTTCGCCTTCCAGGGCGCGGTCTTCGATGACTGGCGGGAAGTCCTGGGCCAGCGCTTCGTGCATCGCGGCCAGGGACGGAGGCAGCGGACGCGCGTCTGCATCGCGACCGCGCAGCCACACGCCTTGATTGGCGGCGAGCAGCGTGGCGGCGGCGACCTGTTCGGTCAGCTCCAGCACTCGAATGGCGTCGCGGGCGGCGATGGTGCCCATGCTCACCTTGTCCTGGTTGTGGCACTCGGTGGAGCGTGAGAACACGCTGGCCGGCATGGTGTTTTTCAACGCTTCGGCAGTCCAGGCGCTGGCGCCGATCTGCACAGCCTTGAAGCCGTGGTTGAGCATCGCGCGGTCGGCGCTGGCGCCGGACAGATTGCTCGGCAAACCGTGGTTGTACCGTTCGTCCACCAGCAGCGCGAGTTGTCGGTCGAGCAGGTCGGCGACGTTGGCCACGAGGTTTTTCAGGCTGTCCATGGCGAACGCGATATGCCCGCCGTAGAAGTGCCCGCCGTGCAGCACGCGCTCGGCTTCGGCGTCGATGATCGGGTTGTCGTTGGCGCTGTTGAGTTCGGTCTCGATGAACGAACGCAGCCAGTTCAGGCTGTCGGCCAGCACGCCCAGTACGTGCGGTGCGCAGCGCAGCGAGTAACGATCCTGCAAGCGGTGCAGCGGCGCGGTTGGTGCGTCGATCGCCAGATCCTTGCGCAGCCACGCGGCGACCTGCATCTGTCCCCGATGCGGCTTGGCGGCGAACAAGCGCTCGTCGAAGTGTTCCGGATTGCCTTGCAGCGCCACCACGTTCAGCGCGGTGATGCGGGTGGCCAGTTGCAGCAGGTAATCGGCGCGGGCGTAGGCGAGGCAGGCCAGACCGGTCATCACGGCGGTGCCGTTCATCAATGCCAGCGCTTCTTTCGGACGCAACACCAGCGGCGTCCAGCCCAGTTCACGGTGTACGTCGGCAGCCTGGCGGCGCTCGCCACGGAACATCACTTCACGCTCGCCGGACAGGGTCGCGGCAACGTAGGACAGCGGCGTCAGATCGCCGCTGGCGCCCACCGAACCTTCTTCGGGGATCAGCGGCAGAATGTCGTGTTCAAGAAATGCATGCAGGCGTTCCAGTAACTCGATGCGCACCCCGGACACGCCGTGGCACAGCGACTGCAAACGCGCCGCCAGTACCGCGCGGGTGGCCGGGGCGTCGAGCAGTTTGCCCAGCCCGCAACCGTGGAACGTGTAGAGATGACGCGGCAGCGCCTCGACGTGATGCAGCGGCACCGCGACCACGCAGGAATCGCCGTAACCGGTGGTCACGCCGTAGATCACGCCTTCCTTGTCCAGCAGCGAATCGAGGAACCGCGCGCCCTTGGCGATGCGTTCGCGATAAGGCGCGTCGCTCTGCAACTGCACGGGTGCCTGACGGTTGGCCAGGGCCAGCACGTCTTCGATGCGCAAAGGGCGTTCGCCGAAGGTGACCGGCTCAGGAGTTGGCGTTGTCATCGGTTTTCCAGAATGGGTAAAAGTTGAACCATTGGCACGGTGCTTCGAGGCAATAGTGACTCAGGCGTTGCGCATAGCGGGTGGCCCACTGATGAATGACCTGTTCGCGCTCGCGGCGTGACCACACCACGGCATCGGCGAACGGTTCGAGGGTCAGGCGATAGTGGCCGTCGGGCTGTTTCAGGCACATCAGCAGGTTGACCGGGCATTTCAGCAGGCCGGCCAGTAGCCACGGCCCTTGTGGAAACGGCGCGGGATGGCCGAGAAAGTCCACGGTCACGCTGCGCCCGCCATGCAGCGGCACGCGGTCGCCAGCAATCGCCAGCCACTCGCCGCGTTCCAGGCGTTCGTGCAGTTGCAGCATGATCACCGGATCCAGCTCGCTGACCTGGATCAGCCGCAAATTGGTCGCTCCGGCTTCGCCCAGCAGGCGATTGAATTGCTCGGCGTGCTTGGTGTGCACCAGCACGTTCATCGTGACCTTTTCGCCCAGCTCCGCCAGCGCCCGGCACACTTCGAGGTTGCCCAGATGTGCGCCCACCAGCATTTGCCCGCGACTGCCGCGCAACTGATTGCGCAGCAGCGCCGGGTCGATGATTTCGATCTGCTCGATCTTCAGCTTGCCGTTCCACACGTCGAGCTTGTCGAGCAGCGAATCGGCGAATGCCATGAACTGGCGGAACACCCGCCACCGGGTCGGGCGCAATTCGGGGCGACCGCTCCAGTCGGCGAGGCGCTGCTGATACTGCCAGGCACTGCGTCGGGCGGTGCGGCCGAACAGGAAAAAGTACAGAACGATGCCGTACAGCAACGGGCTCAGCAGGCGTCGGCCAAGGACTTTGGCGGCGAACGCGGTGAATTTCATCAGCAGGAAACTGCCGCGCTCTTCGCGGTCGGCCCAGTGCTTCTTGTCGGTCTCGACGGTCATGGGCGCCACCGTCGCCAGAGGATCACGGGCAGGCGCAGCAACATGCCGAAGAACAGGCGCGTGTGCATGCTCGAGATCAGCACGTTGTCATGGAACAGGCGAAAGTGCGACACGCCGTCCAGCGGGTAATGCACGCTGGTCTGCAACCAGCGCATCGGCTGATTGCGCCACGCCAGGCGCACCAGAATGTCCGAGTCGAAATCCATGCGCTTGCCGATCCGCGCCGAATCGATCACGCCCAGCGTCGGTTCAAGCGGATACACCCGGAAGCCGCACATCGAATCGCGAATCTGCAGCGACAAGGTGTTGATCCACACCATCACGTGGGTCAGGTATCGCGCATACAAACGGCCTTTGGGCACACTGGCATCGTACAGCGGATAGCCGCAGACCAGCGATGCGGGGTGTGCGCGGGATTCTTCGATGAACCGCGCCACATCCTGCAAGTCGTGCTGACCGTCGGCGTCGACCTGCAAGGCATGGCTGAAGCCCAGACGCGCGGCTTCACGCAGGCCGGTCATGACCGCGCCGCCCTTGCCCTGGTTGGCGGTGAGGCGCACCAGATAAACCCGCTCGCGCTCGGCCAGCGCGTCCAGCACCGCCGCGCAGGATTTGCTGCTGGCATCGTCCACCAGAATGCATGGCAGATCTTCGGCGAGCAGGGCGTCGACCACCGTGCCGATGGCGGTTTCGTGGTTGTAGACCGGGATCACTGCGCAAGGGTTATGCATCGCCAGTCCCCAGCAGAATCCGCCCGCTGGAACAGGTGGCGGTGTCGTTGCGGTAGGCGAAATACAACTTGCCGCGCTCCGGGTCGAAACGCAGGTGCAGCTGGATTTCATCGCCGGGGCGCACCAGTTGCTGGAATTTCAGCACTTCCATGCCGGCGAACGTGCCGGGCAGGTTCAGCAGTTGCCGACCCAGGTTCAGCGCCCATTCGACCTGCACCACGCCGGGCAGCACCGGGGCCTTGGGGAAGTGGCCGCTGAAGTAGGCCAGGTCCGGCGGAACGCTTAATTGCAGGTTCCATTCGCCCTCGGTTTCGGCCTGTTCCAGAATCTCCGGCGCCTTTGGCCGTGGCGCCAGCAGCAAGGCTTCGACATCGGCCTGAGGCAACTTGCCCTGAGTGTTCAGCGGCAGTTGTCGTAGCAGGCGCCAGCGGCGAGGCAGGGCCAGAGCTTCGCAATGGTCGCCGAGATAACGGCGCAGGGTTTCGGTCAGGCTGCGTCGTCCGTGTTCACGCAGGGCAAACAGGCCGGACTCGCTGAGCACCAGCAGCGCGCCGAGGGACGCACGGTTTTCCTGCACCACGCCCAGACGCGCTTCGGCGACCCAGTCATGGGCCACCAGCGCCTGTTCAAGCATCGGCAGGGATATGCGTTTTTCTTCGAGTTTGACGATCCGGTCGAGCCGTCCGAGCAATTCAAAGCGGCCATCGGCCTGAATGCGCGCCGCATCGGCGGTGTGTTCGACATGCCCGGCGGGCAGGTAAGGCGAAGCGATCAGCAGGGCGCCGTCGCTGTCCAGGCTCAACTCGACGCCGGCAAACGGTTGCCACAACGATTCGCTCTGACGCCAGGCGATGCCGCCGGTTTCCGAGCTGCCGAGGATTTCCGTCGGCCATTGTCCCAGACGTTGATGCAGGCTTTGCGCGGCGTCTGCCGGCAGTGCGCCACCGGATGAAAACACCCGGCGCACAGCGCTCAGCGCCGGCCAGTCGAGGTTGTCGCCCATGCGTTTAAGCAGCGCCGGGCTGGCGACCCAGGCGAAGGCCGGATGCTCGCGGCTGGCGCGTTGCAGGTCTTCCGGGAAGGCCAGTTGCTTGCGCAGGAACGGACGCCCGGCGCACAGCGGCCACAGCACGCGGAACAGCAAGCCATAGATGTGTTGGGTGGCGACGCTGCCAAGAATGCAGGCCTCACCGAGATCCGCGCCCCACAGTTGTTCGAGGGCTTCGACTTCGTTGGCCAGTTGCCGCAGGGATTTGTCGATGCGTTTCGGCTCGCCGCTGGAGCCGGAAGTGCACAGGCTCAACCGGCATTGGTCGAGATCCAGTTCGGCAGCGGGCAGGGCCGGTTGCTGCAGATCGCTCAGGCGAGCGTCATCGGCCTGATCGGTCAGCCACAGATCGACGTCGTTCGACCAGCGCTGGCGAGTCTGCGCTTGCAGATCCGAAGGCAGCAACACGCTGACACCGGCGCGCCAGGCGCCGAGCAAGGCGACGGCCAGGTCGGCGGCATCTTCCAGATGCACGGCCAGACGCTGTACGCCTTTAGCTTGCAGACCGGCGGCCAGGCTCAGGGCCTGTTCGCGCAGTTGTGCGTGATCGAGTGCCGGTGCGCTTGTTACTGCGCGCGCCGGCAGGGCCTTGAGCAACAGCTGCTCAAGTTTTATCCAGTTCATGGGCGACCTCTTACCCGTTGTCGTATCAGCCATTCAATGGCAAACATCAGGCCGATCAATCCGTAGGAGATCAGGCCGGTGTACAACATCCACCAGTTCAGCGGCGCCCACAGTGTCAGCAGGGCGGCGCACAAACCGTTGCAAAAGAAAAACACGCTCCAGGCCACGGTGACCTGGCGGGTGTAACGAATCGCCTTGGGCGGCAGTTGCGGTTCACGCAGGCGCGCCAGACGCTCGACCATCGGCGGGCCGTATTTCAGGCTCAGGCTGAACAGCACCAGCATGAAGCCGCTGATCAGCACCGGGTACCAACGCAACAGCAATGGGCTGTCGAACACCGCCAGCAGCAGGCAGAACACAATCGCCACGCAGGCCATCCACAAACTGCCGGGTTTGCGTTCGCCGCTCAGCGCCCGGGCCAGCCACAGGCCGCCCAGCAGCAGGCCGAACTGCCATGGCGCGAAATGCTCCATGCCGAAATACACCGCAAAGGGATACAGCAGGCCTGCCAGCAGCAGGCCGAGGCCGATCAGTCGGCTCATGCGGCCGGTTGAACCAGACGGTAGACCGCCTCGACCACGTCGCTGACGGTGCGCACCGACTTGAATTCCTCGGCGGCGATTTTCTTGCCGGTCTGGCGCTTGATGTGATCGATCAGGTCGACCGCGTCGATGCTGTCGATTTCCAGATCCTGATACAGGTTCGATTCCAGGCTCACACGGGCCGGGTCCAGTTCGAATAGCTCGACCAGGGCATCGCGCAGGGTGTTGAAAATGTCGTCACGAGTTTGCATGGTCCGGTCTCAAGCTGCCTGTTTTGCCGTGACGAACGCCGCAAGGCTCGCCACGTTGGAGAAATGGTTACGGGTGTCCTTGGCGTCGGCGTCGATCTTGATGCCGTACTTTTTCTGGATCGCCAGGCCGAGCTCCAGGGCGTCGACGGAATCCAGGCCCAGGCCTTCGCCGAACAGCGTCTGGTCGTCGCCGATGTCCTCTGCGCTGATGTCTTCGAGGCCCAGGGCGTCGATGATCAGCTCTTTGATGTCACGGTTTAGATCGCTCATCTTCGGCGAGCTCCTTGATAAAGAATTGATGCAAATAGTCGTTGAGCTTGCGCGAAGCCTGCGGGGCAGGTCCCTGCGCGGCAAAAGTCTGTGGGTCTATATCGGCCCCGACGCGAAAACTGAAGTGCACGCGGCGACTGGGAATGCGATACCAGGGTTCGGCCTTGGTCAGGGTGGTCGGACTGACTTGGATGACCACCGGGGTGACGATTTTCGCACCGCGCAGGGCAATGGCCGCCGCCCCCCGATGAAAGGCCGGCGCCTGACCCGGTTGGGTGCGGGTGCCTTCAGGGAAAATGATCAGGGTCTGCCCGCTCTGCAAGGCACCGGCGGCGGCGTCGAGCATGTCCATGCTGCCGTCGTTGCTGATGTATTCGGTGCTGCGCAACGGGCCACGGGTGAAGGGGTTTTCCCACAGGCTTTTCTTCACCACGCAGTTGGCCCGGCGCACCAGGCCGATCAGGAACACTACATCGATCAGCGACGGGTGGTTGGCGATGATCATCTGCCCCGGACGGCCGAGACGTTCGGCGCCCTGGATGTCGTAGGTCAGTACACCGGTACGGGCCATGAAACGAACGAAAAACCAGAACAACCGGCTGACGGTCTGGCGCGCCCGCTCGCGATGCACCCTGGCATCGCCCGGCAGGCAGCCGAGTAATGGAAATACCAGCAAGCGCAGGCACAGGCCACCGAGCCCGAACAGGGCGAAACTGGTGGCGGTGGCCAGCAGACGCCAGTAATAGGCGTCGCGGTTTTTTCCGATCACGGGTTGCGTTGCCAGGTCCATAGACGATTCTTCCAGGCATGTTGGCAATGAGGTTGCTGACCGAGCAGGGTTCGCAGCAGATTCAGTGCGTGGGGCCACTGCGTTTTTGACCGTGCTTCGGGGGCGCTGTTCAGGGTCAGCCGCCAGTCGGTACCGGGGGTGAGCAACAGCCCGACGGCATAGGGAAACGGTACGTCGTCGATCCACGTCGAATAGGCTTCGGGCGGTTGTTCCTCGGTGATCACCAGCAGTACCGCCGGAGCCCCTTCGTTCAGCAAAGTCGCCGCTTCGAGCATGCCGTGTTCAAGGCCGTCGCCAGCTGCGGCGAGGGCGGTCATTTCGCTGGTTTCGCCGCGCATGATCGACCACAGGCCGATGATCGCGTTGTGCACCGACAGGCTGAACTGGGTCGGCGACAGCGGCTGTTCGTTAGCCAGATCGCTGAGAATTTCAAAGGTGCGCGGGGTTTCGCCGTGTCGGGAGACAAACACCAACGGCAGATTTTCCCGACCGTCGGCGAGCGGCCAGGCGACACTGAACGCCATCCGCGCCAGACGACTGAGACGACGGCGCTGCATGGCCGGCAGAAACGACACATCGGGTGCGGCATCACTGACTTCGAGCACGACCGGCTGTCGGCTCCAGGTCTGCCAGGCTTCCACACTGTCGAGCCCGGGAGCCCAGGCGCGCCATTGGGCGATGTTGAAGTTGATCACGGACATTTATCCCGCCCCTGCGGGCCGATTTGACGCGGTTTCGCCAACGTCGCCGCTGAGCTGATTTAGCCTGAAATGGCATGGCGCGTGGCGCCGGGTGGCGCGCATTATCCCGGTGCGACGAGTGTGTAGCAAATGCTGGTTACGTTTTGAACGACGAAATGAACCGAATGGTACGCGGCAAGAGCTGTCACTTGGCCATTATCCAGATTGTCGGGTGTCTGTCTGTCAGGCGAATCCGCAATCAAGGAGTGTCTTTGCGCCGTATTCATTGGGAGATTGGCGCCTGACTTTGTAGTCCGCGTCCATCGAGGTAGCGAACCGGCACCGGGCACCACTACACTCGGTCATTCTTTGATACACGGAGGTTTTGTCATGCGGCGCGTGGTGTTCAATCAGAAAGGTGGCGTGGGCAAATCCAGCATTGCCTGCAATCTGGCGGCGGTGAGCGCCAGCGAGGGTTATCGCACGCTGTTGGTGGACCTCGATGCCCAAGCCAACTCCACTCAGTATCTGACCGGGCTCACGGGTGATGACATTCCGATGGGCATTGCCGACTTCTTCAAGCAGACCCTGTCTTCCGGGCCGTTCTCGAAAAAGAATCAGGCGGATATCTACGAAACGCCGTTCGACAACCTGCACATCATCACCGCCACCGCCGAACTGGCCGACTTGCAACCCAAGCTCGAGGCCAAACACAAGATCAACAAGTTGCGGAAACTGCTCGATGAGTTGTCGGAAGATTACGACCGGATCTATCTGGACACGCCGCCGGCGCTGAATTTCTATGCGGTCTCGGCACTGATTGCCGCCGATCGGGTATTGATTCCCTTCGACTGCGACAGCTTCTCGCGTCAGGCCCTGTACGGTCTGATCGCCGAGATCGACGAGTTGAAGGAAGACCACAACGAAGGCCTGGAAGTCGAAGGCATTGTGGTCAACCAGTTCCAGGCCCGGGCCAGTCTGCCGCAGCAGATCCTCGACGAACTGATCGCTGAGGGCCTGCCGGTATTGCCTGTCTATCTCGCCAGTTCAGTGCGCATGCGCGAATCCCATCAAGCCAGCATGCCGCTGATCCACCTCGACCCACGGCACAAGCTGACGCAGCAGTTCGTCGAGCTGCACAACCTGCTCGAAGACGCCTGAAGCCTTGTCAGATGCCCTGGCTGCGCAGCCAGGCCATCAACTGCGGCAACGGGAAGGCCCCGCTCTGACGGGCGACTTCCCGGCCGTTGCGGAACAGAATCAGGCTCGGAATCGAACGAATCCCCAACTGCGCCGACAACTGCTGATTGGCCTCGCTGTCCAGCTTGGCCAGCCGGCACTTGCCCGCCAACTGCGCAGCCGCCTGCTCGAACACCGGCGCAAACGACTTGCACGGCCCGCACCAGTCCGCCCACACGTCCACCAGCAATGGCAGATCGCCCTTGATCTGACTGGCGTAATCGCCTTGCTTGAGTTCAAACGGTTTGTTCAACAGCACTTCGGACTTGCAGCGGCCGCACTTCGGGTGGTCATTGAGGCGCTCGGCGGGGATGCGGTTGAGGCCGTTGCAGGAGGGGCAGGGGATGAGGAGTGGGTCGGTCATGATCAGCTCGGTGAATAAAACGGGATCGTACGACTGATCTGGAGCCGTACGGATCGATTATCAAGGTTCAGTCGTTCCCGCTTACGACGAACAACTGATCTCCAGATGCTTGCCCCACTCCGGCGGCCGTTCCGCGTAACTCTCCATTCCAGGTTGTTCCTCGAATGGATTGCTCAACACCGCATGCAGCCGCCGTACCTCGGAGTAGTCACCCTGCTCGGCCGCATCAATCGCCTTCTGCGCCAGGTAATTGCGCAGGATGTACAGCGGATTCACCGCATGCATCCGCGCACGGCGCTGTTCCTGATCGGTCGCGGCATCGCGTGCGACACGGGCGACGTAGCGCTCGCCCCAGGCATCGAAACCTTTGATATCGACGAAGTCATCGCGCAGGCGAGCGACGGCCTGTTCGGCTGATTCCTCGCCCAGACGACGGAAGAACAGCGTGTAATCGACGCCGCTGTTCTGCATCAGTTGCAGCAGTTGCTCCAGCAGTTGCTGGTCGTCGTCCTCGGCGGTGGTGAAGCCGAAGCGGCGGCGCATCAGGTCGAGGTAGTGCGCCTGGAACAGCGGCAGGTACAGGCCGAGGGTTTCGCGCAGGGCTTCGACGCTGATGAACGGCGTCAGGGCCTGGGCCAAGGCGCTGAGGTTCCACTGGCCGACGGGGACCTGATTGCTGAAGGAGTAGCGGCCCTGATCGTCGGAGTGGTTGCAGATGAAGTTCGCGTCGAAATCGTCGAGGAAGGCGAACGGGCCGAAGTCGAAGGTGATGCCGAGGATCGACATGTTGTCGGTGTTCATCACGCCGTGGCAGAAGCCGTAGGCCTGCCATTTGGCGATCAGTTCGGCGTTGCGCTCGACGATCTCGCGGAACATCGCCAGATAGGGTTCCGGCTGTTCCAGGCATTCGGGGTAGTGCATCGCCAAGACATGCTCGCCGAGCTGCTTCTGCTGTTCGGGACGCTTGGTGTAATAGAAATATTCGAAATGGCCAAAACGGATGTGGCTCGGCGCCAGACGCAGCACCATCGCGGCGCGCTCCTGTTTCTCACGCCAGACCGGAGTGTCGGAGCCGATCACGCAGGCGGCGCGTGACGAGGGGATATTCAGCGCATACAGCGCTTCGGAGGCGAGAAATTCACGAATCGAGGAGCGCAGCACTGCGCGACCATCGCCCATGCGCGAGAACGGCGTCTGCCCGGCGCCCTTCAAATGCAAGTCCCAGTGCTCGCCGGCTTCGTTGTAGACCTCGCCCAGCAATAGCCCACGACCATCGCCCAGTTGCGGCGTATACCCGCCGAATTGATGCCCGGAATAAACCATCGCCCGTGGCTCGGCATCGGCCCACAACTTGTGGCCGCCGAACAATTCAGCGAATTCCTGGGTGTCAGCCGCCGCCGGTTCCAGATCCAGCAGCGCCAGGGCCGCCGGGCTGGCGACCACCAGGCGCGGATTGTCGATCGGTTCGGGCAGCACATGGGCCGAGAACGCGTCGCCCAGACGGGCGAAGCGGTTGTCGAAGGTCAGTTCGTCGAGGGCTTTCAAGGGCCGGCTCCAGCAGAATGTCCGAGCATTCTGCTGGGATTAGTCCGGTTAGTCGAGTTTGGCGGGCGGCGGCTCTTGCAGTGGTTTTTGCTCGTCGCTGACCGGCACGATGGTTTTGGTTTCCGGCTCGATCGGCACCATCTTGTATTCCTGGCCATGCAGGTTCTTCAGGTAAACCTCCATCTGGCGGAACGAGATGTTGATGTGCTGCTTCTTGAACTCGCGGTTGATGAAGCGGTTGACCTCATCGAGTACCGGGTTGCGGTCGCCGAGATCACGCACATGCATGCGCAATTCGTGATCGAGGGTGCTTTCGCCGAAATTGAGGAAGTACACGTGCGGCTCGGGTTCCTTGAGCACGCGCGGGTTTTCCCGGGCGGCCTTGAGCAGCAGTTCCTTGACCAGATCCAGATCGGAACCGTAGTCCACGCCGAGTTTCAGGGTCACCCGGGTGATGGTGTCGGTCAGCGACCAGTTGATCAGTTGCCCGGTGATGAACGTTTTGTTCGGGACAATGATGTCCTTGCGGTCGAAGTCGGTGATGGTCGTGGCGCGGATGCGGATCTTGCTCACCGTACCGGAGAGGTTGCCGATGGTGATGGTGTCACCGATCCGCACCGGGCGTTCGAACAGGATCATGATGCCGGAGATGAAGTTCGCGAAGATCTCCTGCATGCCGAAACCTAGGCCTACCGACAGCGCCGCCACCAGCCATTGCAACTTGTCCCAGCTGACGCCGAGGGTCGACAGGGTCGAGACGAAACCGACCCCGGCGATCACGTACGACAGCAGCGTCGTGGTCGCGTAGGCACTGCCCTGGGCCAGATTGAGTTTCGATAGCACGAACACTTCAAGCAGACCCGGCAAGTTGCGGGCGAGCGCAAAGGTGATGCCGATGATGATCAGCGCGCCGAGCATGTCGCCGATGCTGATCGGCACCATGCTCATGTTGGCGCCGGTGCCGCTGGTGTATTCGTAGAGGGTGATGTTGTCGAGGTACGAGAACACGGTGATCAGGTCGGCCCAGACCCAGTACAGCGCGGCGATGAAACCGCCGAGCAGTGCGAGGCGGATCAGGCGCAGGGACTGTTCGTTGACCTTTTCGATGTCCAGGGTCGGCTCTTCGATGACCGCTTCGCCGTCGCCGGCTTCTTTCGCGGCCTGACGTTTGGCCAGGGCGCGCTGGTAGGCCAGACGGCGTGCCGCGACCGCCAGACCTCGGACGAAAGTCGCTTCGATCACCAGCCAGAACATCAGCAGGTACAGGGTGTTGATCAAGCGGTCACTGAGCTTGAGCGCGGTGTAGTAGTAGCCGAAGCACACGGCGACGAACAGCGCGATGGGCAGCAGGGTGAACATCACACCCACGGCCTTGCGGAACAGCGAGGCGTTTTCGTGGGTCGGGCTGCTGATCAGCAGGCGGCTGAGCAGCCACGCCATCAGTGCGTAGCAGGTCAAAACCACCGGCATGCCGATCACGTCGTCGGCCAGCGCCGCCGGTTGTAGTTCGGCAACCGCCACCACCGCCACCAGCGCCATGACCACCAGTCCTAGGCGACGCACCCAGCCCTGCAGGAATTCGACCTGTGGCTTTTCCCAGCGGAAGTGCAGTTCGGCCACGCCGCCTGGAGCAAGGATGCGGTAGGCGGTGTAGAACACCAGCCACGCCTGGGCCATTTGCAACAGCGCCGCGCCCATGTTGGCGTTCTGCCCGCGGGCGTCGATCTGCAACGCCAGCCCGCACAGCGCAAGGCCCAGCGCCACCGGCATTGCCAGCAGAATATTGATCAGGATCGCCTGCGGCGTGTGCCATTGGCTGTCACGCTTGAAGTGGCCGATGTCCTGGTGAACCTTGTTCAGGCGTGAGTACAGCTGTTTGCGGCGCCACAGCAGCGCGCCGATCAGCAGCGCCAGCGGCAGGAACAACAGCGGTCGTTGCGTCAAGCCGTCGGTCAGTTCGCTCAAGCTTGAGGCCAGCGGCAGGGTGTCGATCTGACGCTTGAGGCGCTCTGGTACGCCGCGCATCCATTCGGTGTCTAGCGGCTTGTTGCTGGGAATCCAGAACATCTGTTCATCAAGCGTTGCGCGCAGGCTTTGCGCGGTGCTTAACAGTTGTTTCTGGTTCAGTTGCAGGGTGATCGACTCGTTGAGCATCGCGCTCAGCTCGCGGTTCAGGCGCTCCAGCAAATCGGCGCGGGTGTTGGCCAGTTCCAGCAGGTTCTTGCGAAGCTGCGGCGTGACCTGTTCCGGTGGCTGGGTCGACAGCAGGTTGTCGACGTAGGTTGTCGGGTTGCTCAGCAGTTCACGCTGCTGGCTGACTTCGAACTGGTACAGGCGAATGTCGGCGATCTGATCCGCCAGGTCACGGTCGACCTTGAGTCGCGGTAAGGCCTGTTTCTGCTTATAGAGAATTTTCGACAGCAGCAGGCTGCCCTTGAGCACGTTGATCTGCTCGTCGAGGGCCGAATCGCTCTGGGTCAGACTGTCCAGTTGCTGTTTGGTCTGCAGGTTCTGCTGGGTGAGTTCGTTGAGGCGGTCAGTGCTTTTGAGCAGGTAATCGGAGAGTTTGAGGTTGGCCGCGCTTTCGGTGGCGAGCAGAGTGCTGCCGCCAGACTTCTGCGCTTCGATCGATTGCTGGGTCACGGTTTCCTGAGACAGCGCCAGACGTTTCTGGTTGATCAGGGTTTGCAGTTCCTGAATTTCGCGGTCCAGACGGTCGGACTTCTCCGAAAGCAGGTCATGCTGGCTGTTGCCCAGATCCTGCAACTGGTTGTTGCCGGCCAGTTCCTGACGACGCAGCGGGATCAGCGCGTTCAGGGCGGCCAGCTCGGCGTTGAGCTGGTCGCGTTGCTCCGCGCTCACGGTCTTGCCGGCGTCTTTGCCGGTCTTGAGGATGTTGTTGATCTGCTGGATGCGTGTCTGGCTGCTGGCGATTTCTGCCTGGGCGCGCTCGGGACGGGTCTGGGCGGTGATGATCAGGCTGTTGGCTTCGGCCAGGGCTTTTTGCAGGTCGCTTTGCTGGGTCGAGCGCTCGGTGAGCATCTGCTCCAGCTGCTGGATGTTTTCCTTGGGGAAGCGTTGCGCCACCGGCACCACGGCGCTGGCCTTGAGGCGGGTCAGTTCGCGCGCGTTCTCGATGGTCTGCTTCGGTGCAGTGGCCAGTTGCTGCTTGAGGTCGATCAGCTTCTGTTCATAGTCACGCCGATTGTTGAGCTGGTTCAGCGTGTTTTGCAGGACCGTTTGCAGGGTCTTTTTATCGGCGTCGGGCAGTTTGCTGTCGGCGATCTTGTCCAGGCTGGCCTGCACGGCTTCGCTGGACGGCGGTTCGGCGGCTTGCAGCGGGCCGACGGAAAGACTCAGGCCCAGCAGGGCCGCGACGAAAAAGGAGCGCAGGGTAGGCATAGAGACCGGTCAAGCAAGTGATGGTGGACGCAGTTTAGAGGAAGAGTCCGGGGCCCGGGCGACTTCCTTCGGGGAATCTGACGCCCACTTTGCCGATCTTGTTCCCGTCCATGACCGCAACTGTCCAGTGGGTGTTGTTCCATTCCACCTGGTCGCCAACGATCGGTGCACCGCCGACTTTCTGGGCAATGAAGTGGCCCAGGGTCATGTCCGGATCGATGCCTTCTGCCGGAAGGCCATACAGGGCGGCAACCGCTTTGAGCTGGGCGTCTCCTTCGAGTACGAAGTCGCCGAAGAAGCGCAGATCGAGGCCGCGTTGCGGCGCCTGGCTGAACAGTTTTCCGAGGGCCGGAAGGTTGTGTTCATGGCCGATAACACACAGCAAATCATCGACTTCCAGCACCGTACTACCCGACGGATGGAGCAGTTGCTGACCGCGAAACAGGGCAGCGATACGTGTGCCTTCGGGCATTTTCAGCTCGCGAAGGGGCGAACCAATACACCATTTTTCCGCGCCGAGTTTGTAAACGAACAGTTCCCACTCGCTGGTGACGTGTACTTCCAGGGCGGCGCGGGAGATCGGCGCCGGCTCCGGCGGCACCGTCACCTTCAGCAGCTTGGCCACCCACGGCAGGCTCGTGCCCTGCACCAGCAGCGACACCAGCACGATGAAGAAGGCGAGGTTGAAGTACAGCTGTGCATTCGGCAGCCCGGCCATCAGCGGGAACACCGCCAGAATGATCGGTACTGCGCCACGCAGGCCGACCCAGGAAATGAACGCCTTTTCGCGGCCATGAAAGGCCTTGAACGGCAGCAGCCCGACCAGCACCGACAGCGGCCGTGCGAACAGAATCATCCACAGCGCCAGACCCAGCGCCGGCACGGCGATCGGCAGCAAGTCATGCGGGGTGACCAGCAGGCCCAGCACCAGGAACATGCCGATCTGCGCCAGCCACGCCATGCCATCGAGCATGTGCAGGATGCCGTGGCGGCTGCGCACTGGACGATTGCCGATCACCAGACCGCACAGGTACACGGCGAGGAAGCCGCTGCCGTGCAGGGCGTTGGTCAGGGCGAACACCACCAGGCCGCCGGCGATCACCAGAATCGGATAGAGACCGGTGGCGAGGTTGATCCGGTTGACCAGTTGCAGCATCAGCCAGCCACCGCCGAGGCCGATCACGCCACCGATGCCGAACTCGCGGATCAGATGGGTCAGCAGGCTCCAGTGCAGGCCGGTCTGGCCGCTGGCGAGCATGTCGATCAGGGTCACGGTGAGGAACACTGCCATCGGGTCGTTGCTGCCGGACTCGATTTCCAGGCTGGCGGTCACCCGCTCGTTCAGGCCCTTGCCGCCGAGCAGCGAGAACACCGCAGCGGCGTCTGTGGAACCGACGATGGCGCCGATCAGCAGGCCTTGGATCAGATTGAGATCAAACAGCCAGGCGGCGGCCATGCCGGTGAGGCCGGTGGTAATAAGGACGCCGACCGTCGCCAGCGACAAGGCCGGCCACAGGGCCACGCGGAAACTCGACACCCGGGTGCGCAAGCCGCCGTCGAGCAGGATCACTGCCAGTGCGAGGTTGCCGACCAGATAGGCCGTCGGGTAGTTATCGAAAATGATGCCGCCGCCATCCACCCCGGCAGTCATGCCAACTGCAAGGATGATCACCAGAATCGGGATGCCGAGACGGGAAGAAAGGGAGCTGACAAGAATGCTTGCGCCTACCAGCAACGCGCCGATCAAGAACAGGCTGTTGATGGTCGTCGCATTCAAAGGCAGTACTCCAGAAGCGGAAAGACGGGCGCAAACTGACCATGCAGTCTGCGTGCCAGCGATTCTAACCTGTTGAAATGTGATGCTGTCAAAAAGGTTTTGTACCAGAGGAGGCGATCGTTCCCACGTCGAGGCGTCGAACCGTCCGCGTGGGAATGCCTCAATGGACGCTCTGCGTCCGCTTTTGGGACGCGGAGCGTCCCGGGCTTCATTCCCACGCAGAGCGTGGGAACGATCAACCTCTCGACGTGGGAATGATCAAAAGGGGGGCTTCTGTCTCAGAGGCTAAACCGCCCAACCATATTGTTCAGATCCAGCGCCAGGCGCGACAGCTCGTTGCTCGCCGCACTGGTCTGATTCGCGCCGGTCGCCGACTGCACCGACAGATCGCGGATGTTCACCAGGTTGCGATCCACTTCACGTGCAACCTGTGCCTGTTCTTCAGCGGCGCTGGCGATCACCAGATTGCGCTCGTTGATTTCGACGATGGCGTTGTTGATGGTATCCAGCGACAGACCGGCGCCACGGGCAATGTTCAGGGTCGACTCGGCGCGTTCGGTGCTGTTGCGCATCGAGTCCACGGCGTGTTCGGTGCCGCTCTGGATGCTGCCGATCATGCGCTCGATTTCGCTGGTCGACTGCTGGGTGCGGTGCGCCAAGGCACGAACCTCATCGGCCACCACGGCAAAACCACGACCGGCCTCACCGGCACGGGCCGCTTCAATCGCAGCGTTCAGTGCCAGCAGGTTGGTCTGGTCGGCCAGACCACGAATCACGTCCAGCACCTTGCCGATGTCGCGGGATTCGTTGGCCAGATCGCCGATCAGGGTCGCAGTGCTCTGCACGTCGGCGCTCATGCGTTCGATGGCGCTGACGGTTTCCTGCACCAGATCGCGACCGTCGCCAGCGGAGTTGGTGGCGTTCTTCGAGGCTTCGGACGTGCTGACCGCGTTGCGCGCGACTTCTTCCACGGCGCTGGTCATCTCGTTGACCGCCGTGGCGGCCTGCTCGATTTCGTTGTTCTGCTGGGTCAAGCCGCGAGCGCTTTCGTCGGTGACGCTGTTCAGCTCTTCGGCGGCAGAGGCCAGTTGGGTGGCCGAGCCGGAAATCCGCTGCAGGGTGTCGCGCAGTTTCGATTGCATCTTGGCCATGGCCGCCAGCAAGCGCCCGGCTTCGTCGGTGCCATCCACGTGGATCGGCTGGGTCAGGTTGCCTTCGGCGATGGTTTCCGCCGCATCCAGTGCCTTGGCGATTGGCTTGGTGATGCTGACGGTCAGCAACCAGGCGAACAGGAAGGTCAGGCCGGTGGCGATGATCAGCAGCGTCACCACCAGGGTGAACGACATCGAATACTGGTTGGCGGCGCCTTGATCGGTCTCGGCGATCTGTTGGGTGTTGATCTCCAGCAGGCGCGCGAGGGCGGTATTCACCGCTTCGGAGTTGGCGAGCAAATCGGTGTTGAGCATCTGCCGCAACTCTTCGACCTGGTTATTGCGCGACAGGGTTTTCATCCTGTCTTCGAGTTGCCGGTACTGAGCCAGCAACTGCACATATTGTTCGTACGCGGCGCGCTCCTGAGGGCCATCGATGAGCGGTTCATAGACCCGTTGTGCATCGGCGATCTGCTTGTTGCGCATGTCGAACAGTTCGAGGGTCTTTTGCTGGACGTCCGGCTCGCGGTTGAGCAGCAAACGATACGACAGCACGCGCAGACGCAGCGTCAGTTGGGTGAACTCATCCAGCGACTTGATCGATGGCACGCTGGCACTGGCGATATCCTCACCTGCTGCGCGGATTTTGCTCATCTGGTTCAGGGCGAACACGCCGAGGATCAGCATCAGGCCACCGATAAGGGCGAAGCCGGTGAATGCCCGAGGGGCGATATTCATATTGCGAAGGGACATGGAGGATACCGAGGAAGGGCCGCATCCATGCGGGCTGAGACTGCTGTTGGGTGACTTATCGGTCAGGCGAATGAACTCTTTAGTCCATGTGCGTATTTGTCGCATCTGCACGCAAGCGACGAAGTGCAGGAACCAGATCGGCAGATCACAGTCTCTAAGACTCGCAAGAACGGTCGGGCCGCCAGGAAAATCAAGGCCTTGCGCCGGTTTAATCCTGGCATCCACGATGACTTTTCTTTATCGTACGCGCCCTTTGAAAAACGCTTGGAAGATCAAAATGTTGGAAGCATCCCTCAGCCAATTGGAACAGCTCGTCAGCGACCTGGTGCAACAGAACCAGACCCTGTCGGAAACCAACCAGACCCTGTCCACGGAACTGGCCCGGGCCAAGGATGAAAACGAAAGCCTGCAACTGAGCCTGATGGAACAGGAAGAAAAGCACGGCGCCACCGCCGCGCGCATCCAGGCCCTGGTTGATCGCGTCAACGCCGGTCCTGTCAGCGCATGAACCACGGCACAGCAGGGGTAAAAGTCATCTCCATCATGGGGGAGGACTATTCGATCAAGGCACCGGCCGGGGAAGAACAGACCCTGCTGGACGCTGCATTGATGCTCAAGGCCGCATTGGCCGACACCAAGCGTAAATACCCGACCCTGATCGGCGACCGCCTGCTGGTGCTGGCGGCGATGAATCTGTGCTCACAGCAGATTGAAATGAAGAAGCAGCATCAGGAAGAACTCGAGCGTTACCAAGAGCAAGTCAGCGCCACGGTCGAGACCATCGCCAAGACCATCAATCAGGGTTGATGGGGTTGCGCACAACCAAAGAATAAGATTGTCGATTGCGCTGTATACAATCGGCACGGCTGTTGCAGTGTTTCAGCCTCTTATTCTTTGGGGGTGCTCCATGCAGTTCTGGCGTCGCAGTATTCAATGGCAGCTGATCCTCGGCATGGGCACCGCTCTGCTGGTCAGCATCTTGATCGTGGTTGGCATTTATACCTTGGTGGTCAACCGCCTCGCCCAGAGCTATCTGGTCGAACAGGCGTTGCCGTCGAGCATCGAAGCGACGCGCAACGACATCGAACGTATCCTCGTTCAACCCCTCACCGCCGCCAAAGACATCGCCAGCAACACCATGGTCCGCGACTGGCTGGCCAATGGTGAAGACTCCGGCAAAACGGCCGGCTTCGCGCAGTATCTGGAAGGTATCCGCGCGGAACACAAGGCTTTCACAGCGCTGATCATCGGCACCGAATCCAATCACTACATCACCGAAAAAGGTCTGGATCGCACCCTCAGTCGCGACAAACCGGCCGATGCGTGGTTCTACTCGTTTCTCGACAGCAATCAGCAGCGAACCCTGAACATCGACAACGACGGGGCCACCGGAGAGCTGGCGCTGTTTATCGATTTGAAAGTGCAGCAGGCCGGCAAAGTGGTCGGCGTTGCGGGCCTTGGGCTGAGCATGAAAGAGCTGTCCGAGCTGATCCACAACTTCAGTTTCGGCGAACGCGGCAAGGTCTATCTCGTGCGTTCCGACGGCTTGATTCAGGTTCATCCCGAGGCACAGTTCAGCGGCAAACGCACCCTCACGGAGCAGATCGGCGCCAATGCGGCGCAAGCGGTCATGGGCCACAAAGTAGCGACCAACAGCAGCTTCCAGCGCGATGGCGAAGACTTCCTCGCCTTCAGTCTGCCTTTGCGCGACCTCGGCTGGACCCTGGTGGCCGAAGTGCCACAGTCGCAGATCTACGCCGAAGCGCGCCGGGCGATGTGGATGAGCAGCGGTATCGGTCTGGCCGTGGCGGTTGTTTGTCTGGCGCTGGTGATCTGGCTGGCCCAGGGATTGGTGCGACCGATTCGTCAGGTAACAGCGGCACTGGTAGCAATCGGTAGCGGTGGTGGAGATTTGACTCACCGGTTAGATTCCAGCCGCGCCGATGAACTGGGCGACCTCGCTCGGGGCTTTAACCGTTTCCTCGACAGCCAGCGCGGGATGATCGGCGAAGTGCTGACCACCAGCGAACGTCTGCGCGTTGCCGTCGGCCAGGTGGCCAGGGTTGTGGATAACACCGCCGAACGCTCAGGTCGCCAGCAGGAAATGACCGATATGGTCGCCACCGCCGTCCACGAAATGGGCCTGACCGTGCAGGAGATCGCCCAGAACGCCGGTAACGCGGCGCTCGCCTCGCAAACCGCCCGTGATGAAGCGATGCAGGCGCGGGAAGTGGTTGGCGGGTCGATTCGCCATATAGAAAGCATGTCCGATGAAATCGGCGTTGCTGCCGGCGCGGTGGGTGAGCTGGCGCACCAGGTGGCGTCGATTGATCAGGTGCTGGCGGTGATTCGCGGGGTGTCCGAGCAGACCAATCTGCTGGCGCTGAACGCGGCGATCGAGGCGGCGCGGGCCGGCGATATGGGGCGTGGTTTTGCGGTGGTGGCTGATGAAGTGCGGACGCTGGCGCGCCGCACTCAGGCGTCTACCGACGAGATTCAGCAGATGATCGGCAGCCTCAAACAGGGGGCGGAGAATGCTGTGTCATCCATGCGTACCGGGCAGGCTGCGACGGGGACTGGGGTTGAATCGAGCCAGCGTACCGGGGCTTCTTTGACTGCGATTACCGGGCAGGTCGAGCGCATCAGTGACATGAACCATCAGGTGGCGACGGCGACTGAGGAGCAGTCGGCGGTGACCGAGGAGATCAACCGTAACGTGCAGGGGATTTCCGATCTGGCCCGGGCCACAGCGGGGGAGGTTCGGGCTTGTCGTGAGGATTGTCAGATGCTGCAGCGGCTCGCGGATGATCTGGCGCGGCAGATGGGTGGGTTCAAACTGAGCTGACTGATCGTTCCCTGTCGAGGCGCTGATCGTTCCCACGCTCCGCGTCCCCTCAAGATCGTGACGCAGAGCGTCACAGTAGGCATTCCCACGCAGAGCGTGGGAACGATCATGGTTAGGGGTTAGAACCACGCATCCTGCATTGCCAGACACGTATCATCCCGCGCCTCCAGCAACGCCAGCTCATGCTGGCACCCCGGCACTTCCCACGTCAGGAAATACCGCGCCGCCTGCAACTTGCCCTTATAGAAGTCGGCGTCCGCCGCATTCCCCTTGGCCAGCCCTTCCTCGGCGCGAATCGCCTGCTCCAGCCAGCGCCAGCCAATCACCGCATGCCCGAACACCTTCAGGTACAACGCCGAGTTCGCCAGGCTGCTGTTGACCTTGCCCTGAGCCAGGTCGGTCAGCAAACCGATCGTCACGCTTTGCAGACGCGCCACCAGTTTCTCCAGCGGCTCACGCAGTGCGGTCAACGATTCGAACGCCACCGCGCGCTCGGCGGTGTCGGCGATCAGGCGGATCAGTTGCTTGAGCCCTGCACCACCGTTCTGCGCCAGTTTGCGCCCGAGCAAGTCCAGCGACTGAATGCCGTGGGTGCCTTCGTGGATCGGATTCAGGCGGTTGTCGCGGTAGTACTGCTCCACCGGGTATTCGCGGGTGTAGCCGTGGCCGCCGAGAATCTGGATCGCCAGTTCGTTGGCTTTCAGGCAGAACTCCGACGGCCAGGATTTGACGATCGGTGTCAGTAAATCCAATAGCTCGTGAGCCTGTTTGCGCTCGGCTTCGGTTTCCAGCGTGGTGGTGTCATCGAACAGTCGCGCCGCATACAGGCCGAGATCGAACGCACCTTCGACGTAGGATTTCTGCGTCAGCAGCATGCGTCTGACATCGGCGTGCTGGATGATCGCCACCGGCGCCGTCGTCGGGTCCTTGCTGTCCGGCACCCGACCCTGCGGCCGTTCGCGGGCGTATTCCAGCGAGTACAGATAACCGGCATAGCCGAGCATCACCGCGCCCATGCCGACGCCGATTCGCGCCTCGTTCATCATCTGGAACATGTAGCTCAAACCGTGATGCGGCTTGCCCACCAGATAGCCGACGCATTCGCCGTTATCGCCGAAGTTCAGCGCAGTCGAGGTCGTTCCGCGCCAACCCATCTTGTGAAACAGCCCGGCCAGCAGCACGTCGTTACGCTTGCCGAGGCTGCCGTCATCGTTGACCAGGAATTTGGGCACGATAAACAGCGAAATCCCCTTCACCCCGGCCGGCGCATCCGGCAGCTTGGCCAGCACCATGTGCACGATATTTTCCGAGAGTGGGTGATCGCCGCCGGAAATGAAGATCTTGTTGCCCTTGAGTCGATAAGTGCCGTCGGACGCCGGCTCGGCACGGGTACGAATATCCGACAGCGACGAACCGGCATGGGGCTCGGTCAGGGCCATGGTGCCGAAGAAGCGGCCATCGATCATCGGTTGCAGGAAGCGCTGCTTCTGCTCTTCGGTGCCGAAACTTTCGATCAGGTTGGCGGCGCCCATAGTCAGGAACGGATACGAGGTCGACGCCGCGTTGGCCGACTGAAAGTGGGCGAAGCAGGCCTGGGACAACAATGTAGGCAGTTGCATGCCGCCGGCGTCGAAACTGCGCGCAGCGTTGAGGAATCCGGCTTCGAGGAAGGCATCCACCGCCGGTTTGACCTCAGGAATCAGAATCGCCTGACCGTTCTCGTAGCGCGGCTCGTTCTCATCGCCCTTGCGGTTGTGCGGTGCGAAGTACTTCTCGGCGATGTTGCGCGCCGTGCCGATGGCGGCATCGAAGGTTTCGCGGTTGTGCTCGGCAAACCGCTCGCGCCGGGTCAGGCCCTCGGCATCGAGGACTTCGTACAGCTCGAAAGCCAGATTGCGGGAACTGAGCAGCGTCTCGGACATGGCGGCCTACCTTTTTTTGGAATGGGCCGAGTCTAGGCGTGCGAATAAAGGCTGAACAGGAAGATTGATAATGGTGATATTGGAGCCGAGCAGCGGCTTAACAAACACCACAAAGCAAATGTGGGAGCGAGCTTGCTCGCGATGAGGTCTGCACATTCAACATTTGCGTTGACTGGCAGACCGCCTTCGCGAGCAAGCTCGCTCCCACAGGGTTTATTACTGGGCCGGACACCTGAGTAGGCGTCCGGCTGATCGGGGTTAGCCGATAGTCATCAGGCTGGCGTTACCGCCCGCTGCCGCAGTGTTGACGCTCAACGCACGCTCAATCACCAGACGCTCCAGCGCAATGTTGGTCTCGCCCTGGGACAGGCCCTGAACCCCAACGATGGCGCCGGCACGTTTGGCGATCTGCTGGCAGACCGCACGCAACTGGTCGGAATGGCCGTGATGCAGAACTGCATCGAACACAACGTCATCCTTGTTCCAGTCGGAAACCAGTTTGATCCGCGCCTGAATTTCCTTCGGCAGGCGTGCGAACAATGCCTTGCTGGTGTCGGATTCCGGCCAGACCGCCGAACCACCCACCGCCAGTACCGCCGCGAGTTGGGTCAGCAGATCACCTTCGATGTCCGCCAGGCACAGCACGTGCTCGCGCGGCAGGATCGCGTAGCTGTTCTTTTCGCCGGTCGGGCCGGCCAGCACGCGGGTGATACCGCTTTGCGACTGCGCTGCGTACTGCACGCACAGGGTGCTCAGGTCGGCGAATTTGTTGCTGTCGGCCCAGGCTTTCAGGGCGGTCAGCGGTTTGCTCATGGCGTCGCGCAGACGAACGTCCGGTGCTACGGCAGCATCACCGCGAGCGAAGGATTGTTCGATCGCGTCGGTAGGACGCGTCGACAGCAGACGGTACAGATACAGCGGACCACCGGCCTTCGGACCGGTACCCGACAGGCCTTCGCCACCGAACGGCTGGACGCCGACCACGGCCCCCACAATGTTGCGGTTGACGTAGACGTTACCGGCGTTGACGTTGTCGATCACCTTGGCGATGGTCTCGTCGATGCGGGTGTGCACGCCGAGGGTCAGGCCGTAACCGGAGGCGTTGATCTGGGCGATCAACTGATCGATCTCTTTACGCTTGTAGCGCACCACGTGCAGCACCGGGCCGAAGATCTCGCGTTGCAGCTCGTCGAAGCTTTCCAGTTCGATCAGGGTCGGCATGACGAAGGTGCCGCGTTTGACTTCCTCGGCATCGGCGATGGCCACCTGGTACACGTTGCGACCTTTGTCGCGCATGCTCTGGATGTGCTTCTCGATGCCAGCCTTGGCTTCGGCGTCGATCACCGGGCCGATGTCCACGGACAGACGCTCCGGGTTGCCGAGACGGCTTTCAGCCATCGCACCTTTGAGCATTTCGATGACGCGATCAGCGGAATCTTCCTGCAAGCACAGGACACGCAGGGCCGAGCAACGCTGACCGGCGCTGTCGAAGGCCGACGACACCACGTCGATCACCACCTGTTCGGTCAGTGCCGAAGAGTCGACGATCATCGCGTTCTGGCCACCGGTTTCGGCGATCAGCGGGATCGGACGGCCCTGGTTGTCGAGGCGGCCGGCAATGTTGCGTTGCAGCAGGCGCGCAACTTCGGTGGAACCGGTGAACATCACGCCCTTGACGCGCTCGTCACCCACCAGGCCGGCGCCGACGGTTTCACCGCGACCCGGCAGCAGTTGCAGCACGCCTTCCGGAATTCCGGCTTCGAGCAGCAGGCGCACGGCTTGTGCGGCGACCAGTGGAGTCTGTTCGGCCGGTTTGGCCAGAACCGGGTTACCGGCGGCCAGTGCGGCAGCAACCTGGCCACTGAAGATCGCCAGCGGGAAGTTCCACGGGCTGATGCAGACCACCGGGCCCAGTGGGCGGTGGGCATCGTTGCTGAAATCGTTGCGTGCCTGTACCGCGTAATAACGCAGGAAATCGACCGCTTCGCGGACTTCGGCGATGGCGTTGGCGAAGGTCTTGCCGGCTTCGCGGGCCAGCAGGCCCATCAGCGGCTGGATCTCGCCTTCCATCAGGTCAGCGGCACGTTCCAGAATCGCGGCGCGTTCGGCTGGCGGGGTGGCCTGCCAGATCGGTGCGGCGTTCAGGGCGCATTGAATGGCGTTGTCGACGTCTTCGACGGTGGCTTCCTGTACGTGGCCGACCACGTCACGCAGATCGGACGGGTTCAGGACGGGAACCGGCGCTTCGTTGCTGGAGGCGCAACCGAGCATCGGCGCGGCTTTCCAGTCGTTGTGCGCGGTCGCCAGCAGGGCGCAGGACAGCGATGCCAGACGATGTTCGTTGGCCATGTCGATGCCGCTGGAATTGGCGCGCTCGGAACCATACAGGTCACGCGGCAGCGGAATGCGCGGATGCGGCAGGCCGAAACCACCTTCCACGGTTGCCATCTGCTCGATCTGCGCAACCGGATCGGCCACCAGTTCCTGGATCGAAATCGACTGGTCGGCGATGCGGTTGACGAACGAAGTGTTGGCACCGTTTTCCAGCAGACGACGTACGAGGTACGCCAGCAGGGTTTCGTGGGTGCCGACCGGAGCGTACACACGGCACGGACGGTTCAGCTTGCCTTCGGAAACCTTGCCTACAACCTGCTCGTACAACGGTTCGCCCATGCCGTGCAGGCACTGGAATTCGTACTGGCCCGGGTAATAGTTCTGACCGGCAATGTGATAAATCGCCGACAGGGTGTGGGCGTTGTGCGTAGCGAACTGCGGGTAGATGACTTCCGGCACCGACAGCAATTTGCGCGCGCAGGCGATGTAGGAAACGTCGGTGTACACCTTGCGGGTGTAGACCGGATAGCCTTCCAGGCCTTCGACCTGGGCGCGCTTGATTTCGCTGTCCCAGTACGCGCCTTTCACCAGGCGGATCATCAGGCGATGACGGCTGCGGCGAGCCAAGTCGATCACGTAGTCGATCACGTACGGGCAGCGCTTCTGGTAAGCCTGGATCACGAAACCGATGCCGTTCCAGCCGGTCAGTTGCGGCTCGAAGCACAGACGCTCGAGCAGATCCAGCGACAGCTCCAGGCGGTCTGCTTCTTCGGCGTCGATGTTCAGGCCGATGTCGTATTGCTTGGCCAACAGCGTCAGCGACAGCAGGCGCGGGTACAGCTCGTCCATCACGCGCTCGTACTGGGCGCGGCTGTAACGCGGGTGCAGGGCCGACAGTTTGATCGAGATGCCCGGACCTTCATAAATCCCACGGCCGTGGGACGCTTTGCCGATCGAGTGAATGGCTTGTTCGTACGAGGCCAGGTACTTCTGGGCGTCGTGTTCGGTCAGCGCCGCTTCACCCAGCATGTCGTAGGAATAACGGAAACCCTTGGCTTCGAACTTGCTCGCGTTGGCCAGGGCCTCGGCGATGGTTTCGCCGGTGACGAACTGCTCGCCCATCAGACGCATGGCCATGTCGACGCCCTTGCGGATCATCGGCTCGCCGCTCTTGCCGATGATGCGGCTCAGGGACGAAGTCAGGCCGGCTTCGTTGTGAGTCGAGACCAGTTTGCCGGTCAGCAGCAGGCCCCAGGTCGCAGCGTTGACGAACAGCGACGGGCTGTTGCCCAGGTGCGGCTGCCAGTTGCCGGTGCTGATCTTGTCGCGGATCAGCGCATCGCGAGTGCCTTTGTCCGGGATGCGCAGCAGCGCTTCGGCCAGGCACATCAGCGCCACGCCTTCCTGGGACGACAGGGAAAATTCCTGCAGCAGGCCCTGAACAATGCCTGCACGACCACCGGCACTCTTCTGGTTACGCAGTTTTTCCGCAATGGTTGCAGCGAGTTTGTTGGTGGCTTCGGCCATCGGCGCTGGCAGGCGAGCCTGCTCGATCAGCATCGGCACCACTTCCGGCTCGGGGCGACGGTAAGCGGCGGTGATCGAGGCGCGCAGCACTGATTGCGGCAGGATGCTTTCGGCGAATTCGAGGAAGCATTGGTGAGCGTGATCGGTGTGGACTTCGCCCGCGTCGTCGGCGTCCTTGGCGGTCAAACCGTTCAGCTCGGTCAGGGTTGCACCACCCTCGAGTTTTTCCAGGTAATTGAAAATTGCCTGCTTGATCAGCCAGTGCGGTGTGCGATCAATCGAGGTTGCGGCAGCCTTCAGGCGCTCGCGGGTCGGGTCGTCAAGTTTGACCCCAAGGGTGGTGGTAGCCATATTTTTATCCTCATAGGTGCCGCAGTTGCGCGACAACAGCTGGCGGCAAGATTAGCCGCGAGCCGAAAGAGGTGCAACCGGGTGCAACCCTTTTTTGTCGGAATATTCTGCAACTCGTCAGGAAATAATTTCTGGTACGAAAGTGCTGCTCCTGCTTGGTGCTTTTGCTTCTAGAAAAGCGCTGTGACTGCGTTAAAAGGGAGCAAAAAGCGACTTTCGCAGGATAAATCCGACTGGGTGCAACTTATTCTCCAGAAACTGGTTGCACCTGTTTTGCTTTGTTGCATAGGATTCGCGCCCAAGGTGCAACCGGGGAAACCCTACGCACCGGCCAATGGCTTTCCTGGGGAAACATTGGTCATAAATGCGTGGCCGTGCGAATCGTCTGTCAGACGTCAGTCTGCAAACGGTGCAACCGCCGCCGCTACATAAAAACAAAGCCAGGGCACGTACGTAATGAGCGCAAGCAATCCAACCCTGATCACGTTCGTGATCTACATCGCAGCAATGGTGCTGATCGGCTTCATGGCCTATCGCTCCACCAACAACCTTTCCGATTACATTCTGGGCGGCCGCAGCCTGGGCAGCGTGGTGACGGCATTGTCCGCCGGCGCTTCCGACATGAGCGGCTGGTTGCTGATGGGCCTGCCGGGCGCCATCTACATGTCCGGCCTGTCCGAAAGCTGGATCGCCATCGGCCTGATCGTCGGTGCCTACCTGAACTGGCTGTTCGTCGCCGGTCGTCTGCGTGTTCAAACCGAACACAACGGCGATGCGCTGACCCTGCCGGACTATTTCTCCAGCCGTTTCGAAGACAAGAGCGGTCTGCTGCGGATCATTTCCGCAGTCGTGATTCTGGTGTTCTTCACCATCTACTGCGCTTCCGGCATCGTGGCCGGCGCCCGCCTGTTCGAAAGCACCTTCGGCATGTCCTACGAGACGGCGCTGTGGGCCGGTGCTGCGGCGACAATTGCCTACACCTTCGTCGGCGGTTTCCTCGCGGTCAGCTGGACCGACACCGTGCAAGCCACCCTGATGATCTTCGCGCTGCTGCTGACCCCGATCATCGTGCTGCTGGCTACCGGTGGCGTGGATACCACGTTCCTGGCCATCGAAGCGCAGGACCCGAGCAACTTCGACATGCTCAAGGGCACCACTTTCATCGGCATCATCTCGCTGATGGGTTGGGGTCTGGGCTACTTCGGCCAGCCGCACATCCTGGCGCGCTTCATGGCCGCTGACTCGGTGAAATCCATCGCCAACGCCCGTCGCATCTCCATGACCTGGATGATCCTGTGCCTGGGCGGCACCGTGGCCGTGGGCTTCTTCGGTATCGCTTACTTCTCGGCGCACCCGGAAGTGGCGGGTCCAGTGACCGAAAACCACGAGCGCGTATTCATCGAACTGGCGAAAATCCTGTTCAACCCGTGGATTGCGGGCGTGCTGTTGTCGGCGATTCTCGCGGCAGTGATGAGCACCCTGAGCTGCCAGTTGCTGGTGTGCTCCAGCGCCTTGACCGAAGACTTCTACAAAGCTTTCCTGCGCAAGAGCGCTTCCCAGGTTGAACTGGTGTGGGTCGGTCGTGCGATGGTGCTGCTGGTCGCCCTGGTCGCCATCGCTCTGGCCGCCAATCCGGAAAACCGTGTGCTGGGTCTGGTGTCCTACGCCTGGGCCGGTTTCGGTGCAGCCTTCGGCCCGGTGGTGCTGATCTCGGTGATCTGGAAAAAGATGACCCGAAACGGCGCACTGGCCGGCATCCTGGTCGGCGCGATCACCGTAATCGTGTGGAAGCATTTCGAACTGTTGGGTCTGTACGAAATCATCCCGGGCTTCATCTTCGCCAGCCTGGCGATCTACTTCGTCAGCCTGATGGGTCAGCCGAGCGCCGGCATGGTTCAGCGCTTTGAAGCGGCAGAGAAAGATTTCCATCTGAACAAGTGATGGAAATGAGCTGAGGCTCACAAGAAAACGGCCCGTTTCCTACAAGAAGCGGGCCGTTTTTTATTGCTGCAAGTTCTTTGAAAGTGTCCAAAAGCCCTGTGGGAGCGAGCTTGCTCGCGAAAGCGTCCTGTCAGTTCACATTTGTTTTTCTGACACACTGCATTCGCGAGCAAGCTCGCTCCCACAGGATTTGGTGATGTTTCTGAGAGATAAGTCTGTAGTCGAATGCGCTTATTTTTGAAGGGAAGATCGAAGTTTCAAGTAGGGAAAATCTGATTTTTCAGTCACCCGACCTGCACCCCTTGCCCCTCATGCAGAATCGCCCGCCCTCAATCTGCAGAGAGACATCGGATGTTCGCGCCTGCCAATCAACCGCGTTTCACGTTGACCGTCGAAGGCGCCCAGTTTGACCTCAAAGTCCTTGAGTTCACGGGCAAGGAAGCCATCAGCCAACCCTTCCGCTTCGACCTGGAGCTGGTCAGTGAACGGCCGGATCTGGATCTGGAAAGCCTGCTGCACTGTCAGGCGTTTCTGAGTTTTGATGAAGACGGTTCCGGTGTCCACGGTCAGATCTATCGGGTCGGGCAGGGCGATTCCGGCAAGCGTCTGACCCGCTATCACGTCAGTCTTGTTCCGCGTCTGGCCTATCTGGATCACCGGATCAATCAGCGAATCTTCCAGCACCAAAGTGTGCCGCAGATCGTTACGCAGATCCTCAAGGATCACGCGATCCTGCGCGATGCCTTCGAATTTCGCCTGGGCAGCGATTACCCGCCGCGTGAGTACTGCGTGCAGTACGCCGAGAGTGATCTGGCGTTCATTCAGCGCTTATGTGCCGAGGTCGGTATTCATTTCCACTTTCAGCACAGCCCGGACGGGCATCTGTTGGTGTTCGGCGACGATCAAACGGTGTTCCCGCGTCTGGCCGAGCCGACGCTTTATTTGCCGGGCAGCGGCATGGCTGCGGCGGCACCGGCGATCAAGCGCTTCACCGTCCGTGTGGAAACCCGCACCAGCGTGGTCACCCGCCGTGATTACGACTTCACCAAACCGCGCCTGCCGTTGCAGAGTCGGGTGGAAAGCGAACAGCGCCCGGTGCTGGAGGATTACCACTTTCCCGGCCAGTTCACCGAGCGCGAAACCGGCAAGCAACTGGCCCGGCGCACCCTTGAGCGACATGTCGCCGATTACCGTCAGGCCGAGGGGCGCAGCGATCAATCTGCCTTGGTCAGCGGACATTTCCTGCAACTGAGCGAGCATCCGCGCCAGGATTTGAATGACCTCTGGCTGCTGACCGCTATCGAGCACCATGGCCGACAGCCGCAAGTGCTGGAGGAATCGGTCACCAGCGATGGCGATGAATTCCAGGGTTACCGTAATACCTTTCTCGCCACGCCGTGGGACGTGTTCTTCCGCCCGCCGATGGGCCCGGAAAAACCTCGGATGCTCGGTTATCAACCCGCCGTGGTCACCGGCCCGAAAGACAGTGAAATCCATTGCGACGAGTACGGCCGGGTCAAGGTGCAACTGGCCTGGGATCGCGACGGCGAACTCAACGAGCATTCCAGCTGCTGGCTGCGGGTCGCCAGTGGCTGGGCCCACGACCGTTATGGCAGCGTGCTGATTCCACGGGTCGGCATGGAAGTGCTTGTGGGGTTCATCGATTCCGATGCCGACAAACCGCTGGTCATGGGTTGCCTGCCGAACGCCGCCACGCCGGTCCCGCTCGATCTGCCGGCCGACAAGACCCGCAGCATTTTCCGCAGCCAGAGCAGTCCCGGCGGCGGGGGCTACAACGAATTGCGCATCGAGGATCGCAAAGGCGCCGAGGAAATCTACCTGCGCGCCCAGCGAAACTGGACCCAGCATGTGCTGAACGATCAGCAGGTGCAGGTGGATAACCAGCGCAGTGTCGTCGTCACCGGTCTCGCCAAACATGAACATAAAGCCGATGAGCAGCGCATCACCCACGGTCAGCGTCAGACCGAAGTGAAGCAGGACGACCATCTGACGGTGACCGGCGACCGGCACATCCGCGTGAGCAATCAGGCGATCAACGCGAGTGCTCAATTTCACGTCAGCGCCGGCCAGCAGGTGGTAATCGACGGTGGGGCGAGCGCGACGATTCAGGCGGGCGGGCAGTGGATCAACATCGGCCCCGGCGGGATCTTCAGCAGCGTGCCAATTGTGGTGGGTGGCGCGCCGATGGCGGCGATGAGCGCGGCGCCGACAGTGCCGGGTTTGCCGGAAAAACTGGTGGCGGCACCGGCAGCGATTCTGACTGCCGCGCAAATCATGAGCCTTAAAGGAGACGCACCGTTCTGCGAAGAATGCGAGCGCTGTAAGGAGGGTGTGTGCCCAACTCCGACTCTGCCCTCGAACAGCTTGACTCACTCCCCAAAGCCTTCGGCCCGGCCAACGCCTTCCAGCGTTGAGCCGGGCTTTCATATTGTTGAACAGGGAATGTCTCGGGCAGCGCTTGAATCAACGTTGTTCCCGCAGCCGGATTCTGCCGTGCTGGATAAATTCCGCAGTCTTAATCCACAACTCACTCAATACGCAAAACCCGGTCAACTTATTGTCCTGAGTGATCCACGTAATACGCAGTGCACGCGCGAAGAAGCCTTATTGATGGAGGCGGCGCAGAAGGTTGATGCGGCACTGGCGCCAATGAGTGATGCGGAGGCTGAGTTTATGGCGCGGCATCACGGTGAGATTCAGTCGTTTTTATCTCAGGGTTCGACGGCCGTGGGGATCGGCTCGGCGATGTTCAGTAATCATCTGGACAATCTTGGCAAGACGCTGAAAGAGCTGGAGATACTGCATAAGCAAACCTTCGAAAAACACGGAAAGCTTCAGGGCGCTGATTTCTTTTCCAGGCGCAAACAGTTGATGGCGCAACTCGATGGCAGTCTTAGCCCGCTAGTGCGTAAAGCGGCTGGTTTACCCGATCATCCAAACTTAAAAAAAACGTTGGGTATTTCCAGCCGGAGTCTCGTTCACCATTGGAGCAAGGCTGGTATTGCGGGTGAGATTCCTGGATACGCAACGCATATTCAAGGCGTAAGTAAGGCCAGCAAGGTGATCAAGTTAGGTGGTTGGGTTGGGGTTGGTCTGGGGGCGACGGCTTCGGGGTTAAAGGTCAGGGAGACTTGCCGGTTAGGTACGGAGGAAGCTTGCAGGAAAGTGAAGTTCATCGAGACGGCGAAATTTGCCGGTGCATTTGGGGGAAGTCTCGGTGGTGGTATCGCGGGCTCTCTTGTATGCGTTGGCATTGGCTTGGGTACGGCAGGAACAGGTGGGGTGCTTTGCTCATTGGTTCTGGTCGGGGCTGGAACTTTTGGAGGGGGAGTGGGCGGCGAGATTTTGGGTGAAAAGGTTGGTGAGGTCATTTATGAAGGAGTCGGCACATGACGAGGGCTGATGAAATCTGGTTCGTTTTGACTTTTGGCGGAATGTTCTTTGGGTCTGCTTTCATATCTGTTGTCGGTCAGATCTATCTCGTTCTATTCAGAATGGAGGCGATTTTTCGTTTTCTCAGTAATTCGCAAGGCGTGTTAGTTCGTAAGCCTTTGAGTGGTGGGGTTACAGGTGCTTATTTCATGTTGGCGTGCATCGGCTCGTACCTGCTCATGCCATCTCGGGCAATCAAGGGGGGGGCGTTGGATGAGAGTGACTTTCTGAGTTTTCCGAAGGGTTTGTTGCGTTTGATTCGCTATGTGTATTTATCAGCAATTGGAAGCTTCGTAGTGATGGTTGTTTTTTTATTGGTTGCGAACTTTATGGGGTGGCTTGAATGAAATTGAATGGCAGGCAGTTATAGGTTTATGAGAGACGATTCCGTTAGAAATTGGCTTCAAGCCCACCCCGTTGACAGTGCTGAACAACTCTTCGCCATCTTCTGCAATGCGAGCAGTGCCGAGCCGTTCAAAGTTTGGCAACGCTCGAAGTTTGCGTCGGCACCCAGCCCTGTTTGGGCGGAAACGAACTATGCCGAGTGGGATGCGGTGATGCCCTACGTGGGAATCGTCGACGCGGGCAGTGGGTTTCTGGATTGGGTGGCGACCACGGAGTATCGCGACTGGGGCTGGCTGGCGGTCTCTTCGGCGGGGCTTGAGGGGGTGGTCGAGCACTTTCGCAGTTTGACCCAGGTGCTGATGTCGGACGGGAAAGCGGTGTTCTTCCGGTTTTGGGATGGGCGGTTTTTGTTGCCGATCCTTGAGTCGTCCGAGGTGGATGCCGGGCAATTGCTGCCGGTTCTCACGCGAGGCTTGATCAACGGTCAGGCCGTCGAGATCGGGGGCAGGGCGCGGGTCTCGGGTCGGGAGTTTCCCTGGTGGTCGGTGCCGGAAAAGCTGCTGGCGCAATTCGGTAGTGATGCCCGAATCAACAATGCCTTGCAGTGGTTGAGCGAGGAGCAGCCGGCGTTGTTCGAAGCTTTCCCCGCCGATGTCTTGCGCTGCAAGGTTGTCAGATTTTTTGCGGTTACGGCGTCGGACGAATCGTCGGCTTCGGCATTGCTGGACTACTTGCGGGACGAGTCAGAGTGAAATTTCCGGGCAAAGGCTTCGGACGTTTCCTGCGAGTTGCGGCGGTTTGCGTGAACTGGTTGGCGCGGTGGTGCGGGGATAGTCTTTTGGCTGTCACTGCGAGAGTGGTGACAGGGTGTAGGAACCCTTGGAAAACTCACCGTGCATTCGCTCTGCTCTTTGATTGCGGCACTTGAACGTGCCCATGACATTGTTCGCGGCGGCTGTGCGCGGGAACGCTTCGGCGTAGCTGAGTTTGGTGGGTTCCTCAGTTTCCTACTCTCGCGTACAGCTGCCACCCAAACCTGTAGGAAGGTCGTTGGCAGCCTCACTTTACCTGCCGAGGTGCAAACAATATGTCGACGTTAAAACCCGATCCACCCTACGAACCCTTCACGCCTCACCCCAACAACCGCCTCATGGCGCTGACCAGCAACTGCAACGACATGCCCACCCTGTTCATCGACACCCACGCCCCGCTCGACATTCTGATGGACGCCGCCAACTACCGCATCCGCGCCGTGATCCAGGTCCTGGAAAACATGTGCATGCGCGGCTCGGTCGAGTGCGACTCGGTCATACTCAGCGACTTCGCCCAGCTCTGCGTGATTCCGTTGCGTGATGGCTGTGATGTGCTGGATGTGATTGGCAAACGCCTACACGCCATACCGTCCTGACTCGATCGTTCCCACGTCGAGGCGTCGAACCGTCTGCGTGGGAATGCCTCCAGGGACGCTCCGCGTTCCAGGCGTCCACCGCCATTGTGGCTGATACCCCATGCGACGCGGAGCGTCACGGGCTGCATTCCCACGCAGAGCGTGGGAACGATCATTAGTGCAGCGGGACGCCACTCAGCTGCGAGCCCCTGACTTGCCGCCCGGTAAAAGGTAAACTTCACGGCCCTCGCAGGAGCAGCCATGAATTATCGTCACGCCTTCCATGCCGGCAATCACGCCGATGTGTTCAAACACCTGACCTTGACCCGCCTCATCGCCCTGATGTCGCGCAAGGAGCAGCCGTTTGCCTATCTCGACAGCCACGCCGGCATCGGTCTGTATGACCTGCAGGGCGATCAGGCCAACCGTACCGGCGAGTATCTGGAAGGCATCGCGCGCTTGTGGGATCAGCCGGATCTGCCGGCGCTGACTGCCGACTACATGAACGTGCTGCACGAGATGAACCCGGATGGCCAGTTGCGCTATTACCCGGGGTCGCCGGAGTTGGCGCGGCGTCTGACCCGTTCCCAGGATCGGGTGTTGCTCAACGAGAAGCACCCGGAAGACGGCGTGCTGCTCAAAGACAATATGAAGGGAGACCGTCGTGTGGCGGTGCATCTGGGCGAGGGCTGGCATGTGGCGCGGGCGTTGCTGCCGGTGGCCGAGAAACGTGCGGTAATGCTGATCGACCCGCCGTTCGAGAAGCTCGACGAGATGCAGCGTTGCGCCGCATCGTTGAAAGAGGCAATCGGTCGGATGCGCCAGACGGTGGCGGCGATCTGGTATCCGGTGAAGGATCAGCGGGCACTGCGGCGCTTCTATCAGGATCTGGCCGGCACCGGTGCGCCGAAGTTGCTGCGGGTCGAACTGCTGGTGCATCCGCTGGACACGCCGAACAGCCTGAACGGCTCTGGCCTGGCGATTGCCAATCCGCCGTGGGGGCTGGAGGAAGAATTGCGTGAGCTGCTGCCGTGGCTGTCCAAGAAACTTGGGCAGACCCAGGGTGGGTGGCAGATGGATTGGTTGATCGCCGAGAGCTGATCGCTGACCGATTGTTCCCACGCTCTGCGTGGGAATGCAGCCCGGGACGCTCCGCGTCCCAACAGCGGACGCAGAGCGTCCATTGAGGCATTCCCACGCGGAGCGTGGGAACGATCAGGCGTAGCGCGGGAGCGATCAGGGCGGGCTCAGTTACCCGCCAGACTCGGTGGCATGCAAACACCCGTGCCGCCAATCCCGCAGTAGCCTTCCGGATTTTTCGCCAGATACTGCTGGTGATAGGCCTCGGCGAAGTAAACGGTCGGGGCCTGTTCAATCTCGGTGCTGATTTCACCCAGACCCGCCTTCGACAGCTCAGCCTGATAAACAGCCTTGCTCTTCAGCGCTGCATCCAGTTGCTCCGGCGTGGTGGCATAGATCACCGAGCGGTACTGAGTGCCAATGTCATTGCCCTGGCGCATGCCCTGCGTCGGGTTGTGCAATTCCCAGAACATCGCCAGCAGCTCTTCGTAGCTGACCTTGGCCTTGTCATACACCACCAGAACGACTTCAGCGTGACCGGTCAGGCCCGAGCAGACTTCTTCGTAGGTCGGGTTCGGCGTGTAGCCGCCGGCGTAGCCGACCACGGTGCTGACCACACCTTCGCGCTGCCAGAAGCGACGCTCGGCACCCCAGAAGCAACCCAGACCGAAAATCGCGAAGTCGACGTCTTCGAAAAACGGGCCGAGCAGCGGCGTATCTTCGAACACAAAGTGTTTTTCAGGCAGGGCCATCGGGGTTTCGCGGCCAGGCAGAGCTTGTTCTTTAGTCGGTAGCACGTTTTTGTTCACCAGAATTTCCGAGCGCAGAACCATGATCGTTCCTCTCAGTCAGGATGGGATGTAAAAAGTCTGACCGCCAGTGTGCCCAATGATGCCTGATTTCGCACTATTCAAATGTGGGAGCGAGCTTGCTCGCGAAGGCGGCCATCCATTCAACATTTGCAGTGACTGACCCACCGCTTTCGCGAGCAAGCTCGCTCCCACAGGGTTGGGGGGATTATGGGATTTAGAGGCAGAGCGGGCCGCGCGGGTAGCGCTTGAGCATCTGGATCAGTTCGCCGCCCGGAATCGGCCGGTCGAACAGGTAGCCCTGGCCGACGTCGCAGCGGTGCCGACGCAGGAACGCCAGCTGCTCGGCGGTCTCGATGCCTTCGGCCACGACCTTGAGTTTCAGGTTGTGGGCCATGGCAATCACGGCGGAGGTGATTTCCATGTCGTCCTGGTTGTCCGGGATTTCGTGGATGAAGCTGCGATCGATCTTGATGATGTCGATCGGGAATTTTTTCAGGTAACTGAGCGACGAGTAACCGGTGCCGAAGTCGTCCATGGCCAGGGTCAGGCCCAGGCGCTTGAGCTGATCGAGCTGCAAGTGAGTGTCTTCGGTGGCTTCCAGCAGCAGGCCTTCGGTCAGCTCCAGCTCCAGCAGATTGGCCGGCAGCGCCTCTTCCTTGAGGATGTTGGCGATCGAGGCCACCAGGTCCGGATCGGAGAACTGTTTGGGCGACAGATTGATCGCCACTTGCAGGTTGCCCATGCCGGCGGCGGTCAGTGCCTTGCTCATGCGGCAGGCCTGGCGAGCGATCCATTTGCCGATCGGAATGATCAGGCCGGTTTCCTCGGCGACACTGATGAACTGGTCCGGGCGGATCATGCCACGCTCCGGGTGGTTCCAGCGCAGCAGCGCTTCCATGCCCAGCAGCCGGCCGCTACGCAGGCACAGTTTGGGCTGGTAGAACACGTCCAGTTCATTCTGGGTCAGGGCGCGGCGCAGGTTGTTCTCGACGAACAGTTTGTAACTGGCCTCGGCGTTCAGTGCTTCGGTAAACACTTGCACCTGATGTTTGCCGTTGGCTTTTGCCTTGTGCAAGGCGAGGCCGGCGTTGCGCATCAGGGTCTGCGGGTCGCGGCCGTGCAGCGGCGCGCAAGCCAGGCCCACGGAGCCGGTGACGCTGATCAACTGGTTGTCGACGAACATCGGTTTGTCGAGGGTCATCAACAGTTGGCTGGCGATCTGTTGGCCGGCCTCGAGGTCAGTGTTGTCGAGCAATACTGCGAATTCGTTACTGGCGAACCGCGCCAGGCTGCCGCTCGGGCTCAGGCTGTTGCGCAGACGGCGGGCGAGGCTGATCAACAGTTTGTCGCCGGTCTGGTGGCCGAGGCTGTCGTTGATCCGCTTGAAGTTGTCGATGTCCACCAGCAGCAGGCTGATCGGGGTATCGCTGTCTCGGGCGAAGCGCTCATCCAGATTGCGGATAAATGCAGGCCGGTTACCGAGGTTGGTCAGGTTGTCGGTATAGGCCAGGCGCTCGATGCGCTGCTGCGCCAGTTTGGACTGGGTGATGTCTTCGTAGATGCCGATGTAGTGCGTCAGCTCACGGTTGTCGCCATAGACCTTGGAGATCGACAACTGGCCCCAGTAGGGTTCGAGGTTTTTCCGGCGGCTCTTGAATTCGCCCTGCCAACTGTTGCTTTTGGCCAGCGCCGAGGGCGCGTCGAACAGCAGCTCGCTGAGGTTTTCCAGGGCCGGCAGTTCCGACAGGCGCTGGCCGTGGACTTCCTCGGTGGTGTACTGGGTGATCGCGGTGAAGCTCGGGTTGACGTACTCGACCACGCCGTCGCAATTGACCAGCAAAAAGGCGTTGGCGCTTTGCTCGACCGCGCGCTGGAACAGGTGCAGGGCGCTCGTGGCGGTGCGGCGGTTGTGGTTGTTGATGACCTGGGCGAACTGGTCGGCCAGTTCACCGGCAAAAGCGATTTCGTCGGACTGCCAGGCCCGGGTGACACCGGTCTGCTCCAGGCACAACACGCCGACTACTTGGCCGTCGACGCGGATGCTGGCGTCGAGCATGGCGTTGACGTCACGCGGGCGCAGGGCTTCGGCCATTTCCCGGGTACGTGGGTCGCGCATCGCGTTGTGCGCGTCGATGGCGCGGCTGCCGTGCAGCGCGTCCATGTAATCGGGGAAGCCGCTGACGTCGATGACATCCGGCAGGATGTATTCCTGGGTGGCGCGGTGGTAGGCCGAGATCGGCACCAGTTTCTGGCCTTCCAGATTCCACAGGCTGGCGCAGTCGATCTCGTAGATATCGCAGGCGCAGCGGGTGATCAGCTCGGCGGCTTCTTGCAGGGAATTCTGGCTGCTGTAGCGCTGGCGGGCCAGCAACAGGATCAGATCCTGCTGGGCGCGCACCCGCTCCAGATGTTGCAGTTGTTCCTGCTGGGCACGCTGATTGAGCTCAAGGGCAATTTGCAGGCGCGAGTTCTGGGTTTCCAGGTCGACGGACGGCAGCGGTGGTGCTTCGTCGAATACGTTGTCGACCGCCAGCAGGTAACCGCGCAGCAAGTGGCGGTTGTGTTGTTTGTAGGCTTCGCCGAGTTCAAGAATGCTCAGCGCGCCGGCGGCGGTGTGCAGTGTGTAGCGCACCAGATAATGCGGGCTTTCGCCGAGTTGTTGCTGGATCGCATCGTGCAGTTGATAGCGCGCTTCGGGCTCCATCAGGCTGGCGTAGGGCGAGCCGACCAGGGCGCAGAGTTCGACGGCGGGCAGGCCGAACTGGCGTTCGCAGTTGGGATCGAGAAACAGCATCGCCCAGCTGGCTTCATTCAGGCGCTCGAAACGCAGCATGCCGAGCCGCGAGGGCACAGGCAACTGCGTCACTACCTCGGCCACCATACGGCTGGCGGCATCGGGTTGGCTCTTCATGAAGGGAACTCGCTTGGAAATTTGCTGAACGCGCCGGGCTCTCGCCCTCTTTACTGTTGCCTGCGGCAAGGTTGCATCATTGCGGCACCGACTGACAAGAGACATGAAGGCCAAGTGCTATAAGAATATGTCGGCTGCAGTGAACATTTCTCCAGCACGTGCCGGAAACTAATGCTTTCAAACGTGGAGATGGCCGCTCCAGAGCCTTCGAGCGTCCGGAACGGTCGTGCCGCTGGATTTATCGCAACGGAATCTCGATGGATTGCAGGTGCTTGCCATCCCGATCGTGATAGTTGACCTGGATCCGCCCGGCCTCGACCACCATGTGCGCGAAGTTGTCCTGGCTGATGACCTGGCTGGTCAGTTCGTGCTGGTATTCGCCGCTTGCGGTGCGAATCAGAGGCTGATCCAGGATGAAGGTCGACGCCTTGGCATATGGCAGCAATTTGCTGTTGCACAGCGGTGAAGAGACGATGGTGTGTACCTCGAAATCCGCATCGTCGCTGTGCGTGAGGCGCGAGGTCAGTGAGCCATGGACATCGCCGCTGACGAAGATGACATTCTCGATCCGGTGGGTGCGAATGACTTCCAACAGGCGCAGCCTTTGCTCCGGGAAGGCTTTCCAGGCGTCGTCGCCGTGGGCCTTGCGATCGGGGTAGAACATGACGCTGGTAACCACGAACTTGACCCGCGCAGGACTTTTGACCAGCCACTTGCACAATGCCTGCTCCTGCTCTTCATCGAGAATGCGCCGATCAGCTGATGACAAGTTGCGGCGAGTTCGACTGTCCGTCACAAACCATTCGATATCGCCGTCGCTGAATTGATACCAGTAGTGCTTCAGTGTCGTGCGATCAATTGTGCTGTTAGTTGTTGTTGAACAGATCGGGCTATGACTTGCTTGATAGATTTCGTAAGCCGCCATTGCGTTGCGAAACATTATGTTGTCGGACTTTCCGGCGTTCATTGGCCAGTTATCTTCAATTTCGTGATCATCAAGGATCATGTAAGTCGAAGTGCCGGACATCAGTCGTCGAATGTTAGGCAGAGAAAACGCCACACGATACTTTGCAATGATGTCTTCATAGTCGCGGTCCGGGGCGAACAAGTTCAGATCG
This sequence comes from Pseudomonas sp. B20(2017), assembly GCF_002113125.1. Lineage (GTDB taxonomy): Bacteria > Pseudomonadota > Gammaproteobacteria > Pseudomonadales > Pseudomonadaceae > Aquipseudomonas. Next base: position 264,489 of record NZ_NEJP01000007.1, on the reverse strand, counting down.
TCGGCATAGATCTGATCGCCACACATCATGATTGCGCTGATCGCCGGTTGTGCGCCTTCGATCAATTGACTGATCGAAGCGAAAATCCGGTCACCCAGATGCGGGAGTGACGGGATGCCGGCGGTCAGGCGCAGGTAGCGACAGGAACCGAGGATGTAGGCGCGGGGCTGCAAAGGCTGGTTGCTGCGGGTGCGCAGGCGATAAGTTTCCCTCGGCCATTGCAGTGGCAACTCGGCCACGCTGTGGATGGTATGAACGGGACTCATCGGGCTGAACCAGCCGGTCTGGTATTCGTAGTCGGTGTCGGCTTGCAGATGATCGAGCACCAGCACTTCCGTCATATCGCGAGTTGAATCAAGTTTTACAAACGTGCTCGTCTGCCATTGTTTCGAATCCAGTGTCCGATAGCGAATGCCGGCAAATACGGCCGCGTTATGTTGTAGTCCGCCGCGAATAAAGATTCGCGCCTGATTAGTTGTCGTGTGGCCAACGATCGGGCCGACAGTAGGTTTCAGCATGTTCGAATCCATTCGAATAAGTATTGGTGATGAACAAAGTTTCCCGCTTTATTGGTGAAACTTTAATACACCAAGGTTAGTTGCCTGCTGCTGAAAAATATCGACAGGAAGTGGACTCAAGTCGTGGTCTATATCAGCGCAAGTTGTGGGAAAAATGCTGGTGACAGTTATTTCAGGCAAAAAAAAGCCCCGCCAAACTGACGGGGTTGAGGTACGAGCGTGTGGCGCTCGAAAACGTGGAACGCGGTCGGCCCTCCGTTGCCGGAGGGCCGAGCGCTTTACAGCAGGATGGTGCGGATGTCCGCCAGCAGGTCGCTCAGACGCTTGGTGAAGCGTGCAGCAGCGGCGCCGTTGATCACACGGTGATCGTAGGACAGCGACAGTGGCAGCATCAGTTTCGGCTGGAAGGCTTTGCCGTCCCAGACTGGCTGGATGGTTGCCTTGGAAACACCGAGGATCGCCACTTCCGGCGCGTTGACGATCGGCGTGAAGCCGGTGCCGCCAATGTGGCCGAGGCTGGAAATGGTGAAGCAGGCGCCTTGCATCTCGTCCGACGAGAGCTTCTTGGTCCGGGCTTTTTCAGCCAGGGAAGCGGCCTCGGCGGCCAGTTGCAGCAGGCTCTTCTGGTCGACGTTCTTGATGACCGGTACCAGAAGGCCATCCGGGGTGTCGACGGCGAAGCCGATGTTCACGTATTTCTTGCGGATGATCGCCTTGCCGCTTGGAGCCAGCGAGCTGTTGAAGTCCGGCAGTTCCTTGAGCAGGTGTGCGCAGGACTTGAGCAGCAGCGGCAGGATGGTCAGCTTGACGCCGGCCTTCTCTGCGACGGCTTTCTGTGCGGTGCGGAACGCTTCCAGCTCGGTGATATCCGCCGAGTCGAATTGCGTTACGTGCGGCACGTTCAGCCAGCTGCGGTGCAGGTTGGCAGCGCCGACCTGCATCAGGCGGGTCATCGGTACTTCTTCGATTTCGCCGAAACGGCTGAAGTCGACGACCGGAATCGGCGGGATGCCCGCGCCACCGGTTGCGCCAGCGGCAGCGGCCGGTGCTTCCTTGGCCTTCTGCATCATGGCTTTGACGTAGGTCTGCACGTCTTCTTTCAGGATGCGACCGTGCGGACCGCTGGCGCCGACAGCGCTCAGCTCGACGCCGAACTCGCGAGCCAGTTGACGCACGGCAGGGCCGGCGTGAACTTTGGCGCCCGGCTTGGCTGGAGCGGCAACCGGAGCGGCAGCAGCAGGTGCAGCGGCGGCCGGAGCAGCAGCGGCCGGCGCCGGAGCACTTGGAGCAGCGGCGGCAGCTGGAGCCGGGGCAGCAGCCGGAGCGGCGCCTTTGACTTTCAGCTTGAGGATCAGGTCGCCAGTGCCGACTTCGTCGTCCAGCTTGATGGAAACGCTTTCCACCACGCCAGCGGCAGGCGACGGGATTTCCATGCTCGCCTTGTCGGATTCCAGAGTGATCAGCGACTGGTCGGCTTCAACGCTGTCGCCAGCCTTGACCAGTACTTCGATGATCTTGGCCTTGCCGGCCGAACCGATGTCCGGAACGTGGATGTCCTGAACGCTGTCGGCAACCGGTGCAGCTGGCGCGGCGGCCGGTGCTGGTGCAGCGGCAGCGGCTGGAGCAGCAGCCTGGGCCGGAGCGGCAGCTGCAGGGGCCGCAGCACCCGCCACTTCCAGATCCAGGATCAGGTCGCCAGTGCCGACTTCGTCGTTCAACTTGACGCTGATGGCCTTGACCACGCCAGCGGCAGGCGACGGGATTTCCATGCTCGCCTTGTCGGATTCCAGGGTGATCAGCGACTGATCAGCCTCGACAGTGTCGCCGACCTTGACCTGGATCTCGATGATCTGGGCCTTGCCCGACGAACCGATGTCCGGCACGTGAACTTGCTGAACCGAAGCGGCAGCCGGAGCTGCGGCTGGTGCAGCCGGTGCAGGAGCGGCAGCCGGTGCAGCTTCGACCTTGGCGGCAGGAGCAGCAGCCGGAGCAGGGGCCGCTTGAGCGGCGCCCTCGACTTCCAGTTCCAGCAGTTCGTCGCCTTCTTTCAGGCGATCGCCCAACTTCACTTTCAGGCTCTTGATGACGCCGGCCTTCGGGGCCGGCACTTCCATGCTGGCCTTGTCCGATTCCAGAGTCAGGATGCTCTGGTCGGCTTCGATACGGTCGCCGACCTTCACAAACAGTTCGATTACTTCACCTTCACCGCTGCCGATGTCAGGTACGCGAATGAGTTCGCTCACAGAGTTTCTCCTCAGCAGTCCAGTGGGTTGCGTTTTTCCGGGTCGATGCCGAACTTGGTAATGGCCTCGGCCACGACTTTAGGTTCGATATCACCACGGTCAGCCAGTGCTTCCAGGGCTGCCAACACCACGAAATGACGGTCGACTTCGAAGAAATGACGCAGTTTCTTGCGGCTGTCGCTGCGGCCGAAACCGTCGGTGCCCAGGACTTTGAATTCCTTGGACGGTACCCACTGACGGATCTGCTCGGCGAACAGTTTCATGTAGTCGGTGGAGGCGATGACCGGACCTTTACGGCCGCTCAGGCACTCTTCGACGTAGCTGCGCTTAGGCTTCTGGCCAGGTTTCAGACGGTTGCTGCGCTCTACGGCCAGGCCGTCGCGACGCAGTTCGTTGAAGCTGGTGACGCTCCACACATCGGCGCCGATGTTGAACTCTTCACGCAGGATCTTCGCCGCTTCACGGACTTCACGCAGGATGGTGCCGGAGCCCATCAGCTGTACGTGGTGCGCCGCATCGCGGGTGTCTTCTTCCAGCAGGTACATGCCTTTCTTGATGCCTTCTTCGGCACCGGCCGGCATGGCTGGCTGCTGGTAGGACTCGTTCATCACGGTGATGTAATAGAAGATGTCCTGTTGCTCTTCGGTCATCTTCTTCATGCCGTCCTGAATGATCACCGCCAGCTCGTAGCCGTAGGTCGGATCGTAGGTGCGGCAGTTCGGGATGGTGGCAGCCAGCAGGTGACTGTGACCGTCTTCGTGCTGCAGGCCTTCACCGTTCAGGGTGGTACGGCCGGCGGTGCCGCCGATCAGGAAGCCACGGGTACGGCTGTCACCGGCAGCCCAGGCCAAGTCGCCGATACGCTGGAAGCCGAACATCGAGTAGAAGATGTAGAACGGCAGCATTGGCTGGTTGTGGCTGGAGTACGAAGTACCGGCGGCGATGAAGGAGCTCATGGCGCCTGCTTCGTTGATGCCTTCTTCAAGGATCTGACCTTTCTGGTCTTCCTTGTAGAACATCACCTGGTCTTTATCGACTGGCTCGTAGAGCTGGCCGACGGACGAGTAGATGCCCAGCTGACGGAACATGCCTTCCATACCGAAGGTACGGGCTTCGTCCGGGATGATCGGAACGATGCGCGGGCCGATTTCCTTGTCCTTGACCAGTTGCGCGAGGATTCGCACGAACGCCATGGTGGTGGAAATTTCACGGTCGCCGGAACCGTCGAGGATTGCCTTGAGGGTGTCCAGGTCCGGGGTCGGTACGCTGAAGCTCTGTGCGCGGCGCTGAGGCACGAAACCGCCCAGTGCGGCGCGACGCTCGGCCAGGTAACGGGCTTCGGCGCTGTTTGGCTCTGGCTTGAAGAACGGCAGGTTTTCCAGCTCTTCGTCTTTCACCGGAATGTCGAAACGGTCGCGGAACAGCTTCAGGCTGTCGACGTCGACTTTCTTGGTGTTGTGCGCGGTGTTCTTCGCTTCGCCCGCACCGGTACCGTAACCCTTGATGGTCTTGGCCAGGATGACGGTCGGTTGTTCTTTGTGGTTGACCGCTTCGTGGTACGCCGCGTAGACCTTGTACGGGTCGTGGCCGCCACGGTTGAGTTTCCAGATCTCGTCGTCGGACAGATCAGCAACCATCGCCTTGAGTTCAGGCGTGTTGAAGAAGTGTTCACGCACGAATGCGCCGTCTTTGGCTTTGTAGTTCTGGTACTCGCCGTCGATGACTTCGTCCATGCGGCGTTGCAGGATGCCGTCGACGTCCTTGGCCAGCAGTGGGTCCCAGAAGCGGCCCCAGATGACTTTGGTCACGTTCCACTGAGCACCACGGAACACGCCTTCGAGTTCCTGGATAATCTTGCCGTTGCCGCGAACCGGGCCGTCGAGGCGCTGCAGGTTGCAGTTGATGACGAAGATCAGGTTGTCCAGCTTCTCGCGGCCGGCCAGGGAGATGGCGCCCAGGGATTCCGGCTCGTCGCACTCGCCGTCGCCCAGGAAGCACCAGACTTTCTGTTTGCCCGGCTGGATGAAGCCACGGTGTTCCAGGTACTTCATGAAGCGAGCCTGGTAGATCGCCTGGATCGGGCCCAGACCCATCGAAACGGTCGGGAACTGCCAGAAGTCAGGCATCAGCCAAGGGTGCGGATAGGACGACAGGCCCTGACCGTCGACTTCCTGACGGAAGTTGTTCATCTGGTCTTCGGTGATGCGGCCTTCCATGAACGCACGGGCGTAAACGCCTGGCGAGGTGTGGCCCTGGAAGTAGATCAGGTCGCCGCCGTGTTCGTCGGTCGGGGCCTGGAAGAAGTAGTTGAAGCCGATGTCGTACAGGGTCGCACTGGAAGCGAAGCTGGAGATGTGACCACCCAGGTCAGAATCTTTCAGGTTCGTACGCATTACCATGGCCATCGCGTTCCAGCGTACCAGCGAGCGAATGCGGCGTTCCATGAACAGGTCGCCAGGCATGCGTGCTTCGTGGGTAACGGGGATCGTGTTGCGGTAAGGCGTGGTGATGGCGTAAGGGAGCTGCGAACCGCTGCGGGTCGCCAGTTCACCCATACGGGTCATCAGATAGTGAGCACGGTCTTCGCCTTCTTTGTCGAGAACCGATTCCAGGGCGTCCAGCCATTCCTGGGTTTCGACGGGATCGAGGTCTTGCATGGCTTGCTCCAGGGCGGAAAGGCTTCCAGAATCGGTTGCCTGAGTTTGCGACTGGCCTTGTGGGCAGACGATTTAAAATTCTTGGATTGCCGACAGGTTGTTCCGGCGGCGTGTAGTTTTACTACAAATCATCCGGCATTTCAGCCTTTCGAATGTATAGACGAGTAGTAAAACTACAGATGAAAGGCTTGTGGCCTCCGACTGCGTTGTGAGAATAATCGTTAAGGTTGGTCTTTAGCCATCCGAAAAAGGTGAAAGTTTGATGCTGGCTGCCAAAGAAAAAGAAATTTCAGCTATTTCTCACTTTTGTTCGACAGTCCTTCGCGTAGCGGTTTTTCAATCATCACTACAAGCGGCCATTTGCACGCCGATCAAGGATAGACCATGACCCTGCCCGCGCTTGCCGAACTGCCCGCCATTCTCCTGCCGTTGGTCAGCCGATCGGAGCAGTCGTTCCGTGCGGCCGTTGCACAACTGGAAGACGATCACGGCTTCTCGTCCTGGACGCCGGAACGCTGGGCGCAGTTCGCCCGCGTCAGCGCCGCCAGCGATTTCGTTATTGAACAGAGCGTTCGTGACCCTTTGATGTTGTTGTCGCTGGTGCAGTCCGGCGAGCTCGACCGGTCGTTCGCCAAAGGTGAGTTGTGCGCGCAGATCGCCGCCGCCGTCAGCCTCGCCCAGACCGAAGATGAACTCGGCCGGGCCCTGCGTCGTCAGCGCACCCGGCATCAGGTGCGGATCATCTGGCGCGACCTCAACCGCCAGGCCGATCTGGTACAGACCTGTCGCGATCTCTCGGACATGGCCGACGCCAGCATCGATCAGGCTTATCAATGGTTGTACCGCCGCCATTGCGACCAGTTCGGCACACCGACCGGCCGACGCAGCGGCGAACCACAGCAGATGGTCATCCTCGGCATGGGCAAGCTCGGCGCGGTCGAGCTGAACCTGTCCTCGGACATCGACCTGATCTTCGCCTACCCCGAGGGCGGCGAAACCGTCGGCGTGAAGCGCCCGCTGGATAACCAGGAATTCTTCATCCGCCTCGGCCAGCGCCTGATCAAGGCCCTCGACCCGATCACCGTCGACGGTTTCGTGTTCCGCGTCGACATGCGCCTGCGTCCTTACGGCTCGTCCGGCGCGCTGGTGCTGAGCTTCAATGCGCTGGAGCAGTATTACCAGGATCAGGGCCGCGACTGGGAACGCTACGCGATGATCAAGTCGCGGGTGGTGGCTGGCGATCAGGTGGCGGGCGAGCAGTTGCAGGAAATGCTGCGGCCGTTCGTTTACCGGCGCTATCTGGACTTCTCGGCGATCGAAGCGCTGCGCACCATGAAGCAGCTGATCCAGCAGGAAGTGCGGCGTAAGGGCATGGCCGACAACATCAAGCTTGGCTCCGGCGGTATCCGTGAAGTCGAGTTCATCGCTCAGGCCTTTCAACTGATTCACGGTGGCCGCGACCTGAGTCTGCAACAGCGCCCTCTATTAAAGGTGTTGAGCACGCTTGAAGGGCAGGGCTATCTGCCGCCGGCGGTGATCAGCGAACTGCGCGAAGGTTACGAATTCCTGCGTTACACCGAACACGCGATCCAGGCGATCGCCGACCGCCAGACCCAGATGCTGCCGGACAGCGCTCAGGATCAGGCGCGTATCGCGTTCATGCTCGGTTTTGCCGACTGGGAGGCGTTCCACGAGAAGCTGATGTTCTGGCGCGGCCGGGTGGCCTGGCACTTTGCGCAAGTGATCGCCGATCCCGATGAGGACGAAGGCGTCGAGAGTGAAGTGGTGGTCGGCGGAGAATGGCTGCCGCTGTGGGAAGAGGCTCAGGACGAGGAAGCGGCCTGTCGCCAGTTGGAGGAGGGCGGTTTCGCCGACGCGACCAAGGCCTTGAAGGCATTGGCGAGCCTGCGTGCCAGCCCGCAGTTGCGGGCGATGCAGCGTCTGGGGCGCGAACGTCTCGATGCCTTTATTCCGCGCCTGCTCGCCCAGGCGGTGGAGCATGAAAATCCCGATCTGGTGCTTGAGCGCGTTCTACCGTTGGTCGAAGCGGTGGCCCGGCGCTCGGCTTATTTAGTCTTGCTGACGGAAAACCCCGGCGCGCTGCGTCGCTTGCTGACGCTATGTGCCGCGAGCCCGTGGATCGCCGAGCAGATCACCCGCTTCCCGCTGTTGCTCGATGAGCTGCTCAACGAAGGTCGCCTGTTCAAACCTCCGCTGGCGCCGGAACTGGCCGCCGAGTTGCGTGAGCGCCTGACCCGGATCCCGGAAGACGACCTCGAACAACAGATGGAAGCGCTGCGTCATTTCAAGCTGGCGCACCGCTTGCGCGTCGCCGCCTCGGAAATCGCCGGCAGCCTGCCGTTGATGAAAGTCAGCGATTACCTGACCTGGCTGGCCGAAGCGATTCTGGAGCAAGTGCTGGCCCTGGCCTGGCGCCAGACCGTGGCCAAGTACGGCACGCCGCTGCGCACCGATGGCACGCTGTGCGATCCCGGCTTCATCATTGTCGGTTATGGGAAAGTCGGCGGGATCGAGTTGGGGCATGGTTCGGATCTGGATCTGGTGTTCATCCACGATGGCGACCAGCAGGCCGAAACCGACGGCCCGAAACCCATCGATGGCACGCAGTTTTTCACCCGGCTCGGCCAGCGGATCATTCACTTGCTGACGGCGCAGACCAACTCCGGTCAGCTGTACGAAGTGGACATGCGCTTGCGTCCTTCCGGGGCGTCCGGGCTGCTGGTCAGTTCGCTCGGCGCGTTCGCGCGCTATCAGGAAAATGAAGCCTGGACCTGGGAGCATCAGGCCCTGGTGCGGGCGCGGGTGCTGGTGGGCAGCAAGGATGTCGGCCAGGCCTTCGAGAACGTTCGGGCCCAGGTGCTGGGCAAGGCGCGGGATCTGACGAAACTGCAACAGGAAGTGAGCGAGATGCGCGCCAAGATGCGTGACAACCTCGGCAGCAAGAGCACAGCCGCCGGTACCGGGGCGAATGCCTTCGAGGCCACGGCGCCGTTCGACCTCAAGCAGGACGCCGGAGGTATCGTCGATATTGAATTTATGGTGCAATACGCGGCCCTGGCGTGGTCGCAGACCCACCCGCCGTTGCTGCGCTGGACGGACAATATCCGCATTCTGGAAGAGCTGGAGCACGAAGGGCTGATGCCTGCCGAAGACGCCAGCCTGTTGCGCGAGGCCTACAAGGCCTATCGTTCCGCCGCCCACCGGCAGGCCTTGCAGAAGGACGCCGGGGTGATACCGGGCGATCAGTTCGCGGACGAACGGCGGCAGGTGATGCGGATCTGGCGTGAGCTGGGGCTAAGCTGATTCTCGAGACGGGGAGGCGTAAAGCCTCCCCGGTTCGTTTATGGAAACCACATGAATATTCTGATCGTTGGGCCCAGTTGGGTCGGTGACATGGTGATGGCGCAGACACTGTTTCAGTGTCTCAAGCAGCGCCACCCGCAGTGCGAAATCGACGTGCTGGCCCCCGAGTGGAGCCGGCCGATCCTTGAACGCATGCCCGAAGTGCGCAAGGCCTTGAGCTTCCCGCTCGGCCACGGCGCGCTGGAGCTGGCGACCCGTCGGCGGATCGGCAAATCCCTGGCCGGCGAGTACGACCAGGCGATCCTGCTGCCGAACTCGTTGAAGTCGGCGCTGGTGCCGTTCTTCGCCGGCATCCCGAAACGCACTGGCTGGCGCGGAGAATTCCGCTATGGCCTGCTCAATGACGTGCGCACGCTGGATAAAGAACGTTATCCGCTGATGATCGAGCGTTTCATGGCGCTGGCCTATGAGCCGAACGCCGAGTTGCCGAAACCTTATCCGCGCCCGAGCCTGCAGATCGATCCGGTGACCCGTGAGGCCGCATTGGCCAAATTCGGCCTGACCCTCGACCGCCCGGTGCTGGTACTGTGCCCCGGCGCCGAATTCGGTGAAGCCAAACGCTGGCCGTCCGAGCATTACGCCAAGGTCGCCGAGGCGCGCATCCGCGAAGGCTGGCAGGTCTGGCTGTTCGGTTCGAAGAACGATCATGCGGTGGGTGAAGACATTCGCGCGCGGCTGATTCCGGGCCTGCGCGAAGAGTCCGTGAACCTCAGCGGCGGCACCTCGCTGGCCGAGGCCATCGACCTGATGTCTTGCGCCGATTCGGTCGTCTCCAACGACTCCGGTCTGATGCACGTGGCCGCTGCGCTGAATCGCCCGTTGGTGGCTGTCTACGGTTCGACTTCGCCGGGTTTTACCCCGCCGCTGGCCGAACACGTGGAAATCGTCCGTCTGGGCCTCGATTGCAGCCCTTGCTTCGACCGCACTTGCCGTTTCGGCCATTACAACTGCCTGCGCCAGCTGATGCCGGACGCGGTCAACGATGCCTTGCAGCGTTTGCAGGGCTCTGTGGTCGAGGTTCATTAACTTGCGGGTATTGCTGATCAAGACTTCATCGCTGGGTGACGTGATTCATGCGTTGCCGGCGCTGACCGATGCCGCCCGGGCGATTCCCGGGATCAAGTTCGACTGGGTGGTGGAAGAAGGCTTCGCCGAGATTCCGACCTGGCACCCGGCCGTAGGCAAAGTGATTCCGGTAGCGATCCGCCGCTGGCGCAAAAACATCTGGAAAACCATCACCAGCGGCGAATGGAAGCGCTTCAAGCAATCCGTTCGGGCGAACAAATATGACCTGGTGATCGACGCGCAGGGCCTGCTGAAAAGCGCCTGGCTGACCCGCTACGTCAAAGCCCCGGTGGCCGGTCTGGACAAGGGCTCGGCCCGCGAGCCGATCGCGGCGCGCTTTTATGACCGCAAACTTGCGGTCGCCCGTGGGCAGCATGCCGTCGAGCGCGTGCGCCAGTTGTTCGCCATCGCCCTGGGTTACGACTTGCCCAAGGGCCTGGGCGATTACGGCCTCAATGTCGAGCGTCTGGTCGAGCTGCCGCGCAAGAATGTCTACGTGGTGTTCCTCCACGGCACCACCTGGGACACCAAGCACTGGCCGGAAGCCTACTGGCGCGAGCTGACCGAACGGGTCGGCTACCTCGGCGTCGGGATCAAGCTGCCGTGGGGCAACCCGCTGGAGAAGGCCCGGGCCGAGCGCATCGCCGCCGGTTTCAAACACGCCGAAGTGCTGCCGAAACTGAACCTGGCCGGGGTCGGCAAGGTGCTGGCCGGCGCCCAGGCCTGCGTCGCGGTGGACACCGGTCTCGGCCATCTGGCTGCGGCACTGGACGTGCCGACGATTTCCCTGTTCGGCCCGACCAATCCGGGCCTGACCGGCGCCTACGGCAAGCTGCAGATTCACCTCGGCAGCGATTTCCCGTGCGCGCCGTGCCTGCAAAAGAAATGTACGTATCAACCGACCGCGCAGGATGCCCGTCAGTTTGACCTGAAACGCGAGTGGCCTCTGTGCTTCACGCGTCTGAATCCCGAGCGTGTTGCCAGCCGACTGAGCACGTTGTTGATGGCTGAGGAGCTGCGCTGATGCAATTGGCTTTTGTCCTGTACAAATATTTCCCGTTCGGCGGCTTGCAGCGCGATTTCATGCGCATCGCCCTCGAATGCCAGAAGCGCGGACACCAGATCCGCGTCTACACTCTGATCTGGGAAGGCGACGTGCCACCCGGTTTCGAAGTACTGGTGGCGCCGGTCAAGGCGTTCTTCAATCACCGCCGCAACGAAAAGCTCAGCGCGTGGATGGAAGCGGACCTGGCCAAGCGCCCTGTGGACCGCCTGATCGGTTTCAACAAGATGCCGGGGCTGGACGTCTACTATGCCGCCGACGGCTGCTTCGAAGACAAGGCGCAGAACCTGCGCAATTCCCTGTATCGCCGCTGGGGCCGCTACCGCCACTTCGCCGAGTACGAGCGCGCGGTGTTCGCCAAAGATGCGAAGACTGAAGTGTTGATGATTTCCGAAGTGCAGCAGCCGCTGTTCATCAAGCATTACGACACGCCGCTCGAGCGCTTCCACCTGTTGCCGCCGGGCATTGCCCAGGACCGTCGCCGCCCTGCGGATGCCGACCAGATTCGCGCCGGTTTCCGCGCCGAATTCAATCTGAAGGACGACGAACTGCTGCTGGTGCAGATCGGTTCCGGGTTCAAGACCAAGGGCGTTGATCGCAGCCTGAAAGCGCTGGCCGCATTGCCTGCCGAGCTGAAGAAACGCACCCGGCTGTTTGTAATCGGCCAGGATGACCCCAAATTGTTCCAGATGCAGAGTGCGACGCTGGGCCTGGGCGACAACGTCACGTTCCTCAAGGGGCGTAGCGATATCCCGCGTTTCCTGCTCGGCGCCGATCTGTTGATCCACCCGGCGTACAACGAAAACACCGGTACGGTGCTGCTTGAAGCGCTGGTCGCCGGGTTGCCGGTGCTGGTCAGCGCGGTCTGCGGTTATGCCCATTACATCGCCGAGGCCGACGCCGGGCGAGTGCTGGACGAACCGTTCGATCAGGCGCAACTGACGCAATACCTGACTGACATGTTGAACGACGACGCTGCACGGGCGGCCTGGAGCCGCAACGGTCTGGCCTTCGCCGAGACGGCCGACCTCTACAGCATGCCGCAGCATGCGGCCGATGTGATTCTGGCGGAGCACGCTTAAATGAAGTTGATGCTGGCTGAACCGTTCAAGAGCCTGTGGGCTGGCCGCGATGCGTTCGTGGAAGTCGAAGGCTTGCAGGGCGAGGTGTACCGCGAGCTGGAAGCCCGCCGGACGTTGCGCACGGAAGTCGACGGCAATGGCTTTTTCGTCAAGATCCACCGCGGTATCGGTTGGGGCGAAATCTTCAAGAACCTGCTGACTGCCAAACTGCCGGTGCTCGGCGCGGGTCAGGAATGGAAAGCCATCCAGCGTTTGCAGGAAGTCGGCGTGCCGACCATGACCGCCGTCGCGTACGGCGAGAAGGGCAGCAACCCGGCGGATCAGCATTCGTTCATCGTTACTGAAGAGCTGGCGCCGACCATCAGTCTCGAAGACTTCAGCATCGACTGGGTCAAGCAACCGCCGCAGCCGAAACTCAAGCGGGCGCTGATTGCCGAAGTCGCGCGCATGACCGGCATGATGCATCGCGCCGGGGTCAATCACCGCGACTGCTACATCTGCCATTTTCTGCTGCACACCGACAAACCGGTCACTCCCGAAGATTTCAAACTCTCGGTGATCGACCTGCACCGGGCCCAGACCCGTCCGGCGATCACCCGGCGCTGGCGCAACAAGGATCTGGCGGCGCTGTACTTTTCCGCACTGGATATCGGCCTGACCCGCCGCGACAAGCTGCGCTTCCTCAAAGGTTACTTCCAGCAACCGCTGCGCCAGATCCTGGCCGAAGAAGCGCCGTTGCTGAACTGGCTCGAAGGCAAGGCCAACAAGCTCTACGCGCGCAAGCAACGTTATGGGGATGCGCTCTGATGGCGGGTTGGAATCTGGAGCCTGAGTACAGTGAACTTGCGCAGCATTTCGGTAGCCTCGAAGCGGTATTTGCCCTTCAGGGCGAGCGCTTGACTCGCGATCCATTGTCCGAAGTCATTCGCGTGCAGCTCAACGGCGTCAACTATTACGTCAAGCGCTACGTCGGCGCCGGCAAAGGCTTGCGGCGTTATCTGGGCAAACCCCGGGTGAAGATGGAATGGCAGAACCTCAAGCGCTTCGCCAAGTGGGGCATTCCCACCGCCGAAGTGGTGGCGTGGGGCCTGGAGCGCAACGGCATGGCCTACGATCGCGGGGCGATGATCACCCGTGAGCTGCCGCGCACCGAAGACCTGTCGGCATTGGCCGAACGCAATGATCCCAAACTCAAGGATCGCGCCTGGGTCGACGGCGTCAGCCGGCAACTGGCCGGTTACACGCGTGTCATGCACGACCACCGCTTTACCCATAACGATCTGAAGTGGCGCAATCTGCTGATCGACGATCAGGCGCAGTTGTATCTGATCGACTGCCCGAACGGCGATTTCTGGCGCGGCTTCTGGCTCAAGTACCGGATCACCAAGGATCTGGCCTGTCTCGACAAGGTGGCCAAGTATCACCTGTCGAACACCCAGCGCCTGCGTTTCTACCTGCAATACCGTGGACGTGATCGGCTGAATGCCGCCGACAAGCAACGGATTCGCCACGTGGTGAGATTTTTCGAGGGACGCGAATGACTGATTTTCTGGCCTCTGAAGATCGTGCGCTGCTGGAGCGCCACGGTCTCGGCACGTTCGATGCGCTGTGGTCCAAGCAGCTCGACGCCGTGGATGAGCCCAACACCGATGGCGGCGGCTGGAGCAGCGTGTTTCGTCTGGAGCTGGAAGGGCATGGCTATTACCTCAAGCGCCAGTGCAATTACCTGACCCGCACCCTGCACGCGCCGTTCGGCGAGCCGACGTTCGCCCGGGAATTTCGCAACATCAGTCGTTACACCAAGCTCGGCATTCCGGCGTTGCAGGCGGCGTTCTTCGGTGAGCGCAAGGTCAACGGCGAAGTCCGTGCGCTCCTGCTGACCCGGGCGCTGGACGGCTGGGACGATCTCGACTCGCTGTTGCAGCGCTGGTCGGACCTCGATGCCGCGCAGCAATCGGCGATTCTCAAGTCGTGCGGCCTGTTGGCGCGCCATCTCCACGGCATGCGCCAGGTGCACGGCTGCTTCTATCCAAAACACATATTCTTGCGCGCCGAGGGCGATGGCTATCAGGCGCAGTTGATTGATCTGGAAAAGACCCGCCCGTTGCTGTTCGGTATGCGTGACCGGGTCAAGGATCTGGAGCCGCTGCTGCGTCGTGCGCCGGAGTGGAGCGATGCGCAATTGCGTGAGCTGCTGGCGGCTTACCTCGATCAGCCGACGGACAGTTCGCTGGTCGACAGCTGGGTCACGCGGCTGACCGCGCGGCGCAGTCGCAAGGAGACCCGCTGATGCAACTGTCCGACCTGAAAAATGCCGGGCGCACGCCGAGCCTGCCGCTGACCGTTTCGCTGGCCGACGCGGCGGGCGCTGCCGATCTGCAATTGCTCAGTCTGCTGCGGGTTTTGCCGGGGCAGCGTTACGTCGGTGCCGGTGTGTGGCGCGGGCGTCCGGTGCTGGCCAAATTGCTGGTCGGCAACAAGGCTGCGCGGCATTTTCAGCGTGAACTGGAGGGCGTGAAACTGCTCGCCGCCCAGGGCATGACCACGCCGTTGCTGCTGGCTGATGGATTGAAGGACGGCGAGGGCGGCTGGCTGCTGTTCGAATTCCTGGAAGGCGCCGAAAGCCTCGGCGATGCCTGGAGCAAGGTCGAATCCTTGCCGGTGCTGGCCGACGAGCAGTCGGCGGTATTGGCGGAAGCGCTCGGCGCCATTGGTCAGTTACATGGCAAAGGCTTGTGGCAAGAAGACCTGCACCTGGACAACCTGCTGCGCCACGGCGGTCAGTTGTATCTGATCGATGGCGCGGGTATCTGCGCCGAAAACGCCGGCCAGCCATTGTCCCGGCAGAAAGTGCTGGAAAACCTCGGGGTGTTCTTCGCCCAGTTGCCCAAATCGCTCGAACCGTTCACCGAAGAGTTGCTGGTGTATTACCTGCTGAGCAACAGCGAACACGCGCTGCCGCTGGAAGCCCTGCAAAAGCAGATCGACAAGGTGCGCGCCTGGCGCTTGAAGGATTACCTGATCAAGGTCGGTCGTGAATGCACGCTGTTCAGCGTCAAGCGCGGCGCGTTCGGTCTGCGGTCGATTCGCCGCGAGGAAGAGCCCGCGATGTTGCCGGTGCTGGAACAGGCCGATGCCTTGCTCGATCAGGGCCATCTGTACAAGACCGGCGGCGCGGCGAGTGTCGGCAAGGTCGAGGTTGCCGGGCGTCCTCTGGTGATCAAGCGTTACAACATCAAGAATTTTGCCCATTGGCTCAAGCGCTTCTGGCGTCCAAGCCGCGCCTGGCATTCCTGGCGCGAAGGCAATCGCCTGGCGTTCCTCGGTATCGCCACGCCCAAGCCGCTGGCGGTGCTGGAAACCCGGTTTTTCTGGCTGCGCAGCAAGGCCTATCTGATCACCGAACACCTGGCCGGGCCGGACATCATCGAGCGCTTTGCGCCTTACGTCGAAAGCGGCGCGGCGCCGGAAAGCGAGTTGCAGGCGCTGGATCAG
The DNA here is from genome assembly GCF_002113125.1 of Pseudomonas sp. B20(2017). GTDB lineage: Bacteria > Pseudomonadota > Gammaproteobacteria > Pseudomonadales > Pseudomonadaceae > Aquipseudomonas. The sequence continues at coordinate 248,982 of NZ_NEJP01000007.1, read as the reverse complement.
TTGTTTGCACGGTTGATCGCCGAACGCATCAGCCATGGCGACTTCAAGGGCCACAACCTGTTCTGGCAGGACGACCGCTGGGCGCTGATCGATCTGGACTCGATGTGCCAGCACGGCTCGGTGGGCAGCTTCGCTCCGGCCTATGCCCGGGACCGTGCGCGGTTCATGCGTAATTGGCCTGAGAGCAGTGCGCTGTATCAGGTGATTGATCAGCGTTTGCCCAAGGATGTAGCGGGCACTGCGTGATTATTTTCGCCAGCGCGTAAGACGTTTCTGCAGTTGAATTCGGGTAAGGCATGTGGCGACAAATCCTTGTGACTTGTCCTACGGCCTTCCCGGAACCCATGAACTGCCCCCTGCAAAGCCCCGATGCTAGTTTGCCCCGACGTTCCCGGAGGGCAAATCTTGACCATCAAAAACGCTATCGCCATCGGCGCATTTTCCCTGGCACTGACCGGTTGCGGCACCGCCGTCACGGTGTTGCAGGACGACGAAGGCGCCACGCGCGGCCTGCGCAAACAGAAGACCTACTGCCAGTCGATTCCGCGCATCTACAGCGGGCTCGCCCATGATTTCTGCCTGCTGCACGCGCCGCCCGATCCTACCGGCATTCTGGTACCGGTGGTCCTGCTCGACCTGACCCTGTCCGGCGTGTTCGACACGGCTTGCCTGCCGTATACGATCTATCGTCAGGCGGTGGACGGGAATATCAGTGTTTATTGGCGGCCAGGTCGTGGATAGGCCCATGGGCAAGGGTTCTGTGGGTTGAACGACATGGGGCAATTCGCACAGGGTCATTCCCGCCACGTTTACGCTATAATCCCGCCCTTTAGCTGTCTCTCGCCCGGTGCGAGGGCACATCATTTTTCAAGGCGCATCGCGCCTGAATGCAGACTAAAGAGGCTAGACCCCTGTGGCATTGACGATTCTTGGCCTGTCCGGCGCCCTTAGCCATGATCCTTCAGCAGCCTTGTACATCGACGGCAAGCTGGTCGCGGCGGCTGAGGAAGAGCGCTTCGTACGCGATAAACATGCAAAGAACCGCATGCCCTACGAATCGGCGAAGTTCTGCCTGGAGCAGGCAGGCATCAAGCCGTCCGACGTTGACGTGGTCGCGATTCCGTTCGCCCCGATCAGCATATTCGGCAAGGCCCGCTGGCAGTACGCCAAGCGTTACTGGTACGCCCCGGACCGCGCACTCGACGCGATCCTGATGGGCAACCGTCGCTACAAGCGCTATCGCAACAAGATCGTCTGGTGCCTGGAGCAACTGGGCTTCGATCCGAAGAAAATCAAGATCGAGCCGGTTGAACACCACCTGGCCCACGCTTCCAGCGCCTATCACTGCTCGGGTTTCAAAGAGAAAACCGCGATCCTCGGCATCGACGGCAAGGGCGAGTACGCCACGACCTTCTTCGGTTATGGCGAAAACGGCAAGATCCACAAGATCAAGGAGTTCTTCGATCCGGACTCCCTCGGCGGCCTGTACGGCGCGATCACCGAGTTCCTCGGTTTCGACATGCTGGACGGTGAGTTCAAGGTCATGGGCATGGCGCCGTACGGCGACGCCAGCAAATACGATTTCTCGCGTCTGGCTTCGTTCGAGAATGGCGAGCTGGTGATCAACACCGACTACGCCAACGTGATCGGCCTGCGTCGCTATAAAGAGAAGGGCAAGGGTTACTACTTCTCGCCGAAGCTGATCGAGTGGCTGGGTCCGAAGCGCGAAGGCGACATCGCCGACGAGCCGTACATCCACTACGCCGCCAGCATTCAGGCGCTGTTCGAAAAAATCGCGCTGCAGATGATCGACTACTACCTGGGCGATGTGCTCAAGGAAACCGGCAAACTGGCCTACGCCGGTGGCTGTGCGTTGAACGTCAAGCTCAACCAGAAAATCATTGCCCGCGACGACGTCAAGGAACTGTTCGTACAGCCTGCGTCCGGCGATGCCGGCACCGCAGTCGGCGCAGCGGCCTATGTGTCCAATGCCCGTGGCGTGCCGGTCGAGAAGATGGAACACGTCTACCTCGGCCCGTCGTATAGCAACGAAGACGTGATCGCCGCGTGCGCCCGTCACGAGAACAAACCGACCTGGCGCAAGCTCGACAACATGCCAGAGCAGATCGCCAAGATCATGGTCGATGGCAACCCGGTGGCCTGGTTCCAGGGTCGCATGGAGTTCGGTCCGCGTGCACTGGGCGGTCGTTCGATCATCGGTTGCCCGAGCGTGGCTGGCGTGGCTGACCGCATCAACCACCAGATCAAGTTCCGCGAGCGCTGGAGGCCTTTCTGCCCGTCGATGCTCGACACCGTTGCGCCACAGATGATCAAGATCGATCACCCGGCGCCGTTCATGACCTTCACCTTCGAAGTGGCTGAAGAGTGGAAGACCCGCGTGCCGGAAGTCGTCCACGAAGACGGTACTTCCCGGGCCCAGGTGCTCAAGCGCGAATACAACCCGCGCTACTACGACATGATGAAGGCGCTGGAAGTGCTGACCGGCAACGGCGTGTCCCTGAACACCTCGCTCAACCGCCGTGGTGAACCAATGATCTGCTCGCCGACCGACGCCCTGAACATGTTCTTCGGCTCGGATCTGCAGTACCTGATCATGGAAGACATCCTGGTGGTCAAAGAAGGCGCAAACGCTTATGACACGCTCGGCTGAACGCCATGTGCTGCAGTTCTGTCACGGCTATGACGGGCCGTTCCTCGACTGCGCACGGCAATACGCCAGCCTGTTTGCGGGCACCGGTTATCGGGTCACCACGGTCTTTCTGACCGGGGCGGCCGATAGCGAGGTGGCCGCAGCCTGCGCCTCCGATGAAGTGTTGTTTATGGAATACAGCTCCAAGGCCATTCGTGGCCTGAAGCTGGGTGCCATCGGCGATCTGCGCAAGATCGCCGCTTCACGCAATTTCAGTTTCTGTATCGCCCATCGCTTCAAGCCGATCTACATCGCCTTGCTCGGCACTTCGCTGCCGGTGATTGGCGTGCACCACGCGTTTGGCGATTACCAACGTGGTTCGCGCAAACTCTTCGCGCATATTTTCCGCAAGCGTTTGAGCCTGCTCGGCGTGTCCGATGCAGTGCGCGACGACATGCGCCGTTGCCTGCCGAAATGGCCGGCGGCGCGCATCCAGACCCTCTACAACCGCATCGATGTCTCGGCGTTGCAGATGAGTCAGGTGTCGGCCCGTGAAGCCCGCGAAACCCTCGGTCTGTCAGCGGATGCGTTCATTGTCGGCAACGTCGGTCGTCTGCACCCGGACAAGGATCAGGCCACGCTGCTGCACGGTTTTGCTGCGGCATTGCCCGGTCTGCCGGCCAACAGCCAACTGGTGATTCTCGGCAAAGGGCGTCTGGAACAAGACCTCAAGGAACTGGCCCGTGAACTGGGCATCGGTGATCGCGTGTTGTTCCTCGGCCAGGTGCCGGACGCGCGCAATTATTTCCGCGCATTCGATGTGTTTGCCTTGAGCTCCGACCACGAACCGTTTGGCATGGTGCTGCTGGAGGCCATGGCCGCCGGCGTGCCGTTGCTGGCCACGGCGTGTGGCGGGGCGAAGGAAGTGGTCGAAGGCGTGGGCATTCTGTTCCCGCTGGGTGACGCCGAGCATCTGGCCCAGGGTCTGAAACATCTGGCCGGCATGGACGAGCAGCAGCGTCGTCAATGCGCCGAAATGATGGTCGATCGTCTGCGCGAGCGCTTCTCCGACCGAGCTGTACGCGACACTTTCTGGCATTTGCCACAAGTTACCGATCTGGCACCGAGGGGCTGATGCTCAACCGATTTCAAGGCTGGCGCGAACGTGGCTGGTCGCCCGTTGACGCCTCAACTTATGCACAGGCCTGGCAGCGTTTCGGCGGCAGCGTCGCGACTCATCCCATGGTGGTCGAGCGTCTGGCGGATCTGGCCGGCATCCCGGTGCGTTATCTGGCCTGGGAGCAGCAGGGCGACGTCAAAGCCGCGATCCCGACCTGGGGCCGCGACCTGGCCTTGTCCAAGGACGTGCTCAAGCGCAACGGCAAGAAAGGCTTGTTCGACCTCGGCAACGCCGAGCTGATTCTGCCGGCCGCCGTCGATGCCCAGGCCCCGCTGCGCCATCGCGGACGCTACCTGTCGGCGCTCAACGAAAACCGCTTCAGCGGCCTCAAGTTGCAGACCGAACAATTGGCCATGGCCCGTACCCCCGAAGAACTGTCGAAGAAGTTTCGCTACAACCAGCGCCGTGAACTGCGCCTGCTGGAAGAGGCGGGCGGTGTGGTGCGGCCGGTCAGCGACTTCTCGAGTGCGGAACTGGCAGCAATCTACTGCGACTTGTTTCAGCGTCGCTGGGGTTTTCCGGCCACTGGCGCGGCACGCATGGCCGAAGTCATCGAATTGCTGCGCGAATTGTTGATCGGCTCGGTGATCTTCCTCAACGACGCGCCGATTGCCATTCAACTGGTGTATCGCGTTGAAGCCCCGGAATGGATCAGCGTCGAATACATCAACGGCGGCGTCGACCCTGAAACCCGCGAATTCAGCCCTGGCAGCGTCCTGAGTTTCCTTAATACGCAAAGTGCCTGGGAACATGCGCGGGCGCTAGACAAGCCGTTGCGCTTTTCCTTCGGTCGCGCCGACCGTGAATACAAGGATCGCTGGTGCAATCCTGTGCCGGTCTTCACCGTATGAGTCAGCCCATGAGCCGCAAACAGCAATTGCTCAAGCGTCACCGGCGTAACAAACGAATCGGCCTGTTGATCGCACTGATCGTGTTGATCGCCCTCGGCGTACTGGTGGCCTGGTGGTTGCCGCTGGTGCTGGCTGTGATTGGCTGGATCGCTCACGAAGCGTGGTTCGCCGATCACCTGTTCTATTCGCCGAAAGACGATTACCAATACAGCTTTCCGCCGTTTACCCCGCAGCCAAAAGTGCATTTGAATGGTGAACAGCTGCGTCTCGACGAGGGCGTGATGCTGGTGGACGACGCCACGCTGATCCTCGCCGTGAAGGTCAAAAGCAGCTTTCTGGGACGCTTCTTCGATCCCCGGGTCGAGTTGGCCGGTGGCACCCATCCCGATGCGCAGACGTTCGAACGTGGCGTCAATGGTCTGCGGTATCTGAACCTCAGCGGCCAGGCGCAGGCCCTGTCACAAGGCCAGTTGCGTCTGCGCGGGCGCTTTTGCCAGGTGTCCGGCGAGCCGGTGCTGTGGGCGCTGGAGCAACCGGATTTCCGCCAGCAGCGGGTGATGGTCATTGCGCCGCACGCCGACGATGCCGAACTGGCCGCCTACGGTCTGTACAGCCAGGCCAAGGACGCCTGGATCGTGACACTTACCGCCGGCGAGATCGAAGCCGAACATTATCAACAGATGGGCCTGAACAAGGTCGAGGCGGCGCGGCTCAAGGGTCGCTTGCGTGCCTGGGACAGCCTCGCCGTACCGCGCTGGGCCGGCGTGCCGCAGGAACATTGCGTGCAGCTCGGTTATTTCTGCCTGCAACTGGCGGCGATGCAGGCTGCGCCCAATCAACCGATTGGCTCGCGGGAAGCCGATCTGAGTGACACACGCCTGTTCCGTCAGTTGAATCCGTTTGCCTTGCCCGGCGATGCCGATGGCGCGCCGACCTGGAACAACCTGCTGGCCGATCTGCATGACGTGCTGGCTCGCGCGCGCCCGGATGTGATCGTGTTGCCGCATCCGACGCTGGATCCGCATCCCGACCATATCTGCGCCCAAGAGGCGGTACTGGAAGCCTTGCGCGGTCTCGATTACCAACCGACCCTGCTCGGTTACGCCAATCACTTGCACGACAATGACCGCTGGCCGATGGGCGACAGCGGGCAGGGCATTGCCTTGCCGCCGACGTTCGACGCAGGCGTGGCGATGCAGCCGCTGTGCCTGCCGCTGTCGATCGAATTGCAACGGGACAAGGCCATGGCGCTGGGCATGATGCATGACCTGCAACCACCGGCCCCGCTCAAGCGCCGCCTGCGCCGGCTGTTGCAGCGACTGCTTGCCGGTCGGATGCCGTCGGTCTACGGCGAGAATGAATTTTTCCGCAAAGCGGTCAGACGCCAGGAGTTGTTCTGGGTACTGAAGCAGAGCGAAACAGGCGCGACGGGATCGCACCGGGGAGAGATATGAGTCAACGCGCAAAGGTGCTGCAGCTGCAGCCCGACTACAACGTCAAATCCCATGATTTCGCCGACCTCGCTGAACAGATCGTCAAGGCGCTGCCGACCGATCGTTACGAAGTGACCGCAGCCTTCCTGCGCGGCAAACCAGGGCCGGGCGAAGCCGTCAGCCGGGCTGACCGTTCGGTGTATTTCGAGTTTTCCGACAAGTCCCTCAAGGGCATGCGCTTGCGGGCGATGTGGCAGTTGTACAAGTTCTGCCGCCGGGAAAAGTTCGACGTGGTGATCTGCAACCGCTTCAAACCGGTGAATATGATGCTGACGCTCAACCGCTGGTTGAAAGTGCCGTTGTGCATCGGTATTTCTCATGGTTTCGGCGAGTATGACCGCTTCTACCGTCGTCGCCAGACTCAGCGCCTGATCGACCGGCATTGGCGCTTCGTCGGCGTGTCGCCGGCGGTCAAACAGTATCTGCTGGACTGCGATTGCGGTTTCACTGACCAGAACACGTATGCGATCACCAACGCCATCGATATCGAACAGGCCGAGGGTTTGCAACACAGCCGCGAACGCGCGCGCGAATTGCTGGGCATCGACCCGAACGTGCGCCTGATCGGTGCCCTGGGGCGGCTGGTGTCGGTCAAGGGCCACACTTATCTGTTGCAGGCTTTCGCCCAACTCAAAGACAAATACCCGAACACTCAACTGGCCATCATCGGTGCCGGACGCCTGCAGGCGCCGCTGGCCGCCGAGATCGAACAGCTTGGACTGGCAGGTCGGGCGCACCTGTTGGGCTTCAAGGAAAACGCCCTGCAATACGTGCGTGCGTTCGATATCTGGACCATGCCGTCGCTGGCCGAAGGCCTGGGCCTGGCCCTGCTGGAAGGCATGAGCGGGCATCTGCCGGTGATCGCCTCGAACGTGCCAGCCATGCTGCCGCTGATTGAAGGTGCCGGCGGCTTGTCGATCACCCCCAAGGACGTACCGAGCCTGATGGCGGCGCTGGACACCTACCTCGCGCTGTCGGATGACGAGCTCAAGGCCAAGGGCGAGCAGGCCTACCGCTATTTGCAGGAACAGCACGATATCGAGGTCTTCCGCCAAGAATACCTGAACCTGATCGACTCCGGCCTTGAGCAGGCCCGCAAGGAACAGTCATGAGCGATACAAGTGCCCTGAGCGATGCCCAGCCCCTCGTCACCGTCATTATCGCGTCCTATAACCACGGGCCGTACATCGAGGAAAGCATCCTCAGTGTCATCAACCAGAGCTACCAGAGCATCGAGCTGCTGGTGGTCGACGACGGTTCCAAGGACGACAGCGTTGAGCGCATCAAGGCCCTGCAGGAAAAGCACGGCTTCGATTTTCGTGTGCAGCAGAACCAGGGCCTGACCAATACGCTCAACGGCGCCATCGCGCGGGCCAAAGGCAGCCTGATCGTGCCGTTCGGTTCCGACGACATCATGTACCCGGACCGGATCGCCACCCAGGTTGCCTACATGGACGGCAAGCCGGAAGTGGGCATTTGCGCCGGTAACATCGAGTTGATGGACGCCGACGGCAATCTCTACCCGGAAAAGCGTCAGCGCCGGGACGTCCCGTTCCGTCGCCTGGATTTCGATGACATGTTTCTGGAGCGCAAACCGTATCCGCCGGCACCGACCCTGATGATCCGTCGTGAGGCGCTGGACAAAGTGGGCGGGTTCGACCCGACGATTCGTCTCGAGGATCTGTACATCGAGCTGAAAGTGACCCGCGCCGGGTACTTCATCGACGGTCTGAACGTGGTGATGGCGCGCTATCGCAAGCACGCCACCAACTCCTACAAGAACCACCGCTTCATGATCGAAAACATCCTGCGCACTTACGCGTTGTTCAGCGATCATCCGCTGTACGACGAAGTGCGCTACAAGTCGCTCAATTCGATGTTCCTGAAAACCGCCAACCGCGACCGTAAGCTGGCGCGTGAACTGCTGGCGCAGATTCCATTCAAGGCGTGGAACAAGAAGACCTGGCGCGGGTTGGGGCGGTTGCTGTTTTCGCCGCTGGAAAAAGACTGAGGCGCTCGTCGCTCGTGCTCAGCGAGCGACTTTTTCCGCCAGGCGCTTGTTGCCTTTCTGGCGTTGGCGAATCCACTGCACGACTTTTCTGCCGGCACTCATGCCAGGCTGTTCGATATAGAGGAATGTCGCGCTGCTGATAAGAATCAACAGACAAGTGCATGCCGCCAGCAATGGCAGATAGACCCCGCTCTCCCGGGCATCGAGGTGCAGCAGCAGCGGTAATCGCTGAACCATCAGCCACAGCACGAACCCGTGGAGCAGGTAGGTGCTGTAACTGATTTCTCCCAGCCAGCGGATGCTGCGGGGTTTCAGCGCGCCGAACAGGTTGTTGCCCGAGGCCACGATCACGAAAAACAGCGACAACAGAAACAGCGGCGCGGTCTTGAAGGCCCGGTTGAAGGCAGTGAAGGCGATAACCAGAGCCACTAGCGCGATCACACTGGCCAGCGTCGTTCGGCTCCATGCCACCAGTTGCGGGCGACGAATCCAGTACGCTGCCGCGATCCCGCCGAGGAAACTGGCCAGGAAGTGTTTCTTGAGCGAGTGCTCCCAGCCAACCAGTTGATAAAGCGTGTAGATGCCGATCAGACACAGCACCACTTGTCGCCAGTTGCCGCGATAGACAAACACCAGCGCCGCCAGAGGCAGTGCCAGATAGAAAAATACTTCGTAGGCCAGCGTCCAGGTGACATTGGAGATCAGCATGCCGGTTTGCGGGTACTGGTTGACGTCGGGGCGATCGAACGTCAGCCACAGCAGGCCCTGTTTGAACAGCTGTGACACCGGCTCCTTCAGTTGCCAGTCCTGCAGGTAGAACACGGTGACGAACACCGCCAGCATCAATGGCAGATACAGCGGATATAACCGGAACACTCGCGAAATACCGAAGGCCAGCCAGTCGTGCTGACGGCCCTGGGCCAACAGACGACTCCAGAACAGAAAACCGGTAATCATGAAGAACAGGGCCACGCTGCCCTGGCCCAGCATCGAGTAGAAATTGCTCGGCGGAAATTCGAACACGCCCGTGCGCAGAAAGATCCAGGTAATGATCGAGTGATGCACGAATACACCGAATGCCAGATAGCCGCGCAGGCCATCGATGCTGGCATAGCGGCTTTCACCCGAATGCTGCAGATGGCGTGCGATTTTCGGCACGGCCCGCAGCAGCAACGCGGCGGTGACGGTGGCCAGCAGATAGGCGGCCGGCGCAATGAACGGACTGGTCTGAATCATCAATGAACCCGAGCCGGCGTGTTGCCGGCCAGCACTTGCCTGTGCAGATTGTCTACGGCGGATTTCGACGCCGTTACGGCGTACCCCTGGAGCAGCGCTTCGAGGTGATCCTCGAACAGCCAGCGTTTGTCGACGGTGTAGCGTTGCATGTGGCGCAGATTACGCTGGCGCAGTGACAGGCTGAGGGGTGAAGGGTAGATCCGCAGGTCGGCCAGATCGATCAGCCCGAACTCGCCATCCTCCAGCACCAGCACATTGCCCAGATGTAGCGAGCGGAAATATACGCCTTGCTCGTGCAGGCTCGCCATGAACTTGCCGAATCTTTCCACCAGCGCATGACGCACGGCAGGGGCAGTGATCCCTTGCAAGACCTGACGCAGGGTATGCCCCGGAAGCGGCGAGTAATGCACGGCGCTGCTGCCGTCGTCGAGGCGATAGAGGTTCAGCACCTGTGGTGTGGGAATGCCCATCTGGCGCAGTTGTTCGCTGTTGACGGCAAACCGTTCGGAATAAGGATTGAAGCTACCGGAGGTATACCAGCGGCGGCGGCGAAACAGCTTGAGAAAGCTGCCGTCGGTCAGGCGCAGGACCTTCGGCCCCAAGCCGTCCTCTTCAATGACCTGAGCGCTGGTACTCAACTGTTGCAGACCTGAAGCCGACAGCTTCTGCACCGGCATCGCCAAAAGACGTCTTGCGCGTTGATTGATGCTCAAGGCCGCAATCAGCGCCAAGGGGATCCAGAGCAGGAACCAGTGCTCCTTGGGGCGTGAAATGATGCCGCCACCCTCGGTCAGGCCGGCGCCGATACCGAATACCAGCCAGGTCGAGGCAATGATCAGCAGCGGCTGCACACGCTGACGCCAGCTGCTCAGCAGCCCCCAGGCCTGAAAAAACAGCCATGGCAGCATGCCCAGGATGCCAACGTAATACAGTACGCCCAGCGCAAAGCTATGCGGTTCCTGGAAGTTGTAACCAACGCCCGGATCAATAGCCAGAGCAGCGTTGTAGCCATGGCCGATCCATGGGTGTTCGGCGATTTTCTGCAAGGCTAGTTGCCAGATTTCAAAACGATAAGAGTCACCGCGTTCGATGATCATTTTCGAGAACAGAGTGACCACCGACACACCGCTGATCGCCAGTGCGCCCAACAGCACCAGCGAGCGACGGTTCCAGCAGATGAAGGCCAGCCACAGTGCCGCCATGGTCAGCGCGACCAATGGGGTGCGGGAACCGGTTCCGATCACTGCCATGAACATGATCAGCATCGCCGGCAGGCTGAGCCAGTACATCCGGCCATCCTTGCAGGTCATGCTCAGGCTCAGCCAGTAGGCGCAGAAGAATCCGAACAGGTGCGAGCTCAGCAGCGGGTTGTCGAACGCCCCGCCACCGATCAGGCGCGCGCCCGGCTCGAAGTGGAGGATGAACGGAATCAGGAAACAGAGGGTGGTGACCAGTGCCACCAGCGCGGCAGCAAACAGCAGAGGCGAAAGAATGTCGCTGCGGTAGCGAACCAGAAGGAAACAGCCGGCGAACAGCATCAGGGTATGGAGAGGAGGCTTGAACATGCCACTTATCGGCTCGTCTTGCGGGCCCCAGCAAAGGCTGAGAAGGGCCCAAGCGGCAAACAGCAGCAACGCGACAAAAATCGGTTCGCGCAGCATTTCCTTGAGTTCTCGCGGGCGCAGGCACAGGGCAATCAGCGTCGGAATGCTGAAAAGTCCGTAAAACAGCTTGTGATGGAGACTGCGGCCCGGCAGAAAGAACAGCGCGCACAAGAGCAGGAAGTAGCCGACGGGAAGTATCCACAGGCTAATGAAATCGAAGATTCGATTGGACGTACTGCTGAAGCCGCGAAGTTGCATGCTGTGAAATTCAATCCTGAGGTTGATCGGCCGATTCGATGATGGCTATTTGACGCTGAAAAAGGTGCCTAACAATAACAGCCTTTGCCCGATTGCCAGAACCCTGAAGAAGCTGTGCTAAAGTCAGCGTCCTTTTTATCGACTTTCGCGTGATATGACCGACTCCAGTCCCGCCGCAAGCCCTTCGAGCTTGAAAATCTACTTCCGCCTGCTCGGCTATGTCCGGCCGTACATCAGTCTGTTCCTGATCAGCATCGTCGGTTTTCTGATTTTTGCCTCGACCCAGCCGATGCTCGGCTACATCCTCAAGTACTTTGTCGATGGCCTGTCCAATCCCGAGGCGGTGCTGTTTCCCACCGTGCCTTACCTGCGCGACCTGCAGCTGCTGCAGGCCGTACCGCTGCTGATCATCCTGATCGCCGCGTGGCAGGGGCTGGGATCTTATCTGGGCAACTATTTCCTGGCCAAGGTTTCCCTGGGCCTGGTGCATGACTTGCGGGTACAGCTCTTCAATAACCTGCTCGTCCTGCCCAACCGTTACTTCGACAAGCATAACTCCGGACATCTGATTTCGCGTATCACCTTTAACGTCACCATGGTCACGGGGGCGGCAACAGATGCGATCAAGGTCGTAATCCGTGAAGGCATGACGGTTATCTTCCTGTTCGCCTCCCTGTTGTTCATGAACTGGAAGCTGACGCTGGTGATGGTTGCGATCCTGCCACTCATCGCGGTGATGGTGCGCACGGCGAGCAAGAAATTCCGCAAACAGAGCAAGAAAATCCAGCTGGCCATGGGCGACGTGACGCACGTCGCCTCGGAAACCATCCAGGGTTATCGCGTGGTGCGCAGCTTTGGCGGCGAGGCGTATGAGGAAAAACGCTTCCTCGATGCCAGTCAGAGCAACACCGACAAACAACTGCGCATGACCCGTACTGGCGCGATCTACACGCCGATGCTGCAGCTGGTGATCTACAGCGCCATGGCGGTGCTGATGTTCCTGGTGCTGTTCCTGCGCGGTGACGCCTCGGCCGGTGACATGGTCGCCTACATCACTCTTGCCGGTTTGCTGCCCAAGCCGATCCGTCAGCTGTCCGAAGTCAGTTCGACCATCCAGAAGGGCGTGGCCGGTGCCGAAAGCATTTTCGAGCAACTGGATGTCGATCCTGAAGTCGATACCGGCACGGTCGAGCGCGATTCAGTCACCGGTCGGCTCGATGTACGCAACCTGAGCTTTACCTACCCGGGTACCGACCGTCAGGTGCTCGACGACATCAGCTTCTCGGTCGAGCCGGGGCAGATGGTCGCACTGGTGGGACGTTCGGGCAGCGGCAAGTCGACCCTGGCCAACCTGATTCCGCGTTTCTATCACCACGACAAGGGCGAGATCCTGATCGACGGTGTGGAAGTCGAGCAGTACAAATTGCTGAACCTGCGCCGCCACATTGCTCAGGTAACCCAGCACGTCACGCTGTTCAGCGACACCGTGGCCAACAACATCGCCTATGGCGATCTGGCCGGGGCACCGCGCGAAGACATCGAGAAAGCCGCGCGTGATGCCTACGCGATGGACTTCATTTCGCAACTGCCCCAAGGCCTGGACACCCAGGTCGGCGAGAACGGCGTGCTGCTTTCCGGCGGCCAGCGCCAGCGTCTGGCGATTGCCCGTGCGCTGCTAAAGAACGCACCGTTGCTGATTCTCGACGAGGCCACCTCGGCCCTCGACACTGAATCCGAACGACACATTCAGGCCGCCCTGGATCAAGTGATGAAGGGCCGTACCACGCTGGTGATCGCTCACCGTCTGTCGACCATCGAGAAGGCCGACCTGATTCTGGTCATGGATCAGGGCCGGATCGTCGAGCGCGGTACGCACGACAGTCTGCTGGCGCAGAACGGCTACTACGCTCGCCTGAATGCCATGGGCCTCGACGCCCCGGCCGAAGACATCGCCTGATCAAGAAGTAAATCCTGTGGGAGCGAGCTTGCTCGCGATGACGGTGCAACAGTCAACATCAATGTTGAATGTGCATACGCCATCGCGAGCAAGCTCGCTCCCACATTCATTTGTATCCAGACCTTTACCCATCTTGACCAAACCGGCATAAAACCCGGCATCGCGCTTGTTAAGGTTCCTGAACGAACTCTGACTTCAATCGAAGGGGCCATCCTCTTCGCGCGGGTGCTGGCATGCTGCAACGTTATCTCTGGAAATTGCTGCCCAAACCGCAGCGGGCCTTTCTGCTCGGGCGCCTGTCGGTGGTCGACCGGCAAGTGGTGAACAAGTCGATGTCGGCCAGCCTGCAGTTTCCCAAGGCTTTCGAGCAGCGCTCCTGCCTGTTCATTCATGTGCCCAAATGTGCCGGCAGCAGCGTGTGCGCGGCAATGTTCGACGGCTGGCGTCCCGGCCATTTGCCGCTGTACTGGTATGAAGAGCAATTTCCCGCTCAGTTCGCTGCAGCGTACAAGTTTGCTTTCGTGCGCGATCCGCTTGAGCGTGCTTATTCGGCCTACGCTTTCCTGCGCGGCAACGAGCTGAGCGGACGGGATCACGCCGCCCAGCAATTGGTCAGGCATTACCGGGACTTTGACGATTTTGTCGGACGCTGGCTGCATCCTGACAACATCGCGCGACAACTCCATTTCGCTGCACAAACCGACTTTCTCACTGATTCACTGGGCCGCCTGGCGCTGGACTTCATCGGATACCAGGAGCATCTGGAGCGGGATTTCCGTCTGGTGTGCGAGCACCTGGGGCTGACGAGTCAATTGCAGCACGTCAATGTTTCCAGGCAGCGGCGTCCGTCGCCGGCGCGCGATTTCTGCACGCAGCGCACCCGACGTCTAGTTCGGCGGGTCTATGAGCGTGACTACGAGATGCTCGGCTATGAATGAAGCACTGACCGTTTCCCTGTTGCCACCGGCCATCCGCCCCTATGCCCTGACCCTTCCCGCCCAGGCTCGCGCCGAGCAGAAGTCGCAGCAACCGCGCTGCCTGTGGCTGACCGGATTGTCCGGGGCTGGCAAATCGACGCTGGCCAATGCACTGGAGCTGCATCTGCATCAGTTCGGGCTGCATACGTTCCTGCTCGATGGCGACAACCTGCGCGCCGGTCTTTGTCGCGATCTGGGGATGACCGAGACCTGTCGGCGCGAGAACATCCGGCGCACCGCGGAAGTGGCGCGGTTGATTGTGGACGCCGGGTTGATCGTGATCGTGGCCGCCATTTCACCGTTTCGTGCCGAGCGGGATACGGCACGCCGGCTGTTCGCCGAGGGTGATTTCATTGAAGTGCATGTCAGCACCTCGCTGGAGGTCTGCGCCCGACGCGATCCGAAGGGTTTGTACCGGGCGGCGCGAGGAGGGCGGATCAAGGACTTCACCGGGATCGACAGCCCGTACGAGGCGCCGTTGGATGCCGAGTGCCGGATTGATACCGATGAGGTGGGGCTGGCCGATGCCTGCCATCGGCTGGCGGCTTTTTTGCTCAAAAAATGAGCAAAAAAGCCAGCTGTTTCATCCTGTTGCAGCCGCCGCACAAGCCTTCGCCAACCCTGTGTTAATATCGCGCCCCTGTTCATTTTGTATGTGGGTTGCTCCATGAAGTTGTCCATGCCGCGATTCGATCAAGCCCCTGTCTTGGTGGTCGGCGATGTCATGCTCGACCGTTACTGGCATGGTGGAACCTCACGGATTTCCCCTGAGGCGCCGGTTCCTGTCGTTAAAGTCGAGCAAATCGAAGACCGCCCGGGCGGTGCCGCCAACGTTGCCTTGAACATTGCCGCGCTGGGTGCGCCGGCGTCGCTGGTCGGTGTGACCGGTGACGACGAAGCCGCCGACAGCCTGAGCAACAGCCTCAAGGGCGCGGGTGTGCGGGCCTTGTTTCAGCGCATTGCGCACCAGCCGACCATCGTCAAGCTACGGGTCATGAGCCGGCACCAGCAATTGCTGCGTATCGACTTCGAAGAACCGTTCGCCACCGACGCCCTGGCCCTCGGCGCGCAGGTCGATGATCTGCTCGAAGGCATCAAGGTGCTGGTGCTTTCCGACTACGGCAAAGGTGCCCTGAAAAACCATCAGGCGCTGATCCAGGCCGCCCGTGCCAAGGGCATTCCGGTGCTGGCCGATCCGAAGGGCAAGGATTTCTCGATCTACCGTGGCGCGAGCCTGATCACCCCGAACCTCAGCGAGTTCGAAGCCATCGTCGGCGGTTGCGCCGATGAGCACGAGCTGGTGACGAAGGGCGCGACGCTGATGCACGACCTGGATCTCGGCGCACTGCTGGTGACCCGTGGCGAGCACGGCATGACCCTGCTGCGTCCGGATCATCCGGCGCTGCATTTGCCTGCGCGGGCCCGTGAAGTGTTCGACGTGACCGGTGCCGGCGA
This sequence comes from Pseudomonas sp. B20(2017), assembly GCF_002113125.1. Classification (GTDB taxonomy): domain Bacteria; phylum Pseudomonadota; class Gammaproteobacteria; order Pseudomonadales; family Pseudomonadaceae; genus Aquipseudomonas. The sequence goes on along the minus strand of NZ_NEJP01000007.1, from coordinate 233,310 downwards.
CACGGTGATTTCCACCCTGGCGGCCGCGATTGCTGCTGGTGAAGAACTGCCGCACGCGGTGGCGCTGGCCAACCTGGCGGCGGGCATCGTCGTCGGCAAGCTGGGTACGGCGGCGATCAGCGCCCCGGAACTGCGTCGCGCCATTCAGCGTGAAGAAGGTTCCGAGCGTGGCGTGCTGGGTCTGGAGCAACTGCTGCTGGCCGTCGCCGATGCCCGTGCGCACAACGAGAAGATCGTGTTCACCAACGGTTGCTTCGACATCCTGCATGCCGGCCACGTGACCTACCTCGAGCAGGCGCGAGCCCAAGGCGATCGCCTGATCGTCGCGATCAACGACGATGCTTCGGTCAGCCGCCTGAAAGGGCCGGGCCGACCGATCAACAGCGTCGATCGTCGGATGGCGGTTCTCGCCGGTCTCGGTGCAGTGGACTGGGTGATCAGCTTCGCTGAAGGCACCCCGGAAAACCTGCTGCGCGAGGTCAAGCCGGACGTACTGGTGAAGGGCGGCGACTATGGCATCGACCAGGTTGTCGGCGCCGACATCGTCAAAGCCTACGGCGGCGCCGTGAAGGTGCTGGGACTGGTAGAAAACAGCTCGACCACGGCGATTGTGGAAAAAATCCGCAAGTCCGAGTGATGCAAACATAAAGACCGCGCCTGCGACGACTCTCTGGAGTCGCTCGCAGGCGCGGTCTTTTGCCGTTCAGGAATTCACTTTCTTGCGCGGCACGATCTTCTTCAGCAGTTGCTTCGCCTTGCCGCGCAACCGTGCCAGCCCCGTATCCTTGGGTGGCGGCGTCAAACCCTGCTGGCGCAGCCAGTCCTTCCAGCGAATCCGCTCATCGCGCACCAGCCAGCCGTCCTGTCTGGCGAAACTTTCCGCCAGGTACAGACCGCGAGTGCCTGCCGGGTACAACTGACCTTTCTTCAGCGTATACAGCTCGGGCAGCGGTTCGCCATCCTGCAACGGCATCAAATACAAATCGGGGCGTTTGCGGTCGAGCCGGGCGACCAGTTGATCGCCTTCCAGCCGTTCATCGACATGGAACAGGCTGAGGTTCTTGGCTTCCTTGGGTACGTCCAGCCGCAAGTCGTAGATCAATTGCAGGGACGCGGTCGGCAAGTGCACGTAAGCCCGTGGCCGTTCAAGCAATTGCAGATTGGCGCAGCGCACCGGCCGCGCCGAACCGGACAGCGGCGTCAGGCGAAAGGGCAGGGCCTCGCGATAATGCAATGCCGCCGCGTAGGGCGCCGGTAGCCAGGTGTCATTGAAACGCCCGCCGAGCCAGCCTTCCGGGGTTTCCAGCAGGCATTCCTCGGCGATTTCCTGAATCGCTGTGTGCAGCGGGATATTCAGTTCGTGCGCCGGCACGTAGCCGGAAATCAGCTTGAGCACCACATCGCCGCGATCCTGCCGCCGCTGGCGCACCAGCACCCAGTAATCGCGATTCTGCCAGTGCAGGGTCAGGCGCACGGAGACGCCGAGGTTGGCCAGCTCCAGCGCAAAGCGCTCGGCGTCGGCCACGCTGACCGGTTTGCGCCGCTGCAAAGTCTGGGTGAAATTAAGCGGCATGCCGACGCTCTGGTAGGTCAGGCCTTCCGGCGTGGCTTCGACGAACAGCGGCAGCGTCTTGAAGTTGCTCGGGTTCTTTCTGATGAGCGTACGCGGCATGTCGGCTCCTGCTTAAGGCCGCGAGGCGGCGTCAGTGACCACGAAGGACCTGGGCAACGGTCGCAACGTTATGGGCGAGGTGCAGCGGATTGATTGTCCCGACGATGGCACTGGCCACGCCGGGCTGGGCGAACAGCAACTCGAAGCTCGCGCGCACGGGATCCACGCCGGGACTCAGGCACACGTGGCCGCTGGCCAGGGCCTTCTTCACCAGAATGGCTTTGCCGTGGGCAGCAGCATAGTCAATGACCGCCTTCTCGTTTTGTTCGTTCAGATTGTAGGTGACCATCGCGCAATCGCCTTGCTCCAGCGCTTTGAGGCCGCCGTCGACGGTTTTGCCGGAGAAACCGAAGCCACGAATCTTGCCCTCGGCCTTGAGCGCCGCGAGGGTTGCGTAGACTTCGCTGTCGTTGAGAATCGCCAGGTCGTTGCCGTCGGAATGCACCAGCACCAGGTCGATAAAATCGGTTTCAAGACGTTGCAGACTGCGCTCCACCGACATCCGGGTGTGGGCGGCGCTGAAGTCGTGGGTCGACTGGCCATCGACAAATTCTTCGCCGACCTTGCTGACGATCACCCAGTCCTGACGCTCGCCGCGCAGTAGCGGGCCGAGGCGTTCTTCACTGCGGCCATAGGCCGGGGCGGTGTCGATCAGGTTGATGCCCAGCTCCCTCGCCTGCTTGAGCAGCATGCGCGCGGCGGCGTCGTCGGGGATCTGGAAGCCGTTGGGGTATTTCACACCCTGGTCGCGACCGAGTTTGACGGTGCCCAGGCCCAGCGGCGAGACCAGCAGGCCGGTGCTGCCCAGCGGGCGGTGCAAATCGTGCAGGGTCGGCAGGCTCATGGCAGCAATTGCTCCCAGGCGGGAACGCCCATCGGCGGTTTTGGCAGCTCGGGCAGCGGAGCAGCGTGGCTTGGCTGGATGCCATCGCGTTCGAGGGATGCGATCACGCGGTCAGCGAAATCCGGCGCCAAGGCCAGTTTGGTTGGCCAGCCGACCAGCAGGCGACCTTCTTCTGCAAGGAAGGCGTTGTCCGGGCGGGTCAGGCCGGTTTGCAGCGGTTCGGCGCGATCGACGCGCAGGGTCGCCCATTGCACGGTGCTCAGGTCGATCCATGGCAGCAACTGACCGATTTCTTTCTGGGCGGTGGCGATCTGTTCGGCCGGCTCACGGGCCACGCCTTCGGATTCGGCAATGTCACCACCCAGATACCAGACCCACTGACCGTCAGCGGCCGGGTGAGTGGTCACGGTAATGCGCGGCTTGGTGCCGCCACCGAGGCAGTGCGCGTACAGCGGCTTCAGGCCCGGGCCCTTGGCGATGATCATGTGCAGCGGCCGGCGTTGCATGGCCGGATGAGTCAGGCCCAAAGCAGTCAGCAGATCGGCGGTGCCGGCACCGGCACTGAGCACGATGCGCTGGGCACGGATCTCGCGGCCATCAACCTTCAAGCCAACCAGCACGCCGCTTTCCAGCAGTGGCTCGATGGTCTGGCCGGCGAGCAGGCCGTCGCCCGACAGGTCGGCCAGACGCTGGATCAGGCTTGGCACGTCGATCACCAGTTCGGCGAGGCGGTAGACCTTGCCTTTGAAACGTTTGTCTTGCAGGGCCGGCGGCAGTTGATCGCCCTTGACCTGATCGACCCGGCCACGCACCGCTTTACTGGCGAAGAAACTGGTGAGGTTGCCGGCCAGGGTGCCCGGTGACCACAGGTAATGGGCTTCGGACAGCAGGCGTACACCGCTCAGGTCCAGTTCGCCGTTGCCGGCCAGGGCTTCACGCCAGCGGCGCGGCATGTCGGCGATGGCTTCCGAGGCGCCGGTCAGCGCACCGTGCAGCGCGTACTTGGCGCCGCCGTGGATGATGCCCTGGGACTTTACACTCTGCCCGCCGCCGAGGCTGGCACTTTCCACCAGCACGGTCGAGAAACCCTGGCGACGCAGGCGCGCGTTCAGCCAGAGACCGGCGACGCCAGCGCCGACAATCAGCACGTCGGTGGAAATGGGAGATGGCATGCAACGACCTCAGTGTTCAAGACGAGGGCGCAGTATACAGACTCGGGGAAAAGGGGATTTGTCGATGATCAACAGAGGGGAAGGTGTCGGGCAATGTGGGAGCGGGCTTGCTCGCGAAATCGGTCTATCAGTTAACAACAATGTTGCCTGACACACCGTCTTCGCGAGCAAGCCCGCTCCCACAGGGGGTTATGCATTAATCAGTTAATGGCCGGCGGTTTTCGAGAACAGTTGAATCACCACCACGCCGAGCACGATCAGCGCCATTCCGAGCATCGCCGGGACATCCAGCTTCTGCCCATAGATGAACAGCGCCGCGACGCTGACCATGACGATGCCCATGCCGGCCCACACCGCGTAGGCCACGCCCACCGGCACGCTGCGCACCACCAGCGTCAGCATCCAGAACGCGATGCCATAACCAACGATGACCAGCAGCAGCGGCAACGGCGTGCTGAAGCCTTTGACGGCTTTCATCGAAACGGTGGCGATCACTTCGGCGCAGATGGCAATGGCCAGGTAGGCGTAGGCGGTCATGATTCAATCCTCATGTGAAACGTGGCTTTCTGAGGCGGCATTTTAGTGACTCCCCAGATGGGGTAAAGTCATTACCTATCTGTTTAAAAGATGGGTTGGCCCGATGAGCATGCAGTGGAATCTGGAGCAGTTGCGGGTGTTTGTCGGCGTCGCCGAACAGCGTTCGTTTTCTGCCGTGGCACGTCAGCAACGTAAGGCACAGTCGGCGATAAGCAGCGCGATTGCCATGCTCGAGGACGATCTCGGTATCAGCCTGTTCGAGCGTAGCAGCGGTCGTCAGCCGAGTCTTACCGAAGCGGGGGAGGCGTTGCTGGAAGAGGCGCGGGAAGTGTTGCGCCAGTGCGAGCGTCTGAACGGACGGGCCGTGGCCATGATGCGCGGGCAGGAAGCGCAACTGCGGGTGGCTCAGGATGAGGCGATGCCCTATCAGGCACTGGTGGAAAGCTTCGGTGCGCTGGCGGAACAGTTTCCCAGTCTTGAAGTACAGCTGACCAGCGCCGCCCAAGGCGAAGTTTCACGCAAACTGGTGGAGCGCCGGGCTGATCTCGGGCTGTTGTTCTATCACGACGAAATCCCCGAAGCGCTGGAGCGTCGAGTGTTGGGCAGCGTGGAAATGGTAACGGTTTGTGGCGTCAATCATCCGCTGGCGGCGCAATCCCGGGTCAACTGCCAGCAGCTTGCTCAGCATCGACAATTGCTGATGTCGACCCAGACCAGTGTCTATCCCGGCAGCGAACCAGCCAGTCCACAGGTCTGGCGCGCCGACAGCTTCTACGTGATGGCCGAATGGCTGGTGCGTGACCTCGGTTGGGCTTGGTTGCCGCGGCATGTGGTGCAGTATTCGGCGTATCAGGGCCTGATGGTGGAACTCGACAGCGAATGGACGCCGCCGGCACTGGTGGTGGAACTGGTCTGGCGTCGCGATGAACCGCTTGGCCCGGCCGCCCGTTGGCTGGCGGAGCGATTTGCCATACACCTGCGGGCGATCGGCGGCAAAAGCCGATAAACTCCGCCGCCATGAATAGAACTCTCTACACCGCGCTGTTTTACCTGGGGCTGCCATTGGTGGCGATTCGGCTGTGGCTGCGTTCGCGCAAGGCACCGGCGTATGCCAAGCGGATTGGCGAACGTTTCTCCTACGGCATGCCGGCCCTGCAACCGGGCGGCATCTGGGTTCACGCCGTGTCGGTGGGCGAAAGCATCGCGGCCGCGCCGATGATTCGCGCACTGCTGCAACGTTATCCACAGCTGCCGATCACCGTGACCTGCATGACGCCGACCGGTTCGGAGCGCATTCACGCGATGTTCGCAGACGAGCCGCGCATCCAGCATTGCTATTTGCCGTATGACTTGCCCTGCGCAGCCGCGCGTTTTCTGGATCGCGTGCAGCCGAAACTGGCAGTGATCATGGAAACCGAACTGTGGCCGAATCACATTCACCAATGCGCCAAACGCGCAATTCCTGTGGCGCTGGCCAACGGGCGCCTGTCCGAGCGTTCGGCCAAGGGTTATGGCCGGTTCAGCAAACTGACCGCACCGATGCTCGCCGAGATGAGCCTGTTCGCCGTGCAGACCGAAGCCGAAGCGCAGCGTTTTCGCGATCTCGGTGCGCGCCCGGAAACAGTCGAGGTCACCGGCTCGATCAAGTTCGACCTGACCATCGACCCGCAACTGTTGCAACGTGCCGCTGAACTGCGCGGCCAGTGGCAGGCGCAGGAGCGGCCGGTGTGGATCGCCGCCAGTACCCATGAAGGCGAAGATGACGTGGTGCTGAACGCCCATCGTCGCCTGCTGGCCAACCATCCCGATGCGCTGCTGATTCTGGTGCCGCGTCACCCGGAGCGTTTCAACTCGGTGTTCGAGTTGTGCCAGCGTGAAGGCTTTGCCACGGTGCGCCGTTCCACCGGCGCGAATGTCGATGCACAAACCTCGGTGCTGCTTGGTGACACGATGGGCGAGTTGCTGTTTCTCTATGCGTTAGCGGACAGCGCGTTCGTCGGCGGCAGTCTGGTGCCCAATGGCGGGCACAACTTGCTGGAGCCGGCAGCGCTGGCGAAACCGGTGATCAGCGGCCCGCATCTGTTCAACTTTCTCGACATCGCCGCGCAACTGCGCAGCGCCGGGGCATTGGCCGAGGTGGATGACGCCGAAGGTCTGGCGACAGAAGTGCAGCGCCTGTTTGAACTGCCGCGCGACGCACAGCGCATGGCGGAAGCCGGGCTGAGCGTGATGCGCCGCAATCAGGGCGCGTTGCAGCGCTTGCTCGATGGACTGGGAAGGTTGATCGACCGCCCATAAAAAAACGCAGCCTCAGGGCTGCGTTTTTTGTTTAAGGCCGGGCCTTGAGCTGGGCCTCGGCAGCCTTGGCCAGATCTGGCGGCAGGAAATCCTTGTCCGGGTTGTAGTCGGCTTTCAGATAACGCGTCAGATCCTGCAAATCACCCGGGTTCAACGTCCCCGCCGCCTGCTTCAGGCGCAGGTTGTCGAGGATGTAGTCGTAGCGGGTGTTGTTGTAGTTGCGCACCGAGGTGTACAGCTGACGCTGGGCGTCGAGCACGTCGACGATGTTGCGCGTCCCCACCTGGTAACCGATTTCCGTGGCTTCCACCGCGCTCTGGTTGGAGATGATCGACTGGCGGCGTGCCTGTACCTGCTCGACGTCGGTGTTCACCGCGCGATGCAGATTGCGGGTGTTCTCCACGATCTGTCGACGCAGGCTTTCGCGTTGCTGTTCGCTCTGATCCAGTTGCGCATACGACTGGCGCACTTGCGAGCTAGTCAGGCCGCCGCTGTAGATCGGAATGTTCAGTTGCAGGCCCAGCGTACTCTGCTCGACGTTTCCTCCATAAGGTTGGCCGAAGGCATTCGGGTTGGCGAACCCAAGCGCATCGTTATCGCCTTTTTCGTATTTGGCCACAGCATCGAGGGTTGGCAAGTGACCGGCCTTGCGCTGCTTCAGAGTCTGCTCGGCGGAGCTCACCGCGTAGTTGCTGGCCAACAGATTGAGGTTCTGTCGGGCGGCGGTATCGACCCACGACTTGGCGTCGTTCGGTGCCGGCGGCAGGATCGGCAGCGTGTGGACAATCCCCTGAATCGAGTTGTACTGACGATTGGTCAGGGTAATCAGCGCTTCGAACGCATCATCGACCTGACGCTGGGCGACGATCCGGTTGGCCCGTGCGGTGTCGTAACTGGCTTGCGATTGCAGCACGTCGGTCTTGTCCGAGAGGCCCACGTCGAAGCGCTCGTTGGACTGGTCGAGCTGGCGCTTGAACGCGGCTTCTTCTGCCTTGGTCGAGGCCAGGTTGTCCTGGCTGCGCAGCACGTTGAAATAGCTTTCGGCTGATTGCAGGATCAGGTTCTGTTCGGTGGCCGAGAGTTGCAGCGCGGCCTGCTCGTTGACGTCCTTGGCGGCCTGGTACTGGAACCAGCGATCGGCGCGGAACAGCGGCTGGGCCAGGGTCGCCTGGTATGAATGGGCGCTGCGGTTGGCGATGGCCGATGGCTGATCGATCGAGGTGCGCACATTGGCTGTTTCAGCACCGCCTGAAAGGTTCGGCAGCAGCCCGGCGCGGGCCTGGGGCACCACTTCTTTCTGTGCGCCATATTGAGCGCGGGCCGCCGCCAGATCGGCGTTGTTGTCGACGGCTTCCTGATAGACGCTGACCAGATCGGTTTTGGTCGACAAGGGCGCTTCGGCTGCCCAGACCATTGTGTTGGACGCACAAGACACGGCAACAGCCAGTGAGAGTTTGCGCAGCATGAGGCGATCCCTAGCATGAATATTATGGAAATAATCCGGGCGCCAAGGTAGGGCGCGGGCGCGGCGTCGTCAAGGCATGGCGTCAAGGCGAGGCGGGGCAAAGCGAGTGTAGATGCGCATTGAGGCGCTCACAATCCTGCAAGCCGCCGCAATTGCGCCATTCATCATGGTGTTTGCCACGGTGTTGGCGTTCTTTGCCGGTTGTGTCTAGACTGGCCGGGTTCTTGTCGGGGTGCCTTGCTATGAGGCTGAGATCGAATAATTTCGGATCCCGTTGAACCTGATCAGGTTAGCGCCTGCGTAGGGAACAAGATTTCTCGTCACCCGGCGAGTCCTCTTGTGCTTCGTCCGGGATATTGTTCGACAATCGAACGCTCGACGACGATGCACAGCACCATTCCTGGTGCGTCCGTGCCTTTCAGGTTCTGCTCCGACAATCCACTGCCTGGATGCTGTCTGGAGAGCCCGTGATGACTACAAAATCTAAAAACGCGATCAACCTGAGTGACTCGGCCAAGGTCGACGAGCAGTCGGTTCAACCGTTCACCCGTTCGCAAAAAGTCTACGTTCAGGGCTCCCGCCCGGACATCCGCGTGCCGATGCGCGAAATCACCCTCGATGTGACCCCGACCGACTTCGGCGGCGAAATCAACGCACCGGTCACCGTCTACGACACCTCCGGCCCGTACACCGATCCGAACGTGGTGATCGACGTGCGCAAAGGTCTGGGGGACGTGCGTTCGGCGTGGATCGACGATCGTGGCGACACCGAGCGCCTGCCAGGCCTGAGCTCGAATTTCGGCCAGCAACGTCTTGCCGACGCCGAACTGACCAAGCTGCGTTTCGCCCACGTCAATAACCCGCGTCGCGCCAAAGCCGGGGCCAACGTCAGTCAGATGCACTACGCGCGCAAAGGCATCATCACCGCGGAGATGGAATACGTCGCCATCCGCGAAAACATGAAGCTGCAAGAAGCCCGCGCTGCCGGTCTGCTGAACCAGCAACACGCCGGTCACAGCTTCGGCGCGAGCATCCCGAAAGAAATCACTCCTGAATTCGTGCGCGAAGAAATCGCCCGTGGCCGCGCGATCATTCCGGCCAACATCAACCACGTCGAACTGGAACCGATGATCATTGGCCGCAACTTCCTGGTGAAGATCAACGGCAACATCGGCAACAGTGCGCTGGGTTCGTCCATCGAAGAAGAAGTGGCGAAACTGACCTGGGGCATTCGCTGGGGCTCGGACACCGTGATGGACTTGTCCACCGGCAAGCACATCCACGAAACCCGCGAGTGGATCATCCGCAACTCGCCGGTTCCGATCGGCACCGTGCCGATTTATCAGGCGCTGGAAAAGGTCAACGGTGTCGCCGAAGACCTGACCTGGGAGCTGTTCCGCGACACGCTGATCGAGCAGGCGGAGCAGGGCGTCGACTACTTCACCATCCACGCCGGCGTGTTGCTGCGCTACGTGCCGCTGACCGCCAAGCGTGTGACCGGCATCGTGTCTCGTGGCGGTTCGATCATGGCCAAGTGGTGCCTGGCGCACCACAAAGAGAACTTCCTCTACACCCACTTCGACGAAATCTGCGAAATCATGAAGGCCTACGACGTCAGCTTCTCGCTGGGCGACGGCCTGCGTCCGGGCTCGATTGCCGACGCCAATGACGAAGCGCAATTCGGCGAACTGGAAACCCTCGGTGAGCTGACCAAGATCGCCTGGAAGCACGACGTGCAATGCATGATCGAAGGCCCGGGCCACGTGCCGATGCAGTTGATCAAAGAGAACATGGACAAGCAACTGGAGTGCTGCGACGAGGCGCCGTTCTACACCCTCGGCCCGCTGACCACCGACATTGCGCCGGGCTACGACCACATCACCTCCGGCATCGGTGCGGCGATGATCGGCTGGTTCGGTTGCGCGATGCTCTGCTACGTGACGCCGAAGGAACACCTGGGTCTGCCGAACAAGGATGACGTGAAGACCGGGATCATCACCTACAAGATCGCCGCCCACGCAGCGGACTTGGCTAAAGGACATCCGGGCGCGCAGATCCGCGACAACGCCTTGAGCAAGGCGCGTTTCGAATTCCGTTGGGAAGACCAGTTCAACCTCGGTCTGGATCCGGACACCGCCCGTTCGTATCACGATGAAACCCTGCCGAAGGACTCGGCGAAGGTCGCGCATTTCTGTTCGATGTGCGGGCCGAAATTCTGCTCGATGAAGATCACTCAGGAAGTCCGTGAATACGCGGCCAACCAGCGGATCGACGCGGTCGACGTGGACGTCGCCCAGGGCCTGGCGGAACAGGCCGAGCGGTTCAAGAAGGAAGGCAGTCAGCTGTACAAGAAGGTTTGATCTGACCTGAAAGGGTGGGGCCTGTAATGGCCCCTTCGCGAGCAAGCTCGCTCCCACATTTGAATGCATTCCAAAGTGGGAGCGAGCTTGCTCGCGAATACGGTCGACACAACAACAAATGTCCCTCTGAGATAACACCCTTGAGCATTCAACCCGGTACTTATTCCCCCGACCTCGCCGTGCCCGCCAACCAGCGTGTATTCGGTGGTCGCGATCTGTTTTCCCTGTGGTTTTCCCTCGGCATCGGCCTGATGGTGTTGCAGACCGGCGCGCTGCTGGCGCCGGGGCTGGGTCTGTCGGGATCGCTGCTGGCGATCTTCCTCGGCACCCTGGTTGGCGTCCTGTTGCTGGCCGCCGTCGGCGTGATCGGCAGCGACACCGGCCTGTCGTCGATGGCCGCGCTGAAACTCAGCCTCGGCAGCAAAGGCGCGAGCCTGCCGGCGCTGCTCAACCTGCTGCAATTGATCGGTTGGGGTTCGTTCGAAATCATCGTCATGCGCGATGCGGCCAGCCTGCTCGGCAGCCGTGCGTTCAGCGAGGGTTCGCTGTGGGCCAGTCCGATGTTGTGGACTTTGTGCTTCGGTGCGCTGGCGACGTTGCTTGCGGTCAGCGGTCCGTTGACGTTCGTGCGCAAGATCCTGCGCAAGTGGGGCATCTGGCTGATTCTGGCCGCGTGCATCTGGCTGACCTGGAACCTGTTCGCCAAGGCCGATCTCGCCGCCTTGTGGGCGCAGGCCGGGGATGGCTCGATGCCGCTCGCCGTGGGCTTCGACATTGCGATTGCGATGCCGCTGTCGTGGCTGCCGCTGATCGCCGACTACTCGCGTTTCGGAAAGCGGGCGAAGAACGTATTCGGTGGCACGGCGATCGGTTTCTTCATCGGCAACTTCTGGCTGATGAGCCTGGGCGTGGCCTACACCCTGGCATTCGCGCCGAGCGGTGAAGTCAACGCGCTGCTGCTGGCACTGGCCGGTGCGGGTCTGGGCATTCCACTGTTGCTGATTCTGCTGGACGAGTCAGAAAACGCTTTCGCCGACATTCACTCGGCAGCGGTTTCCAGCGGGATTCTGTTGCGTCTGAAAGTCGAGCATCTGGCGCTGGCCATCGGTGTGATCTGCACCCTGATTGCCTTGCTCGCGCCGTTGGCGCAGTACCAGAACTTCCTGCTGTTGATCGGTTCGGTGTTTGCACCGCTGTTCGGCGTGGTGCTGGTGGATCACTTCATCCTGCGCAAGCGCAGTGCCCAGGTGGCGTCGGCCGCGTTGCGCTGGCCGGCGCTATTGGCCTGGCTGGGTGGCATCAGCACCTATCACTTGCTGGCCAATCTGTATCCGGATGTCGGCGCGACCCTGCCGGCGCTGGTGCTGGCAGGGCTGCTGCAACTCGTGCTCGGCCGGGCTTTCAGTTACGGCCGGGAAACAGCTCGGGCTTGAGAATGCCGTTCAGGCGCGGGTAAGGGATCTTCAGTTCGACGTGGCCCAACGCGTAAGGCGCGATGGTGGTCACGTCGTACTTGAGGATCACGCCACCGTAGGTCAGCGCCACGTTCGGGGTTTTGACGAACGGCCAGCTCTTCACGAATTCCGGTTCCTGATCGAGCTTGGTGCTGATCAGCCAGCTGTTGTGCGCTACTTGGGCCGCTTTCCAGAACGCCTCTTCCTGACCTGGCAGCAGCATGTCCGCCAGGGTCAGCACTTTGTGCTGCTGACGCGAATAGTTGATGAAGCCGCGTCCCGGCGTACCGTGGGCGCCGCCGGTGTCCAGGTAGCTCGATGTTTCGATGATCACCAGACCGTCATGCTGCTCGCGTACTTTCGCCTGCAAATAGCTGCTGTTGCGCGGGCCGGCGTTGGCCAGGAACTGCTCGCGATACGCCGCCAGCGTCGGCGCCACCGGGGCGTTCGGGGCGGAGCGGGTCATTTGCAGCAGGCGTTTTTCGATGATGCCGTCCAGCGCCGGTTCTGACGGGAAGCGCAATGTATCGATATTCACCAGCGGGCAGTCCGGGTTGGAACAACCCGGTTTCAGCGTTTCCGACGCGTCGCGGGTGGTTTCCAGCGGCGTGCGGTAGTTGGGCTGGAACAGGCTGGCGCAGGCGCCCAGGGTCAGGGCGATGGCTGCCACGGAGGCAATTTTGAAAAGCGACATGGGCGTCCTTTCTGAAGCAGGGGAAGGCAAAAAGTTACGGCTTCGACTCTCAACGAAGCGGTCAGTTCGCCACTAAGCTAATTAGAGTGGGTTTCGCCTCCACCGTCCATCCCGCTGACAGTAAAGGGGCTGCATCAAACGTCACGGGCGCGTTAGGATGGCGCGAAGTCGAGGTGGCAAGTCAGGAGCCTCGTATTGGATTTGCAGTAAAGAGGATGCTCATGACCGATTTTGCCAAAGCCATTCCCACCGCCGTCGATATCGTGCGACGCGAGCAGTGCTACAAGGGCTTCTACAAGCTCGACCGTGTGCACTTGCGCCACGAACTGTTCGCCGGTGGCATGAGCCGCGAAATCAATCGTGAAGTGTTCGTGCGTCATGATGCCGTGTGCATGCTGCCCTACGATCCGCAGCGCGATGAAGTGGTGCTGATCGAGCAGTTTCGCGTCGGCGCCATGGGCAAGGCGGACAACCCGTGGCTGGTTGAACTGGTCGCCGGTCTGATCGACAAGGACGAACAGCCGGAAGAAGTTGCTCACCGCGAGGCACAGGAGGAAGCTGGGCTGGACATCAAGGCCCTGTGGCCGATGACCAAATACTTTCCATCGCCGGGTGGCAGCAACGAATTCGTGCATTTGTATCTGGGGCGTTGCAGCACCGAAGGCGTGGGCGGCCTGCATGGGCTGGAGGAAGAAGCTGAAGATATTCGCGTCACGGTCTGGGCCTTTGAAGATGCCCTGCAGGCCGTACGTGACGGACGGATTGCCAATGCGGCGAGCATCATCGCCTTGCAGTGGCTGGCGCTCAATCGCGCCGAAGTGAGGGGGCTATGGTCGTAAACAAGTTGCGCGATCGCTACCGCGTCGACCTCGTGGGGCTGCAGGCCGCCTGCGAGGCGAACTACGCGCGCCTGATGCGATTGTTGCCGGACATGCGCAGCGACCCCGAGGCACGGCGCATCGCCGTGACCCAGGGCGACCAGATGCTCGGCGTACTGACCCTGGAAGTGCTACAGGCCTGTCCATACACCACGACCCTGCAAGTGCGTCAGGAACATAGCCTGCCGTGGCTGCCGGTGCCGCAACTGGAAGTGCAGGTCTATCACGACGCGCGCATGGCCGAGGTGATCAGCGCCGAGCATGCGCGACGTTTTCGCGGCGTCTATCCTTACCCGAATGCGGCCATGCATCAGCCGGACGAGAAGGCTCAGCTCAATCTGTTCCTGGGCGAATGGCTGAGTCATTGCCTGGCGTGCGGACACGAATACGCGGCGGTCCGATAACCACCGCAAGTTGTGAACTGCGTCCGGTTCGCCGGTTTCTCTTTGCGTTGTCCCCCCGCATAATTGCCGCACTATCCAGTCCCGCGATCCCGGGGGAGAACGCCTTGCCGAGCGTATCGACTTTGACCACCGCCAACACGGCGTTGCTGGTGCAACTCTCTGACAGCCATCTGTTCGCCGAGGCGGACAGAACGCTGCTGGGCATGAACACCCGCGAGAGCCTGCAAAAAGTCATCGAGCTGGTGCTCGAACAGCAACCGCGGATCGACCTGATCGTTGCCAGCGGCGACCTGTCCCAGGACGGTACGCTGGAGTCTTACCAACAATTCCGGCAGATGACGGCGCAGATCGACGCGCCGGCCCGCTGGATCCCCGGCAACCACGACGAACCGCAGATCATGGCTCAGGCGACTGTGAAGAGCGCGCTGCTGGAGTCCGTGGTGGATGTCGGCAACTGGCGCGTGACCCTGCTCGATTCGGCGGTACCCGGATCGGTGCCGGGGTATTTGCAGGATGACCAACTGCAATTGCTCGCCCGCTCCCTGAGCGAAGCGCCGGATCGCCATCATCTGGTGTGCTTCCACCATCATCCGGTGTCGATCGGTTGCGCCTGGATGGAGCCGATCGGTTTGCGTAACCCGGAAGCGTTTTTCGAAGTGCTCGACCGTTTCCCGCAGGCCCGCGCCGTGCTGTGGGGGCATGTGCATCAGGAAATCGACCGCGAACGCAACGGCGTAAGGCTGATCGCCTCGCCATCGACCTGCATTCAGTTCGAGCCGGGCAGTGTCGACTTCAAGGTCGGCGAGCAGGCGCCGGGATATCGCTGGTTGCGCTTGTTGCCGGATGGACGTCTGGAGACTGGCGTCGAGCGCGTCACCGACTTCGAGTTCACCGTCGATTACGGCTCTGAAGGCTACTGAAAACCGAGCCGCGTCCTTCGCGAGCAAGCTCGCTCCCACAATGGATTTGCCAACGGCACAGATCCCTTGTGGCAGCGAGCCTGCTCGCGAAGGCGTCTTTACAGACACCCACGACCCCCTGACTCCCTGTAAACTCCGCTTTCTTCAGCCGACGCCCAGGGAGCTCAAATGTCCGGTTCGATTCTCTATATCCATGGTTTCAACAGCGCGCCGGCCTCGAAGAAGGCCTGTCAGCTGGTCGAGGTGATGGAGCAGCTGGGTTTGAGCGATCAACTGCGTGTGCCGGCGCTGCACCATCACCCGCGCGAAGCCATCGGTCAGCTGGAGCAGGCAATCGCTGAACTCGGCCAGCCGTTGCTGGTGGGAAGCTCGCTCGGCGGCTACTATGCGACTCACCTGGCCGAGCGCCATGGCCTGAAAGCCTTGCTGGTCAACCCGGCCGTCAGTCCGCACCGGATGTTCGACGGATACCTGGGAACGCAGAAAAACCTGTACACCGACGAAACCTGGGAACTGACCCACGACCACGTGACGGCCCTCGCCGAGCTGGAAGTGCCGGCGCCGCAGGATCCGCAGCGTTATCAGGTATGGTTGCAGACCGGGGATGAAACGCTGGATTATCGCCTTGCCCAGCAGTATTACCGGGCCTGTGCCCTGCGCATTCAGGCCGGCGGCGACCACAGTTTCCAAGGATTTGTTACACAATTGCCGGCATTGCTCAGCTTTGCCGGGATTGGCGCCGATACCTATCAGGCAATCGATTTCACCTTACTGTGAAGTCTTGCCCCATTTTCATTGAATCACTGACGACGAGACCCTATGGCCACTCCCAGCGCTAGCTCCTATAACGCCGACGCCATCGAAGTCCTCTCGGGCCTCGACCCGGTGCGCAAGCGCCCCGGCATGTACACCGACACCAGTCGGCCGAACCACCTTGCCCAGGAAGTCATCGACAACAGCGTCGACGAAGCCCTGGCCGGCCACGCCAAATCGATTCAGGTCATCCTCCACGCCGATCACTCGCTGGAAGTCTGCGACGACGGCCGTGGCATGCCGGTCGACATCCACCCGGAAGAGGGGGTGTCGGGCGTTGAACTGATCCTCACCAAGCTCCATGCGGGCGGCAAGTTTTCCAACAAGAATTACCAGTTCTCCGGCGGTCTGCACGGGGTGGGTATTTCCGTGGTCAACGCCTTGTCGACCCAGGTGCGGGTGCGGGTCAAGCGTGACGGCAACGAATACGAGATGACCTTCGCCGATGGCTTCAAGGCCACCGATCTGCAAGTGATCGGCACCGTCGGCAAGCGCAATACCGGGACCAGCGTGTATTTTGCGCCGGACCCGAAATACTTCGATTCGCCAAAATTCTCCATCAGCCGCCTCAAACACGTGCTCAAGGCCAAGGCCGTTCTGTGCCCGGGGCTGCTGATCAGCTTCGAAGACAAAGGCACCGGCGAAAAGGTCGAGTGGCATTACGAGGATGGCCTGCGCTCCTATCTGGTAGACGCGGTCAGCGAATTCGAGCGTCTGCCGGACGCGCCGTTCTGCGGCAACCTGGCGGGCACCAAGGAAGCGGTCGAGTGGGCCCTGCTGTGGCTGCCTGAGGGCGGCACCTCGGTCACTGAAAGCTACGTCAACCTGATCCCGACGGAGCAGGGCGGCACCCACGTCAACGGCTTGCGTCAGGGCTTGCTCGATGCGATGCGCGAGTTTTGCGAATTCCGCAGCCTGCTGCCGCGCGGCGTGAAGCTGGCGCCGGAAGACGTCTGGGAGCGCATCGCTTTCGTCCTGTCGATGAAGATGCAGGAACCGCAATTCTCCGGGCAGACCAAGGAGCGCCTGTCGTCCCGTGAAGCGGCGGCGTTCGTCTCCGGTGTGGTCAAGGACGCGTTCAGCCTGTGGCTCAACGCCAACCCGGAAACCGGTCTGGCGCTGGCCGAACTGGCAATCAGCAACGCCGGCCGTCGCCTGAAAGCGAGCAAAAAGGTCGAGCGCAAACGCATCACCCAGGGCCCGGCATTGCCGGGCAAACTGGCCGATTGTGCCGGGCAGGACCCGATGCGTTCCGAGCTGTTCCTGGTGGAAGGTGATTCCGCCGGCGGTTCGGCCAAACAAGCGCGGGACAAGGAATTCCAGGCGATCCTGCCGTTGCGCGGCAAGATCCTCAACACCTGGGAAGTCGACGGCAGCGAAGTGCTGGCCAGCCAGGAAGTGCACAACATCGCCGTGGCCATCGGTGTCGATCCGGGCGCCGAGGACATGAGCCAGCTGCGCTACGGCAAGATCTGCATCCTCGCTGACGCCGACTCCGACGGTCTGCACATCGCGACCTTGCTCTGCGCCTTGTTCGTCCAGCATTTCCGCCCGCTGGTGGACGCTGGGCACGTCTACGTCGCGATGCCGCCGCTGTACCGCATCGACCTGGGCAAAGAAATCTACTACGCCCTCGACGAGGCCGAGCGCGACGGGATCCTCGACCGTCTGGTGGCCGAGAAGAAACGCGGCAAGCCGCAGGTCACCCGATTCAAGGGTCTGGGTGAAATGAACCCGCCGCAACTGCGTGAAACCACCATGGACCCGAACACTCGGCGCCTGGTGCAGTTGACCCTCGGGGACGACTTCGCCCAGACCTCGGAAATAATGGACATGCTGCTGGCGAAGAAACGCGCCGGCGACCGCAAGACCTGGCTCGAATCCAAGGGCAACCTCGCCGAGGTTCTGGCCTGATGCGGTTTGGCTGGGCCTTGGCGGGTGCGTTGCTGCTGGGTTCGATGACGGTGTCGGCAGAGCCTGCGCAAGAGCTGCGCGTGCTCGCCGAGCACCCGGTCGAAGGCATGCGCGGCGGCAACCTGTCGGGGCTGGCCTTGTGTGGCAATGATCTGTGGACCGTTTCGGACCGCGACGATGATCAGATCTACCGTCTCGATATCCGCGACCGGGTCTGGCAGGCCACGGCCGTGCGCATCGATCCGCCAAAAGTGCCGGACAGCGGCTTGCCGTGGGGCATCAGCTCGCGCACCTGGGCGGCTTCGTTCATTCGGGGCGGCGATCTGGATTTCGAAGGCATCACCTGCGACAGCGCCGGCAACCGCTACATTGTCAGCGAAGCCCACGCAGCGGTGCTGCAAGTGCCGCCTCAGGGGCCGTCGTCGTGGCTGAAAATCTCGCCGATGATGGTTCGCGAGGCCCGGGCCAGCGGGATGCTGCTGCAGTTCAACGCGATATTCGAAGGCCTGGCGATCAATCCGGCGGGCGATCAGATGTGGCTGGCTGCGGAGCGGCAAAGCCGTGGCTTGCTGATGATCAAGCGTCAGCAGACGGTGTGGGATTGTGACGGGCGCTGCGTGCTGCTCAGCGAGGGCGGGATGGAAATGCAACCGCCGCAGTTCCCGAAAGCCCGGCCGGTCAATCGGGATTTTTCCGACGTGTCCCTGTTCAACGGCAAACTGTTTACCCTTGAGCGCAACGCGTACCAGATCTGTCGTCGCGATGCGCTGACGGCCAAGGTCGAGCTTTGCTGGTCGTATGCGGCCGAGTTGTTGCAGGCCAATCGTCGTTATTCGCAGAACTTCGGGCTGGAAGAGGCGCTGGTGGTCGATGCTCAAGGTGCGTGGATCGGCGTCGACAACAATTTCGGCCCGCGCGCCGATGGCGAGGTTCGCCCGATCATCTGGCGTTTCGCCGCGCCTGAGGGTGGCTGGAGCGCCAAGCCGTGAGCCAGCAACCGCCGGGCAAGCGCGCCGGTCGGGTGCTGATGATTCTGGCGTGGTGCGCGGCGCTGTTTCTGGCCACGCGGTTTTTCGGCCAGTGGGAAGAACGCCAGCGTAATCCCAATGTGGAAGTGGCTTCGCAGCAGGGCAACGGCTTTATCGAAGTGAAACTGATCGGCAACGCCCAAGGACATTTTGTCGCCAGCGGCCTGATCAACGGTCGGCCGGTGGAGTTCATGCTCGACACCGGAGCGACCGACGTGGCAATCCCGGCCGAGGTGGCGAAAAACCTCCGGCTGGAAGAAGGTTTCGGTGTGACCCTGAGCACGGCCAATGGCCTGAGCCAGGGCTATCGCACCCGGATCGACCGCCTGCAACTGGGCGACATCGTGCTGCGGGATGTCCGCGCACTGGTGGCGCCCGGCCTGCATGGCGATCAGGTGCTGCTCGGCATGAGCGCCCTGAACAAACTTGAATTTACCCAGCGCGGTGGCACCATGCTGCTGCGCCAGACAACGAACCGATGAGGCCCGCATGAGCGACTCCCTTGATCTCAGCCTGGACGGTGTAGAACGCCGGTCGCTGGCTGACTTCACCGAAAATGCCTACCTCAACTACTCCATGTACGTGATCATGGACCGTGCCCTGCCGCATATCGGCGACGGTCTGAAACCGGTACAGCGGCGTATCGTCTACGCCATGAGCGAGCTGGGGCTGGACGCCGATTCCAAGCACAAGAAGTCGGCGCGTACCGTCGGCGACGTGCTCGGCAAGTTCCACCCGCACGGCGACTCGGCGTGCTACGAGGCGATGGTGCTGATGGCCCAGCCGTTCAGCTATCGCTACACGCTGGTGGACGGCCAGGGTAACTGGGGTGCGCCGGACGATCCGAAATCCTTCGCCGCCATGCGTTACACCGAAGCGCGGCTGTCGCGTTATTCCGAAGTGCTGCTCAGCGAACTGGGCCAGGGCACTGCAGACTGGGGCCCGAACTTCGACGGCACCCTGCAGGAACCGCTGGTGTTGCCGGCACGTTTGCCGAACATCCTGCTCAACGGCACCACCGGTATCGCCGTGGGCATGGCCACCGACGTGCCGCCGCACAACCTGCGCGAAGTCGCCACCGCGTGCGTGCGTCTGCTCGATGAGCCGAAAGCCACGGTCGAACAGCTCTGCGAACACATTCAGGGTCCGGACTACCCGACCGAAGCGGAAATCATCACGCCGCGCGCCGACCTGCTGAAAATGTACGAAACCGGCAAGGGTTCGGTGCGCATGCGCGCCGTGTATCACGTCGAGGACGGCGACATCATCGTCACCGCGCTGCCGCACCAGGTCTCCGGGGCCAAGGTGCTGGAACAGATCGCCGCGCTGATGCAGGCCAAGCCGTCGAAAGCGCCGCAGATCGCCGATCTTCGCGACGAATCCGATCACGAAAACCCTTGCCGCATCGTGATCATCCCGGTCAACAGCCGTGTCGATCATGAAGCGCTGATGCAGCACCTGTTTGCCAGCACCGAGCTGGAGTCGACGTACCGGGTCAACGTCAACATCATCGGTCTGGACGGCAAGCCGCAGCTGAAAAACCTCCGTGCGTTGCTGGTGGAGTGGCTGGAATTCCGCGTGCTGACCGTGCGTCGCCGCCTGCAATTCCGCCTCGACAAGGTCGAGCGTCGTCTGCACCTGTTGGATGGTTTGCTGATTGCATACCTCAACCTGGATGAAGTGATCCACATCATCCGCACCGAGGATCAGCCGAAGGCCAAGCTGATCGAGCGTTTTGCCCTGAGCGAAATCCAGGCCGACTACATCCTCGACACCCGCCTGCGTCAGTTGGCGCGACTGGAAGAGATGAAGCTGCGCGACGAACAGGACGAACTGCTCAAGGAACAAGCCAAGCTGCAAGCGCTGCTGAGCAGCGAAGCCAAGCTGAAGAAACTGGTGCGCAGCGAGCTGTTGAAAGACGCCGAAACCTACGGCGACGACCGTCGGTCGCCAATCGTCGAGCGCGCCGAAGCCAAGGCACTGACCGAGCACGATCTGCTGCCGAACGAGAAAGTCACCGTCGTGCTGTCGGAAAAAGGCTGGATCCGATCGGCCAAGGGCCACGAGATCGATGCCACCGGCCTGTCGTACAAGGCTGGGGACGGCTTCAAGACCTCGGCGGCGGGGCGTTCGAACCAGTCGGCCGTGGTCATTGACTCCACCGGCCGCAGTTACTCGCTGGCCACCCATACCTTGCCATCGGCACGGGGCCAGGGCGAGCCGTTGACCGGCCGTCTGACGCCACCGCCGGGCGCAACGTTCGAATGTGTGCTGATGCCTGAGGAGGACTCGCTGTACGTGATCGCCTCTGACGCCGGCTACGGTTTTGTGGTCAAGGGTGAAGACCTGCAAGCCAAGAACAAGGCCGGCAAGGCCCTGTTGAGCCTCCCGAACAACGCCAAGGTGATCGCGCCGCGCCCAGTGGCCGACCGTGAGCAGAACTGGCTGGCCTCGGTGACGACCGAGGGTCGCTTGCTGATCTTCAAGATCAGCGATCTGCCACAATTAGGTAAGGGCAAAGGCAACAAGATCATCGGGATTTCCGGCGAACGTGTTGCCAGCCGCGAAGAATATGTCACGGACATCGCCGTTTTACCGGAAGGCGCCACCTTGGTGCTGCAGGCCGGAAAACGTACCCTGTCGCTGAAAGCCGACGACCTCGAACACTACAAGGGTGAGCGTGGTCGCCGTGGCAATAAACTGCCGCGGGGCTTCCAGCGAGTGGATGCGCTGCTCGTCGAAAACCTCAATTAGGCGTCCTAGACGCTCCGATCTAGGATTTAACCCGTAGATCGGCGCTTTGGCGCTGGAGTCGGAACGCATATTCACGGATGATATGGCCTTTCCAAGCGCCGGCGTGGCCGAGCGTTATTTATATTTATTGAGTATTTTCACTGTGGTCAGCCTTGTGGCGGCCACCTGGACGGGATGATGACTTCTCTGCGCCCCCTTATTTTCCTGCTCGCCGGCGTTCTTGGTCTGGCGGGTTGCAGCGTTCACCAGCCGGTGTCGCTGTATCAGCTGGACAGCGGAAGTCCGGCTCAGCCTGCGCAAAGCGCGGGCATGGCAGTTTTACTGGGACCTGTGATCGTTGCTGATTACCTGCAACGTGAAACCCTGTTGCAGCGTCAGCCGGACGGCAGCCTGCAGGCAGCGGTCGATGGCCGCTGGGCTGGCAGCCTTTCGTCGGATATCGATCAATTGCTGCTGCGTCAGGTTGCCGGTCATCTGGACAGTCAACGCGTAGTGCTGGCACCGGCCACCGCCGGGTTCACCCCGGATGTGCAGGTGCTGTTGACCATCACGCGTCTGGACTCCGGTGCCAAGCAACCGGCAATTCTCGATGCACAATGGCGTCTGATCGACCGTCGTGGCCAGGTGCGGGACAACCGCATCGTCCATCTGCAAGAACTGCACAGCGGCGGGACGGCTTCGCAGGTTCAGGCCCAGGGCATCTTGCTGCAACGCCTTGCCGAACAGCTCTCGGTCGCGCTCAAGCCGCTGGCCAACCAGCCGCCGGTCGCCGAGGCGCCGCGCAAACCGGCACCGAAACCAGCCGCGCCGGCGGCTGAAGCCGAGAAGCAGCCGAAGATCCCGATGGCTTCACCGATTCGTACGGATATGGAAGTGTTTCGCTTCTGAGTCTGGCTTGAGTCAAGACAAAGCCCGCCTTGTGCGGGCTTTGTTGTGTCTGGTGGCGGGATCTCTACGGTATGGCAGCTGGCCTCTTCGCGAGCAGGCTCGCTCCCACAGGAAGTGTGGGCGCCGCTGATCAAGTGTGGGAGCGAGCCTGCTCGCGAAGGGATTGGCACAGGCAGCAAAAAGCCCGCAGACAATCGCGTGTCTGCGGGCTTCATCGTTTCTGGGCTAACGCTTATACCCGGCGCTCATGCATCCGCGCCAGTTGCCGTTCAAGCATCGACGGATAAGGCTCCATCAACCGCTCCACGCAGCAGGCACCCTCAGGGCTGGCGATCGGGCGGATCCGTGCACGCTGGCGGATCAGCGCGTCGTCACCGATCTTGCGCTCCACCAGCAGCAGGTTGCGGCTGTGTTGCGACAGGGCCAGGGCGTCCTGGGCGGAGTCGGTCAGCAACAGGTCGATCTGGCTCAGGCCGAACAGCTCGTCGCCAAGGGTCAGGCCCAGCTGCAATTGCAGGGTGATGCCGCTGTCGGCGACTTCGATCTGCAACTGGTGGCCCAGCGCCCGCAGCAGCTCGCCGCAGCAGATGGCGTTGGTCAAGTAATCGTCGCCGCTGTCTTCGGTGTGGAACAGCATCAGCGTGCTGCCGTCGTTCAGGGTTTCGATTTCGCCCTGATACAGCGAAGCAGCCTGCTCCAGGCAGTCGCGATAGCGATCCTGCAACTCTTCCAGACGTGCACGCGGCAAACGGCGCAGTTGTTCCTGCGAACCCAGTTGCACCGCAAGTACCGCCGTATGTTGCGGCACGCTCGGGGTCGGCCGGCGTACCGCCGGTTGTGCGGCATCGCTCAGCGACTCGTCACGCAGATCGGCGAACGGATCTTCGTCATCGTCGTCTTCAACGGTGCTGACCACATGGCGTGGCGCAGGCTTCTGCGCAGCCATCGGGCGGCTTTCGTCGAAGCTCGGATCACGCAGGTTGCGCACTTCGAATTCCGGCTCGTCGTCCTCGAACTCGGGTTCTGGCTCGGGCTCCGGTTCGGCCGGTTCCGGGGCATAGCTGGCGTGCAACTGGCGGGCAAGATCGCCGATCTCGTCCTGACGCTCGATACCCGGCGTGTATTCGTCGATCCGGCGCAACCACACGCGCAATTGCAGCAGCGGCGTGGAGATGTGCCGGCCCAGACGCAGGCTCAGGGCCAGGGACAGTGCCAGCAGGATCGCACTCAGGATGCCCATGCTTTGCAGGCTGATGGTCATCGGCTGCTGGAACTGATCCATGTCCAGGCTGATGCGCAGTTGCCCGGCGGTCACGTCCTGGAAGGTGATCTTGCTCTCGTACATGCCCTCGGCTTCGCCGAGCAGGCCGTGCTTGGGCCGCTGACCGGACTCGGCGAGGATGCGGTTGTCCACGCTGTAGATGGCGGCGTGGGCCACCAGCTTGTTCTTGGTCAGGTTGTTGAGCAGCACGTTGAGGCTGAGGATGTCGTTGGACACCAGCAGCTCGGTGGCGGAGGTGGCGGTCTGCGTGGTCAGGCTTTCGCCCAGCGCATCGGCCTGCTCGTGCATAGCCTGCTTGAACTGCAGGCCCATCACGCAGGCATAGATCACCAGGGCCAGGGCGACCAGGATCACGTTATGGCTGGCAATGCGCAATGCAATCGGTACACGGCGGTGGCGCAGTGCACGGAAGATCAGCAGAAAGAAGTTATCGGTTTTAACTGGCGTGGGCCGGTTCACTGAGCTCGGCTCTTTTGTCCGTGAAGTTGACGCGCAGTATAGCGACAGGCCCTAGACCGGCAAAGCGCTGGCGGTGCCCGATGGTCACTGAAAGTGGGTAGAATGCGGTTTTTTTCCAGTTGCGGGGGTGCGCGTTGCGCGAAATCGTCCTGATTAACATCACGGGAGTCGACCGTCCGGGTCTGACGGCGGCCATTACCGGTGTACTGGCGCAGGGTGGTGTGAATATCCTCGACATCGGTCAGGCGGTGATTCACGACATGCTGTCGTTCGGCATCCTCGTGGAAATTCCCGACTCCTTGCAAGGCAAGTCAGTGCTCAAGGACATCCTGTTCAAAGGCTATGAGCTCGACCAGCAGGTGCGCTTCACCCCGGTATCCGAAGAGGATTACCAGCAATGGGTGGGCAATCAGGGCAAGAAACGCCACATCGTTACCCTGCTGACCCGCAAGGTCACCGCCGGCCAGTTGCAGGCCGTGAGTTCCATCACCGCCAAATACGGCCTGAACATCGACCATATCGACCGTCTGTCGGGTCGCATGCCGCTGGACACTCCGGCGGACAAGGGCAAGGGTTGCATCGAGTTCTCTGTGCGGGGCGAAGCGGCCGACCCGCAGGCCTTGCGCGCCGAATTCCTCAGCGTGGCCCAGGAGCTGAACGTCGACATCGCCTTTCAGGAAGATTCGCTGTTCCGTCGCAACCGTCGTCTGGCGGTGTTCGACATGGACTCGACCCTGATCGAAGCCGAAGTCATCGACGAGCTGGCCAAAGCCGCCGGCGTCGGCGACCAGGTTTCGGCAATCACCGAGCGGGCCATGGCCGGCGAGCTGGACTTCCGCGCCAGCTTCAAGGAGCGTCTGGCGCTGCTCAAGGGTCTGGATGTCAGCGTGCTCGATTCGATCGGCGCCTCGCTGCGCCTGACCGAGGGCGCCGAAACCCTGTTCGCCGAACTCAAGCGCCTGGGCTACAAGACCGCGATCCTGTCGGGCGGCTTCACCTACTTCGCCAAGCAATTGCAGGCTAGACTCGGCATCGACTACGTGTTCGCCAACGAACTGGAAGTGGTCGACGGCAAGTGCACCGGCGTGGCGATCGAGCCGATCGTCGATGCCCAGCGCAAGGCCGATCTGCTGAAGCAGCTGGCTGAAAAGGAAGGTTTGCGCCTGGAGCAGACCATCGCCGTGGGTGACGGCGCCAACGACCTGCCGATGCTGGCCATCGCCGGTCTGGGCGTGGCGTTCCGCGCCAAGCCGCTGGTCAAGCAGTCGGCGAAGCAGGCGATCTCGACCCTCGGTCTGGATGGCGTGTTGTACCTGCTGGGCTTCCGGGATCGCGACGGGCAGCTCTGAAAGCTCTGTCGCCTGAGCTGGCCCGTTCGCGAGCAAGCCCGCTCCCACAATTGAAATGCATTCCACTGTGGGAGCGGGCTTGCTCGCGAAAGGGGCGCCCAGGATTATCCGATTCCACTCAAAGGGATTTCCACAACGAGTCGAAATCCTCTTCGCCCCCACCATTCTGCGCGCCCTCCAGCGAGCGATAGGCAAACTGATTGAAACTGTGAGTGCTGGCCACCCGCCGATCCAGTCCGGCGCGGTGCTCTTCGCCCTGGGTGTTGATCAGCACTTTATTGCCTTCCTGAAACGGCAGTCGCGGCGCCAGTAGCGTCGCCGGCAAGTCGATTGCGCTGATCTCCGGCAACAGCAAACCGCGCAGATAATGGCTGTGATCATCCCGCGAACGCACCAGTTGCAAGCCGCAGGGCTGGGCGTGTGGCGCCACCAGTTCGATGCCCATCTGTGTCCCGGCGCCACGTACCTGGCGGATCCAACGCACCACGGCAATGCTCCAGCCCTGATTCGTGGTGTCCTGGATGCCGACCATTTCCCCGGCCTGCAATTCGGCGGGCACCTCTTTTGGCCAGGCCAGGCAATAACCGCCGGGGCTGTGGTTGATCACCGGCAACGCGTAGGTCGGGTAATGCGGTGGGCTGTCGGCGTCGCCCTCGTCATCGGCCAGTGGTTCGTAGCGAATTTCTTCGTAAGGCAGGAATTCGTCGGACTTGCTCTGCGGGGCGGCATCGAATGCCTGGCTCCAGCTGTCCTTTTCGCCTTGGGCGACCACCTGGCTGAAATTCGCAGCGCGCGTGCCGGGGTGCTTGAGCAGTTCGCTGAAAGTGCGTTCACCGCCGAGGTAGAAATGCAGCGCGCTCATGCCGACGCAAATGGTCAGGCTGCCCTGGCCGACAGTGCGCTTGAAACTGCGTTCGGCGGCCTGACCCCAAGTTGCATGCAGATGTTGCAGGGTGTCCAGGCTCAATCCCGCCGGCACGGGTAGAGGCGTTGCAGCGTCCTTGTGCAGTAAGTGGGCTTCGATGGCGTTCACCAGCGGTTGCGGGTCAAACCCGAGCAGGCCGGACTGTTGTTCGCTGCGAAAATTGCTGCGGTAGCGGGGGCCGGTATCGATGTCTGCGGAAATCGCGAACAAGCCCTCGCCCGGATTGGCAGGGTGAAGCTTCAGCCAGGCACTCCAGGGCTCCACCACCTGAGCCAGGCGGGCGATCTGATTTTGCCGCAACTGATTGCAGCGGGCGCTGCCCAGCAGCAGGGCAGCGAGGTAGGTCTGTTCGACGCTCAACTCACCGGTCAGGCTGGCGAGGTCGTCGCGAACCCGGCGATGTTGCAGTTGCAGATCGCAGGCGCAGCGAAACAACTGATGCAATTCAAACCACAGGTTTTCCGGCGCAGGGCTGTACAGCTGAGTGGCGCGAACCAGTTGCCCGTTCAAGGCATGAGTTGCCCGTTGCAACGCTTCGCTCACCAGTGCCGCGCGATCCTTGCTGTACTTCGGTGCTATGCGCAGGACGATCTGTTTGTAACCGATAGCCAGATGGCTTTGCAGGGCCTGGCACAGGTTGCTGATCTTGCGTGAACGCTCATCGAGCATGATCGCCTGATGCAGAAAGTGCCGTTCCAGGTGCTGGCAGACGAAATACACCTCCGGCCGCAGCAGTTCCAGCAGATGCAGACGGTTGTCGCTGGGGGTCAGCAGTTGATTGAGTTCACCGAGGCCTTGATACAGCAGGCGCGCGGTTTCGCCGATGTTGGCCTTGGGCAGGCCGGCGATCCAGCGTTTGAGGTCGCGCGGGGTGGCTTCACAGAAGGACAGGCGCAACTGCGTGGGCGTCGGGGCGCTCAGCTGAGGTCGGGATCGTGGCTCACTCATGCCGTGACAAGCTCCGGCGGCGAATAGGGCAATGCCCAAAACTCTAGCAGTTGTGGTCTGTTTCGCAGGTGTTTGTCAGGGTTTTTTACCGTTGGTCTACTGGCCTGGTGCCATTCCCGCAGGCGCTACTAGTCTCTCAGACGTGCGATCGGAAACGCACGGTTGCACGGCCTGCCGTCAACCTCGGGCAGGTCTCCCGAAACTTCAAGGAGATGAGGTTCATGTCTAAATACGCAGTGGCAAATCAATGGGGCGGTAGTTCGGCACCTTGGCATCCGGGTGGAACCTGGGTGCTGGGCGCGCGGGACAACCAGAACGTCGTCGCGATCGAGATCAAGTCCGGCGACGGCGGCAAAAGCTTCACCGGCACCATGACCTACGCCGGCGAAGGCCCTATTGGCTTCAAGGCTCAGCGCACTGGCCAGAACCAGTACAACGTCGAAAACCAGTGGGGCGGCAACGATGCCCCCTGGCATCCGGGTGGCAAATGGGTGATCGGCGGGCGGGATAACCAGAACGTTATCGCGTTGAGCGTCACGTCCAGTGACGGAGGGAAAAACCTCAGCGGCACCAATACCTACGCCAACGAAGGGCCGATCGGCTTCCGTGGGCAGATAGAGTAACGGCGCCACTCAGGTCGTGTCCGCCCCTTCGCAGACGTGCGAAAGGGCGGATCAACAGGTTCAGGCGTTCGACTGTGCCAGAGCCTGACCCATCTGTACCGGCGAGCCGGCTTTCAATTCTTCAACCCATTTCACCTGACCCGGCCCAAACAGCACGATCGCGGTCGAACCCAGCTTGAATCGACCCAGTTCCGCACCTTTTTCCAGATGAATCGGCGCCCGGGCGGCTTCGTCGTAGCGGAAGGTTTTCAGTTCGCGCTTCGGCGGCGTGACCAGGCCGGCCCACACGGTTTCGATCGATGCCACGATCATCGCGCCCACCAGCACCACGGCCATCGGCCCGCGCTCGGTGTCGAAAATGCACGCCACGCGCTCGTTGCGGGCGAACAGTTCCGGAACGTTTTCCGCGGTGGTCTGGTTGACCGAGAAGATCCGACCCGGGATGTAGACCATTTCGCGCAGGGTGCCGGCCAGCGGCATGTGCACGCGGTGGTAGTCCTTCGGCGACAGGTAAACAGTCGCGAATTCACCGCCCATGAACGGCGCCGCATTGGCTGCATCGCCGCCCAGCAGTTCCAGCACGCTGAAGCTGTGGCCCTTGGCCTGGAAGATGCGACCGTGCTCGATCGGGCCGAGCTGGCTGATCGCGCCGTCGGCCGGGCTGAGGATCGCGCCCGGGGTCTGGTCCAGTGGGCGTGCGCCGTCTTTCAGGGCGCGGGTGAAGAAGGCGTTGAAGTGCTCGTAAGCGGTCACGTCTTCAACCAGCGCCTGGGACATGTCGACCTGATAACGCTTGGCGAACCAGGTGGTGAAGGCATTCTTGAACCAGCGCACGCGGCACTCGGCAATGCAGCCGGCCAGGCGCGACAGCAAGTGATGCGGCAGCAGGTATTGGCTGATGATAAACAAACGCTCTTTCATGACTGTCCTTAAAAATCCTTAAAGCTCGACGGGGGTGTCGGGGTGGTTGCCCCATTCGCCCCAGGAACCGGCGTAGCCCTTGACCCGCGGATAACCGAGGGCCTTGGCCACCAGATAAGTGAAACCGGACCGGTGATGGGTCTGGCAGTGGGTAATGATTTCTTTGTCCTGGGTGATCCCCAGGTTTTCGAGGATCTGCGGCATGTCGGTACGGATGCGCAACTGGCGCGCCTGATCCATGCCCGCCGTCCATTCGAAATTGACCGCGCCGGGGATGTGTCCACCCTTGGCTGCGAGGACTTTCTCGCCGGAGTATTCCAGCGGCCCGCGGGCGTCCCAGATTGCCAGGTCAGCGGCGCCGAGACGGCTTTGCAGGTATTCGCGGGTGGCGGTCGGTTCCTCGTGCAGGGTCAGGGCAACCGGGCCGCCCACCGCCGGAGGAATCTGGATCGACATCGGCGAACCTTCCGCCAGCCACGCCGGCAGACCGCCGTCGAGGTAGTGGTATTTGTCGTGACCGATCACGTCGAGCAGCCAGATGAAACGCCCGGCCCAGCCGCCGCCTTCGTCGTCATAGACCACGTAGACCGCGTCCTTGCGATGGCCGAGCTCACCGAACAGTTCTTCGAGTTTTTCTTTGCTCGGCAACAGGCCCGGAGCCGGCGCCTGACCCAGCTGAGTGCGTTTCGGATCGACAAAACGTGCGCCGGGAATATGTCCCTCGGCGTAGCGGGCGGCACTGGTCAGATCCACCAGAATCAGATCGCGGTATTCGAGGCGCGGCAGCAGGTCGCTCGGCTCGATCACCAAGGCCAGGCCAGAGAAATCAGACATGTGAGGTCTCCAGAGCACAAAGGGGAAGGATTGTAGCTGTCATCGGCCGCGCTGGCTAAAACTGTGCAGGGCTTTCTCGATGCACTGCGCGGTTTTGCCGAAGGCCTGCACGGTGATGTCGGCGAACGGCCCGCCACCCTGGTCGGCGACCACGATCATGATCACCCGACCGTTGTTCACCAACGAGCGCAGGAATAGATGTTCGCCACGGAACAGGGCGCGCAGCGAGGGCGGCAGCAGGGCGGAAAACTGGGCGTTGTTGTCCGGGGTGATCCGCACTTGCGCTTGCTGCGCGAGCAAGCGTTGCAGCACCGAACTCTGGCTGACGACGAAGTTGAGCGCAGCGGCTTCCTTCGGCAACCCCGAGGTTTGATGGACGCGCAGATTGGCGTGGCTGCGGTCGGCCATCAGGATCATCACCCGACGCATGCCGCTGGCGACCATCGCATCGCGGGCGGCGACGGTCAGGCTCATGGCGTTGGTGAAGCGGCTTGGCACGGCCAGCAGCTCCGCGCATTGGCGGCGCCACTGGGTCAGGTCTTCAGCGGACGGCGCCGCAGCCGGGAGCATTCCAGCGGGCAGACGACGGGTGCCCCAAGGCCACAGCAGCGAAACCGCCGGGTGCCAAAGGTCCGGCATGGAATGATGGCGAGCGCTGACGGCAGCCTGTTGGTGCAACTGCTGTTGCACCTCGTCCATCGAGATTTGCAGGTAGAGGCTGGTCAGGTATTGCCAGCGCTCGCTGTGCGGACTGTCCCAGGCCTGTTGCGCCGAGAGGGCCAGGCCGTTGGCGAGCAACACGGTGTTGGCCGGCTGATTGAGCCAGCGGCGCAGGGTCGGGTCGTCATCGAGGCGATTTTGCTGGCGCAGCGGATGATCGACGTCGCGGGCAATGCGCAGGACTTTGACCAGTTCGCGCTGCTCGGTCAGCAGCAGCCGGTAACCTTGTTGCACCCAGATCGGCAGACGCCAGGCTTCCACCAGCGCTTCGCCGATTTTCAGCAGGCGCACACCGAACAATTGCTTCTCTACTGCACGGGCCGATTCGCCCTTGTGGATAACCCGCACTTCCCACTCTTCAAGCAGTTTGGGAAAGGTCAGCGCCAACGGCCATAGCGGCGACAGAAACAGCAGGCTGCCCCAATGAATGTCCTGCCACAGACGCGCGAGGCGGCTGGCGAAAAAACCGTTGGCCTGTTGCGTGGCGTGCTGGCTGATCATCTGCAACTGGCGCAGGGCCTGGGGGATTTGTGCGGCGGGTTCAGCAGGCAGGCGAGCGAGCAGCTCTTCAGTGCGGGCAAGGCCGAGGCGATTGATCGCCACTTCGAGGTTTTCCGCCGGCGCGGTCATGTTGCCGTGGGTGTGGCGGTTGGCTTCGCGGATGATGCTCAGGGCCAGCGCCGGGCTGTCCTGCATCAGGTCGGCGATGTCGCGCAGCGAGCTGCGGTCATCGCGAATCGCCCGGCAGACCCGGTCATGGGCATCTTGCGGCACCGGCAGGCGAACGCTGTCGAGCAGCTTCACCCAGCCATCGAGTGTGGTCGGGTTTATGTGTGGGACGTTCGTTTCATTAGCCATGTCTGGACGAGATCTTCACTGACGGTAGACGCGCCCGGCATGGGCTAAATTGGCTTTTCGCCTGAACTGGCTATAGTCTGGCGCAGTTTTGCCGATAAGTAGAAGAAGAGATTTTTTAACTTCCGAATATGACCTTGAACCCGACTTAAACAAGTACCTTTCTACCTATGGCTAAAATTATCGGCATCATCGTCGTATTCGCGAGCGTGCTCGGCGGATACGTGCTCTCCCACGGCAAGATTGCCGCCCTGATCCAGCCCTTCGAGGTGATGATCATCGGTGGTGCTGCACTCGGTGCATTCCTGCAGGCCAACCCCGGCTACATGACGATGCACGTGCTCAAGAAATCCCTGAGCATGTTCAGTTCGCGTTTCAGCCACACGTTCTATCTGGAAGTGCTGGGCCTGATCTACGAGATCCTCAACAAGAGCCGCCGCGAAGGCATGATGGCCATCGAAGGCGACATCGAAGACGCCGCCGCGAGCCCGATCTTCGCCAAGTACCCGGCGGTACTGAAAGACGAACGCATGACCGCGTTCATCTGTGACTACCTGCGCATCATGTCGTCCGGCAACATGGCTCCCCACGAGCTGGAAGGCCTGTTCGACATGGAGCTGTACAGCCTGAAGGAAGAACTGGAACATCCTTCGCACGCCGTCAACGGCATTGCCGACGGCATGCCCGGCTTCGGTATCGTCGCGGCGGTACTGGGTATCGTGGTGACCATGGCTTCGCTGGGTGACGGTGATCAGAAGTCCATCGGCCTGCACGTGGGTGCGGCACTGGTAGGTACCTTCTTCGGTATTCTCGCGGCATACGGTTTCTTCGGCCCGCTGGCGCACTCCCTGGCGCACGATGCCAAGGAAGAGCTGAACGTCTACGAAGCCATCAAGGCCTCGCTGGTGGCTTCGGCTTCCGGCATGCCGCCGTCGCTGGCTGTCGAGTTCGGTCGCAAGGTTCTGTACCCGGCTCACCGTCCAAGCTTTGCCGAGCTGGAACAAGCCGTTCGCGGTCGTTAAGTCATGGAAAATAACCAGCCAATAATCGTCAAGCGCGTCAAACGCATTGCCGGCGGGCATCACGGCGGGGCGTGGAAGATCGCCTTCGCCGACTTCGCGACGGCGATGATGGCGTTCTTCCTGGTGTTGTGGCTGCTGTCCACCGCGACCCCGGAACAGAAGATCGCCATCGCCGGTTACTTCAAGGACCCGGTCGGTTTCTCCGAGAGCGGCACGCCGTACATCATCGATCTGGGCGGTACGCCGACCCTGGCGCCGGAAAACACCCTCAACCCTGAAGTGAAGTCGCAGCCGCAGCCGGACAAGGTCACGGTCGACACCGAACAGGTTGAAGGCATGGCCGAGCAGGTCGAGAAGGAACGTCTGGAACTGTTGCTGCAAGAACTGCAGAACAAGGTCGACGAGAACCCGCAACTGCAGAAATTCAAGGATCAGATCCTGTTCGAGATCACGCCGAACGGCTTGCGCATCCAGATCATGGACGCCGAGAACCGTCCGATGTTCGACTCCGGTTCTGCACGCCTGAAGCCGTACTTCGAAGACATCCTGCTGGCCATGGCCGACACCATCAAAGCGGTGCCGAACAAGATCAGCATCAGCGGCCACACCGATGCCAAGCCTTACGTCGGCAACGGCGACTTCGGCAACTGGGAGCTCTCGGCCAACCGTGCCAACGCCGCTCGGCGTGCACTGGTGGCGGGCAGTTATCCGGACGCTCAAGTGGCGCGGGTTGTTGGTTACGCCTCGTCAGCGCTGTTCGACAAGGAGAACCCGTTCAACCCGGTCAACCGCCGCATCGACATCGTGGTGCTGACCAAGAAGGCCCAGGCGGCCATCGAAGGTGCGCAAGGTGCCGATGCCGCAAAACCGGCAGACCAAGGCCAGAACGGTGCGGCTCCGGCCACACCGGTCGACCCGAACGCCTTGCCGGCGGATCAGCAACCGGTGCCGGCCCACGAGTTGCGCGAACGGCTGAACCTGTTCGACGACCCGCTGCCGAAACCGACCGAGCCGGGCGCAGCGGCACCAGCCCCGGCGCCTGTTGCACCGGCACCCGC
Organism: Pseudomonas sp. B20(2017); assembly: GCF_002113125.1. GTDB lineage: Bacteria > Pseudomonadota > Gammaproteobacteria > Pseudomonadales > Pseudomonadaceae > Aquipseudomonas. The sequence goes on along the minus strand of NZ_NEJP01000007.1, from coordinate 200,219 downwards.
GCCGAAGCAGTGACCCACAAAAAAGCCGACAGCGATGTCGGCTTTTTTGTGTCCGGCGGGAAGGCTGGTCACAGACGTATTCCCTGCGGCGCTCGGGCTGATTAAAACCCGCGTCGAATACGGTTTTTCAGCGCGTCATGAAACACTTCGGCGTTGTGTCGATTGGCGGTTCGCGTTGACTGATTTGCCGTGACCGAATCCAGGGTCATGGAGCGCTTGACGTTTCCTTCGGTGCGGTAAGCATCGATGAAGAAGTCCAGATCCCGATCGGTGCTCAGCTTCGGCCATTTGTCCAGGTAGTGCGGAAGCTCCGCCGGCCCGGTTCTGAACGAGCAGATTCGTCGGTGGCTGATGGTCGCCTCGCCGATTTCGAACGGCACCCACCACGACAGTGCGGTCTTTTCCGACACCACGGCCAGCAGGTGGCTGCACTCGGTGATGTTACGGGTGATGACACCCGTGATGTCGTCGGTGGTCTGGGATTCAGGATCCAGCACATCAAGGTAGGTCTTGATATTGGCCTGAACCAGGCGGCTGTTGATGGCAATCGCCTGAGCGCGATCGCCGTGGCGGTAGCTGATGAATACGGGCATCAGAAATGTCCTTTGAGCGCTAGCTCTCGATAATAGGCGCCGAGTGCAGTGAGGCGGCAGCCGGTGGAGTGGAGGGCGGCGTAGTACATGTGCTCGGCGTCGACCGGTTCGATCAGGCTGTGGCGGTTGCACATCTGCAACTGTTTGAAGACATCGCCGTGATCGGGATCGAATGCCGCTTCGGTGGGTTCGTAGCTGGGATCGAGCCGGAAGACGAAGCTCGGCTCGGGAAACCAGTCCTTGAGCTTGCGCAGTGTTTCTTCGGCAATCAGCGGCGCGACTTCGCGCAGCGGTACGAATTGCGACACGTTGGTCTTGAACACCGGCCGCTGTTCCCATACCCCCAGCGCATTGTCGACAAACGAATACACACTGCCCGGCGTGACCTTGCCCAATACATTGGCTGCGCCGCCGTGCAGGGCTTGCAACAGCAGATCGGTGAACACCCCGTGGCCACGGCTTTCCAGCGCCGATTGTTCTTTCTTGCAGGCCGTCAGGATGGTCATGCCTTCGCCGATCACGCTGCTGCCACCGCGCAGACTGCGCATGGCACCTGCTGCGCCGGCCTGGCAGCAATCCAGGATGATGATCTTGTTCTTGATGTGCGGTGCCTGATCGGCCCACGTCAGAATGTCGCTGATGCGAATGCCTTCGCCGCCGTGCCGGAAGTCCTGAGGAATCAGCAGTCCTTCGTCGATGCTGATGTCGAACTGGCCATGGCCTGCGAAGTACAACAGCGCCACATCGCAGTCGCCGGAAAACAGCTCCCGGATCTGTTGCTTCATCGTGTCGAGTGTCAGTTTCTCCTCGGCTGAAGTCAGTACCTTGCTGCTGAAGTTCGGCCGCCCGTTGGCGTGGCGCTCCAGTACCGATGCCATGGCCATGGCATCGTTGTTACAGCCGCTCAGAGGGGCGACATGGTGGTAGTGGTTGATGCCGATAAACAGTCCCTTGCGCATGGTTACACCGCCGTGTGCAGGCGGATGGCCTTGATGATGCTCTGGGTGTTCCACGCACACTCGGCATGTGCGGCATTGCGTACAACGGTGGAAATCCGTTCGGCACCGAACGGTTTGATCGCGATGATCACCTTGCCCATGCGTCTGGCGATCTCGATTTCCTTGTTGATCCACTTGCTGTAGGTCGAATACATGCCGGCCATGAACAATACCGCCGAGCACGGCCGGATCTTGTTTTCGATCGCCTCTTCAAGCTGCTTGTCGGTGCGTGCACCCATGATCGGATTGTGCGGTGGCACGGAAAAGTTCTTGAAGCAGAAGTCGGGTTGAGCGCCGAGCAGGCGCACCAGATTGTCGTGGGCGTGCGGATGATTCCACGAGTGACTGATGAACAAATGATAGGTCTGCATGGGGTTCCTCGGAGATCGCATAGGTGCGAAGGAAGAACCCAATTTAGGCCTCTGGAAGGGCGCTACAAGGTCTGGGCGGGAAAAGAGAAATGTCCTGCAAACTGAAGTAATCAGGCTTACAGAAAGGGCTTGTGTTTAAGGAGAGGGTGGGAACGCCGGCAGGTTCCGACAACCGGCAGCCCTTGGGGAAGGGCCGCCGACAGGGCTGTTTAGTAGCCGTTTTCCGGCAAACTGGCGATGATCGAGCGGTAGCTGTTCATTCGCTGCTGCTGCACGCGGCCGTCTTCCAGGGCCTTGAGCAGTGCGCATCCCGGTTCGCGATCGTGCTTGCAGTCGCGGAAGCGGCAGGTGCCGAGCAGGTCGTTGAACTCGATGAAGCCGGCTTCGACGTCGGCGCGGCTGACGTGGCCGAGGCCGAATTCACGGATGCCCGGGGAGTCGATCAGTTCGCCGCCGCCGGGGAAGTGGAACAGGCGTGCGGTGGTCGTGGTGTGCGTGCCCTGACCCGACAGCTCGGACAACGGGCCGACGCGTGTTTCGACGTCCGGCAACAGGCTGTTGACCAGCGACGATTTGCCCACACCTGACTGGCCGACGAACACGCTGATGCGTCCGTCGAGCTGTTTCTGCAATTGCTCCATGCCGTTGCCGTGGTGCGCCGAGACTTCCAGCACCGGATAACCCAACGTGCGATAGACCGCGAGCAAAGCATTGAGCGCCGGGGCGTTCTGCTCGTCGATCAGGTCGAATTTGTTCAACAGCAGCAACGGGCGGATGCCCGCGTGCTCTGCGGCGACCAGATAGCGGTCGATCAGGTTCGCATGGGGCTCGGGCAGCGGGGCGAAGACAATGACGATCATGTCGACGTTGGCGGCCACCGGTTTGAGCTGGCCACGGCTGTCCGGACGGCACAGCTCGGTGGTGCGCGGCAGTTGCGCGACGATCACGCCGATGCCCTGGTTGCCGGCGCGCCAGACCACCTGGTCGCCCGTCACCAGCGCGGGCAGGTTGGCCCGCAAGTGGCAGCGGAAAACCTGGCCGGCCAGCTCGCCGTCGACGGCCTCGACCTCGACCTGCACACCGAAGTGGGCGATCACCAGGCCGTGCTGTTCGGGGCCCAGATCGCCGCCTTCGAGCGCCTCGACAGCCGAGGACTCGCGTTTGGCGGCGCGGGCGGCGCGCTCGCCCTGAATCTTTTCGATGCGCCAGTTTTGACGACGATTGAGTTGGCGTTTGGCCATGGGTGTTCCGTCTGAAGAATGCAGCGATTAGGTAAAACGGCCGCGAGTTTAGCACGCCCGGCAGGCTGCCTAGGCTAAACTGCGCAGCATTGCTCAGGAGCCGAAATATGCAAAACCCGCAGAATCTGATCTGGATCGACCTCGAAATGACCGGTCTGGATCCGGAAAACGACGTCATCATCGAAATGGCCACCATCGTCACCGACAGTGACCTGAACACCTTGGCCGAAGGCCCGGTGATCGCCATTCACCACAGCGACGAAGTCCTCGCCCGCATGGACGAGTGGAACACTCGCACTCACGGCAACTCCGGCCTGACCCAGCGCGTGCGCGACAGCCGCGTAAGCATGGCCGAGGCTGAAGCCGAAACCATCGCCTTCCTTGAAAAGTGGGTGCCGAAGGGCAAGTCGCCGATCTGTGGCAACAGCATCTGCCAGGATCGCCGCTTCCTTTATACCCACATGAAGTCGCTGGAAAGCTACTTCCACTACCGCAACCTCGACGTCTCCACGCTCAAGGAACTGGCCGCGCGCTGGGCGCCGGACGTGCGGGACAGCTTCAAGAAAGGCAGCACTCACCTGGCGCTGGACGACATCCGCGAATCCATCGCGGAACTGCAGCACTACCGCAAGCATTTCATCAAGTTCTGAGATCGGCACCCACGCCGAGGCGCCCTCTTTTGGTGCCTCGGCGAAGTGAGTAGACTGCGCGCCTTCCTGCCAGGATCGCCACCATGTTGCTGATGCTCTACCTCGTTGCCATTACTGCCGAAGCCATGACCGGCGCGCTGTCTGCGGGCCGTCGCGGCATGGACTGGTTCGGCGTGGTGCTGATCGCCTGCGTCACGGCCTTGGGTGGCGGTTCGGTGCGCGACGTGCTGCTCGGGCATTACCCGCTGACCTGGGTCAAACATCCGGAATATCTGGTGCTGACGACGGTTGCGGCGATGATTACCGTGTTCACCGCACGCTGGATGCGTCACCTGCGTTCGCTGTTTCTGGTGCTCGATGCGGTCGGTCTGGTGGCATTCACCCTGATCGGCTGCATGACCGCCCTGGAAATGGGCCACGGCATGCTGGTGGCCTCGGTCAGCGGCGTGATCACCGGGGTATTCGGCGGCATCCTGCGTGACATCTTCTGCAACGACATCCCGCTGATCTTCCGCCGTGAGCTGTACGCCAGCGTCTCGTTCGCTGCCGCGTGGTGCTACATGCTCTGTCTGTTCCTGAACGTGCCGAGTGAGCAGGCGATACTGATCACGCTGTTCGGTGGTTTCCTTTTGCGTCTGCTGGCGATCCGTTTTCACTGGGAAATGCCGAAGTTTGTGTATAACGATGAACATTGATATTTGTTGTGTTCAGGTATTTGTTTGTTGGGTAACGGGTTTGTAAGTCGCTTAGGACTTGCAAGTGTATGTTTCTTACATATTTCGCTTTGCCGGTTTTTTGAAGGGCATGTTATTTGTTTTGTTGAAGGAATGTTCGATGTCCATCTTCAATTAAAAAGCTCTTCAAAGGATATGCATCATGAGTGAAAACATGGAAGCAACGCCGAGTCAGCAAACTATTCCTCCCGCCCTCCAGGGTCTTGCGAGTTTCAAAGTAAAGTTTGATGCCAGCGATAGCACCCGCAGTAAGTCGTTGTACGGTAATAGCCGCATGCAGGTGAAAGTGCAAATTCTGGTTTCCGGGGTAGACGCCACCGGAAACACCATGCACGTACCGGCGGAAGTGATGGACAGCATCGAGCTTATTCATTACGGCACTGGAAAAACGTTGCGCGATGGCTGGGCCGCGAGTACTGAACAAGGGCGGTATACCCTTGAGGCAAAAACTTCGCTCACAACCGTAGACGTTAATGACGACGATGTGGAAGCTGACAGCGCCCATCCGCAGGTGCGCACCTTCTGGGTATCTTCGTCGGTCGCCGGAACGACCCAGATCGCCGCGCGCCTTAATCTGAACGGGCAGCGGGTTCTGAGTAACGGCACCACGTTGTCCAGCGTCCATGACAGCAGTGTCACTCTCGAAGCACAATTGCCTCAGACCTACGCCATTGAACAATTCCGCTGGTATCAAACCCGGCGCGGCAATGAGGAGCCCGGCAATCGCATCTTGAACTATTACCTTGGGCTATATCCGCAGGGGCAGCAGATCAAATTGGTCGATTGGGTCGCCGATGGAGTAGAAGCTGGCGCTGACCATGATTTTGCAGGGGGTAATAAACTTCATGAATCAAAAACCAACTACATACAAGCCACGCTTGTCCGGCCAGAACGAAGTGCGCTGAGAGTTAAATTGCCCTTCAATGGCGATTCAGTTGCATTCGCTTTTTATTCTGACGCTATTACAAGCCAAGACAAGCATTACTCAGTCAGAGTCAATGATCACGACGGAGAACTGACCGCCGTGCAAGCACTGTCCGAGTATTCGTCACTTGCGCCAGCAGCCAGGTACGGCGATGTGTTTCACTTTCGAGCCATTGATCAACACGGTACGGAACACAGGCTGGCAATTCGCATGAACTTCTACGAGCGCAATATTTATCTGGAGCGAGGCTGATTCCAGGCTTCGCTGATACACGTCTGTGAATGTAGTAGATATCTATGCTGTTTTACCGGCGTCTGCCAATAAGCTGTAAATGTTCAATCGTCCGGTAATCGCATGGAAGTGTTATTACCTCTTTCTGGCGTTGACCCTTCAATCATGCAGGGTCTGCGCTACTGTACTTCAAGGATGAACATTCATGGCTGGCAAACCGCCGAAGGTCAAACCTGTACCCGACCCAAACAAAACATCCGACTCCAGCACGGTGGGCTCATATCGGCCACCGTCTCCCCTTCCATTGAAGCCGCAGCTACCCCTGTCGCATCACCTGGAATCATTGCAACCGTTCAACCGTGCGACCGTGCCGAGCACACTGATACCGTCGATCGATGTGAAGGTGAGCCCGATGTTTTCTGTCATCGACGGGATTGGAGTGCCTCATGCTGCGCCCTCGCTGGCAGATTATTGGATACCCACACCCAAAAACCTCAGCGAGGCTGATGCACGGGGCATCCGCACGTTCAGGCAGCGTCAGTATGTCGCTGTCGACGATGTCCATTTTGTGCAAGTGGCACTCGATACCGAGAGTGGCCTTTTTCGCGCCACACTCGCCAGAGAATTCAACCCTTCCGGCCCACTACTGAAACCGGACAGCGAAGGCCGGCTATGGCATCCGCTGGACAACAGCGATTCGCGTGATCACGTGGCGAGGCTCAATTCGGTGCGGGGGCGAACGGCTGAACTGTTTCGCTCCATGGGACATCCCGTCGACGACTTTTTCGATGTCACGATTGCACGCATCCTTGCAGTAAGTGGAATGAGTGAAGCGCTGGCACGCGATCCCCGCATGTATCCCTGGTCACTGGACTTGTTGCATGACACCGTGAGGCGCTTCAGCCTCGATCAAACAATCCGGACACGCTTCACACATATACAACACCCCGATCTTTTGGTGCGCGCCCAGATCGATCCGCAACTTCAGGCTCTTGTGCGGTTGCGCGAAGGCGATCCTCTCGCACGAAACGCCCGCCGAGACCAGGTAGCCCTCTTTCGGGATCATGAGCACGCATTCGAACTCGACTGTGATGAAAATACGTTGCAGATGCGGCGGGTTTTTCCTGACTTGCCCAAGGCATTGGCCCAGGCGTTGTGGCGCGATGCAAGCGCAGCCGATCGTCTACACATGTATCACAAATGGGGAATGCCGCGGCAAATGGCAAAGGACGCGCTGGTGGCCCTGCGCGATTTTCGTCTGGCCAGAGCCTGTGAAGGTCTGTATCTGGATTCGGTATCCAGCCTGGACAGTGACCGACTGGCGTTGCATATGATCGTGCGTCTGTCGAAGTGGCCACAAAACGTTCGTATCGAGATCCGACAGGGTTGGGGAGCTGCTGATATCGGCGATTTCGGGACTGCACTCCATCATGTCCTGATTCGCCAGGACGCAGGCTATGTCATCCACAGCCCGGAGGGCTTGTCGTCAATGGGGCAGGGCGATCTGTATTCGACAGTCTGGTGGCTGTTGCTGCCCGAACAGCGCCAGACGCTCGGTGTGACGGATGGGGAAGGACAAGCGCTGCAGCATCTGATTCGTGCGCAACCGTTGCCATCGCGCCAGGCTGTGAGTGAAGCGTTGGGGCTGGCATCACTTCCGGTTTCTGTCGATCCCGCCGCCGTGCAATATAGACAGGCGGGAGGGCTGCGAGGGGGGGGCGATAACAACCCGATGTTGGCAAAGTCGGTTGCAGACCGCGTACGAGAGCTTTATCCGGAGCTCTCGGATGGGGAGCAGACGGCATTTATCAACGATCGTTTGAAGAGTGATCCAGGTGGGGTGTTGACCCGACTGGAAAAAGAGTTCGAAACGTTGCGCCAGGATTTGAAAGTATGGTGCGCCGATGCAGTCCCACCTCCTGGAGAGGGGCTGCAATGGGGGGGCGAGGCATGGGTCGATCAACAGCAGTTGCGCCAAAAGTTCAGTGAAAATCTGCAAGCCATCTGGCAACGAAACCCGATAGCAGCCTTTGACTCCGATGGTGAAAGCTTTTCGGCGTTCATCGACTTCAATGGCGAACTGCCGCACATCGCCGCCAGATTTGAGTACGTGACAGAGCTGGTACTGGAGGCGCGCAACCCGTATGTAAACCTGGGCAGGTTGCTCGACAGCTTTCCCAACGTTCGCTACCTGATCCTTGAGAAGGTGCGGATGGAGGAATTCGCTCCGGGTATTTTTCAGATGCGCAACCTGCGGCATCTGGTTCTGAGGGATTGTTCACTTCGGCTGTCTGACAACGACGTGCAAGGTCTGGCCAGAATTGAAACCCTGACACTATTGAGGCTTGACGAAAATCCGTTGGGTGCTGTTCCTCATCTGGGATTCATGCGCCAGTTGGAAGAGGTTTACTTGAGTGATACCGGCCTTGTCCGTATTCCTTCCGGAGTGGAGCAACTGGAAAGCCTGAAGCTGCTTGATTTGCACGATAACAATATTGTCGATGTCGGGGAGGAACTGTTTGAAATTCCGGATACGCAGAATTTGTTTGTCAATTTGATCGATAACCCACTGGGGGAATCTGCCAGGTTTCGTATCAACGAATATCTTCAGAATGCGAGTATGGATTGCAAGATCGTTATTAGAACCCGGGAACCTGTGTTTGATGATGTTTCAGATCTTTCCGAGTCGTCTGATAGTGGTGTGGAGTCTGAAAGTGATTGATGGCTTTGGGGCGTTGCGAGTGATGTGACTTTTTGCCTGGTGAGCGGTTTTTGTTATGGCCACCTGTTCCCTCGTTTTCAGGCGAGTGTGTGAAGGTGGCTTTTTTGTGGGTGAAAAAATGTGTCTTGATTGAGGGGGGTGAAAGTTTGTTTCCAAAGGGCTGAAGTGCTTTTTGGTGAGGGTTTCAATGGTTGGGAGTTGTTAGTTCTTCAGATTTTTCAGTGTTTAACATCTGCTCTCGTTTGATCATATTTTGATATAGGGTAGTTCTGTTTTTCTGTCTCTGGGATATGTACTAATTGGTCGATGCGATAAAGCGCTTGCCCAACTATTTGTCCCGGAGAATGTTTATATGTTTGAGAGTGATCTGAGTGTTCAGCGCCTCGAGGTGAAATTTGACTCATCCACCGAACGCCAAAAAGTACTTTATGCCAACGGCCGCATGCAAGTTCGGGTGCTGGTGCTGGTTTCGGGAGAAAACGCTCAGGCAGAGGAGGTTTCGCTCTACGGGCATCCCGCCCTGCAGACGTTGAAGTTGATCAGCTATAACACCTCTGCTCCGCTCAGCGGTGACTGGAGCGTCGACGCACAGGAAAACCGTTATGCCCACGACATGGCAGGAGGAACGGCTCGCATTACGCCGTTGGTACCTGAAGTCGGCAATCGACTTTCCGATCCCTCGGAAAGTGTTCAGGTTTTCGAGTTCTGGGTAACTTGCCGCCGCCCGGGCTCGATCCAGATTGCCGCTGAAGTCATCCTTGAAGGTAAAAAATATCGTAGCAATGGGTTCGGAGGCCATGACAGCAGCATTTCGCTGCAGGCGATTGCACCCAAGCTGTATCCGAAAGCAAATTTCATGCTGAACAGAATCAGAACCTTGGATTTGCCCAGCCTCTTTGAAAAGGTAGAGCAATACAGTCTGTTCTTGTTTGGTGAAGGACGGCAGATCAATCTGCTTGATTGGAAAAGTCTGCAGGTTAAACATGACGCAGATTATGCAACCGAATTCTTTTCTTCTGGTGATGCCACAAAGGTCTCGGAAGGGCTAAGAAGCTATGTCGGCTACATTGCCCCGATTTATGGTGCGCAAGTGACGGCGCGAACCCCTCAAGGCTATCGAACCGTTCCTCAAGAACCCGGAACAATATCGATACTCAGCCATTTAACAGCTGAATATCCTGACAGGCCCAAACGAGCGGAACAGGTGAATTTGCAGGTTTTTGATGAGTTCGGTACAGAACATAGGGTTCTTGTCAGTCCTGACGTTGCCAATCGCTCTTATAAAATAAATTAATGCGAGTTTTTTGGGGGGGCATTGCTGTGCTTGCTCTCCCGGTCAAGTCAGCGGAGTCCTCCATTTCATATTTTGTTTAGCAGATCTCTGGATATTATTTCATGAGTTATAAAGCACTGAATTTCGTGAGCTCCAACGCATTCAATTTTAGTGATTTTGTTTCCGGTGGAGTGGACCCTCGAACAGGCGTGTATACCTGTGCCTTGACACTTGGAGCTGTTCGGTCCGCGGAACTCAATGGGCCTTCATTCAATCTTTCACTTGGCTTCAATCCACTCAATACACGTAACGCCGGCTACGGTACCGGATGGTCGTTATCTACCAGTCGCTATGACTTGCGCAGCAAATTCATGACCTTGGCCACCGGTGAAATCTACAAGGCTTCTGAAACCGGCAGTGCTCTGTTGTTCAGGGAAATGAAGCTGGAGAGTGCCAAAGTCCTGAAGGTCGGTACCGGGCATTATGAAGTCCGTTACAAAGATGGTCGGCGAGAAGAGCTTAAAGTTCACGGTGCCACCAATGTCGCAGTGCCCATACGGATCATCGCGGCAAACGGGGCGAGCATTACCCTGAAGTACGCTACGTTCAATGAGCAACCCATGCTGATTGAAATCGCGGATGCAAAAAGAGTTCTGCTCAACGTCAGTCGTACGGTGGGTCGTCTCACGATGACTCAGAATCCGGGCACCCCATCCAGTGCCGAGTTCTCGATGACGTTCAAGAACGATCGAGTCACTGCTATAGGTTTGCCGATCGGCAGGGGCTGGGATCTGCAGTACGAAGTCATTGATGGCATCAGCTATCTGAAGCGAGTGGATTCGCCACTCGGCGCGGTGGAAATCATTCGCTATAAACAGGTCGGACATCTGCTTCCCTCACTTGAGGGCTTAAAGAGTCTGCCATATGTGATAGCCCACGATATTTTCGCCAGGCAAGGGCAACCGAAGGTCGTCAAGACCTACGCGTATTCAGACCACAATTACTTGGGGCATGGCGTGCCGTCAGATCCCGTTGATGACGGTGACCCGCTTTATCGCGCACCCGGGAGCTATCAGTACAAGTCCACCGAGCGATTGATTGTGGGAGAGAAAACGCATACGCGGATCGAACGCACTTACAACAAATTTCATCTGTTGATTTCTGAAGTGACCATCAGCGGTGAGTCGGTGACTTCGGTTTCCAGTGAGTACCATGGTGACGTCAACAAGCCATTTACTGAACAGCCGGCGCAATTCCAGATGCCGAAAGCTCAGACTCGCAGTTATGGAAACAGCGTCAGCAAGAACAAGCGCACTGAAATGTCCACTACTGAGTTCGATTCCGCCGGCAATCTGGTGAAGCAGGTGCAAACCAGTGGAGTTACCACGCAGTATGAATATTATCCAGACATCGCTTCAGTGGACTGCCCGAAGGATCCTTTGGGTTTTGTACGCTTTTTGAAAAGTAAAACCGTGGTGCCAGCGGATGGCGGTGGTGCTTCCACCATCACACGCTATCGCTATGCACTTCACCCCGCCCTCGAAGGTGCAACGCTGGCCAGCGTTGTGCCTGTCCAGGAAAGTTTTTTCGAGCAGGTTGAGAGCAGTGAGGTCTTGCGTTCAAAGGTTGATCTGACCTACCTGGATACTCCCGGAGACCCTTCCACGCACGGCCTTTTAAAACAGCAAAGCGTCACCCGAAATGGCAAGGCGACACGCATCGAATACGTGTATGTGCTTGGCGCCCACACGCGGGTGCTGAAGAAAACCGTGCACGGTTTTGACGGTACGACCCGTTCGTCCGAGCAAACGCTCTCGACCTTGAACGGATTGATGCTGTCCGAGCGCGATGCAGACGACGGTGTTATCGAATACGAATACGACAAGCTTGCCCGACGTCTGCGCAAGACCCTTGCGCCCGGTACGGCGCATGCCTCCTCTACTCATTGGAGTTATGAGGCCGCCAAGGGGAACGATCCAGCGACGGTGAACACGTCAGATTCGTCAGGCGGTATGCAAAAAATTACTTACGACGCACTGGGGCGTATCACCGAGGTTCAGGAAAAAGACTGTGACAATCCGGACTCTCAGGGTGAATGTCCGATGCGCGCCATCTATACCACCGCTCATGACAACACGGGTCGGCCGTTTGAGGAGATTTACCGCGACTGGTGGGAAGGGACTGCGCGGGAGGTCAAATCGGAATTTATTTACGATGACTGGGGACAGGTCAAGGAAACCCGCCATGGCGACGGGCGAATCGAGCACAGCGAATTTGATCCGATCAGTCGCCAGCAAAAGAGCTGGCTGCAGGGCATGGGTAAAACCGTCACGGTCGTCAATGCTTTCGGCAAGCCTGACAGCGCCGAGTTATTCGATCTGAAAGATCAGAGCCTGGGCAAGACCGTCAATGAATATGACGGGTTGGGTCGTGCTCTCAGTCAAACCGATCCGGCAGGCAACACGACCCGTTATGAATACGATGTTTTCGACCGCATGGTTCGCTCTACTCTGCCGGACGGCCATGTCGTGGAGACTGAATTTGCGGCTCACAGCACCGATGAGCTGGCTGTGGAAATCATAGTGGCCGGCCTGTCACTGGGGCAGCAGGTGTTCGATGGTTTGAACCGTGTGATCGAGAGTTCAGTGGGAGGACGTAAATCGGTCATCCGTTACGACGCGGGACGCAGTCAGCCCAAATCACACACGAACCCAGCAGGTCAGGAGATCGAGTTCATCCATGCGCCTGAACAGGGGGGGCAACTGACTGAGCGAAAAGCCGTGACCAAGGGAGACGACGAAGGTTTGGTCAGCCGCTTCACCTACGATGGCCTGAACGGGAAAACCAAAAGCTGCATCGGACAAGGTCGCGAGCGTCATTTCGAATACTTTCCTTCCGGGCGCCTGAAGTCGGAAACCACCCGATATGGCGAAAAACGCAAGACCGTTTCCCATACCTATTCTTTCGCAGGCCTGCCTCTGACGTACGTGGATGTGCTGGGCACAAAGCACACGACCGAGTACGACACGTGGGGGCGCAGAACCTCGTTCAGGCAGGGTTCGGTGCAGGCTGGATTTTTCTATGACAGGCGCGGTTTGCTGGAAAAAATCGAAACTCGCGATACCTCCTCCGGACGCCTGTTGACGACGCACCTGGCCTACGACGATATCGGGCGTGAAGTTTCCCGCAGTTACGAGACCAATGGTTTACCCACCCAGACACTGACCTCCAGCTACACCGTGGCCGGCAAACTGGCGCAGAAAGTCCTGAAGCGTGGCAGTTTCGTGCTGCGCGATGAACGATTCACCTACGACGTGCGCGGGCGACTCAGTCAGTACGACTGCGACGGCAGCCAACGGCCGAAGGATCCTTACGGCAAAGAGATCGTTCAGCAAAAGTTCACCTTCGATGCGCTGGACAACATTCTCTCCCTGCAAACCACCTTCCCGCAGGGTGTCAACGTAACGACCTTCAGTTTCAGCCTGATCGATCCGGCGCAGCTCGTCGGGGTTACTCATTCCCATGCCGACTATCCCGCGCCGGTTACGCTGGAGTACGACGCCGACGGCCGGATGATCAAGGATGATCAGGCGCGCACGCTGGCGTATGACGCCTTCGGACGCCTTATTCAGGTGAGCAATGCACAAGGCGAGGTGGTGCGTGGTTACCATTACGACGGCTTTGATCGGCTGGTCGAGCTTTCGCAGCCAAGGATGCTGGATGTGCAGCGCTACTATCACAACGCCAGAGTCAGCAACGAAATCCGCGATCAGGATTCACGCAGTATTGTGCGCAACGGCGGTCTGGTGTTGGGGCAGCAACAATCAGGCGCCGATACAGGCAGCCGGATCTTCGGCACGGATCAGCAGCAAAGTGTGTTGACTCAACCGCATGGCGAGCAGTGGGGAAACAGCGCTTACAGTCCCTACGGTCATCGCCCGGTCGAAGGCGGTTTCTTCAGCCTGGCGGGCTTCAACGGCGAGCAACTGGATGCCGTCACTGGCCTGTACCTGCTGGGCAATGGCTACCGAGCCTACAGTCCGACCCTGATGCGGTTCACCAGCCCCGACAGCATGAGCCCGTTCGGTGAGGGCGGTTTGAATACATACGCTTACTGCATTGGCGATCCGGTCAATCGCGTTGATCCTACGGGGCATGTTTCCTGGCAGCCGATTGCCGGGATTGCATTGGGGTTTATCGGGATTGTCGCCAGCATCGTGACCTTGGGTGCGGCCACACCGTTGGCGCTGTTTGCCATGGGGTTGGGCATTACTTCGGGAGTGGCTGCCATCGGCAGTGAACTGGCCAATGAGTTGGCGCCCCAATCTGAAGCGGGATCAATACTTGGCTGGGTGAGTCTTGGGCTGGGGATCGCGTCACTGGGCGCCGGGCTCGCTGCCGGGGCAAAGGCAGCGATTAAGGCCGGACGACAACTCGAGTCGGCATTCCGGCCGGGGCTTGCCGGCAAGGGCGCAAAAAAGGCAGCCAAGGCAATGGCGGCTCAGGACACGGCGCCACCTCCAGCCTGGTCCTTGACCGAGGATTTCGTTGCGAACGATTACCTACCCAACGGCAAGCTGGGCAATGTTTCAAGGGGTAAATACCAGGAGTTCAGAACCGACATCGCGACGAACAATAAATCGCCAATCGACGCCGCGAGAAATTATCCCGGGAGCAAGTACGACCCTTATCCGAACTATGCCAATGCCAAGCACTATAAGGACTACGAGCATGCTCACCTGCGTTTGACACAGGAACATCGTGTGTTCTTCCTGACAAACAAGGACACCCGGCATGTCATCATCAAGCAGGTAGGGGCGCACGACCCTGCGTGGTAACTGAGGCAATGAGGGCGCATGAGGCGGGTTACTCCGGGTTCAGTTTTGCGCGCTCTGAATGCCGGTTCAACGCCCACTCCACATGCTCTCTAACCAGCTCTGACGGATAATCCCGTCGCGCCTTCAACGCTTCCAGCACCGGAATCGTTGAAGGTGCATTCCCCAGTCCTACTGCCAAGTTGCGCAGCCAGCGCTCGTAACCTGCCCGGCGCAACGGCGAACCCTCGGTGCTGCTTAAAAACTTGTCTTCGTCCCACAAAAACAGTTCGGCCAGTTCGGCGTTGTCCAGATTGTGCCGTGGCTTGAAGTCGCTTTCACCGGACGGGCGGGCGAAGCGGTTCCACGGGCAGCAGATCTGGCAATCGTCGCAGCCGAACACCCGGTTGCCGATCAGCGGTCGCAGGTCTTCGGGGATGGCGTTCTTCAGTTCGATGGTCAGGTAGGAAATGCAGCGTCGCGCGTCCAGCACATACGGGCCGACGAAAGCGTTGGTCGGGCAGATGTCGAGGCACGCGGTGCAGCGTCCGCAATGTTCGGTGCTGTGGGGGGCATCCACCGGCAATGGCAGGTCGACGAACAGTTCGCTGAGAAAGAAATAACTGCCGGCCTTGCGGTTCAGCACCAGGGTATTTTTGCCGATCCAGCCCAGGCCCGCCTGTTCGGCAATGGCTTTTTCCAGCACCGGGGCGCTATCGACGAAGGCGCGGAAGCCGAAGGGGCCGATTTCGGATTGAATCTTGTCCGCCAATTGTTGAACGCGTTTACGGATCAACTTGTGATAATCGCGGCCCAAGGCATAACGCGAGATGTAGGCCTTTTCCGGTTTCGCCAGCAATTGCGCCATTTGCGTGTCGCCCGGCAAGTAGTCCATGCGCAGCGACACCACGCGCAAGGTGCCCGGTACCAGCTCTTCGGGGTGCGAGCGTTTGCTGCCATGGGCGCCCATGTAATCCATTTCGCCGTGGTAGCCGGCCTCGAGCCAGCGTTGCAGGTGCTGCTCGTGCTCGGCCAGGTCCAGACCGCTGATGCCGACTTGCTGGAAGCCCAGCTCGCGGCCCCAGTCCTTGATGGATTGGGCGAGGGCAGGCAGATCTGTGGTGATGGCGGACATGAGGCGAGAGAAACCGGAGCTGAGGTGCGTATAATTCTGCCAGACATCGGAGCCCGAAGACGCATGCCGCACACTAAAGATCAATTACCCGACGCGCTGTACCGTGCCGCGCAGGTGCGCGAACTCGACGCACGGCTGATCGCCGCCGGCACGCCGGGCTTCGAATTGATGCAGCGTGCCGCCCATGCCACGTGGCGCGCGCTGGTGCGCCAATGGCCGGCTGCCAATGAAATGACGGTGCTGGCCGGACACGGCAACAACGCTGGCGATGGTTATCTGGTGGCGGCGCTCGCGCATCGGGCGGGTTGGCAGGTTCAGGTGCTGGCTGTCCGCGACCCGCAGCGTTTGAAGGGCGATGCCGCCGTGGCGCACGCCGAAGCCGTGGCCGATGGTGTCTCGATTGCCCCATGGGATCTGTCCTGCGAGTTGCGCGGTATCGTCGTTGACGCGTTGCTCGGCACCGGCCTGAGCGGCGAAGTGCGTGAGCCTTACGCCGCTGCGATTGCGGCGATCAATGCCAGCGGACTGCCGGTGGTGGCGGTCGATATCCCTTCCGGGTTGTGCGCCGACACCGGTCATGCGCTGGGTGAGGCGGTGCACGCCGACCTCACTGTAACCTTCATCGGCCTGAAACTCGGGCTGTTCACGGGCGCGGCGGCGGATCATGTCGGCGAACTGCTGTTTAACGATCTGCAGGCCTCGGCCGAAAACTTCACTGACATTCCTGCCGCCGCTCAACGGCTCGACGCGGTTAACCTGCCGCGTCTGGCGGCCCGCGCGCCGGCTGCGCACAAGGGGCGTTTCGGCCATGTGCTGCTGCTCGGCGGCGATCACGGCTTTGGCGGGGCGATTCTGCTCAGTACCGAAAGCGCGTTGCGCAGTGGTGCCGGGATGGTCTCGGTCGCGACCCGGCCGGAACATGTGCCGGCGGCGTTGAGCCGGGTGCCGGAAGCTATGGTGCTGGGCACTTCTTCGGCCAATCAATTGATGGGGCTGCTGGAAAAGGTGTCCGTGCTGGTGGTCGGGCCGGGGCTTGGGCAGGCGAGTTGGGGGCGGGCGCTGTTGTCGGCTGCTGCCAATGCCTCGCTGCCGCAGGTGTGGGATGCCGACGCGTTGAACCTGTTGGCCTGCGGTTTCGTCTGTCTGCCCAAGGATTGCGTGATGACGCCGCATCCGGGGGAGGCGGCGCGTTTGCTGGGGATCAGCACCGCCGAGGTACAGGCCGATCGTCCGGCGGCGGCGCTGGCATTGAGCAAAAAATATACAGCGGTAGTGGTGCTCAAGGGCGCAGGCAGTCTGATCGCCCATCCCGACGGGCGTCTGGCGCTGTGTCATCAAGGCCATCCGGCCATGGCCACTGCCGGTCTCGGCGATGTATTGGCCGGTCTGATCGGCGCGATGCTGGCTCAGGGCATGAGCGGTTTTGATGCCGCGTGTCTGGCGGTCTGGCTGCACGCCAACGCCGGTCTGCAACAAGGTAAATTCGGCCGTGGGCTGGCGGCCAGTGATCTGATTCCAGCCATTCGTCAGTTGTTGGAGGAGCATGCACCGTGTCTGAAGTAACCCTGTACCTGGCCGATGAACAGGCCATGAGCGACTTTGGCGCACGCATCGCCCGTATCACCCAGGGCCATGGCCTGATCTTTCTCGAAGGCAACCTCGGGATGGGCAAAACCACGCTGTCGCGGGGCATCATCCGCGGTCTGGGGCACGTCGGGGCGGTGAAAAGTCCTACCTTCACGCTGGTCGAGCCCTACGAGATCGGTGACGTCCGGGCGTTTCACTTCGACCTGTATCGCCTGGTCGATCCGGAGGAGCTGGAGTTTCTCGGGATTCGCGACTATTTCGAAGACGACGCCCTGTGCCTGATCGAATGGCCCGATAAAGGTGCAGGCTTTTTGCCAAAGCCTGACCTGACCATTACCATTAGCCCGCAAGACAGCGGACGTTCGCTGACCATTTTATCCCAGGGCTCGCGCGGCGAGGCCTGGTGTGCCGCTTTGGCATTGGAAACCAATTGAATGATGGGGTTAGGTATGCGCTTTCGCGCGTTGGTGGCTGCCGCTGGACTGATGTTGATGGCAGTAACCGTCAACGCTGTGGCCGAGACGAAGGTCAACAGCGTGCGCCTGTGGCGGGCGCCGGACAACACGCGACTGGTGTTCGACCTGACAGGCCCGGTGCAGCACAGCGTCTTCACGCTGACCGCGCCGGATCGTCTGGTGATCGATATCAACGGCGCCACTCTGGGCGCGCCGCTGAACGTGCAAACCGCCAACACGCCGATCACCGCCATGCGCTCGGCTCAGCGCACGCCGACCGACCTGCGGGTGGTCATCGACCTGAAAAAAGCCGTCACCCCGAAAAGCTTCTCGCTGGCGCCGAATGCGCAGTACGGCAACCGTCTGGTGGTCGACCTGTTCGACAACCCGGCTGACGCCGCGCCGCCTACACCTGCCCCGACCCCGACGGTTGCGACCGTTCCTGCGGTACCGGTCACCCCGGCCGAACCTGCGATCAAGTTGCCTCCGGCTCCAGCCGGCAAGCGCGACATCATCGTGGTGATCGACGCCGGTCACGGCGGTGAAGACCCGGGTGCATCGGGTTCTCGCGGTCAGCGCGAAAAAGACGTGGTACTGCAGATCGCCCGCGAGTTGCAGCGTCAGGTCAACGGCATGAAAGGCTTCCGCGCCGAACTGACCCGTACCGGCGACTACTTCATCCCGCTGCGTGGCCGTACCGAAATCGCCCGCAAGAAGGGCGCCGACCTGTTCGTCTCGATCCACGCCGACGCCGCGCCGTCTGCGGCGGCATTCGGGGCGTCGGTATTCGCCCTGTCCGACCGTGGTGCCACTTCGGAAACCGCCCGTTGGCTGGCCGACAGCGAAAACCGTTCCGACCTGATCGGCGGTGCCGGCAACGTCAGCCTCGACGACAAGGACCGCATGCTGGCCGGCGTTCTGCTCGACCTGTCGATGACCGCCTCGCTGACCTCCAGCCTCAACGTCGGTCAGAAAGTCCTGACCAACATTGGCCGGGTCACCCCGCTGCACAAACAGCGCGTGGAACAGGCCGGGTTCATGGTGCTGAAATCGCCAGACATCCCGTCGATCCTGGTGGAAACCGGCTTCATCTCCAACGCCAACGAAGCGAACAAGCTCTCGGCCGCGAGCCACCAGCAGGCGCTGGCGCGCTCGATCAGCAGTGGCGTACGCCAGTTCTTCCAGCAGAATCCGCCACCGGGCACCTACATCGCCTGGCTGCGTGATTCGGGCAAGATCGCTCAAGGACCGCGTGATCACCGGGTCGGCCCGGGTGAAACCGTGGCGATGATTGCCGTGCGGTATCAGATTTCGCCGGCCACGCTGCGCAGCGCCAACAATCTGAAAAGCGATGATCTGAAGGTCGGTCAGCACCTGACCATTCCTGGCACCGAACTGGCGTCCAAAGAATGAATCAGGTCCTGAACGCTGCCCGCATCGAACTGCTCAGCCCGCGGCTGGCGAACCAGATTGCCGCCGGTGAGGTGGTCGAACGCCCGGCTTCGGTGATCAAGGAGTTGCTGGAAAACAGCCTCGACTCCGGCGCCAGACGTATCGACGTCGATGTCGAGCAGGGCGGCGTCAAACTGCTGCGGGTGCGCGACGATGGCAGCGGCATCTCTGCCGATGATCTGCCGCTGGCACTGGCTCGTCACGCCACCAGCAAGATCCGTAATCTGGAAGACCTCGAACAGGTGATGAGCCTGGGTTTCCGGGGCGAGGCTTTGGCTTCGATCAGCTCCGTGGCGCGTCTGACCCTGACCTCGCGTACCCGCGACGCCGATCAGGCCTGGCAGGTCGAGACCGAAGGCCGTGACATGGCGCCCCGCGTGCAGCCAGCGGCGCACCCGGTCGGCACTTCGGTGGAAGTCCGTGACCTGTTCTTCAACACCCCGGCGCGACGCAAATTCCTCAAGACCGAAAAAACCGAATTCGATCACCTGCAGGAAGTGATCAAGCGTCTGGCACTGGCGCGTTTCGACGTGGCCTTCCACTTGCGCCACAACGGCAAGACCATCCTCAGTCTGCACGAAGCCCACGATGATGCGGCCCGTGCCCGGCGTGTGGCGGCGATTTGCGGTTCGGGCTTCCTTGAGCAGGCGCTGCCGATCGAAATCGAGCGCAATGGCCTGCATTTGTGGGGCTGGGTCGGTCTGCCGACCTTCAACCGCAGTCAGGCGGACTTGCAGTATTTCTTCGTCAACGGCCGTGCGGTGCGCGACAAACTGGTGGCCCACGCGGTGCGTCAGGCTTATCGCGATGTGCTGTTCAATGGCCGGCACCCGACGTTCGCGCTGTTTTTCGAGGTCGATCCGGCAGCGGTCGACGTCAACGTGCATCCGACCAAACACGAAGTGCGCTTCCGTGACGGGCGTATGGTGCATGACTTCCTGTATGGCACCTTGCACCGTGCCCTCGGCGATGTGCGGCCGGAAGATCAGCTTGCCGGTTCGGTCACTACCGCGATCGTCCGGCCAACCGGTCTTGAAGCCGGTGAGTTCGGGCCGCAGGGCGAAATGCGTCTGGCGGCCAACGCGTTACTGGAACAACCGCAGGCGCAACCGGCCTTCAATACCTCGTCGGGTGCCAGCGCTGGCGGCGCTTATCAGTATCAATACACGCCGCGTCCGCAATCTACCGTACCAGTTGCCGAGGCACAGGCCGCGTACCGCGAGTTTTTCGCACCGCTGCCTGAAGCGAATGCCAACGCGCTGCCGGCCGGTCAGGAAGACATTCCGCCGCTGGGTTACGCGCTGGCGCAGCTCAAGGGAATCTACATTCTGTCCGAGAACGCCCAGGGCCTGGTTTTGGTGGACATGCACGCCGCGCACGAGCGGATCATGTATGAACGTTTGAAGATCGCTATGGCCAGCGAAGGCCTGAGCGGTCAGCCGCTGCTGGTGCCGGAATCGCTGGCGGTCAGTCAGCGCGAGGCCGATTGCGCCGAAGAACATGCGGCGTGGTTCCAGCGCCTCGGTTTTGAATTGCAGCGCCTTGGCCCGGAAACCCTGGCCATCCGGCAGATCCCGGCCCTGCTCAAGCAGGCCGAAGCCAACCGTCTGGTGGGCGATGTCCTGTCGGATTTGATGGAATACGGCACCAGCGACCGGATCCAGGCGCATCTGAACGAACTGCTCGGCACCATGGCCTGCCACGGCGCGATCCGCGCCAACCGGCGCCTGGCCCTGCCGGAAATGAACGGCCTGCTGCGTGACATGGAAAACACCGAGCGCAGCGGTCAATGCAACCATGGCCGACCGACCTGGACCCAACTGGGCCTGGACGATCTGGACAAACTGTTCCTGCGCGGTCGTTGATGAGCCAGCTTCCTCCAGCGATTTTCCTGATGGGCCCGACCGCTGCGGGCAAGACCGACCTGGCCATCGAGCTGACCAAGGTGCTGCCGTGCGAGCTGATCAGCGTCGATTCGGCGCTGGTCTATCGCGGCATGGACATCGGCACCGCCAAACCGTCCAAAGAGCTGCTGGCCGAGTTTCCCCACCGGCTGATCGACATTCTCGACCCGGCCGAAGCCTATTCGGCCGCAGATTTCCGTCGCGATGCGCTGGAGGCCATGGCCGAGATCACCGCACGCGGAAAAATTCCGCTGCTGGTGGGCGGCACGATGCTCTATTACAAGGCTTTGATCGAAGGTCTGGCGGACATGCCGGCGGCCGATCCCGAGGTTCGCGCGCAGATTGAAGAAGAGGCTGCACGCCTTGGCTGGCAAGCCCTGCACGAGCAACTGGCGGTCATCGATCCGGAGTCGGCGGCACGCATCCATCCGAACGATCCACAACGACTGAGTCGTGCGCTGGAAGTTTACCGGGTCAGCGGTCAGAGCATGACTGCGCTGCGCCTGCAACAATCTGCGCAAAGTGCTGAAGCGGCCGCATCGGGACTGCAACAATTGCCCTATACTGTCGCGAACCTGGCGATTGCTCCAACTAATCGGCAGGTACTGCACGAGCGCATTAAACAAAGATTCACAAATATGCTGGAACAGGGATTCATCGACGAGGTCGTAGCCCTGCGTAATAGAAGTGACCTGCATGCCGGGTTGCCGTCTATACGTGCGGTAGGCTACCGCCAGGTCTGGGACTTCCTGGATGGCAAGCTGACGTCGGCCGAGATGCAGGAACGGGGCATCATCGCCACGCGCCAATTGGCCAAACGCCAGTTCACCTGGCTGCGCAGCTGGAAAGATTTACACTGGCTCGACAGTCTGGATTGCGACAATCTGCCACGCGCCTTGAAATACCTTGGGACGATCTCCATATTGAGCTGAGTCCTTGCAATTGCCGTCTATCCTTGGGGGTGTGGCGGCAAAAGCCATCTGTTTACCTATTTTTTATATTGAATCCTTAAAGGAGTGCGGCACATGTCAAAAGGGCATTCGCTACAAGACCCTTACTTGAATACTTTACGTAAAGAGAAAGTGGGGGTTTCCATCTACCTGGTGAACGGGATCAAACTGCAAGGCACGATCGAGTCGTTCGACCAGTTCGTTATCCTGCTGAAGAACACCGTCAGCCAGATGGTTTACAAACACGCTATCTCTACAGTCGTGCCGGTTCGTCCAATTCGTCTGCCAAGCGCAACCGAATCCGAAGCAGGTGACGCTGAGCCAGGTAACGCCTGATAGGAGTCTCCTTTGTTCTTTGAGCGCCACGGTGGTGGTGAACGAGTCATCCTCGTTCACTTGGATGGACAGGACCCTGAGGCGCGCGAAGATCCGCAGGAGTTTCAGGAACTGGCAAATTCGGCTGGCGCCGAGACCGTTGCGTTTTTTAACGTGCCGCGTCATCGGCCAACCGCCAAATACCTGATTGGCAGCGGCAAGGTCGAGGAACTGCGCGACCTGGTCCACGCCGAAGAAGCCGATCTGGTCATTTTCAATCACACCCTTACGCCCAGTCAGGAACGTAACCTCGAACGTGTTTTCGAGTGTCGCGTGATTGACCGTACCGGTCTGATTCTCGATATTTTCGCCCAACGCGCCCGTACCCATGAGGGCAAGCTCCAGGTAGAACTGGCCCAGCTTGACCACATGAGCACCCGGCTGGTTCGCGGCTGGACTCACCTTGAGCGTCAGGGTGGCGGCATCGGCATGCGCGGCCCGGGTGAAACCCAGCTCGAAACCGACCGGCGACTGCTGCGGGTTCGCCTACGTCAGATCAAGGGCCGGCTGGAAAAAGTGCGCAGCCAGCGTGAACAGTCGCGTCGCGGCCGCTCGCGTGCGGATATCCCAACTGTGTCTCTGGTGGGATACACCAACGCCGGCAAGTCCACGCTGTTCAATAACGTGACCAAGTCCGAGGTGTACGCGGCCGACCAGCTGTTCGCCACGCTCGACCCGACCCTGCGCCGTCTGGATCTGGACGACCTGGGGCCGATTGTCCTGGCCGACACGGTGGGTTTCATCCGCCACTTGCCGCACAAACTGGTCGAGGCATTTCGGTCTACGCTCGAAGAGTCGAGCAACTCCGATCTGCTGCTGCACGTGATCGATGCGGCCGAACCGGATCGCATGTTGCAGATCGAGCAGGTGATGGTGGTGCTGGGCGAGATCGGTGCCCAGGACTTGCCGATCCTCGAGGTCTATAACAAACTCGATTTGCTTGAAGGCGTTGAGCCACAAATCCAGCGCGATGAAAACGGCAAGCCCCAGCGGGTCTGGCTGTCGGCGCGTGATGGCACCGGTCTGGAATTGCTCGAGCAGGCGATTGCCGAGTTGTTGGGCAGTGACCTGTTCGTGGGAACCCTGCGCCTGCCTCAGCGGTTCGCGCGTCTGCGTGCGCAGTTCTTCGAACTGGGCGCGGTGCAGAAAGAAGAACACGACGAAGAAGGGGTCAGCTTGCTGGCCGTTCGATTGCCACGCTCGGAGCTCAATCGACTGGTCAGTCGTGAAGGCGTTGTGCCGACGGAGTTCATCGAGCAACACACTTTGCAATAAAAGCCTGGCAAAGCGGTTGTGCCGCAACGGCAGGCATTCTGTAGCATTGGTCGGCGCGCCGTGGGTGCGTCTTTGCTTTATCAGATGGAGAGCGCTATGGCTTGGAATGAGCCGGGTGGCAACTCGAACAATCAGGATCCTTGGGGTGGCAAGCGTCGCAACAACGGCGACCGCAAGGGACCGCCGGATCTCGACGAGGCCTTCCGAAAGCTGCAGGAAAGCCTGAACGGGTTGTTCGGTGGTGGAAAAAAACGCGGTGATGACGGTGGTGGCTCGGGCAAGAGCGGCGGCTTCGGCGGCCTGCTCGGCATCGGCCTTGTCGTGCTGGCGGCCGTCTGGCTGTACAGCGCGGTCTACGTCGTGGACGAGCAGGAGCAAGCCGTGGTGCTGCGCTTCGGCAAGTACTACGAGACTGTCGGTCCCGGCCTGAACATCTACTTCCCGCCGATCGACAAGAAGTACATGGAGAACGTCACGCGTGAGCGTGCCTACACCAAGCAGGGCCAGATGCTGACCGAAGACGAGAACATCGTCGAAGTGCCGCTGACCGTGCAGTACAAGATCAGCAACCTGCAGGACTTCGTGCTGAACGTCGACCAGCCGGAAATCAGCCTGCAACATGCGACCGACAGTGCGCTGCGCCATGTGGTGGGTTCCACCGCGATGGACCAGGTGCTGACCGAAGGTCGTGAGCTGATGGCCAGCGAGATCAAGGAGCGTCTGCAACGCTTCCTCGATACCTATCGCACCGGTATCACCGTCACCCAGGTCAACGTACAGAGCGCAGCGGCACCGCGTGAAGTGCAGGAAGCCTTCGATGACGTGATCCGTGCCCGTGAAGACGAGCAGCGTTCGCGCAACCAGGCTGAAACCTACGCCAACGGCGTGGTGCCGGAAGCCCGTGGTCAGGCCCAACGTATCCTTGAAGATGCCAATGGCTACCGTGACGAAACGGTCTCGCGCGCCAAGGGTGAGGCGGATCGCTTCACCAAGCTGGTTGCCGAGTATCGCAAGGCGCCCGAGGTCACTCGTCAGCGTCTGTACCTGGACACCATGCAGGAAGTCTTCAGCAGCACCAGCAAGGTACTCGTGACCGGCAACAAGAACGGCCAGAGCAACCTGCTTTACCTGCCGTTGGACAAGATGATTCAGAACAGTTCGGGCAGCAATGCGCCGGTCACCGGTTCGGCTGCCGCCAGCAACAACACGGACGTCACGCCGCATGTCACTGACCTGCCGCAGTCGCGTACAAGGGAGACCCGCTGATGAGCAATAAATCGCTGATCGCCCTGATCGTTGGCGTTGTTGTGGTACTGGTTGGCTGGAACTGCTTCTACATCGTTGCTCAGACCGAGCGCGCGGTGTTGCTGCAATTCGGTCGCGTGGTTCAGGCTGACGTTCAGCCGGGTCTGCATGTGAAGGTTCCTTACGTTAACCAGGTGCGTAAATTCGACGCACGTCTGATGACGCTGGATGCACCGACACAACGCTTCCTGACGCTGGAAAAGAAAGCCGTGATGGTCGATGCCTACGCCAAGTGGCGCGTGAAAGATGCCGAGCGCTTCTACACCGCAACGTCCGGCCTCAAGCAGATTGCCGACGAGCGTCTGTCCCGTCGTCTGGAATCGGGCCTGCGTGACCAGTTCGGTAAGCGCACTTTGCACGAGGTAGTGTCCGGTGAGCGTGATGCGCTGATGGCTGACATCACCGCGTCGCTGAACAAGATGGCGGAAAAAGAGCTGGGTATCGAAGTGGTCGATGTCCGGGTCAAGGCTATCGATCTGCCGAAAGAAGTGAACCGTAGCGTGTTCGAGCGTATGAGCACCGAGCGTGAGCGTGAAGCTCGCGAGCACCGCGCCAAGGGTAACGAGCTGGCCGAAGGCATCCGTGCCGACGCTGATCGTCAACGCCGCGTGTTGCTGGCTGAAGCCTATCGTGAATCCGAAGAGATTCGCGGTGACGGCGACGCCCAGGCCGCTGCGATCTACTCCAAGGCCTACGGCCAGGATCAGGAGTTTTACGGTTTCTACCGTAGCCTGCGTGCCTACCGTGAAAGCTTCGCGAACAAATCCGACGTCCTGGTCCTCGACCCAAGCAGCGATTTCTTCCGTTACCTGGAAAAGTCCAAGCCTTGATATCACGTTGACCTGAATCATTCCGCCCGGCGGCTAAAACCTCGGGCGGGGTGATCCTTTGGGAAAACGTGTGTATGATGCGGCAGCCGGGAAATTCCCGGCTTTTTTGCGTCTGCACGTTTGATTGCTGTTTTTGTTGCAGAGGATCGGGTTGAATGGCCCGACAGTTTTTCGAGGAAAGTGACGGGCGAAGCCGGTAACAGGCCTTTCGCCGTGTCGTTCATGCGCGTGCGTTTTGAACGGACCGGTCATTTTCTGCTTCACTCAAGGCTCGCCCTCGGGCAGGCCGCCCGGATCTAAGGGGAATGGCGTAATGGCAACGGTAGACCGCTGGCTGCTGCCAGATGGCATCGAAGAAGTACTGCCACCGGAAGCGGCGCGCATTGAAGTCGCGCGTCGTCAGGTGTTGGATCTGTTCCAGAGCTGGGGTTACGAGTTTGTCGTGACTCCCCATATCGAGTACCTGGAATCCCTGCTGACCGGCGCGGGCCAGGACCTGGATCTGCGTACCTTCAAGGTCATCGACCCGCAATCGGGCCGGCAGATGGGTTTCCGTGCTGACATCACGCCGCAAGTGGCGCGCATCGATGCGCACACCCTGCGTCGCGAAGGCCCGAGCCGTCTGTGCTACGCCGGCAGCGTGCTGCATGCCCAGCCGCGTGCCTTGTCGTCCTCGCGCAGCCCGATCCAGTTGGGCGCCGAGTTGTACGGTGATGCGAGCCCGAGCAGCGACGTTGAAGTCATCAGCCTGATGCTGGCCATGCTGCAACTGGCCGATGTGCCGGACGTGCACATGGACCTGGGACATGTCGGCATCTACCGCGGTCTGGCCCAGGCGGCCGGTCTGTCGGGTGAAGTCGAGCAGCAACTGTTCGATGCGTTGCAACGCAAGGCCATCGACGAGGTCATTACCTTGACCGAAGGCCTGCCGGCCGATCTGTCCGGCATGTTGCGTGCGCTGGTCGATCTGTGCGGTGGCCGTGAAGTCCTGACCGCTGCCCGCGAGCGCCTGGCCAATGCGCCGGCCCCGGTACTGGCGGCGCTGGAAGATTTGCTGGCGATCGCCGAGCGTCTGTCGGTGCGTTTCCCGGAGCTGCCGCTGTATTTCGACCTGGGCGAGCTGCGCGGTTATCACTACCACACCGGTGTGGTGTTCGCGGTATTCGTGCCGGGTGTTGGTCAGTCCATCGCCCAGGGCGGTCGATACGACGACATCGGCGCCGACTTCGGTCGCGCCCGTCCGGCCACCGGCTTCTCCACCGATTTGAAAACCCTGGTGACCCTGGGGCGTGCTGAGATCGAGCTACCGTCTGGCGGTATCTGGATGCCTGACAGTACGGACGCGGCACTCTGGCAGCAGGTTTGCCAGTTGCGCAGTGAGGGTCAGCGTGTCGTTCAGGCATTGCCTGGACAACCTTTGGCCGCCGCCCGTGATGCGGACTGCGACCGGCAATTGATCCAGCAGAACGGGCTTTGGCAAGTATCGCCACTGGCTTCTTGAGTTTTCCTGCCGGCTGACGCCGGCACCAAGTTTGCGCGAATGAGGACAAGTGTTATGGGTAAGAATGTCGTAGTCCTGGGCACCCAATGGGGTGATGAGGGCAAAGGCAAGATCGTTGATCTGCTGACCGAACATGCTGCCGCCGTAGTGCGCTACCAAGGTGGCCACAACGCTGGCCACACACTGGTGATCGACGGTGAAAAAACCGTCCTGCACCTGATCCCGTCGGGCGTGCTGCGCGAAGGCGTGCAGTGCCTGATCGGCAACGGCGTGGTGGTTGCACCTGACGCCCTGCTGCGCGAGATCACCAAGCTGGAAGAGAAAGGCGTACCGGTGCGCGAGCGCCTGCGCATCAGCCCTTCCTGTCCGCTGATCCTGTCCTTCCACGTGGCGCTGGACCAGGCCCGTGAAAAGGCCCGCGGCGAGCTGAAGATCGGTACGACCGGTCGCGGCATCGGCCCGGCTTACGAAGACAAGGTTGCACGTCGCGGCCTGCGTGTTGGCGACCTGCTCAACATGCCGCGCTTTGAAGACAAGCTGCGTGAGCTGGTGGACTACCACAACTTCATGCTGGTCGGTTACTACAAAGAGCCTGCCATCGAGTACGAAAAGACTCTGGCCGAGTGCAAGGAATACGCCGAGCTGCTCAAGCCGCTGATGCTGGACGTGACTGCCGAGCTGCACGAGCTGCGTCGCGCCGGCAAAGACATCATGTTTGAAGGCGCCCAGGGCTCGTTGCTCGACATCGACCACGGCACCTACCCGTACGTGACCAGCTCCAACACCACTGCGGGTGGCGTGGCGACCGGTTCGGGCGTTGGCCCGATGTTCCTGGACTACATCCTGGGCATCACCAAGGCTTACACCACTCGCGTGGGTTCGGGCCCGTTCCCGACCGAGCTGTTCGACGAAGTCGGTGCGCACCTGGCCAAGCAAGGTCACGAGTTCGGCGCTACCACCGGCCGTGCCCGTCGTTGCGGCTGGTTCGACGCCGTTATCCTGCGTCGCGCTATCGATGTGAACAGCATCTCCGGCATCTGCCTGACCAAGCTGGATGTACTCGACGGCCTGGAAACCATCAACATCTGCACCGGCTACAAAGACGCGCAAGGCAACGCCGTTGCTCCGACTGACGCTGACAGCTACGTAGGTCTGCAGCCTGTGTACGAAGAAGTGCCGGGCTGGACCGAATCGACCGTGGGTGCCAAGACCCTGGAAGAGCTGCCGGCTAACGCTCGTGCCTACATCAAACGCGTTGAAGAGTTGATCGGCGCGCCGATCGACATTATTTCGACGGGCCCGGACCGCAACGAAACCATCGTTCTGCGTCATCCGTTCGCTTGATAAGTCGTTGATGTAAAAACACAAAGGCCCCTTCATCGGGGCCTTTGTCGTTTATGCCTGTTGGACGGCATGACCTTTGCTGTGATTCTGCCTACAAGAGTGCCATCAAATTAATGGCGTCAGAAGTAGAGGGATTCACAGTGTCAGCCGTTCTCTCACTGTTACAAAGCCGTCTGTTGCGGCCCGTGTTCGTTACCCTTGGTATCGCCCTTTTGGTGCAAGTGCTGGTGGCCGTCGCCCTGACGCGGAGCACCGTCACTGCGCTGGAAGCCGATCTCGGCACTCGCCTGGGCGCCGACAGCCAGAAATTGTCCGATGAGCTGGAGCAGGCCGGGCGCGAGGTCACGTCGAGCCTCGACAATCTCTCCTCAAGTACTCGTCAGCGTCTTACCGCCGGTCTTTCCTCGCGTCTGAAGGAAGAGCAGGCGCAGCTGCGTGCGACCCTGGAAAAAGACCTGAAGGATTCGGCCAATGACATGGCCCAGTTGCTGGCCTCGGTGGCGCCCCGCGCCATGTGGGACAGTGACGTGCCGACCCTGTCCGAATTCGCCCGCCGGGCCCAGCGCAATCCCAACGTGCTGTTCGTGGTGTATGACGACGCCACCGGCCAGCATCTGACTCGCTACCTCAACCGCGAAAACCCGATCAACAAGGCCCTTTTGGAAAAAGGTCAGGGTGAGCGGGCGCTGGACAAGGTGCTGGATGCGGCGAAGAACGATCCGTCGGTCTACTACCTCGAAGCCTCGATCAACCCCAATGGCGTGGAAATCGGCAAGGTGCTGATGGGCGTCTCGACGGCTTCGGTCGAAACCGATCTGGCGGCGCTCGATCAGCGCTTCACGGCGTTGATTGCCAGCAGTGATCAATTGGTCGGCGACAGCCTCAAGGGTGCCGCTGCCGACAGTGCCACCGCCATGCGTGCGCGCCTGCAATCGGCGCAATCCACGGCTGCCGAGATGAAGGCCAACACCACCAGTACCGTACAGGACGCAGCAGCAACTCTGCGCTGGCGTATCGGCATGGGCTTGGCGCTGGTGGGTGCCGGGGTCCTGTTGCTGCTGGCGGTGGTGCTCGGTCATCGAGTGGTCAATCGCCTGAAAATGCTCAATGCCGCCATGGATGATCTTGCAGCAGGCGAGGGCGATCTGACCAAGCGTGTGCAGATCAACAGCAAGGACGAAATCGGCGACATGGCCTCGGCGGTCAACCGCTTTGTGGACAAGTTGCAGCCGATCGTGCGCGAGGCCGGGGATGTGGCTCAGCGTACCGGTGTGGAAATCGGCGCCATGACCCTACGCAACGCGGGTGCCGATGCGGCGGCCGGGATGCAGCGTGATGAAGTGGCCGAAAGTCTGCGGGCACTGTCGCAAATGGCTGATGAGGCGCAGTCGGAAAGCCATGCGATGCAGGCGGCGCTGAAGCAGGTTGTGGATATTCGCCAGGCCACTGATGAGAACACTCGCACCTCGGCGAAGGTCGGCAGCCTGATCGAGGCGCTGGCGGGGCAGGTCGATACCGGGGCGAAAGTCATCGAACGGCTGGCGCAGCAGAGCGAGCAGATCGAAGTGGTGCTGACCGTGATTCACGGCATCGCCGAGCAGACCAACCTGCTGGCGCTCAACGCGGCCATCGAAGCGGCCCGGGCCGGTGAAACCGGACGCGGGTTTGCAGTGGTGGCGGATGAAGTGCGGGCGCTGGCAAGCAAGACCCAAAGCTCCACCGGCGACATTCAGGCGCACATCGTGGCCTTGCAGCAGGGCGCCCGTGAGGCGGTCGAGGCGATCGGTCAGGCCGGGCGTCAGGCCAGCGAAGGCTTGCTGGTGCTGCGTGACAGCGCGCGGTTGCAGCAGTCGGTGCAGGCGTCGGTCGAGCAGGTGCATGCGGCGATTGGTCTGGCGACTCAAGCAGCGGCGCATCAGGCGCAAGGCGCGCAGGCTGTGCGTGGGCGC
Source organism: Pseudomonas sp. B20(2017) (assembly GCF_002113125.1). Classification (GTDB taxonomy): domain Bacteria; phylum Pseudomonadota; class Gammaproteobacteria; order Pseudomonadales; family Pseudomonadaceae; genus Aquipseudomonas. The sequence continues at coordinate 169,605 of NZ_NEJP01000007.1, read as the reverse complement.
GTCGAGACGATTCATGCCCAGGCCGAGAAAGCCGCTCAGGCGGTGGTCGAGACCACGGCCAGCGGCAAGGTGCTGGATGGTCTGGCGGCGCAGCTCAAGGCGAGTCTGGGGCAGTTCCGGGCCTGATCGTGCGGGCAAAAAAAATCGCAGCCTCGGCTGCGATTTTTTTATCGGCTCAAATACATCCGGGTCGTCAGCAGATACACCGGCAATCCCGACACCACAATCAATAACACCGCGTAAGGCGCTGCGGCTGCGAACTCGACATTCGCGGTGTGCGCCCAGACTTCGGTTGCCAATGTGTTGAGCCCGGTCGGACTCAACAGCAGCGTCGCCGTCAGTTCTTTCATGGCATCCAGAAACACCAGCGCGAACGCCGCGCCCAGTGCCGGGAAGATGATCGGCAGGGTCACTCGGCAGAACGCCGTGAACGAAGAGGCGCCCAGCGTGCGGGCGGCTTCTTCGAGTTGCGGTGCGGCCTTGTTCAGCGCCGTGCGGATCGGCGCCTGAGCCAGCGGCAGAAACAGCAGTGCATAAGCGATCAGCAACAGCGCGGAGGTCTGGTACAGCACCGGCACGTAATGCAGGGCGAAATACACCAGCGTCAGCGCGATCACCAATCCCGGCAGGGCGTGCAGCAGATAGGGCAGGCGCTCGGCCCAGATCGCCAGTTGGCCTTTGTAGCGCACCACCAGCAACCCGACCGGCACCGCCAGCACCAGGCACAATCCCGCGCCACCCAGCGACAGTGCCAGCGACGACAGCAAGGCTTCGGTGATCGCCGCAACCGGGAATGCCGCTGACGATCCCACGGCAAGCCAGTAAGCCAGCATGCCCAGCGGAATCCCGCTGCCGACAATCGCCAGCGTCAGGCAATACAGCTGACCGGCGATCGCCCAAGGCCCGAGTCGCACTTGTTCAGCCTGACGGGCCGCGCCCTGGCCGGTGCGCACATGACGACCCTTGCCGCGAATGCGTAGCTCCAGCCACAACAGCATCAGGCACAGCGCCAGCAATACCGCCGACAGCATCGCCGCGTTAGCATTGCTGAATTCCAGTTCGAATTGCTGATAGATCGCGGTGGTGAAGGTTTGCAGGCCAATGATCGACAGTGCGCCGAACTCCACCAGCATGTGCAATGCGATCAGCAACGAGCCGGCCAGCAGCGAGGGCCAGAGCAGGGGCAGGGTGACGCGGAAAAACACGCCCCAGCGATTCTGGCCCAGCGTCCGTGCCGATTCTTCAAGAGAAGGATCAAGATTGCGCAGGGTTGCCGCGACCGGCAGAAAGATCAGCGGGTACTTCGACAGGCTCATCACCAGGATCGCCCCGCCAAGTCCTTCGAACTGCGCGCTCAACGAAACCCAGGTAAAGCTGCTGACGAATGCCGGCACAGCGAACGGCAGGCAAAGAATCACGCCCCACAGTCGACGGCCCGGCAGATTGCTGCGTTCCAGCAACCATGCCAGCGACAGGCCGATCACGCCACAGGTCACGGTTACGCCAACCATCAGCGCCAACGTGTTGCGCAGCAGGCCGAACACATATGGGCGCCACAGCAAATGCAGCGCCTCGGACCAGCCCGCCTGCCAGGCTTTGAGTCCGACGTAGGCCAGCGGCAGCAGGCTCATGACCACCAGCAACAACACCGGCAGCACCAGCCAGATCGACGGCCGCTTGCGCCGTGGCACGTAACCCCCGCGTGTAGCGGGGGCGGATAACGATGCGGTCATCAGTTCAGGCCAACTTCGCGTTCCAGGTCCAGCGCTTCTTCGGCGTTGCCCAGATCGGCCGGCGTGACGTCCGGCGCTTCCAGCTCGCTGAACGGCTTGAGGCCGCGATCCGATTCCATGCCTTTGTGCAGCGGGTATTCGGCGGTGGTCTGGGTGATCACGCGCTGGCCTTCTTCGCTGGCCATGTAGGCGAGAAATTGCTGGGCTTCTTTTGGATGTTTGCTGGATTTCAGCACGGCTGCGCTGGAAACGGTGATCAGACCGCCAACGTCACCGCCGGTGAAGTAATGCAGTTTCGAATCAAGCTGGCCTTTTTCCCGCTGCAGGGCGAACCAGTAATAGTTGTTCACCAGCACGGTGGCGACTTCGCCGTTTTCCACAGCCTTGAGGGCGACCATGTTGTTGCTGTAGGTCTTGCCGAAGGCGCGCAAGCCGGTCAGCCATTCTTCGGCGGCGTCGCGACCGTGCTTCTTGATGATGGCTACGGCCTGTTCCTGGAACGCGCCGCTGGTCGGTACGAAACCGACCTTGCCTTGCCATTGCGGATCGGCGAAATCCAGCACCGATTTCGGCAGGTCTTTTTCGTCGATCAGTTTCGGGTTGAACGCGACTACGCGAACCCGGGCGGTAACGCCGATCCAGGTGCCGTTGCCGGCGACGTATTCTTTCGGCAGAACGGCCAGGGTCGCGTCATCGGCCTTGGCCAGCAGGCCTTGCTCGCCGAGGTTGTTCAGCGGCGGGGATTCTTCGGTGTAGATGACGTCGGCGGGGGAGCGGTCGCCTTCTTCGATGATCTGGCTGGCCAGCTGATTGCTGCTGCCCTTGCGCACATTGACGTGAATGCCGGTCTTGGCTTCGAAGGCTTTGGCGATGGCGTCGCCGACTTCTTTGTGTTGACCGTTGTAGAGAGTCAGGGAAACCGCGTCGGCAGCCTGGGTGAGGGGAGTGGCGAGTGCCAGGCCGAGCAGGGTGAAGGTCAAGCCGCGGCGCAGGGTATTTCGAAACATCATTCGCAGGGTTCCTCACTGTCGCATTGCAAAAACTTGCAACAATGATAAACGATATTGTTTCTCAAGTGCGCCTTGCGGGGAGTTGGGAGGTCTGGTAGGCGTTGGGGCTCTGACTTTTCCAAACCCCGGAAACGCAAAAACCCGCTTTCGCGGGTTTTTGTGAGATTCAAGATCGTAACCTTGAATTTGAATTGGTGCCCAGAAGAAGACTCGAACTTCCACGACCGTAAGGTCACCAGCACCTGAAGCTGGCGTGTCTACCAATTTCACCATCTGGGCTTCATCTTCAGCGTTGCCGCTGTTGATGTGGCGCACTATACGGAGCGCCTTTTGATCTGTAAACCCCTGATTTAATTTTAATAAATCAATTTCAGAAAAAAGTCGGGACGCAGAATGCAAAAAACCCGCTTTCGCGGGTTTTTGTGTGAGTCTTGAAACTGATCTAGTCTCAAACTCGAAATTGGTGCCCAGGAGAAGACTCGAACTTCCACGACCGTAAGGTCACCAGCACCTGAAGCTGGCGTGTCTACCAATTTCACCACCTGGGCATCTCGACAGCGTCTGTACGTCGTCGATGGCGCGCACTATACGGAGCGCCTTTTTAACTGTAAACCCCTGCCAGCAAAAAAATTGGTTTTTTTTACCAGCGGTGTTCAAAACGCCTTTCAGACGTCGATACAAGGCTCAAGACGCGCCTTATAGAGTCGGAAATTTCCCGTTTGATGGCGCCTATGCCAAACTAACCCGCATATAGACAAGGTGAAAACTCTCTAATGGCCGATTGGCAGTCCCTCGATCCCGAGGCCGCTCGTGAAGCGGAAAAATATGAAAACCCTATTCCCAGCCGCGAACTGATCCTTCAGCACCTTGCTGATCGGGGTTCGCCTGCTGCCCGCGAGCAACTGGTCGAAGAATTTGGTCTGACCACAGAAGACCAGATCGAAGCCCTGCGCCGCCGCCTGCGCGCCATGGAGCGCGACGCTCAACTGATCTACACCCGCCGTGGCACGTATGCGCCGGTGGACAAGCTCGACCTGATCCTCGGTCGCATCAGCGGTCACCGTGACGGCTTCGGCTTCCTGGTGCCGGATGACGGCTCCGACGATTTGTTCATGAGCCCGGCGCAAATGCGTCTGGTATTCGACGGGGACCGGGCGCTGGCCCGTGTGTCCGGCCTCGACCGTCGCGGTCGTCGCGAAGGCGTGATCGTCGAAGTGGTGTCCCGTGCCCACGAAAGCATCGTCGGCCGCTACTTCGAAGAAGGCGGTATCGGCTTCGTCGTCGCGGACAACCCGAAGATCCAGCAAGAAGTGCTGGTCACCCCGGGCCGCAACGCCAACGCCCAGATCGGTCAGTTCGTCGAGGTGAAAATCACCCACTGGCCGACCCCGCGCTTCCAGCCACAAGGAGACGTGATCGAAGTCGTCGGCAACTACATGGCGCCGGGCATGGAAATCGATGTCGCCCTGCGTACCTACGACATTCCGCACGTCTGGCCTGAAGCCGTTCTGAAAGAAGCTGGCAAGCTCAAGCCGGAAGTCGAAGAGAAAGACAAAGAGAAGCGCGTCGACCTGCGCCATCTGCCGTTCGTCACCATCGACGGCGAAGATGCCCGCGACTTCGACGACGCGGTCTACTGCGAAGCCAAGCCAGGCAAGCTGCGCCTGTTCTCCGGCGGCTGGAAGTTGTACGTGGCGATTGCCGACGTTTCCAGCTACGTGAAGATCGGTTCGGCCCTGGACAACGAAGCCCAGGTGCGCGGCAACTCGGTGTACTTCCCCGAGCGCGTGGTGCCGATGCTGCCGGAGCAGCTGTCCAACGGGTTGTGCTCGCTGAACCCGCACGTCGATCGTCTGGCCATGGTTTGCGAGATGACCATCTCCAAGTCCGGCGAAATGACCGACTACTGCTTCTATGAAGCGGTGATCCATTCCCACGCCCGTCTGACCTACAACAAGGTCAGCGCGATGCTGGAAACGCCGAAGGCTACCGAGGGTCGCAAGCTGCGCGGTGAATACACCGACGTCTTGCCGCACCTCAAGCAGCTCTACGCGCTGTACAAGGTATTGCTGGCCGCTCGTCACGTACGTGGCGCGATTGATTTCGAAACTCAGGAAACCCGGATCATTTTCGGTTCCGAGCGCAAGATTGCCGAAATCCGCCCGACCACCCGTAACGACGCGCACAAGCTGATCGAGGAATGCATGCTGGCGGCCAACGTGGCCACCGCCGAGTTCCTGAAGAAGCACGAAATCCCTGCGCTGTACCGCGTTCACGACGGCCCGCCGCCGGAGCGTCTGGAAAAACTGCGCGCGTTCCTCGGTGAGCTCGGCCTGTCCCTGCACAAAGGCAAGGACGGCCCGACGCCGAAGGACTATCAGGCCCTGTTGGCCAGCATCAAGGACCGTCCGGATTTCCACCTGATCCAGACCGTGATGCTGCGCTCCCTGAGCCAGGCGGTGTACAGCGCCCAGAATGAAGGCCACTTCGGCCTGAATTACGAAGCCTATACCCACTTTACCTCGCCGATTCGTCGTTACCCGGACCTGCTCACGCACAGGGCGATCCGCAGCGTGATCCATTCGAAACAGGACACTCCGCACGTTCGTCGTGCCGGGGCGATGACCATTCCGAAGGCGCGCATCTATCCGTACGACGAAGCAGCGCTGGAGCAACTCGGCGAGCAGTGCTCGATGAGCGAGCGCCGTGCCGACGAAGCGACCCGCGACGTGGTGAACTGGCTCAAGTGCGAGTTCATGAAGGACCGCGTGGGCGAATCGTTCCCTGGCGTGATCACTGCCGTGACCGGTTTTGGTCTGTTCGTCGAACTGACCGATATCTACGTCGAAGGACTGGTGCACGTTACGGCGTTGCCGGGCGACTACTACCACTTCGACCCTGTGCACCACCGCCTGGCGGGCGAGCGCACCGGTCGCAGCTTCCGTCTTGGCGATACCGTTGAAGTGCGCGTCATGCGCGTCGATCTCGACGAGCGCAAGATCGACTTCGAGATGGCTGAAAAAACCATCAGCGCGCCGATCGGCCGCAAAAAGCGTGGCACCGAGACGACCGCTCCTGCAGCGAAGGTTGTGGAAGAGAAGGCTCCGGCAAAAACCGCCAGCCGTCGCCCGGCCAAGGAAAAAGTCGTCGAGGTTTATCGTCCGAGCGATGCCGTGGCGAAAAACGCCGAGCTGCGCAAAAGCCGTGAAATGAAGAAGGCCTTGCTGGCCGACGCCAAAAACGGTGGTAAAGCGGCGTCCGGGGGAAAGACCGGGCGATCGGCGCCTGACAAGGCCTCGAGCGGCAAATCAGCCAAACCGAGCAAGCACCGCAAGGGCCCGCCAAAAGCGGGTTCCGCTCCAGCCAAAAGCGGCGGGGCGCGTAAACCGAAGGCGAAGTCATGAGTCAGTTGGAAAAAATCTACGGCGTTCACGCGGTAGAAGCGTTGCTGCGTCACCACCCAAAACGCGTCAAGCAGATCTGGCTGGCTGAAAGCCGCAACGATCCGCGGGTGCAGACGCTGATTGAGCTGGCCAACGAAAACCGGGTCCAGATCGGTCAGGCCGAGCGCCGCGAAATGGACGCCTGGGTCGAAGGCGTGCACCAAGGCGTGGTGGCAGACGTCAGCCCGAGCCAGGTCTGGGGCGAAGCGATGCTCGACGAGTTGCTCGATCGCACCGAAGGCGCGCCGCTGTTGCTGGTGCTCGACGGTGTGACCGATCCGCACAACCTCGGCGCCTGCCTGCGTTCGGCGGACGCTGCCGGTGCGCTGGCGGTCATCGTGCCAAAAGACAAGTCGGCCACCCTGACCCCTGTGGTGCGTAAAGTGGCTTGCGGCGCGGCGGAAGTGATTCCGCTGGTGGCCGTCACCAACCTTGCGCGCACCCTGGAAAAGCTCCAGCAGCGTGGACTGTGGATTGTCGGCACGGCGGGTGAGGCCGAGGTCAGCATTTATGACCAGGACCTGACCGGCCCAACCATCCTGATCATGGGTGCCGAAGGTAAAGGCATGCGTCGCCTGACCCGCGAGCATTGCGATTACCTGGTGCACCTGCCGATGGCCGGTAGCGTCAGCAGTCTCAACGTGTCGGTCGCGACGGGCGTGTGCCTGTTCGAGGCCCAGCGCCAGCGCGGTGCCAAGGCCAAGGCGGCTGCCAAAAAGGCTTAAGCCTCACGGCGATTCAAATGTGGGAGCGGGCTTGCTCGCGAAAGCGGTGTGTCATTCAGCAATGATGTTGGATGTGATGCCGCATTCGCGAGCAAGCCCGCTCCCACATTGCTTCTGCGCAATGGTGCTGATCGGTGATGTGAACGAGCTGTTCAAATAATCACCAATTGCCTTGCACCTCTTCAGTCCCTTCTCTACAATTGCGCCCCTTGCTGTGGCGGCAGGCATGCATGTGCCCCGCGCCAGCAAGTCCATAAGTGTCATTCACTCCTTGTCTGACCGTTTTTGAGCGGCAGGCTACAACCCGTAAGGAGCATTCATGCGTCATTACGAAATCATCTTTCTGGTCCACCCTGACCAGAGCGAGCAAGTCGGCGGCATGGTTGAGCGTTACACCAAGCTGATCGAAGAAGACGGCGGCAAAATCCACCGTCTGGAAGACTGGGGCCGTCGTCAACTGGCCTACGCAATCAACAATGTTCACAAGGCTCACTACGTGATGCTGAACGTTGAGTGCACCGGCAAGGCCCTGGCCGAGCTGGAAGACAACTTCCGCTACAACGATGCAGTGATCCGTAACCTGGTCATCCGTCGCGACGAAGCCGTTACCGGCCAGTCCGAGATGCTCAAGGCTGAAGAAAACCGCAGTGAGCGCCGTGAGCGTCGCGAACGTCCTGAAAACGATGGCAGCGCCGATGGCGATGACAGCGATGACAGCGACAACAGCGATAACGCTGACGAGTAATCCACGGACCTTTTAAGGAGCCTATCAAATGGCACGTTTCTTCCGTCGTCGTAAATTCTGCCGCTTCACCGCTGAAGACGTGAAAGAGATCGATTACAAAGATCTCAACACTCTGAAAGCCTACGTATCCGAGACCGGCAAAATCGTTCCAAGCCGCATCACCGGTACCAAAGCTCGTTATCAGCGTCAGCTGGCCACCGCTATCAAGCGCGCCCGCTTCCTGGCCCTGCTGGCCTACACCGACAGCCACGGCCGCTGAGACCGGGCAGTCGACAAGTAGCAAAGGATTGAATGCATGCGTGCCTTAGCTGAGTTCATCATGCGCGGCCGTATGCAGGCCACTCTTGTAGTGGCCGGGTGTGCAACATTGCCGTTGTTGTATTGGTTGGGTGCTGCCGCCGGGAGCCTGGTGCTTCTGCGGCGCGGATTGACCGACGCCCTGGGCGTCGTGTCGCTGGGACTGCTGCCGGCATTGATCTGGTGGTTGTATGCCGATGACCCACGGGCGCTTCTGGTGCTGCTGGGGTCTTCGGGGCTTGCGCTGGTGTTGCGCGCAAGCGAGTCCTGGATTCGTACGCTGCTGGTCAGCGTAGCCATGGGGCTGGTGTTTTCAGTGGTGCTCGGGGCGGCATTTGCGCCCCAGATCGAGATGCTGGCGCAGGCCTTGATAAAGGTCATGCCCGCGCTTCTCGGTGATGCCTACCAACATTTGTCGGTAGACGAGCAGGCGCGTTTCGCGTCGCTGATCGCACCGGTCCTGACCGGCCTGATTGCGGCCTTGTTGCAGATCGTCAGCGTGCTGAGCCTGATTGTCGGGCGTTACTGGCAGGCGTTGTTGTACAACCCGGGTGGTTTTGGTCGCGAGTTTCGCGCCATCCGGATCCCGCTGGGGCTGGCGATGTTACTGCTGGCGTTGATGCTTCTGGGCCCGAATCTCGGTGCACAGATGGCCATGTTGACGCCGTTGTGCAGTGTACCGCTGGTGTTCGCCGGGCTGGCCCTGATTCACGGGCTGGTGGCGCAAAGGCGACTGGCCGGTTTCTGGCTGGTGGGGTTGTACGTGACGCTGTTGCTGTTCATGCAGCTGATCTATCCGTTGCTCGTGGTTCTGGCCATTGTCGACAGCCTGATTGATTTTCGCGGTCGGGTGTCGAAAGACACCGATAACGCGAACGGTGAAGGTTAAAAGTTAAGAGGATTTCCACATGCAACTGATCCTTCTGGAAAAAATCGCCAACCTGGGCAACCTGGGCGACAAAGTAAACGTTAAGGCCGGTTACGGCCGTAACTACCTGCTGCCTTTCGGCAAAGCCACCGCTGCGACCGCTGCCAACCTGGCTGCGTTCGAAGAGCGTCGCGCTGAGCTGGAAAAAGCCGCCGCAGACCGTAAAGCATCGGCTGAAAGCCGTGCTGCCCAACTGGCCGAGCTGGAAGTGACCATCACTGCCACCGCTGGCGACGAAGGCAAGCTGTTCGGTTCGATCGGTACTCACGACATCGCTGACGCACTGACCGCCTCCGGCGTTGAAGTTGCGAAAAGCGAAGTTCGTCTGCCGAACGGCACCATCCGCAACGTGGGTGAATTCGACGTGGCTGTGCACCTGCACGCCGAAGTTGAAGCCACCGTACGCGTTGTCGTGGTAGCAGCTTAAGCAACACCTGATCGGCTGGCGGCTTGTCCGTCAGACGGTTAACATCGGGCACGATCCTGTTTACAGGTCGTGCCCTTTGTCTTTCTGTAACTCCTGCATTTCCAAACAAAACAAGTGGCCATGAACGAAATCTCCGCTCCTGAGCAATACGATCTGCAAACCGCCGCGCTGAAGGTGCCGCCGCATTCCATCGAGGCCGAACAGGCCGTGCTCGGTGGTCTGATGCTGGACAACAACGCCTGGGAGCGCGTGCTCGATCAAGTCTCCGACGGCGATTTCTACCGGCATGACCACCGACTGATTTTCCGTGCGATCGCCAAGCTGGCCGATCAGAACTCGCCGATCGACGTCGTGACCCTTGCCGAGCAACTGGACAAGGAAGGTCAGACATCGCAAGTCGGCGGCCTCGGTTACCTCGGCGAACTGGCAAAAAACACACCGTCCGTCGCCAACATCAAGGCCTATGCGCAGATCGTCCGCCAGCGTGCGACGTTGCGCCAGTTGATCGGCATCAGCACGGAAATTGCCGACAGCGCCTTCAACCCCGAAGGTCGCACCGCCGAGGAAATCCTCGACGAAGCCGAGCGGCAGATTTTCGCGATTGCCGAAGCCCGGCCGAAGACCGGTGGTCCGGTGGGCGTCAACGAGTTGCTGACCAAGGCCATCGATCGTATCGACACGCTGTTCAATACATCCGATGCGATTACGGGGCTTTCGACCGGTTATACCGACCTCGACGAAAAAACCAGCGGCCTGCAGCCGGCCGACCTGATTATCGTCGCCGGTCGTCCATCGATGGGTAAAACCACCTTCGCGATGAACCTGGTGGAAAACGCCGTACTGCGCAGCGAAAAAGCGGTGCTGGTGTACTCCCTCGAGATGCCAGGCGAATCGCTGATCATGCGTATGCTCTCGTCGCTCGGTCGCATCGACCAGACCAAGGTGCGTTCCGGCCAGCTCGAAGACGATGACTGGCCGCGCCTGACCTCTGCGGTCAACCTGCTCAACGATCGTAAGCTGTTCATCGACGACACCGCCGGCATCAGCCCGTCGGAGATGCGTGCCCGGACCCGGCGTCTGGTGCGCGAGCACGGCGACATCGGCCTGATCATGATCGACTACCTGCAGCTGATGCAGATCCCCGGCTCCAGTGGTGATAACCGGACCAACGAGATTTCCGAGATCTCCCGATCCCTGAAAGCCCTGGCCAAGGAATTCAACTGCCCGGTGGTTGCCCTGTCGCAGCTCAACCGTTCCTTGGAACAACGTCCCAACAAGCGCCCGGTGAACTCCGACTTGCGGGAATCCGGAGCGATCGAGCAGGACGCCGACGTCATCATGTTCGTGTACCGGGACGAGGTGTATCACCCGGAAACCGAACACAAAGGCATCGCCGAAATCATCATCGGCAAGCAGCGGAACGGCCCGATCGGCTTCATCCGCCTGGCCTTCATCGGCAAGTACACGCGCTTCGAAAACCTTGCGCCGGGCAGTTACAACTTCGACGACGACGAGTAAGTCCGTCCTCGTCTGACAGTCCCTGATATTTCCGACCACAGCCGTCGGAATTGGTCATTTTTTGTGCTATATTCCGCGCCCGCGATTTTGCACCTCAACACCGGTCATCGACATGCAAGCAGCCAAGCCGTTATTTGACTATCCAAAGTACTGGGCCGAATGTTTCGGGCCGGCGCCATTCCTGCCGATGAGCAGGGAGGAGATGGATCAGCTCGGCTGGGATTCCTGCGACATCATCATTGTCACCGGTGATGCCTACGTCGATCACCCGTCGTTCGGCATGGCGATCATCGGCCGGTTGCTGGAGTCGCAAGGCTTCCGCGTCGGGATCATCGCGCAGCCTAACTGGCAGTCCAAAGACGATTTCATGAAGCTCGGCGAGCCGAACCTGTTCTTCGGCGTCGCGGCCGGCAACATGGACTCGATGATCAACCGCTACACCGCGGACAAGAAAATCCGCTCCGACGACGCCTATACCCCGGGCGGCATGGCCGGCAAACGTCCGGATCGTGCGAGCCTGGTCTACAGCCAGCGCTGCAAGGAAGCCTACAAGCACGTGCCGATCGTGCTCGGCGGCATCGAAGCCTCCCTGCGTCGCATCGCCCATTACGACTACTGGCAGGATCGCGTGCGCAACTCGATCCTGATCGACGCCAGCGCCGACATCCTGCTGTACGGCAACGCCGAGCGGGCGATTGTCGAAGTCGCCCAGCGTCTGTCCTACGGTCACAAGATCGAAGACATCACCGATGTGCGCGGCACCGCGTTCATCCGTCGCGACACGCCAGCGGGCTGGTACGAAGTCGACTCCACGCGCATCGACCGTCCGGGCAAAATCGACAAGATCATCAACCCGTACGTCAACACTCAGGACACTCAGGCTTGCGCGATCGAGCAGGAAAAGGGGCCGGTTGAAGACCCGCAGGAAGCCAAGGTCGTGCAGATCCTGGCCAGCCCGAAAATGACCCGCGACAAGACCGTGATCCGCCTGCCGTCGATGGAAAAGGTGCGTAACGATCCGGTCCTGTACGCCCACGCCAACCGCGTGCTGCACCTGGAAACCAACCCGGGCAACGCCCGTGCGCTGGTGCAGAAGCATGGCGAGATCGACGTCTGGTTCAACCCGCCGCCGATTCCGATGACCACTGAAGAAATGGACTACGTGTTCGGCATGCCTTACGCACGTGTTCCGCATCCTGCGTACGGCAAGGAAAAGATCCCGGCCTACGACATGATCCGCTTCTCGGTGAACATCATGCGTGGCTGTTTCGGTGGCTGCACCTTCTGCTCGATCACCGAGCACGAAGGCCGGATCATCCAGAACCGTTCCGAAGAGTCGATCATTCGCGAAATCGAAGAGATCCGCGACAAGGTGCCGGGGTTCACCGGCGTCATTTCCGACCTCGGCGGCCCGACCGCGAACATGTACCGCATCGCCTGCAAGAGCCCGGAAATCGAATCCGCGTGCCGCAAGCCGTCCTGCGTGTTCCCGGGTATCTGCCCGAACCTGAACACCGACCACTCGTCGCTGATTCAGCTGTACCGCAGCGCCCGTGCGCTGCCGGGCGTGAAGAAGATCCTGATCGCCTCCGGCCTGCGTTACGACCTCGCGGTCGAGTCGCCGGAGTACGTCAAGGAGTTGGTGACCCACCACGTCGGTGGTTACCTGAAGATCGCCCCGGAACACACCGAGGAAGGTCCGCTCAACCAGATGATGAAACCGGGGATCGGCACCTACGATCGCTTCAAGCGCATGTTCGAGAAGTACACCAGGGAAGCCGGGAAAGAGCAGTACCTGATTCCGTACTTCATCGCCGCGCACCCGGGCACCACCGACGAAGACATGATGAACCTGGCGCTGTGGCTCAAGGGCAACGGTTTCCGTGCCGACCAGGTGCAGGCGTTCTATCCGTCGCCGATGGCCACCGCCACCGCGATGTACCACTCGGGCAAGAACCCGCTGCGCAAGGTCACCTACAAGAGCGACGGCGTGACCATCGTCAAGAGCGAAGAGCAGCGTCGTCTGCACAAGGCGTTCTTGCGTTATCACGACCCGAAAGGCTGGCCGATGCTGCGAGAAGCGCTGACCCGCATGGGCCGCGCCGACCTGATCGGGCCGGGCAAGCATCAGTTGATTCCGCTGCACCAGCCGGCCACCGACAGCTACCAGAGTGCCCGTCGCAAAAACTCGACACCGGCCGGCAGCCACAAGGTCGCGAAAGAGAAGACCACCAAGATCCTCACCCAACACACTGGTCTTCCTCCACGCGCCAGCGACGGCGGCAATCCTTGGGACAAGCGTGAACAGGCCAAGGCCGCGGCATTCGCCCGCAACCAGCAGGCCGCCAAGGAACGCAAGGAAGCCGCGAAAGGCAAAGGGCCGAAACCGGCACGCAAGCCTGTCGTACCGCGCTAAAACGCACTTGAGCCAAAACAGAACGCCAACCTTCGGGTTGGCGTTTTGCTGATCGTTCCCACGCTCTGCGTGGGAATGCCTCTAGGGACGCTCCGCGTCCAGTGACGCAGAGCGTCACGGCTGCATTCCCACGCAGGAGCGTGGGAACGATCACGGGAGAGGGTCAGGGGAAGGGCTCTTCGCAACATTTGCGTGCAACTGTGCCAAACCATTTCACCGCGTCGCCCGAATTTGGTGCTGTACTGCCTTGAGCATTCCGGGAAAGCGCCCAGGCCTCTGCATGGCATAAGTCTTGCGCGCTTTCGAATACGCTTGGGCTCGCAGGAGGCACGCCGTGTCGATTCATGTCGCATTGCATCACGTCACGCATTACCGCTACGACCGCGCTGTCGAACTCGGCCCGCAGATCGTGCGTTTGCGTCCGGCTTCCCACAGCCGCACGCGGATTCTGTCGTATTCACTGAAAGTCTCGCCCGAAAAGCACTTCATCAACTGGCAGCAGGACCCTCAGGGCAACTACCTCGCACGGCTGGTGTTCCCCGAGAAAACCGCCGAACTGCGGATCGAGGTCGACCTGCTGGCCGAGATGGCGGTGTTCAATCCGTTCGACTTTTTCCTCGAGCCCTACGCCGAGAAAATCCCCTTCGCCTACGCTGCCGATGAACGCAAGGAGCTGGCGCCATACCTCGAAACCCTGCCGCTGACGCCGAAATTCAAGGCCTATCTGGACGCCATCGACCGCACGCCGTTGCCGGCCGTGGATTTCCTGGTGGCGCTCAACCAACGTCTGAGCGAAGACATCAATTACCTGATTCGCATGGAGCCGGGTGTGCAAACCCCGGAACACACCCTCGAACACGCCTCCGGTTCCTGCCGTGATTCAGCGTGGCTGCTGGTGCAACTGCTGCGCAATCTCGGGCTGGCAGCGCGTTTCGTCTCCGGTTACCTGATCCAATTGACCGCCGACGTGAAAAGCCTCGACGGCCCGTCCGGCACCGAAGTGGACTTCACCGACCTGCATGCGTGGTGCGAGGTGTATCTGCCGGGCGCGGGCTGGATCGGCCTTGATGCGACGTCGGGGCTGTTCGCCGGTGAAGGGCATATCCCGTTGGCCTGCAGTCCCGATCCGTCCTCGGCGGCGCCGATCAGTGGTCTGGTGGAGCCTTGCGAGTGCGAGTTCAGCCACGAAATGTCCGTGGAGCGGATCTGGGAAGCACCACGCGTCACCAAGCCCTATACCGATGAGCAATGGCTGGCGATCCAGGCGCTGGGGCGGCAGATCGATGCCGATCTGCTGGAAGGCGATGTGCGTCTGACCATGGGTGGCGAACCAACCTTCGTCTCCATCGACGACCCCGACGGCGCCGAGTGGAACACCGCCGCACTGGGCCCGGACAAGCGCCGGCTCTCCGCCGAACTGTTCCAGCGCATGCGCAAGCACTACGCACCCAAAGGGCTGGTGCATTTTGGTCAGGGCAAGTGGTATCCGGGCGAGCAGCTGCCGCGCTGGTCGCTGAATTGCTACTGGCGTCGCGACGGCGTGCCGATCTGGCACAACAACGCGCTGATCGCCGATGAGCAGCAGGACTACGGCGCCGATGGCGCACTGGCCGGGCGTTTTCTGGCAAGCGTCGCCGAACGCCTGAAATTGCCGACACGCTTCGTTTTTCCGGCCTACGAAGACAATTTTTATTACCTCTGGCGCGAAGGCGCCTTGCCGAGCAACGTCAGCGCCGAAGACTCGCGTCTGGAGGAGCCGCTGGAACGTGCGCGACTGCGCAAGGTGTTCAGTCAGGGGCTGGACAAGGTCATCGGTCAGGTGCTGCCGCTGGCGCGCACCGCCAAGGGCGATCAATGGCAGAGCGGTCGCTGGTATCTGCGCGATGAGCATTGTCGCTTGGTGCCGGGAGATTCGCCGCTCGGCTATCGCCTGCCATTGGGCTCGCAGCCCTGGGTGAAGGCCGCGGAGTATCCGTTCATTCATCCAAACGATCCGAATCAGGACTTCCCCGAGCTGCCCGAAACATCGCAGCTCAACGAACACGGCGAGCCCGCTCCGGCGGACGAACGTGTGCCTGAGATCGACGAGTCCGCCGACTGGCTGACCCGCACCGCGTTATGCGCCGAGGCCCGGGAAGGCCGGTTGTATCTGTTCATGCCGCCGCTGGAACGGGTCGAGGATTATCTGGAGCTGGTGGCCGCCATTGAAGCCACCGCCGAAGAACTTCATTGCCCGGTATTGCTGGAGGGCTACGAGCCGCCGAGCGATCCGCGCCTGAGCAATTTCCGCATCACCCCGGATCCTGGCGTCATTGAGGTCAACGTGCAGCCGTCCGCGACCTGGGACGAGTTGGTCGAGCGCACCGAATTTCTGTACGAAGAAGCGCGCCAGACCCGACTGTCCACCGAGAAATTCATGGTCGACGGGCGACATACCGGAACCGGCGGCGGCAACCATTTCGTGCTCGGTGGCGCGACGCCGGCGGACTCGCCGTTCCTGCGCCGCCCGGATCTGCTACGCAGCCTGATCAGTTATTGGCACAACCATCCGTCGCTGTCCTACCTGTTTTCCGGGCTGTTCATCGGCCCGACCTCTCAGGCGCCGCGAGTCGATGAAGCGCGCAACGATGCGTTGTATGAGCTGGAAATCGCTTTCGCGCAGATGCCGGCGCCGGGAGAAGACTGTCCGCCGTGGCTGGTCGATCGCTTGCTGCGCAATCTGCTGATCGACGTCACTGGCAACACCCACCGCGCCGAGTTCTGTATCGACAAGTTGTATTCACCGGATGGCGCCACCGGGCGCCTCGGTCTGCTGGAGTTGCGGGCGTTCGAGATGCCGCCCCATGCGCGCATGAGCCTGGCTCAGCAGCTGTTGTTGCGGGCGCTGGTGGCGCGGTTCTGGCGCGAGCCTTATGCACCGCCGAAACTGGTACGCTGGGGCACGGAGCTGCACGATCGCTTCCTGCTGCCGCATTTTATCGAGCAGGACTTTGCCGACGTCATCGTCGAACTCAACAACGCCGGTTATCCCCTGCGCGCCGAATGGTTCTCGGCGCATCTCGAGTTTCGTTTCCCCAAGGTCGGTGATTACGCCGTCAACGGTATCGAGCTGGAATTGCGTCAGGCGCTTGAGCCTTGGCATGTGCTAGGCGAGGAGGGCGCGGCGGGCGGTACGGTGCGCTATGTCGATTCATCGCTGGAGCGCTTGCAGGTCAAGCTCACGGGGCTGCCGCCGCAGCGTTATTTGCTGACTTGCAACGGCATCCCGGTACCGCTGCAACCGACCGGGCGGGTCGGCGAGTTTGTCGCCGGTGTGCGCTTCCGCGCCTGGCAACCGGCCAACTGCCTGCAACCGACGATCCCGGTGCATGCGCCGTTGGTTTTCGACCTGCTCGATACCTGGATGCAACGCTCGCTGGGCGGCTGCCAGTACCACGTCGCACATCCGGGCGGACGCAATTACGAAACGCTGCCGGTCAACGCCAACGAAGCAGAGAGCCGGCGCATGGCGCGGTTCTTTCGCATCGGACATACGCCGGGGAAACTTCCGATACCGAACCTGACAATCTCCGACGAACTGCCGATGACTCTCGATTTACGACGTTTTTGATTCGTACACGACCCCCGGATTTTTCGTATATCCGGGCGTCATGTGCCTGCGTTAGTCTGACCGTTCCTTGCCGGCTGCCGAGCTTTCCATGCCTGACCTGCTTGACCGCTACCCGCTGACAGCGGGCACCTATCACGAACTGCTCGACGACAGCGGGGCGGTGCGCCCGCACTGGCGGCGACTGGTCGACCAACTGCAGCGCAGCACCCCGGCGCAACTGGTGCAGCGTCAGGCGTTGCTGACCCGGCAGATTCAGGAAAACGGGGTCACCTACAACGTCTATGCCGACCCCAAAGGGGCGGACCGTCCGTGGGAACTGGATCTGCTGCCCCACGTGATCGCCGCCGATGAGTGGCAACAGCTGTCGGCCGGAATCGCCCAGCGTGCGCGGCTGCTCAATGCGGTGCTGGCGGATCTGTACGGCCCGCAGCAGTTGATCCGCAAAGGCTTGCTGCCGGCGGAGCTGGTGTTCGGCCACAACAACTTCCTCTGGCCCTGTCAGGGCATTGCGCCACCGGACGGGGCCTTTCTGCATCTGTATGCCGTGGATCTGGCGCGCACGCCGGACGGACGCTGGTGGGTGACGGCGGATCGTACGCAGGCGCCGTCCGGTGCCGGTTATGCGCTGGAAAACCGCACCATCGTGTCCCGCGCCTTCCCCGAGTTGTACCGGGATCTGAAAGTGCAGCATCTGGCCGGATTCTTCCGCACCCTGCAGGAAACCCTGGCCCGTCAGGCCCCCTGCGACGATGACGCGCCGCTGGTGGTGTTGCTGACCCCGGGGCGTTTCAACGAAAGCTATTTCGAGCATCTCTATCTCGCCCGCCAGCTCGGTTATCCGCTGGTGGAGGGCGGGGACCTGACGGTGCGTGATGCCACGGTCTACCTGAAAACCCTCAGCGGCCTGCGCCGGGTGCACGCGATTATGCGCCGGCTCGACGATGATTTCTGTGATCCGCTGGAGTTGCGCACGGATTCGGCGCTGGGCGTTCCGGGATTGCTGGAGGCGGTGCGTCAGGGCCGGGTGCTGGTGGCCAATGCGCTGGGCAGCGGCGTGCTGGAGTCGCCGGGGCTGCTGGGCTTCCTGCCGAAGATCAATCAGTACCTGTTCGGCGAAGAGCTGATTCTGCCGTCCATTGCCACGTGGTGGTGCGGCGAAGCGCCGGTGTTGACCCAGGCCCTGGAAAAACTGCCGGAGCTGCTGATCAAACCGGCGTTCCCGTCGCAAAGCTTTACGCCGGTGTTTGGCCGGGATCTTAGCGAAAAACAGCGTGAAAGTCTCGCCGCGCGCATGCAGGCCCGCCCTTATGCGTACGTTGCGCAAGAACTCGCCCAGTTGTCCCAGGCGCCGATCTGGCAGCCCGAGGACGGGCAACTGCAGCCCCGGGCAATCGGCATGCGCATGTACGCGGTGGCCAGTCACGACGGTTATCGGGTGCTGCCCGGTGGCCTGACCCGGGTCGCGGCCGAAGCCGATGCCGAAGTGGTGTCGATGCAGCGCGGGGGTGCGAGCAAGGACACCTGGGTGCTGGGGGATCGACCGCCGAGCGGTGAGCAGTGGAAAACCCAGCGCAATATCGGCGTGCCTGACCTGGTACGACGCGATCCGTATCTGCCGTCGCGGGTGGTGGAAAACCTGTTCTGGTTCGGCCGTTACTGCGAGCGTTGCGACGACAGCGCGCGGCTGCTGCGGATCATGCTCGCGCGCTACGTCGATGGCGATGACCCACAAGCCTTGCAGGCTGCGGTGGATCTGGGCGAGCGGCTGATGCTGCTGCCCGACGAAGGTGAACTGCCGGAGCGCTTGCTTGCGGCACTGCTCGGCGAGGACTGGTCGTTCAGCCTGCGCTCCAACCTGCAACGCTTGCAGTGGGCGGCATCGCAAGTGCGCGGCAAGCTGTCACGGGAAAACTGGCAGGCGCTGGTGGAACTGCAACGCGAGGCTTCGGAGCTGGACACCGACGAGCCGGATTTCGGCGAGCTGCTGGATTTTCTCAACCGGCTGGTGATGTCGCTGGCGGCGCTGTCCGGGTTTGCCCTTGATGACATGACTCGCGACGAAGGCTGGCGCTTCCTGATGATCGGCCGGCGGATCGAGCGCCTGCAATTTCTCAGCAGCAGCCTCGCGGGTTTCTTGCGCGGCGCTGGCGCGTTCGATCAGGCCGGGCTTGAGTGGTTGCTGGAGCTGGGCAACAGCAGCATCACCTATCGCTCGCGTTATCTGGCGGTGGCGCAGTTGATTCCGGTGCTCGACCTGTTGCTGCTGGATGAGCAGAACCCCCATGCGGTGCTATTCCAGTTGAAACTGGTGACTCGCACCCTCAAGCGTTTGAATGATGACTTCGGAGTGCCGAGGGAGGCTGGATTGCCGCCGCTGGTCGAGCGTCTGGCGCGCTTCGACCTGAGCTGTCTGGAGAATCCGCTGTTCGGCGAATCCAGCGTGCGCGCGGCCCTCGACGGTCTGGCGGACTTGCTGCAGGAGATCGCCGACGCCAGCAGTCAGGTGTCGGATCGTCTGGCCCTGCGCCATTTCGCCCATGTCGATGATGTCAGCCAGCGCACGGTGTCCGTCTGATGAGCGCCCATTACCAGATCTTTCACGACACCTGCTATCGCTATGACAGCCCGGTGTCCCTGGCTCAGCAACTGGCGCACCTGTGGCCGCGCGAATGCGAGTGGCAGCGTTGCACCGAACAGCAATTGCTGATCAGTCCGGAGCCGACCACCCGCCGTGACGAGCAGGATGTGTTCGGCAATCCGCTGACCCGCCTGGCCTTCGAACGGCCACACGATGAGTTGCAGGTCAATGCACGGCTGACGGTCGAGGTGCTGGCACGGCCCGTGGTGGATTTCCATCAGTCGCCGGCCTGGGAATTGACGCGTAACGCGCTGACTTACAGCAGCCAGCCACTGTCCGCCTCTTTGCTGGAAGCCTGTCGCTATCGATTCCAGTCGCCTTACGTGCATCTCAAGCGCAGTTTCGTCGAGTTCTCGGAGAGCTGTTTCCCGGCCGGCAGACCATTGATGCTGGGTGTGCAGGCCCTGATGCAGAAGATCTTCAGCGAATTCACCTTCGACGCCGAAGCGACGCAAGTCGCGACGCCATTGGTGGAGGTGCTGGAGCGCCGGCGCGGGGTCTGTCAGGACTTTGCGCATCTGATGCTTGCCTGTGTGCGCTCACGCGGGCTGGCGGCGCGTTACGTCAGCGGTTACCTGCTGACCCAACCGCCACCGGGGCAGCCACGGTTGATCGGCGCCGATGCGTCTCATGCCTGGGTTTCGGTGTTTTGCCCGGTGCTGGGCTGGGTGGATTTCGATCCGACGAACAACGTGCAGCCGGCGCTGGAGCACATCACCCTGGCCTGGGGCCGGGATTTCTCCGATGTCTCGCCGTTGCGCGGGGTGATTCTGGGCGGTGGCAATCACGACCCGGAAGTCCGCGTCACCGTGATGCCTCTGGAGGAGTGAAGATCAAATGTGGGAGCGGGCTTGCTCGCGAAAGCAATATGTCAGTCACATCCATCGTGAATGTCACGGCGCTTTCGCAAGCAAGCCCGCTCCCACAGGAATTGCGTTCAGTGGTCCTGCGATATTGCTCAGGCCTCGGGTGCCTGGTCTTTCGGTGCCTCAACATCATCATCATCGGTCGCCACTTCACCGTCAGGGTTCAGTGCCGCTTCTTCAGCCATCTGTTTCTTGCGCTGAAGCTTTTCCTCTTTCTTCTGTTCCTTGGCCAGGTCACGTTGACGTTTGGCGAAGGAGTAATTGGGTTTGGCCATGGGCGATCCTCTGGGGTCGAAGGTGAGGTTGAGCGGCGCGTATTCTGCCCTGTATCGGTGCCCGGCGGTTAACCGGGTTTCTGGTCGACCCATTTTGGGGTGACGGTGGGCTTCCAGTTGTCGAGGGCTTCGAGCAGCGTTTGCGGCGATTCACTCACTTGCAGCATGTCACGGTGCGGCGCACGAACGAAGCCTTCGCCGACGATGTGATCGAGAAATGCAGTAAGTTTGCTGTAGAAACCGTTCACTTCCAGCAGGCCTAGCGGCTTGCCGTGGTAACCGAGCTGGCCCCAGGTCCAGACTTCGAACAGCTCTTCCAGGGTACCGAGGCCACCGGGCAGGGCGATGAACGCATCGCTGAGTTCGGCCATCCGCGCCTTGCGGGCGTGCATGCCGTCGACCACTTCCAGGCGCGTCAGGCTCTTGTGACCGATTTCCTTGTCCATCAGGCTCTGCGGGATGATGCCGATCACTTCGCCACCGGCCGCCAGCGCGGCGTCAGCGACAATCCCCATCAGGCCGACGGCGCCACCGCCGTAGACCAGCGTCAGCTTACGCTCGGCGATAGCCGTGCCGAGGGCGATCGCGGCTTCGGTATACGCCGGGGTGGTGCCGGCGTTGGCGCCGCAAAATACACAAACGGATGTGAGAGACATGCCTTCCTCCTGGGTCAATCGGTCACAGGGTAATGGCTGGCACGCCTTGATCCAAGGGCTAGACTTCGCGTTTCGGGGTTTCATAGGTGCCGCTGGCACCACAGGCGTAGGCGGCGAGCAGACTGCACAACAGGCTGTTGAAGGACATGACGGATACTCCAGATGAGTGTTGAGCCCTGAAGATACGGCCCGGCCAATCGTCTGGCTGTTAGATTGTTTCGATGAGTGTCATAGCCTGAAAGTTGTATACAATTTTTGACTCAAGTCATAGGAACTTGCGAAGATTTCAGGCAGTCTTCCAACCATTCGTGTTTTTGTTAACCCTGCCTTGGAGATTCACCATGTTTTCCAAAGTTGTTGCGGTATCCCTGCTGGCGCTGGCCAGTAGCCAATTGATGGCTGCCGAGTGCAAAACCACCGTTGATTCCACCGACCAGATGTCCTTCAACACCAAGGCCATCGAAATCGACAAGAGCTGCAAGACCTTCACCGTCGAGCTGACCCACTCCGGCAGCCTGCCGAAGAACGTCATGGGCCATAACCTGGTGATCAGCAAAGAGGCCGACATGCAGCCGATCGCCACCGACGGCCTGGCCGCCGGCATCGACAAGAACTACCTGAAGGACGGTGACGAGCGCGTGATCGCTCACACCAAGATCATCGGCGCCAAGGAAACCGACTCGGTGACCTTCGACGTGTCCAAGCTCAAGGCTGACGAGAAGTACGGTTTCTTCTGCTCGTTCCCGGGCCACATCTCGATGATGAAAGGCACCGTGACCCTGAAGTAAGCAACACAAGGTCCAAAAAAAAGCGTCCCGAAGGACGCTTTTTTTATGCCCTGGATTCAAGGCGCAAACGGCATGACCCGCTTGTGATGGGTCTTTTTGTAGGTGTTGACGATGATGTCAAACGCCTCCTGACGCACCGGCTCGCCGTGCAGGAACGCGTCGATTTCGGCGTAGGTCACGCCGTGGGACGCCTCGTCCGGCTTGCCCGGCGACAGGTCTTCCAGATCCGCCGTCGGCACTTTTTCCACCAGTGATTCCGGTGCGCCGAAGCTGCGGGCGATGGCCCGCACCTGGTTCTTCACCAGACCGCTCAGCGGGGCCAGGTCGCAGGCGCCGTCACCGAACTTGGTGAAGAAACCCATCACCGCTTCCGCTGCGTGGTCGGTGCCGATCACCAGACCGTGAGCTGCGCCGGCGATGGTGTACTGGGCGACCATGCGCATCCGCGCCTTGGTGTTGCCGAGCACGAAATCTACCGAGACCGCGTGCTTGCCTTCGAAGGCTGCGACTTCGCTGGCCAGGGATTTGACCGCCGGGCCGATGTTGACGGTGTGGCGCTCGTCCGGGGCAATGAAGTCCACCGAGGCCTGGGCATCGTGTTCATCGAACTGCACGTCGTACGGCAGGCGCACGGCGATGAACTTGTAGGCCTCGTCACCGGTGCGCTCGCGCAGTTCACGCATGGCGCGCTGGGCCAGGAGGCCGGCGGTCAGCGAGTCGACACCGCCGCTGATGCCCA
Organism: Pseudomonas sp. B20(2017); assembly: GCF_002113125.1. Taxonomy (GTDB): domain Bacteria; phylum Pseudomonadota; class Gammaproteobacteria; order Pseudomonadales; family Pseudomonadaceae; genus Aquipseudomonas. The sequence continues at coordinate 146,791 of NZ_NEJP01000007.1, read as the reverse complement.
GCACCAGGGTCTTGAGCCCTGAACTGGTCAGGCAATCCTGGATGAAGGTGATGCGACGGGCGACTTCCGCTTCGAGGGCCTGGTAATCGGCGAACGGCGGCTGAACGTTGAGCTGTTCAGCAATCTCACGCTGTACGGCTTGCATGAATTCACTCCTTGCTAGAAAGGCTGGAAACGGCAGGAACCTGGAAAACGTGTCGCAAGTAGGCGACGAAATTCGGGTCTTTGCAGTGGGTCTTGCCCGGCTCGTCGGAGATCTTCGCCACCGGTTGGCCGTTGCAGGCGGTCATTTTAAGCACGATGCTCATCGGTTCGACACCCGGAATGTCACAGGTCAGGTTGGTGCCGATGCCGAAGCTGACATTGATCCGACCGCGCAGCGCCCGGAAGATCTCCAGCGACTTGGGCAGGGTCAGGCTGTCGGAGAACACCAACGTCTTGCTCATGGGGTCGATGCCGAGCTTGTGATAGTGGGCGATGCATTTTTCGCCCCACTGCACCGGATCCCCGGAGTCATGGCGCAGACCGTCGAACAGCTTGGCGAAGAACAGATCGAAATCGCCGAGGAAGGCGTCGGTAGTGATGCAGTCTGTGAGGGCGATCCCCAGCAAGCCGCGGTACTCGCGGACCCAGCAATCGAGGGCGGCGATCTGGCTGTCGATCAGCCGTGGGCCGAGTTGCTGGTGGGCCATGATCCATTCGTGGGCCATGGTGCCCAGCGGTTTCATGTCCAGTTCGCGGGACAGGTGCACGTTGCTGGTGCCGACGAAACGCCCGGGGAAATCGTGCTTGAGCACGTTCACCACTTCTTCCTGCACGCGATAGGAAAACCTGCGGCGCGTGCCGAAATCGGCGACCTGCAGCTGCGACAGCTCTTCGGCCGAGGCGTTGGCCGTCAGCCAGTCGAATTTGCGGTACAGCTGTTCGCGGGCCTGTTCCAGCACGGTTTCGCGGTAGCGATAGCGGTTGCGCACTTCGCTGACGATTGCCAGCAGCGGCACTTCAAACAGGATCACATGCAGCCACGGCCCGCGCAGGCGGATGAACAGCTCGCCGTTCTCGATGCCGGTGTGCAGGTAGCGCAGGTTGAAGCGGAACAGGCCGAGAAAACGCAGAAAGTCCGGTTTGAGGAAGCTGATGCGCTCGAGAAAACTCAACTGGTCGGCGCTCAGGCTCAACTCGGCCAGACGCTCGACCTGGAAGCGGATCTCCGCCAGGTACGGGCGCAGATCTTCACTGTTACGGCAACGGAACTCCCATTCGACTTCGACGTTGGGGTAGTTGTGCAGCACCGCCTGCATCATCGTCAGTTTGTAGAAGTCGGTGTCGAGCAGGTTCTGCACGATGCGATCGGCAAACACACTCTCGCTCATAACGGGGTCTCCAGGCGGGCCGCGCGTTGGCGCGGTATCAATCAATGGCGCTAGTGGCGCATATCCGGGGTGTGGATTGCCAGCGATTTTTTGACCGCCACAGATCCCTGTGGGAGCGGGCTTGCCCGCGAAAGCATCGGCAGTATCAACATCAATGTTGCATGTGATGCCGTCTTCGCGGGCAAGTCGGACCGCCGCACCGCCGCTCCCACAGGGACTGAATACAACTTCAAACCGGACTGTCGATCTGCTCCAGCATCCACTTCACGAAATCCCGCACCTTGGGCACTTCCGCCGCGTGTTCCGGATAGGCCAGGTAATAGGCGTCGGTGCTGGGCATCGCATGCTGCCAGGGAATGACCAGTTTGCCGTCGGCCAATTCCTCTTCCACCAGAAACCTCGGCAGCAGGGCGACGCCGCAGCCGACCTGGGCTGCGCGGATGCACATATAAAAGGTTTCGAAACGCGGGCCGTGGTAGCTGTGTTCGGTCTGGTAGCCCTGGCTGTCGAACCAGTCGTGCCACGCTTGCGGGCGCGAAGCATTCTGCAGCAGGACCAGATCGGTGAGTTGAGTTGGATCAGTCAACGGAGTGTACGGCAGGCTGCTCGGCGCGCAGACCGGCACCAGTTCTTCGCCGAACAGCTTCAGGCATTCGGTGCCGGGGCGTGAACCCTGACCGAAATAGAACGCCAGGTCGCTGCGCCCTTGCAGGAGGTCATCGGCCTCCTGCTCGTTGCACAGGTCCAGATGAATCGACGGATGACGCAGGCGCCAGCCCTTGAGGCGCGGTACCAGCCAGCGGGCGCCGAAGGTCGAGGGCGTGGAGACTCGCAGGACTTCGGTTTCGCCGCCGTAGGAACGCAGGTAATGGGTCGACATCTCGACCTGGGTCAGGATTTTTCTGACTTCCACCAGGTACAGATCGCCGGCCGGGGTCATCTGCAAACGGCGGCGTACCCGACGAAACAACAAGTGCTGTAACAATTCTTCGAGCTGCGCCACCTGCTTGCTGACAGCGCTCTGGGTCAGGTTCAGTTCCTCGGCGGCCCGGGTGAAACTCAGGTGCCGGGTCACGGCCTCGAAGCACTGCAACGCGGTGATCGACGGCAAGTGGCGTTTGTTCAGCATGGGCAATCCTTTTCTTGTCTTTCTGCGCAGCATGAATAAACGGAATGATATCTCGCGTAAAGGTCGTTTGTTGCACAGCCTTCCTGGCGCTACAACTAAAGGTCTGCCCGGTCGTGAAAACGCGCCCGCACACATTCAGTTTTTTGCTTGAGGAGTGACCCATGGTTGCCGCATTGCTTGATCGTCTAGGTGTGAACCCGGCCCTGTACCAGAACGGCAAAGTGCCGGTGCATTCGCCCATCGACGGCAGCCGCATCGGCGCCGTGAACTGGGAAGGGCCGGCCGAAGTCGAGCAGCACATCAGTCGCGCCGATCATGCGTTCGAACAATGGCGCAAGGTGCCGGCGCCGCGTCGCGGCGAGCTGGTGCGTCAGTTCGGCGAAGTGCTGCGCGAATACAAGACCGAGCTCGGCGAACTGGTGTCCTGGGAAGCGGGCAAGATCACCCAGGAAGGCCTCGGTGAAGTGCAGGAGATGATCGACATCTGCGACTTCGCCGTCGGTCTGTCCCGTCAGCTGTACGGTTTGACCATTGCCTCCGAGCGTCCGGGCCACCACATGCGTGAAACCTGGCACCCGCTGGGCGTGGTCGGCGTGATCAGTGCATTCAACTTCCCGGTCGCGGTGTGGGCTTGGAACACCACGCTGGCGCTGGTCTGCGGCAACCCGGTGGTGTGGAAACCGTCGGAAAAGACTCCGCTGACCGCACTGGCCTGTCAGGCGCTGTTTGAGCGCGTACTGAAGAATTTCAGCGATGCCCCGGCGCACCTGAGCCAGGTGATCATCGGTGGTCGCGATGCCGGCGAAGCACTGGTGGATGACCCGCGTGTCGCGCTGATCAGCGCCACCGGCAGCACTCGCATGGGCCGCGAAGTGGCGCCGAAAGTCGCCGCACGCTTCGCCCGCAGCATTCTCGAACTGGGCGGCAACAACGCCATGATCCTCGGCCCGAGCGCCGATCTGGACATGGCCGTGCGCGCCATTCTGTTCAGCGCCGTCGGCACCGCCGGTCAACGTTGCACCACGTTGCGTCGCCTGATTGCCCATGAGTCGGTGAAGGAAGAAATCGTCACCCGCCTCAAAGCCGCGTACTCCAAAGTCCGTATCGGTCACCCGCTGGAAGGCAATCTGATCGGCCCGCTGATCGACAAGCACAGCTTCGAAAACATGCAGGATGCGCTGGAGCAGGCGCTGAGCGAGGGCGGTCGGGTGTTCGGCGGCAAGCGCCAACTGGAAGACCAATTCCCTAACGCCTACTACGTGTCGCCGGCCATCGTTGAAATGCCGGAACAGAGCGACGTGGTGTGCAGCGAGACCTTCGCGCCGATCCTGTACGTGGTCGGTTACAGCGATTTCGAAGAGGCGCTGCGCCTGAACAACGCTGTACCGCAAGGCCTGTCGTCGTGCATCTTCACCACCGATGTGCGTGAGGCGGAGAAATTCATGTCGGCGGTCGGCAGTGACTGCGGCATCGCCAACGTCAACATCGGCCCGAGCGGCGCGGAAATCGGCGGCGCGTTCGGCGGTGAAAAAGAAACGGGTGGCGGTCGCGAGTCCGGCTCGGATGCGTGGCGCGCGTACATGCGGCGGCAGACCAATACTGTGAACTACTCGCTGGAGTTGCCGCTGGCGCAGGGCATTACGTTCGATTGACAGAGTAATCGATGCGACGAAGAAACCTGTGGGAGCGGGCTTGCCCGCGATAGCAATCTTTCAGCCAACTAACCCCTGACTGGACTGACGCAATCGCGGGCAAGCCCGCTCCCACAGGGTATGCAGAGTTTGTTAGGTTTCTGTTGGAGTCTGGCAATGCCGTTACGCGAAGAATGTCTGTGGGAAAAACTCACGCCGCAACGACCGGATAACACGGCGCTCAGGGGCGAGGTCAAAGTCGATGTCTGCGTGATCGGCGCCGGGTTTACCGGGTTGTCGGCGGCGTTGCATCTGTTGGAAAAGGGCAAAAGCGTCTGCGTGCTCGAAGCCCATCGCGCCGGGCATGGCGGCTCCGGACGCAACGTCGGACTGGTCAACGCCGGGATGTGGATTCCGCCGGAGGAGATCGAGGCCGGCTTCGGCGAGGCGGTCGGCAGTCAGCTCAACCGCATGCTAGGTGCGGCGCCGGCGCTGGTGTTCAGTCTTGTGGATAAATACAACATCGATTGCCAGTTGCGCCGCGAAGGCACCCTGCACATGGCGCACAACGCCAAGGGCGAGGCGGATCTGCGCAGTCGCGAAGAACAGTGGAAACGCCGCGGAGCGCCGGTCGAACTGTTGACCGGCAAGGCCTGTGAACAGGCGACCGGTACACAGAAGATCGCCGCCGCATTGCTCGACCGGCGCGCCGGCACGCTCAATCCGATGGCATACGTCACCGGGCTGGCCAACGCTGTAATGAGTCTTGGCGGACAGATGTTCGATCACTCCCCGGTCGCGCGTCTTGAACGGCAAGGGCAGAAGTGGTCGGTGCAGACCGAGCAGGGTTCGGTGCTCGCCGAGCAAGTGGTGATCGCTTCCAACGCCTACACCGAAGGCGACTGGACCGAACTCAAGCGCAACTTCTTTCCCGGTTACTACTATCAGGTCGCTTCGGTGCCGCTCACCGAAGACGCTGCTCAGGAAATTCTCCCGGGCGGGCAGGGCTCGTGGGATACCCGCCAAGTACTGAGCAGCATCCGCCGCGACAAGGACGGACGTCTGCTGCTGGGCAGTCTCGGCAACGGCAATCAGAAACCGACCTGGTTCCTCAAGGCCTGGGCCGACCGGGTGCAGCAGCATTACTTCCCCAACCTCAAACCCGTGGAGTGGGAATGCACCTGGACCGGGCGCATTGCGTTCACTCCCGATCACCTGATGCGCCTGTTCGAACCGGCGCCGGGACTGGTGGCCGTCACCGGTTACAACGGCCGTGGCGTGACTACTGGCACCGTGGTTGGCAAGGCCTTCGCCGATTACTTGTGTAACGGAAATCCTCAGGCGTTGCCGATTCCTTTCGCACCGATGCAGCCCCTGGCGGGTGTGGGCCTGCGCAGTTGTCTGTACGAGGCCGGGTTCTCGCTGTATCACGCGGGCCAGTGCCTGCGGATCGTCATTTGAGTGTTGAAAATTGTTGCCGGAAGCGGCGCTTTTCAATGTAGCGACTAGCCTGTAATGGTGCGGGTTGTAGCAGTCCCGCACCAGCAGTGTGCAGTTCGGTGACGCGGGCTGTTACAGGCTGGTTGCACGTTGTTTGGTGCCGCGGTTGCAATGATGGCGCATGCAGGTTGCGCCTGAAAAAATAGTTGGTTTCACCTTCCGCGGTTTAGACGGTTGCACGCCCAATGAAAATGGGAACGAAACAGTCGAAATAACAAGAAAGCAGCGACTTTTTGAAGAATAAAAAACCGATGGCACGGCCCTTGCTCTGAGCATTCAAGTGAAGTCGCAGTGCCAACTAAAAAAAACCTTGGAGCACCACCTCATGTCCCAGACGTTTTACAAGAAAGGCTTTCTGGCCCTCGCAGTGGCTACTGCGCTGGGTGTTTCTGCGTTTGCACAAGCTGATGTGAAAATCGGTGTGGCGGGCCCGATGACTGGCGCCAACGCGGCATTTGGCGAGCAATACATGAAAGGGGCACAAGCGGCGGCCGACGCGGTCAACGCGGCGGGCGGCGTTAACGGGGAAAAAATCGTACTGGTCAAGGGCGATGACGCCTGCGAGCCGAAACAGGCGGTGACGGTCGCCAAGGACCTCACCAACCAGAAAGTCGCCGGCGTGGTCGGTCACTTCTGCTCTTCCAACACTATTCCCGCATCGGAAATCTACGATGAAGCCGGGATCATCGCGATCACCCCGGGTTCCACCAACCCGCAGGTAACCGAGCGCGGCCTGAGCGCCATGTTCCGTATGTGCGGACGTGACGACCAGCAAGGCATTGTTGCCGGTGACTACATCGTCGACGTGCTCAAGGGCAAAAAAGTCGCCGTACTGCACGACAAAGACACCTATGGTCAGGGCCTGGCCGATGCGACCAAGGCGCAGCTGGAAAAACGCGGCGTGAAACCGGTGCTGTACGAAGGTCTGACCCGTGGCGAGAAAGACTTCAGCGCCGTGGTCACCAAGATCCGCGCGGCCGGTGCCGACGTGGTCTACTTCGGCGGCCTGCACCCGGAAGCCGGTCCTCTGGTCAAGCAACTGCGTACCGAAGGCCTGAAGGACGTGAAGTTCATGTCCGACGATGGCATCGTGACCGACGAACTGGTGACCACCGCCGGCGGCCCGCAATATGTCGATGGTGTATACATGACCTTCGGCGCCGACCCACGCCTGCTGCCGGACAGCAAAGCCGTGGTGGAGCAGTTCCGCAAGGCTGGCACCGAGCCTGAAGGCTACACCCTGTATGCCTACGCTTCGGTTCAGGCGCTGGCGGCTGCCTTCAATGGTGCCAAGTCAAACAAGGGCGAAGAGGCTGCCAAGTGGCTGAAAGCCAACCCTGTGAAAACCGTGATGGGCGAGAAGACCTGGGACGCCAAGGGCGACCTGAAAGTCTCCGACTACGTGGTCTACCAGTGGGACAAGGACGGCAAATATCACCAGCTGGAAAAACAGAAGTAAGGGCTGACGCGATCGGCTGACCTCCACTGTTCTATGTGGGAGCGAGCCTGCTCGCGAAGACGGACTGACAGGCAACATCACTGTTGAATGATCAACCGCTTTCGCGAGCAGGCTCGCTCCCACAGGATCCTGCGGTGGTCGGGCTGAATGCGCTCTGACATTGCTCCGACGTAAATCTGTATTTTTCCTAGAAGAACCGCGCACCCAAGGGTGTGCAGGTTCTCACTGCGTGAGATTGCGTTATGGATGGTATTTTCCTGCAGCAACTGGTCAACGGCCTGACCCTCGGGTCGGTCTACGGCCTGATCGCCATCGGCTACACAATGGTCTACGGCATCATCGGCATGATCAACTTCGCTCACGGCGAGGTTTACATGATTTCCGCTTACCTCGCGGCAATCAGTCTGGCTCTGCTGGCTTACTTCGGTATCGAATCCTTCCCGCTGCTGATGCTCGGCACACTGGTCTTCACCATCGTCGTCACGGGGGTGTATGGCTGGGTCATCGAACGCATCGCCTACAAACCACTGCGCAACTCCACCCGACTGGCTCCGTTGATCAGCGCCATCGGTATCTCCCTGATCCTGCAAAACTATGCCCAGATCAGCCAGGGCGCCCGTCAACAGGGTGTTCCGACGTTGCTCACGGGCGCCTGGCGCATCGACGTCGGCTCGGGCTTCGTCCAGCTGACCTACACCAAGATCTTCATTCTGGTCGCGGCGTTCGTCGGGATGGGCCTGCTGACCTACGTGATCAAGTACACCAAGCTCGGCCGCATGTGCCGCGCCACCCAGCAAGACCGCAAGATGGCCTCGATCCTGGGGATCAACACCGACCGGGTGATTTCCTATGTGTTCATCATCGGTGCAGCGATGGCGGCCCTGGCCGGCGTGCTGATCACCATGAACTACGGCACATTCGACTTCTACGCAGGCTTCGTCATCGGCATCAAGGCGTTCACCGCCGCGGTGCTCGGCGGGATCGGCTCGCTGCCTGGCGCCATGTTGGGCGGGATCATCCTCGGGATCTCCGAGTCGCTGTTCTCGGGCCTGGTCAACTCCGACTACAAAGACGTGTTCAGCTTCTCGCTGCTCGTACTTGTTCTGGTCTTCCGGCCTCAGGGTCTGCTGGGCCGTCCTCTTGTGTCGAAGGTGTAAGCGATGTCTTCAACCACTACAAAATCCATTGATGTCAAAAAAAGCCTGGTTGAGGCGATTCTCGCCGGTCTGATCGCCCTGATCGTGTTCGGGCCGATTGTCGGCGTGGTACTCGACGGCTACAGCTTCAACCTCGAACCGACCCGCGTGGCGTGGATCATTGCCATCGTCATGGCTGGCCGCTTTGCCCTCAGCCTGTTCCTGCAAACCCCCAAGGGCCTGCGCATTCTCGAAGGATTCGAGAGCACCGGTTCCGGCGTGCATGTGCTGCCCGCCGATCACAAATCCCGCCTGCGCTGGATCATCCCGGTACTGATCGTGCTGGCTGTGGCCGTGCCGTTCGTTTCCAACTCCTACCTGCTGGGCGTGGTCATCCTCGGGCTGATCTACGTGCTGCTTGGTTTGGGACTGAACATCGTGGTCGGTCTGGCCGGCCTGCTCGACCTGGGTTACGTGGCGTTCTACGCCATCGGCGCCTACGGTCTGGCGCTCGGTTATCAGTACCTCGGGCTGGGCTTCTGGACGGTGCTGCCGCTGGCGGCGATCACCGCCGGGCTGGCCGGCTGCATCCTCGGTTTCCCGGTGCTGCGCCTGCACGGTGACTATCTCGCGATCGTGACGCTGGGGTTCGGTGAAATCATCCGTCTGATCCTCAACAACTGGCTGTCCCTGACCGGCGGCCCGAACGGCATGCCGGCGCCGCTGCCGACCTTCTTCGGTCTGGAGTTCGGCAAACGGGCGAAGGATGGCGGGGTGCCGTTCCACGAGTTCTTCGGCATCGCCTACAACCCGGACGTGAAGTATTACTTTATCTATACGGTGCTTTTCCTGGTGGTGCTGGCCGTGCTGTACATCAAGCACCGTCTGGTAAAGATGCCGGTTGGCCGCGCCTGGGAAGCCCTGCGTGAAGACGAGATCGCTTGCCGCTCGATGGGCCTCAACCATGTGCTGGTCAAGCTCTCGGCGTTCACTATCGGTGCGTCTACGGCGGGGCTGGCGGGTGTGTTCTTCGCCACTTACCAAGGCTTTGTCAACCCGACCTCGTTCACCTTCTTCGAATCGGCGCTGATCCTCGCCATTGTCGTGCTCGGCGGCATGGGCTCGACCATCGGTGTGGTGATCGCAGCGTTCGTGCTGACGGTTGCCCCGGAACTGCTGCGCGGCTTCGCCGAATACCGCGTGCTGCTGTTCGGGATCCTGATGGTGTTGATGATGATCTGGCGACCTCGCGGGCTGATCCGCATCAGCCGTACCGGGGTCACTCCACGCAAAGGTGCCATTCACTATGAGAGGACTGCGCCATGAGTGAAGTCGTACTCTCTGTTGAAAAACTGATGATGCACTTCGGTGGCATCAAGGCCTTGAGCGATGTCAGCCTGAAGGTCAAACGCAACTCGATCTTCGCCCTGATCGGCCCCAACGGCGCCGGCAAGACCACGGTGTTCAACTGCCTGACCGGGTTCTATAAAGCCTCCGGCGGCAAGATCGAACTCAACGTGCGCGGTCGGCAGACCAACGTCATCCAGCTGCTGGGCGAGTCGTTTAAGCCGACCGACTTCGTCTCGCCGAAAAACTTTGCCAGTCGCCTGTACTACAAGATGTTCGGCGGCACTCATCTGGTAAACCGTGCGGGCCTGGCCCGGACGTTCCAGAACATTCGTCTGTTCAAGGAAATGTCGGTGCTGGAAAACCTGCTGGTGGCCCAGCACATGTGGGTCAACCGCAACATGGTGGCCGGCATCCTCAACACCAAGGGTTACCGCAAGGCCGAAAGCGATGCGCTGGACTGCGCGTTCTACTGGCTGGAAGTGGTGGATCTGGTGGACTGCGCCAACCGTCTGGCCGGTGAACTGTCCTACGGCCAGCAACGCCGTCTGGAAATCGCCCGGGCCATGTGCACGCGGCCGCAGATCATCTGCCTCGACGAACCGGCCGCCGGCCTCAACCCTCAGGAAACCGAAGCGCTGAGCGCGATGATCCGGCTGCTGCGCGACGAGCACGATCTGACCGTGGTGCTGATCGAACACGACATGGGCATGGTAATGAGCATTTCCGATCACATCGTGGTGCTGGACCACGGCATCGTCATCGCCGAGGGCGGTCCGGATGCCATTCGTAACGATCCGAAAGTGATCGCGGCCTACCTGGGCGCCGACGAAGAGGAAGTCGTATGACGCAACCCATCCTCGAACTCAAGGATCTGGACGTGTTCTACGGCCCGATCCAGGCGCTCAAAGGCGTTTCGCTGCAGATCAACGAAGGAGAAACCGTCAGCCTGATCGGCTCCAACGGTGCCGGCAAATCCACCCTGCTGATGTCGATCTTCGGCCAGCCACGGGCGGCGGGCGGGCAGATCCTCTATCAGGGCGTGGACATTACCCACAAGTCATCGCACTACATCGCCTCCAACGGCATCGCGCAATCGCCGGAAGGGCGGCGGGTATTCCCCGACATGACCGTCGAGGAAAACCTGCTGATGGGCACCATTCCGATCGGCGACAAGTACGCCAAGGAAGACATGCAGCGCATGTTCGAGCTGTTCCCGCGGCTCGAAGAGCGTCGCACGCAGCGCGCGATGACCATGTCCGGCGGCGAGCAGCAGATGCTCGCCATCGCCCGGGCGCTGATGAGCCGGCCCAAGCTGTTGCTGCTGGACGAGCCGAGCCTGGGCCTGGCGCCGATCGTGGTGAAACAGATCTTTGCCACCCTGCGGGAACTGGCGAAAACCGGCATGACCATTTTCCTCGTCGAGCAGAACGCCAACCACGCGTTGAAGCTGTCCGACCGGGCGTACGTGATGGTCAACGGCGAGATCCGCCTGACGGGCACCGGCAAAGAGCTGCTGGTGAACGAGGAAGTGCGTAACGCTTACCTCGGCGGGCACTGATCGTTTGAAGTTGTCCACAAGCCCCGATGCGAGAGTGTCGGGGCTTTTTTGCGTCTGCTTGTTCACTGAAAACGCGGACTTTCAGGAAATTGTGGAAAACAAAATCCCCAACCTGCCAAAGCGCGACATAAAGCCGCTGCAAATGGCTGTTTTTCCACAGTTTTGACTTGTCCCCGTTTGCTGTGGAGCTGGCTGTGAATAACGTGGGTGTAGCTGGCTGAAAGCCTTTTAATCCGTGGCTTGCAGAGGCGTGGTTGTTTTTTGATCAGAGTGTTTTTGCTTAGAGGATGGCCTGTTTGTCAACCTTTTTATGGGGACGCAAATCAGCGCGGATGGCTGTGGTCAACCCTGTGGATAAGTCTGTGATTAAACTCTGGAAAGACTCGGCTGAGGGCCGTAATTGCTGGCCTCGCGCAATCATGGCCATGACCCGCCGGTCGTGCAAAATGCCCTGCCCGGCATAACTGGTTGTTCAGGGTCAAGCAAAAAACTTTCCAAATCGCCCGCAAAGCCTTGTGGGGCGCGGCTTTGCGCTTTTCCACTTGCCCCCGGAAACTGTGGAAGGGCTTGTGGATAACGTGCGTGCACATGGCTACAGGCCACGGCGCATATGGCGTAGCGGCCGTTGATCAATTAATGAGCAGGATTCGGTGGTTGCCGGTTAAAGCAGGGCCGGGCATGCTGCCCGCTGATTTTCTATTCCAATGGCTGCCCGGGCGGCCGAAGCAAGGAGAACACGATGTCCAACACCCTGTTTATCACCGGCGCAACCTCCGGTTTTGGTGAAGCCTGTGCCCGTCGTTTTGCCGAGGCCGGCTGGAAACTGGTGCTGACCGGGCGTCGTGAAGAACGCCTCAACGCGCTTTGCGCCGAGCTGTCGAAGCAGACCGAAGTGCATGGCCTGGTGCTGGACGTGCGTGATCGCAAGGCGATGGAGGAGGCGATTGCCAACCTGCCGCCGTCGTTCGCCAAGCTGCGCGGCCTGATCAACAACGCCGGGCTGGCGCTGGGCGTGGATCCGGCACCGAAGTGCGACCTCGACGATTGGGACACCATGGTCGACACCAACGTCAAAGGCCTGATGTACAGCACTCGCCTGTTGCTGCCGCGCCTGATCGCCCACGGTCGGGGCGCCGGCATCATCAACCTCGGTTCCATCGCCGGCAATTACCCGTACCCGGGCAGCCACGTTTACGGCGCGACCAAAGCGTTCGTCAAACAGTTCTCGCTGAACCTGCGTTGCGACCTGCAGGGCACTGGCGTGCGCGTCAGCAACATTGAGCCGGGCCTGTGCGAGAGCGAGTTCTCGCTGGTGCGTTTCGGCGGTGATCAGGCGCGTTACGACGCGACCTACGCCGGTGCCGAGCCGATCCAGCCACAGGACATCGCCGAGACGATTTTCTGGGTGCTGAACGCACCGGCTCACATCAACATCAACAGCCTGGAGCTGATGCCGGTGAGCCAGACCTGGGCCGGTTTTGCCATCGAGCGCAACAAGGTTTAAGACCGCTTAACGGCCGATCGCCAGCAGGCTGCCTCCCACATTGGAATGCGATCAACTGTGGGAGCCAGTCTGCTGGCGAAGAGGGCAAATCGGCCAAAATCTGGCAGTAAGGTAGACTCACTCCTCAACAACCCCACCGCACCCTGCGGTTTTCAAGGTTTCGAGGAGTCAAAGTGAGTAACCGAGGTGAGCAGTCGCTGCTCAAACAATCGACCATCCTGATGTTCGCCGTGTCGATCGCCGGGATCGCCACCGGTTTTGTTTCGGGTTCCCAGTCCATCCTGTTCGATGGCTTTTTTTCGTTGATTGCCACCTTCATCAAAGTCCTGATGCTGATCACCGCGAAGCTGATTGCCAAGCAAAGCAACCAGCGTTTCCAGTTCGGCTTCTGGCATCTGGAGCCGATGGTGCTGCTGATCGAGGGCAGTTTCCTGCTGCTGATCGCGATCTACGCGTTTCTCAACGGTGTGTTCGGCATCATCAACGGCGGTCGTGAGATCGAACTGGGGCTGGTGATCATCTACGCGGCGGTATTCACCGTTGTCGAGTTCGCCTACTTCTTCTACGTCCGGCACCGCAATCGCAAGCTCAAGTCGAGCCTGATCCAGTTCGACAACATCAGCTGGCTGGTGGATGCGATGCTGTCGGTGGGCCTGTTGATCAGTTTCCTCGCGGCGCTGCTGCTCAAGTCCCAGGGCTATGGCGAGTGGGCGAAGTTCGTCGACCCGCTGATTCTCATCGTGCTGGCCCTGACCATGCTGCCACCGGCCTTCAAGATCCTTGGCCCGGCGTTGCGTGACGTACTCGGCATTGCGCCGGACACGCTGGACGATCAGGTGCGCCAAGTGATGGACGCGGCCAAGGTCGAGCATGGTTTCGACGACTACGTGTCCTACGTGCAGAAGCACGGGCGGGCGCGGTTCATCGAGATTCATGTGGTGTTGCCGGCGGATTACCGGCTGCAGAGCGTCGGCCAGCTGGACGTGCTGCGTGAAGAGATTTCCGCGAAGCTGGGCAAACCGGACGCGGCGCGCTGGCTGACCATCAGCTTCACCGGCGACCGGAAGTGGATTGCCTGAGGACCAATCGCCAGTAGGCTGGCTCCCACATTGGAATGCAAATCCTGTGGGAGCCAGCCTGCTGGCGATAGCGGAGGGTCGGTTAGCGTAGATATTCAGTCAGACCGGCATAGCAGGTCGCCAAGTGATACGGCGTGGTCGACGGCATGTCTTTGCGGCTGACCTCGCCCTGATCGTCGCGGCACTCGTGCCAGCCGCCGGCATGCAGGAAGCGCTGTTGCAGCGCCTGCAACTGACGCAGCACGGCGGCTTCGCTGCCCGGACGCAAGGTCAGGGCGCGCAGGTATTCGGCCTGGGCCCAGATGCGTTGGGTCGAATCTTTCCCGTGTCCTTGCGGATCAAGCATGGCCCACACCGCACCGGTGTCGGCCTCGACGCCGCGCTGTTCGGTGAAGGCAAACGCGCGATCCAGTGCCGCGTGCAGCTTCGACCCGCGCAGCAGCGGCGAGGATTCGAGCAGGAAATACCATTCAAACTGATGCCCCGGCTCAAACCAGTTATCCACAGCCCCCAGTGGCTTCTCCATCAACACGCCCTGTTGCGGTTCGATGAAGCGCTTGTGCATGGCTGTGCATAACTCGCTCAGCGCTTGCCGGGTCTGGGGATCTTCGCGCACGGCCAGCGTGGCCAGGAAGGCTTCGGCCAGGTGCATCAGCGGGTTTTGCAGCGGGCCGGTTTGCAGCGTGATCCAGTCGCGGTCGAGGCAGGCTTCGTAGAGGCCGTCACCCGTTGCGAATCGCCGACCGATGACTTCCAGCGCGGCATTGAGTGTCGATTCCACCAACGGTTCGCGAGACTTTTCCCAGTAATGCGCGCAAGCGAACAGGATGAAGGCGTGGGTGTAGAGGTCCTTGCGCTGATCCAGCGGTTTGCCCTGCGGATCGATGCTGTAGAACCAGCCGCCGTGCTCGGCATCGTGGAAGTGTCGTTGCAGGGAACGGAACAGCGCGGCCGCGCGGACTTCGGCGTTATCCACAACCCCGATCAGGCTGGAAAACAGGTACAGCTGCCGTGCGCAGGCCATCGCCCGGTAGCGCTGCGGTGGCAGTGGCTGATGTGCGGCGGCCAGCGCCTCGTAAGGCAACGCCATGTCGGCGTTCCAGCCCGGTCCTTGCCAGAGGGGCACGATCACGTTCAGAAAGTGCTGTTGCACTTCGCCGAACAGGGCGGTCAGTTCAGGCAGGGAGGTGGAGCGGGAAGCGTGGGGCATGGGCGGACGTCGTCACGGCAGGGGCGATTGCGCGACATGGTAGCAGAGCGGCGGCGTGATGAGACGCGGTGTCTGTCAGTCCGCCTTCGTCGGATCGCCGCCCGGACCAAGCCCGCTCCCACAACGGTCACGCCGAACACAATACTTGTGAACAACACAGAACAACTGTGGGAGCGGGCTTGCTCGCGAAGAGGCCTGATCAGTCGATAGAGTTCAACCGGCCAGCAACCACGCGCCCGTCACCGCTGAAGCCGCTCCGGCCAGTCGTACCAACGGCGCAGCCGCCTGAGGCAGAAAACGCACAACCGCATAACCCGCCGCATGCAGGGCAGCCGTTGCGACCACGAAACCGGCGGCATACGCCCAAGGGCTCGACATGTCCGGCAACTCCAGACCATGTGCCACGCCATGGAACAGCGCAAACAACGCCGTCGCCGCCACCGCCATCACCAACGGCGGACGCACGGCCAGCGCCACCGCCAGACCCAGCGCCAGCACCGAGGCGGCAATCCCGCTTTCCAGCGCCGGCAATTCCAGCCCTTCAAAACCGAGCAGGCCGCCGATCAGCATGGTGCCGACGAAGGTGCAGGGCAGCGCCCAGCGCGCGGCGCCTTGCTGCTGCGCGGCCCACAGACCGACGGCCACCATCGCCAGCAAATGGTCGAGGCCGCCGATCGGGTGGCTGATGCCGGCCACCAGGCCAGAGTCGCCATGGCCGGGGTGAGCGAAGGCCAGGGCCGGGGTCAGCAGCAGCGCGACGGCGCCGAGAATACGTTTGAGTGTCATGGATAAGCTTCCTTGTTGATCAGTGAATCAGGCTGCGGTCAGCAGGCCCTGGCGTTCGATGAAGGTGATGATGTCTTCCAGGCCCTGACCGGTTTTCTGGTTGCTGAACACGAACGGCTTGCCGTTGCGCATGCGTTGGGTGTCGCTGTTCATCATCTCCAGCGAGGCGCCGACCAGCGGCGCGAGGTCGATCTTGTTGATCACCAGCAGGTCGGATTTGCAAATGCCGGGCCCGCCCTTGCGCGGCAGCTTGTCGCCGGCCGAAACGTCGATCACGTAGATGGTCAGGTCGGACAGTTCCGGGCTGAAGGTGGCGGACAGGTTGTCGCCACCGGACTCCACCAGAATCAGGTCCAGCCCCGGAAAACGCCGGTTCAGTTGATCCACCGCTTCGAGGTTAATCGAGGCGTCTTCGCGGATCGCCGTGTGCGGGCAGCCGCCGGTTTCCACGCCGATGATGCGTTCCGGTGCCAGCGCTTCGTTGCGCACCAGAAAGTCGGCGTCTTCGCGGGTGTAGATGTCGTTGGTGACCACTGCCAGGTTGTAGCGCTCGCGCAGCGCCAGGCACAGGGCCAGGGTCAACGCGGTTTTGCCGGAACCGACCGGGCCGCCGATGCCGACGCGCAGGGGTTGTGTGTTCATGTGATTCTCCAGATAAAAGGCCCTAGGAACGGAACAGGCGGCTGTACTGGCGCTCATGGGCCATGCACGCCAGGGACAGACCGAACGCGGCGCTGCCGAGGTGTTCGGGATTGATTCGGGTGGCGTCCTGCTGGGCCTGTTGCAACAGCGGCAGCAGTTCACTGGTCAGGCGCTGGGCGGCTTGCTGACCCAGCGGCAGGGTTTTCATCAGCACCGCGAGCTGGTTTTCCAGCCAGCTCCACAGCCAGGCGGCGAGGGCGTCCTGCGGGCTGATCTGCCAGGCGCGCGCCGCCAGTGCCCAACACAAGGCCAGGTGCGGCTCGGCGCAGTGTTCGAGAAAGGCCCGCGCGGGCTGATCGAGTTCGGGCAGGCCGTTGAGCAATTGCTGCAGCGAGTAGCCCATCTGCCGGCTCTCCAGATGCAGTTCGCGGGTTTCGCGGCTGGCGCGATGGCTTTCGCAGAGCTTGCGCAATTCTTCCCAGTTTTCGTCCGCGGCGGCCTGGCAATGGGCGAGCAGCATGGGCGCCTCGAACCGCGCGAGGTTCAGCAGCAGTTGATCGCTGATCCAGCGGCGGGCGCGGTCCGGGCTGTCGACGCGGCCGTTATCCACAGCCATTTCCAGACCCTGGGAATAGCTGTAGCCGCCAATCGGCAATTGCGGACTGGCCAGGCGCAGCAGCGCCCAGGCCGGGTTCACAAGCGGACGCCGAACTGATGGAGTTTCGGCGCGTAGTTGAAGTCTTCGTCACCGTGTCGCGAATGATGATGGCCGCCACCGTAGGCACCGTGTTCCGGCTGGAACGGCGCTTCGATCGATTCGACCTGCGCACCCAGTTGTTCGAGCATCGCCTTGAGCACGTAATCGTCGAGCAGGCGCAACCAGCCGTCACCGACTTGCAGCGCAACATGGCGGTTGCCCAGGTGATAGGCCGCGCGGGTCAGTTCAAAGGCGTTGGCACAGGTGACGTGCAGCAGTTGTTCGGGGCGCGCGCAGACCCGGACGATCCGGCCATCTTCGGCTTGCAGGCATTCGCCGTCATATAGCGGCGGTTGACCGCGCTCCAGAAACAATCCGACGTCTTCGCCTTCGGCACTGAAACAGCGCAGGCGGCTTTTGCTCCTGGCTTCGAAGGTCAGGTGCAACTCGGCGGCCCAGACGGGTTGGGGGTCGATTCTGCGATGAATCACCAGCATCGGAAAGCTTCCAGCAGTGGACAATGCTCAGGCTAGAGCAAGGGGCTTGCCAACCGGACGAGGCGTAGGAAAACCCTGTCGGAGACGAGTGGATGTTCAAGATGTTGCAGGATTGTGGGGTGTTTTGGTGCATGAAGTTTTTTACATGCACCAAACAGGAGCTCGTGTGGGAGCGAGCTTGCTCGCGATGGCGTCCGCCCAGTCATATAGAGTTGACTGACACACCGCTATCGCGAGCAAGCTCTCTCCCACAGGGTATTGGGGCTGGAGAGGAATTATTCGGTACTGCCGAGCCCTTGCCAATGCTTCAACCCGATAAAGATAAAGCGCAACTGCTGGGTGATCTTCGCTTGGGGCGTCAGATGCTCGGGCAGGGCTTCGGCGGGCGGATCGATGATGTCCGGCAGGGTGGCGAACACCGATTTGACGATCAGGTCGGCCATCACGCTCAGGCCTTCGCAATTGAGGTGCTGGAGCTTGGGCATCAAAGCCAGGTCGGCCGCCAGGTCGGAGCTGATGTCTTCACGCAAACGGCCTATGGCCTGCCGCACCGGCAACGATCCACCGTACTGCTCACGGGCCAGAAACAGGAATTGCGAACGGTTGGCGCTGACCACGTCGAGGAAGATCCGCACCGACGCATCGATGATCCCGCCCATGACGAATTCGTTGTGGCGCACCAGGCGGATGGTTTCGCGGAAGGTCTGGCCGACTTCGCTGACCAGTACCAGGCCGAGTTCGTCCATATCGGCGAAATGCCGGTAGAAACCGGTGGGCACGATGCCGGCGGTTTTCGTCACTTCACGCAGGCTCAGGCTGCCGAATCCTCGGCCGCTTTCCATCAAGTGGCGGGCAGCGTCCATCAGGGCGTTGCGGGTCTGTTGTTTCTGTTCGGCGCGGGGCAGCATCGCAAGGGTGTTTTCTTAGGCAAGACAAGCGCCGCACTCTAGCAAATAGGCTTTGTCGGCGTCGAACGGCAGGGGGGGATGAAAGCGGGAAATCGCGACTTCTTTATACAGGCTGCTGAAAAGTCAAAAGCCCAATCCGGGGATTGGGCTTTTTTTCCAGGCCGCCATGGGCTTAGCTCAAAGCGCTGTTGCGTTCGATCACACGGTCACCACCACCTTCGGCCAGAGTTTGACCTTGTGGAGTGCGGTCACCACCGTCCGATGCCAGGGTCTGGCCTTGGGGAGTGCGGTCGCCGCCGTCAGAAGCCAGAGTCTGACCTTGTGGGGTACGGTCGCCGCCGTCAGATGCCAGGGTTTGACCTTGTGGAGTGCGATCCGAACCGTCTTGAACCAGACCTTTCTCTTCCAGGCGATCACGGCCGCCTTCAGCTACGAATTGACCTTGAGGGGTTTTGTCATAGCCATCTTGAACCAGACCTTTTTCTTCCAGACGGTTGCGGCCGTTTTCAGCCAGGGTCTGGCCTTGTGGAGTGCGGTCGGAGCCATCAGCAGCAACGGTCTGGCTGAACACCGAGTGGCTGGTTTTGACTTGCGGAGTCGCTTGATCGGCAGCTGGCAGAGCGAAAGCGGTGCTGGCCAGCATCGAGAGGGTAAGACTGAACAGAAGTTGGCGTTTCATGATGGGTTGCTCCTTGGGAGGGCGATAAAGTGGGTACGAAGCTAATGCTACTCTCGATAAGTCGATATAAAAGTTCATAAACACAATGGTAATAATCAACAGAATTGATTGTTCCATTGGGAGGCTCTAGCTCGGGCGTTTCAGGCGGGCGGTTTTGCACTGCGGTGGGTATTTTCCACCCACTTGCGCCCCGCAAATGTGCGGGGGCGGTAACGCCAATTCGACCGATCGGTCAGAATGACGACCGTTTTTTCCCCTCGCTGGGGCTTTGGATTAAACCTGCGGGCTGTTTGTCAGTCACAGATTTCATGAGGGCCATCATGGCCTGCCGTTTCAGCTGCGTCGTGCCAATGGATGCAGTCGTCTTCAGGAGCTTTGTGCATGACGCGCACCCGTAAAATCTTCGCCTGGACCTTCGCCACCCTTGTGCTGCTTCTGGCGGTGCTGGTGTTGGTCATCGTGTTTTTCGACTGGAACCGGATCAAACCGCCGCTCAACGCCAAAGTCTCGGAAGAATTGCACCGACCGTTCGCCATCAACGGCAACCTGTCGGTGGTCTGGCGGCGCGAACTCGACGAGGGCGGCTGGCGCGCCTGGGTGCCATGGCCGCATGTGGTGGCCGAAGACCTGACGCTGGGCAATCCGGATTGGTCGAAGCAACCGCAGATGGTCACCCTCAAGAAGGTCGAGCTGCGCATCTCGCCGCTGGCCTTGCTGGCGCAACGGGTGACGATCCCGCGCATCGACCTCACCGAACCCAACGCACAATTGCAACGTCTGGCCGACGGCCGAGCCAACTGGACCTTCAAGTTCGACCCCAAGGATCCGAATGCCGAGCCCTCGAACTGGGTGGTCGACATTGGCGCCATCGGCTTCGACAAGGGCCACGTCACCCTGGATGACCAGACCCTCAAGACCAACCTCGACCTGCTGATCGATCCGCTGGGCAAGCCGATTCCGTTCAGCGACATCGTCGGCGACAAAACCGCGAAAACTGCTCAGGACAAGGGCGGCGCACCGCAGGATTATGCCTTCGGCCTGAAAGTCACCGGCCAGTACCACGGCCAGAAACTCGCCGGCCAGGGCAAGATCGGCGGCCTGCTGGCGCTGCAGGATGCGAGCAAACCGTTCCCGTTGCAGGCCCAGGCAAAGATCGGCGATACCAGCGTCGAGCTCGCCGGCACCCTGACCGATCCGCTGAATCTCGGCGCCCTCGATCTGCGCCTGAAACTGGCGGGCGCCAGCCTCGGTAATCTGTATCCGTTGACTGGCGTGACCCTGCCGGACACCCCGCCTTATGCCACCGACGGCCACTTGATTGCCAAACTGCACGAGCCGGGCGGTGCGCAATTTCGCTATGAGCAGTTCAACGGCAAGATCGGCAGCAGCGACATCCATGGCGATCTGGCTTACGTCGCCAGCCAGCCACGACCGAAGCTGAGTGGCGCGCTGCTGTCCAATCAACTGTTGTTCGCCGACCTCGCGCCGCTGATCGGTGCCGACTCTAATGCCAAGCAGAAGGCTCGTGGTGGCGAGAGCAAGCAGCCGGCGGACAGGGTGCTGCCGGTGGAAGAGTTCAAGACCGAGCGCTGGCGCGACATGGACGCCGACGTCGAATTCACCGGCAAACGCATCGTCCACAGCGAAGAACTGCCGTTCACCGACCTCTATACCCACCTCAAACTCAACGACGGCGAGCTGAGTCTGGAGCCGCTGCGCTTCGGCGTGGCCGGTGGCAACCTCGACGCGCAGATTCGGCTCAACGGTCGCACCGAACCGCTGGAAGGCAGGGCCAAACTGACCGCGCGCAAGTTCAAGCTCAAACAGCTGTTCCCGACCTTCGAACCGATGAAGACCAGTTTCGGCGAGCTCAACGGTGATGCCGATATCGCCGGTCGCGGCAACTCGGTGGCCAGGCTGCTGGGCGGCGCCAACGGCAACCTGAAGATGCTGATCAACGACGGCGCGATCAGTCGCGAGTTGATGGAACTGGCAGGGCTCAACGTCGGCAACTACGTGGTCGGCAAGATCTTTGGCGACAAGGAAGTGAAGATCAACTGCGCAGCGGCGGACTTCGACATCAAGACCGGCCTGGCGAGCACGCGGCTGTTTGTGTTCGATACCGAGAACGCAATCATCTACATCGACGGCACGGCGAACATGGCCACCGAGCAACTGGATCTGACGGTGACGCCGGAGTCCAAGGGCTGGCGTCTGATTTCCCTGCGTTCGCCGCTGTACGTGCGTGGCAAGTTCATCAAGCCTGATGCCGGGGTCAAGGCTGTACCGCTGATGTTGCGCGGGGCAGGGATGGTGGCGCTGGGTGTGATCGCTGCGCCGGCGGCGGGGCTGCTGGCGCTGGTGGCGCCGAGTGGCGGCGAGCCGAACCAGTGCGCGCCGTTGCTGGAGCAGATGAAGGCGGGCAAGGCACCGGTGACCGTCAAACCCACCAAGTAATCGCTGCAACTCAGATCGTTCCCACGCTCCGCGTGGGAATGCATCCCGGGACGCTCCGCGTCCCAACAGCGGACGCAGAGCGTCCATGGCGGCATTCCCACGCAGAGCGTGGGAACGATCAGTCAGCGGGGTTAGCGGGGATTAGAGGTCTTTCAGAATATCCGCCATGTCATCCGCATGCTCTTCTTCCTGAGCCAGGATGTCTTCGAAGATCCGGCGTGTTGTCGGATCCTTTTCCCCGATGTACTGGATGATCTCTCGGTAGCTGTCGATGGCGATCCGCTCGGCCACCAGGTCTTCGTAGACCATTTCCTTCAAGGTGTTGCCGGCCACGTATTGCGCGTGGGACATCTTCGACAGCAAGTCCGGGTTGAACTCGGGCTCACCGCCCAGTTGCACGATCCGCTCGGCCAGGCGATCGGCGTGTTCAGCTTCCTGAATGGCGTGCTCGAGAAACTCGTCGGCGGCGACGTTGGCTTTCAATCCGTTGGCCATGAAGTAGTGGCGCTTGTAGCGCAAGACGCAGACCAGTTCAGTGGCCAGCGATTCATTGAGCAGACGCAGCACTTCTTCTCGATTGGCGCTGTAGCTTTCGGTCACCGCGCCGTTTTCGACGTGTTGTCGTGCACGCTCGCGCAGGGTTTGAACATCAGACAAATGCAGGTCACTCATTTCAGTCTCCTGGAGGCTAATCCGGTTTACGCCACGTTCTGCTGACGTGATCGCTACCTGGTTGTGAGTGATGAGCGCTGCAAAAAGTTTTATCGGATTTCAGCGCGGAGCATGCCCGGACAGTTCTGCTTCTTCGCGAAGCCAGGCAAAAAACGCCTTCACCGGTGGATGCCGCTCACGGCCCGGTACGCAAAGCGCGCTGTAACCGGCGCCATCAACCTGTACCTCGCCCTTGTACGGCATCAGCAGACCGCTGGCGACGCTCTCCGACACCAGAATGTTGCTCGCCAGCACCAGCCCTTGCCCGGCGATGGCCGCTTGCAGCGCGTAATGCTCTTCGTCGTATTCGCGGACGGCCGGATGCTGATTCAACCAGTTCTCGCCTGACTGCGCGCACCAGGCTTCCCAGCCGTGGGCGTACAGTTTCGAGTTATGCCAGCGCACGCTGATCAGCGCCGGGGTGCGACGGGCGGCCAGCGCCACCTGTTCCGGTGAGCCGTACACGCCGAACGATTCATCGAACAGGCATAGCCCGTAGAGGTTCGGGTAATCGTCGAGGCTGTAGCGCAGCACCAGATCGACGCTGGCGTCCTGATGCAGGTCGATCACTTCGCAATGGGTGTCCAGACGCACATTGATGTTCGGGTGTTTTGCGTAAAACCGTCCCAGACGTGGCACCAGCCACAGCGCGGCGAACGCGGCGGTGGTCGACAGCGTCAGGCTGCTGCCGCTGCGTTGCGGGCGCAGGGTGTCGACGCTTTGCGCCACTTCCAGAAATGCGCCGTGCAAGCTGCGAAACAGTCGCTCGCCACCCTCGGTCAGGCGCACCTGACGCGGCAGGCGTTCGAACAGCGCCACGCCGAGCCAGTCCTCCAGCGAGCGTATCTGATGGGAAATCGCCGTCGGCGTCACCGCCAGTTCTTCGGCGGCGGCCTTGAAACTCAACAGGCGCGAGGCGGATTCGAACGCGCGCAGGGCGGTCAGGGGCAAGGCAGCAAACATGAAAACTCCATGGATGAAATAAATTCATCCAGACTGATTTTTGCTCATTTGAGGCGATGAAGTGATGCCTGCAATCTGGCGCCACACAGTCACTCAAGTCTAGTCCCAAGGAGATTCAGATGAGCAAGATTCTTGCGATCCATGCCAGCCCACGCGGTGAACGCTCCCATTCGCGGCGCCTGGCGGAAAGTTTTCTCAGCGCCTGGCAAGTCCGACATCCACAGGCTCAGGTTACTCGCCGTGAAGTCGGGCGGGCGTTGATTCCGGCAGTGAACGAAGCGTTTGTCGCAGCGGCGTTTTACCCGGAGCCTGAAGCGCGGCCGCTGACAATGCAGGCGGATCTGGCGCTCAGCGATCAACTGGTGGGCGAGCTGTTCGATCACGACCTGCTGCTGATTTCCACGCCGATGTACAACTTCAACGTGCCCAGCGGCCTCAAGGCCTGGGTCGATCAGATCGTGCGTCTGGGCCTGACGTTCGACCACACCCTGGACAACGGCATTGCCCAGTACACGCCGCTGTTGCGCGGCAAGAAGGCGCTGATCGTGACCAGTCGCGGCGGTTTCGGATTCGGCCCGGGCGGCGAGCTGGAGGCGCTGAATCACGCCGATCCGTGGCTGCGCACGGCACTGGGGTTCATCGGCATCAACGACGTCACGGTGGTCGCCGCCGAGGGCGAGGAATCCGCCGAGCGCACCTTCGCGGTGTCGGTGGCCGAGGCCGAGCAGCGCCTGCTCGACCTGGCCCGGGAGTTCTAGGTGGCCTGGCTGTTTCTGCTGATCGCGGCGGGGTTCGAGGTCACCTTCGCCATGGGCATGAAGTACGCCGAAGGTTTCACCCGGCTCTGGCCGTCGTTGATCACCGTGGTAGCGGCGGTGGGCGGGGTGTACTTCCTGACCCTGGCGATGCGCGAGTTGCCGGTGAGCATCGCCTATCCGATCTGGACCGCCATCGGCTCGCTCGGCACGGTGTTTCTCGGTTTCGCCCTGCTGGGCGAGAGCCTGACGCTGGTGAAGTTGCTGTCGGTGGGGCTGATTGTGGCGGGAGTGGTAGGGCTGAAGTAGGCTGGTCGTGGAGTTGTCATCATCGAAGCGGATGCTTGGCGGGCGTTTTGCACGCCCTGCATCCACTCTCCGACCACAAGGATGTTTGCCCATGTCGCAAGATTCGGCCACACGTTATCCACTGGTGCTGGTGCCGGGAATGCTCGGTTTCATCCGTCTGGTGCTGTACCCGTACTGGTACGGGATCATCAAAGCGTTGCGCCGGGGTGGTGCGACAGTGATTGCGGTGCAGGTGTCGCCTCTCAATTCCACCGAAGTGCGTGGGGAGCAGTTGCTGACGCGCATCGATGAAATCCTGCGCGAGACCGGTGCGGCCAAGGTCAATCTGTTTGGCCATAGCCAAGGCTCGCTGACGGCACGTTACGCGGCGGCCAAGCGTCCGGATCTGGTGGCTTCAGTCACGTCGGTGGCCGGGCCCAATCACGGTTCGGAACTGGCTGACTATCTGGCGAAACACTATCCGGCGAACAGCGCCAAGGGCCGCATTCTGGAAGCGCTGTTGCGTTTTGTCGGCTGGCTGATGGCGCTGCTGGAAACCGGTTACCACGGGCCGAAACTGCCGGTGGATATCCACGCTTCGCACCATTCCCTGACCACTGAAGGCGTGGCGCTGTTCAACCAGCGTTATCCACAGGGCCTGCCGCAAACCTGGGGCGGGCACGGGCCGGAAGAGGTCAACGGGGTGCGTTATTACTCGTGGTCCGGCACTTTGCAGCCGGGCAAGACCGATCGCGGTGGCAACCTGTTCGACGGCACCAACCGCAGTTGCCGGTTGTTCGCCAAAACCTTCGTGCGCGAGCCGGGGCAGTGCGACGGCATGGTCGGACGCTACAGCTCGCACCTCGGTACGGTCATCGGTGATGACTACCCGATGGATCACTTCGACATCGTCAACCAGTCGCTGGGACTGGTCGGCAAAGGCGCAGATCCGGTGCGGCTGTTTGTCGAGCATGCGGCGCGGTTGAAAGCCGCCGGGGTTTAAACGTTAGACCGAGGTATCGTTCTTCGCGAGCAAGCTCGCTCCCACATTTGGAATGCGTTCCCCTGTGGGAGCGAGCTTGCTCGCGAAGAGGCCAGATCAGGCGACGCTGAGTTTGCGGCTGAGCACCGTCGTCCAGCGCTCGGAAAGAATCACCCCGCCCAGCGTCAGCAAACCACCGACCAGGTGGTACATCGCCAGTTGTTCCTTCAGCACCACCGCTGCAATCAGCGCGGTGATCAACGGCAGCAGGTTGAAGAACAGCGTGGTGCGGCTCGGGCCCAAACGCTGTACGGCCTGCATCCACGCCAGCGGCGCGAGCATCGAGGCCAGCAGGCACGCGTACAGCACCAGTGGAATGTTCTGCAGGGTCAGGCCGGTTTTCGGTGAAGTCGCGTACAGCGGAAACAGCACCACCACCGCCACCAGCACCTGCAAATACAGCAATACCAGCGGCGGCAGGCGCAGCTGCCATTTTTTCAGCAATGTGCTGTAGATCGCGTAGGCGAGGGTGGCGATCAGCATCATTGCGTCACCCAGGTTCACCCCGTGTTGCAGCAATGCGCCGAGGCTGCCGGACGACACCACCACCAGCACACCAGCGAACGACAGCACCGCACCGACCAACGCGCCGGCGGTCAGGCGCTGGCCGAGGCTGATGATTGCCATGGCCAGCGACATCAACGGCATCAGGGACAGGATGATGCCCATGTTGGTGGCGCTGGTCATGGTCGCCGCGAAGTAGGCCAGGCTCTGATAGACCGCCATGCCGAGTACGCCGAGGATGAAGATCTTGCCCAGGTTCGGGCGGATCTGCGGCCAGTGCGCGATCACCTTTTTGAGCATGAACGGCGTGAACAGCAGGCCGGCGAGCAGCCAGCGATAGAAGCCGATCTCGGCGGGGAAGATCGCACCGACCGCGAGCTTGTTGATCACGGTATTGCCGGCCCAGATGAAAATCGCCAGCAGGGGAAACGCGTATTGCATGGGAGGAGAAACCAGTACGTTGATGAACGGTGATTATCCCCTGTCTGGATGCAGGCCTATACTGCGAACCGGACAACCCGCCCCTGATTCCGGACAGCATGAACAGTAAACACATCGATCTGCTGGATTTCAGCGAATTGCCGTCGGCGGTGTACTTCCGCTACGCCGACTTCAACGCCCACGAATACGCCGCGCCCCACCGCCATCCGTGGGGCACGCTGGAGTACGCGGCCCACGGCGTGTTGCATATGGATGTCGACGGCAGTCGCTTCATGTCGCCGCCGCAATACGCGGTGTGGGTGCCACCGCAAGTCGAGCACAGTTTCTACAGCCATCAGCCGGTCAATTATCGGGCGGTGTGCCTGGCGCCGGAGGTCTGTTCCGATTTGCCGGCGCAGGCCTGCACCCTGGCGATCAGCGACATTCTCAAGGCGATCCTCAAGGACTTCGCCGCCCGTGATGTGAAGATCCCGGCGTTCGAAGCCGACCAGCGCCTGGCCCAGGTGCTGGTGGATCAATTGCGCCAGGCCCCGGTTCATCAATGCTATTTGCCTTACGCCAGCAGCCCCGGTTTGCTGACCATTCTCGAAACCCTGCAGGCCGAGCCCGGCAACAATCAACCGCTGGCGTACTGGGCGGCGCAGGTGCATGTCAACGAGCGCACGCTGGCCCGGCAGTTCGTGCGGGAGCTGGGGATGAGTTTCGGCGAGTGGCGTCAGCGCCTGCGGTATCTCGCGGCCATTGAGGCGCTGGAGTCGGCGCGTAGCGTGCAGGAAATTGCCTTCGATCTCGGTTACAGCAGTGGTTCGGCGTTCATCGCCATGTTTGCGCGCCAGGCCG
This sequence comes from Pseudomonas sp. B20(2017), assembly GCF_002113125.1. GTDB lineage: Bacteria > Pseudomonadota > Gammaproteobacteria > Pseudomonadales > Pseudomonadaceae > Aquipseudomonas. The sequence continues at coordinate 119,652 of NZ_NEJP01000007.1, read as the reverse complement.
GATGTACCCCGGAGCAATACCGGCGCAGCCATCTTGAGGCTAGGAAGGTGTAACAAGCTTTGACTACACTCCAGCAGAGGCCACCTCCATCGAGGCGGCGCCAAGGAGAAAACTCCATGAAGATGTTGCGTGTCCCTTTGTTGATGATCGGTCTGCTGCTGTGTTCCCAGGGTTTCGCCGCCACGGCGCAACAGAACAAGATGACCACCTGCAACGCCGACGCCACGGCCAAGAGCCTCAAGGGCGACGAGCGCAAAGCCTTCATGAGCACCTGCCTCAAGGCTGCCCCGGCAGCCAACGACGCCAAGGCCCTGACCCCGCAGCAACAGAAAATGAAAACCTGCAATGCCGATGCGGCCACCAAGGCCCTGACCGGCGATGCGCGCAAGACGTTCATGAGTGATTGCCTGAAGAAAAAATAAGCGCCGGAACTTTGTGGTGAGTGTGCTGGCCCTTTCGCGAGCAAGCTCGCTCCCACACCGGATTTGTGAGCAACGCAGTACAACTGTGGGAGCGAGCTTGCTCGCGAAGAGGCCGGTCAGGGATCCGGCAATCTCAAACCCTGCATATCCCTAGTGCTCACCTCGGATCGCTGGCAGACTGCCAATCCTTTTACGCCGTTCGTTTTGAGGCTGTATGCCAACGTTTTCTGAGCGTCATGTTGTGTTCTGGGTCAGTTGCATCACCATTTTCGGCGGTTTGCTGCTGGTGCTGCCGCTGCGTCTGTTGCCCAGTCTGTTGGCCGGTCTGCTGGTGTTCGAACTGGTCAACATGCTCACCCCGCAGCTGCAACGACTGATCGAGGGCCGGCGTGCGCGCTGGCTGGCGGTGGCGCTGCTGGGCACGCTGGTGGTGAGTGTGCTGACGCTGATCTTCGCCGGCGCCATCAGTTTCCTGCTGCATGAAGCGGAAAACCCCGGCGCTTCCCTCGACAAATTCATGGGCGTGGTCGACCGTGCGCGCGGGCAGTTGCCGCCGTTCATCGACGCCTACCTGCCGGCCAGCGCTGCCGAATTCCGGGTGGCCATCGGCGACTGGATGAGCAAACACCTGGCCGACCTGCAACTGGTGGGCAAGGACGCGGCGCACATGTTCGTGACGCTGCTGATCGGCATGGTGCTGGGCGCGATCATCGCCTTGCAGCGCGTGCCGGACGTCACCAAGCGCAAACCGCTGGCGGCCGCACTGTTCGATCGCCTGCACCTGCTGGTTCAGGCGTTTCGCAACATCGTGTTCGCGCAGATCAAGATTTCCCTGCTCAACACCTTCTTCACCGGGATCTTCCTTGCGGTGATCCTGCCGCTGTTCGGCATCAAGCTGCCGCTGACCAAGACCCTGATCGTGCTGACCTTCCTGCTCGGTCTGTTGCCGGTGATCGGCAACCTGATGTCGAACACGCTGATCACCATCGTCGGCCTGTCGCTGTCGATCTGGGTGGCGATTGCGGCGCTGGGTTACCTGATCTTTATCCACAAGCTGGAATACTTTCTCAACGCGCGCATCGTCGGCGGGCAGATCAGTGCCAAGTCCTGGGAGTTGCTGCTGGCAATGCTGGTGTTCGAGGCCGCGTTCGGCCTGCCGGGAGTGGTGGCGGGGCCGATCTATTACGCGTATCTGAAGAGTGAGTTGAAGCTGGGCGGGATGGTTTGATCCAGGCCTTGTAGCGTCTGAACCGGCCCTTTCGCGAGCAAGCTCGCTCCCACAGGTTCAATTTGATCCTGTGGGAGCGAGCTTGCTCGCGATTGGCAGCGCCGCAGAAACTGGATCAGTTTACTGAGCCGTAACGTTTCATGGCTTCAATCGCCAGACCGCTACCAATGCTGCCAAAGATATTCCCTTCCACATGCCGCGCGTTCGGCAGCATCGCCGAGACGCTATTGCGCAGCGCCGGAATACCGCTGGAACCGCCGGTGAAGAACACCGTATCGACCTGACCGACCGCCACGTTGGCGTCTGCCAGCAACTGGGTGACGCTGCCGCGCACGCGCTCGAGCTGCGATTCGATGGCCGACTCGAACAGTGCCCGGGTCAATTCAACGCTCAGGCCAGGCTCGATGCGATCCAGCGCCACATGGCGGCTGTCGTTGTGAGTCAGCTGGATCTTGGTTTCTTCCACTTCCATCGCCAGCCAGTGCCCGGCTCGCTGTTCGATCAGCTTGAACAGACGGTCGATGCCGCCGGTGTCTTCGATGTCGTAGCGCATGCTGCCCAAGGCCAGGGTCGATTTCTGCGAGTACACCGAGTTGATGGTGTGCCAGGTCGCCAGGTTCATGTGGTGGCTGGTCGGCATGAACGCGCCGCTTTTCATGCGGCTGCCGTAGCCGAACAGCGGCATCAGGCCTTGCAGACTCAGTTGCTTGTCGAAGTCGGTTCCGCCGATGTGCACGCCGCCGGTGGCGAGGATGTCGTCGTGACGGTTATCCACACCGCGACGCTCGGGCGACAGACGCACCAGCGAGAAGTCCGACGTACCACCGCCGATGTCGACGATCAGTACCAGCTCTTCCTTTTCGATGGTCGACTCATAGTCGAAGGCCGCGGCAATCGGCTCGTACTGGAACGAAACGTCCTTGAAGCCGAGCTTGCGCGCCACTTCCACCAGGGTGTCTTCGGCTTCCTGGTCGGCCAGCGGATCGTCGTCGACGAAGAACACCGGACGGCCCAGTACCACCTGCTCGAACTCACGACCGGCGGCAGTTTCGGCGCGGCTCTTGAGCTGGCCGATGAACAGCCCGAGCAAGTCCTTGAACGGCATCGCCGTGCCGAGGACGCTGGTATCGTGCTTGATCAGTTTGGAACCGAGCAGGCTCTTGAGCGAGCGCATCAGCCGGCCTTCGTAGCCTTCCAGGTACTCGTGCAGCGCCAGACGGCCGTAAACCGGGCGGCGTTCCTCGATATTGAAAAAGACCACCGACGGCAGGGTGATCTTGTCGTCTTCCAGCGCGATCATCGTTTCCACGCCGGGGCGCAGCCAGCCGACAGTGGAGTTGGACGTGCCGAAGTCGATGCCGCAGGCACGGGCTGGAGAGGCGTCTTTCATGGTCTTTCGGTTCCGGTCAAAAAAACGGCCGCGCAGTGTATGTCAGTGCGCGACAGATTCGAAGGCCGGTCATCTGCTATTTAGCGACTAAGCTTGCTTGAAAGTCGGCGCTTTGCCCCAAACTTGCTGGCATGGGCCGGCATACACACCGGCGGTCGCAAGAACCGCTGTCCACTGCCGATAAACTTCTGCTGCGCCACCCGGTCACAACCTTGAGATCGGTCAACCCGGCACGCGCGAATCGGCGCATGCTGGCAACGGCGCGAAATCGTTAACGGATGGTGATTCCTTCGATGGACTTCAAAGACTATTACAAGATACTCGGCGTGGAGCCGACGGCTGACGACAAGGCAATCAAGGCTGCCTATCGCAAGCTGGCGCGCAAATACCACCCCGATGTCAGCAAGGAAAAGGACGCCGAGGCCAAGTTCAAGGACGCCTCGGAAGCCTATGAAGCGCTTAAAAGCGCCGACAAACGCGCCGAATACGACGACCTGCGCCGCTACGGCCAGCACGGGCAGCCGTTCCAGGGCCCGCCGGGCTGGCAGAGCCGTGGCGGTTTCGGCGGCGGTGGCGACACCGGCGACTTCTCGGACTTCTTCAGTTCGATCTTCGGCAATCGCGGCCCCGGTTTCGGTGGCGGCGCTGGCCGGCAATCCCGCAGCGCCGGACGGCGAGGGCAAGACGTGGAACTGGAACTGCCGATCTTTCTGGAAGAGACGCTTTCGAACGAATCGAAAAAGATCAGCTTCCAGGTGCCGCAATACAACGGCTCGGGCCAGCACGTCAGCAACACCAGCAAGAGCCTGAACGTGAAGATCCCGGCGGGCGTGACCGACGGCGAGCGCATTCGCCTCAAGGGCCAGGGCGCACCGGGCATCGGTGGCGGCGCCAATGGCGATCTGTACCTGACCATTCGTTTCGCGCCGCACCCGAAATTTGACGTTGAAGGCGAAAACCTGATCATCACCTTGCCGTTGGCACCGTGGGAGCTGGCGCTGGGCGCCGAAGTGGCCGTGCCGACCCTCACCGGCAAGATCAACCTCAAGGTTCCGGCCGGCAGCCAGAACGGCCAGCGCATGCGCGCCAAGGGCCACGGTCTGCAGAACAAGGCCGGCGAGCGCGGTTATCTGTTCGTCCAGCTCAAGGCCGTGATGCCGAAAGCCAACGGCGATGACGTCAAGGCGCTGTGGCAGGAACTGGCGAAGAAGGCCGCCTTCAACCCGCGAGAGAACTTCTGATACTGACGACGGAGTAGCCCATCATGAGCAGCCCCCTGATCGTTCAACTGGACATGGCAGAATTGTGTGAGGCGGCCGACCTGTCGGACGTCTACGTGATCGAAATCGTCGAACACGGCATCCTCGAACCTCAGGGCGCGCAGCCCCGGGAATGGCGCTTCACCGACTACGAACTGGCCCTGGCCAAACGCGCCGCCAAGCTGCGGCGCGACCTTGACCTGGAATGGGAAGGCGTCGCCCTGGCGCTGGACCTGTTGGAAGAAGTGAAGGAGCTGCGGGCCGAAAACCGGATGCTCCGTCAGCGCCTTGCCCGTCTGGTAGTCGAGTAGCATTTCAAACTCGTCTGGGCAGCGTCACGCTGAACAGCGTTCCGTCCGCCTCGCTTGAACTGACTTCGATCGTTCCGCCGTGGGCGGTCACCACTTCCTTGACGATAAACAGACCCAGACCGAGGCTGGTCGACGGCTGGCCGAGTTCTTCGTCGGCGCTGCGTACCAGCGGATCGAAAATCGTACCGATGGCGTCTTCCGGAATCGGTTCACCATGGTTGTGTACGGTCAGGCGTACGGTGTCGGATTCCCCCTGCAGGGTCACCCGCACATCTTGCGCGTTCGTCCCGTGCTGCAAGGCGTTGCCGATCAGATTCTGCAGCAGTTGCGCCAGTCGGCCCCCGTCCCAGACTCCCCGTGTGTCACCTTCGATTTTCAAGGTTGGATCGCTTTGCGGGTTGCCGGCGCAGGCTTCGGCAATCGCCGCCCGCGCAATGTCGGCCAGATCCATCGGCACCGGTTCGATCGGCAGGCTTTTGCCCAGACGGCTGCGGACCAGCTCCAGTAGATCACTGACCATCGCAGCCATATGCCGCGCACCCTGCCGGATGTTCTGTGCACAGAGCAATGCGTCGCCTTCCAGGCGGGTTTTACGCATCAGCATTTCCGTCGACATGCTCACCGCCTGCAACGGCGCGCGCAGGTCATGACCGAGAATCGCGAGGAAAATGTCCCGTGAGCGGTTCACCTGTTCCGCGTAGGCGGCCGTCGATTCGGCTAGCGCTTCGTCGATGGCCTCGTTGAAACGGATCATGTCCTGGAAAGCTGTCATGTCCGGTGATTTCAGATGGTTGATCCAGAGCCGGATCACGCAGGCACGCAAATGGCGAAACTCGGACGTCATCTGAACCAGGTCGAAGCCTACCGTGTGGCGCAGTTCACCGTGGCTGGCACCGGCCTTGTCCAGGCTCGGGGTTTTCTCCGGGCCTTCGCCCTTGGCCTTGGCCATCTGTTCGCGGGGTGTCTGGGGTTTGCTCATGTCGCGGGCGGCCGCCAACAGAATCGAACGGGCGTGGTCGCGCAGGGCCGGACCGTCGAGAAAGTCGGCTGCGGGGGTGATGGTCTGGGCGAATTTTTCCCATTCACCGACGATCACATCAACATGGGTTTCGATGAATTCGCAAAGACGCATGAAGGTTTACCCGAACAGAATGTGCAGCGTGCGTTTCGAAGCGTAGACCTTATTGCGAGAATCACACGACTCCCGTAAATCCTCGTCACGGCCAGACAAGCGGCAATCACGAAAAAGGCCTCAGCCCACGCGTCATGTGCGGTCTGAGGCCTTTTATCGTTTGGCGGCGAAACTAGAAAAGAAAGTAACGCTGCGCCATCGGCAGGGTTTCGGCCGGTTCACACCAGAGCAATACGCCGTCGGCCTTGACCTGATAGGTCTGCGGGTCGACGTCGATGTTCGGCAGATAGTCGTTATGGATCAGGTCGGTTTTCTGCACGTCGCGGCAACCTTTGACCACGGCGATTTTCTTCTTCAGGCCCAACGCCTCGGGCAGTCCCGACGCCTGCGCCGCCTGGCTGATGAAGGTCAGGCTGGTGGCGTGCAGCGAGCCGCCGTAACTGGCGAACATCGGGCGGTAGTGCACCGGTTGCGGGGTCGGGATCGACGCGTTGGCGTCGCCCATCAGGCTGGCGGCGATGGCGCCGCCCTTGAGGATCAGCGTCGGTTTCACGCCGAAGAATGCCGGGCGCCACAGCACCAGATCGGCCCATTTGCCGACTTCCACCGAACCCACTTCATGGCTGATGCCGTGGGTGATCGCCGGGTTGATCGTGTACTTGGCGATGTAGCGCTTGGCGCGGAAGTTGTCGTTGCCTTCGCCGTCTTGCGCAAGCGGGCCGCGCTGTTTTTTCATCTTGTCGGCGGTCTGCCAGGTGCGCGTGATGACTTCACCGACGCGGCCCATGGCCTGGCTGTCGGAACTGATCATCGAGAACGCGCCGAGGTCGTGGAGGATGTCTTCGGCGGCAATCGTTTCGCGGCGGATACGGCTTTCGGCGAACGCCACGTCTTCGGCAATGCTCGGGTCGAGGTGGTGGCAGACCATCAGCATGTCGAGGTGTTCGTCGATGGTGTTGCGGGTGAACGGCCGGGTCGGGTTGGTCGAACTCGGCAGCACGTTGGCGAAACCGCAGGCCTTGATGATGTCCGGCGCATGGCCGCCACCGGCACCTTCGGTGTGATAGGTGTGGATGGTCCGGCCCTTGAACGCGCCGAGGGTGGTTTCGACGAAACCGGACTCGTTGAGGGTGTCGGTGTGGATCGCCACTTGCACGTCGTACTGGTCGGCGACGCTCAGGCAATTGTCGATGCTCGCTGGAGTGGTGCCCCAGTCTTCGTGCAGCTTGAGGCCGATGGCGCCGGCCTTGACCTGTTCGATCAACGGCTCCGGCAGGCTGGCGTTGCCCTTGCCGGTGAGGCCGATGTTCATCGGGAATGCATCCGCTGCCTGAAGCATTCGCGCCAGGTGCCAAGGACCCGAAGTGCAAGTGGTGGCGTTGGTGCCGGTGGCCGGCCCGGTGCCGCCGCCGATCATGGTAGTGACGCCGCTCATCAGCGCTTCTTCGATCTGCTGCGGGCAGATGAAGTGGATGTGGGTGTCGATGCCGCCGGCGGTGAGGATCATGCCTTCGCCGGCGATCACTTCGCTACTGGCGCCGATGGCGATGGTCACGCCGGGCTGCACGTCCGGGTTGCCGGCCTTGCCGATCGCGGCGATGCGCCCGTCCTTGAGGCCGACGTCAGCCTTGACGATGCCCCAGTGGTCGATGATCAACGCGTTGGTGATGACGGTGTCGACCACTTCGGCCGCCAGCAACTGGCTCTGGCCCTGGCCGTCGCGGATGACTTTGCCGCCGCCGAATTTCACTTCTTCGCCGTAGGTGGTGAAGTCCTGTTCGACCTCGATCCACAGCTCGGTGTCGGCCAGGCGCACCTTGTCGCCGACGGTGGGGCCGAACATGTCGGCGTAGGCTTGTCTCGAGATTTTCATGCGCATGCCTTGAGATTCAATTGTTTTTGAGACTGTTCGCTTCGCTCACAGATTCGCGAGCAAGCTCGCTCCCACAGAGGGAAATGCGATCACCTGTGGGAGCGAGCTTGCTCGCGAAGGGGCCTGCGCAAACGGTATAAATTCAGAGGTCACCCATGACCCGCCCGGCAAATCCGAACACCCGCCGGTGCCCGGCGTAATCCACCAGTTCTACCTCGCGGCTCTGGCCCGGTTCGAAGCGCACCGCCGTGCCCGCCGGGATGTTCAGGCGCATGCCACGGCTGGCGGCGCGGTCGAATGTCAGAGCGTCGTTGGTTTCGAAAAAATGGTAGTGCGAGCCGACCTGGATCGGCCGGTCGCCGCTGTTCGCCACTTTCAGGCTGATCGTGCGGCGACCGACGTTGAGTTCAATGTCGCCGGGCTGGATCTGGTATTCGCCGGGAATCATCAGTTCGCTCCTTGCAGGACTTTGTAGTAGAGGGCCGTCGGGCGATAGGTGCCGTTCGGGTCGCAGGCGTAATCGGGGATTTCCCCGGCGCGGGTGTAACCCAGGGCCTTGTAGAAATCTTCGGCGGGGGAGCCGGCCTCGGTGTCGAGGTAAAGCATGCCGCGCTTGTACTGGCGGGCCGTCAGTTCCAGCGCTTGCATCAACTGCTGGCCGAGGCCGCGCCGCCGGGCGTGTTCGCGCACCAGCAGCTTCTGCACCTCGGCGCGGTTCAGGCCGTTGGCCTTCTGGCACAGGCTCAACTGGACGCTGGCCTGTACCTGTTCGTCCTTGACCACCACCCACAGCAAGACGTTGCCCTTGTTCAGGTTGTCCTGCACATCGTCGAAATAAGCGCGGGCCTGCGCGGCATCGAGGTCGGCCATGAAGCCGACGCTGGCGCCATAACCCACGGCGTCGAGCAGCAGGTCGATCAGGCCCTGACGATAGTGCGCAAAACTTTCCGCATTGACGCGTCGCAGTTGGGCGGGGTTCATCGGTGTCACTCCTTGTGGGCGGGCGGCGGCTCCGCGCCAGGATTGAGGGTCAGTTGCATGAAGGTCAGGTCGAGCCAGCGGCCGAACTTGGTGCCGACTTGCGGCATCTGCCCGGTGGTGATGAAACCGGCGCGCTCGTGCAGACGAATCGACGCGGCGTTGCCGCTTTCGATGGCGGCGACCATGACGTGCTTGTCGCAGGTTTTCGCGCGTTCGATCAGCGCGGTCATCAGTAGCGGGCCGAGGCCGTTGCCGCGCTGGTCGCTGCGCACGTAGACCGAGTGCTCGACCGTGTGGCGGAAACCGTCGAACGGCCGCCAGTCACCGAACGAAGCGTAGCCGAGGGTGGTGTTGTCGGCGTCGACGATCACCAGGATCGGGTAACCCTGAGCCTGACGGGCGCTGAACCACGCTTGACGGTTGCCGAGATCGACCGGGGATTCGTTCCAGATCGCCGTGGTGTTGAGCACGGCGTCGTTGTAGATGTCGCGGATCGCCGGCAGGTCGGCGTGCAGGGCATCGCGGATGGTGTAAGTCATGGCGCGGCCTCAGACGATCGGTTGGTGGACGGTGACCAGTTTGGTGCCGTCGGGAAACGTCGCTTCGACCTGGATCTCCGGGATCATTTCCGGGATGCCTTCCATCACTTGATCGCGGGTCAGCAGAGTGGTGCCGTAGTGCATCAACTCGGCCACGGTCTGGCCGTCACGAGCGCCTTCGAGCAGCGCCGCCGAAATGTAGGCCATGGCTTCCGGGTAGTTGAGCTTCACGCCACGGGCCAGTCGCCGCTCGGCAACGAGGCCGGCGGTGAAGATCAGCAGCTTGTCTTTTTCGCGTGGGGTCAGGTCCATCGTAGAAATCCATTTGGGCAGATTGAAAAGGTCGGGACTGTCGGCACAGATCCCTGTGGGAGCGAGCTTGCTCGCGAAGACGTCGTCACACTCAGCATTTGAGGTGACTGATGCAACGCTTTCGCGAGCAAGCTCGCTCCCACAGAAAAGCATGTTTCAGGTATTCCAGATTCGGGGGGACAGGGCTTCGCGGCCAAGCAGCGCAGGCCTGAGCAGTCGCCACAGATCGATCAGCCATCCACGCGCCAGCAACGCTTCACTGGCCAGGCAACGGGCGACCAAAAGACCGGGTAATTGCGTCAGATCCCCGCGCACGTCGTGGCCCAGCGAGCGGCAGCGCTCCAGCAGTTCGGCGTCTATTTCACCGGTGACCAACAACGTCGCAAACACCGGATTGCCATCCAGTCCGATCGGCGAATCCAGCAATCCGTCATTACCGACGATGCGCTGGCGCTCATGCCACAGCAACCGGCCATCGCGGCGAATATCCAGATGCGCCTGAAAGTGCCCAAGATCGAAGCGCTCGCCACTGGCCGGACGCCCGAGGGCCACCACGTCCCAGTAGAACAGTCGCGCATCGCCTTCAAGCTCGATCGAGGTCGCGAGTTCTGCCTGGGCGGCGCTGTAGACGATGGTCTCCTGAGGCAGCCATTCCAGTGTCGCGCCATCGGCAACATGCAGGTTCAGCGACTGATAAGCGGGCCCCGCCGCGCGATACCATTTGGCGGCGCCGGGGCTGGTGATCTGTGCCCAGGCGCCTTGTTCGACGCGGGCGCTGATGTCGAGCCGGTCACCGCCGGCAATCCCGCCCGGCGGGTGGACGATGATGTGCTGGCAGACCTCGGGCCCTTCGGCGTACAGATGCTTTTGCACCCGCAACGGGCCGAGGTGCCGGCGTCGGGTCGGCCGCGTGCAAGCGCCGAAGCGGGCGTAGGCCAGCTCCAGTTCGGCATGCCAGCTCGGGGTAAACAGGGCAGTCGCAACAGGTAAGTTCATGTTTTCTGATTATCGTTAGGACGCTACAGATTAGACCGTAACCTCAAATAGTCACCAGCCCGCGCACACCTTCGGCTTCCATATTTTCGCCACGGCCCTGCTGCACGATCTCGCCCCGGGACATCACCAGATACTGATCGGCCAGTTCGGCGGCGAAATCGTAAAACTGCTCCACCAGCAGAATCGCCATGTCGCCACGGGCGGCGAGCTTCTTGATCACCGCGCCGATTTCCTTGATCACCGACGGCTGGATGCCTTCGGTTGGCTCGTCGAGGATTAGCAGCCGTGGACGGCTGGCCAGCGCGCGGCCAATCGCGAGTTGCTGTTGCTGACCGCCGGACAGGTCGCCACCGCGCCGCTGTTTCATTTGCAGCAGCACCGGGAACAGCTCGTAGATAAACGCGGGAACCTCTTTGGCTTCGCTGCCGGGAAAACGCGACAGGCCCATCAGCAGGTTCTCTTCCACGGTCAGCCGGCCGAAGATTTCCCGGCCCTGGGGCACGTAGGCGATCCCGGCGTGCACCCGTTGATGCGGCTTGTACGTGGTGATCGGTTGGCCTTCCCAGTTCACCGCGCCTTCCTTGGCCGGCAGCAGGCCCATCAGGCATTTGAGCAACGTGGTCTTGCCCACGCCGTTGCGCCCGAGCAGGCAGGTCACTTCGCCGACTTTCACGTCGAAGCTCAGGCCGCGCAGGATGTGGCTACCGCCGTAGTACTGGTGCAGCTTGTCGACTTGCAGCATGTTCAAATTCTCCTCAAATCCCCCCTGTGGGAGCGGGCTTGCTCGCGAATGCGGTAGATCAGTCACCATCAACTTTGAATGACACACCGCATTCGCGAGCAAGCCCGCTCCCACATTGGAAAGGTGTTTGCAGTTTCAGCGGCCGAGATAGACTTCGATCACGCGCTCGTTGTCCTGCACCTGTTCCAGTGATCCTTCAGCCAGCACGCTGCCCTGATGCAACACGGTGACGTGGTCGGCGATCGAGCCGACGAAGCCCATGTCGTGTTCCACCACCATCAGCGAATGCTTGCCCGCGAGCGACTTGAACAGCTCGGCGGTGAACTCGGTTTCGGCGTCGGTCATGCCCGCCACCGGTTCATCGAGCAGCAGCAATTGCGGGTCCTGCATCAGCAGCATGCCGATCTCCAGAAACTGTTTCTGCCCGTGGGACAGCAGCCCCGCCGGACGATTGACCGAGGAGGTCAGGCGAATGGTGTCGAGCACTTCGCTGATCCGGTCTTTCTGCTCGCCGCTCAACTTCGCCCGCAGGCTGGCCCACACCGACTTGTCGGTCTTCTGCGCCAGCTCCAGGTTCTCGAACACGCTCAAGGCTTCGAACACCGTCGGTTTCTGGAACTTGCGACCGATGCCGGCCTGGGCGATCTGCACTTCGCTCATCTGCGTCAGGTCGAGGGTTTCGCCGAACCAGGCCTTGCCGTGGCTCGGGCGGGTCTTGCCGGTGATGACGTCCATCAGCGTGGTCTTGCCCGCGCCGTTGGGGCCGATGATGCAGCGCAGTTCGCCGACGCCGATGTACAGGTTCAGATTGTTCAGCGCCCGGAAGCCATCGAAGCTGACGCTGATGTCTTCCAGGGTCAGGATCGTGCCGTGACGGGTGTCGAGGCCCGGACCGACGCGTTGCCCGAGGCCGATCGAGTCGCGGCTGGTGCCTTCGTCCTTGTTGGGCTCCACCGGGAAAAAGGCCGGTTCCAGCATGAATTCAGCGCTCGCCGTGACTCTCATGATTCACCTCGTTTCTTCAGCAGACCGATCACGCCTTTGGGCAGGTACAACGTCACGACGATGAACAGCGCGCCGAGGAAGAACAGCCAGTATTCGGGAAAGGCCACGGTGAACCAGCTCTTCATGCCGTTGATCACGCCGGCGCCGAGCAGCGGGCCGATCAGCGTGCCGCGCCCGCCAAGGGCCACCCACACAGCAGCTTCGATCGAGTTGGTCGGCGACATTTCGCTCGGGTTGATGATCCCCACCTGCGGCACGTACAACGCACCGGCCAGACCACACAACACCGCGCTCAAGACCCAGACGAACAGCTTGAAACCGCGCGGATCGTAGCCGCAGAACATCAGGCGATTTTCCGCATCACGCAGCGCGGTCAGCACCCGGCCGAACTTGCTGCGCGCCAGACGCCAGCCGATGAACAGGCTCGCCACCAGCAACAGCACCGTCGCCAGAAACAGCACCGCGCGAGTGCCGGGTTCGGTGATGCCGAAACCGAGGATCGTGCGGAAATTGGTGAAGCCGTTGTTGCCGCCGAACCCGGTCTCGTTGCGGAAAAACAGCAGCATCCCGGCGAAGGTCAGGGCCTGGGTCATGATCGAGAAATACACGCCCTTGATCCGCGAGCGGAAGGCGAAAAACCCGAACACCAGCGCCAGCAGTCCCGGTGCCAACACCACCAGGCACATTGCCCAGAGGAAGTTGCCGGTGCCGCTCCAGTACCACGGCAATTCGGTCCACGACAGAAATGTCATGAACGCCGGCAGGCCATCACCGGCAGCCTGACGCATCAGGTACATGCCCATCGCATAACCGCCAAGGGCGAAGAACAGACCGTGGCCCAGCGACAGCAGACCTGCGTAACCCCAGACCAGATCCAGTGCCAGGGCGACGATGGCGTAGCAGAGAATCTTGCCGACCAGCGTCAGGGTGTAAGCCGAGACATGCAGCGCACTGTCCGTCGGCAGCAGCGACAGCAGCGGCAGGGCGATCAGTAGCGCGAGAACAACGGCACCGACAGCGAGGGTTACTTTGGGTCCGGCCTTTTGTGTGGCCGTGACTAGTAGAGGCTGGTTCATCAGTCGATCACCCGTCCTTTCAGTGCGAAGAGGCCTTGCGGACGTTTCTGGATGAACAGAATGATCAGCGCGAGGATCAGGATTTTGCCGAGCACCGCACCGATCTGCGGTTCGAGAATCTTGTTGGCGATGCCCAGGCCGAACGCGGCGAACACGCTGCCGGCCAGTTGGCCGACACCGCCGAGCACCACCACCAAGAACGAGTCGATGATGTAGCTCTGGCCGAGGTCCGGGCCGACGTTGCCGATCTGGCTAAGGGCCACGCCACCGAGCCCGGCAATGCCCGAGCCGAGGCCGAAGGCGAGCATGTCGACACGCCCGGTGGGCACACCGCAGCAGGCGGCCATGTTGCGATTCTGGGTGACGGCGCGCACGTTCAGACCGAGGCGGGTCTTGTTCAGCAGCAGCCAGGTCAGCACCACCACAAACAGGGCGAAGGCGATGATCACGATGCGGTTGTACGGCAGCACCAGATTCGGCAACACCTGAATCCCGCCGGACAGCCACGCCGGGTTCGCCACCTCAACGTTCTGTGCACCGAACACCAGACGCACCAGTTGAATCAGCATCAGGCTGATGCCCCAGGTGGCGAGCAGGGTTTCCAACGGGCGACCGTAAAGGTGACGAATCACCGTACGCTCCAGGGCCATGCCGATGGCGGCGGTGACGAAGAACGCCACCGGCAGCGCGATCAGCGGATAGAACTCGATGGCCTGCGGTGCGTAGCGCTGGAACATCAACTGCACGACGTAGGTCGAGTAGGCGCCGAGCATCAGCATTTCGCCGTGGGCCATGTTGATCACGCCAAGCAGACCGAAAGTGATCGCCAGACCGAGTGCCGCGAGCAACAGAATCGAACCGAGGGACATGCCGCTGAACGCTTGACCGAGCAGTTCGCCAACCAGCAGTTTGCGTTTGACTTGGGCGAGGCTGGTTTCGGCGGCGGTGCGCACATTCGCGTCGGTTTCGACGCCGGGTTCGAGCAGGCCTTCGAGGCGGGTGCGGGCCAGCGGGTCGCCGGTTTCACCGAGCAGACGCACGGCTGCGAGGCGCACCGCAGGGTCGGTGTCGACCAGTTGCAGGTTGGCCAGCGCCAGGCTCAGGGCGGCGTGGACGCTTTCGTCTTGTTCGCCAGCCAGTTGCTGGTCGAGGAATTTCAGCTGCGCCGGTTTGGCGCTTTTCTGCAATTGCTGCGCGGCAGTCAGACGGGTTTTGGCGTCGGCGGCGAGCAATTGGTGGCTGGCCAGTGCGGTGTCGATAAGACCCCGCAGGCGATTGTTCAGGCGCAGGGTCTTGGGTTGGCCGTCGACGGTCAGCTCGCCTTGTTGCAGAGCGTTGATCAATTCGACACGGGCCGGATCGGGCTGCGCGGCCCAGGCTTCCAGCAGTTTGGCCTGTTGCGTCGGGTTGGCGGCGACGAAGTCTTCCGCATCACCGGCGTGGGCGGCCATCGGCAGCAAAAGTGCGAGGGCCAGGATCAAACGGTAAAGGGCAGTGGGCATAACGGGCGTTCCTGTATTGATCGTTCCCACGCTTTGCGTGGGAATGCCTCAACGGACGCTCCGCGTCCGCTCTTGGGACGCAGAGCGTCCCCGGCTGCATTCCCACGCAGAGCGTGGGAACGATCAGGTTGAGCGGGTTAACTCAGTTGCTCTTCACCGCATACTCCGGCTTCTTGTCATTACCCGGAATGAACGGGCTCCAAGGCTGCGCACGGATCGGCCCCTCGGTCTGCCACACCACGTTGAACTGACCGTCGCTCTGGATCTCGCCGATCATCACCGGTTTGTGCAAGTGGTGATTGGTCTTGTCCAGGGTCAGCGTGTAGCCGGACGGCGCGGCGAAGGTCTGGCCGCCGAGGGCTTCGCGGACCTTGTCGACGTCAGTGGATTTGGCTTTCTCGGCCGCCTGCGCCCACATGTGGATGCCGACGTAAGTGGCTTCCATCGGGTCGTTGGTCACCGCTTTGTCGGCGCCTGGCAGGTTGTGTTTCTTCGCATAGGCTTTCCAGTCATCGACGAACTTCTTGTTCACCGGGTTCTCCACCGACTCGAAGTAGTTCCACGCCGCGAGGTTGCCCACCAGTGGTTTGGTGTCGATGCCGCGCAGTTCTTCTTCACCCACCGAGAACGCCACCACCGGTACGTCGGTGGCCTTCAGGCCCTGGTTCGCCAGTTCTTTGTAGAACGGCACGTTGGAGTCGCCATTCACGGTCGAGATCACAGCGGTCTTGCCGCCGGCCGAGAATTTTTTGATGTTGGCAACGATGGTTTGATAGTCGCTGTGGCCGAACGGGGTGTAGACCTCTTCGATGTCTTTGTCCGCGACGCCTTTGGAATGCAGGAACGAACGCAGGATCTTGTTGGTGGTGCGCGGGTAGACGTAGTCGGTGCCGAGCAGGAAGTAGCGCTTGGCGCTGCCGCCTTCTTCGCTCATCAGGTATTCAACCGCCGGAATCGCTTGCTGGTTTGGCGCGGCGCCGGTGTAGAACACGTTCGGCGACATCTCTTCGCCTTCATATTGCACCGGGTAGAACAGCAGGCCGTTGAGTTCTTCGAACACTGGCAGCACCGATTTTCGCGACACCGAGGTCCAGCAGCCGAACACCACCGCCACCTTGTCCTGGGTCAGCAACTGGCGGCCCTTTTCTGCGAACAGCGGCCAATTCGACGCCGGGTCGACCACCACCGGTTCGAGCATCTTGCCGTTCACCCCACCCTTGGCGTTGATCTCGTCGATGGTCATCAACGCCATGTCCTTGAGCGACGTTTCGGAGATCGCCATGGTGCCGGACAACGAATGCAGAATCCCGACCTTGATGGTCTCGGCGGCCTGTACGGTCCAGGTCATGCCCATCGCGGCAATGGATGCCGTGAGTGTGAAAGCCTTGATCAAACTGCGACGCTTCATTGTGCGATCTCCATGAACGTTAAAGTTTTTTATGGTTGGCAGATGCGAACGACTGAAGGCTGTTTTGCAAGGGCTGTGCCCGGTCGGGATCGGGCAGGGAAATGTCGGTTTAGAGCGGTTGCGCGTGATGCTGGCGCACCAGGAAGGGACGAACGGCAGGGTGTGGTGCGAGGGCGTGCTTCATTGTGGTGCTGCCGCAGAGCGACAGCGATGACACGCAGGACTCGGTTCACGAGGAGGGACCGAATTGACCTCCTGCAGGGTGAAGTGCGCGATCACGCACCGCGCACTTCGCCTGTTTCAGGAGGAAGTCGAGGCTGATTCGGGTTGCCGGCCGAGTCGAGACAGCAGCAGCCGATCCAGCAACCACACCACCACCAGCGAAGCCCCCACCAGCGGAAACACCAGCGCCAGCGCGAGCATGATCGCCACGCCGGTTTTCCACTTCGGCAGATCGTGGCGCAGCGGCGGTACGCCGAACTTGCCCTGTGGCCGGCGCTTCCACCAGATCACCACGCCACTGACGGCGCTGAGCAGAATCATCAGGCAGATCAGCAGCACGATGATCTGGTTGAAGGTGCCGAACATCTTGCCTTCGTGGAGCATCACGCCGATTTCGGTAGCGCGGGCAACAGCGCCGTACTGCTCGAAGCGTACATCGGCCAACACCTTGCCGGTGTACTGATCGACGTGCAGGGTGGCATCGTTGCGCGGGTCATCGGCGAACACCGCGATGGTGAACACGCCGGTGGTGGTGGTCGGCATTGTGATGCTGTAGCCCGGCTCGACCTTGCGCTCAACGGCGATGTTCTGCACGTCCTGCAGGCGGATGGTCGGCGCGGCGGGCCCGTGTTGCATGCCTCCGTGGGCCATGTGTTCGGCATGGTCGCCGGACATCGGCATCGGAGTGTTTTCCATCGCCCAGGGTACGGTCTGGCGCGCGGCGTTGTTTAGGCTGCCGGCCTCGACGTCGGAGGTCGGTACGTTGTCCCACATCGCCGCCGGGAACACGTTCCACACCTGGGCGTACTGTTTGCCCCAGAAGCCGGTCCAGGTCATGCCGCTGAGCAGCATCACCAGCAGCAAGGCCGCGCCCCAGAATCCGGTAACGGCATGCAGGTCACGCCACAGCACGCGGCCGCGACTGTTCAGGCGCGGCCACAGTATTCCGGCCGCCTGACCTCGCGGCCACCACAGGAAAACCCCGGACACCACCAGCACCACGCCCCAGCCGGCGGCCATTTCGATCAGCCGGTCACCGACGGTGCCGATCATCAGTTCGCCGTGAATCGCCCGGGCGATGGCTTGCAGGTTCTGCTTGGCATCCTGCTCGCCGAGGACGTCGCCGTGGTAGGGATCGACGAACACGTTCAGCTCATGGCCGGCATTGGCCACGACAAACTGCGCGCTGCGCTCGGCGTTCACTGGCGGCAGGTACTGGGTGACCTGGCCCTGTGGATAAGCGCTTTTGACCTTTTGCAGCAAGTCATCGGCCGGCACGGTGTGATGCCCGGCGGGGACGTTCAGCAGGCTGCTGTACATCAGTGAATCGAGCTGCGGCTTGAACAGGTAAATGATGCCGGTCAGGGCCAGCATCACCATGAATGGGGCGACGAACAATCCGGCATAAAAATGCCAACGCCAGGCCAGGTTGTAGAAATTCGGTTTGGGCTGTTTCATCACGAGTGCTCCGCTTGGCTTGGATCTTCTAGTTGTTCTGCAACCCTTGTGGGAGTGAGCTTGCTCGCGAAGGGGGCGGCACATCCAACATAAATGCCGCCTGATACACCGCCTTCGCGAGCAAGCTCGCTCCCACAGGGGGAAGGGTTAGAAACTCATGTCCACCTTGGTCCAGAGCGTGCGCCCCGGTTCATTGATGGCTTGCGGGTCGTTGGCCGGGTAGCCGAACCCGGCGTTGCCCGCCAGGTTCAGGTGTTCGGCGTAAGCCTTGCCGAACAGGTTGTCGACGCCGGTACTGACCTTCCAGTTTTTGTTGATCCGGTAGGCACCGTTGAGCGAGAACACGCCGAAGCCCGAACTCTTGTCGTAATCCTTGCCGACCACGTTGCCCTTGTTCTGGTCGATACGGTTTTGCGCGGCAACCACCCTCCACAGTGCGCCGGCGCTCCAGTTGTCTTCGCTGTAGGTCAGGCCGAAACGTGCATCCAGCGGCGGCATCTGCGGCAAGGCTTTGCCGTCGCTGCTGTTCTTGCCCCAGGCGTAGGCCAGGGTCGCATCGGCTTTCCAGTTGTCGTTGAGTTTGTAAGCGGCACCGAGTTCTCCGCCCATGATCCGCGCGTCGATGTTTTCGGCGCGGGAGGTGCTCATGCCCATCATTGTCGGGGTGTAGTCGAACAGGATGTAGTCGCGCACCACACCGATGTAGCCCGAGGCCCAGGCTTCGAGGTCGGCATCCTTGTAGTTCACACCGAAGTCGAGCTGGGTGGTTTTTTCCGGTTTGATCGAATCGAATGCATTGACCGAGCCGGCCGGTCCGGACTTGGGCGAGAACAGCTCCCAGTAATCCGGGAACCGTTGCGCGTGGCCGAGGCCAGCGTAGAGCGTGGTCGGGCTGTCGGCCAGGTCATGCTCGTAACGCACGAAGCCGCTTGGCAGGGTGTCGGCGCGGGTATCGCCGGCAGTCGGATTCGGGCGCGACATCATTCCCGAGCCGGTGGTCTGCCGGAAATCCTTGGCCGAGGCACGGTCGACACGGGCGCCGGTGATCAGCCGGTCACGGTCGGCGGCGTACCAGGTCATTTCGCTGAACACACCGTAGTTATGGAAGTCGGCGTCCTTGGTGTATGGCTGATCCTTGTAGGTATCGATGCCCATGCCGCTGCGCTGACGGTGTTCGTTGGTCTGCGCATCGAGGCCGGTGATCAGCTGGATATCGGCCCAGCGCCAAGTGGCCTTGATCCGTGCGCCGAGGGTGCGGCGGTCGACGTTGGACGCCATGGGACCGGCCATCATCCCGGTGCCGGACGGCGTGCGCAGGGTGTAGTTGTCCATCACGTGGTCGGCGTAGTTGTAGTAGACCTGCGCTTCGAGCTTCTCCAGCACGTCGGTGATGTTGGATTTCTCGACGCGCAGACCGAGGCTTTCGCGCAGGAATTGCGAGCCGTCCATGCCGCGCCCGGCGTAGCGCGCTTCGCCGTCGCCCTTGCCGGCGGTGAGTTCGATCAGGGTGTCGGCGTCCGGGGTCCAGCCCAGCGCCACGTCGCCGTTCCACTTGTCATAGCGCGAGGCAACGATGTCGTTGTTGCCGTCGCGGTAGTCGTCGGAGTGCGCGGTGTTGCCGATCACTCGCACGTAGCCCAGCGAACCGCCGGCCGCCGCATCGACCACTTTGTCGAAGCGTCCGTGGGAGCCGGCCAGCACGCTGGCGTTCACGCGGGTGCCGAGTTCGCCGAAGCGTTCCGGCTCGCGGTCGAACAGGATCGTGCCGGCCGACGCGCCCGGTCCGTAGAGCACGGTTTGCGGGCCTTTGATCACGGTGAGCTTGTCATAGGTCTCGGGCGAGATGTACGAGGTCGGCGCATCCATCCGGCCGGGGCAGGCGCCGAGCATCATGCTGCCGTTGGTGAGGATGTTCAGGCGCGAACCGAACATGCCGCGCAGCACCGGATCACCGTTGGTGCCGCCATTGCGCACCAGGGCGAAGCCGGGAATGGTCTTCAGGTAGTCGCCGCCGTCGCTGGCCGGCACCGGTTGGCGCGGGTCTTTCGGGTTGGTGACGATGGTCAGCGGCGAGCTCGGGGCGATGGCAGTGATCACCGTCGGGCTCAGTTCGTCAGCGTGGCCGGCATGTTCGTCGGCGTGGACCAGCGGGGACAGCAGGACGCCGCAAAGGACGGCGGTCGCGTGCCTGAAACGAACGCGCGATTCGTTCAGGGCAAAGGACGCCGGGGCAGAAACCGGGCGTGGGACAGCAGAAAACCTGGACATGACAATTTCCATCAAACAGTCGTAAACGACACGGCCGGCAGCCTGAAGCTGTCTTCTCAACCGTGTGCAATCAGAGGTGGGGGTTTACGCTGCGACGGGCGGGGCGCGGCTGCGGGCGCCGGGGAAGAAGGTCTGCCGGGCATGGCCCAGACGCGGGGAGGGTGGGGGGAAAGTGTTGACGAGCGGAATGCTGAAAGTGGCGAAGCTGCCGCCGCCGGTCAGCGCCGGGCAATTGAACAGCAGGCTGCAATAGCCGCATTTTTCCCACAGCACGTGGTGCGAGGATTGCGGTGGGCAGTGTTCGGCCGAGGGGTTTGTTTCATGCGCGGAATGATCCATGCCCGCCATGTCCATCGACATGTCCATGCTCATCGGCATGGAGGTCGAGGCGTGCTGATCCATCGGCATCGACTGGGAAATCAGCGGGCCGATGAAGATCATCAACATGGCGAACAGGGCGATCCAGCTGCCGCAGGTCAGGTGTTCAGTCTGACGGCGTTGCAGGGAGGGCCTGGCGCTCAGGGGGCGCATGGGCGGAGTCTGCCGGAACGGTTACTGGGCGTGCGCGTGGGCTTGCGTGGCTTCCGGCGGCTTCTTCTGCACGGCGACTTCGACGGTCACGTCACCGGCCTTTTCGAAGTGCATCGTCAGCGGGAAGCGCTTGCCGTCGGTCAGCAGGCTGCGGTCGGTCGGATTCATCAGCATCACGTGATAGGCCATCGGCGCGAAGGTCACGTTTCCGCCGGCCGGGATGGTCACGTTCGGCACCTGTTGCATCTTCATCAGGTCGCCCTGCATCACGTGCTCGTGCAGTTCGGCCGTCGGGGCTATCGGCGAGTCGACGCTGAGCAGGCGGTCAGCCGTCTTGCCGGCGTTGTGAATGATGAAATACGCGGCAACGGTCGGCGCGTTCGGCGGCAGTTCCTGCGACCACGGGTGGGCAATTTCCAGCTCGCCGGCCTTGTATTCGTGGGCATGGGCGAAGCACGCCGGCAGCAACAGCGCAGCGATGACGATGAATTTGTTCAACATGGCAGTTCTCCAGAACGATTTGAAACGCAGGTCAAATGCGGGAACAAATCAAACCAGAGGGGACGCGCGGGGATTGAGGCTCGGCCATTGCTGGCGCGGTGTCGGGGTTTGCAGCAAGGCGGGCGCCACGCTGCGATTGCTTTCGTATTGGGCGAAATACAGCTGCGGCGAATGCCCCGGCAACGCCACCACCGGCGCCGATCCGGAGCAGCACCAGCAATGCTGCATGGTCGAATGATTGTCACCGCTCTGCGGCGCTTTCTGATCGAGGCTGCCGATGTCGATCGCCACCATCTTCGTCCCGCTGCCGGTGCAGAAACTGCTCCACAGCAACTGCTCGGCCGGCGTCTGCGCCGCCTGCGCCATCGCTCCCGTCAACGGCATGGCGAGCATGTTGAACAGCACTGCAAAGCAGGCGATCCAGGCAAATGCGAGCCGGTGTCGGTTCATGGGACAGATCCGTAGGGTGGGCGATCAGGCGCGGCTATTTAGCCTGATCAGGGCCGATAAGTAAAAAAGCGCCGTGCGGTTTGGTGTCGCAGCGATCTCATCAACCAATCGCTCAGTTCACTGGTACCGCGTGAACCTCCATGTCTACTCCCAGCGTAGCTCGGATTACCGAAAAAATTTTCGCCAGATTGTCCATGCTCGGGTTGCCTTTGGCGGACAACATTCGATGCAGGCTTTTGCTGGGCTTTTCAGTTTCCCTTGCAAGCTCTTCGAATCCGACAGTTGCATTGACGAGGTCGCGCAAAATTATCCTGGCAACTTCTGGCTCGCCATTCAGAAAAAGCGTTGCGGCTTCGTCCAGTAATGCCTGGGCAAATTCGGGATCACGTTGTGCACGCTCTGAAATTGAAATTTTGTAGCTTCGAGTGAGCGCCATCAAATTACCTCTGGTTCTGTTCAGCTTTTTTTCGAATTCGAAATTCGGCTATCAGTGCTTTCACCTGTTTGATGTCCTGTCTCTGTGTGGATTTATCTCCTCCACC
The DNA here is from genome assembly GCF_002113125.1 of Pseudomonas sp. B20(2017). Classification (GTDB taxonomy): domain Bacteria; phylum Pseudomonadota; class Gammaproteobacteria; order Pseudomonadales; family Pseudomonadaceae; genus Aquipseudomonas. The sequence goes on along the minus strand of NZ_NEJP01000007.1, from coordinate 97,504 downwards.
GAACAAGATGATCAGTCGTTTTCCCTCTTGTATCAGATAAATTCTATAGCCAGGACCCCAGTTTATTTTGTATTCGCCGAGACCATCGAACCATTTGATGTTGGAGGTGTTGCCCGCTTCCAACCGTGCCAAGGCTTTCGAAACCCTCGCTGCTGCCGGCACGCTCAAAGTGGAGATCCAACGGCCAAACGGGCTTGAATCGTTTTCTTGTAGATATTCTTCGAGTGTGATCACAGTCGGCCCTGAAGGTAACAAATAGGTTACTTATCATGCAAGCCGTGGATCTTGCCTCAGGAATTGATTGTCTCCAATTCAACAAGTGTTTCTTGAAGCGTCCAAAACTCCCGATCAACCCCCGCCAACACCGGTCGCTTCAACACCATCACCGGCACCCCAAGCTCCCGCGCCACGTCCAGTTTCGGCTCAGTCGCGGTGCTGCCGCTGTTCTTGCTGATCAGCACGTCGATCTGCCGGCGTTCGAACAGCGCCCGTTCATCCTCCAGCAGAAACGGTCCCCGGGCGCCGATGACTTCGCAGCGTTCGTTGCCGGGGTAGACGTCGAGGGCGCGCAGGGTCCAGAACTGATGCGCGGGGATTTCGTCGAGGTGTTGCAGCGGTTCGCGGCCAAGGGTGAACAGTGGGCGGCGGAAGGGTTTGAGGGCCGTGATCAGTTCGGCCCAGTCGGCGACTTCGCGCCAGTCATCGCCCGGTTGCGGTTGCCACGCCGGGCGACGCAGGGCCCAGCAGGGGATGCCGGTGAGTTGCGCAGCGGTGGCGGCGTTGTGGCCGATTTGCGCGGCGTACGGATGGGTGGCGTCGAGCAAAAGCGTGATGCCTTCGTCGCGAATGAACTGCGCCAGACCTTCCGCTCCGCCGTAGCCGCCGACGCGCACCTGACACGTCAGATCGGTCGGCACCCGGCCCACCCCGGCCAGGCTGTAAATGTGTTCCGGCCCCAAGGTGCGCGCGATGGCCAACGCTTCAGTCACGCCGCCCAGCAACAGAATCCGTTTCATACAAAAGCCCCCGCATGGCCGACGATGCCGCCCTGACGATCAATCGCAAACACCTCGACCTGCACCTGCGCCGGCACCACGCTGCGGGCAAATTCCAGAGCATGGCGGCAGACCTCATCGCCCAGCGCAACACCCGCCGCACTGGCCATCGCCAACGCCTGCTGACTGGTGTTCGCCCCGCGAATGGCTAGCTGCAACGCATCGTCAGCACCAATCGCCGCCGCCCATTCGGCCAGTTGCGGCAGGTCGATGCTCGAATGGCGCGAGTGCAGATCCATGTGCCCGGCCGCCAATTTGCTGATCTTGCCGAAGCCGCCGCACAGGCTGAGTTTATCCACCGGTACTTTGCGCAGGTGCTTGAGCACGGCGCCGACGAAGTCGCCCATTTCGATCAGGGCAATTTCCGGCAGGTTGTAGACCCGGCGCATGGTGTCTTCGCTGGCGTTGCCGGTGCAGGCGGCGATGTGCAGGTAGCCGTTGGTTTTCGCCACGTCGATGCCTTGATGGATCGAGGCGATGTACGCCGCGCAGGAAAACGGCCGGACGATGCCGCTGGTGCCGAGGATCGACAGGCCGCCGAGAATGCCCAGACGCGGGTTCATGGTTTTCAGCGCCAGGGCCTCGCCGCCCTCGACATTGACCGTCACCTCGAAGCCGCCGCGATAGCCGGTTTCCTCGGCGAGCAGGGTCAGGTGATCGCTGATCATCTTGCGTGGCACCGGGTTGATCGCGGGTTCGCCGACGCCCAGCACCAGCCCCGGGCGGGTGACGGTGCCGACGCCTTTGCCGGCGATGAAGCGGATGCCCGGCTCGTCGATCAGTTGCACGCGGGAGTAGAGCAGGGCGCCGTGAGTCACGTCCGGATCATCGCCCGCATCTTTGATCGTCCCGGCTTCGGCACCGTTCTCGGTCAGCCGACAGAACTCCAGGCGCATCTGCACCTGCTTGCCCTTGGGCAGTACGATCTGCACGACGTCCGCTACCGCTCCGCCGAGCAGCAGGCGGGCAGCCGCGAGGCTGGTGGCCGTGGCGCAGCTGCCGGTAGTCAGGCCGCTGCGCAGGGGGGCGGGTTGTTCGGCGGTTTCGTCACGCATCGAGGGGTTTGACCAGATCGAGCAGGGTGATCGGCAGGGCCTGGCGCCAGGTATCGAACTCGCCGAGCGGCTGGGCTTGAGCGATGTGGATGCGAGTCAGCTCGCCGCCGTGGCGTTCACGCCAGCTCATCAAGGTCATTTCGCTTTGCAGGGTCACGGCGTTGGCGACCAGTCGCCCACCGGGTTTGAGTTGTTCCCAGCAGGTGTCGAGCACGCCTTCGCGGGTCACGCCGCCGCCGATGAAAATCGCGTCCGGGCGCTCCAGTCCGGCTAGCGCCTGCGGGGCGCTGCCGCGAATCAATTGCAGGCCGGGAACGCCCAAGGTATCGCGGTTGAGTTCGATCAGTTGCTGGCGACCATCGTCGGCTTCGATGGCGAGCGCGCGGCAACTCGGGTGAGCGCGCATCCACTCGATGCCGATCGAACCGCTGCCCGCGCCGACATCCCACAGCAATTCGCCCGGTGTCGGGGCGAGGCGGGCGAGGGTGATCGCGCGCACGTCGCGTTTGGTCAGTTGGCCGTCATGCTGGAAGGCCGAATCCGGCAAGCCGGCGAGGCGCGACAGGCGCGGTGTCTGCGGATCGGCGAGGCACTCGATGGCGATCACGTTGAGGTCGGCAATGAGCGGATCGTTCCAGTCGTTGGCGGTGCCGTCGATCCGGCGCTCGGCGCTGCCGCTCAGATGTTCCAGGACGCTCAGGCGACTGGCGCCGAATCCGCGCTCACGCAGCAATGCTGCAACAGCCGCCGGACTTTGTCCGTCATTGCTCAGCAGCAACAGGCGCACGCCGCTGGACAACTGACTATTGAGGGTCGCAAGCGGGCGGGCTACCAGCGAAAGCACGCTGACGTCTTGCAACGGCCAGCCCAGTCGGGCCGCTGCCAGCGAGCACGAGGATGGCGCCGGTAGCACCAGCATCTCGGCCCCCGGCACTTGCCGCGCCAGACTCGCACCGACGCCGAAAAACATCGGATCACCGCTGGCCAGCACGCACACGGCTTCGCCGCGACGCTCGAGAACCGGAGCCAGCGAAAACGGGCTCGGCCACAACTGGCGCTCGCCACGGATGCACACTGGCAACAGATCCAGCTGGCGTTGGCCGCCGACAATCCGCGAGGCGTCCATCAGGGCGCGCCGGGCATTCTTGCCCAGACCCTTGAAGCCGTCTTCACCGATACCTACAACTGTCAGCCAGGGTGTCATGCCGTTCCTTATCCGAATGTTCACGCTCTACACGGACGGCATGATAGCGCGGCTTCAATAAGCTGACGCGGTTCGATTGTCGCAAGCCTCTTTCGGAATTTTGAAATTTAATGTTGTTGAATCGGTGTTTTTTTAAAAAGAAGTTTTGTTAGTGTGGTTGTAACTTGTTGTATTGCTAAATCAATCGATGGAGTAAGCGCGAATTGCGCATAAGGGAATGGAAGGTATGAAAGTATTAACAGATTCAAAATATCAGGCCACACTGTTCGGTAATATTCTGCTGACGGGAATAGAAGGGCTGGGTGCCGAGGACTACCAATTTGCATTGAGTTGTAACCTGTTGGCGCTGGAGCAGGCAGACAAGATTTATAACAGCGAAACCAGGCCGGGGCGCTGGATTGACTATTACGCCGATGTTTTGTGGTCACACGGCTGGAATCGTGATCAGCCTGGTTTTGAATACGTCAAGCCGAACTTTTCGGGAAGTGTTCAACAGGCTTGGTCGAACCTGGCAAACGGTATTCTCCCCGCTGAGCAAGTTGCAGGTGTCGAAGCCGGGCTCGCCAGTCTGGAAAAACAAGTCGACCTGTTGCAAAAAATCAAAGGTGTCAGTGACAAGGTCTTCGATCTCAAAATAGTGCCCGTCAGCTACAACGCTGACGGCGAAATGGAAATGGTCATTACCCATGTCCGATTCATCAAGTCGAGCCTTAATTCTCAGTATCTGTTCTGGAACATTTCACAATCCATGACCCAGCTGGACATCCGGGCGCGACGAGTCGTCATCAGCCCGCGAGTCATTGAAGCGCGCCGGCCCAGTGTCGAAGCCGCACTCAGAAAGCAATCCACAAAAATCGAGCAATATCTGATCTGAACGGTTCCGGCCCGCTGCGGCCCGAACTTCAGTAATCCAATTGCTGATTCCGACCGGGAGGCTTTTCATGATGTCGGGCAAAGCAGGCATAATGGCGACCTTTCGCCCGCCCCGTACGTCCAGCCAACCGGTCACACCTTGAACGAACAGCCGAATTCATCCGTCTTGCGCCCCTCGGCTTGTCCGGGGTTGTTGCGTATTGTCCAGGCACTGGATGGCGGGATCTGTCGGATCAAGCTTGATGGCGGGACGATTACCGCTGATCAGGCTGACGCGGTGGCCGATGCGGCCGATCGATATGCCGGGGGCGTGATTGAGGCGACTAACCGCGCCAATCTGCAGATTCGTGGAATCGGTGAGCATTCCGCAGCGCTGATTGAAAGCCTGCTGGCCGCCGGTCTGGGGCCGCGCACCACTGCCGGCGATGATGTGCGCAACCTGATGCTCAGCCCGGCTGCCGGTATCGATCGGCAGATGCGTTTCGATACCCGTCCATTGGCCAGTCAGATCCTCGAAACCCTGCAAAGTCATCCGCGTTTCCATGGGCTGAGCGCCAAGTTCGCCGTGCAACTGGATGGCGGTGAAGCGCTGGCGATGCTCGAACATCCCCATGACCTGTGGTTGTCGGCATTCGAAGAGCGTGGCGATACGCTGTTGGCATTCGGCCTGGCGGGTTGCCCGACGGACCGACCGCTGGCTGCCGTGGCGCTTGCGGACGGACATGCGCTGGTAGTGGCGGTGCTGGAGTTGTTCCTCGATCTGGCCCGGCCGGAGCAGACGCGAATGCGTCATCTGCTGGATGAATGTCCGGTGCCGGTGTTCCTGGAAAAACTCGCTCAGCGGATCAATCTCCAGATTGCCACCGATTGGCAGCGCGAAGCCGGGTCCGAGGGTTTGCACATCAACATCCACCCTCAGCAAACGGCAGGTCTGGTCTATGTCGGTGTCGCACCAGCGCTCGGTCGTCTTGATCCCGACATGCTGCGTGGCGCTGCGCAACTGGCCAGAACCTTTGGCGACGGCAGCCTGCGATTCACCCCTTGGCAGAGCCTGTTGCTGCCCAATGTTCGGGAAGCGGATGCGGTTCGATTGATCGATGCTCTGGGCAGGCTGAACCTGCTGACCCAGACCGAAGATCCGTTGTCACACCTGATCGCCTGCACCGGCGCCAACGGTTGCGGCAAAGGCCTGGCCGACACCAAACACGATGCCCGCCTGCTGGCTGCGCTGTTGCCACACGCCATGGATGTGCACCTGTCCGGCTGCCCGCGTTCCTGCGCCGCCGCGCATCGGGCTGCGGTGACTCTGCTGGCGGTCGGCCCCGGTCACTACGATCTCTATTTTCGCGATGCAGCGCTGCCGGGTTTCGGCGCGCTGCACGCTCACAACCTTACTATCGAAGCGGCCGCGACTTTGCTCGCCGCCCGCTCACGGAGCCCCCTTGATGCTTGATTACATCCGCGACGGTCAGGAGATCTATCGCAACTCCTTCGCGATCATTCGCAGCGAGGCCAACCTGGCTCGCATCCCGGCCGACCTGGAAAAACTCGCCGTGCGGGTGATCCACGCCTGCGGCATGGTCGAGGCCATCGACGGGCTGCAATTCTCCGAAGGCGCGGGCAAGGCCGGGCGCGATGCGCTGGCTGCCGGTGCGCCGATCCTGTGCGATGCGCGGATGGTTTCCGAGGGCGTGACCCGTGCGCGCCTGCCGGCCAACAACCAAGTGATCTGCACCCTGCGCGACGACAGCGTGCCGGAGCTGGCGCGCGAGCTGGGCAACACTCGCTCGGCAGCGGCGCTGGAACTGTGGCGTCCGCATCTGGAAGGCAGTGTGGTGGTGATCGGCAACGCGCCGACCGCGCTGTTCTATCTGCTGGAAATGCTCGATGCCGGCGCCCCGAAACCGGCGCTGATCCTCGGCTTCCCGGTGGGCTTCGTCGGCGCCGCCGAATCCAAGGCCGAGCTCGCCGCCAACAGCCGTGGCGTGCCGTTCGTGATCATGCAGGGCCGACTCGGCGGCAGCGCCATGGCCGCCGCTGCGGTCAATGCCCTCGCCACGGAGATCGAATAATGCAGGCTAAAGGACGATTGATTGGCCTGGGCGTCGGCCCCGGTGATCCGGAACTGATTACCGTCAAGGCCCTGCGCCTGCTGCGCGAATCACCGGTGGTGGCGTATTTCGTGGCCAAGGGCAAGAAAGGCAACGCGTTCGGCATCATCGAAGCGCACCTGCAGGACGCGCAGAACCTGCTGCCGCTGGTGTACCCGGTGACCACCGAAGTGCTGCCGGCGCCGCTGTCCTACGAACAGGTGATCAGCGATTTCTACGATGACGCTGCCGAGGAAGTGGCCGTGCATCTGGACGCCGGTCGCGACGTGGCGGTGATCTGCGAAGGTGACCCGTTCTTCTACGGCTCCTACATGTACCTGCATGATCGCCTCGCGAGCCGCTACGAAGCCGAAGTGGTGCCGGGCGTCTGCTCGATGCTCGGTGGTGCTTCGGTACTGGGCGCGCCGCTGGTGTATCGCAATCAGAGTCTGTCGGTGCTGTCCGGCGTGCTGCCTCATGACGAGCTCAAGCGTCGCCTGGCCGACGCCGACGCGGCGGTGATCATGAAACTGGGGCGCAACTTTCCAAAAGTGCGTGAGGTGTTGGGCGAGTTGGGCCTGGCCGAGCGTGCGCTGTACGTCGAGCGCGCGACCATGGCCAACCAGAAGATCGTGCCGCTGGATGAGGTCGAGCCGATGTCGTCGCCGTACTTCTCGCTGATCATTGTTCCCGGCGAACGGTGGCAAGGCTGATGACCCATTCCACACCGGCCATCGTCATTCTCGGCCAGGGCGCGCTGGCCACGGCCCGTCGCCTGCAGCAGGTCTATCCGGCTGCACAGATTCACGGACTGAAAGGGCGCGTCGAAGGCGCCGACCTGACTTACAGCGACTTCGGCGCGACCCTGCGCGATCTGTATCAGCAGGACACGTCGATCATTGCCCTGTGCGCAGCCGGCATTGTCATTCGTACCCTGGCGCCGCTGTTGCTGGAGAAGGGCGTCGAGCCACCGGTGCTCGCCGTGGCTGAAGACGGCAGTGCCGTAGTGCCGCTGCTCGGTGGCCTCGGCGGGGTGAATGTCATGGCCCGCGAGATCGCGTCTGCGCTTGAAGTCGCAGCGGCGATCACCACCAGCGGCGAGTTGCGTTTCGGCACTTGCCTGCTCAACCCGCCCGGCGGTTATGCCCTCGGCGATCTGGAGCAGGGCAAGCGCTTTGTCTCCGATCTGCTCGCGGGCCACAGCGTGCGCATCGACGGCGCTGCGCCGTGGCTTGAGCAAGCGCAATTGCCGGAAGATCCAAAGGCGCAGCGCTCGATTCATGTGGGCAGCGATGCCCGCGCGGCAAGCGCCAGTGAGTTGCTGATTTATCCACGCAGTGTGGCGGTGGCGGTCGGTTCAGAAGTGACTGACCTTCCCGGCACCATTCGCGATGCGTTGCAGCAGGCCGGTGTGGCGATTCAATCGCTGGCCTGCCTGGTGGCGGCTGATGTTCAGATGGCCAGCCCGGCATTGCGTGACGCCGCGCTTGAACTGGCGGTGCCGTTGCGCTTTGTCGCGCCGGCGAGTGACATCGGTGAACTGGCCCGCGATGCAGTCCCTAATGCCCGGATCATCACAACATCCCGCGACATTGCCATCGCCGTGGCCGAACAGCCGCTGGATGTTTCGCAGATCGGTCGCCCGCGTGGTCGCCTGGCCGTCATCGGCCTCGGCCCTGGTGCGGCCGAGTTGATGGTGCCGGCGGTGAAAGCCGAACTGGCACGCGCCACCGATGTGCTGGGTTACGAAACCTACGTGCGCATGGCCGGTCCGTTCCGCGACGATCAGGTGCAGCATTGCACCGACAACCGCGAAGAAATGCAGCGTGCCCGTCACGCCTTCAGGCTCGCTGCTCAGGGCCGTTCGGTGATCGTGGTTTCGTCCGGCGATCCGGGCGTGTTCGCCATGGCGGCCGCAGTGCTCGAAGCGTTGCACGAGTCGACGGATCCGGCGTGGCACAGCGTCGATCTGGAAATCCTGCCGGGGGTTTCCGCGTCGCTGGCCACCGCCGCTCAGGCCGGTGCGCCGCTGGGCCATGACTTCTGCGTGATGTCGCTGTCGGACAACCTCAAGCCGTGGTCGATCATCGAAAAGCGTCTGGATCTGGCCGCCGAGGCGGATCTGGCTCTGGCGTTCTACAACCCGATCTCCCGCGCCCGTCCGTGGCAACTGGGGCGAGCGCTGGAAATCGTCGCGCAGCACCGTGCGCCGCAAACCCCGGTGGTGCTGGGCCGAGATATCGGTCGCCCCGGGCAGACGCTGCGGGTGACGACACTCGGCGCATTGACGCCGGAACAAGTGGACATGCGCACCATGGTGCTGGTGGGATCCTCCACAACCTGCTCTTTTCCGCGGGCGACCGGTGGTGACTGGGTGTACACACCACGCTGGTATGGCGAGAAACCCAATACCTGAGCCATAAAAAAGCGGCTCTTCGGAGCCGCTTTTTCATTTCATGGGGGGCGAGTCAGCCAAGATAACCCTTCACCCCGGTAAAGATGATCTGCGCAGCCAGTGCACAGACAAACAATCCCATGAGTCGGCTGACAATCTGCAACCCCTGATCGCCCAGAATTCGTTCGATGCGGTTCGACAGGTAAAGCACCACGCCTACCGTGAAACTGGCAAGAGCGATACTCATGATCGCGATCAGCTTGTCATCCCAGTGCGGTTGACTGACGCCCATCACCAGCAGCGCACCGATGGTGCCGGGGCCGACGGTGAGTGGAATGGTCAGCGGGACAATCGTCACGTCCTGCTGCACATTATCGGTCTGCACGGCCGACTTGCCCTGCGCCATGCCCAGCGCCGAAATAAACAGTACGCTGCCGGCACCGATGCGGAAGGCATCCACCGTAATACCGAACACATCGAAAATCACCCGCCCGAACAGATACAGCAATACGCTCGATATCAGGGTGGCGATCGCCACTTTCCAGGCCAGGCGCCGTTGTTCCTTGCGCGAATAACCTCGGGTCAGGCTGATGAAGCAGGACAATACGAAGAACGGGCTGTAGAGCACCAGCATCTTTAGGTAAACACTGAACAACACGTGGAGCATCTTTAAATCCCGCTAAAGGAGAGTCGCGTCTGAGTCTATCAGTTGAAGATCTCTCTGTGCACAGCGTCTGAAAAATGTTTTGGTTGAAGTATCTTATTGAAAGAGTGCGGTTGGGCGACGGGGGTTTGTTGTTGGTTTGATATCGTGTTACATGTTCTTGTTTGTAGTTATTTGTTGGCTTGGTTATTGTTGTTTTGCAAGCTCATGAGGGGTTTGTTATTAATCAAGTTATGGATTTATTATAATGAATAGCCAAGTTATTGTTGATAGGTACATTGCTACCTGTGTTGAAAATATCAATGAGTATGAACTGGATGATGTGAGTTACATTCGATCTCGCAGTTTCGCTGTGTCTGGAATGGCCGTCGAAGAACCGTCCAAGGCGGCGATCGTAGGTGAGGGGGTTCTGGCATTTACCGGTGAACTCACTGGCGATAACAAGTCGGATGCACAAAACGCCTTTCTCTTCGCGACGTTAGTGGCTAACAAAAAGTTTCCCGAAGAAGACCAGGGGAAGGAGTGGTACCAACTGTTTCGTCAGGTGATGACCGACTCCGGCTGGACACCTGTTTCCAAGTACTACAACGACTTGCACATCGGAGGTAACACTGTCCGTATGGACAAGCTGGTGCTGGAAATTCTCGGCTCGGTTATCGCCGGCATTGCATTGCCGGGATCTTCCAGTGCATTGATGCTCAAGGTCGCAGGCGATGCGGTTGCGGCGCTTCAGAAGCGTGATACAGCATTGACACTCTATGAGCGAAATCTGCTGGACAACGGTGTTGGCGGCATGGCGGCCGCTGCATGCACTGAAGTTGCCGGTGAAGCGATCATGGCGGTGGGGGCGGTGCGCTTCAAGCGCAAGAATACTTCGACCAAGGTTCTGTTTGTCGATGTTGATATTCGTAATGTGAACTTGTATCGCGGCGAAACAGTGTTTGCCAAAAATACGGTGGTCGCAGACGCTACACGTGAAAGAATCAAAATCAGGCTCGGTGTTAACGCTGTTGAAAAAATCGATGAATATGAAATCTGATTGATTCAGGAGGGGCACTGGATAGTGCCCCTCTTTTTATAATGGAGATGGCTGTGAAGGATAACTTTTTTTTATTGGCAGTGGGTTCGGCTCTATTGGTTGTCTCAAGACAGCACAAAGTGCAGGCCTATGACGATTTGGTATCTTCGATATTGCTTGCGCAACTGGTGGCGAGCAAAAAAGTCGAGAAAAACCCTGGGCAGGACTGGTATGACGCATATGTCAATGTTCTGGACGACTTTTGGCTCAGGAGTTCGCGGACGCGTCGAGACGTGCAGGTGAATGCCGGCATCACCCAAACACCACTTCAATGGCTTGCAAGTCTGGAAGCCGTTGCGATGTTGGAAAAGGGGCAAATGTTCGCTGAGGCATTGGCGCACGCAGCAGGTGTCACGAACACCGAGCCGGCCATGGCTGTCATGCACAAATACATGGAAGAACCCTCGGAAACTGAACACCCCCCGACACCTCGGTTACTCAAAGATGTACACATGCTGGTAATTGTGGCGCCCACTCCAACGACTTTCGACAGTGTCTATCTCGAGTTCAAAACTAGCCAGGAAACCGGCTTCACGCCATGGGCGCGTTTTCAGACCGAAGAAGTCCAGGGGCCTGTTTGCATCCGTACTGCACAGGCGAGGCTGTCAGAAACGCTCTACCAGCCAGTGCGAGATGCAATTGCTGCGAAAGTCAGGGATAAGGTCAACGGCAACGTCGTGCAACTGGATACGGAAATTGATCCTGCTTCAACGGCAGCCTTGGGTTAACGCCACATTCGGCAGTCAGGTTACCTGGCTCATCTTGAGCAGAGGTTTACCGCGAATTTAGTCGCGCCTCTGCTCAAGACGTCGAAGCTATACGGTTTTGCTGATCACGCTGGGCTACCCAGTGCTCGATCAACTCACGCAGTTGCGACAGTTCCACTGGTTTGGCCATGTGCCCGTCCATCCCGGCCTGACGCGCGCGTTCCTTGTGTTCGGCGAGGATGTGCGCGGTCAGCGCCACGATCGGCGTGCGGATGCGCTGATTGCCGACTTCCCAGGCCCGTAGTTGCTGGGTGGCGGAGAAGCCATCGAGGATCGGCATTTCACAGTCCATCAACACCAGGTCGTAGCGCTGGGCTTTCATCGCCTGCAAGGCTTCTTCACCGTTGCTGGCGGTGTCCGGCTGCAGGTTGAGTTTGCCGAGCATGCCCCGGATCACCTTGGTGGAAATCGTGTTGTCTTCGGCCACCAGAATGCGGAAATCACTTGGCACCTTGACCGGCGCGGCGGGGCTCGCGACCTGCGGCTGGAACACCACCTGGCCACGGTTGCGCTGATTGAGCTCGTCGGCGAGCGTGGTCTTGAGGGTGTAGCCGGCCACCGGTTTGGCCAGGATGCGCTTGATCCCCGAGTTGCGCGCGATGATCTTGCTCGGCGCATTGCTGATGCCGGTTAGCATGATCAGCAGGATGTCGTGGTTCAGGCTCGGGTCTTCCTTGATCTTGGCCGCCAGTTGCATGCCGGTCATGCCGGGCATGTTCTGGTCCAGCAGGACCACGTCGAAATAGTCACGCAGGTGCGCCTTGGTGCGCAGCAGGGCCAGCGCTTCCTTGCCCGACGGCACGGCGCTGACGTTCAGGCCCCAGGCGCTGCATTGCTGCACCAGCACCTTGCGGCAGGTGTCGTTGTCGTCGACCACCAGCACGCGTGCGCCTTGCAGCGGGCTGTCGAGGTCCGAGGTCGGATGCTCCAGGCGATCAGGATCCAGCGGCAGGGTCAGCCACAATGTGCTGCCCTGGCTGGCGCCGCTCTTGATGCCGAACTCGCCCTGCATCAAACGGATCAGTTGCCGGGCGATCACCAGCCCGAGGTTGCCGCCCAGGCGATTGGCCGACAGGAAGTGCTTGCTGTGCAATTCGGCATGCATCAGCGCGTCGCGCTCTTCCTGATCCATCGGCTGGCCGCTGTCCTGCACGGCAATGCGCAGGCGCGGGCCGGCGCTGCGCTCGTCGAGGGCGACCACCACCAGCACTTCGCCTTCTTCGGTTTTCTTCAGGGCGTTTTCCAGCAGGCTCAGCAGTGTCTGGCGCAGACGTGTCGGATCGCCGCTGATGACCCGTGGCACTTGCGGCTGGATGAAACTGATGAGTTCGACGTTCTGTTGCTCGGCCTTGGCGCGGTAGATGCTCAGGCAATCGTCGATCAGCGCGTTGAGGTCAAACTGCACGTCGTCCAGTTCGATCTGCCCGGACTCGAGCCGGGAGATGTCGAGGATCTCATTTATCAGGGTCAGCAGTTCGTTGCCGGCGCTATGGATGGTTTGCACGTAATCGCGCTGCTTGACCGACAGTGGGGTGCCCAGCAGTAACTCGGTCATCCCCAGCACACCGTTCATCGGCGTGCGGATCTCGTGGCTGATCTTGGCCAGGAATTCTGCCTTGGCGTTGATCTCGGCGTTGCTTGCAGCAAGGTCGCGGCTGATATTGAAACTGCTCTCAGTGATGCTGCGCTGGCGCTCACCCAGGGCAATGCTCATCAACAGGCCGCTGATGCAGATGAATCCCATCAACACCATGATCAAGCCCTGCGGCGGCACCAGCGTCAGCCCGAGCAAGGCCGGAAGGATGATCAGCGTGCCGATGTTGAATACCACCATGGCGGCAACGAACAGCCGGGCAGGACGGTAGCCTTTCTGCCAGTGATAGAAGCCGACCAGAAGCATGCTCAGACCGGCGAGGGCGACCAGCGCGTAGGTGATGATGTTCAGCGGCAGGGTGTTGACGAACAACAGCAGCAGGCTGCAGATCACGATGAACAGAATGTCGCCGATCAACAGCTTGTTCAGTGGATGCGAGCCGAGCGGGGCGAAGAAGCGGTAGGCGAACATCAGGCCCGCCGGGGCGGTCAGCAGCAGGGCCAAGTAGGCGCCGGGCGTCTGGATCGCGTGCCAGTTCGGCAGCCAGGGGCCGGCGAGGTTGAGCAAAAGCAAAAGACTCAGGCTCAGCAGGCCTTCGCATACTGCCAGCCACAGGCTGCTGCGCGAGCGGGTGTAGGCGTAGCGGATCAGGTTGTGCAGGATCAGCATCGCCAGACAGCCGAACAGCAGGCCGTAAATCAGCGTCTGGTTTTGATTGGCCGCCCCCATCACCGCCGATTGCAAGGTGATGTAAGGGCGCAACTGGTGATCGGAGACCAGTCGCAGGTAAACGTCGAGGGGCTTGTCGCTCTGCGGCAACGGCAGCATGAAGTCGCTGCTGGGCAGCGGTCGTTCCACCTGGGGCTGGGTGGTGCCGGTGTCGCGCTGTTCGATCAGGCGATCGCCGTCTAGGACATACAGATTGAGGTGCGACAGGTCTGGGGCGAAGATCCGCAGCACTTGTTCGTGCTTGCCGGGCGCCAGCCTGAAGCGCAGCCACAAGGCGCCATCGGGTTCGGCCGCGGTGAGGCGGTCAAGCTCGATAGGGCTGAATTGATTGGTGTAGCGGGCGGAGCGGATGTCGCTCAGTTGGAGGTTGCCCTGATCGTCAAGCAATACCGACCAGCCACTGCCTTGCGCGGCCTGGGCCGGGAGCATGCAGAGCAAGGTCAACAGCGTGACGGTAAAGCCTATGGCAATCCTGAGCCAGCGCACGGCGAAATCCCTTCGTAGGTTGATGCCAGAATATAACGATGCGCAGCGTCGGAACAGTCCGGCAAGGGCCATAAGCCCCTGCCGGAAACACAGCGTAGCTTATTACTGAGACTCACCGCGTTCACGGGCAATGGCGCGGTAGCCGATGTCGGTGCGGTAGAAGCAGCCTTCCCAATCGATGGCCTTGGCCAGTTTGTAGGCCTGCTCCTGGGCGGCGCCGACGCTGGCGCCCATGGCGGTGGCGCAAAGCACCCGACCACCGGCCGTCACGACGTTGCCGTCCTTGAGCGCAGTCCCGGCGTGGAAGACCTTGCCTTCCAGTGTGGCGGCTGCATCCAGACCGTTGATCGGCGCGCCCTTGGCGTAGTCGCCCGGGTAGCCGCCGGCGGCCAGCACGATGCCGACGCTCGGACGTGGATCCCACTGCGCTTCAACCTTGTCCAGCGCCTGAGCCAGTGCGGCTTCGACCAGCAGCACCAGGCTCGATTGCAGACGCAGCATCACCGGTTGGGTTTCCGGGTCGCCGAAACGGCAGTTGAACTCGATGACCTTCGGATTGCCGGCCTTGTCGATCATCAGACCGGCGTACAGGAAACCGGTGTAGACGTTGCCTTCGTCGGCCATGCCGCGCACGGTCGGCCAGATCACCTGGTCCATCACGCGCTGGTGCACGTCGGCGGTGACAACCGGAGCCGGGGAGTAAGCACCCATGCCGCCGGTGTTCGGGCCGCTGTCGCCGTCGCCGACGCGTTTGTGGTCCTGGCTGGTGGCCATCGGCAGGACGTTCTTGCCGTCGACCATGACGATGAAGCTGGCTTCTTCGCCGTCGAGGAATTCTTCGATGACAACGCGCGAACCGGCGTCGCCAAAGGAATTGCCAGCGAGCATGTCGCGCACGGCGTCTTCGGCTTCGGCCAGGGTCATGGCAACGATCACGCCTTTACCGGCGGCCAGGCCGTCGGCCTTGATCACGATCGGTGCGCCTTTTTCACGCAGATAAGCCAGCGCCGGCTCGATCTCGGTGAAGTTCTGGTAGTCGGCGGTCGGGATTTTGTGGCGCGCGAGGAAGTCCTTGGTAAAGGCTTTGGAGCCTTCCAGCTGCGCGGCACCGGCGGTCGGACCGAAGCAGTCCAGGCCACGAGAGCGGAACAGGTCGACGACGCCGGCCACCAATGGTACTTCCGGACCGACGATGGTCAGGGAAACGTTTTTCTCGGCGAAGTCGGCGAGTTGCTCAAGGGCCAGCACGTCGATGGCGACGTTTTCGCACTTGGCTTCAATCGCAGTGCCGGCGTTGCCCGGTGCGACGAAAACTTTCTGCACACGCGGATCCTGAGCCACTTTCCAGGCCAGGGCGTGTTCGCGGCCACCGCTGCCAATGATCAAAACATTCATTTCAAAAACCTCGGATGACGCTAATTCTGTTGAGCGCCGCTGGGGCGCTTTTCTGTGGGAGCGAGCTTGCTCGCGAAAGCGGATTTTCAGTCACATCTGAATTGAATGTGCCGCCGTCTTCGCGAGCAAGCTCGCTCCCACAGTGGATCGTGTACTTAGTGACGGAAGTGGCGCATGCCGGTGAATACCATCGCGATGCCGGCTTCATCAGCAGCAGCAATCACCTCGGCATCACGCATCGAGCCACCTGGCTGGATCACCGCAGTGATACCGACCTTGGCCGCATTGTCCAGACCGTCGCGGAACGGGAAGAACGCGTCCGACGCCATCACCGAGCCGGCCACTTGCAGACCGGCGTGCTCAGCCTTGATCGCGGCGATACGCGCCGAGTTCACGCGGCTCATCTGACCGGCGCCGACACCGATGGTCTGACGGTTCTTGGCGTAGACGATGGCGTTGGATTTGACGAACTTGGCCACTTTCCAGGCGAAGATCAGGTCGTGGACTTCCTGTTCGGTCGGGGCGCGCTTGGTCACCACTTTCAGGTCGTCGGCGCCGATCATGCCGATGTCGCGGCTCTGTACCAGCAGGCCGCCGTTGACGCGCTTGTAGTCCCAGGCCGGAACTCGATCCGCCGACCATTCGCCGCAGGCCAGCAGGCGCACATTGGCCTTGGCAGCAACGATGGCACGGGCTTCTTCGCTGACGCTTGGCGCGATGATCACTTCAACGAACTGACGCTCGACGATCGCCTTGGCGGTCTCGGCATCCAGTTCACGGTTGAAGGCGATGATGCCGCCGAATGCCGATTCGGTGTCAGTGGCGTAGGCCAGTTCGTAGGCCTGACGGATACCGCCTTCGGCGTCCGGGCTTACGGCCACGCCGCACGGGTTGGCGTGCTTGACGATCACGCAGGCCGGTTTGACGAAACTCTTCACGCATTCCAGCGCGGCGTCGGTGTCGGCCACGTTGTTGTACGACAGTTCCTTGCCTTGCAATTGGGTGGCGGTGGCGATGCCGACTTCGGCAGGCTTGGCCTCAACGTAGAACGCCGCGCTCTGGTGCGGGTTTTCGCCGTAGCGCATTTCCTGGGCCTTGATGAACTGGCTGTTGAAGGTGCGCGGGAATTCGCTGCGACCTTCAGTGCTGAGGGTGTCAGCGGCCTGGTTCACAGTGCCCATGTAGTTGGCGATCATGCCGTCGTAGGCGGCGGTGTGTTCGAACGCCTTGAGCATCAGGTCGAAACGCTGAGCGTAGGTCAGGCCGCCGGCCTTGAGGTTTTCCAGGACGTTGGCGTAATCGCTGGCATTCACCACGATGGCCACGTCTTTGTGGTTTTTCGCCGCCGAACGGACCATGGTCGGACCGCCGATGTCGATGTTCTCGATGGCGGTCGGCAGGTCGCAGCCTGGCTTGCTGATGGTGGCTTCGAACGGGTACAGGTTGACGGCCACCAGATCGATCGGCTTGATGCCGTGCTCGTTCATGATGGCGTCGTCGATACCGCGACGACCGAGGATCCCGCCGTGGATTTTCGGGTGCAGGGTTTTCACCCGACCGTCCATCATTTCTGCGAAACCGGTGTAATCCGCGACTTCCACTGCGGCAACACCGTTGTCGCGCAGCAGCTTGAACGTCCCGCCGGTGGAGAGGATCTCGACGCCCAGAGCTTCGAGCTCTTTGGCGAATTCGAGGATCCCGGTCTTGTCGGAAACGCTGATCAAGGCGCGGCGGATCGGCAGGCGGGTAGTCTGGTCGGTCATCTCAATTTCCATCAAAAGCAAGGGAAGTCAGCAAAAAAGGCGACCGTTTTTTACGCGGGCGCCTTTCTGGTTTGATTGAATGCTTACAGCAGATCGTACTGCTTGAGTTTCTTGCGCAGCGTGCCGCGGTTCAGTCCGAGCAGCTCGCTGGCCTTGGTCTGGTTGCCCTTGACGTAGTTCATCACGCTTTCGAGCAGGGGAGCCTCGACTTCGGAGAGCACCAGGTTGTACACGTCCGTGACGGACGCGCCCTCAAGGTGGGCGAAATAATTGTGCAGCGCCTTCTCGACACTCCCGCGAAGGGTCTGGCCTTCTTCGCTCGGGGTATTGAGGTGCTGTTTCAAATTCACGTTGTCGCTCACGGGTGTTGTTCCACTCACTAAAGTCTCGGTCATCATCGTCATGCGGCCACCCCTTTTTCGTCCCCTGTCAGGCTCTTGTAACGTTCGGCGAAGAACTCCCGAACGTTGGCGCATTGTGTTTCCGTACCATCCAAACGATTGAAGTGGGCGCGAAATTCCCTGGCGCCCGGCAAGGTTGCGAGATACCAGCCCACATGCTTGCGGGCAATTCGCACACCCATCACGTCCCCATAGAAGGCGTGAAGGGCGGCCAGATGCTCAAGCAGAATGCGTTCCACCTCGATCAGCTCCGGCGCCGGCAGTTTTTCGCCGGTACGCAGGAAGTGTTCGATCTCTCGAAAAATCCATGGCCGCCCCTGGGCAGCCCGGCCGATCAACAGGCCGTCGGCACCGGTCGCGTCGAGCACGTAGCGGGCCTTTTCCGGCGATACGATGTCGCCGTTGGCAAAGACCGGAATCGACACCGCCTGCTTGATCGCGGCAATGGTGTCGTACTCGGCTTCGCCGGTGTACAGGTCGGCGCGGGTACGGCCATGCACCGCCAGCGCCGTGATCCCGGCCTGCTCGGCGATCTTCGCCACGGTCAGGCCGTTCTTGTTGTCGCGATCCCATCCGGTGCGGATCTTCAGGGTCACCGGCACATCAACTGCCGCCACGACGGCGTGCAGGATCTCGGTAACCAGTGCCTCATCCTTCAACAACGCGGAGCCGGCGGCCTTGTTGCAGACCTTCTTCGCCGGGCAACCCATGTTGATATCAATAATCTGTGCGCCCAGCTCGACGTTAGCCCGGGCCGCATCCGCCAGCATCTGCGCGTCGCCACCGGCGATCTGCACCGAGCGTGGCTCGGGATCGCCCTCGTGGATCATGCGCATGCGCGACTTGCGGGTGTTCCACAGGCTCATGTCACTGGTGACCATTTCCGAGACTACAAGCCCTGCGCCCAAACGCTTGCACAGCTGACGAAAGGGCTGGTCGGTGACGCCCGCCATCGGGGCGAGGATCAAGCCGTTCTGCAATGTATATGGGCCGATGCGTACCGCCGACATAGGACTTCCCTGAAGTGGGGCCGGATCATGAGAGTTCGAAAAAGGGTTGGCATGATACCCGCTCTCGATGACTGGATAAAGGCTGAATTGAACAAAATCTGAACAGTTATTCTGTTATTACCGCCGGTTTGGTCGTGTGCTGTGCAGTCAGAAAACTGCCGTCAATCCGGGAGCGGTGAAGCGTTTCACTCGGGCGAGTGAAAACTCAGGCTGTAGTTCACGGCTTTCGGGCCTGGATCGAGAATGTCCAGGGCGATGTGAATCGGCGTCTGCGGCGGCATTTCCGCCATGCCTTCGAGGTCGCCGTTGAGGTATTCGCCGGGTTTGAAGCGACGACTGGCGATCAGGTGACCGTTGAGGTCGGCGAAGCGCAGCTCCAGCAGCGGAAACGGCTGCGAGAACGGCGCGCGGTTATAGATGATCGCGTCCACTACCAGCGCTCCGCTGAATTCCGGGTGGCTGCGCACCACCAGGTTGCTGCTCTTGATCTTGGCGATATCGACCTTGGACGGCACTGTGCAGCCGACTTGCGGGCACAGTTGCTGGAACCACGGCCGGTATTGATCCTGGCGAGCCAGTTCATCGAAGTGATAGGCGATGTATTGTCCGCCCAGGCCGGCGGCGGCCAGCGCGATCAGCAACAGCCAGAGCAGGCGACGGCCCCATGGCGAGCGGCGTTTCTGCCAGTCCAGTTGCAGCGGGTCGTCGGTCAGGTCCTGCAAGGCTTCGGCGCGAACGCTGGATTCGACGCGTTCACGCTTTTTGCGTGCAGGTTCGATCAGTGGCAGTTCGTCGTCGACGTCATCGCTGGCCGACAGGCGTTCGCGGCGGGCATTCGGGTCGATTGGATCGTGCAGGCGCAGTTGCGGGATAGGTGGTTCGTCATCGAGATCCACCGGCTCCAGCGACAGCGAGGGTTCGGTGCGTTCCGGTCGGACCGGCTCGGGCTCGACGGCGTCGGGTTCCTCTTCGACTTCCGGTGCACGCTCATCCGCCGGTTCGCTGAACAGGCTGTCCGGCCACGTCGTGTCTTCCGGTTCGTGGCTGTCGCGGCGAGCGCTCAGGGCGTCTTCGCGTGGGCGGCCGAACTCGGTGGTCGGCTGGATTTCCCGTTGCTCGAGGCGAGCCAGTTCTTCGTCCAGATCCAGACTGTCCAGATCCAGCTCGGCGGCGCTCCATTGCTTCTGGCTGATGGCGCGCGGTTGGGTCGTTTCGACGATGGCCGGTGGTTCGGCAGGTGTCGGCTCGCTGACCGGCGGCTCGCTGGTTAACGGTGCCACCGGCGTGACCGCTTCCTTGCCTGCGTGTTGCTCCAGCAATTGCCTGGCGGCATTGAACACTTGCAGGCAGGAGCCGCAACGAACCACCCCGCGGGCCACGCTCAATTGAGCGTGGCTGACGCGGAAACTGGTTTGGCAATGCGGGCACTGGGTGACGAAGCTGTCGGTCATGCGGCGATCCGGATTGAGCAGGCGGTCATTCTAGCGCCGACGGCCGGTGATGCGCACCCAGCCATCACGATTGGCGATCGGGTCAAGATCGAAGTCCTGCGCGTAGGCGGCAGCGACTTCCTCACCTTGTTCGGCGAGGATCCCGGACAGTGCCAGACGCCCGCCGGACTTGACCAGGCCGGACAGTTGCGGGGCCAGGGAAACCAGCGGGCCGGCCAGAATGTTGGCCACCAGCACGTCGGCTTTGACCTGCGGCAGGTCTTCCGGCAGGTACAGCGGGAACAATTCGTCAGCGATGTTGTTGCGCCCGGCGTTGTCGCGGGAGGCCTCGAGTGCCTGCACGTCGATGTCGGTGCCCACGGCTTCTTTCGCGCCGAGCAGCAGGGCGGCAATCGCCAGAATCCCCGAGCCGCAGCCGAAGTCCAGCACGTTGCAGTCTTTCAGGTCCTGGCCGTCCAGCCATTCCAGGCACAGGGCGGTGGTAGGGTGAGTGCCGGTGCCGAATGCCAGGCCCGGGTCCAGCAACAGGTTGACCGCGTCCGGCTCCGGTGCGGCGTGCCAGCTCGGCACGATCCACAGGCGCTGGCCGAAACGCATCGGCTGGAAACCATCCATCCAGCTGCGTTCCCAGTCCTGGTCTTCGATCACTTCGCTGTGGTGCTCGGGCAGCGGGCTGCCGGTCAGCAGTTCCAGATGGGCCAGTACCGGGGCGGCTTCGGTGCCGCCCTCGAACAGGGCCAGCAGGTGGGTGTGTGCCCACAGCGGGGTGGTATTGAGTTCCGGTTCGAAGATCGGCTGATCTTCGGCGTCCATGAAGGTCACCGAAACGGCGCCCACTTCAAGGAAAGCGTCTTCGTAGGTTTCGGCTTGTTCCGGGCTGATGGCGAGTCTTACTTGCAGCCAAGGCATGGCGGGCACCTGTGAAAAAGATTGATTGCAGCCTAGCGGCCTGCGAGAAGCGCGCAAGTTTACGCGAGCTCAAAGCTTTTGTGGGAGCGAGCTTGCTCGCGAAAGCAGATTGCCAGTCACTTTGATGCTGACTGATGCGCCGCCTTCGCGAGCAAGCCCGTTCCCACAGGTTTTTTGCAATCTCCAGAAACAACAAAGCCGCCCGAAGGCGGCTTTGTCTGGTGCGGGCTGAAGCTTAGTGCTTCTCGCCAGCCAGCTTGTGCTCGAGGTAATGAATGTTCACACCCCCTTTGCAGAAGCCTTCGTCGCGGGTCAGATCACGGTGCAGCGGGATGTTGGTCTTGATCCCGTCGACCACGATTTCGTCCAGGGCATTGCGCATGCGGGCCATGGCTTCGTCGCGGGTCGCGCCGTAAGTGATCAGCTTGCCGATCAGCGAGTCGTAGTTCGGCGGAACGGCATAACCGCTGTACAGGTGCGAATCGACGCGAACGCCGTTGCCGCCTGGAGCGTGGAAATGCTTGACCGTACCCGGGCTCGGCATGAAGGTGCGAGGGTCTTCGGCGTTGATCCGGCATTCCAGCGCGTGACCACGGATGACCACGTCTTCCTGACGAATCGACAGCTTGTTGCCAGCGGCGATGCTCAGCATCTCCTTGACGATGTCGACGCCGGTGACCATTTCCGAAACCGGGTGCTCTACCTGAACACGAGTGTTCATCTCGATGAAGTAGAAGCGACCGTTCTCGTACAGGAACTCGAAAGTGCCTGCGCCACGGTAGCCGATATCGATGCACGCCTGAACGCAGCGAGCGAAGACTTCCTGGCGAGCCTTCTCGTCGATGCCCGGTGCCGGCGCTTCTTCGAGAACTTTCTGGTGACGGCGTTGCAGCGAGCAATCGCGGTCGCCCAGATGGATGGCGTTGCCCTGGCCGTCGGACAGAACCTGCACTTCGACGTGACGCGGGTTGGTCAGGAATTTTTCCAGATAGACCATCGGGTTGCCGAACGCCGCGCCAGCTTCGGAGCGGGTCAGTTTCGCCGAGGCGATCAGGTCTTCTTCCTTGTGCACCACGCGCATGCCGCGACCACCACCGCCGCCAGCGGCCTTGATGATCACCGGATAGCCGACTTCACGACCGATGCGCAGTGCCGTTTCCTCGTCTTCCGGCAGCGGGCCGTCGGAACCAGGAACGGTTGGCACGCCCGCTTCGATCATCGCGTGCTTGGCCGATACCTTGTCGCCCATCAGGCGAATGGTCTCGGCTTTCGGGCCGATGAAAGCGAAGCCGGAGTTTTCGACCTGCTCGGCGAAATCAGCGTTTTCCGCGAGGAAACCGTAGCCTGGGTGAATGGCGGTAGCGCCAGTCACTTCGGCGGCAGCGATGATGGCCGGGATGTGCAGGTAGGACTGAGCGGCAGAAGCCGGGCCGATGCAGACGGATTCGTCTGCCAGACCCAGGTGCATCAGCTCTTTATCGGCCTTGGAGTAAACGGCGACGGTCTTGATGCCCATCTCTTTGCAGGCACGCAGAATCCGCAGGGCGATCTCACCGCGGTTAGCGATCAGAACTTTTTCCAACTTCGCAGTCATCAAAGGCTCTCCGCAGTTCAAACGATGGTGAACAGCGGTTGGTCGTACTCAACCGGCTGGCCGTCTTCGACGAGGATGGACTCGATCACACCGCTGGTTTCAGCTTCGATGTGGTTCATCATCTTCATGGCTTCGACGATGCACAGGGTGTCGCCTTTCTTCACGGTCTGGCCGACTTCAACGAAGGCTGGCGAGGTTGGCGAGGATTTGCGATAGAAGGTGCCGACCATCGGCGAACGGGCAACGGTGCCGTTCAGCGCTGGAGCAGCAGCGGCAGCAGGAGCTGCTGCAGCAACCGGAGCGGCAGCGGCGGCAGGTGCAGCGGCCGGAGCCTGCATCGGAGCCGGTGCGTAGTACTGCTGCGCCGGGGTCTTGCTGTGACGGCTGATGCGTACGGACTCTTCGCCTTCCTTGATCTCGAGCTCGTCGATGCCGGACTCTTCCAGCAATTCGATCAGTTTCTTAACTTTACGGATATCCATGAATCATCAACTCCCAAGGGTCGGTCAGGGGCGTATAGCTTGTTGTTCAAGCTGCTCTAGTGCAGCCTCCAGGGCCAGTCGGTAACCGCTGGCGCCAAGGCCGCAGATCACTCCTACCGCTACGTCGGAGAAGTAGGAGTGATGGCGGAAAGGTTCGCGTTTGTGCACGTTGGACAAATGCACTTCGATGAATGGGATGCTCACTCCCAGCAGCGCGTCACGTAATGCGACACTTGTGTGTGTAAATGCCGCCGGGTTGATCAGAATGAAGTCCACGCCCTCGCCACGTGCGGCGTGGATGCGGTCGATCAATTCGTACTCGGCGTTGCTTTGCAGATACAGCAGATGATGGCCGGCTTCACGGGCGCGGCGTTCCAGATCCTGATTGATCTGCGCCAGGGTGGTCGACCCGTAGGTCCCGGGTTCCCGGGTGCCGAGCAGGTTCAGGTTGGGGCCGTGCAGCACCAGTAGCGTTGCCATCTGCGTGTTCCTTGTTATGAGTGAGCCTTCGTCAGAACCCGGCGACTATGCCGCAAAGACTTTGTGACTGTCCAGTTCTCTGCAATAGCCAGCACGATGTCCGATGTTTGCGCAAAATATGTGACTGACTGATTAAATCCGGTCATTCGCTTTGGCGACACGTTCGGCGAAGTCGCTGGCGTTGATCTCGCCGATCACCCGCACATCGCGACGTTCCACCCCGTCCTTGCCGAAGAACATCAGCGCCGGTGGTCCAAACAGACTGTAGCGGTCGAGCAGGGTGCGCTGTTCGGCATTGCTCGCGGTGATATCGAAGCGGATCAGTCGATAACCCTTGAGCCGATCCACGACCGTGGCGTCATTGAGGACTTCGTGTTCGATGACTTTGCAGCTGATGCACCAGTCGGCGTACCAGTCGAGCAGCAGCGGGGTGCCGGCGGTTTTCGCTTCGAGCAGCACCCGATCCAGTTCTGCCGGGGTGCTGACGGTCTGCCACGAACCGCTGTTTTGCGCGGTCGAGCCGCTGTCGGCAAGGCGTGCCGGGGCTATTGGATTCAGCGGGTCGGTCTGCCCGCTGAACGCGCCGTACCAGCAGGCCAGCGCATAAAACAGCAGAAACATGCCGAGCAGTTGGCCGAGGCGTTTGCGCGGCGGCTTGTAGACGAATTCCAGCGCGCCGAGGAACAGGCCGACGCCACCGGCCAGCAAGCCGATCAGCAGCAAAGTGATCTGTCCCGGCAACACCCGGCTGAGCAAACCGATCGCCAGCCCGAGCAGCAACACGCCGATGCCGTTCTTCACGTACATCATCCACGGCCCGCTTTTCGGCAGCCACGCTGCGCCGCCGGTGGCCACCAGCAATAGCGGCGCGCCCATGCCCAGCCCGAGCATGAACAGCTTCAGGCCGCCGCCCAGCGCATCACCGCTGGCGCTTATATAAAGCAGCGCGCCGGCCAGCGGTGCGGAAACACACGGCGATACCAGCAGACTCGACACCACACCCAATACCGCCGCGCCCCACAGCGAGCCACCTTCGGTGCGCCCGGCGATCCGGTCGAGGCGGCTGCTGATGAAGTGCGGCAGTTTCAGCTCGAACACGCCGAACATCGCCAGCGCGAACACCGCAAAGAACATCGCGAACGGCACCAGTACCCACGCCGATTGCAGTCGTGCCTGCAGATTCAGTTGCGCACCGAACAGCCCCATCAATGCGCCGAGCAGCGCGAAGCACGCGGCCATCGGCAGCACATAAGCCAGGGAAAGGTTAAAGCCGCGCAAACCGCCGACCTGCCCGCGCAACACCACGCCGGACAGAATCGGCAGCATCGGCAATACACACGGCGTGAAGGTCAGGCCCAGGCCCGCCAGGAAGAACAGCGCCAGATCACGCCAGTCCCAACCCGTCACCGGAGCGGACGCGTCATTTGCCGCTGCGTTGCCCTCGATGCTCAGGCGTTCGGTTTCCGGTGGGTAGCACAAACCCTTGTCGGCACAGCCCTGATAGGTGACGGCCAGCGTGAACGCCCGGGAATCATTACGCGGCAGTTCCACGTCGAGAATGCCGTGGTAGACCTCGACGTCGCCGAAGTACTCGTCGTGCTTCTGTTCGCCTTGGGGTAGCTGTGCGGCGCCAAGTTTCACCTCGGCAGGCTCGGCACGAAACTGGAAGCGATGGCGGTAGAGGTAATAGCCTTCGGTGGCGACGAAGCGCAGTTTGACCGATTGCGGCGTGCTCTCGACCAGGCTCAGTTGAAAGGCTTCGCGCACCGGCAGGAAATCGGCGCTGTTGTTGACCGAGCCCAGCGTGGCGCTGGGTTTGCTGTCGAACAGACCGGCGGCGCCGGCCGGCAGGGCGAAGACGAAAAACAGCAGGCAGAGCAGACGGCGCATGACAATCTCGCGAATCAAAGATGCGGGAATGATAGCGGACGGAGTGCCGATTGGCAGGTTCTTGCTTTGACTCGTCTGGCCCCATCGCGAGCAGGTGGGTATGCATTCAATGTGGGAGCGAGCCTGCTCGCGATAGCCATCTGTCAGACGCGAAAGGCTTGCACGGCGGTGTGCAGCTGACCGCCCAGCAACAGCAGGTTCTCGCCTTGCTCGCGGCCCTGGCCGATGCGCAGCAGATTGTCACCGCCCAACTGATGAATCCGTTCGCTGTGATCGCGGATCTCGCTGACGGCACCGCTCTGTTGCGCGGTGATGTCGGCGATGCGGACGGCGGTGTCGGAGATGGTCTGGATCGCGCCGACAATCTTGTCCAGTGCCCCGTCCGCCGATTGCGCCTGATTGGCCGTGGCCTCGGCGTGTTCGACCTGCGCGCGCATGCCCTCGACCGATTGCCTTGCGGCGGTTTGCAGGCCGGCGATCAGGGTCTGGATTTCTGCCGTGGCGCCGGCGGTGCGTTGCGCCAGCGAGCGCACTTCCTCGGCCACCACGGCGAATCCGCGACCCATTTCTCCGGCGCGGGCGGCTTCGATCGCCGCGTTGAGCGCCAGCAGGTTGGTCTGGTCGGCAATCGAGCGGATCACCGTCAGCACGCCGCCGATGGTTGCCGACTCTTCGGCCAGGTGTTCGATCATTTGCGCATTGCCCTGCACTTCGCCAACCAGCGCGTGCAGGCCGGTGAGACTCTGGCCGATCACCTGTTGCCCGTGTTCGACGGCCAGTCCGGCATGGCGACTGGCGTCGGCGGCCTGGCGCGCATCGCCGGCCACTTGCTGGATGGTCGCTTCCAGTTCGCCGAGGGAATCACGGATCAGCGCGGTATCGCCGGCCTGATGTTCGGCGCCGCTGTGCAAGTCATTGCTCAGTTCGGCGAGGGTGCGGCTGCTGCCGGCCACTTGCTCGGCATTGCCGCGAATGGTCCCGACCAGATCCACCAGATAGGCGCGCAGGCGATTGAGCGAGGCTTCGATGTCGTGCAGTTCGCGGTTGGTTTTTCCCAGATGAATGTCGCGGCTGAAGTCGCCTTCGGCCCAGGTCGACAGCGCCGGCGCGAGGTTGGTCAGGGTGCGGGCGAGGCGTCGTTGCAGGGTGTCGATCAGCAGCGCGATCAGCAGAATCAGGCCGATCATCACGCCTTGCATCAGCCTTACTTCGCCCTGGATCTGCCCGTGCTGGGCGCGCACCACCGGTTCGAGACCGGCGATGGCTTGCTGCACGGCGGCAATTTTCTGGTGGGTCGCGGTGCTCAGGTCGGTGCGTTTCTGGATCTGCTCGCGGGTGCGCGCCAGCTCCGCCGGGTAACGGCCGAGCAAACTGTTGAGCTCGCGTTTGAGGCCGACGCCGGCGTCTTCGGCAGCGGCTTTTTCCGTGCTTTCGATGCCCATCAGCGCGGCGAAGTCGTCGCTGCCGGATTCACTGCGGGCGACCACGCCGAGCAAGGGCAGGGCGTCGATTGTCTGGGCCTGGGCGCGGATGTTGCTGACTTCGCGCTCGACATCGGCGGCCAGTTCACTGCGCCCGCTGCTGACCAGTTTGTCCCGGGCCAGCGACAGTTTGCCCAGATGTTGAGAGGCGACCAGCAGGGGTGTCAGGTAAGTCGCATCGCCGCCGGCGTAGGTGCTGAGTTGATCGAGGCTGGCGCTCAATTCGCGCTCGGCCTGCAGCAGCAGCGCCTGTGGATCGCCGGCCAGTTTGCCGGCGGCCAGCAAGTCGGTCTTGCTGAATTCGTCGAGGCCGGTGAGGCTCGGGCGCAAGGTGTCGGCCAGCGCCGGCGGCAGCTCGCCGAGTTCTTTCTGCAACTGATCGATGGCCTGACTGGCGCTGCTCAGACGCAGGGCGTCGCCGCTGGCGAGGTAATCCTCGACGTTGCGTGCCACGTCATTCTGAAATTGCTGCGACAGTCCCAGATAACGCTCCATCAACAGATACGGGCGTTCCAGGGCTTTTTGCGACCACCACAGCGTGGCGCCGAGGGCCACGCAGACGGCGACCAGCAACAGAGTATTAAGATTGGTGAGCAACTTCAGGCGCATGACGGCTACCAACGGCAGAACGGTAAGCGCCTGAATTTATTGCGGTTCTATTACAGGGTTATGACCGATTGAGTCGAATCCGATGAAAAAGTGGCACTTTGCTTTGAGTCGCGCGCGGTCTGCACCCGATTGCGTCCTTCGCCCTTGGCACGGTACAGCGCCTCGTCGGCCTGGCTGGCCATCATCAGGCTGTCGGAGTCGTCGTGCATCTCCACCACGCCGGCGCTGAAGGTGCACCACAGATCCTGCGGCTGGGCCGGATAGTGAATCTCGGCAAAGCGCTGGCGGATTTCGTCGAGCACTTTGTGCGCCGCTTCTATATCGGTGTCGGGCATGACGATGGCGAATTCCTCGCCGCCGTAACGGCCGATGAAGTCGGTCTTGCGCAGACGCTGCTTGAGGAACAGCGCCAGGCTCTTGATCACCCGGTCGCCCATGGGATGGCCGTGGCTGTCGTTGACCCGCTTGAAGTGGTCGATGTCGAGCATGGCAAAGCTCAACGGCTTGTTCTCGCGGCGGGCGCGGAACGAGCAGTCTTCGAGCAATTGCAGAATGTGCGTGTGGTTGTACAGGCCGGTGAGGCTGTCGCGGACCATCCGTGCTTTCAGGTTACGCGCACGGGCGGCGCGGTTGCGCACCGTTGTAATCAGGTGGCGCGGCTTGATCGGCTTGGTCAGGAAGTCGTCGCCGCCCTCGCTCATGGCGTCGAGCTGTTTGTCCAGATCGTCTTCGGCCGACAGGTAAATGATCGGCACGCTGACGTAACGATCGTTGTGGCGGATGACCTTGGCCAACTCGGTGCCGGTGCAGGCCGGCATGTACATGTCGAGGATGATCAGGTCTGGCTGGAAGTCCGCCAGCTCGGCCATCGCTTGAATCGGTTCGATCAGGGTGCGGGTGACGATCCCGGCGCTGTTGAGCAGGCGTTCGGTGTGCAGGGCCTGGGCGCGGGAGTCGTCGATGATCAGCACTTTATAGGGTTCGTACTGAGCGACGCAGGTCAGGACTTCGATTTTTTCCAGCAGGCTCGAGGCTTCGAGGGTGCCGGTGAGGAATTCCTGGCCACCGGCGCGCACCGCCGCGAGGCGGGT
Organism: Pseudomonas sp. B20(2017); assembly: GCF_002113125.1. Lineage (GTDB taxonomy): Bacteria > Pseudomonadota > Gammaproteobacteria > Pseudomonadales > Pseudomonadaceae > Aquipseudomonas. The sequence continues at coordinate 68,958 of NZ_NEJP01000007.1, read as the reverse complement.
CGGGGTGTCGGTTTCGTGCAGGCTGAAGAACAGCAGCGGCAGCGGTTCTTCCAGGCCTTGCTGGGCTTCGGCGGCGAGTTTCAGGCCGACGCCGGCGCCGCTGAAATCCACGTCCATGACGATCGCGGCCGGTAGGCGCTCGACCATCGAGGAGCGAAACGCCGACACGCTGTCCAGCGCCTGGGCGCTCAGACCGAAAAACTCCAGCTGCTTGGCCAGCCGCTCGGCGCGGTCGTGATCCTGCAGCATCACGTAGATCGGTTTACGCAGGGGCGGCAGGAAAGTTTGATCGAGCTGATCGCCATGGCGCAGGCCGGTGCGCGACAAGCGCTGCATCAAACGGTTGAGATCGGTGATCAGGCCGCTGCTCAGGCGTCCGCGATTGGCGTCCACCGCTTCCAGCGACTGGCTGATGTGGCGGGCCAGCTGCGTGTGTTCGGGCTGTTCGAAACGCTCGGCAAAACGTAGCAGGCGCAGATTGGCTTCGCTCAGTTCGGCGAGATCAGCTGTGGACCACTCACTGCGTTGCAGGCGCTGCCATATCTCAAGAATCTGACGTGCCTGATGAATTACCCGCTGGGCAAAATGGTGCTTGAGGCGCTCACGGCTGGGATCTTCTGGCTCGGTCATATCCTGACTACTAGTTAGGCTGCATGCTGAGATCGACTGGTGGCTCTATGCTAGCACCTCTTTTCCCTTACATGAGTGTCGTACGTCAATAATCTGCGGTGCGTCACCATTCAGTTTGTGACCAGCTGGTTTCGCGTTGGACTTGTATGTCAATCAAATGCCCGTGAACTGGGCGCTTCAGGACGTTTCCCATGGGTTATGAGGAAGCTTCCATGGGGTGAGCGGGCTTCGTCTGTCAGGACTTTCTGATTTTTCCCCACGCCGGTTTCGAGAGGGTTTGAACTGGTAGGGTCAGGGAAACCCCTACGAGAAATCTGCCCGGACATGACCCAGTGTTTCAACGAACACCCCACTGATGCTCTGCGCCTGAATCACCCCACCACGCCCGTTGCCGACTGTGAATGTAAAGAAGATATGCTGTACGGCGAACGGATGCGGGTGACAGAGGTGCCTGTGTTGACTTGCCAGTGCGTTTGGCGCGCCTATCAACGCGAAGCCGAGAAAATCGTCGCCCCTGATGGCGTGTTGATTTCAGATCCCGTGCAACGCAATCGGGCGATCAACGCCGCCTATGCGCGGCTGTGGATGCATGACTCGCGATTCCAGTGGGCAGGGCTCGCGGCGTTCGTGTCCAGGCAGGTGGGCAGTGGATTGCTGCATGCCGCGGGCAGTGTCGAGCAGATCCGCCAGGAGCATGAGGCGCAGCAACAGTGCCGGCACGTGTACGACATGATGGCGATGGGCAACACCACACTGTTTCTCGATGTCTATCCGCTGCATCAGTTTTACGCGGTGCGTGGGTTGGAGGAGTTGAAGAAGTGCCTGGGTGCCCGGGAAGGCATTTATGGGAATATAAAGTTTCCTGTGCTTTGGCCCGCAGGACAGAAAACGCTCCCGTTTGGGAAGGCTTTTGACCAGGTTCTCAAAGCCTTCGAGGCGATAGAAGCAGGGAACACTGTCGCAAGTGTGGAGCATCTGGCATGGCACGAGCAGCGAAACATCCTTCAGCCGAGCATCTACGAAAACCGCCAGTTGGTGATGTTGTTGCGCAGCAACCATTTTTCCTGCGTGACCGGTTTTCCTTCGGGTGTGACCCAGGCCATCGAGTTGACCCTCACCGATTTTGGCAGCAACCCGCTGGCGGACTTGTCCGATATCGATCAGCGGATGGAGTTTGTCCTTCGGGCTGCAGCTCGCTTTGACCAGATGCTCAACGACAGCAACAGGGACGCAGTGGCGCAATCCATCCGTGAGATCGCCATGGAGGGCGCTTGATGCGCTTGTGTTACTGGCGGCACGAAATCGCTTGCATGATGGGCTCCGTTGAGTGGCAGCGCGAGGGGCAGCGATGAGGCTGGTTCATCATTCGCACCTGACCGAGAGCGAGCGCCCGCATGTCTACCCGGTGGATCAGGCACTGGAACAGGTTTGTAAAGTGCTGCTGGAGCGCAAGCTTCTCGAAGGTATTGATCAATTAAGGGCAGGCCTGATGATCAATCTGGACAGCGAGGTACTGGAACAGATCGAGCGTGGCGAATGGCTGCTGCTCAGGCCCGAGGCCGATTACGGTGAGTGGCCCACCTTCCGGCCGGCCTTTGATCAGGCGGTACTGGATCTGATGAACAATCCACCCGCCCAGCCAACCCGAACGCCCCGAATCTATCGTCTGGTCGACAGCATGACCGGCGAGCCATTGCCACAGCAGGCCTACATTGCAACGGTCGATGGCGTTCCCATCCAGCGCCGGACCGATGCCGGGGGTATCGCCCATCTGTTCCTGGCGGATGACGTCCGGCAGATTTCCATGAGAATTTTCAACGTCTGAAGGAGGGCGTCTATCCTTTGGTTCACTGGCGACGTCCGGTTGTTTTTCTCCGGGTCCGCAATCGCGGGTGCCGGGTCGAGGCACGTTGTTGTATGGTTGTGGTCGAACCGTTGAACCCAAGTTTTGAAAGGATATCGCCATGCTGGACTGGAAGAACCGCGCGGGCAGCGCGCCTGAACGTGCCGCCGAGCCGAAGTCGGCAGCGCGCAGTTATGTTGGCGGGCTGTTGTTCAGTCGCGCGCTGGCCACGCTGGTCGCCATTTACCTGTTGGTGACCATCGGCCTGGGCTGGTACTGGAGCCAGGAGCCCGCCTTGTTTCCCGTGGCGCAGAACGCTCAGGTTGCCGCCGAGAAAGAAGGCAAGCAGATGGTGGTCGGCTACACCACCGTCGAAACCCTGAAAACCGTTGCCGGCACCTTGCTGGACAAACCGGGTGGCTACATTTCCAACGACCGTTTCCCGCCGGGCCTGTGGATGGACAACATGCCGAGCTGGGAATACGGCGTGCTGGTGCAAGTGCGCGATCTGACCCGTGCCCTGCGCAAGGACTTCGCCCGTTCGCAGTCGCAATCGGCTGAAGACGCCGACCTGGCCAAGGCCGAGCCGCGCTTCAACTTCGACAACAAGAGCTGGATCCTGCCGTCCAGCGAGTCGGAATATCAGGAAGGCATCAATTCCCTGAGCCGTTATCAGGCGCGTCTGTCCGACCCGACTCAGAAGAACGCACTGTTCTATGCCCGCGCCGACAATCTGAACAACTGGCTGGGCGATGTGGGGACCCGTCTCGGTTCGCTGTCGCAACGTCTTTCGGCCAGCGTTGGCCGGGTCAAGCTCAACACCGCGCTGAAAACCGAAGTGCCGGCGGTGGGTGAAGTGCCGCAGGTCGATGAGGAAGTGGTGGAAACCCCGTGGATGCAGATCGACAACGTGTTCTATGAAGCCCGCGGCCAGGCCTGGGCCCTGTCGCACCTGCTGCGCGCCATCGAGGTCGATTTCGCCGATGTGCTGGCGAAGAAGAACGCAACCGTCAGCGTGCGTCAGATCATTCGTGAGCTGGAGGCGTCTCAGGAGCCGGTCTGGAGCCCGATGATCCTCAATGGCAGCGGCTTCGGTGTGCTGGCCAACCACTCGCTGGTCATGGCCAACTATATTTCCCGGGCCAACGCCGCCGTGATCGATTTGCGTCAACTGCTCAATCAGGGCTGAGTCATGGACGAGAGCGCCAAAGAGGCGGCCCATCGCGCCGCCTCCGATGCCGAACAGATCGCCTGGGTCGACGAGCAGGACAACCTGCTCGGCGCCCTGGTGCGCTCCGACCTGCGCGAGCGCGGGCTGATCGGCCGTGGCACCTACATCATGCTGTTCAACTCGGCCGGTGAACTCTGCGTGCATCGGCGTACGTTGAGCAAAGCCATTTATCCCGGTTACTGGGACGTGGCGGCGGGCGGCATGGTGCAGGCGAACGAGACCTACGCCGAGTCGGCGGCCCGTGAGCTGGAAGAAGAGTTGGGAGTGAGCGGTGTCGAGCTGACGGCCCACGACCATTTCTACTTCGAAGACACCGGCAATCGACTGTGGTGTTCGGCGTTTTCGGCGGTGTGGGACGGGCCGCTGATCCTGCAGCCTGAAGAAGTGCTCGAAGCGCGCTTCATTCCGGTCGCTCAGGTCATGGAGGAAATCAGGCAAAAGCCTTATTGCCCGGACTCTCTGGCGGCGCTGAAGCGCTATCTGAGGGCTCAGCAAAGCGACGTCGCAAAGAACACATAAATTGGCGCCGATTGGCACTTAGCAATCGGCGTTTTTGCCGTTACACTGCGCGACCTTTTCAAGCTGTGCCGGCCTGCTTACAGGATCAATCGGCACAGTAGCGCTGCCCCTGCCTGAGTGGGGCTTCGCGGTCGATAGCCTTGCCCAAGGCTGCGATCAGTCTTTGTCCTCCCGAGAGGATTGCCGGTGGCCAAAAAAGCCGCATCCTTCGCCGCCCTGGGCGGCCTGGTATTTTCCACCGACGCAGGTCGTCATTGCCCGGAATGCAGCAAGCCGGTGGACGCCTGTATCTGCAAGCAAACCGTGATCCCGGCCGGCGACGGCATTGCCCGCGTTCGCCGCGAGAGCAAGGGCCGTGGCGGCAAGACGGTGACCACCATCACCGGCGTGCCCCTGGCCGAAGACGCGCTCAAGGAGCTGGCGACAACGTTGAAGAAACGTTGCGGCACCGGTGGCGCGCTGAAAGACGGGGTCATCGAGATTCAGGGCGACCATGTCGAGCTGCTTCTGGCCGAGTTGGTCAAGCACGGGTTCAAGGCGAAGAAGTCCGGCGGCTAGCAGCCTCTGTGAAACCCACCGGCGGCTTGATTCAGCTCCAGAGTCCCTGGGTCTGACGTCGTTTCCATGGTTTTCACAGAGCCTGTTCATGAACGGTTTCTAAACTCAACGCTGTCAGCGCGGTCTACCGCCCCGCTGACGAACCGTCATTTTCATTCTTTAGACTGCGCCGGCCTGAGATCAGGCGACGCACTATGACTTCTTTATAGGGGACTTCGATGTCCGTACGACGCACACGCAAAGACGATGGCAGCCAATGGACAGTTGCGGACAGCCGCAGTGTTTACGGGATTCGCCATTGGGGGGCCGGGTATTTCGCGATCAATGACGCCGGTCGCGTCGAAGTTCGTCCGAACGGCCCGAGCAGCTCGCCTATCGATCTGTTCGAACAAGTCGACCAGTTGCGCAAAAGTGGCTTGTCCCTGCCGCTGCTGGTGCGTTTTCCCGACATTCTGCAAGACCGCGTCCGTCAGCTGACCGGTGCGTTCGATGCGAACATCGAGCGTCTGGAATACCAGAGCAAATACACCGCGCTGTACCCGATCAAGGTCAACCAGCAGGAAGCGGTGATCGAGAACATCATCGCCACCCAGAACGTTTCCATCGGTCTGGAAGCCGGCTCCAAGCCTGAGCTGCTGGCGGTGCTGGCACTGGCGCCGAAGGGCGGCACCATCGTCTGCAACGGTTACAAGGACCGCGAGTTCATCCGTCTGGCGCTGATGGGCCAGAAGCTCGGCCACAACGTGTTCATCGTGATCGAGAAAGAATCCGAAGTCGGTCTGGTGATTGAAGAAGCCGCCTCGCTCAAGGTCAAGCCACAGGTCGGCCTGCGCGTGCGTCTGTCGTCGCTGGCATCGTCGAAGTGGGCGGACACCGGTGGCGAGAAATCCAAGTTCGGTCTGTCGGCGGCGCAACTGCTGTCGGTGGTCGAGCGCTTCCGCGCGGCCGGGCTGGATCAGGGCATTCGTCTGCTGCACTTCCACATGGGTTCGCAGATTGCCAACCTGGCTGACTACCAGCACGGCTTCAAGGAAGCGATCCGTTACTACGGCGAGCTGCGCAATCTGGGTCTGCCGGTTGATCACATCGATGTCGGCGGCGGCCTGGGTGTCGACTACGACGGCACCCACTCGCGCAACGCCAGCTCGATCAACTACGACATGGATGACTACGCCGGTGTCGTGGTCGGCATGCTCAAGGAATTCTGCGATGCGCAGAGCCTGCCGCATCCGCACATCTTCTCCGAAAGCGGCCGTTCGCTGACCGCGCACCACGCGATGCTGGTGGTGCAGGTGACCGACGTCGAGAAACACAACGACGACGTGCCGCAGATCGAGAACAAGGAAGCGCTGCCGGAAACCGTGCAGTGGCTGGTTGACCTGCTCGGCCCGACCGACATCGAAATGGTCACCGAAACCTACTGGCGCGCCACTCACTACATGAGCGACGTGGCCGCCCAGTATGCCGACGGCAAGCTGACCCTTGCCGAGAAAGCCCTGGCCGAGCAGTGCTACTTCGCCGTATGCCGTCGTCTGCACAACTCGCTGAAGGCGCGTCAGCGTTCGCACCGCCAGGTGCTGGACGAACTCAACGACAAGCTGGCCGACAAGTACATCTGCAACTTCTCGGTATTCCAGAGCCTGCCGGACACCTGGGCGATCGATCAGGTCCTGCCGATCATCCCGCTGCACCGTCTCGACGAAGAGCCGCTGCGTCGTGCCGTTCTGCAAGACCTGACCTGCGACTCCGACGGCAAGATCAACCAGTACGTCGACGAGCAGAGTATCGAGACCAGCCTGCCGGTGCACGCGCTGAACGAAGGGGAAGACTACCTGCTGGGCGTGTTCCTGGTCGGCGCCTATCAGGAAATCCTCGGCGACATGCACAACCTGTTCGGTGACACCGACTCGGTGAACATCTACCAGAACGCCGACGGCAGCGTGTACCACGCCGGTATTGAAACCCATGACACCATCGAAGACATGCTGCGCTACGTGCACTTGTCGCCGGAAGAGTTGATGACTCACTACCGCGACAAGTGCGCCAGTGCCCGCATCAGCGCGACCGAGCGCACTCAGTTCCTCGATGCATTGCGCCTGGGCCTGACCCGCTCCTCCTACCTGTCTTCCTGAGACCAGGTTCCGCTTTCATCTGGTTGTCTGAAATTGTTCCGCCCAACGCGGACGTTTCAGATGACCGGGTGAGACGCTTCTTTTTTTCTTCGCGAAACGGCTTACGTCCAGGTGAGCAAAGTGATGTCGTCTGCTTTTCGCGTAGGTCATTTCCGAATTTGTACTTCGGCCCTCTACTCGGCCATGGCTCTCGGCGAGAATCCCCGCCCGCCCCCCTGTAGAGAATCTCCCCATGTTCGATCCAGTCGACGAGCCGTCGTTTCGTCTCGATGTAGCGGGCCTGTCCGTCTCGCTTGAAGTCCTGGCATTCAAAGGTTGCGAAGCCATCAGCGAGCCTTTTGCGTTCGAGATCGACTTGCTGCTCGATGACCCTCATCTGGACCTTGCCGGCCTGATGTATCGTTCCGCGCGCCTGTGTTTCGGGCCTTCGGGCAATGGAGTACACGGGCAATTGCACAGCCTTGTCCAGCATGAACAGGGGCAGGGCGCCCGGTTGTGCAGGGCGCGGCTGGGGCCTCGGTTGAGCTGCCTGGGTCTGCGCTATAGCCAGCGAATCTTTAGCGACCGCTCGGTGCCGCAGATTCTTGATCAAGTGCTCCGGGAACACGGCATCAGTGGCAACTGGCGCCGATTCGACCTGCGAGGCGTGTATTCGCCCCGGACCTTTTGTACCCAGTACGGCGAGTCGGATCTGCAACTTGTGCAGAGGCTGTGTGGGCAGGCACGCATTCACTACCACTTCGAACATGGGAGTCGTGGGCATTGCCTGGTATTCGGGGATGATCCGGCGCGGCTGCCCCTCGCCGGGAACCTGCGATTCGAGTGCGAGGAAGGGGAGCCGTCGCCGACAGTGAGCCGTTGGCAATTGGGCGAGCACGCGCGCCTGCACGCAGAAGGCTCGCGGCGGACACGTACGGCGCAGGGGGATTGCGATTCGTCGACCCTGCGCAGTGGTCATTGGTTGACGATTTCCGGCCAGCGCCTGGCAGACGCCAATCCGCGCTGGCTGGTGAGCCGAATCGAGCATCGGGCCGATCAGTCGTCCGAGCCGCCCTACAGCAACCGGTTTTTTGCCGCTGACCAGTTGCCGCTGCCCCGATCTTCCCTTGAATACCGAGGTGCGCGCATGTGCAGTCCGCAACGTGCGTGGGTGGTGTCGGTCGAGGAGGCGCAACCGGATGCCGTGCGGCCAGTGGCCGTTCAGTTCGACTGGCTTTATCAGGGCGAAGGGGCCCGCCCCAGCCACTGCTGGCTGCCGCTGGCTCCGACGTTGGCCGATACGCCGATGGCATCATTGAAGGACGGGGTAGAGGTGGTGGTGAGTTTTCTGGAAGGTGACCCTGAGCAGCCCGTCATCAGCGGCGTCTTGCTGGCTCCGACAGTCACCGAAGCCATCGAGGAAGACGCACCGTTACCACTGCCCGAGCGTCTGGCGAGCGCGGGCCTGCCTCAATGGTTGAAATCGGCCGAGCCGTTGCTGTTGTTGTGCCTGATACCGGGAGGCGGCAGTTATCGCCATTGCGCGGCGTCACTGTGCAGCTGTCGATTGGTCGCCGGGCTTGAAACGAGCGACGAAAGATGAGCGTCGCAGCCCCCGGACAGCGCGCTCAGTGGTTGTTGCTGGACATCGCACAGGCGCCGCAGGCAGTGAAGACTTTACGCCAGGGGTTCGCCGGTGTGCACTGCCTGAAGCTGTTTGACGGTACGGAGTTTCAACCGGTCAGTGAACAAGGCCCGTGGCTGATCGACTTGCGTGACAGCCCGGCGCTGTCAGCACTCTGCCACACCGATCCCATGACCTGGCAAGGGCTGCTGCTGGGCAGCGAGGTCTCGGCGCAGTCACTGCGCGAACACTTGCAGCGGATGCTGACCGTGTCCATCGGCCTGAATCACCGGGCGCTGCTCAATTTCTACAATCGCCAGACCGCCAGCTACTTTTTCGATGCCTGTGATGCCCGGCAATTGAGCTGCTGGCTCGGGCCGATCGGGTGGCTGCGCTGGTTCGGCGGGATCTGGGCCGATCTGGCCGGCGGCAGTCAGGGCTGGCAGCAACTGCGCAATCCGGGGCTGGCCGTGGAGCCGCTGCGGATCGAGCAAAGCCTGACCCGCCAGCAGCGTGAACGCTTGCACCGTTGCCTGCTGGATCAGCATGTCTGGCGCTGGAGTCAGGCGACGGGGAACGACTATCGGGTGATGTCAGCCTTTCAGGAGCAAGGCCTGGCACTGGGCTTCAGCGAGCAGGTGCTGCTGGACGACTGGTTGTGGCTGCGTTTGCAGCATCCGCGTGCCGAACTGATGCCGCTGCCAAAAGGTTTGACCCCGCGGGAGCGGCTCGAACTGTTGCGTCGGCGTTGGTTGAACGACCCGTCGTGAAGCGCCGCTTCAGTGAGCAGCACCGTTGAACCAGCCATCGGTGCGCCGCAACCACCACGCCAGTCCCCCGAGCGTCAGGCTGCGCAGCACCATGAACAGCAGGAAAGAAATCCACAGGCCGTGATTGCCCAGACCTTGCAGCGCCCAGGCGACCGGCAGCAGCAGGATTACGGTCGCCAGCATGCCGTTGCGCATTTCCCGGGCGCGGGTGGCACCGATGAACAGGCCGTCGAGCAAGTAGCTCCAGACCGCGATCAATGGCAGAACGGCCAGGTAGGGCAGGTAGATGAACGCGGTCTCGCGCACACTCTGGATGTCGGTCTGCATTTCGATGAACAAGTGGCCGGCCAACAGAAACAGTGCCGCAAAACCCAGGCTCGCCAGCAACGACCAGCCGCCGGCAACCACCAGCGAGCGGCGCAAGGCCAGACGATCACGGGCGCCGATGGCGTGGCCGCACAGGGCTTCGACGGCGTGGGCCAGACCGTCCAGCGCGTGGGCAGTCAGCAGCAGGCCGTTGAGCAGCAACGCGTTGGCCGCGACCGTGGCATCGCCGAGTCGCGCGCCCTGCACGGTGATCAGGAAAAACACCGATTGCAGGGCCAGGCTGCGAATGAAAATGTCACGGTTGACCGCCAGCAGCGGACGCCAGCTCTGCCAGAGTTTCAGGGCGGCCCAGGCGATGTGACCGGGATAGGCGCGCAATGCCTTGCGAGTCATCCACAGGCCGAGCAGGGCGCCGCTCCATTCGGCGATCACCGAGGCACGGGCCGAACCGACCACGCCCCAGTCCAGACCGATCACGAACCACAGGTTGAGCACGATGTTGATCAGGTTGGTACTCAGCAGAATGGCCAGCGGCGCCCGGGCGTTCTGGGTGCCGAGGAACCAGCCGACCAAGGCATAACTGGCCAGCGCCGCCGGCAGCCCGAACAGTCGGATGTGGAAAAAGTCGCGGGTCAGTTGATCCAGTTCTGCCGACGGTTGCATGAAGTGCAGCGCAACCCCGCTCAGCGGTACACCCAGGGTTCCGAGCAGCAGCGCCAGCCCCATCGCCAGCAGCAGGCCCTGAAGCAGAATCTGCCGCAAGGCCGCACCGTCGCTGCGACCGGCCGCCTGCGCAGCGAAGCCGGTGGTGCCCATGCGCAGAAAACCCATGGCCCAGGCCAGAAAGGTATACAAACTGGCGCCCACCGCTACCGCGCCCAACTGATGGGCGTGGGGCAGGTGACCGATGACGGTGCTGTCGACCAGCGCCACCAGCGGTACGGAAATATTGGAAAGGATCATGGGGGCGGCGAGGGCCCAGACCCGGCGATGGGTCGGGCGGTCGCGCCAGTCGGCGATCAGGTTGGACATGCGGGCTCCTTGGGGAGCGGCATTGTAGCGGGAGGTGTCAGTGAATGATCCAGCTCAGCAGCCACAATCCCAGCAGCAACCAGATGATCCCGGCAATGATCGAAGCATTCATGAACGCGCGGATCGCCGACCACAACAGCATCAGGCCAACGATCAGCGCGATGATGCTGATGATCGACGTGTCCATGCCCAGCGCCTTCGACAGACCGTCGACAAAGTTGCCACCAGCGTTGCCCAGCAGATTGAACAGGCCGCTGAGGCCATCGACGATGAAGCGGATGATCGAGCCGAGCGCCTGGCCCAGCCATTCGAAAAAGCTTTCTACCTGCATGTCTGTTTCCTGATGAAAGAGCTGAGCCTTGGGCCGCAGCGGGTGCGGTCGAGTTCCCTGCAAGCATAGAGGGTTTGGATCCGGGCGACTGCCCCTTGCCTTCAATCTGCATCCCCACGAAGCTATACGCCTTCAGGAGAGCCCGATGAACCTTGTTGAACTGACCGAACGCCTGCACGCCATTCGCGACCGCAATGACTGGCGGCAATTTCACAGCCCGAAAAACCTGGCCATGGCCGCCAGCGTGGAAATGTCCGAACTGGTGGAAATCTTCCAGTGGCTGACCAAAGATCAGTCCCGCGAACTGCCGGCGGACAAACTCGCCCACGCCGGGCAGGAAGTCGGCGACATCGTTCTGTATCTGTTGCTGCTGTGCAGCGAACTGGGGCTGGACATGAATGAAGTGGTGCGCAGCAAACTCGCCGACAGCGAACGGCGGTTCAGCTGATGAGCGACCGTCATTTCGATCAGTTGGCGACCCGTTTCGCCGAAAAAATCTACGGCGGTGCCAAAGGCGCGATCCGCCTGGCGGTACTGCAGGCCGACCTCGCCGAAGCCTTGCCGGATCGTCCGTTGCGGGTGCTGGACATCGGTGGCGGCCTGGGCCACATGTCGCTGTGGCTGGCCGAGCGCGGGCACCAGGTGACGTTCACCGAGCCGGCCGAGCCGATGCTGGAAGGCGCACGCCAGCGCTTTGCCGACGCCGGGCAAACCGCGACCTTCATTCAGGCCCCCTGGCAGGAACTGCTCGGCCAGCTCACCGAACCCTACGATCTGGTGCTGTGCCATGCGGTGCTGGAATGGCTGGCCGAACCTCATGCGATCCTGCCGGTGCTGCATCAGTTGACCAGACCCGGCGGCTGGTTGTCGCTGGCGTTCTACAACCGCGATGCACTGATTTACCGGAACCTGCTCAAAGGCCATTTCAAGAAAATGCGCAAGAACGACATGGCCGGTGAAAAACAGAGCCTGACCCCGCAACAGCCGCTCGATCCACGGGAACTGGCAACGCAACTCGCTGGTTTGTGGCAGGTCGAAACCCAGAGCGGGGTGCGAGTTTTCCACGATTACATGCCGGTGGAATTCCAGGCCCGCGCCGAATTGATTGATTTGCTCGAGATGGAACTCGCCCACCGTCGTCACCCAAGCTTCGCCGGGCTTGGGCGCTATTTGCACTGGATCTGCCGGCCGATCTGATCGGAGCGAGAAATGAAAGGTCATTCAGGGTTACTGCTGATCTGTCTGGGGTTGGCCGCCTGCCAGGGCAGCAACCCTTACGTGGCGCAGTCGAGGCCCTTGCCGCCGGCGCCACCGCAAGCGGCAACCACCTTCGACCGCAGCGCTTATCCCGCGCCGCCACGGGATTACGGGCGCTATCGCAGTTGGGCGTGGCTCAACGGTCAGTTGCCGCCGGGCACGGCATGGGCGGACTCGGCGCAAGTGGCCGAAGCCGTGAGCAGTGCGCTGGACCAGCGCGGTCTGCGCCCGCTGCATGACAATCGCCCGGCCGACCTGCTGGTCAGCGCCAACCTGAGTCTGGAAACCCGCCTGCGTCAGGTTCAGGACGATTACGGCTATTACGGCGGCTATGGCGGTTACGACCGCTATGGCCGTGGCTACGGGATGTACAACTCGGTGCCTATCATTCGTACCTATCAGGAGCAGGTCGTGGTGGTGCGAGTCGATCTGTTCGACGCCGGCAGCGGTCAGCCAGTCTGGAGTGCCAGCGCGGAAACCGGCACCCAGGGCAATCAGAGTGATCGCACCGACGCGATTCGGGAGGCTGTCGAAAAGGCGATGTCGGCGTATCCTCCCAGTTAGCTTCCTGCCAATGTGAAGCTCCCCAAGGTTCATGTCTTCCACCGGAGAAAAACCATGTTCCGCCGTCTCGCTTTACTGGCCGTGGCCGCGCTGCTCAGTGCCTGCGCCGCCAACCAGGTCAATCATGACTTCGACGCCAGCCGCGACTTTGCCGCTTATCGCAGCTGGAGCTGGAAAGAACCCGCCCTGCAATACCGCCCCGACGATCCAAGAATCAAGAGTGACCTGACCGAACAACGCATCCGGCAGGCCGTCGCCGACCAACTGGATCAGCGTGGTCTGCGCCCGGCCGCTTCGGGTGCCCGAGGCGATCTGTTTGTGCAGACCTACCTGATCGTCGAGGACCGGCAGCAACAGGTGACCACCAACTACGGCGGCGGTTGGGGTGGCCCGTGGAACGGGTACTGGGGGGCACCGATGTACAACGAAACCCGCAACATCACCTACAAGGTGGCGACCATTCAGGTCGATCTGCTCGACGGCAAGGACGGCAAACTGGTGTGGCGTGGCAGCGACGAGCAAATGCTCAGCCGCACGCCGAACCCGGCGGATCGCAGCAATGCGATCCGCGAGACCGTGGCGCGGATCCTGTCCAACTATCCACCGCGTTGAGTTTGTTTGAAAAAAGACGGGAGCCCATGGCTCCCGTTTTTTATGGGTGGATGAAACTGGCGCGTTGCCAGCAGTGTCGATGCAGCGCGTCTACACTCAATTCCACCAATGGAGGTTGCGCCCGGCAGTGCGCCGGCAAAGGAGTGCGCCATGTTGCGTCATCCGCAGTGCGGCGGGCCAGCCCGGCAGCGCGGGGCCATCGGCCTGATGGCGGCCGCCACGCTGAGCCTGGCGCTGGTGTTGATGCTGCTGGTGGTGGACACCGGCCGCCTGTACATGGAACAACGCAAACTGCAGCGCCTGGTGGACACCGCCGCCCTCGAAGCCGTCAGCCGTGGCGGCAATTGCCTGCCGGGCCTCACCGCCGCCAGTTACGCAGGGCAAAGCGCGACGCGCAACGGGTTTGTCGCCGATGCCACCAACGTCCTTGTGATCGATTGCGGAAACTTGGCGACAGCCGCTACCGGCCTGCGCACGTTTACGGTGGACGCGACGCAATCCGAGGCGGTCAAGGTTGCGGCCAACCGCACCGTCACCACCAGTTTCGCCGGTGGCGTGCAGGCGCTGTTCAGCGGTACACCGGTTCGTCTCAACACCGTGCTTTATGCTTCGGCGGTGGCGGCCAAACCCAAGCCGACCGTCGCTCAGTTGAACATCCGCAGTAACCTGGCCAGCATCAACACCGCCCAATCGAACATCCTCAATCAGCTGTTCTCGGGGCTGCTCGGGGGCAACGTCAACCTGACGGCTCTGGGCTGGAACGGTCTGCTTAACACCGACATCAACCTGCTCAGTTACCTGAATCAACTGGCAATCAATCTCAACGTGGCCGCCGGCAATTACACCCAGTTGCTCAATACCCAGGCCACGGTGACCCAATTGATCCAGGCCGCGATTACGGCGGTCCAGCTCAACGGCGCCACCGCTGAAGTGATTACCGCGCTGGGCCAGCTGCAAGTGGCGGCGATCAATGCCGCGCCGGTAAAGCTCGGCGACATCCTGCAATTGCAGACCGGCACCACGGCCGCCGGACTGGATGCCAATCTGCAGTTGCTGCAGCTGGTCCAGGGTGTGATTCAACTGGCCAACAGCAAGAGTGCGGTGTCCGCGACCCTGCCGATCAGCGTGTTGGGGTTGGCGAATGTCACGGTGCGGGTCAAGGTCATCGAGCCGCCGCAGTTTTCCGCGATCGGCGATCCGGCGCTGGCCAGGGCCAACCCCACCGGACCGAACCGGATTTATGTGCGCACTGCGCAGATTCGCACGATGCTTTCAGTGAATCTGCCGGTGTTGTCCGGGGTGCCCGGGCTGAGCAACGCGGTACTGGGGCTGGTCGGCACTCTGACCACGGTCGTCAATGATCTGTTGAGCCTGAATCTGGTCTCGTTGCTTAACTCACTTGTCTGTTCCGGTTGCCAGCGAATGGATCCGTTATTGTTGCCGTCACCACAAGTCGATATCAGCCTGGATGCCGGCGGCGCCGTCAGCTATGTCACCGACTACAGCTGCCCGAGCGGCAACACCGGCACCAAAAGCCTGACCGCCCGCACCACCACGTCGATTGCCGACCTCAAACTGGGCAAGATCGACCCGACCAACGCGTTTTCATCCTCTGCCGAACCCACGGTCACTCCGCTGCCGCTGGTGGACCTGGGCATTATCACCTGCCATACGATTCTGGGCCTTGGCGGCTGCGATCCGAGCACCCACGTGCAATACGCCGCCGGCGGCATCGCGATCATGGTCAACACCAGCGTGGCGCAGAATTCTCAGGATCTGGTGTTTTCCAGCGGCACGCCGTTTGCCACACCACCCAACCTGAAACTGCCGCCGAGCGTGATTGCCGCCGTGCCCTCGAACAACATCGTCAACAGCCTGGCAAGCACTCTCGCCGGGATCAATCTGATCGTTTACAAACCCTTGGGCAGCAATCCGCTGGGGGCGATCGTCACCGGCGTCGCCAGCCTGATCAGCGATGTCACGACGACCCTGCAACCGGTGATTACCAGCGTGGTGAGCCCGCTGCTGGATCCGCTGCTCAACAATTTGCTCAAGGGGCTGGGGATCAACCTGATGGACGTCGACGTCGGTGCCAACATGACTTGCGGCCAGACCGGCAAGGCTTATCTGGTGATCTAGTCGTCGGGGGCGATCGGCAGTTCGATGCAGAATCTTGCGCCGTCCGAGGAGTTGCGCACGCTCAAGTGCCCACCCATGTTCTCGATGATCCCGTAACTCACTGACAGTCCCAGACCGGTGCCGACGCCAATCGGTTTGGTGGTGAAGAACGGTTCGAAAATCCGCTCCAGCAGGCGCGGGTCGATACCGCCGCCGTTGTCCTCGACCCACAGCCGCACCTTCTGCTCGTCGCGCTCGGCATAGACCGATATCCACGGCTTGAACCCAGAGTCGGACTCGCGTTTGCCCAGCAGCGCATCCCGGGCGTTGACCATCAGGTTGATCAACACCTGTTCAAGCTGATCGACGTACCCGCGCACCTGAACCTCGAATGCAGTTTCACTGATGCGCAAATCCACGCCTTTGCCACGCATGCCCTCGGCCAGCAACGACAGCGTGCCTTCGATGGCGCTGGCCGGGTTGAACAGTTGCTGCTCTATCTCGGAACGGCGACCGAACACCCGCATGTGATCCACCACTTTGGCGGCGCGCTGCACCTGCGCGTCGATGCGATTGAGTTTGTCGGTCAGGTAATCGATCTGCACATCGCCGTTGCTCAGGCGCTTCTGCACGTTGACGATGGCCATGCGCATGACGTTCAGCGGCTGATTGATTTCGTGGGCGAGGCCCGTGGCCATTTCGCCCAGGGTGGCCATTTTTGCGCTTTGTGTGAGTTGCTGTTGGGAGCGGCGCACTTCAGTGTTGTCGCGGCCAACGGCTTGTACTTCGATCAGCGTTCCGTGCTCATCGAACACCCCGCGATCCGACCACACCCACCACGCATGTTCACGCCCCGGCAATTGCAGGTTGATTTCGGCGGTGCTGACGGGAGATTGCGGGCTCAACTGCGCCAGGCGTTCAACGAAGGCCGCACGCTGAGCGTCGGACATCCAGCTGCCCAGATCGACCCCGGCCAGGGCTTCGGGGGCGCATTCCAGATAGGTCGCCAGCGGGCGGTTGCCGAACGTCAGGATCAGGTCCGGACGATAGCGGCAGATCATCGCCGGCGAGTCCTCGACCAGAATCCGGTAGCGTTCCTCACTCTGTCTGACTTGCTCGGCGGCCAGCGTCGCTTCGGTGACGTCCAGCCACAATCCGACGGCTTCTACTGGCAGGCCGAGGTCATTGCGCAGCAGCCGGGCTTCGTCGAGCAGCCAGTGATAATCGCCGCGACTGTCGCGCAGGCGATAGCGGGCGCGCACCGAGCCTTCACGCAGCAGTTGCCGGGTACGTTCGAAGTACAGGGCCCGGTCATCCGGGTGAATCCGCTCTGCCAGCGCACTGGCGTCACAGTCCTCCAGGCTCCAGCCCAGCAACGTTTGCAGGCTGGCACTGAAAAACGCCGGCAGCAAGGCGCCTTCAACGTAGTGCTGGATGTAAATTACCGCCGGCGAACTGGCGATCAGGTTGTCCAGCCGCGCATGGGCGGTGGCGGCCAGTTGCTGCTGGTTCTTGATGTCGCTGATGTCGAGCATGAAACCCACCAGCCGCCGATGCTCGCTGGTGCCGGTGACTTGTCCCTGAAGGCGATACCACGCGGGTGTCTGGCTGGGATCCCGAGCATGCAGGCGCACGCACAGGTCAAGGATTTCCCCGTGCATTTGCAAAGCTTGCAGGCGGCTGCGGACTTCTTCACGGTCGGCGGGATGGATCAGTGTCAGCCAGGCATCGAGCGTCAGCGTCGATTGGCCCTGTTGCAGGATGGCGGTCAGCGACGGGGACAGGTGAATCTGCTCGCTGGTGCTGATTTCCCACCAGCCTGTGCCGAGCAGGGTCTGCAACGACTCCAGCCGTTCCAATTGCAGTTGATGCTGTTGTTCGCGCAAGCGGCCGAGCAAAGGGCCGGCCAGTGCGCCCGCCAGCATCAGCCAGTCACGGTCGGTCAGATACGGCGCGGTCTTGTCCACCGCGTAAAAACCACAGAGCAGCCACGCCATCACGCCTCGATCATCGCTGTAAGGCACGGCGAAGCCTTCGGCATTGCCGAACAGGCCCTGGACCCGCGAGTGTTCGTACTGGCCGTAATGCTCACCCAGACGCTGCGGGCCGGTGCCATTGAGGCTGTCGAGCGGCGTGCCCAGACGCTGGCCGTCGTGCCACAGCGCCGGTGCGTCATGGGCGTGAAATTGCTGATGGATCTGCCAGCCTTGTTCCTGTTCATCGAGCAGGGCGAGCGCCAGGCACGGGATCTGCCAGCGCTGGGCGATCACCTGCAATTGTTCGCTGACAAGCACCGGCAACCGACCAAGGCTACAGCTGCGCAGCTGCTTGCTGATCTGCTCGGCGATCATGTGGCACGCCTCGCGCTGATGCGCTTGCTGGCGTTCGGACAACAGGTCGCCAATGTCGATCAGTTGCAGCAGCCAGCCATTGCCCAGTGGCTGAACCCAGCCGCGCAGGTGCAAGATCTGGTCGCCCAGGCCAGGGAAGTCCAGATCCAGCAACTGACCTTGCCAGTCCTGTGGGCGGCCCTCGATGGCCAGCGTGCTGTGCGCCAGCAGGTAGTCGCGCAACGGCAACGGTTTGTCACGGGGCGACTGTTGCGTCAGCAGCAGGCGTAGCGGGCCGGCCACTTGCAATACGCCGCCGTCGCTGTCGAGGTGGATGTGCAGGCCCGTCAGCGGGGTGCCGAGCACGTCCGGCAAGTCGCTGGCGACCATGCTCCGTTTGAGCAGGCGGCCGAGCAGGTTGTCACCCGGAGTCAAAATTTCAGGCTCGAAATGGCGGTCAGGTTGGTGGGCAGGCTGGGGACCGCGCCGACGCCCGGCAATACCAGAAACGGGATGACTCTATTGAGCTTGCTCACCGGGTAATTGACGCTGACGGTGAGCGTGCCTTGAGTCGGGTCATAGATCGTAGATGTATCCGTGCCGACCACCACGTTCAACGACGACGGCAGCGCCGACAATTGCTGAGTCAACGCGGCATTGGCGGTGGTGACCAGTACGCTGGAATAGTTGGGAATCGTGGGGTCGACCGCCACCGCGCGGCGGATGGCCTCGGCGGTGACCTGGTTGAACGTCTGCATCAGCACGAACGGCAGGCTATAGCTGACGAGGCCATAAAACACCGCGAAAAAGATCACGAACACCAAGGCGAATTCGATCGCCACCGCACCTTTTTGCGCCTTCCGAGAGCCGGTTTTCATCCGTGCGTCTACCCTGACAGTCACTGCGTAGTATCAGCATAGAATCATTCAGCAAAAACGGACGGTTTTTACCGCATGCAAAGCTTTGTCCTTCTGATCTGGTTGACGGCCTGCGCGGCCCAGGATGCCCGGCAACGAAGGATTGCCAACGCGCTGACGCTGGGCGCCGCCGCTTTCGCGCTGATCTATCTGTTGTCTTTCGGTACGACCTGGATGGGCGCCGAAGCCGTGCAGGGCGGCTGGGCCTGTGTCGTGGCGCTGGCGTTCACGCTGCCGGGGTATTTCATGGGGCGAATGGGCGCAGGCGATGTGAAATTAATGACAGCTCTTGGCCTTTCGACTGACGGCTTGTCGCTGCTCGGGATCTTCATCGGCGCCGGTGCGGCGAGCGTGGTCTGGATGCTGGTGGCGCCAAGACTCTGGCTTCATATGAGTCAACGACTTAGGAATCGTCTTCGATATATGGCGCCATCCATGTCAAAAAAGCTGCCATTTGCGCCGTTCGTGCTGGTCGGCTTTGTGCTTGCGCTGCCCTGGATCCATTAGTCGCCAGATGCCACTAGTCTTATGTACATAGTCGGAAAGTGGGTCTATTTTCAAAGGAGCGAGTTATACAGCCAGTGGCTGACAGTACAGGAATGGTCAGTTTTGGCCCGGGCATGGAGTGGCACGTGAACAAGCTTACATCTGTGGTAAAAGTCCTCGTTGTCGATGATCAGCCTTTGATCGTCGAAGAGCTCTGTGAATTTCTCGAGAGCAGCGGCTACCGCTGCGTGCCGTGCGAGTCCAGCAAAGAGGCGATCGAGCGTTTTTCGGACGACATCGCGATCGGGCTGGTGCTTTGCGATTTGCACATGCCGGACATGGACGGCATTCAACTGGTGCAGGAGCTGCAACGGCTGGCCGGCAAACACCGGGCGTTCGAAGCCATCATGCTCACTGGTCGCGCCGACAAGCAGGACGTGATCAAGGCCTTGCGCGCCGGGATCGCCGACTACTACCAGAAACCGGTCAATCTGGATGAATTGCTCGAAGGCCTGCAACGCCAGGAAGCGATGCTGCAGGAACGGCAGAAAACCCTGCAACTGGGCCATCTGAATCAGAAGCTGCAGGACCTGTCGTCGTCCATCGATGATCTTTACCAGGATCTGGACAAAGTGCGGCGCGGGCCGGCGCCGGTCAGCGACGAAACCGCCCACGAAGCCGGTGAGCTGGAAATCCCGGCGATCTTCAATCAGCTCTCGCCACGGCAACTGGACGTGGCGCGCCTGGTGGGCAAGGGGCAGACCAATTATCAGATTGCCTGTGAGCTGGGCATTACCGAAAACACCGTGAAGCTCTACGTTTCGCAAGTGTTGCGCCTGACTCACATGCACAACCGCACGCAGTTGGCGTTGGCGTTGTCGCCGGGCAATCCCGGTTTGCGTCAGCGGGTGACTGCCCACTGAAACGAACTGCCGGGCGCTCGTTTCAGCCGGCATTCATCTTCGGCTTGGGAAACAGGTTTTCGAGGGTTTCCAGCAGCCGCACGTGATAGATCGGCTTGCGGAACAGGTCCAGCACCTGCAACCGCAGCATGTCGCTCACGTCCTCCATATCTGCATGCCCCGATGTCACGATCACCGGCAAATGCTGGCGTGAGGTGTGTTCGCGCAAGCGCTTGATCAGCGACATGCCGCTTTCCTCCGGCATGCGCAGATCGGTGATTACCAGGGCGATATCGGGATGGCGGGTCAGGTGATGCAGGGCGAGTTTGACCGATGTGGCGGTATGACAGACGAAACCTTCGCCTTCCAGCAGCTCCGCCAGCTCCAGCAACGCGTCCTCTTCGTCGTCAACCAGAAGCAACTGTTGGCGTGGGGAAGAAGACACGTTCATGGGCAGTACCTGAAAGCTGAATGGAAGAGCGAGTGTAGCGCGACATCAGCAAGGTGCTGGCGGAACCGTGCTGTCGATCAAGGAACGGTTGGCCGGGTTTGCGCAGTGCCGCCCAGCGACACCAGAATGCTGTTGAAGGTGGCCAGCATCCGATCACCCAGTGGAGTGACAAAAGTTACGACCACCACGGCGACCATGGCCACGACAATGGCGTATTCGATTGCCGAAGCACCGTCTTCATGTTTGTAAAACAGCAGGGCTCTGGCCATTAAATAATCAACGATCATTCGAAACATGTGCCCACTCCTTTTTGCGCTCATGGTGCCGATGTAACAGCGGCGGCAAAGCGTTCGCCGTGCCATTTGAGCATTGTCAACAAACCCCTACCCAACAACTGTAAGAACGGATTAGTCATAAAGGATTAGTCGCTCCGCCTTTCCCTGTATTTCGACTGCTAATTGGCCAGCACCCATACTTTCGTGGGTAATTTGCCTGTCAGTAATGGCGTTTTGGCTTGTTTCAGCTAGCTTGGAAATAGCGAAATCGTTGGTTGTTCATCGCTGCCTGATTGCGATATTCCCTTGACAGGAAGTGCGGCTGGTAGTGCAGGAAAGGGAGAGCCGTCGTGAACAGTCGTGTGACCATAGGCCTTGCAGCGGTGCTTTTACTGGGTGCCATCGTTGTCGGATATTGGGGCCTGGTGCTCAGCCGGCAGCCAGCTCCGGTTACGCAGGCTCCCACGCCGGCAGTGGTCGCCGTCGAAAACACCGTCGCTGCCGCCGAAGACCAGACCCGCCAGCCTGTCGTGGTGCTGGTACGTGACGTCCAGCCATTTACCCCACTCACCGCCGCGGATCTGGTTGTTGAAAAACTGCGCAGCGCCCCAGCCGGCAGCCTCGGAACCCTCGAACAGGCGGTGGGCCGTACACCGTGGCGCCAGCTGAGCGCCGGCACCTGGCTCAACGAAGAGAGCTTTCAGGCCGGCGGCACACTGGCGCGCATGATCCACCGCGATGAGCGCGCGCTGGCCGTGTCGGTCGATGAAGTGATCGGTGCGGCCGGGCAGTTGATCCCCGGGGATTACGTCGATGTGCTGTTGTTCCTGCGCCAGGACGCCAGCAACCCCCAGCAGTCGGCACAGATTGTGGTGCCGGCCATGCGCGTGCTGGGTGTCGGCGAACAGTACGGCCTGACCAACGACGGCCAGCCGTCCGCTCCCGCCATGAGTGCCGACGACAAAATCAAGCAGGACCAGCGCCGGCTCACCGCGCGCACCGTGGTGTTGGCGGTGCCTGAACAATTGTTGAGTCGAATGATGCTCGCCACTCAGGTCGGGACGTTACGCCTGGCCGTGCGCAGCAGTGAAGAACAGCGCCTGGCCAAGTATTGGGCCGGCGAAAGTCAGGCACCGGAAAAACTGGTCGCCGCCAACAGCCAGCTTTTCCAGTTCACTCAGCTGGCGCTGGGGACGGCGCCGAAGGCTGCTACCGGTGGCAACCACGGCGGTGCGGTAAGGCCCGCAGTGGAAGTGATTCGCGGCAATCAGACCCCTCAACAAAACCCATGACTGAGCAAGGATCCAAGTGCATGCAGAGTCGTTCCTGGCCGACCTTCAATCCCGCGCTCCGGGCCTTGCTGCTGATGGGACTGTCAATCAATGCCGCGCACGCGGCCACCGGCAACTGCGCGGCCCTCGGGCGCTTGCCGCCGGTAATCGAAATCAACGAAGGCTGGCAGCAGGACATGCAATCCCCGGTGGCGATTACACGCCTGGCCATCGGCGATCCGAAAATCGCCGACGTGCATGCCAATGGCAATTCCTCGTTCCTGCTCACCGCCGTGGCGCCGGGCGCTACCAGTCTCATGGTCTGGACCGGCTGCTCCAGCGAGCCGCGCCAGAGCATGGTGTTCGTCAAGGGCGCCGCCACCTCGGCACTGACCAGCACCGGTGCACTGCCATCGGATGATGCGCTGTTGCCCTCGCAGGTGCAGACCGACATTCGCTTCGTTGAAGTCAGCCGCACCAAGCTCAAACAGGCCTCGGCTTCGCTGATCGGCACCCGTGGCAATTTCCTGTTCGGTTCACCCGGAACCCTGCCGACCATCGATGGCGTCCCGCAACCGCGACTGCCGGTGGACAACTCGCTGTTCAACTTCTCATGGATCGGCGGCAAGACCATGGCGATCATCAATGCCCTGGAGGGCAGCGGCTTCGCCTACACCCTGGCGCGGCCAAGTCTGGTCGCCCTGAACGGGCAAAGCGCAAGTTTCCTCGCGGGCGGGCAGATTCCGATTCCGGTGCCCAGTTCCGGCAGCGACAACGTATCGATCGAATACAAGGAATTCGGCATCCGCCTGACCCTGACGCCCACCATCATCAGCCATGATCGCATCGCCCTGAAAGTGGCACCGGAAGTCAGCGAACTGGATTTCAGCAAAGCGGTGAACATCGCCGGCACCACGGTGCCGGCCCTGGCCATCCGCCGCACCGACACCAGCATTTCCTTGGCCGATGGCGAGAGTTTTGTCATCAGCGGTCTGATCAGCACCACCAACAGTTCCCAGGTCGACAAGTTTCCGGGGCTGGGCGATATCCCGGTGCTCGGGGCTTTTTTCAAGAGCTCGCAGATCAAACGCGAAGAGCGTGAGTTGCTGATGATCGTTACCCCGCACCTGGTTCGTCCGCTCTCGGCGGAAGCACAACTGCCGTCGTTGCCTGGTGAAAAACTGCGCAACTACGACCCTAATTTCTACCGCATGTTCTTCCTGGAGAACGGTAACTTCGACAAGCGCAGCGGGTTGTCCCAATGAGCCAGAGCCTGAGTCAGACCTTTCTCGCCATCACCCGCAACAACACCGATCTGGAGTGGTTGCAAAGCGCGCTTGCGCCGTTGGGCCAGGTGGTCAGTGCCGGTGGCGGCAGCCTCGACGAATTGCTCGCGCTGGTGGATGTGACCTTCGCCAGCCTGGTGTTCGTCGGCCTCGACCGTGAGCACGTGGTGGCCCAGAGCGCGCTGATTGAAGGTGCACTGGAGGCCAAGCCGATGCTGGCAATCGTTGCCTTGGGCGACGGCATGGATAACCAGCTTGTGCTGAATGCGATGCGCGCCGGGGCGAGGGACTTTGTAGCTTACGGTTCGCGCTCCAGCGAAGTGGCCGGGCTCGTACGCCGCTTGAGCAAACGCTTGCCGCCGGTGACCCACAATGCACAACTGGGCGGCCTGACGGTGTTGTACGGCGTACAGAGCAGTTCGGACGGCGCGCTACTGGCCAACCATATGGCACTGGTGGTGCAAAAAAGCGGGCAGCAAACGCTGCTGCTGGATCTCGGGCTGCCCCGTGGCGACAGCCTGGCGCTGCTGGGGCTGGAGAGTTCGTTCCACTTCGGCGATGCCTTGCGCCACCTGCGCAGGCTCGACGCGACGCTGATCGACAGTGCGTTCACCAGCGCCGAAGCGGGTCTGCGGATTCTGGCCTACGCCGACAATGACGAACCACTGGAAAGCACCAGCGCCGCCGAGCTGTACATGCTGCTCAGCGCCTTGCGCCAGCACTTCCAGCACATTGTCGTGAACCTCACCGGCCAGCCTGATAGCGAAGCCCTGCGCACCTTTGTCAGCCATTGCGACAAGCTGATCTGGTACACCGACCAGAATGTTCTCGATTGCCGGCGCAACCTGGCGGTGTTCAATCTGTGGCGCGAAAAAGGCATGAAGCTCGATCACGGGCGGCTGCTGGTCGATCGCTATCTGAGCAACGTCGCGCCGGATGCGGACACCCTCGGCAAGACCTTCAACCTGGAAGTGATCGCGGTGCTGGCCTTCAGTCCGGAGCTGCGCCTGAACGCCAAGAACCAGGGCGTCAGCCTGTTTGAACTGGCGCCCCGGGAGAAACTCACCCAGAACCTGCGGGTACTCGGCGAACGGCTGGCCAAACGCTCCGAAGGCCTGGCCAAACCCAAGGTCACCTGGTTCGACCGGTTGCGAGGCACCTCATGAGCCCGGAAAAACTCTTCGGTGCGCCGGCGCGCGGGCAGTCGGGCAACACCGATCACGAAGGCCTGAAACTGGTCCTGCATCGCTACATCATCGATGCCATCGAGGAGTCCGGGAAAAACCTCCTGGAAGGTTCGCGGCAATTGCTGGCGCAATTCGTCACCGACAAGGTCGCCGAATACATTGCCCGTTTGCACCTGGCGATTTCGCGTTACGAGATGGAGCGGCTGGCGGAAGAAATCGTCGATGAACTGACCGGATTCGGCCCGCTGGAAGTGTTGCTGCGCGACACCGTCGTGACCGAGATTCTGGTCAACGGCCCGCACCGGGTGTTCGTCGAGCGCGACGGTGTACTGCATCTGAGTGACCTGCGCTTCATCGATGCACACCACGTCGAGCGGGTCATGCAGCGCATTCTCGCGCCCCTCGGTCGGCGGCTGGACGAGTCTTCGCCGATGGTCGATGCGCGCCTGCCGGACGGCAGCCGGGTCAACGCGATCATCCCGCCGATCGCCCTCGACGGCCCCTGTCTGTCGATTCGGAAATTCCGCAAGGACATGCTCAAGAGCAGCGACCTGATTGCGATGCAAACCATCGACCTGCCGATTTTCGAGTGCTTCCAGGAGGCCGTGGGCAAGCGCTGCAACATCCTGATCAGCGGCGGCACGGGCACCGGCAAGACCACGCTGCTGAATATCCTCAGCCAATTGATCAACCCTCATGAGCGACTGGTGACCATCGAAGACGTCGCCGAACTGCAGCTCGGCCACCCTCATGTTGTGCGTCTGGAAACCCGCCCGCCGAATGCCGAGGGCCACGGCGAGGTCAAGGCCAGCGACCTGATCCGCAACGCCCTGCGGATGCGCCCGGACCGGATCATTCTCGGCGAGATCCGTGGCGTCGAAGTGCTCGACGTGCTGACGGCGATGAACACCGGTCACGACGGCTCGATGAGCACGGTCCACGCCAACAACGCCCAGGATGCATTGCTGCGTCTGGAAACCCTGGTTGGCCTGACCGGGCGCACGGTGGCCGAACGCACCCTGCGGCAGATGATCTGCGCGGCACTCGACGTGATCATTCAATTGACCCGCATGCCCGATGGCCGCCGCTGTGTCAGTGAAGTGGTGGAAGTGGTCGGCGTGCGCGAAGATGTCTACGTCACCAACACCCTGTTCCGGCTGGATCGACGCACCGGTTTCGGCTTCTTGCGCGAGGCGGTCAACCCGGCCGGCGACAAGTTGCGGCACGAGTCGAGTCTGGGCTGAACGCATGGAGCCTTCGTCATGATCGGACCGGTGATTCTGATCGTCCTCTGCCTGCTGTTACTGGGGCTGTCGATTCGCCTGTTCCTGCAGGGTGTGCGCAAGACCGCCAACGAACGGGTGCTCTCGCGCCTCGCCGCCGGGCAACCCCAGGGCGTCGCCGAAAAAGCCTCGTGGACCGGGCTGGAGCGGATGTTTCTGCGGGCGGGCCTCGGCCGGCCTGACGAGCACTTCGGGCTTTGGCTGTCGTTGTGGGTCGTGGCCATGATGCTGGGTTACCTGATGGCCGACTGGATCGGTTTGCTGGTGCTGATACTGGCGCCGCCGCTGATTTTGCGGCTGTACATCGCGTGGCGGTATCGGCGCCGGCTCAATCGGATGATCGAACAGCTGCCGCAGTTGCTCGATCACACCGTGCGCAGCCTCAAGTCCGGCCGGACCCTGAGCGATGCAGTAATGGGCGGTATCGAAGCCAGTGAGGACCCGTTGAAAGCCGCGATGGGCCGGGTGCAGCGCAACGTGCAGCTGGGAGTGAACCTGCCGGACGCGGTCAGCGATTTCGCCGAGCTCTACGAGCAGGACGAACTGCGCATGTTCGCCCTGGGCCTGAAGGTCAACCACCGCTACGGCGGCAACGCCAGCGAATTGCTGGAGAACCTGATCAAACTGATCCGCGAACGCGACCAGGGGGCCCGCCAACTGCGCGCGCTGACCGGCGAAACCCGGATGACCGCTTGGGTGCTCGGATCGCTGCCGGTGATCCTGGTCAGTTACTTCGTGCTGACCAATCCCGGCTACATGCTCGGCATGTGGAACGACTCGGGCGGCCGGACCATGCTGATTGTCGCGGTGGTATTGCAGGTTTCCGGTTGCCTGGCGCTGTGGCGCATGTTGAGGAGTGTCTGACATGCTGATGCTGGCCAGTCTCATGCTGTTGCTCGGGGCGTTGTTGCTGGTCGGCAATCACCTGTTGACCGAGCGGCGTCGGGTACGTCAGGTCAACCAGCGTCTGCAGGGGCACCTGGTGCGCGAGAACCGTTTCGGCAACTGGCTGCGGGCACTGGGCAGCAGCCGGTTCGGACAGCGCTCGGTGAGCATCGACAGTGAAACCCAGATTCTGCTCAGCCGCCTCGGCTGGCGTCGGGCCAGCGAGCGCTCGCTGTTTGCCGCCTGCCAGATCGGCACGCCGCTGCTGACACTGGGGCTGGGCGTGTTTTTGAAAGAAGTGTTTTTCCCCCTCGCTCCCAACGGCTGGCTGGTGCCGATGATCGCCACCGGCGTCGGCTATTTGCTGCCCAAACGCCTGCTGGCGTATGCCGCTGCCCGCCGGCAGAAAATCATTGCGGTGGAAGTGTCGACGTTCATTCCGTTGCTGCGGATCCTGTTCGAGTCCGGCATGGCCGTCGAACAGGCCCTGCGCGTGCTCAGCATTGAAGGGCAGAAACTGCTGCCGGAACTGACCAGCGAACTGCACCTGATTCTGGCCCGGGTCGACTCGGGCCTGGAACTCGGACAAGAGCTGAACAAGGCGGCCGTGATGCTGGCGGTGGATGAGTTCACCGACACCTGCGTGATCCTGCAACAACTGATTCAACAGGGCGGCGGCGCGATGAAATCGCTGCTGACGCTCAAGCAACTGCTGGATGACCGACGCCTGACACGCTTGCAGGAATACATTTCGAAGATGTCGGCGAAGATGTCGGTGGTCATGATGCTGCTGCTGTTTCCGGCCTTGCTGATCGTTTTGGCAGGCCCCGGTTTCACCGCAATCACCCGGGCGTTTGCGTCCTGACAATGGCAATGGAGAGCGATGGATGAAAGCACTGATGGTTGTGGCAAGTCTGTTGCTGCTTGGCGGTTGTGCAACGGACGGTCAGGCGCCGTGGACGACGATGCTGGCGCCGGCCAATTGCAGCAAGTTGAGTTCCGAGCAGGAGCTGTCGCTGAACCTGGCGGATGACCTGGTCAACGACGGCAAGCTGCACGCCAGTCTGGCCAACCTGCAGGGGCTGCCCGACAACCTCGTCGAGGTGCGGCTGCGCAAGGCCAAGGTCTATCGCCTGCTGGGACGCAGCGAAGCCGAGCCGTTGTATCGCAGCCTGCTCGGCACGTGCCTGAACGCCGACGCCGAACATGGCCTGGGCCAGTTGTACGCCGCCCGTGGCGACAACGGCCAGGCGCAGGCCCACCTGCAACGGGCGGCGCGACTGGCGCCAACCAATGAAGACATCCGCAACGATCTGGGCGTGGTGTACCTCAATCAGCTGCGGCTCGAGGACGCTCGCTTCGAGTTTCTGACGGCCATCGAGTTGAAACAGAACAATCAATTGGCGACGCTGAATCTGGTGACCCTGCTGCTCTATCAGAACAACTGGCAGCAAGCCGCGGAAGTGGTCAGCCGCGCGCACCTGACCCCGGAACAGTTCACCGATGCCCAGGAACGCGCGGAGAAACTCAAGTCGCCGGTCAAGGCCAGACCCGTCGCTGGCAATCAGGTCGCGGTGGCAGTTGATGCGCAACCGGCGACGATCAAGTGAGCCTCAAGGAGGTGCCATGAACACGTTCAAGACTCTTTGCTGCCTGAGTCTGCTGAGTCTGCCGCTCGGTGCACTGGCAATCGATGCCGGCCCGGCCTCGGCCCAGCAGCAGGAAACCGAAGGCTGGCTGTTGCTGCAAAGCCGCAACAAGGCGGCGTCCCCCGATCCTCAGGCGGCCACGGCCACCGAACGTGAGCTGGCAATGCAGCGCTGGCTGAAGAAGTACAAGTATGAGATTCCCGACTTCTACGACCCGGATGCGGGTGGCAAGATCGACAAGCAGTAGTCGCACTGTCGCAGGCAACCGCAGTTGCCTGCGACAGCGGCCTATAACTGATAACTGAAACTGATGCTGTAGCGCGGCCGGCGATTGAAGGTGTCCAGCGCTTCATCCGACATCGCCTTGGCCGCTTCCAGGGCAATGTTGTAGTACTTCGCATCGCCGAATCTCAGGCCGAACGCTGCCGATGACAGGTTGTTGGCCTGCACCGGCAATTCGTTGAACCAGCTGCGCGAGCGGTCGAGCACGAAGTACGGTTGCAGGATGCGCACCCAGTTGCCGTCGCGGTTGAAGCTGTAGTTGATCTCGTAAGCCACGCCCCAGCCCTTGTCGCCCGACGCCTGATCGTCGGGATAACCGCGGCCGAAATTCTGGCCGCCGAAAACGGCGCGTTCGCTGTCGGGCAGGGTGTCGTCGCTCCAGTACAGTGCGGCCGACAGTACCCCTTGCCAGTTATCGAGGAATTTGTCGCTCTGCACGCCCGAAACGCGCACCCGAAAGAAGTCGAGATCGGTGGCGCTGTTGTTGGTGTGCGCGCCCAGGCTGTCGAAGCCCTGATACACGCCGCCACTGAGGATCCGCAGTTGCCGTGCATCGGCCTTGCGCCAGTCGCTTTCGAAGGCGAGGGCGCGGATGTCGGTGCGTTCTTCGACGCTCAGCGGGTAGCCGATGACGTTGTAGCGGGTCTTGTCATTGACAGCATAAAAGCGCGATCCGGCGGTCAGCAGCTCATTCGAGGCGGCAATCAGCGGCAGGGTGAAACCGAGCGAGTAACGATCGTTTTCACGGTGTGGCTTGAGTTGCAGGCCGTTACTCAGCAACACGTTGGTGCCGGGATCGGCGCGGTAGCGCGAAGCGGACAGGTTCAGTTGCGCGCCTTCGTCATTGATGAACTGGTTGTAGTCCAGCCGGTAGTAATGTTCGTGATCATCTCCCGGCGGGAACAGGCCGCTGAGGGTCAGTTGCTCGCCCATCGATGTTTGTGAGTTGCTGCTCACGCCCAGCAGGGCCTGAGTGCCGTTGCGGTTGTCTTCGGTGGTGCTCAGGGTGCTGGTGAACGGTTTGCGGCTGGCCTGGGCCACCAGCGTCGTTGCACCGTCGGTGGTGCCAGGTGGTGGCACCTGGGCCTGGATCGTCACGCCGGGAATGCGGGTCATCAGCGTGGTGTAGCGTTCGAAGGTCTTGCGGGTCAGCGGGCGTTCGGCCTGGATTTTCGCAATCAGTTTGTCGAGCAGACCTTTGACCCGGCCGATGTCGCCCTGCACCTGAACGTCCCGCACGTAGCCTTCCACCAACACCACTCTGGCGACGCCGTCCTCGAAGGTCTGTTGCGGCAGGAACGCATAGGACAACAGGTAGCCGTCATTCTGGTAACGACGGGTGATGTTGCGGGTCGCTTCGATCAGGTCGGCGAGGCTGGCTTCGCGACCGATCAGGGGTTTGTAGATCTCCGCCAGTTCGTTGAGCGGGTAGAGTGTGCCGCCTTCGATCTGCACGGTTCGCAGATTGATCTTCGTACTCATCATCAGCGGTTCTGTGACGGCGCCGGGTTCTGGCACTTGCAACGGTGCGGCACTCGGTCGGTAGGCATCGGCGGGCAGGTTCGGCACCGGCAGGTTGCGGATGGTTTCGTTGCTGTTGAGGAAGCTCGGCAGGGAGTCGGCGAACGTGACGGAACTGAGGCTGAGGAATAGCAGGGACGCTATGACGCGCATAGGACACTCCATGTTCAAACCCCGGCACCTGGCGGGTTTCTCCTAAGAAAAAAGCGGAAGACTCGTGGGAATCTTCCGCCCTCAACCAAGCGTAGGCGCTGTAGGTTCGGCCGTCGAATCGGCCAGGTGCAAATCAGCGTTTGTTGCCGCCCAAGGCACCGGTCAGGCCGCCGAGGACACCACCCAGTCCGCCGCCGGTTCCGGTGGTGGTGCCGCCGTTGACCAGCCCACCCACCGCAGTGACGGTGTTGCCCACTGTGGTGACGGTGTTGCCGACCGCCGCCACTACCGGGTTGCTGTTGGTGCCGGCAATCGTGTTGCCGAGGTTGCCGACGGCACCGCCGACCTGGCCGGTGAGGCCGGCGACCGGGGTACCCAGCCCGGTCGCGGCGCCGACATTCTGGGTCAGGCTGGTGACCGCCGTGGTGACCGGAGCAAGTCCGGCACCAACGTTATTACCCAAGGTTGCCAAAGGCGTCGTCGGGCTGGTGATCGGTGAACCCGAGCCACCGAGTGCCGTGTTGAGCGAGGCCACGGTATTGCCGACGGATGCCAGCACACCGCCAGGTGCGGCGAGCGTGCCGTTGCCGGTGCTCAAGCCGTTGCCGACATTGACGACCGCGCCGCCCACGGTTTGCAGCAGGCCGTTGTTGCCCAGGCCACCGCCAGTCCCTGAACCGGTGCCGTTGTCGACCAGGCCGCCGGCCTTGCCAACTGCCGTGCCGACGTTGCTCAGCGCGCCGCCGACGGTGTTGGTCAATGCGTTTCCGTTACCCGCACCGGTCACATTGTTGCCCAAACCGTCGACCGTGCTGCCAACCTTCTGGATCACCCCGTTCAGAGGGACACCCAAACCTGTCGCGCTACCGAGCTTGTCCGTGGTGCTTTCGACCATGGCAATCACCGGCACCAATTTGCTGCCCACTTCTTTGGTCACCGAGCCGAGCGGGCCGGTGGTAGTAGCGGTGCTCAGCGTATCGCCGAGCATCGTGACCCTTTCACCGACGCCGTTGAGCACCGGTGCGACGCGGGTGACCACTCCGCCAACCACCGGAACACTGCCGGTAGCAGTCGCCAGTTTGCCGCTCAGGTCGGACACGCCATTGCCGACATCCTGTACCACGCCGCCAACTGCCGAAGCGGTGACGCCGAGACCATTGTCGGTGCTTGCCAGTTTGCCGATGCCATTGGCAACGCCATCGCCCAGCGTGGTCACCACGTTGCCTGCGGTTTTGGCTGCGCTTTGCACCACGCCGCCAACGACCGGCACGCCGCTCAGGGAGTCACCGACCTGGCCGACACCATCGCCGACGCCGCTTACGGTATTGCCGACGTCCTGCACCAGCGTGGTGGTGACCAGCGCAGGGGTGGTCGGATTGGTCGGGTTGGTTGGATCTGTCGGGTTGGTTGGATTGGTCGGATCTGTAGGATTGGTCGGCGTGGTGGTGCCGCCCGTTCCCCCTGTTCCGCCAGTGCCACCGGTGCCCGCAGTATCGCCGGTTCCACCCGTTCCTCCAGTGCCACCCGTGCCAGTGGTGGAATCGCTCGGGGAAGAGCTGCCGGAACTACTGTGATGACCGCCACCGCCACTGCTGCAACCGGCCAGACCGAGGGAGAGAATGAGGGCGAGTGCTGTTGCCGATTTGCACCAAGACGCTTGAACTTTCATCTGAGTTTTCATGAGCGTTATTCCTTGCACCTGTCACAACGTTCGTTGTCTTCGACGGCTTGCCGGTTCTGTTGCCGGCAATGCCTTCGTCCGTTGTGCTCATATCAGTCGCAAGGCTGGATCGATGCCATTCTCCAGTTGGTATTAACGCCTTTATGCAGGCGGCCGCGAATGCCGCCTAACGACTAATACCGAGGATATAGGCGCGTAAAAAAAAGCCTTGAAAATCAAGGCTGGAAATTCGGCGACGTCGCGTGTGCGGCGCGGCAAAACTTAAGTGATATATACACAATTGAGCAGGTTTTCCCGCCCTCGATGTCAGGCAACCGGTTGCCAGTTGCCCACCATGTGCTCCAGATCCCCGGCGCCGATCAGGCGTAATTCACCGCTGGAACCGGCCGCGCTGGCGAACAGACTCACCTCGCTCGGCAGGCGCACCGGTTTGCGAAAGTGCACGGTGACCTCAAGGTTGGCCTTGGGCAGATGATCCGCCAGTGCCGCCAGGGTGCGGGCCTTGTTCCACAGACCGTGGGCGATGGCCGCAGGGAAACCGAAGAGTTTGGCGCTGGCGGCACTCAGGTGGATCGGGTTGTAGTCGCCGGAGACTTTCGCGTACTGCCGGCCGATGTCCGCCGGGGCCTTCCATTGCGCCACTTGCGCGAGGGGCAGC
This sequence comes from Pseudomonas sp. B20(2017), assembly GCF_002113125.1. Taxonomy (GTDB): domain Bacteria; phylum Pseudomonadota; class Gammaproteobacteria; order Pseudomonadales; family Pseudomonadaceae; genus Aquipseudomonas. The sequence continues at coordinate 36,214 of NZ_NEJP01000007.1, read as the reverse complement.
GTCGGCTCCCAAGTCTGCTCGACCGGTTCACTTTCGAGCTTCACGCCACGACAGAGCATCCGGCTTTCGGCTTCCCACAACGGGCCGAGTTGATCGTCGAGGGTGGTCAGCAGATCGAAGGTCGCGCCCTTTGGATGCGGTTGCAGGTTATGCACCCGGACACTGACTTGCGCGCGACTGATCCCGCCCATTGGCCGCAATACGCGGATGCGGTTGCTCAGATGAATCAGCCCCAGCAGCGGAAACGGAAACTCCTTGGCGGTCAGCAATTGCATCTGCAGGGCGAACGCCAGGATATGTGGATAGGTCGGCGGCAGCAGGCCGTCATCGGTGAAACCGCAGACCTCGCGATACGCCGCCAGACGTTTGCCATCCACTTCGACGGCGCAGCGCAAACCTTTGTGAGGCAGTGTGGTGCCGGTGATTTTGCGTCGGGTCGCCGCCCGGGCGTACAGCCCCGGCAGGCTCGGCTCGTGGTGCAGGGTTTGCCATTCGATGGTCATGTTCAGGCCCCCAGAACGCTTTGGCCGCACACCCGCAGCGCTTGCCCGGTGAACGCGCCGGTGCCCGGTTGCGCCAGCCAGGCCACGGCTTCGGCGACGTCTTGCGGCAGGCCGCCCTGGCCCAGCGAACTCATGCGCCGCCCGGCTTCACGCAGGCCGAACGGGATGTGCGCGGTCATCTGGGTCTCGATGAAACCCGGCGCCACGGCGTTGATGCTGATGCCACGTTCCAGCAGCGTCGGGGCCCAGGCCTGGGCCAGCCCGATCAGGCCTGCCTTACTCGCCGCGTAATTGGTCTGCCCGCGATTGCCGGCGATGCCGCTGATCGACGCCAGCAAAATCACCCGGGCGTTATCGCGCAAGGTGCCGCTATCGAGCAGGGCCTTGGTCAGCACTTGCGGCGCGTTGAGGTTGACCGCCAGCACCGCGTCCCAGAATTCCGGGGTCATGTTGGCCAGGGTCTTGTCGCGGGTGATGCCGGCGTTGTGGACCAGAATGTCGAGGCCGTCCGGCAGCTCTTCGATCAGTTGCGTCGCCGCGTCTTCGGCGCATATGTCGAGGGTGATGGCGCGCCCGCCGAGGCGAGCGGCCAGGGCTTCCAGATCGGTTTTCGCGGGGGGTACGTCGAGCAGGATCACTTCGGCGCCGTCACGGGCCAGGGTTTCGGCGATGGAGGCGCCGATGCCGCGCGCCGCACCGGTGACCAGCGCCTTGCGCCCGGCCAATGGGCGCGTCCAGTCGGTGACCTGAGTGGCGCAGGCCGTCAGCCGGATCACTTGCCCGGACACGAACGCGCTTTTCGGCGAGAGGAAAAACCGCAGCGGCCCTTCGAGCTGATCCTCGGCGCCGTCGCCGACGTAGATCAGTTGCAGCGTACCGCCGCTGCGCAGCTCCTTGGCCAGCGAGCGGGAGAAGCCTTCGAGCGCGCGCTGCGCACTGGCGGCGAACGGTTCGCGCAGGGTTTCCGGAGCGCGGCCGAGGATTACCAGGTGCGCGCTGCTGTCGAGGTTCTTCATCAGCGGCTGGAAGAACTCACGCAGTTGCTTCAGCTGGTCGGTGTGCTGCAAATCGCTGGCGTCGAACACCACGGCCTTGAGTTTCGGGCCGTGACCGGGAATCCATTGGGTGGCGGTCGCCGGCTGGTCGCCGTAGCGGTAGATCGCATCGGTCAGGCGATTGGCGAAGGTGCTGACCCGCTCGGCCAGCGGCCCGCCGCCGATCAGCAGCGCACCCTCCACCGGCCGCAGGCGCCCGGCCTGCCAGCGTTCCAGCCGCACCGGCGACGGCAGGCCCAAGGCCCCGACCAGACGGTGGCCGATGGACGAGTTGGCGAAGTCGATATAGCGGTCAGACATGGAACGCTCTCCAGAAGATGGGGTTCAAAGTGTGGACTGCGAAGGGCAATCAATCGTTCGATCCACGCAATAAGGCCTACGCTAGAACAGCAGAGTAGTTTGCCCTCGGCGCTTTTGTGGCCGAACCCGATAGCAAGTACACCACTTACCCTGTGGGAGCGGGCTTGCCCGCGATGGCGGAGTGTCAGCCACTGAAGATGTTGGAGGTGCCGGCCCTATCGCTGGCAAGCCAGCTCCCACAAGGGTTCTCCATGAATCTGGATCAACAAGGAGCATTTCATGAGTCAGCTGCGCCGCGTCGCGATCATCGGTGGCAACCGCATTCCGTTCGCCCGTTCCAACGGGCCCTACGCCACCGCCAGCAATCAGGTGATGCTCACCGCCGCCCTCGAAGGCCTGATCGAACGCTACAACCTGCACGGCCAGCGCATCGGCGAAGTGGTCGCAGGCGCGGTGCTGAAATTGTCACGGGATATGAACCTGACCCGCGAATGCGTACTCGGCTCGCGCCTGTCGCCGGCCACTCCGGCTTATGACATTCAGCAGGCCTGCGGCACTGGTCTGGAGGCCGCGTTGCTGGTGGCGAACAAGATCGCCCTCGGCCAGATCGATTGCGGCATCGCCGGCGGCGTCGACACCACGTCGGATGCGCCGATCAACGTCAGCGAAGGCCTGCGCAAGATCCTCCTGCAAGCCAACCGCGCCAAGACCACCGGCGACAAGCTCAAGACCTTCCTGCAATTGCGTCCTAAACACCTGATCCCCGAATTCCCGCGCAATGGCGAACCGCGCACCGGCCTGTCGATGGGCGAGCACTGCGAATTGATGGCGCAGACCTGGAATATCCCCCGCGAAGAACAGGATCAACTGGCCTTCGAAAGCCACCACAAACTGGCGGCGTCCTACAGCGAAGGCTGGCACAACGACCTGATGACCCCGTTTCTCGGCCTGACCCGCGACAACAACCTGCGCCCGGACCTGACCCTGGAGAAACTCGCGACCTTGAAACCGGCCTTCGAGAAAAGCGCCAAGGGCACGTTGACTGCGGGCAACTCCACGCCGCTGACCGATGGCGCGTCAGTGGTATTGCTGGGCAGCGAAGAATGGGCGAAGGAACGCGGCCTGCCGGTCCTTGCGTATCTGCGGGACGGCGAAGCGGCGGCGGTGGATTTCGTCAACGGTGCCGAAGGACTTTTGATGGCTCCGGTGTACGCGGTGCCACGCTTGCTGGCGCGCAATGGCTTGACCTTGCAGGACTTTGACTACTACGAAATCCACGAGGCATTTGCTGCGCAGGTGTTGTGCACGTTGAAGGCCTGGGAAGATCCGGAGTACTGCAAGACCCGGTTGGGACTGGACGCGCCGCTGGGCTCGATTGATCGCAGCCGCTTGAACGTCAAGGGCAGCTCGCTGGCGGCGGGGCATCCGTTTGCCGCGACGGGCGGGAGGATTGTGGCTAATTTGGCGAAGTTGCTGGATGCGGCGGGGCAGGGGCGGGGGTTGATTTCGATTTGTGCGGCGGGGGGGCAAGGTGTGACGGCGATCATCGAGCGCTGAAAGAACAAGAATCCCCTCTCCCAAAGGGAGGGGGGATCCCAAAGGTCACTCAGGTACGGAACCTGCGCACCAACCCATCCAGCTCATTCGACAACCCCGCCAGACTCTGCGAATCCAGCCGCGCCGAATTCGCCAGCTCCGCCACCAACTGCGCATCACCATGAATCTGGCTGATGTGGCGGTTGATGTCCTCGGCCACCTGATGCTGCTCTTCCGCCGCAGTCGCGATCTGCGTGTTCATGTCGCGAATCACATCCACCGACTCACGAATCTGCCCAAAGCTCTCCCGCGCCTCACCGATTCGCGCTACCGATTGCTGCGACACATCAAGACTGGCGCGCATCTGCTGGGTCACCGCGCTGGTGCGTTTGGCGAGGTTGCCCAGCAACCCGTCGATTTCCGCCGTCGAGTCAGCCGTGCGTTTGGCCAGTGCACGAACCTCGTCGGCCACTACCGCAAAACCACGCCCTTGCTCACCGGCCCGCGCTGCTTCGATGGCCGCGTTGAGGGCCAGCAGGTTGGTCTGTTCGGCGATGGAACGGATGGTGCCGAGGATCGACTGGATGTCGTTGCTGTCGCGTTCCAGTTGTTGCATCGACTGCGCAGACTGCTCCAGTTCCTGGCTCAGTTGATCGACGCTGTTTACTGCTGCATCGATCTGCTGCTGACCTTCGCGAGCCTGGCGCTGGCCGCTGTCGGCCGACTCCGCCGCCTGGCTGCATGAGCGCGCGACTTCGTTGGCGGTGGCGACCATTTCGTGGAACGCGGTCGAGACCATGTCCACCGCTTCGCGCTGACGTCCGGCGGCTTCGGCCATATCGCCGGAGACCCGGGTCGAGCTCTGCGATGTGGCGAGGATTTTTCCGGCCGCGCCGCCGATGTGCTGGATCAGGCTGCGGATTGCGGTGAGGAACTGGTTGAACCAGTTGGCCAGTTGCGCGGTTTCGTCGCTGCCACGGATATCGAGGCTCTTGGTCAGGTCGCCTTCGCCTTGGGCGATGCCTTCCAGGCCGCTGGCCACGCTGCGGATCGGGCGCACGATCAGGCTCGCAAAACTGGCGCCGACCACGGCAAACAGCACCGCCAGCACGGCAGCGATGACCGCGATCAGCCAGGTCAGTTGGGTGGCGGAACTCATTACCTCGTTTTGCTTGATCAGGCCAATGAAGGTCCAGCCCAATTGCTCCGACGGCCAGACGTTGGCCATGTAGCGTTCGCCGTTGAGTTCGACTTCCACCAGGCCTTTGCCGGCCTTGGCCAGTTGCGCGTAACCGTCGCCGAGGCTGTCGAGCTTCTTGAAGTTGTGCTCCGGTTGCTTCGGATCGACCAGCACCGTGCCGGTGTTTTCCATCAGCATCAGGTAACCGCTTTCACCGAGCTTGATCTGTTTGACGATCTCGGTCAGTTGCTTGAGCGACACGTCAATGTTGACCACGCCACCCTGGGCGCCCAACTGGTTGGCCACCGCGCGCACCGTGCTGACCAGTACTGCGTCATCGCCGGCCCAGTAATAGGCTTCAGTGCGCAGGGTCTTGCCCGGGTTGGCCATGGCGGTCTTGTACCACGGGCGGGTACGCGGGTCGTAGTTGGCCATTTTCGGGTCGCCCGGCCAGAACGCGTAGCCGCCGCTGCTCAGGCCATAGGAAACGTAGGAGTAGGCCGGGTGGGATTTCGCCAGCCCTTCGAACAGGGCAAACAGTTGCTTGTCGATCTCGCCATCCGAGGTATCGGAGGCATTGGCGCTCATGCGGCTGCGCACGCTGCCGTCGGCGTTTTTGACCAATGGTTGCGCCGCCAGGTAATCGACGTTCTGGCTGATGCCGTCGAAAAACAACTGCATGGCATTACTGACCTGACGGATCTCGCGCCCGCTGCCGTCGACAAAATCGTCCCGGGCATCGCTGCGCAGGTTCAGTACCACCAGCGTGGCGACCAGCACCACAGGCAAGCAGGCGATGATTGCAAACGCCCAGGTCAACTTCTGTTTGATGTTCATCCGCGCTCCAGATTTTCTTGTAGGCCCACGCAGTGCAGATGACTCGCGGTTATTGGCAGCCGAAAAACGTTGGTTCTCACTCGTTTCCTTGAGTGCGACATCGAAGATTTTTTTGGAACGATTGTCGGACAAATTCCTCTGTCTCAGAGGAATTCGGCCGCGGCAGAGGGAAATTGAGGCCTCAAGAGAAATTTCTTACGAGGCATAGGAAGCGGGATGTCAGATTCTGTCGCAAATGCCCTCAAGTCCTGTCGCCAACAACTTCGACAGCCTCGGCTATGATTCGCAGCGGCCGATAAAGAGGCGGATCGGCCCGGTTTATCCGGCACAGTGTGTGCATCCACAGGTTCACAGGTCGGCAACCCCTCCCCGTGATGCGAGGATTGCCGTATAACGAGTGACATTCGCGTGTTTGGTAATAAAGGACCCACAATAAAAGCTGATGAAGACTCCAAAACGCATTGAACCCCTGATCGAGGACGGTCTGGTCGACGAAGTGCTGCGCCCTCTCATGAGTGGTAAAGAAGCAGCTGTTTATGTGGTGCGCTGCGGCAATCAGTTACGTTGCGCAAAGGTCTACAAGGAGGCGAACAAACGCAGTTTCCGCCAGGCGGCCGAGTATCAGGAAGGCCGCAAGGTTCGTAACAGCCGACAGGCCCGGGCGATGGCCAAGGGTTCCAAGTTCGGGCGCAAGGAAGCCGAAGACGCCTGGCAGAACGCCGAAGTCGCGGCGCTGTTCCGCTTGGCCAACGCCGGGGTGCGGGTGCCCAAGCCGTACGACTTCCTCGAAGGCGTGCTGCTGATGGAGCTGGTGGCCGACGAATACGGCGATGCCGCGCCGCGTCTGAACGATGTGGTGCTGGAGCCGGATCAGGCCCGCGAATATCACGCGTTCCTGATTTCGCAGATCGTGCTGATGTTGTGTACCGGTCTGGTGCACGGTGACCTCTCGGAGTTCAACGTGCTGCTGACACCGACCGGCCCGGTGATCATCGACCTGCCGCAAGCGGTGGACGCCGCCGGCAACAACCACGCGTTCAGCATGCTCGAGCGTGACGTCGGCAACATGGCGTCCTACTTCGGACGTTTTGCCCCGGAGTTGAAGAAGACCCGATACGCCAAGGAAATGTGGGCGTTGTACGAAGCGGGTACGTTGCACCCGGCCAGCGTGCTGACCGGCGAGTTCGACGATCCCGAGGACCTGGCCGATGTCGGCGGGGTGCTGCGCGAGATCGAAGCGGCGCGTCTGGATGAGGAGCGCAAGCAAGCCATCCGCGCGGCGGACGACGAGCCCAAGGGCAAGTCCGACGAACCGCCTCCGCCACCGTGGATGCAGTGAGCATCTGAAAAAGAAAACCCGGCTTCGGCCGGGTTTTACACATTCAAGGATTGATTGTGATCACCACTTCCTGCAATGCCCGGCTGATCATCACGGCGCGGCTGATTTCCGATTTCGGCGCGTTCCTGAACATGGTGGCGCTGGCCACTTATGTCTACCTGCTGAGCAACAGCGCGATGAGCGTGGGGATTTTTCTCGCCAGTCGCGTGGGCGGCGGGATTTTCGCCAGTCTGATCGGCACCGCGTTTTATCGTCGATGCAGTGGCCGCTTGCCGCTGATTGCGTTCGATCTGCTGCGCGCCGCTGTGCTCGGGTTGTTGCTGATCGTTCCGGTCAGTCAACAAGTGTTGTTGCTACCGCTGATTGCATTCGGATTGGGCTTTGGCAATTCGATGTTCGCCATCGGCCTCAACAGCCAGTTGCCGCGATTGATCGAGCCGGCGCAGTTGCTCAAGACCAATGCCTGGATCACGTCCGCCTCGTCCATGGCGATGGTCGGCGGCAGTCTGGTGTCCGGGTTGCTGGTCGCAGGGTTTGGTTTTGAAACGGTGTTTGCGCTGAACGCGATGACCTATCTGTTAGCGGCAGTGTTGATTGCGCCGCTGCGGTTCAGTGCACCGGAGCCGGTGCTCGAATCCAGCGCTAAACAGGGTGAGTGGTCGGCGTTGTTGCAAGGCCTGCGCAGTGCTCCAGTGGTGGCGGCGATGCTGGCTGTCACGATGGTCGACACCCTTGGCAGCGCTGCTCACAACGTCGGCTTCCCGATCATCTCCAAACTGCTGACGCCGGATTCAGCCAGCACCACGCTGGGCCTGATGCTCGCGGTGTGGGCCGCCGGCAAACTGCTCGGCGCGCGGATCGCCAGTCGCCTCAACGGCTCGGAAAACATCCAACTGGAGCGCCGCTATTTCGGTGGCGTGCTACTGATGTCCTGCGGATTCATCCTGATGTTCCAGCAGCACAGCGTCGTTGGTCTGTTGCTGTTTTCGCTGCCGGCCGGACTGGGCGACGGGTTTTCGGAAGTCGGCCTGATGTCACGGCTGCAGCGGGAACCGGAGCCCCTGCGCCTGCCGATCTTCAGCTTCCTGACTCTGTTGCAGATGACCGGGTTCGGCGTCGGCATGCTGATCGCCGCACCGTTCTATGCGTGGTGGGCGCCGGGTGCCGTGGTGCTGTTGTTCCACGGCATTCCCCTCGCCACAGTGCTGTCGATGAAAATCCTGCTGCTCAGGCGCGCGCGGGTTGCGCGCAGCAGCCCGACGCCAGTTCCTTGAGGATCGGGCAGTCCGGGCGATGGTCGCCGTGGCAGTGCTCGACCAGATCCTGCAGGGTGTCACGCAGTTCGCCGAGTTCGCGGATTTTCTGATTCAGCTCGTCGATGTGCTGGCGCGCCAGGGCCTTCACATCGGCGCTGGCACGCTGGCGATCCTGCCAGAGCGTCAGCAGTTTGCCGACTTCCTCCAGCGAAAAACCCAGGTCCCGCGAGCGCTTGATGAACGCCAGCGTGTGCAGGTCATCGTCGCCGTAGATGCGATAACCGCTGTCGGTGCGATGGGCAGCCTTGAGCAGACCGATCGACTCGTAATAACGGATCATCTTCGCGCTCAGGCCACTGTGGCGGGCCGCTTGGCCGATGTTCATCGGTTGTCCTCCAGATCCTCGGGTTTCCAGGTTTTCAACAGTAGCGCATTGCTCACCACGCTGACGCTCGACAGGGCCATCGCCGCGCCGGCCAGCACCGGATTGAGGAAGCCGAACGCCGCCAGCGGAATACCGATCAGGTTGTAGACGAAGGCCCAGAACAGGTTCTGGCGGATCTTCGCGTAGGTCTTGCGGCTGATCTCCAGCGCGGCCGGCACCAGCCGTGGGTCGCCGCGCATCAGGGTGATGCCGGCGGCGTGCATGGCCACGTCGGTGCCGCCGCCCATGGCGATGCCGATGTCGGCGGCGGCCAGCGCCGGTGCGTCGTTGATGCCGTCACCGACCATGGCCACGACCCCGGTTTTTTTCAGTTCGGCGACGGTGGCGGCTTTTTCCGCCGGCAGCACTTCGGCGTGGACGTTTTCGATGCCCAGCGTTTCGGCGACCACCCGGGCGCTGCCGCGGTTGTCGCCGGTCAGCAGATGGCTGTGGATGCGCTGGGCGGCCAGTTGTTGCACCGCCTGCAGCGCGCCGGGCTTAAGGGTGTCGCCGAAGGCGAACAGACCGAGTACGCGGGGCTCCGGACTTTGCTCGATCAACCACGACAGCGTACGGCCTTCGGTTTCCCAGGCCTTGGCGGACTCGCTCAGGTTTCCGGCGTTCAGACCGCTTTCTTCCAGCAAGCGCCGGTTGCCCAGCGCCAGGCGTCGGCCATCGAGGCTGCCGGCGATGCCGCGCCCGGTCAGGGACTGGCTGTCGCTCACATCCGGTACGTTCAGGCTACGTTCGGCACAGGCATCCAGCACCGCTTTGGCCAGCGGATGTTCGCTGCCGCGTTGCAGCGCGCCGGCCGCTGTCAGCAGGGCATTTTCGTCACCGTCGATTGCACTGAAATGCGCAATGCGCGGCGTGCCGGAGGTCAGAGTTCCAGTCTTGTCGAACACCACGGCGCTGACTTCATGGGCACGCTCCAGTGCTTCGGCGTCCTTGATCAGAATCCCGTGACGCGCGGCCACGCCGGTGCCGGCCATGATCGCGGTTGGTGTCGCCAGACCGAGGGCACACGGGCAGGCGATCACCAGCACCGCGACGGCGTTGATCAGCGCGGTTTCCAGCGGCGCGCCGTACAGCCACCAGCCGATCAGCGTGGCCAGGGCCAGCAGCAGAACCGTCGGTACAAACACCTGACTGACTTTATCCACCAGTTTCTGGATCGGTGCCTTCGCCGCCTGAGCGTCCTCCACCAGACGGATGATCCGCGCCAGCACGCTTTCCGCGCCGAGCGCCGTGGTGCTCACCAGCAAGCGGCCTTCGCCGTTGATCGCACCGCCGGTGACCTTGTCGCCCGGTTGTTTGGGCACTGGCAAGCTTTCGCCGCTGATCAATGCTTCGTCGGCATGGCTCTGGCCCTCCAGCACTTCGCCGTCCACCGGGAAACGCTCGCCAGGTTTGACCAATACCCGATCGCCGAGGCGCAGGGCGCTGATGGCGACGTCCTGTTCGCGGCCATCGATGAGTTGAATTGCCCGCTCCGGGCGCAACGCTTCCAGTGCGCGGATGGCGCTGGCGGTCTGGCGTTTGGCGCGGCTTTCCAGATATTTGCCGAGCAGCACCAGAGCGATGACCACTGCCGAGGCTTCGAAATACAGATGCGGCATGCGTCCGGCGGCGGTCGCCCATTCGTAGAGACTCAGGCCATAACCGGCGCTGGTGCCCAACGCCACCAGCAAGTCCATGTTGCCGGCGCCGGCGCGCACGGCTTTCCACGCGGCCACATAAAAGCGCGCGCCGAAGATGAATTGCACCGGGGTCGCGAGGGCGAACTGCGCCCAGGCCGGGAGCATCCAGTGAATGCCGAACGGTTGCAGCAGCATCGGCAGCACCAGCGGCAAGGCGAGGGCGATCGCACAGATCAATGCCCAGCGCTCATGGTTCAGGCGTTGCTGGCGATTGTCAGATTGAGGGTGTTCGAGTTCGAAGAGGCTGGCCGAATAACCGGCCTTGCTCACGGCGGCGATCAAGGTTTGCGGGTCGACCGCGCCGAGCAATTCAAGATGAGCGCGCTCATTGGCGAGGTTGACGCTGACGCTTTGCACCCCCGCAACCCTATTCAGGGCGCGTTCGACACGACCCACGCAGGACGCGCAGGTCATGCCGTCGATGTTCAATTCCACGGTGTGCTGCGGCACGCTGTAACCGGCGCGTTCGACTGCCTCGACCAGCGCCGGCAGGCTGTCGCCGGGGGCCTGCACCCTGGCCTGCTCGGTGGCAAGGTTGACGCTGACGGCACTGGCGCCGCTGACTTTGCTCAACGCCCGCTCGACGCGGCCGGCGCAACTGGCGCAGGTCATGCCGCTGATGGGCAGATCAAACGTGATGGAATCGGACATCGGTCGTACTCCCTGTAGTGGATGCCTACAGGATCAACCTTGCCATGCTGGCAAGGTCAAGCACCAGTTTCCGCCACCCGCCACCCGCCACCGCCCGCGTACTCGATCGTTCCCACGCTCTGCGTGGGAATGCCTCTTGTGACGCTCCGCGTCACGCTTTGGGACGCAGAGCGTCCCGGGCTGCATTCCCACGCAGAGCGTGGGAACGAGCGGCAGGCCTTAGTAACCGAGGCCCGTCGGCTTGAGGTACATGCCTTCCTGGTTCATCGCGATGCGGAATTTCAGGATGTCGCCGGCGTGCAGTTTGATCTCCTGCGAGCCCGGCGCGAGCATGCCCGGGTTGCAGCCCGGCATTTGTCCCGGCAGCAGTTTCAGGCGCAGCGAGACATTACCCGGCGGCAGGTTGAACGATGTGCTTTGCTCCTGAAACAGGCGTGCCGACAGCTGATCCTGGATGTACACGCCGATTTCGCAGGAGGTCGCCACTTCCAGGCGTTCGCGGGAAATGATCAGCACCCCGTAATCTTCCCCGGCGGCTTGCACCGAAGGGATCGCGGCAAAGAGGCTGAGTAAGCCAAACAGGCTGAAAGCTGACCAGCGCATGGCTGAATCTCCTGAATTCATGTCATTGATGCGTGCAGCTTGGCCGAGCGCGGCGCCGATTGCCAGCCCGGCAGTTTTTTGCAGAACTTGACCTTGCCATCGTGGCAAGCCTGAAACTGCCGGCAACCTCACTCAAAGGAGTCATTCCATGCAAGTGTTCACTGTTGAAGGCATGTCCTGCGGTCACTGTGTCAAAGCCGTCACCCAGGCGGTGCAGAGCAAGGATCCGGCCGCGAGCGTGCGGGTCGATCTGGCGGCGAAGGAAGTCGGCGTCGAAAGTGCGCTGAGCGCCGAGCAGGTGATCGAGGCGATCAGCGAAGAAGGCTACGCCATCAAACTCGCCTGATCTTTTTAATAGTTAGCGAGCTACCGGAATGTTCAAGGCGTCCTCGCGCGGCTAGACTGTCGGGCTGCACTCAACTCAACTGCCCGCCCGACCTGGACGCCTGATGAACTTCCGTACCCTTCTGATTCTCGGTGCCCTGACCGCTTTCGGTCCGTTGGCGATCGACTTCTATTTACCCGCCTTTCCAACCATGGCGCTGGCGTTCGGCACGGATGAGAAACACGTCCAGCTGACGCTGTCGGCTTACTTTTTCGGCCTGTCCATAGGCCAACTGGCTTACGGGCCGTTGGCGGATCGCTTCGGTCGGCGGATTCCGCTGCTCATTGGTCTGGCGCTGTTCACGCTGGCGTCAGTGGCCTGCGCCTACGCGCCGAATCTGGAATGGCTGATCGGCGCGCGGCTCTTGCAGGCGCTGGGCGGCTGTGCGGGGATGGTGATTGCCCGGGCGGTGGTCAGCGACAAATGCGATGCGGTGGGCTCGGCGAAAGTCTTCTCGCAACTGATGCTGGTGATGGGGCTGGCACCGATTCTGGCGCCAATGCTCGGCGGCCTGCTGGTGAACACGTCGGGATGGCAGTCGATCTTCCTGATGCTGACCGGTTTCAGTGCCTTGGCCGGACTGGCGGTAGCCCTCGGCCTGCCGGAAAGTCTGCCGGCGCATGTTCCGCGTCAGCCGTTGTCTGGCGCCCTGCGTCAGTACGGCCGGCTGCTGGCGGATCCGGTCTACATGGGCCATGCCCTGACCGGCGGCATCGCCATCGCCGGGATGTTTGCCTACATCGCCGGCTCCCCGTTCATATTCATCAAACTGTACGGCGTGCCGGCCGAACATTTCGGCTGGCTGTTCGGCACCAATGCGGCCGGGTTCATTCTGGTCGCACAGGTCAATGCGCGACTGCTGGCCAAGCGCGGTCCGGCCTTTCTGCTGTCGCGGGCGGTCTGGGTTTACCTGGGCGCCGGGCTGACGCTGCTTGCGGTCAGCGCCTTGCACACCGAGGCACTGTGGCCACTGCTGATTCCTTTGTTCATCTGCGTGGCCAGCCTTGGCTGCATCAGCCCCAATGCGGCGGCGTGTGCGATGAACGGGCAGGGCGGTCGCGCCGGCAGTGCTTCAGCGTTGCTCGGTAGCCTGCAGTTCAGCGTTGCCGCCGGGGCTTCGGCGCTGGTGGGGATCCTGCACGATGGCACCGCCGTGCCGATGGCCATGGTCATCAGCCTGTGTGGTTTGCTGGTGGTGTGCGCAGCGATGCTCACCCGGCGCATACAGAATGCCCGGGCGCTGGCAAAGGCGCAGGCTGAAATCTGAAACGAAGGCCTCAACCGACAGCGCGCTGCTGACCGGGGTCGGGAATCCGATGGGGCGCGTGCAGACGCGCTTCGAGAGTGCGGGTGAAGGCCAGCGCTTCGGCCTCACTGCGGAAGGTCACGGCGTGCTGGTCAAGACGAACTTGCCACTGGGACTTTGCCACTTCTTTTATCAGGATCTTCATTGCTGACCTCCCGTACGTAAAAGATTGCATCGCAGAGGACTCGATTGTAGTCCTGAATACGATCGCAATTGTGACAAGGGTCAAGCATCTGACTGACGGCAAAAAAACACCGCAGCCCCCGGGCCAGCCACATCGGAGGCTGGAGAAGGCTGCGGTCTCGCGAGTTTTAGAAACCTTCTAAAACAATTTTCCCCTTGGCCTTGCCGCTTTCCAGCAATTCGTGGGCGCGGCGCAGGTTGCTCGCGTTGATTGTGCCGAAGTGCTCGCCTACCGTGGTTTTCAAGGTGCCGTTGTCGATCAGCCCGGCCACTCGATTGAGCAGTTTGTGCTGCTCGATCATGTCCGGCGTTTCGAACAGCGAGCGGGTGTACATGAACTCCCAGTGCAGTGACAGGCTCTTGCGCTTGAGTTTGGTCACGTCCAGCGCTTTCGGATCGTCGATCAGTGCCAGTTTGCCTTGCGGCGCCAAGGCCTCGACCAGTTGGTCCAGGTGCTGTTCGGTCTGGGTCAGGCTGGCGACGTGGGTCACGTTGGCCACACCGGCGCGTTTCAGTTCTTCGCTCAACGGCTGGCTGTGATCGATCACCAGATCAGCGCCCAGCTCTGTCACCCAGTTGCGGGTCTCAGGGCGGGAGGCGGTGCCGATCACCTTGAGGCCGGTCAACTGGCTGGCCAGTTGGGTGAGGATCGAACCGACGCCGCCGGCCGCGCCGACGATCAGCAGGCTCTGGCCTTCGTCAGTGTTGCCTTCGCGAATCTGCAGACGTTCGAACAACAATTCCCACGCCGTAATGGCGGTCAGCGGCAAGGCGGCAGCTTCGGCGAAGCTGAGGGTTTTCGGCATGTGGCCGACAATCCGCTCATCCACCACGTGCAGTTCGCTGTTGCCACCGGCCCGGGCAATGGAGCCGGCGTAGAACACCTTGTCGCCGGCCTTGAACAATGTCACTTCACTGCCGACCGACTTGACCACGCCGGCCACGTCCCAGCCGAGCACTTTGGCAGCGCCGCCTTCCGGCGCGACGTTTTGGCGAACCTTGGTGTCGACCGGGTTGACCGAAATCGCTTTGACTTCCACCAGCAGGTCGCGGGGGCCGGCTACCGGTTCTGGCAGTTCGATGTCTTGCAGGGATTTTTCGTCGCTGATCGGGAGCGAAGCGTAATAGGCGATGGCTTTCATGGAGAACTCCGAAAGTGAATAAAGGGAGGCTTCAGGCGATGACGCGCAGGCGCTTGAGTTCGAAGTGTTCGAGGAACGCCTCGGCCTGGCTGCGGAAATGCTGGATATGCGCGCTGGCATCATGGGCTTGCAAGGCTTCGTCGCTGGCCCACTGTTCGATCATGTAGAAGGCCAGTGGGTTGGCCAGGTCCTGATGCAGTTCGTACTGACCGCAACCGGCTTCAGCGCGGGTCGGTTCGATCAGGGCGCGCAGGTGCTGTTCGAGGGCGTCCTGCTGGCCAGGTCGGGCAATCAGGGTGGCGATGGCGGTGAAAGGCTGGGACATGTTCGACTCCGGGACGGGATGAATTCGATGGATGGCATGATTGGCTATTTCTGCCCGAGATAAAACCGGCTAAAAGAGCAGTCTCTTTCAATGTTTTTTTGATAATCGGGGCTGAGATGCTGCGTTTCGATGACTTGCAGTTGTTTGTCCGTGCGGCGGATCTGGGCAGCCTGTCGGCGGCGGCGCGGGTGATGGACATGTCCGCCGCCGTGGCCAGTGCTGCGCTCAAGCGGATCGAGCAGCAATTGGGCGCGCGGCTGTTGGCGCGCTCCACTCGCAGCCTGCGGCTGACGGCCGAAGGTGAAGGGTTTCTCGAATACGCCCGCGCTGCGTTGAGCAACCTGGATGAGGGGCGCCGCCTGCTGGCCAGCGGGCAGGACCAGGTCAGCGGCATTCTGCAACTGTCGGCGCCTTCGGACTTCGGACGCAATCTTCTGTTGCCGTGGCTCGATGACTTTCAGCGCGAACACCCGAAACTGACGGTGCGCCTGCTGCTGGGTGACCGCATCGCCGACCTGTTTCGCCAGCCGGTGGACATCGCCTTGCGCTACGGCGAGCCGGAGGATTCCAGTCTGGTGGCGTTGCCGATTGCCCCGCGCAACCGACGGGTGTTGTGCGCATCACCGGCCTACCTGGCCCGGCACGGCGAGCCACTGCATCTGGAACAGCTGGCGCAGCACAACTGCCTGCTTTATATGCTCGGTGGCCGGGTGCACGACCATTGGAATTTCCACGACGGCAAACGCGAGGTCGGTCTGACCGTCAGTGGCGACCGCTTCAGTGACGACGCCGACGTGGTGCGTCTGTGGGCGGTGGCAGGAGCCGGCATCGCCTACAAATCGTGGCTTGATGTGGCCGGTGATGTGCTGGCGGGGCGGCTGAAAGTGCTGTTGCCGGAGCTGCTTTGCGAACGTGCTCCGCTGAATCTGCTGTGCGCCCATCGCGCACAATTGAGTAAGCCGGTGAACCTTCTGAGGGAGATGCTCGCCAGCCGTTGCGCCGAATTGAGTAGCCGTTTTCCCGTTTTTCAGGAGTCTGACCATTAGTCGCAGGTAAATAGCGAAATTTCTCTCAGGAACAATCACCAACCACGGCCGCTCCGGCGCAGGACGCCGCGAGCAACCCGCTTATACTAGCGGCCGCCTGATGCCCGCACCAAAAGGCCGATGCGAGAACGATCAGACCGCAACCGGCCGGGTAGGGACGAGGGTCGCGACAGTGCTGCGGTTTCCTCGCTGCGGCGCGCTGCCTCGCTTGGGCTCAAGGTATTTTGCGCGCCTTGGCCGACGACTGATTACTGGTCAAGATGTCTATGAGCTGTAGACGATACGATTCAACAGGGAGTGAATAGATGGAACATGCACCTTGCATCAGCCAGATCGCCACGTTGCTGGCCGATCCCAAACGCAGCGCGATGATGTGGGCGTTGATGGACGGCTCGGCGCGGCAGACCGAGGAGCTGGCGTTGCTGGCCGGGCTTTCGCCTTCGTCAGCCAGTGCGCATCTGGGGCGCTTGTCCGCTGGGGGGCTGTTGAAGGTCGAGGCGCGCGGACGCAAACGCTTCTTTCGTCTGGCGGCTCCCGAAATCGGCGCGGCCATCGAAGCGCTGGCCAGCGCCACGTTGGCCAGCGCTCCGCGAGAAATCCCCGACGTGTTCAAGCGTGCCTCGCCGGTCGTCAGACCCCAGGCCGCTCCTTCCTCACTGCTTCGCGCACGGTTTTGCGACGACCATCTGGGCGGAACGCTGGCCGCCGACCTGTACCAGCGGCTGCTCGATGCCGGCTGGATCGAGCAGCTTGAGCATCGAGTGGTGGTCACGCATAAAGGCTCGACACAACTGGCCGGGCGCGGGGTGTACATCCAAGCGCTGGCCCATCGCAACGCTCAGGTGGCTTGCGCCTGTCCAGACTGGAGCGAGCGTCGCCCGCACATGGGAGGCTCGCTGGGCGCGGCGTTGTTGCAGCTGTTCATGCAATCGGGCTGGCTGGTACTGCCCAACGATTCCCGCGCCTTGCAACTGACGGCGGCGGGCCAGCGGGAAATTCACCGTTTCGCCTGTGAAACCGAGCTGGAAATGGCGTTGTAGAGCGCTTTCTTCCACTGATTTGCTACCGAGCGTCGCCAACGGCTGCGAACACGTCGCATCTGGCACAGGCGCGCAACCGCTATCGCGCACACTCGATCCGGGGACTTTTCGGATTGAGGAGGTGGCATGGACACGGGAAACTTCAGCGCGGCAGATCGACTGGAGCGTCTGCCAGTCAGCGGTTATCACCGGATCATCTTCATCATCATCGCCCTGGCGTTTTTCTTCGACTCCATGGATCTGGCGATGATGACCTTCCTGCTCGGCTCGATCAAAGCCGAGTTCGGCCTGAGCAGCGCGCAGGCTGGCCTGCTGGCCAGTTCGAGTTTTTTCGGCATGGTGCTGGGGGCGTCACTGTCCGGATTGCTGGCGGATCGGTTCGGTCGCAAACCGGTGTTCCAATGGAGCATCGTCCTGTGGGGGCTGGCCAGTTACCTGTGTTCCACGGCGCAGACGGTCGAGAGCCTGACGCTGTTCCGCATCCTGCTGGGAATCGGCATGGGCATGGAGTTTCCGATTGCCCAGTCGATGTTGTCGGAGTTGATTCCTGCGCAGCGTCGCGGGCGCTACATCGCCTTGATGGACGGTTTCTGGCCGCTGGGGTTCGTTGCGGCGGGTGTGCTGTCGTATTTCCTGCTGCCGTTGATTGGCTGGCGCGACATCTTTCTGGTGCTGGCGGTGCCGGCAGTGTTCGTGCTGGCGATCCGCTTTTTCATTCCCGAGTCGCCGCGCTGGCTGGAACAGGCCGGCAAACATGACGCAGCGAACAAGGTTTTGTGTGGCATCGAGGCGCGGGTACAGGCCTCACTCGGCGGTGCTGCATTGCCGGCGCCGGTTCGTCTGCCACGTAGCGTGACCCCGCCGGGCCATTTCCTTTCGGCGCTCAAACAGATCTGGTCGCCGCAGTACCGCCAGCGCACGACGATGATCTGGAGCCTTTGGTTCTTCGCGCTGCTCGGCTTCTACGGCCTGACCTCCTGGCTCAGCGCGCTGCTGCAACAGTCGGGGTTTGCGGTCACCCAGTCGGTGTATTACACGGTGCTGATTTCCCTCGGCGGGATTCCAGGCTTCCTGATGGCGGCCTGGCTGGTGGAGCGTTGGGGACGCAAGCCGGTGTGCATCGTCACGTTGCTCGGCGGCGGGGTGATGGCGTTTCTGTACGGACAAAGCGCGGTGTTTGGCGGCAACGTGGCGCTGCTGATCGGCACGGGGCTGTTGATGCAGTTTTTCCTGTTCGGCATGTGGGCGGTGCTCTACACCTACACGCCAGAACTGTATCCAACCTCGGCGCGGGCGACGGGCTCGGGGTTTGCCTCGGCCATCGGCCGCGTGGGTTCGCTGCTCGGACCGTTGGTCACCGGGCTGGTGTTCCCGATCACCGGGCAGGGCGGGGTGTTTGCGCTGGGTGCGTTGTGCTTTGCGATTGCGGCGGGGGTGGTGTGGCTGTTCGGGATGGAGACCCGAGGCAAGACGCTGGAAGAGCTGACAGAAGCTCAGGTCGCTGGCTGAATACAGACCCTATTGTGGGAGCCAGCCTGCTGGCGATTGCGGGCTTTCAATCAACACAGATGTTGAATGTAACGGCCTCATCGCCAGCAGGCTGGCTCCCACATTGGATCTTCAGCGCTGTTACGGTTTTACCAGGCGCGCATCCAGGCTGTTCTGCGCCAGGCGTTTGGCCTGATCCTGGGTCATGCCCAGGTGAGTGTGCAGCGCGTGGAAGTTCTCGGTGACATAACCGCCGAAGTACGCCGGGTCATCGGAGTTCACCGTGACCTTCACGCCGCGCTCGAGCATGTCGAGGATGTTGTGCTGGGACATGTGATCGAACACGCAGAGCTTGGTGTTCGACAGCGGGCACACGGTCAGCGGGATCTGCTCGTCGATGATCCGCTGCATCAGGCGCTCGTCTTCGATGGCACGCACGCCATGGTCGATGCGCTGGATTTTCAGCAGGTCGATGGCTTCCCAGATGTACTCCGGCGGGCCTTCTTCGCCGGCATGGGCGACGGTCAGAAAACCTTCGTGACGGGCACGATCGAACACGCGCTGGAACTTGCTCGGCGGGTGACCCATCTCGGAGCTGTCCAGACCTACGGCGACAAATGCATCACGGAACGGCAGCGCCTGGTCGAGGGTTTTCTGCGCTTCGTCTTCGCTCAGGTGGCGCAGGAAACTCAGGATCAAGCCGCTGGTGATGCCCAGTTGCTGCTCGCCATCCTTCAGCGCGGCGGCAATGCCGTTGAGCACCACTTCGAACGGGATGCCACGGTCGGTGTGGGTCTGCGGATCGAAGAACGGTTCGGTGTGAATCACGTTCTGTTCTTTGCAGCGCAGCAGGTAGGCCCAGGTCAGGTCGTAGAAATCCTGGGAAGTGCGCAGCACGTCGGCGCCCTGGTAGTACAGGTCGAGGAATTCCTGCAGATTGTTGAAGGCGTAAGCCTTGCGCAGGGTTTCGACGTCGCTCCACGGCAGGGCGATCTTGTTGCGTTCGGCCAGGGCGAACAGCAGCTCGGGCTCCAGCGAGCCTTCGAGGTGCAGGTGCAATTCGGCCTTGGGCAGGGCGTTGAGCCAGTCGTACATATTCTTTTCTCATCAGGTGCAATGACGGCATTCTACAGATGCCCGCCGAAACAATTGGCAAAACCTGACCAACCGATCCATCACACCGCTTCCTGCTCCCGTCGATAGGCGTAAGTATCGGCGAAGCGCGACAGCAGGAATTCGGCGCAGGTGGTGGTCGGATATTTCGCCGGATGCTGTGCGTCCTGGCAACCGGGCAGGCACTCGATGCGGGTATCCGGATGCGGCTCGGCGAAGAACGGCATCGAGTAGCGATCCACGCCGAGCGGGCTGATGACCCGGTGAGGGGTCGAGCGATAACGGTCGTTGCTCCAGCGCGCCATCATGTCGCCGAGGTTGACCACGAACGTGCCGTCGATGGGCGGTGCATCGATCCACTGGCCTTTGACGTTTTTCACCTGCAAGCCGCCGGCAGCATCCTGATACAGCAGCGTGATGCAGCCGTAATCGGTGTGCGCGCCGGCACCTTGCTGTTCGGCGGAACTGGCGGTGTGGCGCGGCGGGTAATGGATCATTCGCAGCACGCTGACCGGTTCGTTGAAGCGTGTATCGAAGAAGTCGCGCTCGATGCCCAGCGCCAGCGTCATGGCCCGCAGCAGGGTTTGCGCGAGGGCCTGCATGTCGAGGTAGTGCTGTTCCATCAGCGCTTCCCAACCGGGTATGACCGGATGGCGGTTGGGGCCGCGCAAGGGTTTTTCCGCCAGCACTTCGGGATGATCGGCCGGCAGGTGCAGGCCCATGTCGAAGGTTTCCTTGAGATCGCTGGGTTTGTCCGGGTCGAGCTGCTCGGTGGCGATGGCGCCGTAGCCGCGATGATGGACGGTCTGGGTGATGTCTATCTTGAGTTTTTCTTCTGCCGGTTGCGCAAAGAAGCGCTGTGCGTGATCGAGCAGGGATTCGATGCGCTGCGCAGAAATCGGGTGGCCCTTGATGTAGAAGAAGCCCCATTCGCGGCAGGCGTGGTCGATCTGTTCGGCGACGGCCGGCCAGGCGTTCTGATCGTTGGAGTAGAGCGGCGAGATGTCGATGATCGGAAGCTGATCCATACACAATCCTTGAAAGGTATAAGGGGGATCGTTCCCACGTCGAGGCGTCGAACCGTCTGCGTGGGAATGCCTCAATGGACGCTCCGCGTCCGCTTTCGGCAGGGACGCGTCCCGGGCTGCATTCCCACGCGGAGCGTGGGAACGATCACAGGGTAGATGTTGGAATTTACTTCGGCATCTCGGCCTTCATGCCTTCGACGTAGTAGTTCATCGACGCCAGTTCGGCGTTGGTGGCGCTGACCCCCGCCGGGATTTTCTCGACGCCGGCCTGATCCTTGATCGGCCCGGTGAACGGTTGCAGGGCGCCGCTCTTGATGTCGGCGATGATCTGCTCGGCTTCGGCCTTCACCGGTGCCGGCACCAGATCGCTGATCGGCAGTTCGACCGTGCCTTCCTTCAGCCCGCCCCAGTAGTCCTGGGATTTCCAGGTGTGGTCGATCACGCTCTGGGTCGCCTGAATGTAGTGCGGCGCCCAGTCGTTGACGATCGAGGTCAGCACCGCCTTCGGCCCGAAGTGCGCCATATCCGAAGCGTAGCCCACGGCATAAACACCACGCCGTTCGGCGGCCTGGATCGGCGCCGGGCTGTCGGTGTGCTGGAACACCACGTCCACGCCCTGATCGATCAGGGCGTTGGCAGCGTCGGCTTCCTTGCCCGGGTCGAACCACGAATTGACCCACACCACTTTGATCTCGGTCCCTGGGTTGTACTTGTTCAGGGCCAATTGAATAGCGTTGATGTCGCGGATCACTTCCGGGATCGGGAACGAAGCGACGTAGCCGATCTTCTTGGTCTTGGTCATCTTCGCCGCGAGGAAACCACCGACGTAACGGCCCTCGTAGGTACGCGCGAGATAGGTGCCGAGGTTCTTGTCCTGCTTGTAGCCGGTGGCGTGTTCGAAGGTCACCTTGGGAAACTGTTTGGCGACTTTCACCGTCGGGTTCATGTAGCCGAAAGAGGTGGTGAAGATCAGGTCGTAGTTGTCCTTGGCCATGTTGCGGATCACCCGCTCGGCATCGGCGCCTTCGGCGACGTTCTCCACATAGTTGGTGGTGATCTGCGTGCCGAGTTTTTCCGCCAGCACCTTGCGCCCCTGTTCATGCTGATACGTCCAGCCGTGGTCGCCGATGGGGCCGATGTAGACGAAGCCGACTTTCAGTGGATCGGCGGCACTGGCGCTCAGGCTGAGGCCGAGGCCCATGGCGATGCACAGCAGTGTTTGCAGTGGACGTTTTTGCATGAACGCGAACTCCCTTTTGTTGTGTGTGGGGAGGGCAATGCAAAAGGCTGACCAGGCGGACAACAAATCGAGTCGGAATCGCGGCGAAGCCTTCGCGAGCAAGCTCGCTCCCACAAAAGCACCGCGATCCCTGTGGGAGCGCGCTTGCTCGCGATGAGGCCGGCCGGGCCGAAAAAAGTGCATGCTCGTGTACGGACGCCATCCACTGGTGCGCTAAGGTGTAACGAAACGTTAGCGCCGCCCCGCAGTCAGTAGCTCATTCGCACTCTTCGGCAAAAAGGCCCGTCATGTTCACCATCCTCAAGCAAGAAAGCTTTCTGCTGTTGGCCGTCATCGCCGCCTGTGTTGCCTATCCGCTGGAGCACTGGTTGCTGCACAGCGGCCAGATCGTTGCCCTGACGGCCGGGCTGGTGCTGATCGCGTTCATCGTGGCCGCCTCGATGCGCGTTGCCCATCAGGCCGAATTGCTCGCTGAAAAAGTCGGCGACCCGTACGGCACGATGATCCTGACCCTCGCCGCCGTGCTGGTGGAAGTGGTGATCCTGGCGATCATGATGAGCAACGAAGCTTCGGCCACACTGGTACGCGACACGATCTATTCGGCGGTGATGCTCGACATCAACGGCATCCTCGGCCTCGCCGCGCTGATGGGCGGGATCAAGCATGGCGAGCAGTCCTACAACGACGACTCGGCCCGCAGTTACAGCGTGATGATCCTCACCGCCATGGGCGTGTCGATGGTGGTGCCGGAGTTCATTCCCGAGGCCAACTGGAAAATCTATTCGGCCTTCACCATCGGCGCGATGGTGTTGCTTTATGCGTTGTTCCTGCGCATGCAGGTCGGGCCGCACAGCTACTTTTTCAGCTACAGCTACCCGGACAAACGTCGCAAGAAAGAGCCCGTGGAACAGGAGCCGAAACCGGTCAGCCTGGCGCTGTCGATCGGCATTCTGGTGTTCGGTGTGGTGGTGATCGGCGCACTGGCCGAGGTGATGTCCAAGACCCTCGATCTGGGCCTGGAAGGCACGGGCGCACCACCTGTGATCACGGCGATTCTGGTGGCGGCGATCTCGGCAGCGCCGGAGATCCTGACCGCGTTGCGCGCGGCGTTGGCCAACCGTATGCAGTCGGTAGTCAACATTGCAATGGGCGCTTCGTTATCGACGGTGATTCTGACCGTGCCGGTGATGGAGGCGATGGCCCTTTACACGGGGCAGCCGTTTCAGATGGCGATGACGCCGGTGCAGACGGTGATGATCTTCATCACGCTGATCGTCAGCGCGATCAACCTCAATGACGGCGAGACCAACGCCATCGAGGGCATGACTCACTTTGTGCTGTTTGCGACGTTCATCATGTTGTCGCTGCTCGGCCTTTGAAGGCGACCATCGCTGACCGATCGTTCCCTCGCTCCGCGTGGGAATGCATACCGGGACGCTCTGCGTCCCACCGTCGGACGCAGAGCGTCCATGGCTGCATTCCCACGCTCCGCGTGGGAACGATCAGAGACTTCCGCTTGGATCAGTTACCGGCGATCAACTGCCGAGCCGCCTGGCTGTGATCGGCAATCAGGCCTTTGAGATCCAGCCCTTCAACCTGCCCGTCAACCACGCGCCACTTGCCGCCGACCATCACCCGATCCGCACGATCCGCGCCGCATAACAGCAACGCCGAGATCGGATCATGACTGCCCGAAAAGCGCAGTTCATCGAGCTTGAACAACGCCAGATCCGCCTGCTTGCCGACCGCCAGTTCACCAATGTCGCTGCGACCCAGCAGGCTCGCCGACCCCTTGGTCGCCCAGCCCAGCACACGTTCCGGAGTGATCTTTTCGGCGCCATAACGCAGGCGCTGGATGTACAGGGCCTGACGCGCTTCGAGGATCATGTTCGACGCATCGTTGGACGCCGAGCCATCCACACCGAGACCGAACAACGCGCCGGCATCGGTCAGCTCGATGCTCGGGCAGATGCCGGACGCCAGGCGCATGTTCGAGCTCGGGCAA
Source organism: Pseudomonas sp. B20(2017) (assembly GCF_002113125.1). Taxonomy (GTDB): domain Bacteria; phylum Pseudomonadota; class Gammaproteobacteria; order Pseudomonadales; family Pseudomonadaceae; genus Aquipseudomonas. The sequence goes on along the minus strand of NZ_NEJP01000007.1, from coordinate 12,529 downwards.
TGGCAGATTCCGGTGCCGGCTGCGCCGAGCCGGGCGATTTCGTCGGGGTTGAAGTGGATGCCGTGGGCCAGCCATGTGCGCGGGCCGAGCCAGCCGACGCTGTCCAGATAATCCACCGTGCGCAGGCCGAAGCGTTGCAGGCAGAAGTCTTCTTCGTCGAGGGTTTCGGCAAGGTGGGTGTGCAGACGCACATCGAGTTTGTTTGCCAGTTCAGCGCTGGCGGACATGATTTCCGGGGTCACCGAGAACGGCGAGCACGGCGCCAGGGCGATCTGGATTTGCGCGCCGTCGCCACGTTCGTGGTACTCGTGAATCAGCCGCTGGCTGTCGTCGAGAATCACCTGGCCTTCCTGCACGGTCTGCTGCGGAGGCAGGCCGCCGTCCTTCTCGCCGAGGCTCATCGAACCACGGGTGAGCATGGCGCGCATGCCCAGTTCGCGCACGGTTTCGACTTGCACGTCGATGGCGTTTTCCAGGCCATCCGGGAACAGGTAGTGATGGTCGGCAGCGGTGGTGCAACCCGACAACAGCAACTCGGCCAGTGCGACTTTGGTGGCGAGGGCGAGTTTTTCAGGCGTCAGGCGCGCCCATACCGGGTACAGGGTTTTCAGCCACGGGAACAATGGCTGGTTGACCACTGGCGCCCAGGCGCGGGTCAGGGTCTGATAGAAGTGGTGATGGGTGTTGATCAGGCCCGGCAGGATCACGTGTTCACGAGCGTCGAACACTTCATTGCATGGGGTCGATGGCTGTTGGCCGGCGCCGAGCACTTCGGTGATCACACCGTCTTGCAGCACCAGACCACCACGGGCATCGAGACCGTTGGCCGTGAAAATGGCGAGGGGATTTTTCAACCAGATACGGGTCGCAGGCATTGTGGCCGGCTCCTCTGAAAGTTGGGTTCAGGGTTGCCAGCTCAGTGTTGCCCTGTCTGCTGATCCAGGGTCGCCGCGAAGGACGAGGTGCGGAGTTTCGAACAAAATGTTGCGACGGGCAAGCCCAACCCGACCAGACAACTCACAATTCCAATGTGGGAACGGGCTTGCTCGCGAAAGCGTCGTATCTGGTGGAAAATCTCGCGCAGACACACCGCATTCGCGAGCAAGCCCGCTCCCACATTTAGATCCTCGGTGTTTACCAGGGAATGGTTTCACCCTTGTAGTTCACGAAGTGATGGCCGCCCTTGCCGGCAAACGCGTCCACCTGATCCACCAGACCACGGGTGCTGGTCTCCACGTCGATGTCGGCACCTTCGCCGCCCATGTCGGTTTTCACCCAGCCCGGATGCAGCGACAGCACGGTGAGTTTCTGATCGCCCAGTTGCGTGACGAAACTGTTGGTCATCGAGTTCAGCGCCGCCTTGCTGGCCTTGTACAGCGCCAGTTCCGGCGCGTCGGGCATGGTCACGCTGCCGAGCACCGAACTCATGAACGCCAGCACGCCGCTGCCGTCGCGAATCTGCCCGACGAAGCGCTGGGCCAGATTGATCGGTGCCACCGCGTTGGTGAAGAACAACTGGCCGACTTCCGCCAGCGTCGCGCCGCCCGGGGTCTGCACGTCGGGGCCTTTGACCCCGGCGTTGACGAACAGCAGGTCGAAGGTCTCGCCCTTGAGCTTCTGGCTCAGGGCGATCACCGCTTGCTGGTCGTCCATGTCGAGTTTTTCGATCTGCACGTTACCCAGTGCTTTTAGAGCCTCGGCGTTCGACGGGTTGCGAACCGTGGCGGTGACTTGCCAGCCGTCGGCCAGCAGGGTTTTCACCAGTCCCAGGCCCAGGCCACGGGAGGCGCCGATGATCAGTGCGTGCTTGGCAGGATTCAGTGCGGACATGATGGGCTTTCCTTGAAAGTTGAAAGATCACGGGTTCAATGGACAACGTTGACCGAGCCGATGTTGCAATTCCTGGCGCAACTCACCGAGCTCGGCCATGCGGGTTTCGACCAGCTTGAGTTTGTCTTGCAGCAGTTGCGTGACGGTGGTGTCGGGGTTTGGCGAGTGCCACAACGCGCCAACGCTATTGCCGATCTCGCCAAGGGTAAAGCCCAGACGTTGCGCCGTCTTGATGTACAGCACCAGTTGCACCATCTCCGGCGGATAGTCGCGATAACCGTTGGCGCTGCGTTGCGCCGCGATCAATCCGCGCTCCTCGTAAAAACGCAGCGTGTCACGGCTGACATCGCAGGCCTGGGCCAACTCACCGATGCGCATCTTGCAGGTCTCGAAAGTGTTTGACCCTGGAGCATACTCCAGGCTTTACCGTAGTTGCTCCCTGAATTTTTGGAGCAAGGATGATGTGGACTTCAACGCAATATCGGCAGGTGGTGCGCGGCAGTGCCTGGTATGACTTGATCGTGACGGCGGCGTTTGTCACGCCGTGGAGTTTTGCTGTGTTGCATGGGTTGCTGACGGCACTGAGTCAGGCGCTGGAGCTGCCCGGCGAGCTGCCGCCGTTCGAACCGGCGCACCTGTTGATAGCCAATCTGTTCGGTTCGGTGGTGTGCTTGTGGGCGGTGCTGCGGATTCGTGATCCGCAGCCGGTTTATGGGCGCTATGACGCGGTGGCCCGGTTTCTGTTTGCCGGGTGGATGACGTATGCCCTGGCCCACGGCGCCAGTTCTTTGGTGGTGGGTTTCCTGGTGCTCGAAGTGGCGTGGGGCATCGCTCAGGCGTTGCCGGTTCGGCCGGTGTCGCGAGCCGTCACGGCTTAGTGTCCGGCCTGCCACGGCTGCCCGAGTGACACCGGCGCATACAACCGCGTACGCACCGCGTCCCGCGACAACAGCACCAGCACCAGAATGGTTGCGACGTACGGCAGCATCGCCAGCAGGCTCGAAGGAATCGCCAGCCCCAACCCCTGCGCCACCAGGTGCAGGATGCTGGCGAGTCCGAACAGATACGCGCCGAGCAACAACCGCCACACCCGCCAACTGGCGAACACCACCAGCGCCAGGGCGATCCAGCCGCGTCCGGCGGTCATGTTCTCGGCCCACATCGGCGTGTAAGCCAGCGACAGATAAGCCCCGGCCAGTCCGGCCATCGCGCCGCCAAACAATACCGCCAGTGTGCGCACGGTCAGCACCGGCAAGCCCATGGCACTCGCCGCATCAGGATTCTCGCCGACCGCTTGAATGATCAGCCCGACGCGACTTTTCACGATCACCCACGCCACCAGCGCAAACAGTGCGAACGACAGGTACACCAGCAGATCCTGGGCAAACAGCATCCGGCCGATCAGCGGGATTTCACTCAAGTAAGGAATGGCCAGCGGCTCGAAACCGGCCAGCGGTTTGCCGACCCACGCCGCGCCGACAAAGGTCGACAGGCCGACGCCGAAAATCGTCAGCGCCAGCCCGGTCGCCACCTGATTGGCGTTGAACACCAGCGCCACCAGGGCAAACAGCGACGACAGCAACATCCCGGCAAGCATCGCCAACACCACGCCCAACCAGAGGTTGCCGCTGTTGAACGCGACGATGAAACCGATCACCGCGCCAAACAGCATCATGCCTTCCTGGCCAAGGTTGAGTACGCCGCTCTTCTCGCAAATCAATTCACCCAGCGCCACCAACAGCAGTGGCGTACCGCAGCGCACCATCGCGTAGAAAATATTGCTCAGCAGATCGATATCCATCACAGCGCTCCGGCGGTTACGGCGGTGGTAGAAGTGCGCCGTACCCAGCGCAGGTTAAGACGTGGCCGATAGAGGATCAGCACGTCACAGGCCAGCAGGAAAAACAGCATCATTCCCTGGAACAGCTGGGTGATCGCCTGTGGCAGATTCAACGTCATCTGTGCGCTCTCGCCACCGATGTACAGCAGCGCCATCAACAGGCTGGAAAACAGAATCCCGATGGGATTGAGCCGCCCGAGAAACGCCACGGTGATCGCCGCATAGCCGTAGCCCGGCGAGACTTGCGGCACCAGTTGACCGATCGGCCCGGTGACTTCGCAGACACCGGCAAGCCCGGCCAATCCACCGCTGATTAACAGCGCCAGCCAGATCAGACGCTTCTCGCGAAACCCGACAAATCCTGCCGCACGCTTGTCCAGCCCCAAGACCTTGATCTGGAAACCGACGAAGCTTTTCTGCAACAACACCCACACCGCAACCAGCGCAAGCAAGGCGAAATACACGCCGATATGCGCCCGACCGTCCTCCATCAACAGCGGCAGGCGGCTGGCATCGCTGAACATCGCCGACTCGGGAAAGTTGAACCCGGCCGGATCTTTCAGCGGCCCGTGCACGCAGAACAGCAACAGGTTCAGCGCGATGTAATTGAGCATGATGCTGGTAAGGATTTCGTTGGCGTTGAAGCGTGTGCGCAACCAGGCAGTGAGCCCGGCCCACGCGGCGCCGGCGAGGGTGCCGGTGAGCAGGATCAGCACCAGCGCCCAGCGGCTTTGCATGTCGATGATGTTCACCGCCAGCGCACTGCCGGCCAGGGCGCCGAGCAGCAACTGGCCTTCGGCGCCGATGTTCCAGATCCGCGCCTGATAGGCCACCGCAAGGCCCAGCGCACACAGCAGGATCGGCAGGGTTTTGACCAGCAGTTCGGAGACGCCGTACAGGTCGCTGACCGGGGCGATCAACAAGGTGTGCAAAGTTTTCAGTGGATCGTGGCCAAGGGCGACGAACAGCAACGATCCGCAGATCAGCGTCAGCGTCGCCGCAAGCACTGGCGAGCACCACAGCATCAAGCGCGATTGCCGGCCACGGGGTTCGAGGGAAAGCAACATGGGAAAACTCCGTTAAACCGTGGCCGGTTGTGATTGAGGGGTGTCGAACTGGCCGGCCATCCAGCCGCCGACGTCGCTGAGTCGGGTCAGCGCGGTGTCCTGCAACGCCGACAGACGCCCGCCGCACAGCGCGCCGAGGCGATCGCTGATCTGGAACAGTTCGTCGAGGTCTTCGGAGATCACCAGAATCGCCGCCCCCGCATCGCGCAGGGCAATCAGCGCCCGATGAATGGTGGCCGCCGCGCCGACATCCACGCCCCAGGTCGGATGCGCGGCGATCAGCAGTTTCGGTTGCTGGAGGATTTCCCGGCCGAGGATGAATTTCTGCAGGTTGCCGCCGGACAGGCTGCGGGCAGCGGTTTGAGTGTCCGGGGTTTTCACGCCGAAGCGCTGGATGATCGTTTCGGCGAGGGCTTCGACTTTGCCGCGCTCGATCAAGCCGTGGCTGATCAGGCCTTGTTGGAAGGCGGTAAGCAGGGCGTTGTCCGCCAGGCTCATGTCCGGCACCGCGCCATGCCCGAGGCGTTCGGCGGGGACGAACGCCAGACCGAGTTTGCGTCGCGCATCCGGGCGCAGATCGGCGACGGCGTGTTCTCGGAAGCGGATGGTCTGCGCTGCGTCGCGGGGCAGTGTCTGTTCGCCGCTGAGCAATGCGAGTAACTCGTCCTGACCGTTGCCTGCCACGCCAGCGATGCCGACGATTTCACCGCTGCGCACCTGCAGGTCGATGTCGCTCAGGGAGCAGCCGAACGGGTCCGGGTTGTACCAGTTCAATCCGCTGACCTGCAAAAACGCCGCGCCGCCGGTGGCTTTCGTGAACTCGCCGATCAATGTCGCGGCTTCTCCCACCATCAATTGCGCCAGTTGCCGATCAGTGCAGTCGGCCGGTACGCAATGACCGGCCACCCGACCGCCACGCAGCACCGTGGCGCTGTGACACAAGGCGCGCACCTCGCCGAGTTTGTGGCTGATGAACAGAATGCTGCAGCCCTCGGCCGCGAGCCGGCGCAGGGTGATGAACAACTCATCGGCTTCCTGCGGCGTGAGCACCGAGGTCGGCTCATCGAGAATCAGCAGGCGAATGTCCTGCATCAGGCAACGAACAATCTCGACCCGTTGCCGCTCGCCGATCGACAGGCTGTGGACAAGTCGCTGGGGTTCCAGCGCCATGCCATATCGGCGCGACACTTCAGAGATTTTCGCTTCAAGCTGTTTCGGCGAACCGGCCGCCGGGCCCATCGCCAGTGCGATGTTTTGCGCAACGCTCAGAGTCTCGAACAGCGAAAAATGCTGAAACACCATGCCGATGCCCAACTGCCGCGCCTGGGCCGGGTTGCGCATGGTCACCGGTTGGCCCTGCCAGAGCATCTCGCCCGAATCGGCCTGGGTGACGCCGTAGATGATCTTCATCAAGGTGCTTTTGCCTGCACCGTTTTCACCGAGCAGTGCGTGGATTTCACCGGGAGCGATGCTGAGGTCGATGGCGTCATTGGCGAGGCAACCGGGATAACGTTTGCTGATATGGCGCAGTTGCAGGCGCGGTATGGGCGTGGGGTTTGACATGACAGGCTCGGGTCGCTTGGAGTTGTGCCTGTGGATAAAGCAATTTCCTGGCCATTGAGTCAGGAACCTGCACGACCGCTGTTTGCCAGCCTGTGGCGTAGAGCCTGTGAAATGAATTCGACGTCTTGCGCGGCACCACTTGAGGGCAAAGCCTTTGATCAGGCTCCAGTTTTGCCCGCACCGGGCTGATCAAAAAACGAGCAATCCCGCAGAAGCCATGCAGAACCTGCGACTGCGCCAGCCATGAACGGCTTATCCACAGGTTGCTCCACAGTATTTGTGCGCAAGACAAAATCCCGGGCATAAGCACTGCCGGCCTTTCTTCTAAAGGCGATAAACAACGCTAAGCGATTGTTTTTACGTGAAATTGTTCGTTGTGATGGGCGATTGGACGAAAAGTGAGCAAATCCCGCAAAGCCACGTGACAGAAGGGTTACAGCATCCTGTGCTCAGGTTATCCACAGCCGGGTGCACAGCGGATGTGGGCAAGTCTCGGGTATAAGCTAATCGGCTTGTGCCCTAAAACATGGCGGGGCTTCAACGCTGCAGCAGGATTCGCCCACGGCTCAGGTCGGCCAACTGATTCTGCAAGAGTTCGATGTGCGCTTCGCCCACGGCCAGTTGTAACTCGACACCATTGGCGGTGAAGTTTTCTTCGATCACCAATCCGCCCAGATCCGCGACCCGCAGTTTCACCAGCGCCAGTTCGCCAAAGGCGCAGGCGCAACGCACGGGCACGCGACTGATCAACTCGATCTTCGGCGCGGCTTGCAGACATTTGTTGGCGCCGCCGCCATAGGCCCGGGCCAGACCGCCGGTGCCCAGTTGAATGCCGCCGTACCAGCGGATCACCAGCACCGCGACCTGATCGCAATCCTGCGCTTCGATGGCCGCGAGAATCGGTCGCCCGGCAGTGCCACCGGGTTCGCCGTCGTCGTTGCTGCGGTACTGATCGCCGAGTTTCCATGCCCAGCAATTGTGCGAAGCGTTCAAGTCGCTGTGCTGCTCGATGAAGGCTTGCGCCTCAGCGGGTCTGCCGATCGGCGCGGCGAAAGTGATGAAACGGCTTTTGCGAATCTCTTCGCGGAATTCGCAAAAGCCGCTGAGGGTGAATGGCATAAAACGACTTATATAGAAGAAGTGAGGCCGCAGCCTTTGAGGATGATGCGGATCAGGTTGTTGCCGGCGTCTTCCATGTCCTGTTTGGTCAACTTGCTGCGACCGGTCACGCGGCAGATCTGGGTGGCGAAGTCGGCGTAATGCTGAGTGCTGCCCCACAACAGGAAGATCAGGTGTACCGGGTCGACCGGGTCCATTTTGCCCGCGTCGATCCAGGCCTGGAACACGCCGGCGCGGCCCTGGAACCAGGCGCGGTAATCCTGGTTGAAATATTCGGTCAGACATTCGCCGCCGCTGATCACTTCCATCGCGAAGATTCGCGACGCTTGCGGCTGGCGACGGGAAAATTCCATTTTCGCGCGGATGTAGCGGGTCAGCGCTTCGGCCGGATCGTCCTCGGCCGTCAGGGTGTTGAAGGTGCTGTCCCACAATTGAAGGATGTTGCTCAGCACCGCCACGTACAACCCGAGCTTGTTGGTGAAGTAGTAATGCAGGTTCGCCTTGGGCAGCCCGGCCTTGGTGGCGATGGTGTTCATGCTCGTGCCTTTGAACCCGTGACGGGCGAACTCGTCTTCGGCGGCTTTGATGATGGTCTCTTCGTTCTTCTGACGAATGCGGCTGGCAGGTTTGCCACCGTGAGCGGGGACTTCAAAGGTCATAGGCACTTCCGGGTTGGTCTGTGGGGTGCAACCAGTTGCGTTGATAGCGCAACCACCGGCGCGGGACAAGCCCCGGGCGAATAAAACCCCGGTCGTCAGCGGGTGGCGGCGAGGCTTTCGAGAAAACTTTCCAGTACCAGATGAGGGCGACGGCCCTTGCGGGTGACCGAAGCCAGACTCAAATCGTAGAAGCGGGTACTGGCCTTGAGCGCGCGCAGGCGACCTTGCTGTACCCAGAGACTGGCGTAGTGATCCGGCAGATAGCCGATGTAGCGCCCGGTCAGAATCAGGAACGCCATGCCCTCACGGTCGGATGCGCTGGCGGTGCAGTTGAGGGCTTGATAGTGCGCCTGAATCTCTGCCGGCAAACGGAAGGTCGGGGCGATGGCGTCCTGGCTGTTGAGGCGCTTGTCATCCAGCTGTTTATCGTCGACATAAAACAGCGGATGACCCACTGCACAGTAGAGAAGCGAACGTTCGCTGTACAGCGGCTGATATTCCAGTCCCGACAACGCGCTGGCCTGCGGCACCACGCCGACGTGCAAGCGTCCGTCGAGTACGCCTTGTTCGACTTCGTTGGGGGCGATCATGCGGATCTGGATCTGCACGTCCGGCCCGCGCTCCTTCAACTGCGCGAGCGCGTGGGTGATGCGCATGTGGGGCAGGGTGACGAGGTTGTCGGTCAGGCCGATGATCAACTCGCCGCGCAAGTGCTGGTGCAGGCCGTTGACCTCGGTGCGGAAACTTTCCAGCGCACTTAAAAGCTGCAACGCCGATTGATAGACCTCGCGACCTTCTTCGGTCAGGGAGAAACCGGCGCGCCCGCGTTGGCACAGACGCAGGCCGAGGCGTTGTTCCAGATCGCTCATCTGCTGGCTGATCGCCGAGCGACCGATGCCGAGCACGGTTTCCGCCGCCGAGAAGCCGCCGCACTCCACCACACTGCGAAAAATCCGCAGCAGGCGAATGTCAAAGTCACTGACCTGGGCCAGTGGATCGGGGCGACGGCTGCTCATGCTGTTGTTCTCATTGTTTAGCAAAGTTCTAACTGAAGGTTAGAAGAGTTGAATTTCACCGACTTTATCCGCGTGGCAATTTAGCTGCAACAACGCTTTCCGTTTCTCTGAAGCCTATTGCCCTGCGAGGTTTTGCCCGATGAACATGCCTGAAAACGCGCCGTCGCCCCTGGCCAGCCAACTGAAGCTGGACGCGCACTGGATGCCCTACACCGCCAACCGCAACTTCCAGCGCGACCCGCGCCTGATCGTCGGTGCCGAAGGCAGCTGGCTGATCGACGACAAGGGCCGCAAGGTGTACGACTCGCTGTCCGGTCTTTGGACCTGCGGCGCCGGACATACGCGCAAGGAAATCCAGGAAGCGGTGGCCAAGCAGTTGGGCACCCTCGATTACTCGCCGGGCTTCCAGTACGGCCACCCGCTGTCGTTCCAGTTGGCGGAGAAAATCACCGACCTGACGCCGGGCAACCTGAATCACGTGTTCTTCACCGACTCCGGTTCCGAGTGTGCCGATACCGCGGTGAAAATGGTCCGTGCGTACTGGCGCCTGAAAGGCCAGTCGACCAAGACCAAAATGATCGGCCGCGCCCGTGGCTATCACGGTGTGAACATCGCCGGCACCAGCCTCGGTGGCGTCAACGGCAACCGCAAACTGTTCGGTCAGGCGATGATGGACGTCGATCACCTGCCGCACACCCTGCTGGCGAGCAATGCCTTCTCTCGTGGCATGCCGGAGCAGGGCGGTATCGCGTTGGCCGATGAGCTGTTGAAGCTGATCGAGCTGCACGATGCTTCGAACATCGCAGCGGTGTTCGTTGAGCCTCTGGCTGGTTCCGCTGGCGTGCTGGTTCCGCCGCAGGGTTACCTGAAGCGTCTGCGTGAAATCTGCGATCAGCACAACATCCTGCTGGTGTTCGACGAAGTGATCACCGGTTTCGGTCGTACCGGCACCATGTTCGGCGCCACCACCTTCGGTGTGACCCCGGATCTGATGTGCATCGCCAAGCAAGTCACCAACGGCGCGATCCCGATGGGCGCGGTGATTGCCAGCTCCGAGATCTACCAGACCTTCATGAACCAGCCAACGCCGGAATACGCCGTGGAATTCCCGCATGGCTACACCTACTCGGCGCACCCGGTGGCGTGTGCCGCTGGCCTGGCGGCACTCGACCTGCTGCAAAAGGAAAACCTGGTGCAGAGCGTGGCCGAAGTCGCACCGCATTTCGAAAATGCCCTGCATGGCCTGAAAGGCGCGAAGAACGTCATCGACATTCGTAACTTCGGTCTGGCCGGTGCAATCCAGATCGCGGGCCGTGACGGTGACGCCATCGTGCGTCCGTTCGAAGCGGGCATGGCCTTGTGGAAAGCCGGGTTCTACGTGCGCTTCGGTGGCGACACCCTGCAGTTCGGCCCAACCTTCAACAGCAAGCCGCAGGACCTTGATCGTCTGTTCGACGCGGTCGGCGAAGTGCTGAACAAGCTCGACTGATTTTTCCTTCTATATAGATACGCCAATGGCAGGCGCCCCTTGCGGGCGTCTGCGCACAAGAATTCAGGAGTTCCCCGATGAGCGTTATCCCGCATTTGATCAATGGCGAACTGGTGACCGAGAACGGTCGCGCGGTCGATGTGTTCAACCCGTCCACCGGTCAGGCTATCCACAAGCTGCCGCTGGCCAGCCGCGAAACCATCCAGCATGCCATCGATGCCGCCAAGGCTGCGTTCCCGGCCTGGCGCAACACGCCACCGGCCAAACGTGCCCAGGTGATGTTCCGTTTCAAGCAACTGCTGGAGCAGAACGAAGCACGCATCTCGCAATTGATCAGCGAAGAACATGGCAAGACTCTGGAAGACGCTGCCGGTGAACTGAAGCGCGGTATCGAGAACGTCGAGTTCGCCTGCGCAGCGCCGGAAATCCTCAAGGGCGAGTACAGCCGCAACGTCGGCCCGAACATCGATGCCTGGTCGGACTTCCAGCCGCTGGGCGTGGTGGCCGGTATCACCCCGTTCAACTTTCCGGCCATGGTGCCGCTGTGGATGTATCCGCTGGCGATCGTCTGCGGCAACTGCTTCATCCTCAAGCCGTCCGAGCGTGATCCGAGCTCGACCCTGCTGATCGCGCAACTGCTGCTGGAAGCCGGTCTGCCGAAAGGTGTGCTGAGCGTGGTGCACGGTGACAAGACTGCAGTGGACGCGCTGATCGACGCGCCGGAAGTCAAAGCGCTGAGCTTCGTGGGTTCGACGCCGATTGCCGAATACATCTATGCCGAAGGCACCAAGCGCGGCAAACGCGTGCAGGCACTGGGCGGCGCGAAGAACCATGCGGTACTGATGCCGGATGCGGATCTGGACAACGCGGTCAGCGCACTGATGGGCGCGGCTTACGGTTCCTGCGGCGAACGCTGCATGGCGATTTCGGTAGCCGTGTGTGTGGGCGATCAGGTGGCTGATGCACTGGTGGCCAAACTGGTTCCACAGATCAAGGCGCTGAAAATCGGTGCCGGTACTTCTTGCGGTCTGGACATGGGGCCGCTGGTCACCGGTCAGGCGCGCGACAAGGTCAGTGGCTATGTCGAAGACGGCGTGGCGGCGGGCGCGACCCTGGTGGTCGACGGTCGTGGTCTGAGCGTTGCCGGTCACGAAGAAGGCTTCTTCCTGGGGGGCTGCCTGTTCGACAACGTCACTCCCGATATGCGTATCTATAAAGAAGAGATCTTCGGGCCGGTGCTGTGTGTCGTCCGGGTGAACAGCCTGGAAGAGGCGATGCAGCTGATCAACGATCACGAATACGGTAACGGCACCTGCATCTTCACCCGTGACGGTGAAGCGGCGCGTCTGTTCTGCGACGAGATTGAAGTCGGCATGGTCGGCGTCAACGTTCCATTGCCGGTGCCGGTGGCTTACCACAGCTTCGGTGGTTGGAAACGTTCGTTGTTCGGCGACCTGCATGCCTATGGCCCGGATGGTGTGCGCTTCTATACGCGTCGCAAGGCGATCACCCAGCGCTGGCCGCAGCGTGCGAGCCATGAGGCTTCGCAATTCGCTTTCCCTAGCTTGTAAGTAGAAGGGCAGTGCAAAGAAGGCCGACCTTTTAAGGTCGGCCTTCGCGTTTCAGGGCTTTTTTGACTGATATGACAGATTTATGAAAGTAGGGGTTGACGGCAGATTCTGAGTCTCTATAATTCGCCCCACTTCCGGCGCAGCCGAAACGGAAAACTCCTTGAGATTCAATGAGTTAAGTAGGTTTCGAGAGCGGGTCGCTTCAGTTCATCGAAGCCTGGAAGGAGTTGGAAATGCCGGCTGGTTCTGGTGCTTTCAACGGTTCGATCTTCTCGGTCGAAAGTGGAGAAAAAGAGGTGTTGACAGCAGCGTGTAACGCTGTAGAATTCGCCTCCCGCTAACGAGAGATCGGAAGCGCAAGTGGTTGAAGTTGTT
>NZ_NEJP01000006.1 GCF_002113125.1 Pseudomonas sp. B20(2017) | reverse complement strand
CTCCTTGTATGTAGGCCATAACGAAAAATGCTCCGTATCTTTCGATACGGAGCATTTTCTTAAAGGGCCGGACAGATTGCTAGGTTTTCACACAGTCTGTTCGGGCGCCTTTTTATTGTCTGTTTGTTTGGTGTGAATATCCGTTGTTGCGGTAACGGCTTCTCAGGGTTCCGCCCTTACGGCGGGTCACTTTTGGCAAACGCCCGGAATGCCGGCCCAGCCAAAAGTAACCAAAAGGTCCCTAACCCTGACGTACGGCCCCTCGCTAAGGCTCGGGGTTCCTTCGCTCCGGGATTGATCCGGGGGGCATCGCCTACGGTTTGCTTCGCTGCACCTCCTCTCGATGTGTTTGGCTTCGCCAAACGGTCGCTGCGCTCCCACCCCCGGATCAATCCCTCCACTCAGCCTGCCGACGGGTCCTGCGATCAAAAGCGGTACTCGAGCTAACGCTCATCGTGGTGAGTGGGGCGGCTTTGCCGCTTGGGTTGTGCGCGCATTACAACTCTGGGAGCCAGCTTGCTGAGAGTGGCGGCCTGCTGGTCGACCAATTTGTTTGGTTTGGGAGTTGTCCGCAGGATTTGCCGAAGCTGTGATCTTTGGCTTTGGCTTTGGCTTTGGCTTTGGCTTTTGATTTTTTGCCCCTTCGGCAGGCCGAGCGGAGGTGTTCATCAGGGGGTAGGCGCGCAGCGCCGTGCGGCGAAGCCGCATGCATCGAGAGGAGGTGCAGCGAAGCAAACCGTAGGCGATGCGCCCTGATGGACACCGTAGCGAGGGAACACTGAGCCTAAGCGAAGTGCCGTACGCCGGGGCATAGACTTTTTGGTTACTTTTGAGGCGTTTGTCAAAAGTGACCCGCCGTAAGGGCGGAACCCTAAGAAGCCGTTACCGCAGCAACGGATATACACCCAAAACCAAAAAACACACAGATACAAAAACGCCCGGCAAATGCCGGGCGTCTTGTATTGACTTGATTAGCGAGCGCGGTAAGTAATACGCCCTTTGCTCAAGTCATAGGGCGTCAGCTCGACGCGCACTTTGTCACCGGTAAGAATACGAATGTAGTTCTTGCGCATCTTGCCGGAGATATGCGCGGTTACGACGTGCCCATTTTCCAATTCCACGCGAAACATGGTGTTTGGCAGGGTGTCGACGACAGTGCCTTCCATTTCGAAGCTGTCTTCTTTCGACATGCAGTAAAGCCCTCGGTGTCCAGTGAATGGCCCGGTGCAACTGCGCCAGGCAAAAGCGGCGTGCATTGTGCCCGAAAAATGGGGTTTACGCCAAGGGGTTTAGGGTTTGCGTTTAGTTCAGGATGACCCAGCGCTGGTTAATCAGCAGTTCGATAGGCCGATATTGGGTCTTGTAGTTCATCTTTTTGCAGTTTTTGATCCAGTAACCCAGGTACACCGCCTCAAGCCCCAGCCGCTGGGCTTCGGCGATTTGCCAAAGGATCGCGTAGCGCCCCAGGCTGCGGCGTTCTTCCTGCGGTTCGTAAAAGGTGTAGACCGCTGACAAGCCGTTGGGCAGCAGATCGGTGACGGCGACCGCCAGTAACCGTCCGTCGAGCCGAAACTCGTAGAAGCGCGAGAAGGGCAGGTCGCGTACCAGAAAAGTCGAGAATTGATCGCGGCTTGGCGGATACATGTCGCCGTCGGCGTGGCGCTGTTCGATGTAGCGCTGATAGAGATCGAAGTACTCTTCGCTGAATGCCGGCTTGACCGGGCGCACCTGCAAATCGATGTTGCGCTTGAAAATGCGTTTCTGCTGTCGGTTGGGGTTGAATTGCGCGACAGGAATGCGCGCAGGCACGCAGGCATTGCAGTTCTGGCAATGCGGGCGGTACAGGTGATCGCCGCTGCGACGAAAGCCCATTTCTGACAGGTCTGCGTAGACATGCACATCCATGGGCTGGCTCGGGTCGAGAAACAGGGTCGTCGCCTGTTCCTCGGGCAGATAACTGCAAGAGTGAGGCTGAGTGGCATAAAACTTCAACCGCGCCAACTCGGTCATGATCAACCCTCAAGGGTAAGCTGGTGAATTAAGTGTAAGCCACGCGCGCAAAAGTCGCTCAGCAAACCCAGGTCGCATGATTGGGTTGGTCGAGATGCCGGGCCAGGTATTCGGCGAATGTCTGCCGTGAAATGGCCCGGGCGCCGAGGCTGTGCAGGTGGTCGGTCGGCATCTGGCAGTCGATCAGCACGAAACCCGCTTCTTTAAGATGTTGCACCAGTGTCGCAAAACCGTACTTGGAGGCATTGTCCGCGCGGCTGAACATTGATTCACCAAAAAACAATTGCCCCATCGCCAGTCCATAAAGGCCACCGACCAGCTCTCCCTGATCCCACACTTCCACTGAATGGGCGAAACCACGTCGATGCAATTCTATGTAGGCGTCCTGCATCGCCCCAGTGATCCAGGTGCCGTCGGCGTATTCCCGGGGAGCGGCGCAAGCGCGGATCACGGCGTCGAAATCCTGATCGAAGGTCACTTGATAACGCTGTTTGCGCAGCAATTTGCCGAGGCTGCGCGAGACGTGCAGTTCGTCGGGAAAAAGCACGGTGCGCGGATCCGGCGACCACCAGAGAATCGGCTGGCCTTCGGAAAACCACGGAAAGCAGCCGTGGCGATAGGCCTGGATCAAGCGATCGGCGGACAGGTCGCCACCGGCCGCCAGCAATCCGTTGGGATCGCGCATGGCCTTTTCCAGTGGCGGGAAAGTCAGTGAATTGCGTTGTAACCAAGTCAGCATGGCGTCCGGGCTTGCAGAAGGGGAGGGCGGTGGGCGCTGGGCCCGCGGTAAAGTGTGCCGGGAAATGACGCGAATGTCCTCCGTTGCGGTGCGGTGTCTGTACTCCTGCAACTTGAGCATCCGGATGCGGTCGTAATCGGGCGCAACACCGGTGCGGGCAAGGTGACCGATGCCAATGTGTGGCGCTCAGGGGAGATGAGGCGCGAATGCTTCGCTACGTTCATCAAATACACCTCATAAGCCTTTGTCACAAAAGGTAATGCATGCTCAAATTGAACGCCGGGTGTTGTGCGTTTGGCTATGCTTGAACCTGGGGCTTGGAAGCATGGCATCGAACGCGCAAACCCGTACAATGCCGGGCTGTTACAGAATATTCGCCGCGTGCCGTGTTTATAAAAGGCGGGGCGCAGTGTTAAAAGTAGTCTCCGTTGCGCCCGTCATTTTTTTACCTGCCTGGATTGGGCAGTTTTTTATCGTCATTCAATAGATGGACGCGCCTTTGGCGCAGGAAAAGAAGCGTTTTGAAGAAATCCACGGAAGCACCAAAAACAGTCGTTCCGCTCTGGCGTCAACAGTTGCACTACCGGCTCAAGGAAGGTGCATTGATCGCCATTGGCGCCTTGTGCCTGTTCCTGATGATGGCGTTGCTGACTTACGGCAAGGACGATCCGGGCTGGAGTCACAACAGCAAGATCGACGACGTGCAGAACTTCGGCGGTCCGGCGGGCTCCTACAGCGCCGACATCCTGTTCATGGTGCTGGGTTATTTCGCTTACATCTTCCCGTTGCTGCTGGCGATCAAGGCGTATCAGATCTTCCGCCAGCGTCACGAGCCGTGGCAGTGGAGCGGCTGGCTGTTTTCCTGGCGCCTGATCGGTCTGGTGTTTCTGGTGTTGTCCGGTGCCGCGCTGGCGCACATCCATTTCCATGCAGCCACGGGATTGCCGGCCGGCGCGGGTGGTGCGCTGGGTGAAAGCCTCGGTGATCTGGCCCGCAATGCCCTGAACATTCAGGGCAGCACGTTGCTGTTTATCGCACTGTTCCTGTTCGGCCTGACGGTGTTCACCGACCTGTCGTGGTTCAAGGTGATGGACATCACCGGCAAGATCACCCTCGACCTGTTCGAACTGTTCCAGGGCGCGGTCAATCGCTGGTGGTCGGCACGTACCGAGCGCAAGCAACTGGTCGCGCAACTGCGTGAAGTTGATGATCGCGTGCACGACGTGGTTGCACCGACGGTCACCGACAAACGCGAGCAGGCCAAGGTCAAGGAACGTCTGATCGAGCGCGAGCAGGCCCTGAGCAAGCACATGTCAGAGCGCGAGAAACAGGTGCCGCCGGTCATCGCCCCGGCCCCGGTCAAGGCGCCGGAGCCAAGCAAGCGCGTGCAGAAAGAGAAGCAGGTGCCGTTGTTCGTCGACAGCGCCGTGGAAGGCACCTTGCCGCCGATCTCGATTCTCGATCCTGCGGAAAAGAAACAACTCAATTATTCGCCCGAATCCCTGGCGGCGGTCGGCCACTTGCTGGAGATCAAGCTCAAGGAATTCGGCGTCGAAGTCACCGTGGATTCGATCCATCCCGGCCCGGTCATTACCCGTTACGAAATCCAGCCTGCTGCAGGTGTGAAGGTCAGCCGTATCGCCAACCTGGCAAAAGACCTTGCACGCTCGCTGGCCGTGACCAGCGTGCGGGTGGTGGAAGTGATTCCGGGCAAGACCACGGTCGGTATCGAGATTCCCAACGAAGACCGGCAGATCGTGCGCTTCTCAGAAGTGCTGTCGACGTCCGAATACGACAACTTCAAGTCGCCGGTCACTCTGGCCCTGGGCCACGACATCGGTGGCAAGCCGGTCATCACCGACCTGGCGAAGATGCCTCACCTGCTGGTGGCCGGTACCACCGGTTCCGGTAAGTCGGTGGGCGTGAACGCGATGATTCTGTCGATCCTGTTCAAGTCCGGCCCGGACGACGCCAAGCTGATCATGATCGACCCGAAAATGCTTGAACTGTCGATCTACGAAGGCATTCCGCACCTGCTGTGCCCGGTCGTGACCGACATGAAGGACGCCGCCAACGCCCTGCGCTGGAGCGTTGCCGAGATGGAGCGTCGCTACAAGCTGATGGCGAAGATGGGCGTGCGAAACCTGTCCGGCTTCAACGCCAAGGTCAAGGAAGCCCAGGACGCCGGCGAGCCGCTGAGCGATCCGCTGTACAAGCGCGAAAGCATCCACGACGAAGCGCCGCTGTTGCAGAAACTGCCAACCATCGTCGTGGTCGTGGACGAATTCGCCGACATGATGATGATCGTCGGCAAGAAGGTAGAAGAACTGATCGCCCGTATCGCCCAGAAGGCGCGTGCGGCGGGTATCCACCTGATTCTCGCGACCCAGCGACCATCGGTGGACGTGATCACCGGTCTGATCAAGGCCAACATTCCGACGCGGATGGCGTTCCAGGTATCGAGCAAGATCGACTCCCGGACCATCATCGACCAGGGCGGCGCCGAACAGTTGCTCGGCCACGGTGACATGCTTTACATGCCGCCGGGCACCAGCCTGCCGATCCGGGTTCACGGCGCCTTCGTGTCCGACGATGAAGTTCACCGGGTGGTTGAAGCCTGGAAACTGCGCGGCGCGCCGGAATACAACGACGACATCCTCAACGGTGTCGAAGAGGCGGGCAGTGGTTTCGAAGGCAGCAGCGGCGGTGGCGACGGTGACGATCCGGAAGCCGATGCGCTTTACGACGAAGCCGTGCAGTTCGTGCTGGAAAGCCGCCGTGCCTCCATCTCCGCTGTACAGCGCAAGCTGAAGATCGGCTACAACCGTGCCGCGCGCATGATCGAAGCCATGGAAATGGCCGGGGTCGTGACGTCGATGAACACCAACGGTTCCCGCGAAGTCCTAGCCCCTGGCCCGGTACGCGACTGATTCGATACCCTGATCCAAATGCAATGGACGGTGCATGAAGCGCTGTCCACTTTCCCACGAGTATTCAAGAGGACTCCCATGCGTCTTATCCGCATGTTGCTGCCGGTACTGGCTCTGACCACCCTCACGGCTCACGCCGATGACAAGGATGTGGCTCGCCTGACCCAATTGCTCGAAACATCCAAGACCCTGACCGCCAATTTTTCCCAACTGACCCTTGACGGCAGCGGCACCCAGTTGCAGGAAACCACCGGCGACATGACCCTGCAGCGTCCGGGCCTGTTCTACTGGCACACCAACGCGCCGGCTGAGCAGACCATGGTCTCCGACGGCAAGAAAGTCACCCTGTGGGACCCGGACCTGGAACAGGCCACCATCAAGAAACTCGATGAGCGTCTGACCCAGACTCCAGCCCTGTTGCTGTCCGGCGACGTATCGAAGATCAGCCAGAGCTTCGACATCAGCGCCAAAGAGGCCGGCGGCGTGATTGACTTCACCCTGAAGCCGAAAACCAAGGACACCCTGTTCGACAGCCTGCGCCTGTCGTTCCGCAACGGTCTGGTCAATGACATGCAACTGATCGACAGCGTCGGCCAGCGCACCAACATCCTGTTTACCGGTGTGAAGGCCAACGAAGCGGTCCCGGCATCGAAGTTCAAGTTCGACATCCCGAAGGGTGCCGACGTGATCCAGGAATAAACACAGAGGTTTCAACGGTACGTGATGGATCTGTTTCGCAGTGCACCGATTGCCCAGCCACTGGCCGCCCGTTTGCGGGCGACCAATCTGGATGAGTACGTCGGTCAGGAACACGTGCTCGCTCGCGGCAAGCCTTTGCGCGAAGCGCTGGAGCAGGGTGCCCTGCATTCGATGATCTTCTGGGGCCCGCCGGGCGTGGGCAAGACCACGCTGGCGCGATTGCTGGCGGAAGTGTCGGATGCACATTTCGAAACGGTTTCGGCTGTATTGGCCGGGGTCAAGGAGATCCGTCAGGCGGTGGAAATCGCCAAGCAGCAGGCCGGCCAGTACGGCAAGCGCACGATCCTGTTTGTCGATGAAGTGCACCGCTTCAACAAGTCTCAACAGGACGCCTTCCTGCCGTACGTTGAGGACGGCACGCTGATCTTCATTGGCGCCACCACCGAAAACCCTTCGTTCGAACTGAACAACGCATTGCTGTCGCGGGCGCGGGTCTACGTACTCAAGAGCCTCGACGAAGCGGCGTTGCGCAAACTGGTGCACCGCGCGCTCACCGAAGAGCGTGGTCTGGGCAAGCGTCACCTGACCCTCAGCGATGAAGGCTTCCAGATGCTGCTGTCCGCCGCCGACGGCGATGGCCGGCGTTTGCTCAATCTGCTGGAAAACGCCTCGGACCTGGCCGAAGACAACAGTGAGATGGGCACCGAGCTGCTGCAAAGCCTGCTCGGTGACACTCGCCGGCGTTTCGACAAGGGCGGCGAAGCGTTCTACGACCAGATTTCCGCGCTGCACAAATCGGTGCGCGGCTCCAATCCGGACGGCGCGCTGTACTGGTTTGCGCGAATGATCGACGGCGGTTGCGATCCGCTGTATCTCGCCCGGCGGGTGGTGCGCATGGCCAGCGAAGACATCGGCAACGCCGATCCTCGCGCCCTGAGCCTGTGCCTGGCGGCGTGGGAAGTGCAGGAGCGTCTCGGCAGCCCGGAGGGTGAGTTGGCAGTGGCTCAAGCCATCACTTATCTGGCTTGCGCGCCGAAAAGCAACGCAGTGTACATGGGCTTCAAGACCGCGCTGCGCGCCGCCGCCGAACACGGTTCGCTGGAGGTGCCGCTGCACCTGCGCAATGCGCCGACCAAATTGATGAAGCAGTTGGGCTACGGCGACGAATACCGTTACGCCCACGACGAACCGGACGCCTACGCGGCCGGCGAAGACTATTTCCCGGAAGAACTCGACCCGATTCCGTTCTATCAACCGGTGCCCCGTGGCCTGGAGTTGAAGATCGGCGAAAAGCTCAACCACCTTGCCCAACTTGATCGTTTAAGCCCCCGGCAGCGGAGAAAATAGTGGTTCCATTGATCGTTGCAGTCTCCGTCGGCGGGATTGCCGGCACCTTGTTGCGCTTCGCCACCGGCAATTGGGTCAACGCCAATTGGCCGCGGCACTTCTATACCGCGACGCTGGCCGTTAATATCGTGGGCTGTCTGCTGATTGGCGTGTTGTACGGCCTGTTTTTGATACGCCCGGAAGTACCGATCGAGGTACGTGCCGGGTTGATGGTCGGCTTCCTCGGGGGGCTGACGACTTTTTCATCCTTTTCACTGGATACGGTGCGCCTGCTGGAAAGCGGGCAAGTGCCGCTGGCCCTGGGCTATGCGGCCATCAGCGTATTCGGCGGGCTGCTCGCGACCTGGGCCGGCCTGTCCCTGACCAAACTTTGATAACGAGAAACCGACATGCTCGATTCCAAACTGTTACGTAGCAACCTCCAGGACGTAGCGGACCGCCTGGCTTCCCGTGGCTTTGCCCTGGACGTTGCGCGTATCGAAGCGCTGGAAGAACAGCGCAAGACCGTCCAGACCCGCACCGAAGCACTGCAGGCTGAGCGTAACGCGCGTTCCAAATCCATCGGTCAGGCCAAGCAGCGCGGCGAAGACATCGCGCCGCTGATGGCGGACGTCGAGCGCATGGCGGGCGAACTGAGCGCCGGTAAAGTCGAGCTGGACGCGATCCAGACCGAACTGGATTCGATCCTGCTGGGTATCCCGAACCTGCCGCACGAATCGGTTCCGGTCGGCGAAGACGAAGACGGCAACGTCGAAGTCCGCCGCTGGGGCACCCCGAAAGCCTTCGACTTCCCGGTTCAGGACCACGTGGCCCTGGGCGAGAAATTCGGCTGGCTCGACTTCGAAACCGCCGCCAAGCTGTCCGGCGCACGTTTCGCCCTGCTGCGCGGCCCGATTGCCCGTCTGCACCGTGCACTGGCGCAGTTCATGATCAACCTGCACGTCACCGAGCACGGCTACGAAGAGGCTTACACGCCTTATCTGGTTCAGGCCCCGGCGCTGCAAGGCACCGGTCAACTGCCGAAGTTCGAAGAAGACCTGTTCAAGATCGCTCGCGAAGGCGAAGCCGATCTGTACCTGATCCCGACCGCCGAAGTGTCGCTGACCAATATCGTCGCCGGTGAAATCGTCGATTCGAAACAGCTGCCGATCAAGTTCGTCGCTCACACGCCGTGCTTTCGCAGCGAAGCCGGTGCGTCGGGTCGTGACACTCGTGGCATGATCCGTCAGCACCAGTTCGACAAGGTCGAGATGGTTCAGATCGTCGAGCCGTCGAAGTCGATGGAAGCGCTGGAAGGCCTGACCGCCAACGCCGAGAAAGTCCTGCAACTGCTGGAGCTGCCTTACCGTACTCTGGCGCTGTGCACCGGCGACATGGGCTTCAGCGCGGTCAAGACGTATGACCTGGAAGTGTGGATCCCGAGCCAGGACAAGTACCGTGAAATTTCGTCGTGCTCCAACTGCGGCGACTTCCAGGCCCGCCGCATGCAGGCGCGTTTCCGCAATCCGGAAACCGGCAAGCCTGAGTTGGTGCACACCCTGAACGGTTCCGGTCTGGCGGTCGGTCGTACCCTGGTGGCCGTGCTGGAAAACTACCAGCAGGCCGACGGTTCGATCCGTGTGCCGGACGTGCTGAAGCCGTACATGGGTGGCCTTGAGGTCATCGGTTAAATGAAATATCTGCCGCTGTTTCACAACCTGCGCGGCAGTCGTGTGTTGGTCGTCGGTGGGGGGGAGATTGCCTTGCGCAAGTCCCGCCTGCTGGTCGATGCCGGTGCGCAGCTGCGGGTGGTCGCACCTGAAATCGAAGCGCAACTGCGCGAACTGGTTGCCGCCAGCGGCGGCGAATGCCTGCTGCGTGGGTACGCCGAAACGGATCTGGACGGTTGCGGGCTGATCATTGCCGCCACCGACGACGAAGCGTTGAACGCGCAGGTCTCCGCCGATGCCCATCGGCGCTGCGTGCCGGTCAACGTGGTCGATGCGCCGGCGCTGTGCAGCGTGATCTTCCCAGCGATCGTCGATCGTTCGCCGCTGATCATCGCGGTCTCCAGCGGCGGCGATGCGCCGGTGCTGGCCCGGCTGATCCGCGCCAAGATTGAAACCTGGATTCCTTCGACCTACGGCCATCTGGCCGGTCTGGCCGCGCGATTTCGTGATCAGGTCAAAGGCCTGTTTCCCGATGTGCAGCAACGTCGCGGTTTTTGGGAAGACGTGTTCCAGGGGCCGATTGCCGATCGTCAGCTGGCTGGGCAGGGCGCCGAGGCCGAGCGTCTGTTGCAAGCGAAAATCGACGGCGAAGCGAGTGTTACCACGGGCGAGGTGTATCTGGTGGGCGCAGGACCGGGCGATCCGGATCTGTTGACCTTCCGCGCCTTGCGCCTGATGCAGCAAGCCGATGTGGTGCTGTACGACCGCTTGGTGGCGCCCGCCATTCTTCAGCTGTGCCGTCGTGATGCCGAGCGTGTCTACGTCGGCAAGCGTCGCGCCGATCACGCCGTGCCGCAGGATCAGATCAACCAGCAATTGGTGGATCTGGCCAAGGCCGGCAAGCGTGTGGTGCGGTTGAAGGGCGGAGATCCGTTCATCTTCGGCCGCGGCGGCGAAGAGATCGAGGAACTGGCGGCCCACGGCATCCCGTTCCAGGTGGTGCCGGGCATCACGGCGGCCAGTGGTTGCGCGGCATATGCCGGGATTCCGCTGACGCATCGCGATTACGCGCAGTCGGTGCGTTTCGTCACCGGGCACTTGAAGGACGGTTCAACCGATCTGCCGTGGGCCGACCTTGTTGCGCCGGCGCAGACGTTGGTGTTCTACATGGGGCTGGTGGGGTTGCCGATCATCTGCGAGCAGTTGATCAAGCATGGTCGCGCAGCCGAAACGCCGGCCGCGCTGATCCAGCAGGGCACCACGGTCAATCAGCGGGTCTTCACCGGCACGCTGGCCGACCTGCCGCGTCTGGTGGCGGAGCATGAAGTGCATGCACCGACACTGGTGATCGTCGGCGAAGTGGTGCAACTGCGCGAGAAACTGGCGTGGTTCGAGGGTGCTCAGGGTCAGATCTGAAAACAGAGTAACCCCATTCGCGAGCAGGCTCGCTCCCACAGGGGATTTGTGCACGACACAGATCCAATGTGGGAGCGAGCCTGCTCGCGAAGAGGCCTTTCAAAAACGCTGAACAACTCAGCTCCGGCGCCAAACCCCTTTCCCGCCCAACCGGTTCCGGTCATGGGTAATATTGAAATCCTGCTTCGGCCCCTTTGGCACAACCCCGGTCGGGTTGATGGTCTTGTGGCTGCCGTAGTAGTGATTCTTGATGTGCTGGAAATCCACGGTCTCTGCAACGCCCGGCCACTGGTACATCTCACGCAGCCAGTTCGACAGGTTCGGATAATCGCTGATCCGCCGCAGATTGCATTTGAAATGCCCGTGGTACACCGCGTCGAAACGAATCAGCGTGGTGAACAAGCGCACGTCCGCCTCGGTCAGGTATTCGCCCGTCAGATAACGGTTGGCGCCCAGCACCTGCTCCAGGTGATCCAGCTCGGCAAACACATCGTCGAACGCTTCTTCATAGGCTTTTTGCGAGGTGGCGAAACCGGCGCGATACACGCCGTTGTTCACGGCAGGGTAGATCCGCTCGTTCAGCGCATCGATCTCGCCGCGCAATGGCGCCGGATAGAAGTCCAGATCGTTGCCGGTCAAATCATCGAAGGCGCTGTTGAACATGCGGATGATTTCCGCCGATTCGTTGCTGACGATGCGCTTGAGTTTCTTGTCCCACAGCACCGGTACGGTGACGCGGCCGGTGTAGTCGGCGGTGTCAGCGGTGTAGCGCTGGTGCATGAAGTCGAAGTGATCGAGTTTGTCGCCGGTCGAACCGAGGTTCTGGTCGAAGGTCCAGCCGTTTTCCAGCATCAGCCAGCTGACGACCGAAACGTCGATCAGGCTTTCCAGGCCCTTGAGCTTGCGCAGGATCAGCGTGCGGTGGGCCCATGGACAGGCCAGGGAAACATAAAGGTGATAGCGCCCTGCTTCGGCGGCAAAACCGCCTTCACCGCTCGGGCCCGGCTCGCCGTTGCGAGTGACCCAGTTACGGCGCTGCGCCTGTTCGCGCTGGAACGCGCCGTCCTTGCTGCTTTCGTACCACTTGTCCTGCCAGCGGCCGTCGACGAGTAAACCCATGATCAAGACTCCTGAAACCAATAATCGTTGGAGTGGAGTCTATTCCGATGAGTTCGAACAAAAAGCGCAAAGATCGGGCGTGAATGATCGGTTAAATCGATTTGTTCCGCGCAGCCCAGTATTGCTCGGCGGTTTCGAAAGCCTGTTCACGGCTTTGGCCCAGGCCGCGCAGTGCCAACGCCATGGTCGAAATCAGCGCCATTTGCGGATAACTGTCGACCACATCGCCGCGCCAGACGGCCTTCAAATGCTTGATATCCAGCGAAGAAGGTTTGACGTGACGCTGCGCCGACAACTGCGGCCATTCTTCGTCCCAGCTCTCGCCGCCGGTGGTGCCGTACAGATGGCTGTCGGCATCAGGGTTGATCTCGATTTCGCCGCCGTCGCCTTTGATCACGATCGCCGTGTCGCGGAGCAGGCCGCTGGCATCGCGATGCACCGCTTGGTAGCCGGGGTGGAAAATGCTCTGCAGGCCGCAACGCGCGCCCAACGGATTGAGAATCCGCGCCAGAGAGTGGATCGGTGAGCGCAGGCCGAGGGTGTTACGCAGGTCGATCATCCGTTGCAGTTGCGGCGCCCAGTCCACCAGCGGCATGAACGCCAGACCGCCGTTATCCAGCGCCGCGCCGACCTGGTGCCAATTGCGGCACAGCGGAATGTTCAGCTCACCGAGCAACTGTTCGGAATACAAACGCCCGGCGGTGTGGGCGCCGCCGCCGTGCATGAAGATGCGCACGCCGTTCTGCGCCAGGCACTTTGCTGCCAGCAGATACCACGGCAGGTGACGCTTCTTGCCGGCATAGGTCGGCCAGTCCAGATCGACCTTCAACGCCGGCGCCTGCAAGCGTTCGCGCAGGGCCTCGGTGAAACCGGCCATTTCCTCAGCGCTTTCTTCCTTGTGCCGCAGCAACATCAGGAACGCGCCGAGCTGGGTTTCTTCGACCGCTTCGTCGAGGACCATGCCCATGGCTTCCCGGGCTTCCTCGCGGGTCAGGTCGCGGGCGCCGCGCTTGCCCTTGCCAAGGATGCGCACGAACTGGGCGAACGGATGCTCGGCGGGCGTTTCGAGAGTCAGCGCTGGATAATCGGTCATAGGCAATTCGTCGGTTTGGGCAGGCCCGCCAGTTTCGCGGCGAGTTTGGCAGGGGTGCCTTTGAACAGTCGGTTCAGGTGCAGGCTGTTACCTTTTTCCGCGCCTAGCTTGAGCGCGGTGTATTTGATCAGCGGCCGGGTGGCCGGGGACAGCTGGAATTCGGCATAGAAGCTGCGCAGCAGTTCGAGGACTTCCCAGTGCTCCGGGCTCAGCTCGATGTCTTCGGCAGCGGCGAGGGCGCTGGCGACTTCGGCCGACCAGTCGTTGAGGTCGACCAGGAAGCCGTCCTTGTCCAGTTCAATGGCGCGGGCGCCGACGGTCAGCGCATTCATAGCCAGCTGTTGACCTTGTCGTGGTGGATCGACAGCTCGACGAAGGCCGGGTAATCGATGGCTTCGGCCCAGTCCGGAACCTGCACGGCACGGGCTTGCGCGTCTTCGGCCAGCACGAACAATTTCACCTTGCGGGATTCCAGCGCAATGAACGGGGCGGTGCCAGGTTGCAGCGCATAAGCGGCATCCCCAGACAGCAACAGCGCATCGGCAGAACCAAGCAGGCGCAGGCAACTGGTCAGGCGTTCGTCGCCAAACGGGGAGTGGGACAACACATGCAAAGTCGACATCAGAGGGTGATCACCTGGTCGTAACGGTCAATGAGGGCGGTGATTTGCTCGGTGGCCAAGGGCTGCGCCTCGTCCAGCGAACGATCGCCGAGGCCGCGAGCACTGGCGCTGTCGGCGCAGTAGAACAGCTCTTCGACGCCGAACATCGGCAACGCTTGCAGGTTGGCGCTCAGGTCTTTCTGTTGCAGGGCCTTGGCGTTCTGCCCGGCGGCCAGTTGCAACACGCCGTCGTCGAGAAACAGCAGGCCGATCGGCAGATCGAAGGCACCGCCGGCCAACACGATGTCCAGCGCTTCGCGGGCGCCGGGGCCGGACCACGGCGATTGACGGCTGATAATCAGAAGGGATTTGGCCATGTCATGCGCCTCCGAAACAGATCAGGCGGTCGGCGTCCTGCACCGCGTCATGCAACTGGCCGAGGCCGGACAATTCCCACGGTGCGCTGGCGGCCACGGCATCACGCTGATAACGCCCGGCTTCCTCGGCATTCAACACGCCACGGCGCAAGGCGGCGGCGATGCACACCACGCCGTCGAGGTTTTGTTCGGCGATGAAATTGCGCCATTGCTTGGGCAGGTCCAGTTCGTCCTGCGGCGTGACCACGGCGTCGGACGCGTTGTGGACCCCGTCCTGATAGAAAAACAGCCGGACAATCTCATGCCCGCCGGCCAGCGCGGCCTGGGCGAACAGCAGGGCGCGGCGCGAGGAGGGCGCATGGGCGGCGGAAAACAGCGCAATGGCGAACTTCATGACGGACTCGATCAGCAAAACTGCGGCCATGATAAAGCTTTCTCGGCGGGGCGGCGAAGTGGATGTTTCCCGCGCCGGTCTCGATGCGATCAGGTGTCTGTCAGCGCGGCATATAGCCCAGTTGCCAACGCCGCGGAATCTTCAGGGTCAGCAGCCCCAGTAAGGCTGCGAACAAACCGCTGACCAACATCGCCTTGAGTCCCAGATGATGTTCCAGCACCGCCCCCAGAATGGCCCCGACCAGCATCCCGCTCCACGGCACCAGTTGCACCCGCCAGCCGCTTCGCCGTTCGCCGAGCACCCACCGGCCCAATCCACGGCCGAATCGCGAAAGGGCGCCGGTGACGTACGTCAGGCCGACCGGCAGACCGTTCACTTCTTCCACCGCCGCGTTGAGCATGCCCATCGCAATGATCGCCGCCAACAGCGCCGGCAGTTGAGAGTCAAAGGGCCAGGCTGCCAAACAGAGCAGAGCGCCGATGGCCAGCAGCAACGGCAGCGCCCGCCGACCACCCAGCCGACTGACCACGACCCCGAGGGCATTACCGACGATAAACGTCGCGACCAGCAGGATCAGCCGTCCGGTCAGTGCGCTGTCGCCATCGCTGATCGCCACCGCCAGCCGCGTGGTGTTGCCGCTCATGAAGGAAACGAAATCGCCGCTGGCCATGAAGCCGATGGCGTCGGTCATGCCGGCCAGTACCGACAGGCTGGCAACCAGCGCCAGGCCAACACGGCCGCGCCATTTCTGTATGTGAAGATGTCCGGGGCTGGCGCGGTGGGTCGAGGTTGAAGGCAGCATCGAGGCAACGTCCTTGAGCGGGTTTTACGGTTCTATGCCATACAGATCGCAATATTCCAGCCAGTCCATCCCGGCCATTTCCGCCACTTCGCGATGCACTTCCAGGCGTTGCGCCTGATACTCCTCAGGCGTTGCAGCAGTCAGTTGCAACGTCAGTTCCCAAGCAAACAGACCCTGGCTTTCGGCCTCGGCTTCGAACGCTTCGTGCAGGCGTTCTTCGCGGTACTGCGCCTGGGTTTCGCCCTTGGCTTGGGCGAGCAGCGGGTTGAGGTGATCAAGGGTTTCGCGCAGTTCCGGGCGCGCATCGAGAAACAGTTTCAGGGCCTGTTCGTGTCGCTGGTCAGTAGGCGCCATGGGCTTTCCTTGTAAGGCTGATGACCGTTAATGTGCCGCAGCGGCCGGCATGTGTCGCGCTCTAAATGCAGTAAAGCAGAACGATTTTTGGCGTTGCGGTGATACAGTCCGCTTTTTTCCGAATGAGCGAATGCAATGCGAATGCTGATGGTGGCGCTGGCGGCAACCCTGCTGGCTGGTTGCGCGGGTTCGGCGATGGAAGACGCCCGCACGCAAACCCCTTACAAGACCCTGAATTCGGACAAACCCGAAAAAGTCGTGGCCCAGTGCGTGCAATTCGCCTGGCAGGACGAAGCGGTGTTCGGCGTGGACGCGGCGGCGTATCTGCAACCAGGCAAGAAGGGCGGTTCGACGGTCTACACGCGCTCGGCGGAGTCGTTTGTCGACTTGACCACGGAGGCGTCCGGCACCGTGCTGAATTACTACGCGCAGAAGGATGATTTTGTGGCCAAGCGCCGCTTGGCGGCGCTGGCGACCTGTCTGTAACGGGCGGCTGAATGCGTTGAAATTTGCGACCCTCGCCAGCCTGCGGGCGAGGGTCCTGAATTCACTCAATCAAACGCTTCTGGAAGAAATGCCGCTTGTGCCCCAGCGGATAATCCACAATCTCGCCACACTCGGTATATCCCAGTTTTTTGTAGAACCCGGGCGCCTGAAAATCAAAGGTATCGAGCCAGATCCCCACGCAGTCTTTTTCCCGGGCGAATTCCTCGACCATGTTCATCAGCTTCGAGCCGATGCCCTGTCCCCGGCCCTCTTCCGGCACCGCCAGCAACTCGATAAACAGCCACCGATAGAACGTGTGCCCATAAAGGCCACC
Organism: Pseudomonas sp. B20(2017); assembly: GCF_002113125.1. GTDB lineage: Bacteria > Pseudomonadota > Gammaproteobacteria > Pseudomonadales > Pseudomonadaceae > Aquipseudomonas. The sequence goes on along the minus strand of NZ_NEJP01000006.1, from coordinate 324,586 downwards.
GAGGATCGCGTCGTTATCGTCGCGTACCAGCAGCGCAACCGGTTCGTACAGCGAAGGCCCGGCTTTGGCGATGTTATGGGCACGCAGGGGCGCCAGGATGGCTGCGCGCTGTTCTTCGGTAGGGTCCTGTGACAGCTCGATCCGCAACGTCATGTTGTCTTCCTTGTAGTAATGAATCGGCAGCCTATCGCGCCGCAGCCGATTGAAGCAATCGCTTGGAACCGTCGCTGCTGCGTCGGGGTCTAGCCCTTCAGGGCGTCCATCCGGAACGCGTTTGCCTTGGAGATCCCATGAACATTTTCGAAGCCTTGCGCGAGAGCCACGACCGTCAGCGTACCTACGCGAAATCGTTGATCAAGACCAGTGGTAACACCCCGGAAAGGGTCGAGGCCTACAAGCAACTGAAGGCTGAGCTTCAGGCCCACGAAACGGCCGAAGAGCGCCACTTCTATATTCCGCTGATGGAGTTCGACAACGGAGTCGACCTCAGTCGCCATGCCATCGCCGAACATCACGAAATGGACGAAATGATGGAAGAACTCGACGAGACAGAAATGTCCAGTCCAGCCTGGCTGGCCACGGCGAAAAAGCTCTCGGAGAAGGTCCATCACCACTTGCAGGAAGAAGAGCAGAAATTTTTCCAGATGGCCGGCAAGTTGCTCGACGACAAGCAAAAGGAACGGCTCGCCGGGCAGTATGAAAAGGAGTTCAAGGCACAACTTTCCTGACCGCTGAATGCAGGTTTTTGCAATAACGCGGTGTAGTCTTTTTGCCATGCGTTGGGTGAGCGTCGTCGCAATGCACTGTGTTTATGTACAGTATTTGCGGCGTTTTTCGAGTTCCGCCGAGGCAGACTGCGACAAAACCGCCGATGGACAAAAAATCCCCCTCCGTTAGTTTGAAGGCCTCTCCTCGGACAGGAGAGTACTTAAATCAACGGAGTGAAAAACATGAACCAACCACAAGCTCAAACCCAACTGCGACACGGTCGCGTCATTTCCCCTGCAAGCCGCGGCGCGGTGGCCATCGAGCAAGGATTGCTCGGCGGCTGGCAGGTCAATGAAATGGAAGGCGGCAAGAACTTCCCGGCACTCGCGGCCGGCCCGTTCCCGGCGCCCTTCGAAAGCGACAACCCGAGCGTCGTACCGCCGGCTGACGGCTATATTCTCAGTGGCGGCAAGAACGACGCACGTGACTGCGTGAACTTCACCGCAGAAGAAATGAGCAAGAAGCTCGGGCGTCCGTTCTCCTGGCCGCTGCTCAATGTCACCCCCGGCCAGACCTTTGAGGTCAAATGGGAGTACACCGCGCCGCACACCACCCGCGGTTACCGCTGGCTGATCACCAAGGATGGCTGGGACCCGAAACAACGCATCACCCGAGCGCAACTGGAGGCGCAACCGTTCGCCGAGGATTTCTATCCGCAAGTGCCGTACTACAGTCATTCGGCGGAACTGAAAGCCAAGGTCAACCACACCGTGAAACTTCCCGGCAACAAGCAGGGCCATCACGTCATCGTCCTGATGTGGATCGTCGCCAACACCGGCAACGCCTTCTATCAGGCCTTCGATGTGGACTTCAAATAAGCCCGTAACGTCAAAACCCACAGGTTCTGAAGGATTAGAACATGTCAAACATCGACTTCACCCTATTGAAAAACCAGGCCAGCGATGCGGCGTCGCTGATGCCGACGCTTGCCGGCAAGAAGATCCTCATGGGCTTCTGGCACAACTGGCCGGCCGGCCCGAGCGATGGTTACCAGCGCGGCCAGTTCGCCAACATCGCGCTGGAAAACGTGCCGAAGGAATACAACGTGGTCGCGGTGGCCTTCATGAAGGGCAGCGGGATTCCGACCTTCAAGCCGTTCAACGTCTCCGATGCCGAGTTCCGCCGCCAGGTCGGCGTGCTCAACAGTCAGGGGCGCGCCGTGCTGATTTCCCTGGGCGGTGCCGATGCGCACATCGACTTGCGCGCCGGCCAGGAGCAACCGCTGGCCAACGAAATCATCCGTCTGGTGGAAACCTACGGCTTCGACGGCCTGGACATCGATCTTGAACAGAGCGCGATTGATTTCGCTGCCAACAAGACCGTCCTGCCGGCCGCACTGAAACTGGTCAAGGATCACTACGCGGGCCAAGGCAAGCATTTCATCATCAGCATGGCGCCGGAGTTTCCGTACCTGACCATCTCCGGCAAATACGTCGGTTACCTGCAGGCGCTGGAAGGCTACTACGACTTCATCGCTCCGCAGTTCTACAACCAGGGCGGCGACGGGGTCTGGGTGCCGGAAGCCAATAACGGCAACGGGGCGTGGATCGCCCAGAACAACGACGCGCTGAAAGAGGACTTCCTCTATTACCTGACCGAGAGCCTGGTGACCGGCACTCGCGGTTTCACGAAGATCCCGGCGGACAAGTTCGTTATCGGCCTGCCAGCCAACGTCGATGCCGCCGCCACTGGTTATGTGATCGACAAAACCGTGGTTGGCAACGCGATGAAACGCCTGGCGGTCAAAGGGCATCCGATCAAGGGCCTGATGACCTGGTCGGTGAACTGGGACAACGGCACCAGCAAGGATCGCGTGCCTTACAACTGGGAATTCAGTCGGCGATATGGGCCGCTGATTCACGGGGCGCCGTCTGCGGTTGAGGGCGCTGATGCCGCAACGGTGAACGTGGCTCATCAGTAGGCAATGAAGGAAAAGCCCGGTAGCGCTGCCGGGCTTTTTTTCGTCGGCGGTTCGCATCATTTCACCTACCATGGCCATCTTCCGATGAGAAAAAAGGATCACGCGTCATGTCCAACACAGCCGAGCGGGTCAACATCGTCGATACCCAGGTGTTGTCCCACGACTGGTATCTGCTGAAGAAAATCACCTTCGACTATCGCCGCAACAACGGTGACTGGCAGCGTCAGACGCGCGAGGTCTACGACCGTGGCAATGGCGCGGCGATTCTGCTGTTCAACCGCGAGCAACGCACCGTGGTGCTGACCCGGCAGTTCCGCCTGCCGGTGTTCGTCAACGGTCACGACGGTTTGCTGATTGAAGTGGCGGCCGGACTGCTTGAAGGCGCGGCGCCGGAGCAGCGCATCCGCGACGAGGCCGAGGAAGAAACCGGCTACCGCGTGCATGACGTGAAGAAGGTATTCGAGGCCTATATGAGCCCCGGCTCGGTGACCGAGAAGTTGCACTTTTTCATTGCCGAATACGATGCTTCGTCAAAGGTCAGTGAAGGGGGCGGTCTGGAAGAGGAGACCGAAGAACTTGAAGTGCTGGAGTGGCGTTTCGACGACGCGCTGGCGGCGTTCCAGCGCGGTGAGATCTGCGATGCCAAGACCATCATGCTGCTGCAGTATGCGGCGATGAATAACCTGTTTGGCGGTTAAAACAAGTCACCGGTTTCACCGATGTCCGACCACTGGCCACCCTCCAGAGTCAGCAAGCGCTCCTTGGCTTTCAGGCCTCCGGCAAAACCGGTCAGTTTTCCTGAAGCACCGATGACTCGGTGGCACGGCGCGATGATCGAAATCGGATTGCGCCCGTTTGCCGCGCCGACGGCACGCACCGCGCTCGGGTGGCCAATCTGTTCGGCGATCTGGCTGTAGGTGCGGGTCTCGCCAAACGGAATGGTCAGTAGCGCGGCCCAGACTTTTTTCTGGAACTCGGTGCCGGCAAAGTCCAGCTCCAGATCGAACGCGTTTCGCGTTCCTGCAAAATATTCTTCCAGCTGTCGCGCGGTTTTCATCAGCACCGGATTGTCCGGAGCTTCACTCATGGGTCCGAGGCGCACCCGGTTCGGTTTGTCGTTTTCCCAGAGGATGGCGGCCAGACGTGAGCCGTTCGCGACCAGCTTCAACTCGCCGACGGGCGAGGGCAGGGTGATGAACGTGTAGGCCATGGGAAAAACTCCGGGACGGGGGTGAAAACTGCGCCCAGCATACTGCCGGATCGGGGAGGCGCAAACCGTAATCGCGACCATACTGGCTGATGCTCTTGAAGCGCTTTCCTACCTTATAAAAAGAAGAGACCGACTCATGAAGTACGAACCTTTTGCCAAATCGCTGATTGCGACCTCATTGGCGCTCAGCTGCCTCATGGCCCACGCCGCTTCGGTTGCCCCGGTCGCCGCCGAAAACGGCATGGTGGTCACCGCCCAGCACCTGGCCACTCACGTGGGTGTCGACGTGTTGAAAAGTGGTGGCAACGCGGTGGATGCGGCGGTCGCCGTGGGTTATGCACTGGCGGTGGTTTACCCGGCGGCGGGCAATCTCGGTGGCGGTGGTTTCATGACCATTAAACTGGCGGACGGACGCAAGACCTTCCTCGACTTCCGCGAAAAAGCCCCGCTGGCCGCGACGGCGAACATGTACCTCGACAAGGACGGTAACGTCATTCCGGACCTGAGTACCCGTGGCCACCTCGCGGTCGGCGTTCCGGGCACCGTGTCGGGCATGGAGCTGGCGCTGAGCAAGTACGGCACCAAACCGCGCAAGGACATGATCGCCCCGGCGATCAAACTGGCGGAAGAAGGTTTCGAGCTGGAACAGGGTGACGTCGAGCTGCTGGAATACGCCACCGATGTGTTCAAGAAGGACATCAAGGATTCCGGCGCGATCTTCCTGAACAACGGCGAGCCGATGCAGGTCGGGCAGAAACTGGTGCAGAAGGATCTGGGTAAAACCCTGCGCACCATTTCCGAAAAAGGCGCTGACGGCTTCTACAAAGGCTGGGTGGCCGACGCCATCGTGACGTCCAGCCAGGCCAACAAGGGCATCATCACCCAGGCCGACCTCGACAAATACAAGACCCGCGAACTGGCCCCGGTGGAGTGCGACTATCGCGGCTACCACGTTGTGTCGGCACCACCGCCAAGCTCCGGCGGGGTGGTGATCTGCCAGATCATGAACATTCTCGAAGGCTATCCGATGAAGGATCTGGGCTTCCATTCGGCCCAGGGCATGCACTACCAGATCGAGGCGATGCGCCACGCGTACGTGGATCGCAACAGCTATCTGGGCGATCCGGACTTTGTGAAAAACCCGATCGAGCACCTGCTGGACAAGAACTACGCGACCAAGCTGCGTAACGCGATCCAGCCGCAGAAGGCCGGCGTGTCGGCGGAGCTCAAACCCGGTGTTGCACCTCATGAAGGCAGCAACACCACGCACTATTCGATCGTCGACAAATGGGGCAACGCAGTCTCGGTCACCTACACCCTCAACGACTGGTTCGGCGCGGGTGTGATGGCGAGCAAGACCGGGGTGATTCTCAACGATGAAATGGACGACTTCACTTCCAAGGTCGGCGTGCCGAACATGTACGGCCTGGTGCAAGGTGAAGCCAACGCTATCGCTCCGGGCAAGGCACCGCTGTCATCGATGAGCCCGACCATCGTCACCAAGGGCGGCAAGGTGGTGATGGTGGTCGGTACGCCGGGCGGCAGTCGCATCATCACCGCGACGTTGCTGACCATGCTCAACGTCATCGACTACGGCATGGGCCTGCAGGAAGCGGTCGACGCGCCGCGCTTCCACCAGCAGTGGATGCCGGAGGAAACCAATCTCGAAGACTTCGCCGCCAGCCCCGACACGAAGAAGATTCTCGAGAGCTGGGGCCACAAGTTTGCGGGGCCGCAGGACCCGAACCACATCGCCGCGATTCTGGTCGGTGCACCGTCGCTGGGTGGCAAACCGGTCGGCAAGAACCGCTTCTACGGCGCCAACGATCCACGGCGCAACACCGGGTTGTCATTGGGTTACTGAGCGGAGTAAAAAGGGGGCGGGCACACGTCCGCCCCTTTCTCAAGGACTGATCAAGGAAGGCTCACCATGACCACCGCATTGCTGATCATTGATGTCCAGCGCGCCCTGTGCGCAGGTGAATACGAGTGCCACGACGCCAAACGGGTAATCGACACCATCAACGGCCTCAGCGCCCGCGCTCGCAAGTCGGGCATTCCGGTGGTGCTGATCCAGCACAACGAAAAAGACAGCCCGTTCGCTCACGGTGCCGAAGGCTGGCAACTGGCTGACGGACTGGTCACCGCGCCCGGCGATCTGCGCGTCGACAAAACCGCCAACGACTCGTTCTACCAGACCAATCTGCAGAAACTGATCCCCCGGGAAGACTTCGACCGCCTGGTAATCTGCGGTATGCAAACCGATTACTGCGTCAACGCCACCGTGCGTCAGGCCCATCAACTGGGCTACGACGTGGAACTGGCGGCCGATGCGCATTCCACCGTCGACAACGGCAACATGAGCGCCGAAGACATCATTGCCGAGCACAACAAGGACTGGGCGCACCTGACCGGTTCCGTGGCGCGGATCGATGTGAAGCCGGCGACCGAAATTACGTTCTGATGGTTTGTCGCAGTCATTGTGGGAGCGAGCTTGCTCGCGATGGCATTCGCTCAGTCACCGATGATGTTGAATGTGCTGCCCTTATCGCGAGCAAGCTCGCTCCCACACTGACGCGTGTGAATCACTCCATTTGCAACCGCCGCACCACGGCCTGAAACCGCTCCGACGCCACCCACTGGGGATCCGCATCCTCCACAAGCAACATGATCCCCAGGTAATGCTCCAGGTGCAGGGTAATCACCTGACCATCGACCGCCAGGTCCCGTAATACTGATCCAGACCGCTGGCCTGAGTTGTCCAGGTTCCGCTCAGCGTCTGCTGGAGCTCATCGGCGATGCGCTGGAAGAGTCCGCTATCCGAACTGTCCGACAGGTGAATATCCGAATCGGCCATGTGCTACTCCTTAAATGACGATGAGGGTGGGAACGCATACTGCCACCGCCTGAAATCAGGTCGCAAACATCAACCTGCGAACATCACTTAGCGGTTCGGACACCGCACCGCTCAACACCAACCGCGTAATCGTCTCCGCCGCCACCGCATAATCCTCATCCTGCGGCACCTCTCGCCCGGTGATGCGCCCCATCTGCCATCCAATGTTGGTGTAGGTGCGCGTCGCCGACCATATGAACAACATCAAATGCTCTGGATCGACCGGCGCCAGCAGCCCGCGGTCGATCCAGCTGCGCAGACACTCGACATTACGCCGGGCTTCGCCATGCAGCAGGTCGCGGCATTCATCGGGCAGTTGACGGCCACCGAGCAACAGCTCACCGCTGAACACTTTGGCAATCGCCGGATGTTCGCGGGCGATGCGGATGCGGGCGGCGACGTAGGCGCGCAGGCCGATCAGCGGATCATCACTTTCGCGCAGCACCGCCGAGGCTTCCAGCAGCGGTTCGACGAAGCCGAGCAGCACTTTGCCGTAGAGGTTTTCCTTGCTCTGAAAGTAGTAATAGAGATTGGCCTTGGGCACACCGGCGCGTGCGGCGATGTCGCGGGTCTGGGTCGCGTCGAAGCCGTTGGCGGCGAATTCTTCACTGGCGGCGGCCAGGATCAGTTGCTGGTTGCGTTCGCGGATACTACTCATGGACGGCATGGAGGGTCTGGCCATTTCGGGTTCGCAATATACAAAACTATATAGCGAATAAGCCAGCGAACTCGCTCCTCAGCGCTATGCTGGTTTCAATTTCAGTAACCTCAGGAAAATCACAATGACCCTTCAGGCACTGCGCGCCACGACGATTCACCTCGACGCGGTGGCGAATCTGTTCGACGCCTATCGCGGTTTTTACGGCCAGTCTTCGAATCTCGAGCAATCCCGGGCCTTTATCGCCGAACGCATGGTCGGCAATGAATCGGCGATTTTTCTGGTTGAGGACGAAAGCGGTGAGGCGCTGGGAATCGTGCAGTTGTACCCGACGTTCTCGTCAATTGACGCCCACCGGACCTGGCTGCTCAGCGACCTGTTCACTACGCCGGCCGCCCGTGGTCGTGGGGTCGGGCGATTATTGATGAACACCGCCCGCGACTTCGCCGTCGAAACCGGCGCCAAGGGCCTGGTGCTGGAAACCGCCACCGACAATTTCACCGCCCAGGGTTTGTACGAATCACTCGGCTGGGTGCGCGATACGGGCTATTACACGTACACCCTCGATTTGCGCCAAAGCTGAAGCGGCGCGAACTTTTTCACGGTTTTCCCGAATCAGGTCTTTTCCCGGACGTAGACGATCACTAGAATCCGCCCCGGCGCTCCGCAATGGAGGCTCTTTGATATCACTTTAGGGACGACATCATGCAATTCGGGAAAATCCTTGCGCTGGGTCTGGTGCTCGCGCTGGGCGGCTGTGCCAGTTTCACCAAGGACGAAGTGGCCCCGGTCACGCTGCCATCGATGACCAGCTACGCCAACAAGCCAAACGTCTACGTCGATTTCGACTTCTACCAGGGCGAGCCGAAAAGCGCTTCCGCCGTGGAAATGCCACAAGCTCGTGACATGCTCAAACCGCAACTGCAAACCGTTCTGAAGGATTCCGGTTTGTTCGGTCGTGTCACCTTCGACAAGTTCGAGAAGCAGCCCGGTGACTACAGCCTGCGCCTGAAAATGTACAACCATCCACCGAATGGCGGTCAGATGGTGCTGGCGTTCATCAGTGGTCTGAGCATGACGATCATTCCGGCCTATGCCACCGACCAGTACACCATGAGCCTGGAAACCCTCGATCAGCAAGGTCAGCCGCTGTCCACCGCGAGTAACCACGACGCGGTCGGCACCTGGATGGGCATCTGGTTCCTTCCGCTGGCGTTCAATACACCGAAAGCAGCAGTGACCGATACGTTCACTCGGCAAGTCAATGCGTTGCTCAAGGAATGGGCCGACAGCAACCGTCCGAAATATTCGGGCATTTGACTCACTCCAGCAGCAAAAAAAAGAGCCGCAATCGCGGCTCTTTTTTTTGCCCTTACTTCAGGGCCTGAATGAACTGTGGATCGCTGTACAGATTCTTCAGCAAGTCCTGCAGCATCGGGTTGTAGGCGTTGGTCGCGTTGGGGATCGCGATAACGCCGAAAAAGCTGCTGTCCCACTGATGGCTGACATCTTTGGTGGCGTCGTACACCACAACGTTGCCATTGCGCAGGGTGAAGCGCGCAGCGATGGTGCCATCACCGGTGCCCATGCCGGCGTTCAACTGGTTTTTCACCACCAGCACTTGCAGGTGACGCGTCGCTTGCGGATCGAGCAGACCGGCCTTGCGCAGTTCTTCGGTGATTGCGTCCTGGATATGCGCCGGGATGCTGCCTGTCGGCGATTTGATCGGGTTGGCGCGGACCATCAACGAGCCTTCGCCCGGCTCAGCGGTGACCTGCGGGTTGCTGATCGCGTGCAGCGGCGGGGTTTGCTTGAGCTTTTGAACGTTATCGAAGCTTGGCTCGTAACGGGTCATGGTCATGCCACAGCCTTGCAGGAGCAGAGCAAACAGCGGGACCAACAGCAGCGATTTTTTCACGGCAGTTCCTTGCGCGTTGAAGAGGGGGGCGAATTATGGGCAGAGTGCCATCATTGGGCAACTCTGTTTGCCGTCTCTCATACACGTTGCCGCAACAAACCTTCGATCTGCGCCAGTTCCCAGGTACTCAGCAGACTGACCGGGTCGGTGCCGAAGCGCTGCCGGGTATCGAGCGTCCATTCTCGACCGTCCGGGCAAAAACAATCCGCGCAGTGATTCAGGCGCTGGCCGTCGAAGTCCAACTGCAAGCGCCAGCCTTCGATGTCGACCGAAAGCCGGCCCGTTCGTACGCTCATCACTCGTAGAGTGCACACGCCCAGCGCGGCATCGCGCAATCGTTGGCACACTTCGCGGCTGGTCAATTCGGTCGACATCCTGGGCTCCACTGCTTAAAACATCGCGCAGCATAGAGCGCACGCCAGTGGTTGTCAGCGATCACTGGCCCACGCCGGTGCATTTGCGTAACATCCGCAACCCTCTTTTTCCGCAGCGCTCTTTTGCGCCAATGCATGCGGCCGCGCCCGTCGGCCGCTCTGTCAGGTAAGCCATGAAACCGATTCGTCTGCGCGCCGATGTCCTGGCCGGACTCACTACCTCGTTTGCCCTGTTGCCCGAATGCATTGCGTTTGCGCTGGTGGCTCACCTCAATCCGCTGATGGGCCTGTACGGCGCCTTCATCATTTGTACGTTGACCGCATTGTTCGGTGGCCGGCCGGGCATGGTGTCCGGCGCGGCCGGTTCGATGGCGGTGGTGATCGTCGCGCTGGTGGTGCAGCACGGCGTGCAATATCTGTTGGCGACGGTGTTGCTCGGCGGCTTGATCATGATGGCGTTCGGGCTTTTGCGGCTGGGCAAACTGGTGCGCATGGTGCCGCACCCGGTGATGCTCGGGTTTGTCAACGGTCTGGCGATCATCATTGCGCTGGCGCAACTGGAGCATTTCAAGAGCGGCGAGCAGTGGCTCAGCGGCACACCGTTGTACCTGATGACCGGGCTGGTGCTGCTGACCATGGCCATCGTCTATGTATTGCCGCGCCTGACCCGCGCCGTGCCGCCGGCGCTGGTCGCGATTCTCGGCGTCGGTTTGCTGGTTTACCTGCTCGGCCTGCCGACCCGCACCCTCGGCGACATGGCGCACATCGCCGGCGGCTTGCCGACGTTTGCGCTGCCGGACATTCCGTGGACGCTGGACACCCTGCGCATCATCGCGCCTTACGCGATTCTGATGGCACTGGTCGGCCTGCTGGAAACCCTGCTGACCCTCAACCTCACCGACGAAATTACCGAAACCCGTGGCTATCCGGACCGCGAATGCGTGGCGCTGGGCGCGGCGAATATGGTCTCCGGTGCGTTCGGCGGCATGGGCGGTTGTGCAATGATCGGCCAGACCGTGATCAACCTGAGTTCCGGCGGACGCGGGCGTTTGTCCGGGATTGTTGCCGGGGTGCTGATCCTGTTGTTCATCCTGTTTCTGTCGCCACTGATCGAGCGGATTCCGCTGGCGGCGCTGGTGGGGGTGATGTTCGTGGTGTCGCAGCAGACGTTTGCCTGGGCTTCGCTGCGGGTGCTGAACAAAGTTCCGCTCAACGATGTGCTGGTGATCATCGCGGTAACGACCATCACGGTGTTCACCGACCTGGCCACGGCGGTGCTGTGCGGGATCATCATTGCCGCGCTGAATTTTGCCTGGCAGCAAGCGCGCGAGTTGTACGCCGATGAACATATCGAAGCGGACGGCAGCAAACTCTATCGCCTGCACGGCACGCTGTTCTTTGCCTCGACCACGCCGTTTCTCAATCAGTTCGACCCGGCCAATGACCCGCAACGAGTGACGCTGGATTGCCGGCACCTGAGCTTTGTCGATTACTCGGCCATCGCCGCGCTGAAAACCCTGCGTGAACGCTACGCGAAGGCGGGCAAACATTTGCAGGTGTTTCACCTGTCCGAGCGCTGCAAGAAGTTGCTGAAACGCGCCGGGGTCGATCACGACTGACGCGTCCTACGCAGTACAAAATTCAATGTGGGAGCGAGCTTGCTCGCGATAGCGGAGTATCAATCGACAAAGACGCTGACTGATCCACCGCCATCGCGAGCAAGCTCGCTCCCACAGTTTTTTGCATTACGCTGGATTTTCGATGGCGGGGAAATCGATGTCGGTCAGTGCCACGTTGTTCAGGTAGTTGGTCAGGGTCTGCGCGGCGACGATGGCGATCACTTCGATGATCTTCTTGTCGTCGATGCCGGCAGCGCGGGCGGCGGCAATCTGTTCATCGCTCAGATGACCACGGGTTTCGGTCAGTTGATGGGCGAGGGTGGCAAAAGCATTCAGTCGACCGTGACGCGCTTCGATGATTTCTTCTGCTGCCAGCCCGGCCTTGCTGGCGAACAGAGTGTGTGCCGCCAGGCAATAATCGCAACCGTTGACCTGCGAGGTGGCCAGATACACCGCCTCTTTTTCCTTGGCACTCAAAGACGTCTTGCCCAACGTGGCCGAGATTTGCACGTAGGCATCCAGCGCGGCGGGCGCAGTGGCCAGGGTCTTGAACAGGTTGGGCAGGAAACCGATTTTTTTCTGCACGCCTTCAAGTGTCGGGCGAGTGGCGTCAGTAGCGGTTTCGAGACTGAGAGGGGCGATGCGGCTCATGGTGATTCTCCGAAAGTCCGGTGCGAAGTGCGCCGGGGATGGAGTGAATCCTACGGAGCGTGGCTGGTGCTTTGGGTGCAAATCGTCGAGGATATGCGACAGATCGTCCAAACCTGTCGTTGCGAGAATCAGTCATGGATCGCCTTTCTACGTTACTCAGCCATTTCGGCGTCAATGCCGGCACCTTTCACAGCGGCACGTTTTGCGGGGTGAGCGCCTACGGCGGCGATCAAGTGTGCGGGCATGTGCATCTGTTGCAGGCGGGGGAGTTGTTGCTCAAGCCGGGCAATGATCCTGAAATCTCGCTCAACGAACCGACCCTGATCTTTTTTCCCCGTCCCATGGCCCATCGCTTGTTCGCCAACGAAGCCATGGGCACGCAACTGGTGTGCGCTTCGCTGACCTTCGACGGCGGCGCGGGCAATGCTTTGGCGGCAGCTCTGCCGGATTATCTGGTGCTGAAACTCGCCGATCTTCCGGAAATGGCCAACACCCTGGAGTGGCTGTTCAAGGAAGCCTTCGACGGACACTGCGGACGCGAAGCGGTGATGGACCGGCTGTTTGAGCTGTTGGTGATTCTGTTGTTGCGCCACCTCATCAGCAGTCGCAATCAGCAGCCAGGCATGATGGCGGGGCTGGCCGATCCGAAGATTTCCCGAGCCTTGAACCTGATGCACGACCAACCGGCCAAGGCCTGGAGCGTCGCCGAACTGGCCAGTGCCGCGAATCTGTCTCGCGCCGGTTTCGCCGAACACTTCCGGCGGGTGGTGGGGCAGACGCCGGTGGATTATCTGGTGAACTGGCGGATCAGCCTCGCGCAAAAACGCCTGCGCGAGGGACGACCGATTGCCCTGATCGCCGAAGAGGTCGGCTATGAAAGTCCCTCGGCGCTGGCCCGGGCGTTTCGGCGCAAGACCGGACTCAGTCCTCGAGAATGGAAATCCGGCGCGAGCTGAAAACTATTTGGCGAATTTCTTCGCCCCGGCCACGCACAGGATCACACCCAGAGTGACTACCAGCATGCCCACGCTGACATGCTCGTGCAGCAAGGTCGCGGCCAGTGCGAGGCCAAAAAACGGCTGCAGCAATTGCAACTGTCCGACCGCCGCAATCCCGCCCTGAGCGAGCCCGCGATACCAGAACACAAAACCGATCAGCATGCTGAACAGCGAAACATACGCCAGACAAACCCACGCGGACAGGCTGATGCCGCTGAACGAGGCAGGCGCCAGCCACACACTCAGTACGGCCATCGCCGGCAACGACAGCACCAGCGCCCAGCAGATCACCTGCCAGCCGCCGAGGGTGCGCGACAGTTTTGCGCCTTCGGCGTAACCGAGGCCGCAGGCGAGAATCGCCGCCAGCATCAGCAGATCGCCAGTGGGCGAAGCGGTCAGGCCTTGTGAGATCGCAAAACCGACCACCAGCGAACTGCCCAACACCGAAAAAATCCAGAACACCGGACGCGGCCGTTCACCGCCGCGCAGCACGCCGAAAATCGCCGTGGCCAGCGGCAGCAATCCTACAAACACAATGGAATGGGCTGACGTCACGTATTGCAGCGCCAGGGCCGTCAACAACGGAAAACCCACGACCACGCCCAGCGCGACGATCAGCAATGACAACCACTGATCCCGCGCCGGCCGTCGTTCGCGAAACAGCCACAACAGGCACAACGCCAGGGCGCCGGCGATGGTCGCGCGGATGACGGTGAGAAACACCGGGTCGAACTCCAGCACTGCCAGCCGCGTGGCGGGCAGCGAGCCGCTGAAGATCACAACGCCGATAAAGCCATTGATCCAGCCGCTGGTTTTTTCCAGCGCCGGGGTGCCGAGTTGGGTGGTTCGTTCCATACGCTTTGCGCTCAGAGGTGGGTTGCGTTGGAACAATCCTAGGGTCGAGAATCAGCACAATCAAAGGATTGTCATGGATACAGCCCGACATGCCGCGCTCCCGTTACAAGACCCTCGTCGACACCTATGCCGCGGACATTCGCGCCGGCCGGCTGCTGCCCGGCACCCGTTTGCCGACCCATCGGCAACTGGCGGCGAGCGAAGGGCTGGCGCTGGTCACGGCTTCGCGGGTGTACGCCGAGCTTGAGGCCATGGGCCTGGTCAGCGGCGAGGCCGGGCGCGGCACGTTTGTGCGGGAAACGTCGTTGTTGCCGGGGCAGGGCATCGACCAGAAGGACGTCGCGGTCGGCATGATCGACCTCAACTTCAACTACCCGTCATTGCCGGGGCAGGCCGAATTGTTGCGCACCGCGTTGCGGCAACTGGCGCTGTCCGGCGACCTCGAAGCGCTGCTGCGCTATCAGCCTCACGCCGGTCGCCAGCATGAACGGGCCTCGGTGGCGCGGCACCTGCAAACACGGGGTTTGAGTGTCGAGGCCGAGCAGGTGCTGATCGTCAACGGTGCCCAGCAAGGGCTGGCGGTGACGCTGATGGCGCTACTCAAGCCTGGCGATGTGATCGCCGCCGACGCCTTGACCTATTCAGGATTCAAAGTGCTGGCCGAAGCGCTGCACCTGGAAGTGGTGGCGATTCCCGTCAATGAGCAGGGCCCCGATCTGGCGGCGCTCGACAGACTCTGCCGCCAGCGCCCGGTGCGTGCGGTGTACAGCATGCCGACGCTGCACAACCCACTGGGATGGGTGATGCCTCTGGAGCAACGTGAGGATTTGATCGCGATTGCCCGCCGGCATGATCTGACGATCATCGAAGACGCGGCCTACGCCTTTCTGGTCGATAACCCACCACCTCCGTTGGCCGATCTGGCACCGGAACGCACGGTCTACGTTTCGGGTCTGTCGAAAAACATCGCCACCGGCCTGCGTGTCGGCTTCATCGCCGCGCCGATCGAGCAGGTGGCGGCGCTGGAACGGATCATCCGCGCGACCACCTGGAACACCCCCGGCGTGATGACCGCCATCGCCTGCGGCTGGCTCGACGACGGCACCGTCACCTTGCTCGAAGCACAAAAGCGCAGCGACGCCCGGGCCCGGCAAGCTCTGGCCGCGCAAATCCTCGAAGAGCTGCCGACGGTGGGCCATCCCTCTTCGTATTTCCTTTGGCTGCCGCTGCCGGAAGACGTCCGGGCTGACCACATCGTGGTCGAGTTGATGCACGAACAGGTTTCCGTCACCACCGCAGAACCCTTCACCGTGTCCGCCCATGTGCCCCACGCGATTCGTCTGGCGTTGGGCTCGGTTGACATGCTTGTCCTGCGTCAAGCCTTGCTCAAAGTCCGGCAGGTTGTGGGCGCCTACCTGTAGCGCAACTTGCCGCGCACGATTACCCTTGGCGCCGCCGACGATCTGGAAAACCCCTGATGAAAAACGCTGCATTCATTCTCGCCCTGATCCTCAACGCAGGCCTGTTCAGCACGCCGACACTGGCTGCCGGTGACGCCGAGGCCGGCGCCAAAATCTTCCCGCGCCTGTGCGGCGGCTGCCACCAGGTCGGCGAATCCGCCCGCCCGGGTTTCGGCCCGGAACTCAACGGCATTATCGGTCGCCCGGCCGGGACGTCGGCGAATTACGTGTACTCCGACGCGATGAAAAACTCCGGCCTGACCTGGGATCGTGAAACGCTGACGAAGTATCTGAAGGATCCGAAGGGCGTGGTGCCGGGGACGCGGATGATCTTTTGGGGGCTGAGTGATGAAGATAAGATCGATAATTTGTTGGCGTATCTTCAGACGTTTCAGTCCGAGTAATTTCGCCTCACAACAAGCTTTGCGTCCAGGCTGCGCACCGATAACCAAGACTGAAACAAGGTCCGAGCTGACACCAATGCGCCATCAGTTCCGGTAAAGTGCGCGGCGCCCGAGAGACGGATTCCGGGCGTCATCCCGATCCAGCAGAACAACCGCTTCGTCCGCGCCCAGACTGCCGCGATCAAAGCCAAGGGCGGCGACGCCATGATCAACACCCAGGTTCAGGAAAACTGGTTCTGGGCATGGGTCCTGACCGGTTACACCACCAAGATCTCCGGTGATGTGGTCAAACTGAAAACCGCGGAATAAGCGCCGGCTGGACGTGAAAAAGCCCGGCTGATCAGGCCGGGCTTTTCTATATGCGCTGCTTACTTATGCAACGCGACGTTCGATCAGACGATCCGAACCACCTTCAGCAACGCGACGTTCGATCAGACGATCAGCGCCACCTTCAGCAACGCGACGTTCGATCAAGCGATCGGAACCACCTTCAGCCACACGGCGTTCGATCAGGCGATCAGCGCCACCTTCAGCAACGCGGCGTTCGATCAGACGATCCGAACCACCCTCAGCCAAACGACTTTCAATCAACCGGTCCGAACCGCCTTCGGCGATCATGGTGTGGGCGGGTTTGGCTGCAAAAGCGTTGACTGCGAGAACCGAAAAAGCGATGCCGAGAAGGATTTGGCGTTTCATGATCGTGTGCTCCAGGGGTGTTGTTTGTTTGGTATGGAGCCGATGTTACGCCGCGGATTTTTTATGAGAACTTCATTGAACTGATGGTGACTATCGACGCCAGCAATGAATGCCAAGACCCTTGTTCTAGGGCGCCAGCGGCCGAATGCACAGCTCACCGGTGGCACGGGTCAGGGCCAGATCATGCAGCGCATCGCGGGTCAGACCGGTGCGCGCCTTGGCCAGCCATGCCGGGCAGTTCGGGTCGTGGCGGTAGGGTGTGAAGTCGGCGTACTGCTGAAGCAGGCGGGTTTGTAATTCATCCAGACGCGGGCGAATCTGCTTGCCCAGATCCGGTCGCGGCGTGTCCGGCGCGGAACCGGCCGCTTGCCATTGTGCGAGCAAACCGTATTGCACCAGTTTGTTGGCCTCCATCTGCGCGGCGATCAACTGCGCGACGTCTTCCGGGTCGAGCTTGCGTTCGGTGGCCAGCTTGCGGGCGTTGTCGATCACCTGCGCCTCACGGGGACTGTCCTGGATCGGCTTGCCGCTGTCCCATTTGGTCAGGGCAACGAGGTCGCCGATGTTCAGGCGTTCGTTCAGAGTTGCTAATAAAGGTTGCAAGGATTCGGGTACGGCACCCGTTGTAGCAGCTTGCGCGGTGTTAGTGACCAGCACCAGGAGCGTGCAGGCGAGCAGGCGTGGAGATTGAAGCATGATAAATTCTCGAACGTTGTAGAGTTGGAAAAGCGTCATGGTCGAGTATTGGCATGGAGTCAGCCGGTGTTGAAAGTACTTTTTATTTGTAGCCAGAATCGTTTGCGCAGTCCGACAGCCGAACAACGGTTCGCAGATTGGCCCGGCGTGGAAACTGCGTCGGCGGGTACCGATCGCGAGGCGGGTGTCCCGGTCAGCCCTGAACTGTTGCATTGGGCTGACCTGATTTGTGTGATGGAGCCAGCCCATCGCAAAAAACTTTCCAGCCGATTCCGCTCGGCGCTGGCGAACAAGCACATTGTTTGCCTGCACATACCGGATGAGTATGAGTATATGGATCCTGCGCTGATCAAATTACTGGAAGAGAGCGTTATTCGGTATCTACCCGTTTGAATCTCAACTCAGGCACCCGTTCATACCGAGTTTCGTCATGACGACCGCAGAAACCCAATGATGCTAAAAACCAATCTTCATGCACTCATGGCAAGTGATCGCGCACGCATGCAAATTCTTGAGATTGTAAGAGGATTGCAGCTGCCTGATTGCTGGGTCGCCGCTGGATTTGTACGTAGTCTGGTCTGGGATCATCTTCATGGACGGGCGTTCTCTGCATTGCCTTCTGATGTGGACGTCATTTGGTACGACGCGGATGACGCCAGTCCAGAGCGGGGCGCGCAGTTGGAGTCATTACTAATGACGCTGGACAGCAGCATAAGTTGGTCGGTCAAGAATCAGGCAAGGATGCATCAGCGTAACGCCGATCAGCCCTATGCTTCTGCAACCGAAGCAATGATGTTCTGGCCTGAAACGGCTACAGCCATAGGCGTCAGACTTGGTGCCAACGGCATTATTGAAATAGCTGCACCGTTGGGCCTGCAGGATCTGTTTTCCCTCGTTGTCCGCCCTACGAGCAGGTTCCTCGCCGAGAAACATTCGATCTATCTGGAGCGCGTCCGCGCCAAGTGCTGGCATCTTGATTGGCCGCTTTTGCAGATCATGATGGAACGATGAACTCAGCTTCATACGCTTTTAATCAGACAGAAAAATCTTCACTGCTATTACCTCCGACAAGTCTCAAAACATCTAGCGTAATATCCAGGCAATCCTCCACCCGAGACGGATCCTCAATGCAAACCCCCGCTCAATCCCCCCTCTGGAAAACCTACCTGCTGTTCCTCGCCCCGATGGTGCTGTCGAACTTCCTGCAATCGATGTCGGGCACGGTCAACAGCATCTACATCGGTCAGATGCTAGGTACACAGGCGCTGGCGGCGGTGTCCGGGATGTTTCCGATCATCTTTTTCTTCATCGCGCTGGTCATTGGTCTGGGCGCCGGGGCAGGGGTGTTGATCGGTCAGGCCTGGGGGGCGCGTGAGTCGCATATGGTCAAGGCGATTGCCGGGGCGACCTTGTTACTGGGGGTGTTGATCGGGCTGGTGGCGGCAGTGCTGGGCAGTGTGTTTGCGCGTCAGGCCTTGCAGGGTTTGGGGACGCCGGCGGATGTGCTGGATGATGCGGTGGCCTATGCCCGTGTGATGATGTGGACCTTGCCGGTTGTGCTGGTGTACGTGCTGTTCACCCAGTTGTTGCGTGGGGTGAGCGACACGCTGTCGCCGATGCTGGCGCTGTTGCTGTCGACCGTGGTCGGACTGGCGCTGACGCCGGCGTTCATTCGCGGCTGGTTCGGTTTGCCGCAACTGGGCATTCAGAGCGCGGCAATTGCGGGTCTGGTCGGTACGCTGACGTCGTTGGCTTGGTTGTCATGGAGCCTGATCCGCAAGGGCCATCCGCTGGCGCCGGATCGCGAGTTCTTTGCAGCGCTGCGACTGGACGGCGCAATTCTCGGGAAGGTGTTGCGCATCGGTCTGCCGACCGGGGTGCAGATGATTGTGCTTTCGCTGTCGGAGCTGGTGATCCTGGCGCTGGTCAACCAGCACGGCTCACAGGCGACGGCAGCCTATGGCGCAGTGACGCAGATCGTCAATTACGTGCAGTTTCCGGCGCTGTCGATTGCGATCACCGCGTCGATCCTCGGTGCTCAGGCGATCGGCGCCGGACGGCTGGAGCGGATGGGCCCGATCCTGCGCACCGGGTTGTGGATCAACGTGTGCCTGACCGGTGGTTTGATCCTGGCGGGCTACCTGTTGTCGCACTGGTTGCTCGGGCTGTTTCTGACCGAAGACTCAACCCGGGTGATGGCCGAGCATCTGCTGCACATCATGTTGTGGAGCCTGTTGATTTTCGGTTTCCAGGCGATCATCGGCGGCATCATGCGCGCCAGCGGTACGGTGCTGGTGCCGGTGGGGGTAGCGATCATCTGCGTGCTCGGCGTGCAGTTGCCGGCGGCCTACTGGCTGGACGGGCAGTTCGGTTTGCAGGGCGTGTGGATGGCGTTTCCGATCGCATATCTGGGGATGCTGGTGTTGCAGACGCTGTATTACACACGGGTCTGGAAGCATCAGAAGATTGAGCGATTGGTGTGACGGGCCGGGTGGGCCTTGGCGGGGCTGGCGCAAGTGCCGGATGTTTGCTTAAGTCATTCGAGACCCATCGGGCGCCGGAGCCTTCCATGTCGATTCGATTGTTGTTGGCGGCCGCGTGTTGCCTGATCGTCGTCCCTGCTGCACACGCGGTGGAGTACAACCGGGTCAACACCACCGCCAGCCAGATAAGTTTCACCTACAACCAGATGGGCTCGCGGATGTACGGCACGTTCGGCAAGTTCGACGCGACGCTGGATTTCGACACCGACAACCTCGCCAGAGCCCACACCACGCTGCACATTGACCTGACCAGCATCGACGCCGGCAGTGAAGATGCCAATACCGAGCTGGTGAAACCGGCGTGGTTCGACACGGAAAAATTCCCGGTGGCGGTGTTCGAATCCACCCGCTTCAGCCCGGCCGGCGACAACCGTTATGTGGTCGACGGCCACCTCACCCTCAAAGGCATCACCCGTGAGGTGCAGGTGCCGGTGCAACTCAAACCCGACAGCAACATCGGCATCTTCGACGGTGAACTGGTGCTCAAGCGCGACGAGTTCGGCCTCGGTGCAGGGGAGTGGGCGGACACCGTGGTGTCGAAGGATATCGACATCAAGTTCAAGGTCGTTGCCCCTGCGCAGTGACCGGCCTCAATACGCCCGCCAATGTCCCGGCATCCAGCGCCATTGGTTGCCGGCCCAGCGGTAATGCCCGGCAACCCAGTGATAACCCGGCGCAGGCATGACCGGAACCACTTCGACGATCGGTGGTGGCCGATGCGGGCGAGCCGGTTCGACGATACAGCCTGACAGAGTGACTGCCACCAGCGTGGCAGCGAGCAAGGTCTTCATGGTTTTCGGGGAACGCAGAACGTTCATGCCAACTCCTCAAGGCCTGCGTCGGGAAATGGACGCAACTGAAAATTGGACGCCAAATCGGCGAAAGATCCGTTCTCGGGCAGATGAAATTTTTGTCAGGCTTGCTGAGGGGTATGATGTCGCGGTTCGCCGGTCGCTCAACCCGCGCGGCAACTTGTGTTTTACCGTTGGAGTCCGCCTGCCATGCCCCGCATCACCCACTACAAATCCCCATGCCCCGAAGGCGTCAACAGCCAGATCCTGCAGATGGTGGTCGACAACCTGACCGACATCAGTGCCATCGGCCTCGGCCCGAGCAACCTGTTGTACAACGTCTATCAGTACGCGGTCGGCTACGAGGTGCATCTGTATCTGGAGGCGTTGAACGGCGAGAAGGGCACCGAGGTGGAACTGTTGGTGGCCACCGATGACGATGATCCGGAGCAGGTGGTCGGCTTCCTGTTGTACCTGCCGGTGCAGGGCGATTGGGAGGCGTGCAACGTGGCCTATCTGGCGGTGCGCGAGGGGCATCGGCGTCAGGGCGTGGCCCGTTCGTTGATCGCGGAGATGGTGGCGCGTTACCCCCATGCCGAGCTGACCTGCAGCGTCGGCAAGGTGCCGTATTTCGAGGCACTGGGCTTTGAAGTGCTGGGTCAACTCGAAACGCAGGTGCTGATGAGCACCCGCCATTACCGCAGCAACGGGCTGCGCGGTTTTATCGACACGACACCGATCTATCGGTCCCTGGAAGTGCAGCAGATCCATACCTATCTGCTGCAAAGACACGGCAAGCGGGCGATGCTCGATGCGGAGAAACAGCGCGACCGGCATCTGGATCAGGTCACTCGCCGCACCGAGGAATTTGTCCGCCAGCGCCTGACCGTTCACTGATCCCTTCTGTTTGAAACGACAAAAGCCCTTGTTGCGACCAGCGCAGCAAGGGCTTTTTTGTGCCGGTGATTTCAGGACAGTTTCACGTTCATGGTGATACGCGCCGTGAACACTTTCTTGCCTTCAGCGTCGTGGACATCCACCGGCACGATCTTGTCGCCTTCGGTCTGCCAGTCCAGTCTTTCGCCATTGGCCACGGCGGTCACGTCGGTCTTGGCCTTGGCCAGGTATTCGACAGTCATGCCTTTGGGAATCCAGCGTGCGCCGGCGGGAATCGACACGTCGGTCATCATCCCGGCTGCCAGTTCGGCGGCATTGCACAGGGCGATGGCATGCACGGTGCCGAGGTGGTTGGTGATCTCGCGGCGAAACGGCACCTGCACCTGCGCGGAACCTGCCCGCAACTCGGTGACCAGCGGATTGATAGTGCTGAAGTACGGCGCGACCTGGCACGCCATCTGACTGAATGCCTGGGAACCGACGCTGTTGAACATGCTGAGAAACTGACTCATGGAAGAAGCCTCGCGGTTAGGGTATTTGCAGAATTATGTTCCGTTACAGAATATTGTTCTGTAACGGAACGGTATTCTGTCCGCGGGAAATCTGTCAACCTGTGCGCGTTTCGATCACCGGCACGAATGTGCCCTTTACCCGGATTTTCAAGGCCCATGGACACCGCAGATCTTCTCGAACGCAGCTACCCCGGCCGCCGCGCCGAACTCAAGCGCGATATCTTTCGCAAGGCCTTGCGCCTGTTCAACGAACAGGGCATCGAGGCCACGACCATCGAAATGATCCGTGCCGAGTGCGACACCAGCGTCGGAGCGATCTACCACCATTTCGGCAACAAGGAAGGGCTGGTGGCCGCGCTGTTTTTCACCGCGCTGGAGGATCAGGCGCGCCTGCGCGACGCTTATCTGGCCGATGCGACGACCACCGAAGAGGGAGTTCAGGCGCTGGTCTACAGCTACGTGGATTGGGTCGAGAACCAGCCGGAATGGGCGCGGTTCCAGTATCACGCGCGTTATGCCGTGACCCGTGGCCCGCACAAGGATGAACTGGCCGAGCGCAACAAGACCCGCAATCTGGGCCTGCGCAACTGGCTGGCGGAGTCCGGGCGCGCGGCGGAACTCAATGAATGCCCGGCCGAACTGCTGCCGTCGCTGATCGTCGGTCAGGCCGACAGCTATTGCCGCGCGTGGTTGTCCGGGCGAGTGCAGGGCAGTCCGAAGGCTTATCGCGAATTGCTGGCTAAGGCCGCGTGGCGTTCGATCCGCCGTGAACCCGAACGCTGATTTTCAGAGACAAAAAAAGAGCCTCAAGACTCTTTGATGGGGAGGAAGTAGAGC
Organism: Pseudomonas sp. B20(2017); assembly: GCF_002113125.1. Classification (GTDB taxonomy): domain Bacteria; phylum Pseudomonadota; class Gammaproteobacteria; order Pseudomonadales; family Pseudomonadaceae; genus Aquipseudomonas. The sequence goes on along the minus strand of NZ_NEJP01000006.1, from coordinate 301,882 downwards.
CCGCGAGGCTCAAGATGCGCATGAAGCCAGGTACGGGCTTGATTGGGGTTCAGAGCACCCGCACCTACGCAACGGCTTGGCGGACCAAGCGACTGCGCAGTTCCATCGTAGGAAGGTGGGGGGATGCGCTCAAGTACCGTCAGTCACCTGCTTGGGTGGTGCGGGTGGCGGCTCTTTCGACCATCGCAAGGATGGTGGCGAACAGCTCGTCACGGGCCTGTTCGGCGCTGATTTCGTCGGTGGCGGCTGCTTGCGACAGGGCTTCGGCGGCGCCGAGCATGGCGCGTAATCCTGGCTGTCCGATCTCTGCGCCGTCAGCGAAAGGCGACAGCACATTGCGGCATTTCTCCAGAAAGATCGCCTCGTATTCGCGCTTGATCTTCTCCAGTTCCGGCGTGCTCGCCAGGGCGGCAATCACCCCCGGAATCTCGTTGCCCTGGGTCAGCACGCAATCGACATACGCCGTGGTAATCACCGTCGCGATGCCGCTCAAGGTTGCTTCGGCATTGGCCAGCGCCGCGTCCATCAGCGCCGTCTGGCGTCGGTCGAAATCCTGATACAGCGCCGCGAGCAGACCGGCGCGGGTGGTGAAGTGGTCGTAGACCACCGGTTTGGTCACGCCGGCCTTTTCGGCCAGATAACCGAGGGTCAGGGCATCGGTGCCTTCTTCGCGAATCAGTTGCCAGGCCATGTCGAGCAACTGGCGCTGGCGGTCTTCCCGGGACAGGCGTCGACGGGGTTGTGCGGAGTCGGGGATTTCAGTGGTTGACATTGCTTATATACCAAACGTAACTTACTGAAGGTAGATTACTAGTAGTAGCTTACCAATCGTAGCTTTTCGCAAAGAGTAAGCCCTTGGTCAGCAATCACCAACCGGAGATTTCCCCATGCACGCATTGATTGTTGTAGATCACGATGATCCACGTTCGCTGACCCACGCGTTGGCGCAGCAGATTGCCAAAGGCCTGTCGGAAAGCGATCCGTCCAACACCTTCGAAATCGCCGACCTGCACGCCGAGGAATTCAATCCGCGCTTTGGTGTGGCCGACTGGGCGGTGCATCACCGCGAATCCGCGCCACCGGCGGACGTGCTGGCCGAGCAGGCACGCATCGACCGCGCCGATGCGCTGGTGCTGGTCTATCCGGTGTTCTGGTGGTCGATGCCGGCGCTGCTCAAAGGCTGGATCGACCGGGTATTCAGCAACGGCTGGGCGTACGATTTCGACGGTGATTCGACGCGCAAAAAACTTGGACGACTACGTGTGCACCTGGTTGGACTCGGCGGGGCCGATGCACGGACCTACGAACGCCACGGCTACGGCGCGGCGATGAAGACGCAGATCGATCACGGGATTTTCGATTACTGCGGGGCGACGGTGGCGGGTTCGGCATTGTTGCTGGAGTCCGAGTCGAGCGATCCGGCGATGCAGTTGCAGGCGGCGCGCGAACTCGGACTTGGGTTGTTCCGCTGAATGTCAGCGTGCACCCGGCCAGCCGGATTTTTCGAGAGCGGCGAGCAGGGTGTCAGCGTCCAGTCCCGGCACCGAATGCCCGTTACCTTCGGTACTGTTGCTGGCCAGCAAGGCGTTGATGATCGCTTCTTCCACCGCCTCGGTCGCGGCCAGAAACAGCTCGCTGATATGATCGTTGTTGACCATCCGCAAGCCATCGCAGGTCGATGCGCCTTTGCCTTCGTAAGCGGCAGGCGGGATATGACCGTTGCCAGTGGCGAAGGCGATGAAGATGTCACCGCTGTGATCTTCATTGCCGCCGCCGGTGCGCGCCAGACCGAGGCTCGCCCGTTGTGCCAGTCGTGTGCATTGATGTGGTAGCAGGGGTGCATCGGTAGCCAGGCACACCACGATCGAACCCATGCCCGGATGTGGCAACGAAGCGCGCAGGAACGGCGAATCCACCTGTTCCATGTAACGCCCGACCGGGTAGCCGTCGACTCGCAACTCACTGCGAATTCCGTGGTTGGCCTGAACAATGGCGCCCACGGTCCAGCCGCCCTGAGCCTTGCTCAGTCGGCGTGATGCGGTGCCGATCCCGCCCTTGAATTCATGGCAGATCATGCCGCTGCCACCGCCCACCGCGCCTTCCTGCACCGGGCCGTCAACGGCATTGCTCATCGCTTCGGCCACATGTTTGGGTTTCACATGAAAGCCGTTGATGTCGTTGAGCAATCCATCGAAGGTTTCCAGCACTACCGGCATGTTCCAGTAGAGACGGCCGTCATCCGGTTGCTGCGCGCGATCCAGTTCGATCAAGGCGTCGCGCACCACCCCGAGGCTGTGGGTGTTGGTGAAGGCGATCGGGCTGGTCAGCAGGCCGGCCTCGCGAATCCATTCCAGTCCTGTGGCATCGCCGTTGCCGTTGAGGACGTGGACGCCGGCAAAACACGGCTGGGCGTTAGTCGAACCGGCGCGCGGTTCGATCAGGGTGACGCCACTGCAAATGTCACGACCGCTGGCGCTGCGGCCGCGCACGTTGCTGTGGCCAACCCGCACGCCGGGTACGTCGGTGATGGCGTTGAGCGGGCCGGGCTGTAATTGGCCAATGCGGATATGGAGATCGCGGGCACGTGGTTTCATGGTGTTCTTCTCTCTTTCGGGCCGAAAAATGTACTGACAGATTGCAATCCTTGTGGGAGCGAGCCTGCTCGCGATGAGGCCGGCACATTCAACATTTGAGGGGCCTGATACCTCGCAATCGCGAGCAGACTCGCTCCCACACGTTTTGTTATTGGCCGTTCTTGACCTTGCTCCACACCCGCGTGCGCACCCGCTCGGTGGCTTTGGGCAGGGGCTCCAAGGTGTACAACGTGGCCATCGCCGTGGCTGACGGGTACACCGCCGGGTTGTCGCGGGTGGCCTGGGCAACCAGCACCGTGGCGGCGCGATTACCGTTGGGGTAGGACAGGTGATCGCTGACCGGCGCAATCACTTCGGGCCGCAACAGGTAGTCGATAAACGCCAGGCCTTGAGCCGGATGCGGCGCGTCCTTGAGCAATACCAGCGTGTCGAACCACACCGGCGCGCCTTCCTTGGGCAGGCTGTACTGAATCTTCACGCCGTTGCCGGCCTGCTCGGCATTGGTCTTGGCTTCGAGCATCGCGCCGGACCAGCCGACCGCCACGCAAATGTTGCCGTTGGACAGATCGCTGATGAATTTCGAGGAATTGAAGTAGGCGATGTGCGGGCGCAGTTTCAGCAGCAGCGCTTCGGCTTTCTGATAATCCTCGGCCCTAGTGCTGTTCGGCGGCAGGCCGAGATAGTGCAGCGCGACCGGGAGCATTTCCGACGGCGAATCGAGCATCGCCACGCCGCACTCGCCGAGTTTGGCCAGGTTCTCTTCCTTGAACACCAGATCCCACGAATCTACTGGGGCCTTGTCGCCCAGCATCGCGTGCACCTTGTCGACGTTGTAGCCGATGCCGTTGGTGCCCCACAAATAAGGCACGGCGTACTGGTTGCCGGGGTCGTTGTTGGCCAGTTTGCTCAGCAGGTCGTTGTCGAGGTTCTTCCAGCCCGGCAGTTGATCGCGGGGCAGCGGGGCGAGGGCGCCGGCCTTGATCAGGGTCGGCAGGCTGAAGTTGCTCGCCACCACCACGTCGTAGCCGCTGCGGCTGGTCATCAGTTTGCCTTCCAGCACCTCGGCGCTGTCGAAGGTGTCGTAGACCGGTTCGATACCACTGTCACGCTTGAAATCATGCAGGGTGTTCGGGCCGATGTAGTCGTACCAGTTGTAGACATGCACGCTTGGCGCATCGGCCGCCTGCACGCCCAGCGCAGCGGACAAAACGCCCATCAGACCCAGGTTGATATACCCACGATGACCACGCATGATGCGGCACTCCTGGCCTGTTGGCAGGCCGGTGATGAACAGGAGTGGTCAGCCTATCGGGCGGACTGCGCCGCACCCATTCCCATCATGGGTTACTCGAAAGGGGTAGTGCGTGGACGCGTTGTTGCAGGAATTGCCAGTGCATCAGAGCCTGTCGCGGATGTTCGCCACGGTCGGTCAGGACGGTTTCTGGCGGGCGCTGGTTGATACGCTGCGGTTGCTGGTGCCGCTGGACAATGCGCTGGTGGCGGTGATGCAGACGGGGCGGCCGCCGCAGTTGCTGATCGACTTCGACAGCCAGGGCCGCGCCGACGAGCAGGAAGAACTGGCTGGTTACTGTGCCGGCATGTACCTGCTTGATCCGTTCTATCAGGCTGCGGTCGCCGGGATCGCCGACGGTCTGCACAGCCTCGCGTCCGTGGCGCCGGACCAGTTTCTGCACAGCGAGTACTACCAGAGTTACTTCCGCTCGGTGGTCGGCGCGGATGAGCTGCAATTTCTGCTCAACCTCGACGACGGCGTGCTGGGCTTGTCGATGGGCCGTTCGACGGCATTCAGTTTGCAGGAGCAGGGGCGACTGCTCTGCGTTCGGGACTGGGTGCTGTCAGCGATGCGTCGGCATGTGCAGTTGATGCCGCCGCAAGGCGCGATAGCGGAATCATCGATTGGCGATCTGGCGACATTGCTGGATCGTTTCGACGCTCGGCTGACTGCGCGCGAGATCGACACGGCGCGCCTGATTCTCCAGGGTTTTTCCAGTAAGGCCATCGCCCAGCACATGAACATTTCGCCGGAGACCGTGAAGGTGCATCGGCGCAATCTCTATCACAAGCTCAATGTCACCGGACACGGCGAGTTGTTTGCGCTGGTGCTGCGGCCGCGCTGAACGGGTCAGCCGATCTGCTTGAACAGCAGCGCCTTCAGACCGCTTTCAGGGTCGATGTCCGGAAACTCCGGCGGGTTCTCCAGCCGTTGCTCGAAGCGCAGGCTCGGCGCCTCCTGGGTCACACCGTCGATCAGGAAATCCGAACCGAACGAAGGATCGTTCATGCATGCGAGCACTGTGCCCTGCGCGGTGAGCAATTCCGGCAGACGACGCAGCACACGCTGGTAATCCTTGGTCAGCAGAAAACTGCCTTTCTGGAACGATGGCGGGTCGATGATCACCAGATCGTACGGGCCGCTGTTGATCACCTTGCCCCAGGATTTGAACAGGTCGTGGCCGAGGAAACTCACCTTGCTCAGGTCATGCCCGTTCAGGCGGTGATTGTCGCGGCCCCGGCTCAGTGCAGCACGGGACATGTCGAGGTTGACCACATGGCTGGCACCGCCCTCGATGGCCGCCACCGAGAAGCCGCAGGTGTAGGCGAACAGGTTAAGCACGCGTTTGCCGGCAGCCTGTTCGCGCACCCAGTTGCGGCCGTAACGCATGTCGAGGAATAGCCCGGCGTTCTGTTTGCGGCCCAGATCCACGCGGTATTTCAGCCCGCCCTCGACGATGGTCATTTCGTCGATTTCTTCACCCAGCAGCCATTCGGCTGTGCTCTGCGGCAGGTAACGATGCTGGATCAGCAAAGTGTGGGCACCGGACTGCTTCCATGGCGCCGAGCCGGTGATTTCCAGCAACAGGCGCTTGAGGTCTTCCAGCTGCGAAGCCTCGGGCTCCTTGAACAACGACACCAGCACCACGCCTTGCAGCCAGTCCACGGTGACTTGCTCCAGCCCCGGCCAGCAACGCCCGCGCCCGTGGAACAGGCGCCGGGTTTCGGCCGGTGCCGAAGTCAGCGCGGTGAGCAGGTGGGCATGGAGAACGGCGAGGGCTTGAGGGTTCATCAATCGGGATCGGCCAACAAAAGGGCGCGCATTTTAACCGCAATTACCCGTCGGCGACTGCCCGTTAACCGGGTGTTATCGAAAAGACCTGTATCAAAAATGAATTTCTGTACAAGGCGCTGCTCATACCAGATAAGCAGCGCCATCAAGTCGCTGAAAATGTTCATGCAATTCAGGGAGTGCCAGTTCATGTGTCCAATTCCGACGTCGAGCGCGCACCTTCCTGGCGGGTTGATTCTGGTGGTCGAGGACGATCCGTTGATTCTGGAGTTTCTGTGCGAAATTCTTCAGGAGGAAGGTTTCAAGGTCGAGCCGCAGACCAGTGCCGATGCGGCCTCGCAATACCTGGAAAAGCACGCGCCGGAAGTCGCGCTGCTGCTCACCGACATCACCATGCCCGGCACGCTTAACGGCGCCGACCTGGCCAATCTGGTCGGCGAGCGCTGGCCGGACAAACCAGTGATGGTCATGTCCGGTTATGAAACACCGGAAACCTCGGGCGTGAAGCATCCGGTGGCGTTCATCAAGAAGCCTTGGGCCATCGGCCAGTTGCTCGATTGTGTGGACAGCGCGTTCAAATCCAGGGCACCGCGTCTGCACTGAAGCGTCCCGCAAGTGCTACATTGCCGGGCATCGTTGCCCGGCCCCTTGCGAGGAAGTGATCTTTTGTCTGCTCACGATGCTGTTTTCAACCGCGCGTTCGGCGCGTTCCTGTTCGACATGGACGGCACCGTCCTCAACTCCATCGCCGCCGCCGAGCGGATCTGGTCCGCCTGGGCCGTGCGCCACGGGGTGAACGTCGAAACGTTCCTGCCGACCATCCACGGCGTGCGCGCCATCGACACCATCACGCGTTTGAACCTGCCGGGCGTGAACGCCGAGGCGCAAGCGGCGTTCATCACTGAAGCAGAAATCGAAGACGTCGAAGGCATCGTCGAAATCCCCGGCGCGGCGGCGTTTCTCAAGTCGTTGCCGGCAGATCGCTGGGCCATGGTGACCTCGGCGCCCCGGGATCTGGCGTTGCGGCGGATGGCGGCGGCAGGGATCCCGGAGCCAGCGGTGATGATCACTGCCGAAGACGTGAGCGCGGGCAAACCTGATCCGGCCGGATATCGCCTGGCGGCCAAGCGTCTGGGGCTGGAACCGGCGGACTGCCTGATTTTCGAAGACGCCACCGTCGGTATTCAGGCTGCTGAAGCCGCTGGTGCGCCGTTGATGATCATCACCACGACTCACCAGCATCCCCTTGAAACCGCCCACGCGACCATCGCCAGTTACCACGACATTGCGTTGAGCATCGACAGCGACGGCCAGTTGCGTCTGCAACCTCAATAAACGCCGGGCACCAAGCGCCAGCTGCGCGCGCAATAAGCGTCGTATTCGGCGCCGAACTGCGTGCGCAGCAGAGCCTCCTCGGAGTGGATGCGGGCGATCAGCGGGATCAGCGTCAGCGCCGCCAGCAACAGGCCGACCACCGAGCGAAATGCCAGGGCCCAGCCGATCGCATTGATCACCAGCCCCAGATAACTGGGGTTGCGCAGATGCCGGTAGATGCCTTCGGTCACAAGCCGATGTCCCGGTTGAATCGCCACCAGCCCGCTGAACCGGTGGCCCAGCACAAACACCGGCCACAAACGCAATCCGCCGCCGACGATAAACAGCAACGCTCCCAGCCAACGGGTGCCTTCGCGGCCAATGGTCCAGAAACCGATGCGGTCGCAGTAGGCCGGCAGAAAGGCACTGACCAATCCGATTACCGCAAACGCCGGAATCACCCAGCGATTGGCCCGGTCCTCCCGTTCGCCGGTGCTCAGGTTCACTTCCGTAAACAGTGAAGCCACCACCATGGCCAGCGTGGCCAGGGCCACCACGACCAACGCGCCGTGAGAAAAAAACACCGCCACGCCACCGATGCCCCACATCGCCAGACCCAGATAGGCGAGGGTAGCCAGCACCGCGACGACGGTCATTTGCGCAGACATTTTCATAAACACCTCACGGCTGTTGCGTTCAGTGTAGATCCCGGCACGATCCCCGCCGTTTAACCGTTCGCAGGGGCGTGGACTAAACTTCAGGCAGAGACGTTCCGATCATTCGATTCACCGCTTCGGGAGTCCGCCATGCTGCACATTCGCACGCCGTTGATCCTCCACCCGATGCTCTCGACGCCTGGCCGGCGCATCTGGCTGAAGCTGGAAAACCTGCAACCGAGTGGTTCGTTCAAGCTGCGCGGCATGGGCCTTTTGTGCAGTCAGGCAGCGGCGCAGGGCAAACGTAAGGTCGTGTGCCCGTCCGGCGGAAATGCCGGGCTGGCCACGGCGGTTGCAGCGGTCAGTCTTGGCCTGAAAGCCTGCATTGTGGTGCCGCACACCACCCCGGAGGCGACCCGGGCACGCATCCGCCGTGTCGGTGCCGAGGTGATTGTCCACGGCAAGGTCTGGGACGAGTCCAATCAACGGGCGCGCGAACTGGCCAGCGCGGCGGACACTGAATACGTGCCGGCCTTCGACCACCCGGTACTGTGGGAAGGGCACAGCACGATGGTCGATGAGATTCTTGAGGACTGCCCACAAGTCGATACGGTGGTCACGTCGGTCGGCGGCGGTGGATTGCTGGCGGGGATTCTCACCGGTCTGCTGCGCCATGACCGTCGCGATTGCCGGGTGATCACCTGCGAGACTCAAGGGGCGGCATCGTTTGCCGCCGCCATGCAGGCCGGTCATCCGGTGCGTCTGAGCAAAATAGACACCGTCGCCACATCGCTGGGCGCTGCTCAGGTGGCGGACTGGCCCGTGCAGCACCTCGGCGAATTCGATCACGAATGCCTGGTGCTCTCGGACGATGACGCGATCACGGGCGTGGTGCGTTACGCCAATGATCTGCGGCAACTGGTTGAGCCTGCCTGTGGTGTTTCACTGGCGGCGGCCTATCTCGATCATCCTGCGCTGGCCGAGGCCCATGATGTGGTGATCATCGTCTGTGGCGGCGTCAGTATCAGTGCACAATTGGTTGCCGGCTGGGCCCGGCTGGTTGCTTGAGTCGAATGTTAACGGGAGAAGCGCTGGCGATACTCGCGTGGTGAAATCCCCAAGTTGCGCTGGAAGGTGTAACGCATCCGGTCTTCGACGCCGAAACCGCAGGCGAGGGCGATCTGGTCGATATTGCGTTCGGAGTCTTCGAGCAGTCGCCGCGCGGTTTCCACCCGCAACAACTCCACAGCCTTGGCCGGCGTACGGCCGGTTCGGAGTTTGTAGACCCTGGCGAAATTGCGTGGGCTCATTCGCGCCTCACGGGCCAGCACCTCCACGGTCAGCGGTTCGCCGGCAAGGTTTTCGGCGATCCACCGGTGCAAGTCATCAAACACCGCGCTGTCTTCGGTCTGGGCCTGCAACAGTTGGCTGTACTGAGCCTGGCCACCGGCACGCTTGAGGTACACCACCAGTTCCCGGGCGACTTGCAGCGCCACTTCGCGTCCACAGTCCGCTTCCACCAGTGCCAGGGCAAGGTCGATACCGGCTGTGACGCCGGCACAAGTCCACACCCCGTCGTGCTGGACAAAAATCGCATCGCCGTCGACCTCGATCGAAGGGAAACCGCTCTTGAGCATGTCGCACATTGCCCAGTGAGTCGCAGCACGGCGGCCGTCCAGCAGATCGGCCTGAGCCAGCAGAAACGTGCCGCTGCACACCGATGCAGTGCGCCGTGCGCCGGCCGAAGCCTGTTTCAGCCAGGCAATCATCGGTCCGGAACCGGCCATTACCTGCACGATGTTCGGAGAACCGGGAACGATCAGCGTATCGATGTCGATGGCCGCGAAGTCGCTCACCGGCACAGTGTCCACGGCCAACCCTTCGGCGGTCGGGATCAGTCCGCCCGTGAGGCTTGCGGTGTAGCGATCGTACCCGGGCAGGCCGCGCTCGGTCATGGCTTTGGTGGCGGCCCAGAACACCGTTTGCGCGCCGGTCAGGTCAAGCAGTCCCATGTCGGGGTAGGCCAGAAAGACCACGCTGCGCGGGCGAGGAGGGACGTCAGGTCTGGAGGCGTTTTTCATGAGCATGGCCTGTTTCATTGCCTGAGGTGCCAGGCGGGCGGGGGAGGATAGACTGCAAATGTCCCGAAAAACCGGCGTGGCAGGATTTCCGGGATATATGTCATCCGGACGCCTGAAAGGTCAACTCACTGTAGACGAGCGTCGGCGGTTCATTCACCAACGCAGGCTACGCTGAGCGCATCAGACCTTTTTGGACTCAAGTTCTGCACATTATGTCTTGGACGGTCTTTCCGGAGAAATCTAGGATGTGCTCAAGGTCAAGACCGACCACGACACGCGAGGACAGCATCATGAGCTTGAAAGACAAACTGCCCAGCCAACTGGGCTTCGGCACGGCGCCACTGGGCAACATGTTCCGCGCCATTCCTGAAGATGAAGCGCAGGCCACCGTGCACGCGGCTTGGGAGGCCGGCGTGCGTTACTTCGACACCGCGCCGTTCTACGGCTCGGGCCTTTCGGAAATCCGCCTCGGCGAAGCACTGTCCCGCTACAAGCGCGACGATTATGTGCTCAGCACCAAGGTTGGCCGGGTGATTCTCGATGAAGTCGAAGACGCCGCTGCCCGGGATCTGGGCGAGAAAAGCGGAGTGTTCGAACACGGCCGCCCGAACAAGATCGTCAACGACTACAGCGCCGACGCCACCTTGCGTTCGATCGAAGACAGCCTCAAGCGTCTGAAAACCGATCGCCTCGACATCGTCTGGGTCCATGACATCGCTCAGGATTTCTACGGCGACCAATGGCTCGAGTATTTCAATCAGGCCCGCACCGGTGCCTTCAAAGTCCTGACCCGCCTGCGTGAAGAAGGCGTGATCAAGGGCTGGGGCCTGGGCGTGAACAAGGTCGAGCCGTGCGAGTTGACGCTGGACCTGACCGAGGCGCAGCCTGACGGCTTCCTGTTAGCCGGCCGCTACACCTTGCTTGATCACGATCGTGCCTTGCAGCGCTTGATGGATTCGGCGCGGGCGCAGAACGTTGAAATCGTTGTCGGTGGCCCTTATAGCTCGGGGATCCTGGCCGGCGGCGCGCACTTCGAATACCAGAAGGCCAGCCCGCAAATCATTGCCAAGGTCGAGCAGATCAAACGCATCGCCGCTGCCCACGGCGTCGATGTCAAAGCGGCTGCACTACAATTCTCGCTGGCCAATCCGGCCGTGGCAGCCGTGATTCCCGGCGCGAGCAAGCCTGGGCGCATCGCTGAAGATGTGGCGGCGCTGTCGGCGGTCATTCCGGCCGGTTTCTGGCAGGCCATGCGTGAAGCGAAACTGGTGTCCGAACGTGCACCATTACCCATCGACGAGGTGAAAGCATGAAGATCGATCTGAGCGGAAAACTGGCGATTGTCAGCGGTAGCACGGCGGGCATCGGTTTGGGCATCAGCCAGTCGCTGGCCGAGGCAGGCGCTACGGTGGTGGTGATCGGTCGCGACGCGGCCAAGGTCGAGCAGGCGCTGGCGAGCATTCGAGACAAGGTGCCGGGCGCACAACTGCGCGGCCTGACGGCGGATCTGGGCACGGCCGAAGGCGCGCAGAAACTGTTCGCCGCCGAACCGAAAGCCGACATCCTGGTGAACAACCTCGGTATCTACAACGCCGTGGATTTCTTCGACGCGCCGGACGATGAGTGGACGCGCTTCTATGAAATCAACGTGATCTCCGGCGTGCGCCTGTCGCGGCACTACGTCCCGGCGATGGTCGAGCAGGGCTGGGGCCGGGTGATCTTCCTGTCTTCAGAATCCGGCGTGGCCACCCCGGCGGACATGATCAACTACGGCGTGACCAAGAGCGCCAACCTCGCGGTCTCCCATGGCCTGGCCAAACGCCTGGCGGGCACCGGGGTTACGGTCAACGCGATCCTGCCGGGGCCGACCTTCACCGACGGTGTCGAGGAAATGCTCAAGGATGCCGCCGCCGAATCTGGCCGCAGCCTGCGGGACGAGGCTGACGCGTTTGTGCGCCGGGCCCGTCCGAGCTCGATCATCCAGCGCGTAGCGGATGTCGAAGAAGTCGCGCACCTGGTCACCTACATCGCTTCACCGCTGTCCTCAGCCACCACCGGCGCCGCTTTGCGGGTCGACGGCGGCGTGGTCGACAGCCTGGCTATCTGAATTTATCGAGAGAGACTTTTTATTTATGGCAACAGCATCAGCAACGATCGACATCCCGGCTTCGGCCGATCAGGTCTGGCAATTGATTGGCGGTTTCAACACCTTGCCGGACTGGCTGCCGTTCATTCCCAATAGCGAGCTGAGCGAAGGCGGGCGCGTGCGCACGTTGCAAACCGCTGACGGTGCAGTGGTGGTCGAGCGTCTGGAAACGTTCGATAACGCGGGCAAAACCTACAGCTATTCGATCGTGGAGGCACCGTTTCCGGCCACCGATTATCTGGCGACGATTCGCGTAGAAGCCCAAGGGCAGGGCGCGAAGGTGACGTGGTCGGGACGCTTCACGGCCAAGGGTGTGAGCGATGAGGAAGTGGTGGCACTGTTCAGCGGCATCTATCAGGGCGGCCTCGAGGCGTTGCGCGCCAACTACCCAACCTGACAGGCATACCACGACCCCTTGTGGGAGCGAGCTTGCTCGCGAAAGCAGTTGATCAGTTTACAGATGTGTTAACTGATACTCCGCCTTCGCGAGCAAGCTCGCTCCCACAAGTTCGGCAGGTGTTTTCAGGACTGTGAAATCAGGCTCTGCCGACAATCCAGCACCAGCTTCGCCCCGCCCAGATCGCTGCGTCCCACCTCAAGGCTGAACCCGTGCAGGTTGACGATCGCCGCGACAATCGACAGTCCCAGGCCAAAGCCATTCTGCGGTTGCCCGCCCTCGGCGCGGTAGAAGCGCTGGAACACCGCCTCCCGTTCGGACTCGGGAATGCCGGGCCCGGAATCGTGCACTTCGATCCGGGTGTGTCCCGCATCATTCGCCCCACGCAAAATCACTATCCCCCCGGCGGGTGTGAACTTGATCGAATTGCTCAACAGGTTTGCCAGCGCTTCAAACAGCAACGCACGATCACCGTTCAGCATTGGCAGGGTTTCCGGCAGTTTCAGCTCGAAGCGCAGTTCATCTTCCTCGGCCAGCGGCAGATAAAACTCGTGCAGTTCCTGCAGCAGCAACACCGGATCGAGCTCGACAAACCCCGAGCGCCGCTGTCGATCCTCCAGTTCGGAAATCCTCAGCAACCCGCGAAACCGCGCCATCAACGTATCGGCCTCGGCCAGCACCAGATCCAGTTGCGCCGCTTCCGGCGAGCCTTCGCCGGCCTGTTGCTGCATACGATAAAGCTGCGCGCGTAAACGGGTCAGCGGGGTGCGCAGGTCATGGGCAATGTTGTCGCACACGCCTTTGACTTCGTTCATCAAGCGCTCGATGCGATCGAGCATGGCGTTGACGATGGCGGCGAGCATGTCCAGCTCATCGCGGCGATTGGACAGCGGCAAACGGTGGGTCAGGTCGCCGGCGACAATCGACTGGGCGCTGGCCTGGATCGCGCGGATCCGCCGCAGCGGCCGACGACGCAGCAAATGCCAGCCGATGATTCCCGGCACAATCGTCAGCGACACGCCCCAGAGCAAGGCATGCAGAATGATCTTCGTCACCGCGAACAGCGAGCCGTTGTCGCGCAACAACACCAGCCAGCGGCCGTCGCGGGTCGGGGTGGCTACCGCGTCGCAGCTGTCGTTGGGCAGGGTCGGGTCGTCGGAGTCGGCGCACTCGCTGAGCATGTGGATCTTGCCGTCCAGCGGCAGACCCTCGGGGATCTTCTGCAACGCGCCGCCGAGGTAGCGATGCTGGGCATCAAACAGGCCGTAGGCGTCGATGCCACGAATGTCGAAAGTCATGCTGGCGGCGAGCGCGTCTTCCAGCTGATCGCCGCGAAAATGCGAAAACAGATGCTGACGTTGCATCAGCGAGTGCTTGGCCAGGTTGTCGAGATAACCGGACACCTCGAAGTACATGACCCCCATGAGGATCGCACTCCAGGCCACGAACAACGAACTGTACAGCGCCAGCAAACGGCTGCTGGAGGAACGCCAACCGTCAGACGGGTTCGGCAATGACATAACCCGAGCCTCGCACCGTGCGGATCAGCGGGACATTGCCCGGCGGGTCGATCTTCTTGCGCAGACGGCCGATGTGCACGTCGATCAGGTTGGTGCCGGGGTCGAAGTGATAGCCCCAGACTTCCTCGAAAATCATCATCCGCGACAGAATCTGGCCGCTGTTGCGCATCAAAAATTCCAGCAACTTGTATTCGGTCGGCAGCAGCGTAAGAACCTGCTCGGCGCGACGGGCTTCGTGGCTGATCAGGTCGAGTTGCAGATCCGCCACCTGCAACGTGGTCGGCTGGGCGCCGTTGCTGTTCTGCCGACGCAGCAATACTTCGACCCGGGCGGCCATTTCATCGGTGGCGAACGGTTTGGTCAGGTAGTCATCGCCGCCGGCGCGCAAGCCACGCACGCGCTCGTCGACGTCGGAGAGGGCGCTGATCATCAGGATCGGCGTCGCCACGCCCATGGTGCGCAGGGTGGTGACGATGGCCAGGCCATCGAGTTCCGGCAGCATGCGGTCGAGGGTGATCAGGTCGTAGTTGCCGCTGACCGCGCGGTCCAGGCCTTCACGGCCGTTGTCGACCCAATCCACGTCGAGGCCGTGGCTGCTCAATTCGGCGACGATTTCACGGGCGGTCACGGCGTCGTCTTCGATGGTCAGGATGCGAGTCATGGTGGGCCTGCTGATCGGTTGAAACGGAATGGCAGCATTTTGCCAAGATTTTGCGGTGACGCTTTAAATTAACTTTCATGTTGTAGCCGTCATTAGTCGCAGTCGCCGAATTATTTTGTGAAACGTTGATATCATCTGGCCATATTTTTCAAGGAATGATGCCGTGAGCCGATTGATTCGTGGTGGCTGGATGCCGATGGCGGGGATGTTGCTGGCGCTGCTGAGCGCTTCGGCACTAGCCGCCAACACCCCGTGTTCCGGGAAGAAGGGCGGCATCGATCGCTGCGACGGCGATCTGTTCGTGTGCAATGACGGCTCCATCAGCGGCTCGAAAAAGAGCTGCGCCGCCATGTTCGGCAGCCGCGAACAGGCGCGACCTCAACAATTTCTGCAAAGCAATGACGGCTGTGATTGTGGCACCGGTTCGTTCTGCACCGGGCCGCGCGGCGGCGTGTATTGCCTGACTCCGAGTGGCAAGAAAAGCTACAAACGCAAATGATCGGGATTTTGTGCCAATGCATAAAACCCGCTGTTATCGACCTGTTGTTGCAATTTGCATGGATCTGGGAAGTTCAGACTTTTTAACTGATTGAATCCAAACGATTTATTTAATGTTGGCGACTGGCACGGTCACTGCAATTCCTCTGATGACGAGTTGTAACACTATTTTTCATGCCGGGAGCAGAACAACAATGAATAGATCCTCAGATGGGTTTTATCCTGCCTTCGAAGGCGAGTCGAGCAACGTCTCAGGGGTGTCCTGGGGCGCGATCTTCGCTGGAGCCGCAGCCGCTGCGGCGCTGTCGTTGATTCTGGTGCTGCTCGGTTTCGGTCTGGGCTTTTCCGCTGTTTCACCGTGGGCCGGAGAGGGCGTCAGCGCCAAGGGCCTGGGCATTTCAACGATCATCTGGCTGGCCGCGACACAAATCATCGCTTCGGGACTCGGTGGCTACATCGCCGGTCGCCTGCGGGTGAAATGGGCCAACATGCACGGTGACGAGGTGTACTTCCGCGACACCGCCCATGGCTTCCTCGCCTGGTGCGTGGCGACATTGGTCACCGCGACGCTAGTGGTCGGCTCGGTCAGCAGCATCGTCAGCGGTGGTGTGCAAGCCGGTGCAAGTGTTGCTGGTGGCGCAGCCAGTGCGATGACCCAAGCAGCCGGCACCGCAGCGTCCAACACTGACAGCGATCAGTACGGCTACTTCGTCGACAGCCTGTTCCGCGACGATCGTCCCGCCGCCGTCAGCGACGACGCCGCCCGTGGCACCGTGACCCGGATCTTCGCCCAAAGCCTGGCCAACGGTCAGCTCAGCGCCGAAGACCGTAGCTACCTCGCCCAACTGGTCGCCCAGCGTACCAACCTGACCCAGGCCGACGCCGAACGTCGGGTCGATGAAATCTACGCCCGCACCCAGAAGGCAATCGCCGACGCCAAGGTTAAAGCGCAACAGGCCGCCGACACCGCCGCCAAAGTCGCTGCCTGGACTTCGTTGTGGATGTTCATCGCGCTGCTGGCCGGTGCGTTCTTCGCCAGCCTCTCGGCCACCTTCGGCGGTCGCCGCCGGGATGCGGTCGAGTACGTCGAAGTCGAAACCTACACCACGACCACGCTGCCGCCAGTCCGTTAATCAAGGAGAATCACCATGCGCTCACTACTGCTGTTTTTCCTCGGCGTTCCGATCCCGATCATCATCCTGATCGCCCTGTTCGTGCACTGATTCCTTGAGGCTCATGCCTTGGCCGCTTCCACCTTCGGGTTGAAGCGGCTTTTTTCTGTTTGCGCAGTGTCGAAGGCGCAGAACCGTACAGTCATTTCCATGGCCTGGATCAATATTCGTCGGCGCAATATCCCCTACCGTGAAATTTCCAGGCCCTTGCCGCTGGATCGACTACATTGCTTGCGCGCACTTTGCTGCGCGAGCAGGAATAAACCTGCCGGCCCGATAGAGAGCGATAAACCCGACGAGCCGGCGAGGTGTAGTGCAGCAAGGAGCTGTTTCAACCTCACCTGAACTTTTCACGGATGATCATTGCAATGCACTGCCTAGAAAGAACCTTCGATATCCAGCCTTTGACGCAGGCGGATATGACTGTCCACATCAACGGCCAGCCGGTCACCGCCGCCATCGGCGAGACCGTGCTCAGCGTCATTCAATCCCTCGGGGTGCGCCAGGTCGCGCGCAACGATCACAACCAGATCAGCGGTGCCTATTGCGGCATGGGCGTGTGTCAGTGCTGCCTGGTGAAAATCAACGGCCGGCACAAACGCCGCGCCTGCCAGACCGTGGTGCGCGAGGGCATGCTGATCGAAACCCAGGTAAACCGTATTCACGGGCAGGAGGTGCTATGAGCCTGCATCCGGTGATCGTCGGCGGTGGCCCGGCGGGAATGGCGGCGGCCATCGAACTGGCCCTGCATGGGGTGCGCTGCACCTTGCTCGAAGAGGCGTCGCGCCTGGGCGGCGTGGTCTATCGCGGGCCGCTGCGTGATGGTGTGCAGCTGGATTATCTGGGGCCGCGCTATTCCGAGGCGCTGGGCAAATTGCACGGTGATTTCCAGGAGCAGTCCGGGCTGATTGACGTGCGCCTCAACCACCGCGTGGTCGGCGCCGAAGGCACGCGCTCGCTGGTGGTGCTGGACGGCGACGAGCGTCTGCACGAAATCGAATACTCGCAGTTGCTGCTGGCCGCCGGTTGCCACGAACGCAGCGTGCCGTTTCCCGGCTGGACCTTGCCCGGCGTGATCATGCTCGGTGGCCTGCAATTGCAGATCAAAAGCGGCGTGGTCAAACCACAGGGCCCGGTGGTGATCGCCGGCACAGGGCCGTTGTTGCCGCTTGTGGCAACCCAGCTGCACGCGTCGGGTGTGAGCGTTGCCGGCGTCTACGAGGCCTGTGCGTTCGGCAAGATCGCCAAGGAAAGTCTGGCGCTGCTGAACAAGCCGCAGCTGTTCCTCGATGGCTTGAGCATGCTCGCCTATCTGAAATTGCACGGCATCCCGATGAACTACGGCTGGGGCGTGGTCGAGGCGCACGGCGAAGGCGAACTGAAAAGCGTCAGCGTGGCGCCGTACTCGGCAACGTGGGAGCCGGACATGAGCCGCGTTCAACGCTTCGAAGCGAAGACCCTCGCGGTCGGCTACGGCTTCATCCCGCGCACGCAACTGAGCCAGCAGATGGGTCTGGACCACGGCTTCAGCGACGATGGCTACCTGCGCGCCAACGCCAACGTCTGGCAGCAAAGCAGCGAACCGCATGTGCATCTGGCCGGTGACATGGGCGGGATTCGCGGTGGCGAAGCGGCAATGCTGGCCGGCAAGATCGCGGCGACCTCGATCCTGCTGCAACGCGGTGTGCTCGAAGAGGAATTGGCGCGAGTCCGTCGTGATCGCTACCTGGGCAAACTCAAAGCCATCGTGCGTTTCCGCGCGGCGGTGGACCGCTACACCGAACGCGGCGTCGGGCAGACCGCATTGCCGGCCGCCGACACGGTGATCTGCCGCTGCGAACACGCGACCCGCGCCGACATCGACCGCGCGCTGGAGCAGGGCGTGCAAGACATCGCCAGCCTGAAAATGCGCACTCGCGTAAGCATGGGCGACTGTCAGGGGCGGATGTGTGTCGGTTATTGCAGCGACCGCTTGCGTCAGGCCACCGGGCGCAAGGATGTCGGCTGGCTGCGGCCGCGTTTTCCGATCGATCCGATTCCTTTTTCCGCGTTCCAGTACCTCGGCACGGAGGCCGTTTCCCATGAGTAAGTTCTATGACGTGGTCATCGCCGGCGGCGGTGTGATCGGCGCGTCCATCGCCTATCAGTTGTCCAAGCGCAAAGACCTCAAGGTCGCGTTGATCGATGCCAAGCGTCCGGGCAACGCGACCCGCGCTTCGGCCGGTGGCTTATGGGCGATTGGCGAGTCGGTGGGCCTCGGTTGCGGGGTGATTTTCTTCCGCATGATGTCGGCCAATCGCAAGCGCGAAACCCAGGGCGCGGCGGTAGCGGTGGATTCCAGCACGCCGCACATTTTGCCGCCGTCGTTCTTCGATTTTGCCTTGCAGTCCAACGCGCTGTACCCGGCGCTGCACCGTGAGTTGAAAGACAATCACGGAATGGATTTCAAGTTCGAAAAGACCGGGCTCAAATTCGTCATTTATGACGATGAGGACCGGTTGTACGCCGAGCACATCGTCGGCTGCATTCCGCACCTGGCCGATCAGGTGCGTTGGCTCGATCAGGCTGCATTGCGTGAATCCGAGCCGAGCGTCAGCCATGAGGCGCGCGGGGCGCTGGAGTTTCTCTGCGATCATCAGGTCAGCCCGTTCCGCCTGGCCGATGCCTACACCGAAGGCGCCCGGCAGAATGGCGTGGACATGTACGTCAACACCAATATCACCGGCGTGCTGCATCACGGCACGCGAGTGACTGGCGTGCAGACGGCCGAAGCCGGGGTGTTTCACTGCAAGACCCTGATCAACGCGGCCGGTGCCTGGGCGGCGGATTTGAGCGAGTGGGCCACGGGAATCCGGATTCCGGTGAAACCGGTGAAAGGACAGATCCTGCTCACTGAGCGTCTGCCGAAAATCCTCAACGGTTGCCTGACCACCAGCGATTGCTACATGGCGCAAAAGGACAACGGCGAAATCCTGATCGGCAGCACCACCGAGGACAAGGGCTTCGACGTCACCACCACTTGGCCGGAAATTGCCGGGCTGGTGCAGGGCGCGGTGCGTTGCCTGCCGGAACTGGCGGACATCAACCTCAAACGCACCTGGGCCGGGCTGCGGCCGGGCTCGCCGGACGAGTTGCCGATTCTCGGGCCGATGGCCGGGGTGGAGGGGTATCTCAACGCCTGCGGGCATTTCCGCACCGGGGTGCTGACGTCGGCGATTACCGGGGTGTTGCTGGACAAACTGGTCAACGATGAACCGCTGCCACTGGACATCACGCCGTTTCTGGCGGACCGGTTTGAAGTGGCGCTCGTTGAGACGAAACCCGAACTGGAGATGGCCTGACCACAGCTCCCTGTGGGAGCGAGCTTGCTCGCGATTGCGGAGTATCAGGAACAGAAAATTCGACTGACACTCCGCAATCGTATCGCCGCCCGGAGCAAGCTCGCTCCCACATTTGGAACTCTGAAAACGTCAGGGCTTGCCCGATTGTTCTTCCAGTTGATCCGACTCGAACAGTCGGGCCAGTTCCGCCCGCGCTTCCTGTGCGGTCTGCAGCACTTTGGCCGCGTCGTCATACACCGCGTGTTGCGCCTCGAGCACCTGTTCGTCATGGTGCTTGAAGCGCTTGATCCGCGCGTCTGCCTGGGCCTGGGTCAAGCCAAGGCCAACCAGCGTGCGGCGGCTCATTTCCAGACTTGAGTAATAGGTCTCCCGGATCGGATCGGCCCCCACATCCACCAACCGATGCACATGCTGCCGGTTACGCGCCCGGGCGATGATCTTCATGTGCGGGTAGAGCTTGCGCACGATCTCGGCAGTTTTGATGTTGGTTTCCGGATCGTCCGTGGCAATCACGAAATATTCCGCCTCACCAACCTTGGCCGCGTTGAGGATTTCCGGCCGCATCGGGTCACCGTAGAACACCGGCACACCACCAAAACTGCGCGACAGTTCGATGGTTTCCACCGACGTATCCAATGCCACGAACTTGATGTTCTGCGCCCGCAGGATCCGCGCCACGATCTGACCCATCCGGCCCATGCCGGCGATCACGACACGTGGGGTTTCGGTTTCGATCTGGCGGAATTTCTCAGGCACTTCTACCGGCTGCACTTTCGGGCTGACCAACCGTGCGCAGACCAGCAGCAACAACGGCGTGACCGCCATCGACAGGGTGATGGTGAGCACCAGCAGGTCATACAGACGCGGTTCGAACAGGCCCTGATCGCGGCCGATCTTGAACACTACAAACGCGAATTCACCGCCCGCCGCCAACACGATGCCCAGGCGAATCGCGCTGACCTTGCTCAATCCACCGGCCAGACGCCCGACCACAAACAGTAACGGCAACTTCAACGCGATCAGTAGCAGCGTCAGCCCCAGCACCGTGATCGGCGCACTGAGCAGCAGACTGAGGTTGGCGCCCATGCCGACGCTGATGAAAAACAGCCCCAGCAGCAGGCCCTTGAACGGCTCGATCTGCGCTTCCAGCTCATGGCGATATTCCGAATCCGCCAGCAGCAGGCCGGCGAGAAACGCGCCCAACGCCATCGATACCCCCACCATGTCCATCAGCCACGCAGTGCCGATTACTACCAGCAATGCGGTGGCGGTGGACACTTCCGGCAGACCGGTTTTTGCCACCACGCGGAACACCGGGCGCAACAGATAACGACCGCCGATCACCACCACGGCGATGCTGCCCAGTACCTGCAGACTGTGACGCACATCGTCGGCAGTGCTGGTGTGGTGATCGACGCCCGCAAGCATCGGCACCAGCGCGATCAGCGGGATTGCGGCGATGTCCTGGAACAGCAGAATCGCAAACGCCAGCCGCCCGTGGGGGCTGGTCAGTTCCTTGCGTTCAGCGAGGCTTTGCAAGCCGAACGCGGTGGACGACAGCGCCAGACCCAGGCCCAAGACAATCGCGCTGTTCAACGGCTGGCCGAACACCGACAACGCCAGCACACCAATCACCGAACCGGTCAGCAGCACCTGCGCCAGACCCACGCCAAACACCGATTTACGCATCACCCACAAACGTCGCGGCGACAGCTCAAGACCGATGATGAACAACAGCAGCACCACGCCCAGTTCCGAAATGTGGCTGACGCTTTGCGGATTGCCGATCAGGCCCAGCACCGACGGGCCGATGATCACCCCGGCAAACAGATAGCCGAGCACCGCGCCCAGTTGCAGGCGCTTCGCCAGGGGAACGGTGACTACGGCGGCCAGAAGAAAGACGACAGCGGCTTGTAACAGATTGCCTTCATGGGGCATGAGCGGAACTCCAGTAACGCGGTACGGCGGGGGCGACAAGGATAAAGGTTGCAACGATTCAAGATCCACTGACGATCCAACTGTGGGAGCGAGCTTGCTCGCGAAAAGGGCGTGTCAGACGGCCTGTCTGCTGAATGACACACCGCTTTCGCGAGCAAGCTCGCTCCCACAAGGGACTCGGACGATCTCAGGCTATGTGAACACTCTAGGGCAGCACATGCTTGAGCAGATGTGCTTCTGTAATAATTTGCATCAATTGGTTACATTTATAGCCTCAGCGAATCAATCCTCCAGAGTCTTCCATGGCCATCAACTTCGACCTCAACGACCTGCAAGCCTTTCGCGCGGTGGTCGAGCAGGGCAGTTTCCGCAAGGCCGCCGACACCGTGCGCCTGTCGCAACCGGCCCTGAGCCGGCGCATCGAAAAGCTCGAAGACGCCCTCGGCGTGAAGCTGTTCGAACGCACCACGCGCAAGGTCAGCCTGACCCAGGCCGGACGCGGTTTCATGCCCAGCGTCGAACGCTTGCTCGACGATCTGGACGTGGCGTTGCTGGGCATCAGCGAAGTCGCCTCGAATCGGCAGGGCCACGTCACGGTCGCTTGCGTGCCGTCGGCGGCGTACTACTTCATGCCGAGCGTGGTCGCCCGTTATCACCAGCAGTTTCCGCGCATCAAAGTCAAAGTCCTCGATTCCAGCGCCCACGACGTGCTGAGCGCGGTGGTCAATGGCGAGGCGGATTTCGGTCTGAGTTTCATGGGCACTCAGGAGGCGGGCGTGGATTTTGAGCCGCTGGTGCAGGAGAGCTACGTGGTCGCCTGTCGCCGCGATCATCCGCTGGCCGGGCGCAGCAGCGTGACCTGGGATGAGTTCTACCGGCAGGATTACATCTCGCTCGACAAGACCTCGGGCAACCGTTTTCTGCTGGATCAGGCTTTGGCCAAAGTGGTGCCGCAACGCCCGAGCATCTGCGAGACGCGGCATGTGACGACCATGATCGGTCTGGTGGAAGCGGGGCTGGGCGTGGCGGCGGTGCCGTTGATGGCGATGCCGGCGGCGGATCATCCGATCCTGACGCGGGTACCGCTGACCGAACCACAAGTGATGCGCAGCGTCGGCATCATCAAACGCCGGGGCCGTACGCTGACCCCGGCGGCACTGGAACTGGAGCGGCTGGTGGTGGAAATGAAAGTCCAGCCGCCGACGGTCAGCGCTTGACCGAGTCCAGCCCGGTGGCCTGAACGTCAGGCTGGGCGGCAGGCGCGGCCAGATAAGCGAGCAAGGCTTTCGCTTCCTCTGGATGCTGCGCACCCACCGGAATCCCTGCTGCAAACCGTGTTACCGACTGCACCGATTCCGGAATCTTCGCCACAAAACTCACCCCTGGCACCGGCAGCAACTCGCTGACCTGCTGGAAGCCCAGTTGATAGTCGCCCGTGGCGACCACCGAACCCACCGGGATTTTCGGGATCATCTTCGCCTTCGGTTTCAGCTGATCTTCGATACCGAGTTTCTTGAACAACTGCTGCTCGATGTACACGCCGCTGGCGCTGTCGGAGTAGGCCACCGATTTTGCATCCAGCAGGGTTTTCTTCAGGGCATCGACGTTGCTGATGTCCGGTTTCGGCGCGCCTTCGCGCACTACCAGGCCAATTCGCGAATCCGCCAGTTCCACCCGCGACGCCGGATCAACCTTGCCTTGTTTGATCAGATCATCGAGGGCGTAGCCGACCATGATCACCACATCGGCCTTTTCGCCACGGGCAAGGCGATTGGGGATTGCCTCCGGCGCCTTGCCCATCGACGGGCCGAGTTGGGTGTCCAGGGTGTTGCCGGTGGCGGCAGCGAATTTCGGCCCGAGGATCTTGTAGGCGGCGGTAAAACCGCCGGAGGTCATGACCCGCAACTCTTCGGCCTGGGCCGCAACGTTGAACGCAAGACCGGCGAGCAGGGCTGTAACGGTAAACAGTTTTTTCATGGTGATGTTCTCAGGCAGTAGCAGGTTGCAGACGACCGCCGGCGCGGCGATACAGATACAGCGTCGCACCCAGTGCGCAGAGCGCGCCGATGCTCATCCAGTAACCCGGAGCGGCTTTGTCGCCGGTGTACTGGATCAGGAAGGTCGACATCGCTGGCGTGAATCCGCCGAACACGGCGGTGGCGAGGCTATAGGCCAGGGAGAAACCGGCCACGCGCACTTCTACCGGCATGATTTCGGTCAGGGCCGGAATCATCGCGCCGTTGTACAGGCCGTAGATAAACGACAACCACAACAGCGACAGCAGCATGTGGCTGAAGCTTGGCGCCTGCACCAGATACGACAGCGCCGGATAAGTGGTGGCCAGCGCCAGCAGCGCCATGGCGATCAGCACCGGACGGCGGCCGACGCGATCGGACAATGCGCCGCCAATCGGCAGCCAGAAGAAGTTGGAAACGCCCACCAGCAGCGTCACCAGCAACGCATCGGAGGTGCTCAGGTGCAGCACGGTTTTACCGAAGGTCGGTGCGTACACGGTGATCAGGTAAAACGCGGTGGTGGTCAGGGCAACCATCAGCATCCCGCCCAGCACTACGCCCCAGTTCTGACCGAGGGTGCGGAACACTTCCTTCATGCTCGGACGATGTTTACGAGCGGCGAACTCTTCGGTTTCCGCCAGATTGCGTCGCAGAAAGAAGATGAACGGGACGATCATGCAGCCGACGAAAAACGGAATCCGCCAGCCCCAATCGGCGACCGCTTGCGGTGCCATCCACTGGTTCAAGCCATAACCCAGCGCAGCGGCGACGACGATGGCCACCTGCTGACTGGCCGACTGCCAGGCGGTGAAAAAGCCTTTGCGACCGGGCGTGGCGATCTCCGAGAGATACACCGAAACCCCACCCAGTTCCGCACCCGCGGAGAAGCCTTGCAACAGCCGCCCGATCAACACCAGCGCCGGGGCAAACAGGCCGATGGTTTCATATCCGGGCACCAGCACAATCAGGATCGTGCCGCTGGCCATGATCGACAGGGTGACGATCAGACCTTTGCGCCGACCGACGTCATCGATGTACGCGCCGAGCACAATGGCCCCCAGCGGACGCATCAAAAAGCCTGCGCCGAACACTGCAAAAGTCATCATCAGAGAGGCGAACTCACTGCTCGCCGGGAAGAACACCGCCGCGATCTGCGTGGCGTAGAAACCGAACAGAAAGAAGTCGAACTGTTCGAGGAAGTTACCCGAGGTGACCCGGAAAATGGCGCCGGCCCGCGAGCCGCCGTGTGGGATTGAGGCTGTCATAGAAAAGTACTCCACCGCTTTTATGACGTGCGCGACGGGGAGGCGGCGCACGGTTTTTATTGGGGCGGATAGTGGCGCGCAGGGATCGATTTGTTAATTGCATAGTTGGCATGGATTGATGTGCTAAGCGGATCAATGGCGTGCTATGGCGGCTCTTTCGTCGGCGCTGCCCGCACGGTTCTGGCGACCATCGAGTCCTGCTGTGGTTCGGTGACGTTCACGAAAGTCCCATTCCAGTCAGGGTCTATCCTGCGAATGCGTTCACGCAGATCCGGATGGCCCGAGAGCAGATGAGCGCTGGAAGTGCCAGGGCCGAAAAACAGGTGGCTGAACTCGGCGACGCGGGCGGCTTTGAGGGTCGAGCCGATTTTATACCCGCCGATTTTTTTCAGCGCCCCGGCGATACTGTCGGGGTTGCGGGTGTATTGCACGGCCGTCGCATCGGCCAGGAACTCGCGTTGCCGGCTGACTGCAGCCTTGATCAGGTTGCCGAAGAACGTCCCGGAGAATCCGACGATGCACAGTGCAGTGCCAAACATGCTGACCAGGATGGTCGGCTGCTTACGATTGGCAGATGAGTGTGGTGTGTCCTCAAGACCGCGCAAGAGATGGTTTCCCGCCAACCCGATCACCATGATCCCGTGAACGATCGCGACCAGTTGGGTGTTCAGGCGCATGTCGCCGTTGTAGATGTGGCTGAATTCGTGGGCGATAACGCCTTGCAGTTCATCGCGTGACAACAGGCTTATCGCACCTTGAGTGACGCCAATCACTGCATCCTGAGGAGCGAGGCCGGCAGCAAATGCATTGATGCCCAGATCTGGTAGCAGATACACGGGAGGGACTGCGGTGCCGGACGCCAACGCCATTTCCTCCACCACGTTGACCAGGCGGCGCTCTTCCAGAGTCCGCGCGTCATGGTTGATCAGACGACCGCCCAAACGGCGCGCGACCACTTTGCCGCCCCCTTTCAGTTCAACGTATTTGGCCAGCCCGCCGAGCAACACAACAGCCGTTACCAGTGCTGCGACGGTCGTGAAAAACTGCCAGTTCGACGCCATGTTCTCGAGCGTTTTGCCGTATGAGAACGGCAGAATCAGGAGCATGCAAAACACAAGAATCAGGCTGAGTACGGCAAAAAACATCAAAATCACGAGCTGCACCGAGCGATGTTTGGCCCGGCGCTGTTGTTCGAAGAAATTCATCTAGCCATCCGTGGGCGTGGATTTTAATCAATCCGCCGTTGCCGCCACCTGATCTGGCACCGGTTTTTCGGTTGCGGCAGCCGTCTTAAAACTCCCATCCCACTGCGGATCGATCCGACGAATCCGCACGTTCAGATCAGGGTGGGGCGCAAACATCCGGCTCAGCCAACCTGAGCCGCCGGTGCTGAAAAACAAATGACTGAACTCGGCGGCACGGGGCGAGCTGATTACCGAGCCTTGTGCATGGGCGCCGATTTTTTTCAGGGCGCCGACAATGCTTTGCGGATTGCGCGTGTATTGCACCGCGCTGGCATCAGCGAGGAACTCACGCTGACGACTGACTGCGGCCTTGATCAGATTGCCGTACAGATTCCCGATAAGCCCGGCCACGCACAGTGCGGCACCGAGCGCAAAAACCACCAGCATCAATCGCACGTCGCGTTTGTCGCGCTTGAGCAGGCTGGCCAGTATGTAAGTGCCGGCCAGCCCCAACACCAACAGGCCGTGCACCACTGCCACCAGTTGCGTGTTGAGGCGCATGTCCCCGTTGAAAATGTGGCTGAATTCGTGGGCGATCACCCCTTGCAGTTCTTCTCGGGTCAGTAGTTTCACTGCGCCACGGGTCACACCAATGGCCGCGTCCTCCGGTTTAAATCCGGCCGCGAAGGCATTGATGCTTTCGTCGGGTAACAGATACACCGCTGGCATGCGGGTGCCGGAGGCAATCGCCATTTCTTCGACGACGTTCATCAACCGCTGCTCGTCTAGGGTACGCACATTGCCATTGAGCAGGCGGCCACCCAGTTTCTCGGCGACGACTTTGCCGCCCGCGCGCAGTTGCCGATATTTCAGCAGACCGCCAATCACCACGATGCTGCTGATGAACAATGCAATAACGGCCATTGCCAGAAACGCATCCGCCAGCGTGCCAGTCCCGCTCAGATAATCCTCAAAACCATTGAAGACGAAGGGCAGGCTGGTCATCCCGATCAGCATGACAATCGCCAGAATCATCAGGTAAATCAGCCGTGATGTCTGGTTTCGAGCTTGGGTCTGTCGTTCAAAAAAGTTCATCGGGTCATCCATGGAGAGCAGCAATCAGAAAGAAACGTTGGGCGCGGTCTTGATGGCCAGCGTATCGGCAAACTTCAACGGAACCGCGTCCTCGCGATGGCCAAAACTGGTCGCCAGCAGCACCGCCGGAAAACTCTGCTTGAGCGTGTTGTAGGCCATCACCGCGTCGTTGAACGCCTGACGCGCGAAGCTAACCTTGTTTTCGGTGCTGCTCAGTTCTTCGCTCAGTTGTTGCATGTTCTGCGACGCCTTGAGCTCCGGATAGGCTTCCAGCGTCAGGTTCAGTCGACCCACGGCGCTGCCGAGTGCGCTGTCCGCCAGCCCCAATTGCGCGATGTTCTGGGCGCTGCCCGGTTTCGCCTGTGCAGCCTCAAGTCCGGCCACGGCGGCATTGCGTGCGGCGATCACGGCTTCAAGGGTTTCGCGCTCATGGGCCAGATAACCCTTGGCGATGCTGACCAGATTGGGGATCAGGTCATAGCGGCGTTTGAGCTGCACTTCGACCTGGGCAAATGCGTTCTTTATCTCGTTGCGCCGGGCAACAAGTTTGTTGAAAAGAGTGACAGCGTAGAGCCCCAGAAGCGCAAGCAATACCAGATTGACGATGAGGTAGATCTTCACGGTGATGTCCTTATTCACTCGGCGGGGGCGCGCGATCTTATCGCAAATGGATGCCGTTGACTGCATTGGCCCGGTGGCGGGTTAGCCCGGATCGCGTTCCGGAGCGTGGCTACAATCTCAACTTCCATCAATAAACAAGGAATGATTCCAGAACCCCGCAGTCGGAGTTCAGGTATCAAACATCTGAAGGAGGTTCACCGATGAACAACAAGACCCTAATCGCCAGCCTGGCCCTCGTCGCCAGCATCGCCGGGATCAGCCCACTCGTTCAAGCGGCGCAAACCTCGAACGACACCGTCGAACAATCACCGACCGGCAACCGCGAGCTGAACGTCAACGACCGCGCCCCGGACATTTACCAGCGCAGCGAAAAAGCCATCA
Organism: Pseudomonas sp. B20(2017); assembly: GCF_002113125.1. Classification (GTDB taxonomy): domain Bacteria; phylum Pseudomonadota; class Gammaproteobacteria; order Pseudomonadales; family Pseudomonadaceae; genus Aquipseudomonas. Next base: position 273,918 of record NZ_NEJP01000006.1, on the reverse strand, counting down.
AAAACTGGAAACAGAAAGGCCTCAAGCAACCGGAGCCGCAGGCGCAGTGGGTGCAGATCAATGACAAATACGTGATGGTGATGATTACCAACGGGACGATTGTCGCGATTCAGCCGGTGGAGCGCTGACCTCAAGCAACAATTGGCCATGGACGGTTGATTGCATTCGAGCGCCGTTCCGGTAAAACGCGAGGGGCGTTTCGAGTGACTGGATGTCAGGAGCAATAGGTTGGAAAAGAAACCCCTTTATCGCAAAGAAAACACCACCGCCCACAACGTCTGGCGCAACAACCCGGGCGGGCATTACCGGCATCAACGAAACACCAAGTCTGAAATCCACAGCGAGGCTACACGCGGTTCGATGCATGGCATCAAGCACCATGGCTACGATTACACGCCGTTGTTTCGCTTTCTGTTGTCGCGTGTCGGCGGTGATTGGGACGAGATTTTCAGTGAAGCCGTGTCGCGGCTGGATCGGCAGGAACCGGTGTTCTGGATGGTCGCTCTGCATGAACACGAGCGAAGGGATGTCGTGGGGATGGGCGAGTCCAGCATCTACAGCGGGTTATACGTCGATGAGAACAAGCGCCTGCAAATCGTCAATCCCGCCCTGAAAGCCGAAGACATGACGCCCAACTGCCGGTGCTGCACGCATACCTTCAATGGCGTTGTATTCGGTACGCCCGAGCGCTGAGATTCAGTCGATCCGGTTATGGCTCAACGCTTGTCCGCCACCCAACCGATACTGATTATTCCCGCTGCGCTTGGCCTCATACATCGCCAGATCGGCAATGTGCAGCAAGCGATCCATGGTCGGCGCGTGGTCGGGGAAGACGGCGACGCCGAGGCTGGTGCCGATGTGGCGTTGGTCGTTGCCGATGGGAATGGGCGGGGACAGTTCGATGAAGATTTTCTGGCAGATGCTGCGGGCTTCGTCTTGCAGGTTCAGGCCGGGGGCGAGGCCTTGCAGGATGACCACGAATTCATCGCCGCCGATGCGCGCGACGGTGTCGCTGACCCGCAGGATGCGTTTCAGGCGCGTAGCGGTGGTGATCAGAACGCGGTCGCCGGCGGCGTGACCGTAGCGGTCGTTGATCGCTTTGAAGCCGTTGAGATCGATAAACACCAATGCCACCCGCGTCTCGGTCATGCGCGCATGTTCCAGTGCTTCCGATAGCCGTTCTTCCAGCACCAGCCGATTGGGCAGGCCGGTCAACGGGTCGAAATGAGCGAGGTGCTGGAGGTAGCTGGCCGAGGCCTTTTCTTCGGTGATGTCGCGCACCACGCCCATCATCTTGATCACCGCATCGTGATCGTTGCGTACCACGTTGCCGGTTTCCCGCAGCCAGCGAATCGTGCCGTCGGGCCAGACCACGCGGTATTCCTCATCGTGGTTTTCACCGGTTTTCAGACAGCGCAATTCTCCGGCGCGCACCTTGGCGCGATCGTCGGGGTGCACGCACGAGCAAAACAGGGCGTAGGAGGGTGTCACCTCGCCGATCTTGAACCCGAACATGCCGAAGATCGCGTCCGACCAGTAGAGCCGGTCGGTGTCGACCTCCCAGTCCCAGGTGCCGATCCGGGCGAAATACTGGCTGCGCTTGAAGCGGTCGGCGTCGCCATCCTGACGGATGTTCTGGCCCTCGGCGGCGCGGGTGAGCAGTTCGCGATACTCGGCGAGTTGCTGACGAAGCTCGCGCACTCGGCGGATCAGAACGGCGATCACGACCATCAGCACAACGACAATGGCGAAGCTGATCCAGAGTTGAGTCATTCAAGCGTCGCTGTCATGGCGTATCGATCAGGATTGGTAGCGGGTGGCCATCATCCATCACGGCCGACGTAGGGTCAAACGGTTGCCAATGGCCGGTATTTCTGGGAAAACGGCGGCCAGCGGAACGATAGAGTGAATGTTATGAATGATGAACTGCAGATAATCGATCTTCAGACCGGAGACGGAAAAGCCGCCGTCAAAGGCGCGTTGATCACCACCCAATACACCGGTTGGCTGGAAGACGGCACCGAATTCGATTCGTCCTGGAGCCGGGGCAAGCCGTTTCAGTGTGTGATCGGCACCGGTCGGGTGATCAAGGGTTGGGATCAGGGGATCATGGGCATGCAGGTGGGTGGCAAACGCAAACTGCTGGTGCCGGCGCATCTGGGGTATGGCGAGCGGACGATGGGCAAGATTCCGCCGAATTCGAATCTGGTGTTTGAGATTGAGTTGCTTGAGGTTTTGACGCGGGAGGATTGAAGCTTGCGGGACGAGGGCGTTGTGATGAGGGAAGTCCCTGATCACAACGTCCGGGATGCGACGCTTGGCGAGTCAGGTAAATGCCTCAATATCGTCAAGCGTGTCTTCGATCACGCCTTCCAGCGAGGGGAATCTTGTCTTTACTTCTTCCAGCGCTGAGAGGGCAGCATCTTTGTCCAGCTCGCCGTGCCTGCGAGCGATGTGGCCGAGAGCGGTAATGGCGGAGGAGACTACGGTTTCATTGCTGCTGTCGAAATACTTCAAGCAAGTTTGTTGGGCCCAAATCCTGTCTTCTTCATTGAGGCCAATAGAAATCAGAGCCTGGATAACGTCTGTGTCTGTGCGGCTTTGAAGAAGCTTCACTGCTTCATCGTGGTTCACTGATGGTTCTTGATAGAAAAGACTCAACTATTCCCGAACTCCGATAAAAAGATCTAGTTCAGTTGGTAGGTGTTCATTAAGGATTAAGGCGATTTGCCGGACCTGACCTTCATTCAATAACCATTCTCCGGCCTCGCTTTCTTCCAGGCTTTCCCAACCTAGCAACGCTAAAACTGCAGCTTCTGCCTCATGCTTCACCGTCAGTTCAAACTTCAAAGAGTCGTCCTCTTCATCACCTTTCAAAAAGCCACTTATCCATAAAAACATTGAAAGCCTCCTTATTACTTCGGGGTAGATCTCTCGGGATCTGCGGGATCTATTTGTTCACCGGTTTCGTGGTTGAATTCACCAAGGTGTTTGCCTTGTTTGTTGTAAAGCTCAATAGCGCCAGTCTTGCTATCCCATTCATATATTCGCCCCTTCCGGTCCTTCCAGCGGCTTCGCTTGCCTCCTCCACCCTGAACGCTGCTTTTTGATTTGACTGGTTGGGCATCCGGGAATGCGGGCAGTGTGCGTGGGGGCCTGTGGTATTTGATATCACCGCCCAGTGCTGGCCTGGAGAGCACAACATACAGAGGCTGCGCCCCGGAGTCAGCCGGAAACACAAGGATGAAATCCTCGTACTCCGGCGGATAGATCGGGTTGACGATGATTTTGTCTGCTTGCTCAGTCGGCGGATAAATCCAGATAGTCGGTGTTTGCGGGGCACCTTCCAGCGGTGGGATAGCCGAGGTGCTGGATGGATCGACTGCAGGCGTCCAGGTCAAAGTGGCGCCATTGCCAAAGTCAGCCACCTGTCGAGAGCCTTGAGCAACGAATTGCACGACCGGAATCATTTCCCAGTCAGGGCGATTCTGAGTGTTGTACCCGTACCCTTTGAGACTGCCATCGGCCTGTTGCTCTACGTGCAGCCGGATACGTGTTCGGCCCTCCTTCAGTGATCTGAGCTGTTCTTCGGTATAGAGCGAACTGTCCCCCAGATTCGATGGCCACAGAAGTGCAACCATTCCCGCCAATGCACCTCCTGCAACGCCGCCCGTGACTGCGCCAACACTGGAAGTGACGCTTGCGCCGGCGCCAGTAAAAGCAGGACTGCCCAACACAAGAGTTCCTAGTGCGGACGGTAAATTGACACCGCTGATTTTTTTGAGGGGAATGTTTCCCGACGCATGTTTTTCGCGCCCCCCAAGAAGTGAGAACGCTCCAAAGTCGGCAAGCCTTTCGACAGGAATAAACCCTGACGGGCTTTCATGGTTGATGACGCCGTCGGGGAGGTTGCAGCTTTTGGCAAATACACAACCTACGGCGCTGAGTTGACTCTGTGGTGGCGTCTGCCGAACAAAACGATCTTCATAGGCTTGTTGTCTGGCCAGCATATCGTCGTATTTCTTTTGTCTGGCATCCTGCTCTGCAAGTTCGGTAGCAGTCATGAAGCGGGTAGTGATGTGGTGCCCGTCACCTGACGGCGGATTTTGAATCCGGGGGAGGAGTGTTTTTCGAGGCATGAGCGTCCTTGTTTCATCTTTTCAAAGCGTGAAGGACGCTATCTGAATAAGAGTTTGAAAGATGTAGGACGCTTCTGAGGTTCAAGCGGTTGTTACAAAAAAGGCGTTTTCGGCAAGGAGTTGAATGTTGGCTTCGGCCTCACTTGACAATAGTGCGGGGGGGCAAATAACCGGCGTTATGGCACAGGGCTACTCTGGTAACATCCGGCATCTAAGGCAACTAGGGTGACGATATGCAGCAAGAAGGTGCGAAGCAGAAGACGAAATTCCATTTGATGAGAACGCTCGGTGCATGGGCGCTAGTTCCAAGCCTAGGAGTTCCAGCTACCAAGTTCGTTGAGAGCTACTACGACGTGTCCTTTTTAGCCCGGCAATCTCTGTAATGTGGCGCGGGTTACAGAGCGTGCGCAGTTGGATGATCCTTACGGTTCCCCTGCCGTTGTGGATGCTTGTTGTAGTCACGGTCTTGCCTTTGCTGATGATGGGGGTAGTGGTCTGGGTGATCATTGATGCCAATGGAAAGCTAAAAGACGCTGATATGGAGTTAGATGCTGCTCACGCGAAGATCAAGGATTTACAGGTGCCAAAAATACTTCCTCTCACAGACGAGCAGAGTAAGGTCATTGCTGCAATAGCGGCTTATGACAGCGTTGGCAAAGATTGCCGTACTAAAGATTTTCCTGTTCAAATTGGTCTAACGCTTTTGCAGGCAGATGGAGCCATGGACGTACTTGAGAAGAGGAAATTTATCTCTTTTCAATACGCTACATCTGGAAAATACGTCACCCTAACTGCGGCAGGCCGTGAATACGTTCTACGCCCAGAATTTGAATATCCACTAGTCCCGCTACCTCAGGCACCACTTCCTGGTAATGGTCGTATATAAACCGATACATGAAATCCTTGCGATCACGGAATCATGGGCATGCAGGTTGGCGGCAAACGCAAACTGCTGGTGCCGGCGCATCTGGGGTATGGCGAACGGACGATGGGCAAGATTCCGCCGAATTCGAATCTGGTGTTCGAGATTGAGTTGCTTGAGGTTTTGACGCGGGAGGATTGATGACCAGAGGTCATCTTGTTCGAACGGCTCAAGGATCAGGTCGATGGATGTTGAACAGATCATTTACAAAACTGTTGCGTGGTTGACTATCGAACACTCGGGACGACGGAGCCCGATTTACAACATCCAGTTGGTATTCTTCGCGGCCATGATGATTTTTTTGTGGTTCGCCGGAAAGGATGTCCTCGCACGGCGAGAAGCCTTTCTGGCCCGCAAGGCTCAGGTCTTGGCGTCAAAGCCACTGTCTGCGATTTCCTTCGCCGAGGAAGACGGGCAGAAGGTCAGACTCACCGGCGTTTTGCAGGAGACGGAAGGCGCTTACACCGTGACAGTGACTCGTGACGATGACAAAGAAGCCACTTTTTCATCCCGCGAAGGGTTGCTTTCGCTGGAGGAGGTCGAGGCTTACTTGAGGGCGCATACGCCTTTCGTTCTGGCTGACTTTCGGCGTTAACCACATCTGCACACAAAACCCGCAGCCTCCCTCAACGGAGGCAGCGGGTTTTTTCTTGCCTTGTGCCCAGGTGTTACGCAGCCATCGCCATCTCATCCAGCGTCGCGGCAACCGTGCCGGTCAGGCTTGGAAATCTGCGTTTTACGCTGGTGAGTGCCGGCAGCAGGCGGTTGCGATCCAGTTCGCCATGGTCACGGGCGAGTTGGGCGAGGGCGGTGAGTGCGGCGCTGACGATGGATTTTCGTTCGCTCTCCAGCAGCAGCAGACAGGCTTTTTGGGCCCATTGGCTGTCTTTCTCGTTGAGGCCGATGGAGATCAGGGCGGCGACGATGTGTGCATCGGATTTGCTTTCCATGGGTGTTCCCTCAGGTTGTGGCATCGAGAGTGTCCAGCGCCCGGTTCACCGCGAGTTCACCACACATCACCACTTGGGCGATGCCCAGCACGGTGCTGCGGTAGGGCGGGTCCAGCAGCGCGGCGAAGTCGCTGAGCATTACGCTGGCCGAAGTCATCGATTCGCAGGCGTGGGCCAGCAGGGCATGTTGATCCAGGTCGGGGGCGACGAGGAACATGCGGCCGGGGCAGTGTTGTTTCGGGGCGGTGGGTTTGAGGTAATGGTCGAGGGCGCGCTCGGCGGCTTCGTGGAGTTTTTTTGAATCGGTTGTGGAGTAGGGAGAGGTTGGATCGGATTCGGACGGTAAGTCTGTTTCTGGTGGATTAGGCGTAGGTTTGAACATTTGGGGGTATCCCTTAAATAATGCTGACACCACCTTGCGACTAAACAGAGAGGTGGCAGCTGTACACAGGTTAGTCGACCGGGGAACCCACCAAACCCGGTGCACCCGAGGGTGCCCTGCGCACAGCCGCCATAGAGTGCAGATATGTGGAATATCTGGCTGGATGGAGCTTGTGCATGGTTTGTGGTTCCCGAGCGACTAAACCCGATCACTGACCATTCAGTGATGCGAATCAAGTTACGGGCAGGCCCCAAACTGCACAAGCCGGCGGATTCTGGCGTAGTTGTAGGCAAAGGCGCAAGGCAATGTAGCCTCCTGGATGGCGGCAAAATGATGCGTCGTTTTTCAGTCCGCCATCGCGAGCAAGCTCGCTCCCACAGGAGTTCTGTGTCGGCTTATCAGATGTGCTGACTCGCGAATTTTTGCTTTGTGATACCGAATATTTAATAAGCCACTTCGAGCTTGATTTATATCGGTTTCGATATAGCCTGCGTGGCACGTTCAAATGCCAGGAACAGGTGAAACCATGAAGGATCATCAAACCCCACCCCAGCGTTTCTCAAGCATCTGGGATGCACTGGAAGACACGCCGCAGGAAGCGGCCAACATGCGCCTGCGGGCCAAACTGATGCGTACGCTTTGCGAAACGATTCGTGCCTGGGAGCTCCCTCAGAAAGAGGCGGCCAAGCGTCTTGGCATCACTCAGCCGCGTCTCAACGACGTACTCAACGGCAAAATCGACAAGTTCTCGCTGGATGCGCTGGTCAACTTGTCGGCCGCTGCAAAACTGGACGTAGACCTCTGTTTCTCGTCGTCCCCGCCGCTGCAATGGGCCTGACAGACAAGGGGTCCCAACGGCCCTGCATCTGAAAAGCCTTCCAGAGGCGGCACCGTCTGACGCTCCGCCTCAATCCTTTCACGTCAAAATTTCAGGCCGCGACGGGCGGTCGAAAACAGACCTTGCCCCTTTCAATCCGAACAGCGACTATGCTCGCCATATAGGGGTAGGGGGTATAGGTATGTCGCACACACACGAACACAAAGGGGAGTTGCTTAACCGGGTCCGGCGCATTGCCGGGCAGGTTCAGGCGGTTGAACGGGCGCTGGAGTCCGAGGCAGATTGCGCCAAGACGCTGCACCTGATGGCGGCGGTTCGCGGGGCGATCAACGGCCTGATGGAGCAGTTCATCGAGGCCCACGCCCGCGAGCATGTCGCCCATCCTGATCTCAGCGATGAAGCCCGTGCCCAAGGCGTGGAAGAGTTGCTGCAGGCCATTCGCCGTTATTCCAAGTGAGCAACCACGCCATGACACTCAAGGCTGAAACGTTTTCCCACGATCACCAGTTCCTCGGTGCATCCCACGACGACAACGCCCGCCGAACCTTGTGGGTGGTGGCGCTGACGTTCGTGATGATGATTGGCGAAATTGCCGCCGGTTATCTCACCGGTTCCATGGCGCTGCTGGCCGACGGTTTCCACATGGCGACCCACGCTGGTGCCTTGGGCATCGCGGCGGCGGCCTATGGTTTTGCCCGGCGCAACGCCAACAACCGGCGCTACAGTTTCGGCACCGGCAAGGTTGGTGATCTGGCGGGTTTTGCCTCGGCGATGGTGCTGGGGCTGGTGTCGCTGGGCATTGCGGGGGAATCGGTTTTCCGTCTGTTCCAGCCAACCAGCGTGGCGTTCGGCGAAGCTACCTTGATTGCCCTGGTCGGCCTGGGCGTCAACCTGCTCAGCGCGTTTCTGCTGGCCGGCCATCATGGTCATCATGACCATGGTCATAGCCACGATCATGGCCATCAGCACCATCACGACAACAACCTGCGTTCAGCTTACGTGCACGTACTCGCCGATGCGTTGACGTCGGTGCTGGCGATTGCCGCGCTACTTGCCGGGCGCTATCTGGGCTGGGTCTGGATGGACCCGGTGATGGGCATCATCGGTTCCATCGTCATCGCCAAATGGGCCTGGAACCTGATGCGCGACAGCGCCGCCGTGCTGCTCGATACCACCGATGAGCCGGTGGCCGAGGAGATCCGCGAGCTGCTGGAAACCTCCGACGACGTACGCATCAGCGACCTGCACGTCTGGCAGGTCGGCCCGCAGGCGCGGGCGGCGATTGTCAGCGTAGTCGCCGCGGCTGGCGTGACTGCTGAAGCGATTCGCGAGCGGCTGGCGCCGGTGCATGAGCTGTCGCACCTTACGATCGAATTGCGCAGCGCCTAAGCCCGTACTTCGCTGAACAGCGGAATTCGCCCGTTCAGCGAAGGGCGGTAATGCCAGGCGAACCGCTTCAGGTCGATGTCGTGGGCGAGGATTTCACTGATCGTCGCTGGCAATCGTCATCGCTGGCCTTTGCCCCTGACATTGGTGCCGACGTGTCTGGACTGGAGCATGCGCCGGCCGCACTTGGGTGGTTCGCTCGGGGCCGCGTAGTTGCAGTTGAAGCGCAAATGGGTGACGCAGGATCTGGACAGTCGGGCGCTGACGTTGACGGTGCAGGGGCGCCGGGAACTGGCGTCGCGCTGGGGTCTGGTTTTGCCGGAGTCCGGGCGGGAATCGTCAGGCCGCCAGATGACGGATTCCACGCCCGGATCGGTGCATGCGCGTTAGCTCAGGGTATAACCGCTATCGACCACCCAATCCTGACCGATGACGCCACGAGCACCGTTGCCCAGTTGGAACAGAATGACGTCGGCCACCGCCGCAGGTTCGAGAAACTGCCCGCTCAAAAGCCGTTTGTTGACGCCTTGGGCCACGTCGCCGAGCGCTTCGTCACTCAGGCCCAGCGTTGACCAGATCGGCGTCGCGGTCGGGCCGGGAGAGACGCAATTGATGCGCACGCCATGGGGTGCCAGCTCGACCGCAAGGGTTCGGGCATGGGCGATCAACGCCGCTTTTGACGCGATGTAGGCGGCCAGTCCCGCGAAACTGATTTGGGCCAGAAAAGTACCGATGAACACCACTGAAGTCTCGTCTGCAAGGTGCGGGCGCAGGGCGGCCAGCGTGTTGAGGGCGCCGGCGCCGTTCACAGCCCATTGGCGATCGAATGCCGAGCTGTCGAGCCCGTCGGCCAATTCCGCAATGCCGGCGTTGGGTACCACGAAACTTACCGGGCCCACGCTCGCAGCCTGATCGGCCAAAGCGGCAAGGTCGGTTGCTTGAGTGACATCGCCGGGTTGCCAGACCAGTTGCTGCGGATACCGCTCAAGCAGTTCGGCCAGTGCGCCGAGCTTTCGCGACATGGCCAACACGCGTGCGCCTTGATTCAGCAGGCGTTCGGTAACGGCCAGGCCTATGCCTGAACTGGCGCCGGTGATGACGGCAAGCTTGCCCTGAAAAACCTGATCCATGTTCAACTCCCGTTTTTGGTCTTCAGCCAAAATGGCTACGGGGAACCAGACAATTTTCGGGCCATGCCGGACAGCCTTGAATATCAAGGGCTGCGCAGATTTGATAGTCATTATGACCTTCGTGATATCGAGTCAATCTGACTTCCTATGAGTCAAAATGACCTGTCTGTAGCAGCGCGACATTCCGACGAAGAACGGTATTGCATCTTGTATGAGTCAAACGCTCTCTATACTGTATATGCGAACAGTATCGAGTCCGTGCCATGCAAATCATCGACAAGCTCAGCATCCTCGCCGACGCCGCCAAGTACGATGCCTCCTGCGCCAGCAGCGGCGCGCCCAAGCGCAGTTCCGAGGGCAAAAGCGGGCTGGGTTCGACCGATGGCATGGGCATCTGCCACAGCTACACGCCGGACGGGCGTTGCGTGTCGCTGCTCAAGGTGCTGCTGACCAATTTCTGTCTCTACGACTGCCAGTACTGCGTCAACCGCCGCTCCAGCGACGTGCCGCGTGCGCGTTTCACGCCCGAGGAAGTGGTGACGCTGACCCTGGATTTCTACCGGCGCAATTGCGTCAGCGGGTTGTTTCTTAGCTCGGGGATCATTCGTTCGGCGGACTACACCATGGAGCAACTGGTGCGTGTCGCGAAGCTGTTGCGCGAAGAGCATGAGTTCCGTGGCTACATTCATCTCAAGACCATTCCCGATGCGGATCCTGCGCTGATCGAAGAGGCCGGGCGCTACGCCGACCGCTTGAGCGTCAACATCGAATTGCCCACCGATGCCAGCCTGCAAACCCTCGCGCCGGAGAAGCAGATCGGTTCGATCAAGCAGGCGATGAACACCATCTACACCGGTGTGCAGACGGTGCTCAACGAACCCCGTGCACCGAAGTTCGCCCCGGCCGGGCAGAGCACGCAAATGATCGTCGGTGCCGATGACACCGACGACAGCACCATCCTGCACAGCGCTCAGGCGCTCTACGGTAACTTCCGCCTGCGTCGGGTCTATTACTCGGCGTTTAGCCCGATTCCCGACAGCCCGAAAAGCGTGCCGCTGGCCGCGCCGCCACTGATGCGCGAGCACCGCTTGTATCAGGCGGATTTTCTGTTGCGCGGTTATGGCTATACCGCCGGTGAGTTGCTTCAGGGGCCGGGCAATCTGGCGTTGGATATCGATCCGAAACTGGCCTGGGCGCTGCAGAATCGTGAGGTATTCCCTCTGGATCTCAACCGCGCCGAACCGGCGTTGATCTCACGCATTCCCGGCATCGGCCTGCGCACTACCGAACGTCTGGTGGAGCTGCGTCGGCAGCGGCGCATTCGCTACGAAGACGTGGCGCGTATGCGTTGTGTGCTGGCCAAGGCCAAACCGTTCATCATCACCAGCGATTACCACCCGCAGCAGGCAGAAGTCACCAGCCAGATGCTCTATCAGCAACTGCGCGACCGGCCGATGCCGCAACAGATGGGGCTGTGGGGATGATCAATCTCGATTGCGACGACCTGTTCGATACCTGGCGCCAGCAGGCGCGCTGGCTGCTCAGCCATGAAATCGACCCGAGTCTGGTGAGCTGGGCGTCGGAAGGCGTGAGCGATCTGTTCGCCAGTGACGTATCGGTGCCCGAAGGGCAGGGGCCGTTTCAGGCGCGGATTCCGCGTGCATTGCTCGACACCCTGGAACAAGCATCTCGATACCGGGGCGATCAACGCTGGAGTCTGCTGTATGAAGTGCTGTGGCGAGTCAGCCACGGCGACCGCACCGCAATGATGGCCGGCGACAAACTGGGCAGCGAGTTGCAGCGGCGGATCAAGCAGGTGCAGCGCGAAGCCCATCATCTGCATGCGTTCGTGCGCTTCATCGAGCGCCCGCCAGAACAGCCGGGCCCACAATACGTCGCGTGGCACGAACCAGCCCACGACATCCTGCACAGTGCCAGCGAACACTTCATCGGGCGCATGGGCCGGCATCGTTGGCTGATCGCCACACCCCGCGACGGGGTTTATTACGATGGCGAACAACTGATCCATCAACGCCAGTGCCCGCTGGAATGGCAGCAACTGGCGCAGAAGGTCGATGATCCCCACGGTGATTTATGGCTGACGTACTACAGCCACATCTTCAACCCGGCGCGGTTGAACGAGAAAGTCATGCAAGGGCATTTGCCGACGCGGTTCTGGAAGAACCTGCCGGAGGGGGAGCTGATTCCCGGATTGATTACCCAGGCGCGCATGGGCAAGCAGCAGAACGGACAGGCGAGCGGGATTGCCGGTCGCGCGGGCAAGCGGATTGCCATGAAGGTTAGTGAACGGGACGAATGAAAAAGCCCCCATCGATCACTCGATGGGGGCTTTTGTGCATCTGGCCGTCAGATCAAACCTTGACGATCCAGCCTGCTGGCGCTTCGATGTCGCCGGTCTGCACACCGGTCAGCTCTTTGTAGAGCTTCTGGGTCACAGGGCCGACTTCGGTTTCGCTGTGGAACACGTGCAGGTGGTCGTTGTAGCTGATGCCGCCGATCGGGGTGATCACCGCAGCGGTACCGCAGGCACCGGCTTCCTTGAAGTCCGACAGCTTGTCGATGAACACGTCGCCTTCGACCACTTCCAGACCCAGGCGGGACTTGGCCAGTTCGATCAGCGACAGACGGGTGATACCCGGCAGTACCGACGGCGAGTTCGGGGTTACGAACTTGTTGTCGTGGGTAATCCCGAAGAAGTTGGCCGAACCGACTTCCTCGATCTTCTTGTGGGTCAGCGGATCCAGGTAGATGGCGTCAGCGAAGTGCGCTTTCTTGGCCTGGGAGCCCGGCATCAGGCTGGCGGCGTAGTTGCCACCGACCTTGGCGGCACCGGTGCCTTGTGGCGCGGCGCGGTCGAAGGTGGAGATCTGGAAGTTGTGCGGGGTCAGGCCGCCCTTGAAGTAGGCACCGACCGGGATCGCGAACACCGAGAAGATGAACTCAGGTGCGGTACGCACGCCGATGTTGTCACCCACGCCGATCACGAACGGACGCAGGTACAGCGCGCCGCCGGTGCCGTAAGGCGGGATGAAGCGCTCGTTGGCGCGAACCACTTCCTTGCACGCTTCGATGAACTGCTCGGTGGACACATGCGGCATCAGCAGGCGGGCGCAGCTGCGTTGCATGCGTGCGGCGTTCTGGTCCGGACGGAACAGGTTGATCGAGCCGTCCTTGCAACGATAGGCCTTCAGGCCTTCGAAGCATTGCTGGCCATAGTGAAGGGCAGTGGAGCCTTCGCTGATGTGCAGTACGTTGTCTTCGGTCAGGGTGCCTTTGTCCCACTCGCCGTTGCGAAAGTACGACAGATAGCGTTTGTCGGTCTTGATGTAGTCAAAACCCAGCTTGTCCCAGTTGATGCTTTCGTTACCCATGACACCCTCTATCACTGAACAACCGCCGAAGCGGTTCAAGGCTTCTGACGTTTTTTTGGATGGGCACAACAATACTTCATTCTTGAGCGGTTTCGCAGCCCGAAATCTCTGCCTTTGATCGTTCCCAGGCTCTGCGTGGGAATGCAGTCCGGGACGCTCTGCGTCCCAACAGCCGAACGCGGAGCGTCCGTGGAGGCATTCCCACGCGGAGCGTGGGAACGATCTGCGACCGAGCGTTACAGGTGCAACGCATGCCCAAGCGCACGCAACGCCGCTTCCTGCACCGCTTCACCCAGGGTCGGGTGCGCATGGATGGTGCCGCCGATGTCTTCCAGTCGCGCACCCATTTCCAGGCTTTGCGCGAACGCAGTCGACAGTTCGGATACCCCGACACCGACCGCCTGCCAGCCGACAATCACATGATTGTCCCGACGAGCGACCACCCGCACGAAGCCGGTTTTCGATTCCAGCGTCATCGCCCGACCATTGGCCGCGAACGGGAAGTTCGACACGATGCAGTCCAGTCCCGCCGCCTTGGCTTCGTCCGGCGTCTTGCCGACCACTACCAGTTCCGGGTCGGTGAAGCACACGGCAGCGATGGCGGTCGGGTTGAATTCGCGGGTCTTGCCGCTGATCAGTTCGGCAACCATCTCGCCCTGTGCCATGGCGCGGTGAGCCAGCATCGGCTCGCCGCTCAGGTCGCCGATGGCGTAGACGTTGCGCATGCTGGTCTGGCAGCGGCTGTCGATCTTGATCGCCGAGCCGTTCATGTCCAGGTTCAGCGCTTCAAGGTTCCAGCCCTGGGTGTTGGGTTTGCGACCAACGGCCACCAGCACCTGATCGGTTTCCAGGTTCAGGGTGTCGCCGTTCGGATCGCGCACCTGCAACGTCCCGTCGAAACCCAGCACGCTGTGCTTGAGGTACAGCTTCACGCCCAGTTGCTTCAGCGCGTCGTGCACCGGTTGGGTCAGTTCTGCGTCGTAGGCTGGCAGGATGCGATCCTGCGCCTCGACCACGCTGACCTCGGCACCGAGCTTGCGGTAGGCAATGCCCAGCTCCAGACCGATGTAACCACCGCCGACCACGATCAGGCGTTTCGGTACCGACTTCGGTGCCAGTGCTTCGGTCGACGAAATGATCGGCCCGCCAATCGGCAGGATCGGCAGGTTGACGCTTGTCGAACCGGTGGCCAGCACCAGATGCTCGCACTGGATGCGGGTATCGCCGACTTCAACGGTCTTGCCGTCGATGACCTTGGCCCAGCCGTTGAAGACCTGAACCTTGTTTTTCTTCAGCAGGGCGGCGACGCCAGTGGTCAGGCGATCGACGATGCCGTCCTTCCACTCGACGCTTTTGCTGATGTCGAGGGTCGGCGCCGAAACGCTGATGCCCAGTGCCGAATGCTGATTGTGGTGTTGAGTCTGATGAAACTGTTCGGCCACATGAATCAGCGCTTTCGACGGAATACAGCCGATGTTCAGGCAGGTGCCGCCCAGCGATTCGCCCTCGACCAGAATGGTCGAAATGCCCAGTTGCCCGGCGCGAATGGCCGTCACGTAACCGCCGGGGCCGCCGCCGATGATCAGCAGCGTGGTGTTCAGAGTTTGCATGCCATCACTCCACAAACAGGGTCGCGGGTTGTTCGAGCAGACCACGAATGGCCTGGATGAAGAGCGCCGCGTCCATGCCGTCGACCACGCGGTGATCGAAGGAGCTGGAGAGGTTCATCATCTTGCGGATCACCACCTGACCTTTGACGACCATTGGGCGTTCGACGATTTTGTTGACGCCGACGATCGCCACTTCCGGCAGATTCAGCACCGGAGTGCTGACGATGCCGCCAAGGGCGCCGAGACTGGTCAGGGTGATGGTCGAGCCGGACAGTTCATCGCGGCTGGCCTTGCCATTGCGGGCGGCGGTGGCTAGGCGGGAGATTTCCGCCGCGCTGTCCCACAGGCTGCGCGCCTCGGCATGACGCACCACCGGCACCATCAGGCCGACATCGCTTTGGGTGGCGACGCCGACATGCACCGCGCCGAGGCGGGTGATGACCTGGGCTTCGTCGTCGTAACGGGCGTTCATCTGCGGGAAGTCGCGCAGAGCGACGACCAACGCGCGCACCAGGAATGGCAGCAAGGTCAGCTTGCCACGACTGGCACCGTGTTTTTCGTTCAGGTGGGCACGCAGTTCTTCAATCGCAGTGACGTCGATTTCCTCGACATAACTGAAATGAGCGGCACGCTGAGTGGCGTCCTGCATGCGCTGGGCAATCTTGCGGCGCATACCGATCACTTGAATCTGTTCTTCATCGTTACGCTGGGTGTACGCGGCAGCGACCGGCGCCGAAGCGTTCGACTGACCCTGTGCCAGATAGGCCTCAAGGTCTTCGTGCAATACGCGACCGGCCGGGCCGGAGCCGCGCACCAGACGCAATTGAATGCCCAGATCCAGCGCATGTTTGCGCACGGCCGGCGAGGCCAGCGGGCGCTCATCGGCTTCGCGGGCAACCATCGGGCCCTGGCAAACGGCAGCCGCCGGACGCGGTGCGGTCACAGCAGGTTTGCTTTCAACGACCGCTTCAACTTTGGGTGCGGCAGGTGCCTCTTTCGCCGCAACAGGCGCCGGTTTGTCCGACTCCTTCAGATTGCCGGCGCCTTCAACCTCGATGCTGATCAGGATACTGCCGACCGCCATCACTTCACCCGGCTGACCGCCCAACGCAATCACCTTGCCGTGTACCGGCGAGGGAATATCGACCATCGCCTTGTCGGTCATCACATCCGCCAGCACCTGATCTTCAACGACCAGGTCGCCGACCTTGACGTGCCACTGCGACAGTTCTACTTCTGCGATGCCTTCGCCGATGTCCGGCATCTTGATAACGTGCGTGCCCATTCAGACCTCCATGACCCGTTTCAGCGCCGCGCCCACTCGGGACGGCCCAGGGAAATACGCCCACTCCTGCGCGTGCGGGTAGGGGGTGTCCCAACCGGTGACGCGTTCGATCGGCGCTTCCAGGTAGTGGAAGCAATGCTCTTGCACCAGCGACACCAGTTCGGCGCCGAAACCGCAGGTGCGGGTGGCTTCGTGAACCACGACGCAACGGCCGGTTTTCTTCACGGATTTGACGATGGTTTCCAGGTCCAGCGGCCACAGGCTGCGCAGGTCGATGACCTCCGCATCAACGCCGCTTTCTTCGGCGGCGACTTGCGACACGTAAACAGTGGTGCCGTAGGTCAGCACGGTCACGTCCTTGCCCGGACGAGTGATGGCGGCAACGTCCAGCGGCACGGTGTAGTAACCGTCCGGTACTTGCGCGGCCGGGTGTTTCGACCACGGGGTTACCGGGCGGTCGTGGTGGCCGTCGAACGGGCCGTTGTACAGGCGTTTCGGCTCGAGGAAGATCACCGGGTCATCGTTTTCGATGGAGGCGATCAGCAGGCCTTTGGCGTCATACGGGTTGGACGGCATGACGGTGCGCAGGCCGCAGACCTGAGTGAACATCGCCTCGATGCTCTGGCTGTGGGTCTGGCCGCCGTAGATGCCGCCGCCGCAAGGCATGCGCAGGGTCATCGGCGCGGTGAACTCGCCGGCCGAGCGATAACGCAGACGGGCGGCTTCGGAAATGATCTGGTCGGACGCCGGGTACACGTAGTCGGCGAACTGAATTTCGGCGACTGGACGCAAGCCATAAGCACCCATGCCCACGGCGACGCCGACGATGCCGCTTTCGGAGATCGGCGCGTCGAACACCCGCGAGGTGCCGTACTTGGTCTGCAGGCCTTCGGTGCAGCGGAACACGCCGCCGAAGTAGCCGACGTCCTGGCCGAACACCACGACGTTGTCGTCACGCTCAAGCATCACATCCATGGCCGAGCGCAGGGCCTGGATCATGGTCATGGTGGTCGTGGTCATGGCGGTTTCCAACTGAATATTGTTGTTGTGATCGTTCATGTCAGATCCCCAACTGCTGACGCTGGCGCTTCAAGTGCTCCGGCATCTCTTTGTAGACGTCTTCGAACATGGTCGCGGCGCTCGGAATCTGGCCGCCGGCGAGGGTGCCGTACTGTTCGGCCTGTTTCTGCGCCGCGATCACTTCGGCTTCGAGCTCGGCGCTGACGGCGGCGTGCTCTTCTTCCGACCAGTGGCCGACCTTGATCAGGTGCTGTTTCAGGCGGGCAATCGGGTCGCCCAGCGGGAAGTGGCTCCAGTCGTCGGCAGGACGGTATTTGGACGGATCGTCGGAGGTCGAGTGCGGGCCGGCGCGGTAGGTGACCCATTCGATCATGGTCGGGCCAAGGTTGCGGCGAGCGCGTTCGGCAGCCCAGGCGGAGGCGGCGTAGACCGCGTAGAAATCGTTGCCGTCAACACGCAGCGAGGCGATGCCGCAACCGACGCCGCGTCCGGCGAAGGTGGTGGCTTCACCACCGGCAATGGCCTGGAAGGTCGAAATCGCCCACTGGTTGTTGACCACGTTGAGGATTACGGGCGCACGGTAGACGTGAGCGAAGGTGAGGGCGGTGTGGAAGTCCGATTCGGCGGTGGCGCCGTCGCCGATCCAGGCCGAGGCGATTTTGGTGTCGCCCTTGATCGCCGAGGCCATGCCCCAGCCCACGCCTTGAATGAATTGAGTGGCGAGGTTGCCGGAAATGGTGAAGAAACCCGCGTCCTTGACCGAATACATGATCGGCAGCTGACGGCCCTTGAGCGGATCGCGCTCGTTGGACAGCAGTTGGCAGATCAGGTCGACCAATGGCACGTCGCGAGCCATCAGGATGCTTTGCTGGCGGTAGGTCGGGAAGCACATGTCGTCGATGTTCAAGGCCAGGGCCTGGGCGCTGCCGATGGCTTCTTCGCCGAGGCTCTGCATGTAAAACGACATTTTTTTCTGACGCTGGGCGACCACCATGCGGTTGTCGTAGATCCGGGTCTTGAGCATGGCACGCATGCCTTTGCGCAGGATCTCGACCGGCACGTTTTCGGCCCATGGGCCGAGGGCGTTGCCCTGGTCGTCGAGCACGCGGATCAGGCCACGGGCCAGGTCGGCGGTGTCGGCCGGTTCTACGTCGATGGAAGGTTTGCGCACCGTGCCGGCATCGGTCAGATGCAGGTAGGAGAAATCGGTTTTGCAGCCTGGGCGGCCCGAGGGTTCAGGGACGTGCAGACGCAGCGGTTCATACGCTTGGGTCATGGCTTCTACGCTCGATCTTGTGAATTTCTTGTAGTGAGCTGGCAGTCATTCTTCGATAAAAGAAATCTTGTCCTACAACAATCATAGGCCCGGCCAAGAAGAATATTTCTCTCTGTTTCGTTGCGCTGAAGATCATTTGCAGATAGAAATTCTGCATAAACATAAAAAACAGGTGGTTTTGTCTCATGCGCAAACTGGACCGTACCGATATCGGCATTCTCAACAGCCTTCAAGAGAACGCGCGCATCACCAACGCCGACCTGGCCCGTTCGGTCAATCTGTCGCCGACGCCGTGCTTCAACCGGGTCAAGGCGATGGAGGAACTGGGGCTGATCCGCGAGCAGGTGACCCTGCTGGATGCCGACCTGCTGGGGCTGCACGTCAACGTCTTCATTCACGTCAGCCTCGAGAAGCAGGTGGAAGAGGCCCTGCAGCATTTCGAAGAGGCGATTTCCGATCGCCCGGAGGTCATGGAGTGCTACTTGATGGCCGGCGACCCGGACTATCTGATCCGGGTGCTGGTGCCGACCATTCAGGCGCTTGAACGGTTCATGATGGACTTTTTGACCAAGGTGCCGGGCGTGGCCAACATTCGGTCGAGCTTTGCGCTCAAGCAGGTGCGCTACAAGACGGCGTTGCCGTTGCCGGCGAACGGTTTGACATTGGGTGCTTGAAGATGATCGTTCCTACGCTCTGGGTGGGAATGCCGCCATGGACGCTCCGCGTCCCGCTTCCGATCAGTTGATTACAGTTTGTTGAGCGGAATCTTCAGGTATACAACGCCGTTATCTTCCGCCGCCGGAAAATCCCCCGCCCGCACATTCACCTGAATCGCCGGCAGCAATAGCGTAGGCATGCCCAAACCGGCATCTCGTCGCGTGCGCATTTCAACGAACGTGGCTTCATCGATGCCGTCATGCACATGGATATTGCTTTTGCGCTGTTCACCGACAGTAGTCTGGCACTGTGCCTGGCGACTTTCGGGTGGATAGTCGTGGCAGACGTAGAGCTTCACGCTGGCAGGGAAGGCCAGCAGCTTGTGAATCGAATTGAACAATTGATGCGCGTTGCCACCGGGAAAGTCGCAACGGGCGGTGCCGACGTCGGGCATGAACAACGTATCGCCGACCAGAATCTGCTCGCCATCGATCAAATAGGCCATGTCCGCCGGGGTGTGGCCGGGGACGTGCAGGGCGGTGGCCTTGAGATTGCCGATCCTGAATGACTCGTTCGGCGCGAACAGATGATCGAATTGCGAACCATCGACGCGAAATTCCGGTTCCAGGTTGAACAGCGCCTTGAATACGTTCTGCACTTTGCTGATCGACTCGCCAATGGCGATCTTGCCCCCCAGTTCCCGGCGCAGATAGGGCGCGGCGGACAAGTGATCGGCGTGGGCGTGGGTTTCCAGCAGCCACTGCACTTGCAGGTTATGGGCGCGTACGAAGGCGATGATCTTGTCCGCCTGAGCCGTGCAGGTGCGGCCGGCGGCGCCGTCGTAATCGAGCACCGGATCGACGATCGCGCACTGCCCGCCATCGGCTTCGTAGACCACGTAGCTGTAGGTCGAGGAGGCGGGGTCGAGAAAGGCTTCAATCAACGCGGGCATGGACATGAACCTGTGGCAGAGGACGAAAAGTCAGTCGTGGGTTGCAACACTTTATGTAAACACATAATGTCCGCAGCTTAAGTGACGTTGAAGGCATCCTGCAAATGCAATCCAGTCTGACCGAATGTGAAGTCGCCCAACTTCGGGCCTCGGCCTCCAAGGCTTGTTCGCTGCTCAAGGCACTGGCCAATGAGGATCGGCTGTTGATCCTGTGTCAGTTGACCCAAGGCGAGCGCAACGTCGGCGAGCTGGAGAAAATGACCGGCGTGCGTCAACCGACCCTGTCCCAGCAACTGGGCATCCTGCGCGATGAAGGGCTGGTCGCGACCCGTCGTGAAGGCAAGTACATTTTTTACGGTCTCGCCAGTCACGAAGTGATCCAGGTGATGAAAACCCTCTCGGGACTCTACTGCGGAGCCGTGCTCAAAAGCTGGGCGCAATAGACCCGGCTATCCTTGCGTGCAGCCATAAGGAACAAACAATGAACGATCAACACTGGGGCCCATCCATCAGTGCGGACATCGTGGTCATCGGCGGCGGCACTGCCGGTATCGGCTTTGTCGCGAGCCTGCTAAAGCGCGATCCCGGCCTGAACATCACGGTCATCGAGCCGAGCACCCTGCATTACTACCAGCCGGCGTGGACGCTGGTCGGCGGTGGCGCCTTTGATGCCAAAGACACTGCCCGACCGATGAATAAAGTGATGCCACGTCAGGCCACCTGGATTCAGGCTGCAGTGACCGGCATTGACCCCGACCAGCGCCGCCTCACCCTCAACGATCAACGTACCGTCACCTATCAGAACCTGATCGTCTGCCCCGGTCTGCGTCTGGCGTGGGAGAAGATCGAAGGCCTGCAGGAAAGTCTCGGGCAGCACGGCGTCACCTCCAACTACAGCTATCAGCACGCGCAATACACCTGGGATCAGGTGCAGAAAATGCGCGGCGGCAAAGCGCTGTTCACCCAGCCGCCGATCCCTATCAAGTGCGCCGGCGCACCGCAAAAGGCGCTGTACCTGTCCTGCGATCACTGGCTCAAGCGCAACGTGCTGAGCAACATCGATGTGGAATTCAACCTGGCCGGTGCCGCACTGTTCGGCGTCCCTACCTTCGTACCGCCGTTGATGAAGTACATCGAAAAATACAATGCGCGGCTGGCGTTCAACGCCAATCTGGTGAAGGTCGACGGCCCGGCGAAAACCGCCTGGTTCGACGTCAAGGACGCGGACGGCAACGTCACTCGTCAGGCCAAGACTTTCGATCTGCTGCACGTCGTCCCGCCACAGGTCTCGCCGGATTTCATAGCGCAAAGTCCGTTGGCGGACGCTGGCGGCTGGTGCGAGGTCAACCCGCACACCCTGCAACATCCCCGTTATCCCGAAGTGTTTGCCCTGGGCGATATTTGCGGCACCACCAATGCGAAAACAGCAGCGGCAGTGCGCAAGCAGGTCGTGGTGGTGGCGGAAAACCTGCTGGCCCTGCGCAAGGAACTGGCGCTGCCGCTGAAGTACGACGGCTACGGTTCCTGCCCGCTGACGGTGGAGAAGGGCAAGGTGATCCTCGCCGAGTTCGGCTATGGCGGAAAATTGCTCCCGACCTTTCCCCTCGACCCGACCGTGCCGCGCCGTTCCGCTTGGTGGCTGAAGGCGACGCTGCTGCCGTGGTTCTACTGGAACGGCATGCTCAAGGGCCGTGAGTGGTTGACGAGTCTGTCCAAAGTCGACTGAGAACTCCCTATGTTGCTGGCAAGTCTGTTTGGCGTGGTGATGGGATTGATCCTCGGGCTGACCGGGGCCGGTGGCGGGATTCTCGCGGTGCCGGCGCTGGTGCTTGGTCTGGGCTGGACGATGACGCAGGCGGCGCCGGTCGCGCTGTTCGCCGTGGGCAGTGCGGCGGCGGTCGGGGCCATCGATGGTTTGCGTCATGGACTGGTGCGCTACCGCGCGGCGCTGTTGATCGCCGCACTCGGGGCGGTATTTTCGCCGCTGGGCATCTACTTCGCTCATCAGCTGCCGGAAAAGGTTCTGATGATCCTGTTCAGTCTGCTGATGGTGATGGTGGCCTGGCGCATGCTGCGCCGCGAACGCCAGCAAGAGGGGCCGAGCGATCATGGTCACGCCAGTTGGGGCCAGAAGAACTGCATGCTCAATGAACAGACCGGCCGTTTCGACTGGACCGCCAAATGCACCGCAACCCTTGCGGCACTGGGGGCGGTCACCGGCGTCGTGTCGGGGCTGCTCGGCGTTGGCGGTGGGTTTCTGATCGTGCCGGCGTTCAAGCAACTGACTGATGTGCAGATGCGTGGCATCGTCGCCACGTCCTTGATGGTTATCAGCCTGATCTCCGCCATTGGTGTGATCGGCGCGTTCCATGCCGGGGTGCGGATCGATCACTTGGGCGCGGCGTTCATCGTGGCGAGCATCGTCGGCATGATTATCGGCCGCAAGCTCTGCGCACGGGTGCCCGCGCGGACGTTGCAGGTAGGATTTGCCAGTGTGTGCCTGGTGGTGGCGGGTTACATGCTGCTGCGCGCCTGAGGTGTACCCGGCAATGAAAAAGGCTCCGTTTTCGGGAGCCTTTTTTTTGCCCGTGCCGAGGTCGTTACAACACCAGATGCGGCAGCCACAGCGACAGCGCCGGAACATAAGTCACCAGCATCAACACCAGGAACAGCACCGCGTAGAAGGGCAGCAGCGCCTTCACCGTGCTTTCGATACTGACCTTGCCCACCGCCGAACCCACGAACAGCACCGCTCCCACGGGCGGCGTTATCAGACCGATACCGAGGTTGACCAGCATGATCATGCCGAACTGCACCGGGTCGACGCCGATACCGAGAATCACCGGCATCAGGATCGGTGTGAGGATCAGAATCAGCGGTGCCATGTCCATCACGGTGCCGAGCAACAGCAGCATGACGTTGATGCACATCAGGATCACGTAGCGGTTATCGGACAGGGTCAGGAACAGCGTGGTGATTTTCGCCGGGATCTGCATCAGGGTCATGATGTAGCCGAAGCTGGCGGCGAAGCCGATCAGGATCATCACGATGGAAATGGTGCGCACCGTGCGATGCATCAGTTTCGGCAGCTCACTCCATTTGTAGTCGCGGTAAATGAACATGGTGACGAAAAACGACCACAGCACGGCGATGGCCGCCGACTCGGTGGCCGTGAAGATCCCCGACAGAATCCCGCCGAGAATGATCACCATCGCCATCAGGCCCCACAACGCTTCGCCGCAAATTTTCAGGGCTTCGCGCAGCGGGATCACTTCGCCCTTGGGGTATTCGCGTTTGCGCGCAAATATCAGGCACAACACCATCAGGCACGCGCTCATCAGCAGGCCCGGCACCACGCCGGCCATGAACAGCGAAGCAATGGAAACGGTGCCGCCGGCGGCCAGCGAGTAGAGCACCGAGTTGTGACTGGGCGGGGTCAGCAGAGCCTGTACCGAACCGCTGACGGTGACCGCTGTAGAGAATTCCCGAGGGTAGCCTTTGCGCTCCATTTCCGGGATCAGCACCGAACCCACCGACGCGGTGTCGGCCACCGACGAGCCGGAAATCGCGCCGAAAAAGGTCGACGCCATGATATTGACCAGCGACAGGCCACCACGCACGAAACCCACCAGCACCCCGGCAAACGCCACCAGTCGGCGCGACATGCCACCCTCGGCCATGATCGCCCCGGCCAGGACGAAGAACGGGATCGCCAGCAGCGAAAATTTGTTCACCCCGCCAGCAACCTGGATCATCAGGGCCTGGAACGGGATGTCGATCCACCACGCACCGATCAGTGCCGACAGGCCCAAGGCGTAGGCGACCGGCATGCCGATCAGGATCAGCGCGATAAAACTGCCCAGCAGAATCAGTGCGTCCATCAGGCAGCTCCTTCGCTTTCTTCGACCAGATCGAAACGCACGACGCGCCGGTTGCTCTGATCACCGAGCAAGAGTTTCTCCAGGACGAACACCAGCGTCAGCGCGCCGCCGAGCGGTATCGGCATGTAAGTAATGCCGACCCGTAAGGTCGGCATCGCACTCATGAACTGGTTCCAGGTCGACAGACAGAGCTTGCTCCCCCAAATGGTCATGAACAGGCAGATGGTTGCCATTAGCAGCTGAGAGAGGATGCTCATGGTTTTGCGCAGATGCGGCGGCATACGGTCGGTGAGCATCGCCACCGCCATGTGTGCACCGGCGCGATAGCTGGCAGCAGCGCCGATGAAGGTAAACACCATCATCAGCAGGATCGCGGTGGGCTCCGGCCAGCTTGAACCGGTACCGAGTACGTAACGGGCAAACACGCCCCAGGGAATGATCAGGGAAATGGTCAATACCGACAGGCCGGCGACCCAGATGCAGGTCATGTACAGCATGTCGTTGAAGCGCAGCAACAGATTCTTCATCGGGTTCCACCGTAACCGGGCAGCCGCCGACATCAGGCGACGTCAGCGCTGCCGGGCCTTTGTGCAAGGACAGGGAGGGTTACTGAACGGCTTCGATGCGTTTGAGCAGGTCGGCGTAAGGTGCGCCGTATTTCTCGCGGATCGAGGCGGTGGCCTCGTAGAAGGGCTGTTTGTCGACGGTGATGAACTCGACACCGGCGGCCTTGAGTTTTTCTTCACTGCTGGCGGATTTGGCGTCCCACAGCGTGCGCTCCTGGGCCTGCGCAGCCTTGGCGGCTTTCTTCACCAGCGTCTGCTGATCCGGGGTGAGTTTTTCCCAGGTGATTTTCGACATCACGATGGGCTCGGGCAGGATCAGATGCCCGGTCAGGCTGTAGAACTTGGCGTTCTGGTAATGGTTGTGTTCGAGCAGGGTCGGCGGATTGTTTTCGGCACCGTCGATGACCCCGGTCTGCAGGGCGCTGAAGATTTCACCGGTGTCCATGGCGATCCCGTTGCCGCCCATGGCATTGATGGTTTCGATGAACATCGGATTGCCCTGCACGCGGATTTTCATGCCCTTGAGGTCTGCCAGGCTGCGCACCGGTTTCTTGGTGTAGATGTTGCGCGTGCCGCCGTCCATCCACGCCAGGGCGACGAGGTTGAATTCGGATTGAGTGATCTTGTCGAGGATCTCGTCACCGATTTCACCGTCGATGATCTTGCGCATGTGCGCCTGGTCACGGAACACGAACGGCATGTTGAACACGTTCACGTCCGGCACCACCGGGCCGACGATGCCGAGGCTGACCCGGGCCATCTGGATCGCGCCGACCTGGGCCTGTTCGACCACTTCCTTTTCCGAGCCGAGCACGCCGCCAGGGAACATCTTGAAGGTCAGCTTGCCGTCACTTTCGGCGACCAGGGTCTTGCCCAATTGTTCTTCGGCGACCACGGTCGGATAACCGGCGGGGTGGATGTCGGCGAATTTGATTTCCAGTGCCTGGGCCGCGCTGCCGAAGGTGAGCGCGAGGGGGAGGGCGGCGGCGAGCAACGTGCGTTTGAAGTCCATGAGGGGTTCTCCAGTCTTGTTGTTTTTGTGTTCAAGGCACAGCGATGCAGCGGGGGCGGTTACAGCAGGTCATCGAAGATTGGCTCCGGCAAGCCTTTGACGCCGGGGTTGAGGGCGAACACCCCGCCGGCCAGGGAGTGCGGATCCTGGTCGTCGCCGGGGCGGATCGAGGTCACGAACAAGGTATCCATCCGGCTGCCGCCAAAGGCGCACATGGTGGGTTTTTTCACCGGCACCTGCAGCGAGCGGTCGAGGCGACCTTCGGGGGTGAACCGGTGGATCAGGCCGACGTCGTTGGCGCAGATCCAGTAGCAGCCATCGGCATCCACGGCAGCGCCGTCGGGCCGGCCGTAAAAATGGTTCATGTCCACGAACACCCTGCGGTTGGAGGGTGTGCCTGTCTCGGTGTCGTAATCGAAAGCCCAGATCAGTTGCACGCTCGGGTGCGAGTCCGACAGGTACATTGTTTTGCCGTCCGGGCTGAAGCCCAGGCCATTGGGCACGATGAAGCCATCAAGCTGCGCCTCTATCACGCCTGTTTGCCCGGCACCGTAACGGTAGAGCCGGCCCTCGGGCAGATTCAGGCCCATGTTCAGCACCATGCTGCCGGCCCAGAACCGGCCCTGACGGTCGCAGCGGCCGTCGTTCAGGCGCATGTCCTGGCGGCTGTGCTCGACCGGAGCGAGCAGGTCGCTGTCGAGGCTGCCATCGCCGTGCGGCTGCAAGTGAAAGAACCCGCTCTCCATGCCGGCCACCCAGCCGCCCCTGCTGTGTCGCGCGATGCAGGCGAGCATTTCGGGAGCCTTCCAGGCGTGGACGTGGCCCGTGTCGGCGCTCCAGCGTTGCAGTCCACCGTTGGGGATATCGACCCAGTAGAGTGCATTTTCCTGCGGCACCCACACCGGGCTTTCACCCACCGCGTTGCGGGCGTCGACGATCATTTCGGCTTGCATACTCATTCCCTTGGTTTTATTGGAGACGTCAATCGCGCCGGTCAGTCGCCAAACGGGCCGGCCGCAACGAAGGCTCCGCCCTGATAGATCCGCGCCGGGTCATCGTTGGCGGGCATCGGCTGCGCCTCGACTTTTTCGCGAAACACTTCGGACGTGTCTTTGGCCGCGAAACCGAGGTGACTGGCGAAGCGGTTGTCCCACCACACGTCCTTGTTGTCGGACATGCCATAGACCACGGTGTGGCCGACGTTGGGGGTGTACAGCGAACATTCGAGCAATTGGGTGAGGTCATCGAAGCTCAGCCAGGTGTGCATCATTCGGCGGTTCTGCGGTTCGGGAAACGACGAGCCGATGCGGATGCTGACGGTTTCGATGCCATAGCGATCGAAGTAGAAACTGGCCATGTCTTCGCCGTAGGACTTGGACAGACCGTAGTAGCCGTCGGGGCGGCGAGCAGAGCTGGCGTCGAGGCGCTCATCCTGTTTGTAAAAGCCGATGACATGGTTGGAGCTGGCGAAGATCACCCGTTTGACGCCGTGGCGACGTGCCGCTTCATAGAGGTGGAACACGCCACAGATATTGGCACCGAGGATTTCTTCGAAGGGGCGCTCCACTGAAACGCCACCGAAATGCAGGATCGCATCCACGCCTTCGACCAGTTGATGCACGGCGGTTTTGTCGGCGAGGTCGCAGAGCACGATTTCTTCCCGATCATCGATGGCCGGGGCGAGGGCGGCGATGTCCGACAGGCGCAGCACGTTGGCATACGGGCGCAGGCGTTCACGCAAGACTTTGCCCAGGCCACCGGCGGCGCCGGTCAGCAGCAGGCGATTGAACGGAGTTGGGGCGGTGGAGGTGGGCGTCATGGCAATCCCTTACGCGTTGTTATTAGGGTTGTTGTAGGTTGTCGTATGACTGCGCTGAAGTATCGGTAGGGTTTCCGGAACTTGTCAACGCGACTTTTGGTGTAAGTGACAGAAGGCGGATGCACCTTCCGTTCACGCCATGCCGCTGTTTACAACAACGAAATCGGGTAACTGATGAAGATCCGGTTCTCATCGAATTCATTGGTGCTGAAGTCCCGGCGAATCGTTGCGTTGCGCCATTTGACGTTGAGATTCTTCAGCGGACCGCTCTGAACGGTGTAGGCCAGTTCCGACTCGCGACCCCATTCCTTGCCATCGGTGATGGTGCCGGTGTGCACGTTGTCACCGCTGATGTAGCGGTTCATCAACGTCAGCCCGGGGACGCCGAGAACAACGAAGTTGTAGTCGTGGCGAATCTGCCAGGAGCGCTCCTTCGCGTTGTCGTAACTGGCGTTGTAGCTGTCGTTGGCCAGAGTGCCGCCACTGGTGCCGTTGACGCGCATCCAGGCATCGTCACCACTGAGCTTTTGCAGGCCTATGTAGAACGTGTTGCCGCCGTACCTGGCCGAAAGCAGGGCGAACGCGGTTTTGTTGTCGAGGTCGCCGGCCTGAGTGCTGCCGTCTTCCTTGCCGGTGAAGAAACCGAGGTTGGCGCCCAGTGTCCAGTCGCCCAGGGGCTGGCTGTGGCTGAGGTTGAAATACTGCTGCTGGTAGATGTCGCTGAGTTCGGCATACCACGCACCGACAAGCGTGCGTTTGTCGTTGAAGGTGTATTCGCCGCCGCCGAAGTTGAAGCGGTCGGAGGTAAATGCGCCTCGGCCGTTCATCGACATGTCTTCCATGCTTGCATCGTTGCGCGGGCTGTTGCCGCGGAACTGGCCGCCGTAAAGGGTCAAGCCATTGATTTCAGTAGACGTGACCTGGCCACCGCGAAAGGTCTGCGGCAGGGAGCGGCCATCGTCCGAGCGCAAGATGGGCAGTACCGGCATCCATTCACCGACCTTCAATTCGGTCTTCGACACTTTGGCCTTGAGCGCCACGCCCAGGCGCCCGAAATTGTCCGCCGGGCGGCCATCATCGTGGATCGGCAATAACTGCGTACCGCCGGTACCTTTGCCGCCATCGAGTTTCTGCGAGTACAGCCCCAGTACATCCAGGCCAAAGCCGACAGTGCCCTGCGTGAAGCCGGATTTGGCGTCGAGAATGAAGTTCTGCGTCCACTCTTCAGCCTTGCCTTGCGGATAGTTCGGGTTGACGAAATTGCGGTTGAAGTAGGCGTTACGCAGGTTCAGCGTGGCTTTGCTGTCTTCGATGAAGCCCTCGGCATCGGCGCTCATCGGCAAGATGAGGGCCAGACTGCTGCAGCCGATCAAACTCAGGGTGGAACGCGGGCGGGGGACAGAAAAACGGGACGTGCGGACGGAATTGCGGACGAGTGTGCTCACTGTGACGCTCCCTGTTTCGTTTGTTGTTTTTATTATTTGTTATACGTCGTCGTACAACATGGTTGCGGATGTTTGCGAGGTTTTCCGGAAATGTCAACAGGGCGTTGTACGATGACTTTGCGTGAGCGGGCAGCCCTCCAAACGCTGTGAAGAGGGCTGCTTTCGACCGTTTTTACTGGTTGTAGAGCGCTTCAGTGTTATCGATCAGTGGGTTTTTTTCGGTCAGCACGATTTGCGCGATCTGATCCTTGCGCATGAAACTCACCTTCGGATGCGATTGGGCGTACCGGATAAAACGCTCCATGGCCTCAACCATCGCCGGCGTGCCGCCAATCCGGTCGTGCAGACTCACCGACATCATCCGCCGCTTGCTCGCGCCTTCGGCGTAGAGGCGATCGAATTCCAGCACCAGTTGCTGGTAGAACTGCTCGGCTGAGAAGTGCCGACCTTCGACCAGCACGATGTCGTTGTTGCGCAGGGTGTACGGCACTACGGCGAATTTGCGCCCGCGAACCATCGTCACGAACGGCTCGTCACGGCTGACATCGTCGATGTGATAGGTGAAGTTCAGGTCCTGCAATACCTTCAGCGTATTGGGGCTGCGCCGTAGCCAGTTGGCGTTGTAGCCGACCGAGCGCTGGCCGGTGATTTTTTCCACCGCTGCGACACCATCGCCGATGAACTGTTTTTCCTGGGCGTAATTCATG
Organism: Pseudomonas sp. B20(2017); assembly: GCF_002113125.1. Taxonomy (GTDB): domain Bacteria; phylum Pseudomonadota; class Gammaproteobacteria; order Pseudomonadales; family Pseudomonadaceae; genus Aquipseudomonas. Next base: position 244,549 of record NZ_NEJP01000006.1, on the reverse strand, counting down.
TTGTACGAATCGGCCCAGCGCATTCCGTGGGCCGCCAGCTCATGACCGCGCTCGGCGATCGCCTTGGCCAGTTCCGGGTGCTTGAGCGCCGCTTCGCCGACCACGTGGGAAGTGACTTTGATACCGGTGCGATCCCACAGATCGAGCATGCGCCACAGACCTTCCTTGTAGCCGTAATCGAACCAGGTCTGGGCCGGCAGATCCGGGTAGCCTTTTGGCAGCGGTGTGCCGGAGAACGGACTTTCAGCGCCTTCGGGCTGGCCGCCGGTTTCGAATTGCATCGACACCGAAATCACCAGTTGCGAGCCATTCGGCCACGGGCGTTCCTGAGCGAAGGCGAGGGCGGGCAGTAACAGCGCGGCGGCCAGCAGGTTTTTCAACAGACGGGGGGAGCGTTGCGAGTGGGGAGTGGTCATATCGGGCACCTTGCAGGTTGAGAAGTGCTGCAAGGTTGGCATCCGCTACGCTTGGGAAAAATCGGCTGCGGGCGAGATGTCTTTTAAACAGAATTTACGAATCCTCCCAAAATCCCTTTGTGGCAGCGAGCTCCCACAGTGGATAGGTGTTTGGCCAGGATTTGCGGCACACTTAAGCGACTACCAGACAAGGCCTTTCAATGGATCAATACGCCCCGCGCAACTGGCAGCCGCACGAGAAGCCCAGTCTGCCCGGTTCCCCTTCGACGCCGCTGCACTCCAACCCCAAGCGCCTGGCCTATGCGCTGGTCGGGTTGCTGGTGGCATTGACCGGCGGGTTGGGCAATTCGCTGGTGGTCGCCAACCTGCCTTATCTGCAAGGCGCGCTCGGGGCGACCACGGCGGAGATGGCCTGGCTGCCGGCGGCGTATGTGATGACCAACGTATCGATGAACCTGCTGCTGGTGAAGTTTCGCCAGCAGTTCGGTTTGCGGGCGTTCACCGAGGTGTTTCTGGTGCTGTACGCGCTGGTTACCTTCGGCCATCTGTTCGTCAATGACCTGAATTCGGCGGTGGCCGTGCGTGCGGCCCACGGCATGGTGGGCGCGGCGTTGAGTTCGCTGGGCCTGTATTACATGGTGCAGGCGTTCCCGGCCAAGTGGCGGATGAAGGCGCTGGTGCTGGGGCTTGGCACTTCGCAACTGGCTTTGCCGCTGGCACGACTGTTTTCCGAGGATCTGTTGCAGATCGCCGAATGGCGTGGTCTGTACCTGTTCGAATTGGGCATGGCGCTGCTGTCGCTGGGTTGCGTGTTGATGCTCAAGCTGCCGCCGGGTGACCGGTTCAAGACCTTCGAGCCTCTCGATTTCCTCACCTTCGCGATCCTTGCCAGTGGCGTGGCGCTGCTGTGTGCCGTGTTGTCCCTGGGCAGGATCGACTGGTGGCTGGAAGCCGACTGGATCGGCATCGCCCTGGCCGCTTCAATTGTCCTGATTCTCGCGGGGCTGGCGATCGAACATAACCGCAGCAACCCGATGTTGATGACCCGCTGGCTCGGCAGTGGGGTGATGATCCGCCTGGCGCTGGCGGTGATCCTGATTCGCATGGTTATCTCGGAGCAGTCCACCGGCGCCGTGGGCTTCATGCAAAACCTGAACATGAGCAGCCAGCAGCTTCATAGCCTGTACGTGGTGATGCTGATCGGCAGCGTCGCCGGGCTGCTGACCAGCGCGCTGACCATCGACCCGAAACACCTGCTGATGCCGCTGATCGTCTCGCTGGCGTTGATGGCCACCGGCTCGATCATGGACAGCTCATCGAACAACCTGACCCGCCCCGGCAACCTGTATTTCAGCCAGTTCCTGCTGGCGTTCGGCAGTACGTTCTTCCTCGGCCCGACCATGGTGCTGGGTACGCGCAACGTGCTGACCAATCCGCGCAACCTTGTGAGTTTTTCGGTGTTGTTCGGGATCTGCAACAACCTCGGTGGCCTGATCGGCGCAGCGTTGCTGGGGACGTTCCAGATCGTGCGCGAGAAATTTCATTCCAGCCACATCGTCGAGCAACTGGTGATGTCCGACCCGCGCGTCGCCGCCCGGGTTCAGAGCGGCGGTTCGGCGGTCGGCTCCGTGATTGCCGACCCAAGCCTGCGCAACCTGCAAGGCATTCGCAGCCTGGCCAACGCGGCCACCCGCGAAGCCAACGTGCTGGCCTATAACGATGTGTTCATGCTGATCGCGGTGATCGCGATCCTGACCATGATCTGGATTTCCATCCGTGCGCTGTGGCTGATCAGCACCACCAGAACCGTCGCCCCGACACCTTCCGTACCTTCCAGCGGTGCCACTTCTTCATGACCGAACCGACTACCACGACCACCAATGCCATCGCCGCCACCCCTGAAGGTATGGCGCCACCGTCATCACCGAACACCGAGCCGCGCTCGTTGCGGGTGCGGATCATCTCGTCGCTGGGCTTTGCCGCGATTGCCATCGTCGGTGTGCTGATCGTGCTGTATGCCTGGCAGTTGCCGCCGTTCAGCAGCGCGGTCGAGACTACCGAAAACGCCCTGGTGCGCGGGCAGGTGACGATCATCGGGCCGCAGCTCAGTGGTTACGTGTTCGAGGTGCCAGTGCAGGACTTTCAGTTTGTGAAGGCGGGCGATTTGCTGGTGCGCCTCGATGACCGGATCTATCAGCAGCGTCTCGATCAGTCGCTGGCGCAGCTGGCGGTGCAAAAGGCCTCGCTGGCCAACGTGGTGCAGCAGCGCAACAGCGCCGAAGCCACGATCAAACTGCGGCAGGCGGTGGTGGCCGACAGCGAGGCGCAGTTACGCAAGAGCGAGGCAGACCTGCGGCGCAACAAGGCGTTGGTCAATGACGGCTCCGTGTCCAGGCGCGAGATGGACGTGGCGCTGGCCGCCAACGCGCAGAGCATTGCGGCGCTGGCGCAGGCCAAGGCCAATCTGGAAATCGCCCGGCAGGATCTGCAAACGGTGATCGTCAATCGCGGCTCTCTGGAAGCGGCGGTGGCCAGCGCCGAAGCGGCGGTGCAACTGGCGCGGATCGACTTGTCCAACACGCGGATCATCGCTCCGCGTGACGGTCAGCTCGGGCAGATTGGCGTGCGTCTGGGCGCTTACGTCAACTCAGGGGCGCAGTTGATGGCGCTGGTGCCGGATCAAAAATGGGTGATCGCCAACATGAAGGAAACCCAGATGGATAACGTGCGGGTCGGGCAACCGGTGAGCTTCACCGTCGATGCGCTGAACCACCGCAAATTCACCGGCCACGTTCAGCACATCTCGCCCGGCACCGGTTCGGAGTTTGCGTTATTGCAGGCCGACAACGCCACCGGCAACTTCGTGAAAATCGCCCAGCGGGTACCGGTGCGAGTGACCATCGATCCGGACCAACAGGAAATCGAGCGTTTGCGGCCGGGAATGTCGGTGGTGGTCAGCATCGATACGGCGAAGGGTGATACTCAGAAACACTGACGTCAGGCAGCGATCATCGGGGGCAGGGTGCCGAGCACGGAAACCGCAGCCACGGCGCCGATCCCCAGCAGCCACTCGAGCATGACGCTGCGCTTGAGGGTATCGACGCGCTGTTCGCAATCACGGATGCGCAAGCGATTGAACAGCGCCAGCCCAAGCATTCCGAGCACCAGCAAGGCCTTGATCAGCAGGATCAGGGCGAATCCCGAGAACAACGGCGTCGGCCACCACTGACCGGTGAGGACGCGCACGTTGATCAATCCGGTGATCAGCAGACCGGCAACCAACCCGTAGCCGACCCCGCTGAAGCGCTGCAAGACGTAGCGCACCGTTTTGCCGGACTGGCGCAGGATCATCACCAGCATCAACAGCCCGCCGAGCCAGGCACCGACACAGGTCAGATGAATCACTTGATTGAGGATCAACATCTGGCCGCTGAAACCGTCGAGCATCGCCCCGTGTCCGACCGGTGCCAGCGTCATCAACAGCAACGCACTCAGGCCCAGCCGCAATGGTTGGTTCGAACGCCACGGGGTAAACAGCAACGCCAGCAACAATGCATTGATCAGCAGATGCCAGCGCCACACCTGACCGAAAAACGTATGGCCCAGCACCAGCTCGATGGTGGCCGGATCGAATGCCGCAGCAGCCGAACCGGCCATGCTCGCGGTGATCAGCAACGCCCAGGCGACGCCGCTGACCAGCGCGACCGCCGCCAACCAGCGAGCCAGTCGCGCCAAGTGCAGATCCAGCGTCGGCGCTTCACCCTTGAGCAGCAGCGGCCGGAACAGCCAGGCCCCGAACAGCATCAACACCACGATGAAGTGCAGGAACCGGCACAGCACCAGCGCTTCGCTCATGAATTACTGGCCAACCTTGAACTGATAGGCGCCTTCGCTCTTGTGCGTGTCGACCGACACCGCGTGCCATTCGACCTTGTATTCGCCCGCGGTCAGCGGTGCTTCGGGGGTGACGATCAGGGTTTTCTTGTCGCCTTCGGTGGTCAGCGGTTTGACCGCCACCGGCTTGCCGTCGTGGGTCACGGTGACTTTGGTGAAACTGGCCTCGACGCCTTCGGAAAACACCATGCGCAGATCTGCCGGCGCGGTGACGGTGCTGTCGGCGGCCGGGGTCTGACTTTTCAGATGGGCGTGGGCGAAGGCCTGAGAAGTGACAATCAGCGAAGCCAGCAGCGCGCCAGCGGTGAACAGGTTTTTCATCGACATGGAAAGATTCCCTTCAGTGAAATGGCGGGCAGAGTATAGAACCTGGATCACAAGGCTTTCAGGCGCATGTGAATGACCGGAAACGGCCGGCCTTCGCCGTCGAGTGCCGAGCGGCCGATGTCTTCGAATCCGTAGTGCCGGTAGAAGCCGTGGGCCTGCGGGTTCTGTTCGTTGACGTCGACCTTCAGCAGCGGGCGGCGGACGTGGTCGAGCAAGCGCCGGCCGATCCCCTGGCCACGCTGAGCCGGGTCGATGAACAGCATCTGCACGGTGTCGTCGTCGGTGGCGATGAAGCCTGCCGGGGAGTGGTCGGGGTTCTCGAAAACCTGCACGTCCAGGGCGGGCAGGTAGGTGTCACGCACCAGCGGGAACAGCCGGTGGATGTCTTCTTCCGGGAGAAAATCATGGGTGGCGCGGACCGAGCGCTCCCACAGCGCGGCGAGTTGCGGATCATCCGCAGCGATGCGCTTTCGAATGGTCATGGGCAGGATCCTTCAGTGTCTGACGGGGAGAAGGAGGGCGATCCTAAACCAGAAAAAAGCCCAAGTGTGTGAAGAATCGTTCTCGGCTGTCGCCCCTTGCCCAGAGCGGATGCTAGTCTTCAACAACGTTGTCTTCAGGGAGCCCTCATGGGCAATCACAAGATCGAAATCCGCCGCACCAACGTCGACAAGATCCTGCTTGCAGCGGAAAAAGTCTTCGCTGAAAAAGGTTTCGGCGGCACCGCCATGGCCGACATCGCTGCGGAAGTGCAGCTGCCGCGATCCAACCTTCATTACTACTTCAGCACCAAGAGCGAGCTGTACAGCGCCGTGCTGTTCGACCTGCTGGAAGTGTGGAAGCAGGACGCGCTGTGTTTCGAGATGTTCGACGATCCGCGCGTGGTGCTCAGCAGCTACATCCGCGCCAAGATGAACCACTCGCGCAGCCGGCCGTATGGCTCAAAAGTCTGGGCCAACGAAATCATTCACGGTGCGCCGACCCTGGGCGAGGCGCTGGATGTCAGCTTGTACGACTGGGCGAAGATGAAAGAAGCGAAGATCCGGCAGTGGGTGGAGGACAAGCGGATTCTGCCGGTGGAACCGTCGAGTTTGTTGTACATGATCTGGGCGTCGACGCAGCACTATGCGGACTTCGATCATCAGGTGAATATTCTGAATGAGCATCAGCCGTTGTCGGACATGCAGTTCGAGCGGGCGGTGCAGACGGTGACCAGCGTGATTTTGCGGGGGATCGGGTTGGAGCCTTGAGCCATGTGTTGTGACTGACTGCCCCTTCGCGGGCAAGCCCGCTCCCACAGAGTTTTCTGGTGTACATGACACTTGAAAACAACTCGAAAACCTGTGGGAGCGGGCTTGCCCGCGAAGGCGTCAGCTCAGACGCCGTATGCCTCAAGGTGAGACATGGTAGGGATTCCTCGGATCATGATTCCAGTCCAGAAACGGCTTGCCCGTTTCCATCGGCACCATCTCGATACAGTCCGCCACCGGGCAGGTGATCTGGCACAGATTGCACCCCACACACTCATCATCGATCACTTCATATTTGTGCGTGCCATCGGCCTGTTTCAGGCTGCTGATCGCCTGGTGTGAAGTGTCCTCGCAGGCAATGTGGCACCGCCCGCAACCGATGCACGCCTCCTGGTCGATCTTCGCGATGACCTGATAGTTGATGTCCAGGTACTTCCAATCAGTCGTGTTGCCCACCGCGCGCCCGGAAAACTCGGCGATGCTGGCGTAACCCTGACTGTCCATCCATCGCGACAAGCCATCCTTCATCTCATCGACAATCCGGAACCCGTGCAGCATCGCCGCCGTGCACACCTGCACCGCGCCGCTACCCAATGCGATGAACTCCGCTGCATCGCGCCAGCTGCCGATGCCACCGATGCCGCAGATCGGCAGGCCTTGAGTCTGCGGGTCGCGGGCGATTTCCGCGACCATGTTCAGCGCGATCGGCTTGACTGCCGAGCCGCAATACCCGCCATGGGTGCTTTTGCTGCCGACGGTGGGCAGGGCGACCATGTGTTCGAGGTCGACGCTGGTGATCGAGTTGATGGTGTTGATCAGCGACACCGCATCGGCGCCGCCCCGGTGCGCGGCGCGGGCGGCGACGCGGATGTCGGTGATGTTCGGTGTGAGTTTGACGATCACCGGCAGCGAGCAATAGGTCTTGCACCAGCGCGTGACTTGCTCGACGTACTCCGGCACCTGACCGACCGCCGCGCCCATGCCGCGTTCGGGCATGCCGTGGGGGCAGCCGAAGTTCAGCTCGATGCCGTCGGCGCCGGTGGCCTCCACCAGCGGCAGGATGTGTTTCCACGACTCTTCAACGCAGGGCACCATCAGCGAAACGATCAGCGCGCGGTCCGGCCAGTCCTTTTTCACCTGGGTGATTTCCCGCAGGTTGATTTCCAGCGAGCGGTCGGTGATCAGTTCGATGTTGTTGATGCCCAGCACTTCGCGGTTGTTGCCGTAATGCGCCGAGTAGCGCGAGGACACGTTGACCGCCGCCGGGTCTTCACCCAGGGTTTTCCAGACCACGCCGCCCCAGCCCGCCTCGAAGGCGCGCACCACGTTGTAGGCCTTGTCGGTCGGCGGCGCGGAGGCCAGCCAGAACGGATTGGGGGCTGTGATTCCGGCGAAGACAATCGAGAGATCGGCCATTTACGCAGCCTCCACGTTGAGCATCAGTTCAGCATTGATCGCCTCGGCGGCGCGCTTGCCGTGTTGTACCGCCTGCACGGTCAGATCCTGATCGAGGCTGGTGCAGTCGCCGCCGGCGTACACACCTGGAATGCTGGTGCGCAGGTTTTCATCGACCTGAATCCGTTCTCCCTGACGTTTCAGCTCACGGGCCAGTGGGTCGGTGAGGGCGCTGCCGTCGAAGGCTTGGCCGATGGCTTTGAAGATCGCATCGGCGGCCAACTCGAACGTCTCGCCGGTGGTTTGCAGGCGACCGTCCACCAGATGGGTACGAGCGAAGCGCATGCCGCGCACTTTGCCCTGAGTGTCGAGCAGCACTTCGTCCGGTTGTGCCCAGGTCAGCAGCCGCACCTGATTGGCCTTGGCGATGTCCTGTTCATGGCCGGTGGCGCCCATGTCCGCCGCGCCACGGCGATAGACCAGATTGACGTCGCGGGCACCGAGGCGGGCCATTTGCACGGCCATGTCGATGGCGGTATTGCCGGCGCCGAGGACGATGCAATGTTCGGCCAGCGGCAGTTGCGACAGGTCATCGGCCTGGCGCAGCTCGCGGATGTAGTCGGTGGCGGCGAGCAGGCCGGGGGCGTCTTCGTGGGCCAGGCCGAGTTTTTTGCTGGCGTTGAGGCCAAGGCCGAGGAACACCGCGTCGAACTGTTGGTGCAGTTCGCTCAAGGTCAGGTTTTCACCGAGTTTCTGGCCATGGCGGATTTCGATGCCGCCGATTTGCAGGAGGAAATCCAGCTCCTTCTGCGCGTAGTCGTCGACCAGTTTGTATTTGGCGATTCCGTATTCGTTGAGCCCTCCAGCCTTCTCCCGTGCTTCGAAAATCACCACGTCATGCCCGTGCATGGCGCTGCGGTGTGCACAGGACAGGCCGGCCGGGCCGGCACCGACCACCGCAATGCGTTTACCAGTGGCGGCGGCGCGCTGGAATGGGTGCTCGCTGAAGTTTGCGTTGTCCACGGCGTAGCGTTGCAGCAAGCCAATCAGCACTGGCGCGCATTCATGAGCGTTGTTGCGCACGCACGCTTGCTGGCAGAGGATTTCGGTCGGACAGACCCGGGCGCAACTGCCGCCGAGGATGTTCGCCGAGAGGATTTTCTGCGCCGCACCGGGCACGTTGTCTTGGTGGATATTGCGGATGAACGACGGAATGTCGATCTCGCTCGGGCACGCATTCACGCAAGGCGCGTCGTAGCAATACAGGCAGCGCGAGGCTTCCAGATGCGCCTGACGGTCGTTGAGCGGCGGCGCCAGATCGGTGAAATGGCCGGCGAGGGCGGCCGCACTCTCGTGCGGGTGCGGGAGATGGTTCAGGGTCTCGATCACGGTTTTTTGCCTCACGGTTAATTGAGGTGCTGCCTCTGATGGGCATGTTTTTTGTGTTGCCTGGACTGGCCTCTTCGCGAGCAAGCCCGCTCCCACAGGGGTACGCATTTCAAATGTGGGAGCGGGCTTGCTCGCGAAGGCCGAAGGCCTGGGTTTCAGCGTTTAACCGCAACCGGCCTGTGCAACTCAGCCCGCTTGCTCAGCAAATCAAACACCGCCGGATACGCCGGCCGTTCGACATACCGGCCCGCCCCACGCTCGGCGCGCAGGTCGCCATCGGCCCAGACCACCCGGCCCTGGCTGACGGTATGGCTCGGCACACCGGTCACGGTCTTGCCTTCGAAAATGTTGAAGTCCACCTGCTGATGGTGGGTCTTGGCGGAGATGGTGCGGGTGCCTCGCGGATCCCACAGCACCAGGTCGGCATCGGCGCCGACGCGGATCGCGCCCTTGCGCGGGTAGAGGTTGAAAATTTTCGCTGTGTGGGTGGAGGTGAGGGCGACGAAGTCCTGCATCGACAACCGCCCCGAATTCACCCCTTCATCCCACAACACCGCCATGCGGTCTTCGATGCCGGCGGTGCCGTTGGGGATCTTGCTGAAGTCGTCACGGCCGGCGGCTTTTTGCTCGGCGCAGAAACAGCAATGGTCGGTGGCGGTGGTGTGCAGATTGCCGCTCTGCAGACCATGCCACAGTGCCTCTTGATGCCCGCGCGGACGGAACGGCGGGCTCATTACGTAACCGGCGGCGGTCTGCCAGTCCGGGTGCTGGTAGACGCTGTCGTCCAGCAGCAGATGCCCGGCCAGCACCTCACCGTAGACCGGTTGGCCCTTGCTGCGGGCATAGGTGATTTCGTCGAGGGCTTCCTTGGTCGAAACGTGCACCAGGTACAGCGGCGTGCCGATGGTTTCAGCGATACGGATTGCCCGGCTCGCGGCTTCACCTTCGACTTGTGAGGGCCGCGACAGCGGATGCGCTTCCGGCCCGGTGATGCCCTGGGCCATCAACTTGCGTTGCAGGTGATAGACCAGCTCGCCGTTTTCCGCGTGCACAGTCGGCACCGCGCCGAGTTCCAGGCAGCGCTCGAAGCTCGCCACCAGCGTGTCGTCGGCGGCCATGATCGCGTTCTTGTAGGCCATGAAATGCTTGAAGCTGTTGATCCCGTGATGGCTGACCAGCTCGGCCATTTCTTCACGCACCTGCTCGCTCCACCAGGTGATCGCGACGTGAAAGCCATAATCGGACGCCGATTTCTCCGCCCAGCCACGCCACTGATGAAACGCTTCGAGCAGCGATTGCTGCGGATTGGGAATCACGAAATCGATGATCGAGGTGGTGCCGCCGGCCAGGCCTGCGGCGGTGCCGCTGTAGAAGTCTTCGCTGGCCACGGTGCCCATGAACGGGAGTTGCATGTGGGTGTGCGGATCGATGCCGCCGGGCATCAGGTACTGGCCGCTGCCATCGAGCACTTCGGCGCCGGCGGGAACATCCAGGTTTTCACCAATGGCTTTGATCACGCCGTCAGCGCAATAGACATCGGCGCGGTAACTTTCATCATGGGTAACAACGGTGGCGCCACGGATCAACAGAGACATTCCGAGTTCCTCGCAGGCATGACCGACTTGTGCCGGTTCTAGTGTTTTATTGTTTGCAGCGCCAAATACGTAATCTTGTCAGCGCTGTCAGGAATAGACGCTAGTCGCAGTTCTGCAATTGATCAAGATTATTTTTTATAAGCTTATGACTGTTTTAAGTTGATGATAAATAACGATAAAAATAGAAAATCACCAAAATGGTGAGGCGCTTCACCATTTTGACGCACTTGACAGGTTGGAAATATGAGCAAAATTTCCTATGTGAAATCAGCCGCTTGAAGTTGAGCTGCGGCTGAGTGCCCACGATGAAAAAAAGTGCAGTGCACCAGATTGAGCCCTGACAGTTCGGACAACTTGCCTGGCATTTAGCCTGAGTGTTCAGTCAAGTTTTCGCGGCCTCACAAGGTGAATAATTAAAACTGATAAACATCAGTTGGTTACAAGAAATGAAAAGCACGGCCCGATGCGCAAGCGGGGCACCCGGCACGTTTATTGATGCCGCCGCTGACACCATGGCCGGTGCATGAAAGTTGTCAGTTCCTCCGGCCATCGTCCGGCTCGCACCTGCGTGTGCAGCCACCTGATGAGCAAAAAAATAATCAGAAGAACAGTGGAGCGGCCATGCAACAGAACAGATCGCAAGTGACCGAGCGCGACGGCTTGTTCGAACTCGAAGCCGGCAGCGACGTCCTCGACAGTCCCCGTTACAACCACGACATGGCACCGACCAAGGTGCGCGAACGAACCTGGAACAAATGGCACATCACCGCGCTGTGGGTCGGCATGTCGATCTGCGTGCCGACCTACACCCTCGGCGGCGTGCTCACCGCGTATTTCGGCCTGAGCGTCGGCGAAGCCTTGCTGGCGATTCTGTTCGCCAACATCATCGTCCTCATCCCGCTGACGCTGAATGCGTTTCCCGGCACCAAATACGGCATTCCGTTTCCGGTGCTGCTGCGCTCGTCGTTCGGGATTCTCGGCTCCAACGTGCCGTGCCTGATCCGCGCGCTCGTGGCGTGCGGCTGGTTCGGCATCCAGACCATGTTCGGCGGGCTGGCGATTCACCTGTTTCTCGGCTCGGTGTTCGAGGGCTGGAAATCCCTCGGTGGCACGGGGGAGGTGATCGGTTTCATGGTCTTCTGGGCGCTCAACCTGTGGGTGGTGATCCGTGGCGCCGAGTCGATCAAATGGCTGGAAACCCTGTCGGCACCGCTGCTGGTGGCGGTCGGCATCGGGTTGCTGGTGTGGGCGATGCCCAATGTGTCGATGACTGAATTGCTGGCGATTCCACCGAAGCGTCCCGAGGGCGCGAGTGTGGTCAGCTACTTCGCTGCCGGGCTGACCGCGATGGTCGGTTTCTGGGCCACATTGTCGTTGAACATTCCTGATTTCAGCCGTTATGCCCGTAGCCAGAAGGATCAGATTCTCGGGCAGATTTTCGGCCTGCCGCTGACCATGTTCCTGTTCGCTGCGCTGGGCGTGGTGATGACTGCGGCATCGGTGAAACTGGTGGGCGTCAGCGTTTCCGATCCGGTGACCCTGATCGGCCATATCCAGAGCCCGGTGTGGGTCGCGGTGGCCATGGCGCTGATCATCATCGCCACGCTATCGACCAACACCGCCGCCAACATCGTCTCGCCGACCAACGATTTCCAGAACATCGCCCCGAAGGTGATCAAACGTACCAAAGCGGTGATCCTCACCGGATTTGTCGGGCTGGCGCTGATGGCCCATGAGCTGCTGAAAAAGCTTGGGTTGATCGTCTCCGATGTCAGCCTGGAAACCGTATATTCGAACTGGCTGCTGGGCTATTCCAGCCTGCTCGGGCCGATTGCCGGGATCATGGTGGTGGACTATTTCCTGATCAAGAAGCAGCAACTGGACCTGGCCGGCCTGTACCGCGACGACGTGTACCCGGCGTGGAACTGGGCCGGGTTCATCGCGTTCGGCGTGCCGGTGGTGCTGACTCTGCTGTCGTTGGGCAGCAGCGCATTCAGCTGGTTCTACAGCTACGGCTGGTTCACCGGCTCGGCGCTGGGCGGCTTGATCTATTACGGGTTGTGCGCGATGCGCGGTAACCCGGCCATGGCAAAAGTACCCTCGTAATGATCGTTCCCACGCTCCGCGTGGGAATGCAGCCGGGACGCTCCGCGTCCCCACAGCGGACGCAGAGCGTCCATGGATGAATTCCCGCGCAGAGCGTGGGAACTAACTGCCTGAGGAGATCCCCATGAACGCAGCCGTAGACGTTCTGCAATCGACCCATCAGCACATCAACCGCGACCGCTTGTGGGCGTCGCTCATGGAACTCGCCAAGCTCGGCGCCACGGTCAAGGGCGGGGTCTGTCGCCTGGCCCTGACCGACCTCGACCGCCAGGCTCGCGACCTGTTTGTGCAGTGGTGCAAGGACGCCGGTTGCAGCGTCACGGTCGATGAAGTCGGCAACATCTTCGCCCGTCGCCCCGGGCGCAACCCGAACCTGCCGCCAGTGATGACCGGCAGCCACATCGACACCCAGCCCACCGGCGGCAAGTTCGACGGCTGCTTCGGCGTGCTGGCCGGGGTCGAAGTGCTGCGCACCCTCAACGACCTCGGCGTGGAAACTGAGGCGCCGCTGGAAGTGGTGGTCTGGACCAACGAAGAAGGCTCGCGTTTCGCCCCGTGCATGATGGGCTCCGGCGTGTTCGCCGAAAAATTCACCCTCGAAGAAACCTTGGCCAAGGTCGATGCCGACGGCATTACGGTAGGCGAAGCACTGAACGCCATCGGCTACGCCGGGCAGCGCAAGGTCAGCGGGCACAAGGTCGGCGCCTATTTCGAGGCGCACATCGAGCAAGGTCCGATCCTTGAGGATGAACAGAAAACCATCGGCGTAGTGCTCGGCGCACTCGGGCAGAAGTGGTTCGACCTGAAACTGCGCGGCGTCGAAGCCCACGCCGGCCCGACTCCGATGCACCTGCGCAAGGATGCCCTGGTCGGCGCTTCGGTGATCGTCGGTGCAGTCAATCGTGCAGCGCTCGGTCATCAACCCCACGCCTGCGGCACGGTCGGTTGCCTGCAAGCCTATCCGGGGTCGCGCAACGTCATCCCCGGCGAAGTACGCATGACCCTAGACTTCCGGCACCTGGAACCTGCACGCCTCGACTCGATGATCGCCGAGGTCAAGCAAGTCATCGAAACCACCTGCGAAGAACACGGCCTGACCTATGAACTGACCCCGACCGCCGACTTCCCGCCGCTGTACTTCGAAAAAGGCTGTGTCGAAGCCGTGCGCGGCGCCGCCAAAGGTCTGGGCCTGTCGCACATGGACATCGTCAGCGGTGCCGGCCACGACGCGATTTTCCTCGCCGAACTGGGCCCGGCCGGCATGATCTTCGTGCCGTGCGAAGGCGGCATCAGCCACAACGAAATCGAAAACGCCGCACCGGACGATCTGGCGGCGGGTTGTGCGGTGTTGTTGCGGGCGATGCTGGCGGCTTCGGCGGCGGTGGCGGGCAAGCAACGCGCGGCGTAAAGCCAGGGTTGTGTAGTCAAGAGACTGTGGCGATCTGGCAGATCGCCACAGACACCCGGCTCAAGTTGTTCTTTTATGGCTCAGCTCTGCCTTGCGCCGTTCCTTGCCATCCGGGCTGCCGATGTTCAACAGCCTTCTTTCGATCATCACGTTTTCCAGTGCCTGCCGCTCTGCCGGGTTCATCTGGTGTTCGCGCTTTTTCAGCTCCAACAGAATGGGTGTGGACCACGTGCGATAGGTCCGTTCGGTAATACGGTCGCTCGTCATTTTTGTCTCTCCTTGATCAGATGCCCGGCCGCAGGCGCGGGCACAATCCGTCGAGGTACTAACGTTAGACGAGAAAGCCGTGAGGCGCGAATAGTCAACGCTCAATCGTGGTTGGCACGATCACAACCGTCCGCGGTCGTAAATTTCACATGCGCGAACTTGTGGAGAACCAATGAGCCGGGACGTCCTGACCACTGAAACCAATCGCCGTCAGTTGCAGCAGATCATTGCCGGCCTGTCCGACGGGGTGATTCTGCTGGAACTCGACCAGACGATTCTCTGGGCCAACGAAGCGGCGCTGGCGATGCATGGCGTCAGCCGGATCGGCGAGCTGGGCAACAACGCCGGGGAATATGCCGAGCGCTTCAACCTGCGGTATCGCAACAACCACACGCTGACGCCCGATCAGTATCCGATCAGCCGAGTGGCCGCCGGCGAAACCTTCAGCGACGTGCTGGTCGAAGTCACCCCGAACAGTGACGAGGAACGCACCTGGGTGCACAGCGTGCGCAGCATGGTGTTGACCGATCGCGACGGCGACACCGAATCGCTGGTGCTGATCATGAGCGACGTCACCGACTGGGCCAACGCCGAACAGCGCTTCGAAAAAACCTTCAATGCCAACCCGGCGCCGGCGGTGATCTGCCGCCTCAGCGATCTGCGTTACATCAAGGTCAATCCGGGGTTTCTGGAAATGACCGGCTACACCCGCGATCAGGTGATCGGCGCCTCGACCTATGAGCTGGACATTCTCGAGCAGGCCGAGCGCAAGGATCTGGCGATCCAGCGCCTGCGCGATGTCGCGACGATTCCGCAGATGCAGGCTGAATTGCGTCTGCCGGACGGTGGCAGCAAACAGGTGATCGTCGCGGGGCAGCCGCTGGTGCTCAACAACGAAGATTGCATGTTGTTTTCCTTCGTCGACATGGAGCTGCGGCACAAGGCCGAAGTTGCCCTGCGCCAGAGTGAAGAACGGTTTGCCAAGGCCTTTCGCCTGACCCCGGTGCCGATCCTGATTTGCAGCGCCGACGAGCAGCGGCTGATCGATGTCAATCAGGCCTTCCTCGATATCCTGGCGTACGAGAGCGACGACGTGCTCGGCAAGACCGTTGCGCAACTGGACTTCATCGATGAACCGGCGGAACGCGCTCGCTTGCTGGCGGCGCTGGAGAAGACCGGCCGGGTTGATCGCGTCGATATGCGGATCCGCAGGAAAGACGCCGAGCTGCTGGAGTGCGCGGTGTCCGCCGATACCGTCAACATCCAGGACACGGTGTGTTATCTGCTGGTGCTGATGGACATCACCGAGCGCAAGCGCACCGAGCTTGAGCTGGTGGCGGCGATTGAGGAGGTGATGAAGGATGCTTCGTGGTTCAGCCGCACGTTGATCGAAAAGCTGGCCAATGTGAAGAAGGTCAATTCGCCGCAGCTGCCCAGTGTTTCGTTCACCGATCTGACGGCTCGCGAACGTGATGTGCTGGGGTTGATCTGTGAGGGGCTGGCGGACAAGGAGATTGCTGCGCGGTTGAAGCTGGCGCCGAATACGGTGCGCAATCATGTGGCGACGGTGTATTCGAAGCTGGATGTGCACAGTCGCAGTGAGGCGATTGTCTGGGCGCGGGAGCGTGGGTTGTTTTCGGGGGGCGGTCGGGGGCAGCGGTAAGGTGCAAATGCACTAGTTCATGGGGTGCAAATTCGGGTGTTTGATCGGGCGGGGTGTTCTTAGTCTGGTGAGGTGCGGTGCGGTTTTTTTTCCGTGATCGCGTGCCCTTTTGAACCTGCTAATGGATAAGCCCCCTTATGAATGAATTGTTTGTCGTTGAGTCTCGTTGTGCGGAGCTGGCGCGATGATTTATCTGGCGCAGTTGCGGGCTCGGCTTGAGCGTAGTTTTTCGCCGTTGGCTTGTGAGTGTGTGGTGGATGGGGATCATTCGCTTACGGTGAAGTTGTATCACCCGGCTTCCGGGCAGGTTGATCTGGTGATCAGTGGGTTGAGTCTGGATGCCTTGCGCACGCCGGAAGCGGTGGATGCCTTGATTGATGAATTGCGGTATGAGCTTGAGAGTAATTCTTTGCGCTCGTCCGGGTGAACTTGGCGGCCTTTGGGCCGACTAGGTTCTTGTTCGGTTTGGGTCAATATCCGGTTCTTGGGTGCAGCCGCTGGCGGTTTCGCCCTTACGGCGAGTCACCTTTTCCAAACGCCGAAAAGGTAACCCAAAAGGCTTTACCCTGACGTACGGCCCTCGCTGTGGCTCGGGTCCCTTCGCTCCGGGATTGATCCGGGGGCATCGCCTACGGTTTGCTTCGCTGCACCTCCTCTCGATGTGTTTGGCTTCGCCAAACGGTCGCTGCGCTCCCACCCCCGGATCAATCCCTCCACTCAGCCTGCCGACGGGCCCTGCGATCAAAAGCGGTGCTCGAGCTAACGCTCATCGTGGTGAGTGGGGCGGCTCCGCCGCTTGCTCTTCTGTGGGAGCGAGCCTGCTCGCGATTTGATCGTTCCCACGCTCCGCGTGGGAATGCAGCCCGGGACGCTCTGCGTCCCATCCGACGTTCACCCGCAGGCACTGGCTTGCCAGCGATGTCAGCGCATCAGTCGACTCGTTCAGTTGATATCGACTCATCCCAAAAATCGACAGCCAATTTCTCCCAATCCCACCATTTCACTGGCACTCACCCCCCACTGGTCTATAAGGAATGAGTGGTTCGGTTTCCATAACCGGGCGTTGTCCTGCTCGGCGACGGGAGTTTTCTTCCATTCATCGCGGGTCATCCTATGAACAATCCTGGGAAACGCGTGTGCTCTTCGTTGTTGTCGGCTTTTGCTCTGGTGCTGCTCAGTGGCTGTGCCAGTCCTCCACCCCCTCCGCCAGCAGTACCGCCTCCACCACCTGAGCGGACTTGTCAGGTCATGGAAAACACCGAGGTCGCCGGTGATGCCTATGCCGACGGGCAAGTGACTCGCCACATCACCAAGACTCGTTGCGTCACTCAATAACGCACGCGCCGTTGAAGGCGCGGGTCGAGTGGATTGTGCTGGTGGCCGATCTGGTCGGCACGGCGGTGTTTGCGGTTGAAGGCGCGATTGCGGCGATGCGCAGTCACCTTGATCTGCTCGGGGTGATGGTGATTGCGTTCATCGTTGCGCTCGGTGGCGGGGTGACGCGTGATCTGTTGATCGGTGCGACGCCGCCCAAGGCTGTGGCTGACTGGCGTTATCCGGCGCTGGCGTTTGCCATGGGCGGGGTGGCGTTTGTTTTTCATGAGCGGGTGCTGGGCTGGTCCGGTTCGACGCTGATCGTGCTGGATGCGGCGGGGTTGGCGCTGTTTGCCGTGGCCGGGGCGCAGAAGGCGTTGAATTTCGGGATCTCGCCGTTTGTGGCCATGCTGATGGGCACGATTACCGGGGTCGGTGGCGGGGTGCTGCGTGACATTGTGCTGGCGCGGGTGCCGGTGGTGTTGCAGGCGGATTTGTATGCCAGTTCGGCGTTTGCCGGGGCAGCGGTGTTGATTGTCGGGCGCAGGCTGGGTGTGCCGCCGGTGGCGGCTGCGTTGCTGGCGGGGGCGGCGTGTTTGTTGTTGCGGTTGTTGTCGGTGCATTTCGGCTGGCAGTTGCCGAAAGTCCTCGATGCCTGATTGAAACACTGACCCTGTGGGAGCGAGCTTGCTCGCGATAGCGGTGGTTCAGCCCATGCAGATCTTGACTGTACCGACGCAATCGCGGGCAGGCTCGCTCCTACAGGTTTGAGTCAGGACAGGAAACCACCGTCCACATTCAGCGAAACCCCGGTGGTGTAGCTCGAAGCATCGCTCGCCAGGTACAGCACCGCACCGGCCATTTCGCTCGGGTCGGCTACTCGCTTGAGCGGGATCTGGGTCAGGGCCTGTTTCAGGATCGCGTCGTTCTTCACCAGCGCCGAAGCGAATTTGGTGTCGGTCAGGCCTGGCAGCAGGGCGTTGCAGCGGATGCCGAACTGCGCGCATTCCTTGGCGAAGACTTTGGTCATGTTGATCACGGCGGCTTTGGTCACCGAGTAGATGCCCTGGAAGATCCCCGGCGAGATGCCGTTGATCGACGCCACGTTGATGATGCTGCCTCCGCCGTTTTCGCGCATCAGCTTGCCGGCTTCCACCGACATGAAGAAATAGCCGCGGATGTTCACGTCGACGGTTTTCTGGAAGGCGCCGAGGTCGGTGTCCAGCACGTTGCAGAACTGCGGGTTGGTCGCGGCGTTGTTGACCAGGATGTCCAGGCGCCCGAACTGTTCCTTGATCCCGGCGAAGACCTGACTTATCTGTTCCATTTCACCGATGTGGCAGGCGACTGCTGTGGCCTTGCCGCCGGCGGCGATGATGGCGTCGGCCACGTGCTGGCAGCCTTCGAGTTTGCGGCTCGAAACGATGACGTGGGCACCTTGCTGGGCCAGCAGTTTGGCGATGGCTTCACCGATGCCGCGGCTGGCGCCGGAGACGAAAGCGATCTTGCCGTCGAGGTCGAACAACTGAGTCTTGGACATGGGATTCCCTTGTAGTAAGCCTTGTTATAACGCCGTCATCAGAGGCTGGATTTGGCAATGACCTGCAGGCTCATCTGCTCCAGCAGTTTGTTCATGTGAATGAACTGCGCGAAGCGTTTGTCCTGGGTCTGGCCATGGAAGAAGCGGTAGTAGATCTGCTGCACGATGCCAGCCAGGCGGAACAGGCCGTAGGTGTAGTAGAAATCGAAGTTGTCGATCTGGATGCCCGAGCGCTCGGCGTAGTAGTCGACGAATTCGCGGCGGGTCAGCATGCCCGGGGCGTGGCTCGGCTGGCGGCGCATCAGTTGCACCGGTGCCGGGTCGTCGGCCTGGATCCAGTAGGCGAGGGTGTTGCCCAGATCCATCAGTGGATCGCCGAGGGTGGTCAGTTCCCAGTCGAGCACGCCGATGATCTGCATCGGGTTGTTCGGGTCGAGGATGACGTTGTCGAAGCGGTAGTCGTTGTGGACGATGCTGGAAGTCGGGTGATCGGCCGGCATCTTGTCGTTGAGCCAGGCTTTGACCTTTTCCCAGTGCGGTGCATCCGGGGTCAGGGCTTTTTCGTAGCGCTCGCTCCAGCCTTTGATCTGGCGGGCGACGTAGCCTTCAGGCTTGCCGAGGTCGCCGAGGCCGCAGGCGTTGTAATCGACCCGGTGCAGTTCGACGAAACGGTCGATGAAGCTCTTGCACAGGGCTTCGGTTTTGGCCGAGTCGAGGCCCAGTTCCGGCGGCAGGTCCGAGCGCAGGATGATCCCCTTGACCCGTTCCATCACGTAGAACTCGGCGCCGATCACCGATTCGTCAGTGCAGTGCACGTAGGCTTTCGGGCAATACGGGAAGCCATCGCGCAACTGGTTGAGGATGCGGAATTCGCGGCCCATGTCGTGGGCGGACTTGGCCTTGTGGCCGAACGGCGGACGGCGCAGGACGAATTCCTGGTCCGGGTATTCCAGCAGGTAGGTCAGGTTCGACGCGCCGCCCGGAAACTGGCTGATCTGCGGCGTGCCGGTCAGGCCCGGAATGTGCGCCTTGAGGTACGGATCGATCAGGCTGGCATCGAGTTCTTCGCCAGAGCGGATACGGGTGGACTGGTCAGTAAGCGCCATGCTTATCCCTTCTGCTTATTTTGGAGGCCAGACATCATTGGCTAATCTAATGGCGCGCTCGGGTCGTCACAAGCGCGGTTCGGTCTTATAGGTTAGCGTGTTGGACGGTAATCAACTTCGGGAATGGGCGTGGCGTGCCGCAGCACAACGGCGCCACGTTTGGCATGATGTCGGCAGACGCCGAATCCCGGCGTCTTGAACTTTGCCTGGCGTGCTTTAGTGCACGCGCTGGTTGTTCAGCTTCGGCGGCAACTGGAGCGGTGTCAGCACCGGTTGGCCGGAGAAGAACGCCACCAGATTCTTGCCCACCAGCTCAACGGTGCCCTGGGTGGCTTCCGGTGACAGCCCGGCGACGTGTGGGGTCAGAAGTACATTGCTCAGGCTCTTCAGTGCATCGGGCACTTGTGGCTCGTGATCGAATACATCCAGCGCCGCCCCGGCGATTCGCCGTTGCTCCAGAGCGCTGATCAGGTCGGCGGTGGAGATCACGCTGGCACGGGCAATGTTGACGATAAAACCGTTGGGCCCCAGGGCATCGAGCACCGGGCGGGTCACCAGATGCTGGCTACCGATGCCCCCGGGCGTTGCGACTACCAGAAAGTCCGAGGCCCGGGCCAGTTCGGTCGGGGTCGAGCAAAACGCGTAAGTCACATCACTGCGCACCTGACGGTTGTGGTAGCTGATCTCCATGTCGAAGCCCAGGCCCGCGCGCTTGGCAATCGCCATCCCCACCGCACCCAACCCGAGAATGCCCAGGCGCTTGCCGGCCAGCGACGGGCGCATGATTTTCGGCCACTCGCCCCGACGCACCGCCGCATCGCAGCGCGGAATGTCACGCACCAACGCCAGCAGCATCGCCATGGCGTGGTCGGCCACCGACGAAGCATTGACACCGGCGCCGTTGGTCACTGTCAGGCCACGGTCGCTGGCGGCCTGCAGGTCGACCTGTTCGTAACCGGCACCGATCACGCAGATGATTTTCAGCGCGGGCAATGCGGCGATTTCTTCCGCGTACAAACCCAGCGGGCCACGGGTCAGCACCGCGTCGATCCGTGCCCCGTGTGTGGCGATGGCTTGCGCGCGCTCGGCTGGGGTCGGCGCGAGAATCAGGTGAAAACCCTGACGTTCGAGAATCGGCAAATAATCATTGATGGTTTCAACCAGTACCAGAACGGTGGCGGGCATTGCTCGGCTCCTGTGATCGTCGGTCTTCGGGCGCAAAAGTCGGTTCAGAGTGCTGATTCCAGAGCGGTTTGGCAATGGCTGGCACGGCCCCGCATCAGGCAGTGTAGGAGCTGAGGCGGGGAGCGCGCGGGTGCTTCGTCAGAAGGTGACGTCGGCGCTGGCAGTCACAGAATCAGGTCACGTACTGGGCGATGCCGTTGCCGAAAGACCAGTTTTCTTTTTTCACTTCCACCAGATTGATGAATACGTCTTCCTGGCGCACGGCCAGTTGCTGGTTCAGGTTGCGCGCGATGGTCTGGAACAGCCGTTGTTTCATCTCCACGGTGCGGCCTTCGCTGATGGTCAGCTGGATAAACACGATACCGTCGCTGCGCTGGATCCCCAGGTATTGCGGGTCATAGACGAAGTGCTGGTGGTCGTGCTCGGCCAGCACCTGGAAATTGTCGTGTTCCGGCACATTGATCTCGCTGCGCAGGGCGGCGTAGATCACTTCGCCAATGCGTTTGGCGAACGTCGGATCCGGGTTTTTCTTGATGTCGACGCGGACGAGGGGCATGGGATGGCTCCACAGGCGAGGGGACTGGACGGGGATGTCAGTCAATTCGCCATTGGGTATAGCTGAAAAATGCCGGTCGATGAGGTTGTTTAAAAGCGGTAGGAAATGGACGTACCGTCCTGCGGGATTTACGGATGTTGCCTACGAGTGCTGCCGGATTCATCCGCTATACGGCGGGGTGAGAAGCGCGGAATTATAGAGAGCAGGGCGGGATGCGTTCTTCATGACGAAGCAGTAATCCGGACGGAAATTGCCATCAGCCAAGGAAGGCCAATGCTTCAGAACAACCGCGAAAACCTGGAACTCGACAGGCTGCATAACGAAACGCGAAAACTGATAGCTGAGCGGCAGAAGCTTATGGCGGAACAGAAGAAGCTGAAGTGGGAGACGTATTTTTATCCGGTTGCGGTGGTGGCCGGCGTGTTGACGGCAAGCGCGGCATTGGCAGGCGTCTTTTTCAAGTTTTGAACGTTCGTTTTCGCAATCTTCAGACACATGACCCAAAAGGAAATCAACATGAGCACCTATGACGCCAAAGCCAGAATGGAACAACTGGAACGGGAACACGATGAGTGGGCCGAAAAAATACGTATCAAAGACAGGAAAGAAATGCGCCCGATCTGGGGGTTGATGGGTCTGGGCATCTTTTGCATGTTCCTCGGCTTCATATTGGCCCGATCGATCTGATCGGACTTTCCCATGGCTTGTTCGGCACCGGTTCATGTCATAAAACGACATGTCGCGTATCTGGTGCCGACAGTCTTTTTCCTGAAAACGACAATCCTCCGATCTGCTCCGTATAACCATTCCTCAGCTAAGTCTTTGCTTCTGCTCATTTATCGCGGAGAATCGCGCCCCTGTTTCGGCCGGGGCATGTCTGTCGGTTTTTTCCGACGCGTCCCGACCGAGTGGCAAGTGACCGGAATGCGGAGATCCGACCGGATGAATGATCAGGCCAATAGCGTCGAACAACGCTTTGAAGCGGCAGCACCAGCTGAACTGTCGAGCTGGAATCGCCATGACACTACCTGGATGTTGGGACTGTTTGGGACGGCCATCGGCGCCGGTACCCTGTTTTTGCCGATCAACGCAGGTCTGGGTGGCTTCTGGCCGCTGGTGATCCTCGCGCTGCTGGCATTCCCGATGACGTTCTACGCACACCGCGGCCTGACCCGCTTCGTGCTTTCCGGTCGCGAAGGCGCCGACATCACTGACGTGGTAGAGCAGCATTTCGGCATCAAGGCCGGCGCGCTGATCACACTGCTGTACTTCTTCGCGATCTTCCCGATCCTGCTGATCTACAGCGTCGGCCTGACCAATACGGTCGCCAGTTTTCTCGAACACCAACTGCACATTACGCCGCCACCGCGCGCGCTGCTGTCGTTCGTGCTGATCCTCGGCCTGCTGGCCGTGGTGCGCTGCGGCGAGCAAGTGATCGTCAAGGCCATGAGCCTGATGGTGTATCCGTTCATCGTCGCGCTGCTGTTCCTGGCGGTGTACCTGATTCCGCACTGGAACGGCGGCATTCTGACCACCGCTTCGCAGGTGCCGGCACCGTCGGCGCTGCTGCACACGCTGTGGCTGGCGATTCCAGTGATGGTGTTCTCGTTCAACCACTCGCCGATCATCTCGGCGTTTGCGGTGGACCAGAAGCGTCGTTACGGCGTCCACGCCGATGAGCGCAGCTCGCAGATCCTGTCCCGCGCCCATCTGCTGATGGTGGTGATGGTGCTGTTCTTCGTATTCAGCTGCGTACTGACCCTGTCGCCCGAGCAACTGGCGGAAGCCAAGGCGCAAAACCTGTCGATCCTGTCGTACCTCGCCAACCACTTCAGCAACCCGACCATCGCGTTCGCGGCGCCGCTGATTGCGTTCGTGGCCATCTCCAAGTCGTTCCTCGGTCACTACATCGGTGCCAGCGAAGGCCTGAAGGGCCTGATCGTCAAAAGCGGCAAGCGTCCGGGCGCCAAGGCTCTGGACCGCATCGTGGCGGCGTTCATGCTGGTGGTCTGCTGGATCGTGGCGACCCTGAACCCGAGCATCCTCGGCATGATCGAAACCATCGGTGGCCCGGTCATCGCAGCGATCCTGTTCCTGATGCCGATGTACGCGATCCGTAAAGTGCCGGCGATGGCCCGTTATCGTGGGCAGATGTCGAACGTGTTTGTCACCGCAGTGGGTCTGGTGGCGATTTCGGCATTGATCTACTCGCTGACAGCTTGAGGTTCAACACAAGATCCCGTTTGATCTTGTGACACAGAAAGGCCGATCTGCCTCGCAGGTCGGCCTTTTTTGTGCCTGCGATCTTCGCGGGCAGGTTCGGTCCCAAGATGATCGTTCCCACGCTCTGGGTGGGAATGCAGCCAAGGACGCTCTGCGTCCTGAACCGTGACGCAGAGCGTCACAAGAGGCATTCCCACGCGGAGCGTGGGAACGATCAGCACCAGCCGTTCAGCAGGCATAAAAAAACGCCGCTCATCTAGCGATGGGCGGCGTTTTTCATTGCGTTGCAGCGTCAGGCTTGAACGACAGGGATCTTGGCGTTCGCAGCAGCTTCACGGAACTCGGCAATCTGGTCGAAGGACAGGTAGCGGTAAACGTCGGCCGCCATGCTGTCGATCTTGCCAGCGTATTCCATGTACTCCTCGACGGTCGGCAGGCGACCCAGGATCGAAGCAACGGACGCCAGCTCAGCCGAAGCCAGGTAGACGTTCGCGCCGTCGCCCAGACGGTTCGGGAAGTTACGGGTCGACGTCGACACCACGGTGCTGTTCGGCTCAACGCGTGCCTGGTTACCCATGCACAGCGAGCAGCCTGGCATTTCCATGCGCGCGCCGGCCTTGCCGTAGATGCCGTAGTAGCCTTCTTCGGTCAGTTGGTGAGCGTCCATCTTGGTCGGCGGCGACAGCCACAGACGGGTTGGCAGCTGACCCTTGACCTGATCCAGCAGTTTACCGGCAGCGCGGAAGTGACCGATGTTGGTCATGCACGAACCGATGAACACTTCGTCGATCTTCTCGCCAGCAACGCTGGACAGCAGACGGGCGTCGTCCGGGTCGTTCGGCGCGCACAGTACAGGCTCGTTGATGTCGGCCAGATCGATTTCGATGACTTCGGCGTATTCGGCGTCGGCATCGGCTTCCATCAGTTGTGGGTTGGCAATCCAGGCTTCCATCGCTTGAGCACGACGTTCCAGGGTACGCGCATCGCCGTAGCCTTCGCCGATCATCCAGCGCAGCAGGGTGATGTTGGACTGCAGGTACTCGGTGATCGACTCTTTCGACAGCTTGATGGTGCAACCGGCAGCCGAACGTTCGGCCGAGGCGTCGGACAGTTCGAAAGCCTGTTCCAGGGTCAGACCTTCCAGACCTTCGATTTCCAGGATGCGGCCGGAGAAGGCGTTTTTCTTGCCTTTCTTCTCGACGGTCAGCAGACCGTTCTGGATGGCGAAGTAAGGAATGGCATGAACCAGGTCACGCAGGGTGATGCCAGGTTTCATTTTGCCTTTGAAGCGCACCAGGATCGATTCCGGCATGTCCAGTGGCATGACGCCGGTGGCAGCGGCGAACGCAACCAGACCGGAACCGGCCGGGAACGAGATGCCCATCGGGAAACGGGTGTGGGAGTCACCACCGGTACCTACGGTGTCCGGCAGCAGCATGCGGTTCAGCCACGAGTGGATGATGCCGTCGCCCGGACGCAGGGAAACGCCGCCGCGGGTCATGATGAAGTCAGGCAGGGTGTGGTGGGTGGTCACGTCGATCGGCTTTGGATAGGCCGCGGTGTGGCAGAACGACTGCATCACCAGATCAGCGGAGAAGCCCAGGCACGCCAGGTCTTTCAGTTCGTCACGGGTCATTGGACCGGTGGTGTCCTGAGAACCTACGGTGGTCATCTTCGGTTCGCAGTAGGTGCCAGGACGGATGCCTTTGCCTTCTGCCAGACCGCAGGCCTTGCCGACCATTTTCTGCGCCAGGGTGTAACCCTTGGTGCTTTCGGCTGGTGCTTCAGGCTTCTTGAACAGGTCGAACGCAGGCAGACCCAGTTCGGCGCGAGCCTTCTCGGTCAGGCCACGGCCGATGATCAGCGGGATACGGCCGCCGGCGCGGACTTCGTCCAGCAGGACCGGGGTCTTCATTTCGAAGGTGGTGATGACTTCGTCAGTACCGTGCTTGCAGACTTTGCCTGCGTGCGGGTACAGGTCGATCACGTCGCCCATGTTCATGTTCGATACGTCGAACTCGATTGGCAGTGCGCCGGCGTCTTCCATGGTGTTGTAGAAGATCGGAGCGATTTTGCTGCCGAAGCAGAAACCGCCAGCGCGCTTGTTCGGCACATAAGGGATGTCGTCGCCGAAGAACCACAGCACCGAGTTGGTCGCCGATTTACGCGAGGAACCGGTACCGACCACGTCACCGACGTAGGCGATAGGGAAGCCCTGGCCGCGCATTTCTTCGATCTGCTTCATCGGGCCGGTCTTGCCTTGCTCGTCCGGAACGATGCCGTCACGGGCCATTTTCAGCATGGCCAAGGCGTGCAGCGGGATGTCTGGGCGCGACCAGGCGTCAGGAGCAGGGGACAGGTCGTCGGTGTTGGTTTCGCCGGTCACCTTGAAGACGCGCAGGCTGATCTTGTCGGCCAGCACAGGGCGCTTCTTGAACCACTCGCCTTCAGCCCAGGATTGCAGCACGGCCTTGGCGTGAACGTTGCCGTTCTTGGCTTTTTCAGCCACGTCGTGGAAAGCATCGAACATCAGCAGGGTGTGCTTGAGTTCCTCGGCGGCCACTGGCGCCAGTTCGGCGTTGTCCAGCAGTTCAACCAGGGTCACGATGTTGTAGCCGCCCTGCATGGTGCCGAGCAGTTCTACAGCGCGCTTCTTGTCCAGCAGAGGGGAGGAGACTTCGCCCTTGGCCAGTGCGGAGAGGAAACCGGCCTTGACGTAGGCGGCTTCGTCCACTCCTGGTGGTACGCGATTGGTGATCAGGTCAACGAGGAAAGCTTCTTCGCCAGCCGGAGGATTCTTCAGCAGCTCGACCAGGCCTGCAGTTTGTTCGGCGTTAAGCGGCTGGGGAACGATACCCAGGGCTGCACGCTCTTCGATATGTTTGCGGTAGGCTTCAAGCACAGTTATTACCCTCATCAGTGGTCCCAAATGGGTGTCCGGGACGCTCATCCCGAAATGGACGTACTCATGCGCTGCGCGGCGTTGTGGGCCGCTTAGCCAGAATTACCGACCATTCCTTACAGAAGCTGCTTTCAAAGTTTTACGCCTGCAGAACGGGGAGCTGATGAGGGTTGGCGACTGAATTTTCCCCGCTGGAAAACCCTATCGCCAACACCGCTCTGAAGGAACGACTGTGCTCGTGACGCTTTGAAAACAGCTTCTAACGGACATTGGCGCCTAAAAAGGCTGGCTGATTCTACGGCAAAAAAAATTTAAAGGTAAGTCGCGCTCTATTGGACTTTGGTGGCGTTGTGCGTGGGCGGGCCAAACCCCGATCCAGCGCTTGCCCCTGACGTTTGAGGGGTGATGAATGGCGGACAAAGGGCTA
Organism: Pseudomonas sp. B20(2017); assembly: GCF_002113125.1. GTDB lineage: Bacteria > Pseudomonadota > Gammaproteobacteria > Pseudomonadales > Pseudomonadaceae > Aquipseudomonas. The sequence goes on along the minus strand of NZ_NEJP01000006.1, from coordinate 217,586 downwards.
ACATGCCGACCTGTTCCGCGTTTCAAGTGTTCTGCCCACCCTATGCCCAATCAGACCATCAAGACCCCCTGCGTCGGCCTCTGCTCCACTGTTTACGGTGATCTGGTGTGCCGTGGCTGCAAGCGTTTCCACCACGAAGTGATCCACTGGAACGGTTACAACGAGGAAGAAAAGCGCGCGGTGTGGCTGCGTCTTGAGCAATTGCTGTCACAAGTGATGGCGAGCAAGGTTGAAGTCTTCGATCCGGCGCGACTGCGCCTGCAACTGGAACAGCGCAAGATCCGCTTCGTGCCGCATCAGTCGGAATATTGCTGGGCGTATCAGCTGATCGCCCGGGGCGCGCGGGTGATCATTAATCTGGAAGCCTACGGTATGGTGCTGCTGCCGGAGTTTCGCGACTGGAACCTGCCGGAACTTCGCGATGCCATTGATCGGGAATTTTTCCTGCTGTCGGAAGCACACTATCAGCGCTACATCGCGCCTGATTTCCTCAAGGATGCCCTCGGCGACTGAAGTTCAAAAGCTTCGCGAGCAAGCTGCTCCCACATTGGATTAATGTCGTTCACAAAACCACTGTGGGAGCGACGGTGCGACGATTCGACTTGCTCGCGAAGGGGCCGGTTCAGGCACCGAAGGCCTTAATGCTTGACCGCCAACTCGACCAAATGGTCTTCAACCTCCTGGGGTTTGAGCACCAGCACATCGCTTTCCAACTGATCCAGCACCTGTTCAGCCGTGTTCCCGATCAACGCACCGGATACCCCGCTGCGCGCCACGGTGCCAATCACCGTCACTGCCGCCTGCAGCTTGTGCGCCATGAACGGAATCAGCACATCCGCCGGGCCTTCCTCGACGTGCAGGTGAGCGTCATCGATGTCGAATTCAGCCTGAAACGCCCGGCATTGCTCGCGATAGCGCGCCTCGATGGTTTCCTTGAGCTGGAACGTCGGATCGGCCGCTGACAGCATCGGCGATGGATGAGCGGTAATCACGTGCAGATGCCCCTTGGCCAGGCTGGCGATGTCGAACCCGTGGTCGATGATGGTGGTGTGCAGGTGACGGTGTTCGCCGTCGGCATTGCCCACGTCGACCGCCGCCAGAATCACCTTGTCCTTCCACGAACCGGCGGTTTTCACCAGCAGCACCGGAGTAGGGCAGTGGCGCAGCAGTTTCCAGTCCGCCGGGGTCAGCAGGGCCTTTTTCAGCGAACTATCGGGGAAATGTTGTTTGATCACCAACCCGCAGCCTTCGGCCTGCTGCACATCGATGATGGTTTCGTGCAGGCTCTCGTTCCACGCCTGTTCGGTGGTGACGCTGTACCCGTCCGCCAACAGCGCGGCCTTGAGCACGCTGAGCATGCCGGCGTGATCGTGCTTCTTGTCGCAGACCAGCAGGTGCAGATGGGCCTGGGTCACCCCGGCGATCAGCTTGGCGCGCTTGAGCGCCAGGCTTTCCGCGTGTTCGGGTTCAATGACCACCAGAATGCTGCGAATGGCTTGCATGAGCGGAGTCTCCAGCAATGAAAAGGCACGGCGTTGCACAACTATAGTTGCTGCTGCCACGCCTGCGACTTGATGCATATCAAGGGCTGGCGCTGGTGGTCTGCGGGCAGGCCGGTATAATCGGCGCCCTTCGCTCGAACACCTTTGACCGTGAGCCCCATGATCCTTCCCGAAATCCACGAATTCCTTGGTTGCCGCACGCCTGACGCCTGGGTCCAGGCCGCGCTGGCCGATCAGGAAACCCTGCTGATCGACCACAAGAACTGCGAGTTCAAGGCCGCCAGCACCGCGTTGAGCCTGATCGCCAAGTACCACTCCCACGTCGATCTGATCAACATGATGTCGCGTCTGGCCCGGGAAGAACTGGTGCACCACGAGCAGGTGATGCGCATCATGAAGCGACGCAAGATCGAACTGCGCCAGCTGCATGCCGGGCGTTATGCCTCCAGCCTGCGCAAAGTGGTGCGCAGCCACGAACCGGTAAAACTGGTCGATACCCTGGTGGTCGGCGCCTTCATCGAAGCACGCAGTTGCGAGCGTTTCGAAGCGCTGGTGCCGCATCTGGACGAAGAACTCGGCAAGTTCTACTTCGGCCTGCTGAAAAGCGAGGCCCGGCATTTCCAGGGTTATCTGAAACTGGCCTACCAGTACGGCGACGCCAAGGACATCGCGCAGGTGATCGAGAGAGTCCGCGCCGCTGAGCAGGACCTGATCGAGTCGCCGGACGAAGAATTCCGTTTCCACAGCGGTGTACCCGTCGCGGCATGAATTGTTAAAAACTCTTAAGAGTATGAAATATCAACGAAAACCGGCCCCGGAGGCCGGTTTTTGCTGCCTGCGATAAACGTCTCGTCATTGAATGCCCGCATAATGTCGCCCACTTCACAAAGCGGTTGGTGGCGGTTGTTATGGATAACCTGGGTTTTGGCAGAGTCCTGCTGGTGGAAGACGATGAGCGGTTGGCCGCGCTGATCGCGCACTTTCTCGAACAACACGGCTTTGATGTGCGCACGGTGCATCGCGGCGATCTGGCCGTGGCCGCGTTTCTCGAATTCAAGCCCAAGGTGGTGGTGCTCGACCTGATGCTGCCGGGGCAGAGCGGGCTGCATGTGTGCCGGGAAATCCGCAGCGTGTCGGACACGCCGATCGTCATCCTCACGGCCAAGGAGGACGACCTCGACCATATTCTGGGCCTGGAATCCGGGGCCGACGACTACGTGATCAAACCGATCAAACCGCCGGTCTTGCTTGCACGCCTGCGTGCCCTGCAACGTCGGCAAGTGCCTGACAGCAGCGTGGTCAGCTCGCTGGAGTTCGGCAACCTGATCATCGACCGCAGTTGCCGTGAAGTGCGTCTGGCAGGCGAACTGATTGAACTGACCACCATGGAGTTCGAATTGCTGTGGCTGCTGGCCAATGCCGCCGGCACCATCCTCTCGCGCGATGAGATTCTCAACCGCATGCGTGGCATTGCCTTTGACGGCCTCAACCGTAGCGTCGACGTGTACATCAGCAAATTGCGCAACAAACTCAAGGACAATCCTCGCGAACCGGTGTGCATCAAGACCGTGTGGGGCAAGGGTTACCTGTTCAATCCGTTTGCGTGGGAGTTGTAGATGCTGCGGTTATTCTTCGGGCTGTTTCTGGTCATGACGGTCGGACTGGTACTGGCGCTGCAAACGGTCGAGCGCACGTTCGACGCGCTGCTCGATTATCAGATGCAGGACTACAACCGCGAGGCCGTGCGCGGTCAGGCCTGGACGCTGGGTGAACAACTGCGCGACCTGGACGGCCCGGCCCGGGAGCGACAACTGGAAGCGATCCGCCCGCACTATGGTTTGGGGCTGGCATTGGTTCAGGCCGATCAACTGGCCCTGAACGACAAGGAAAAAACCGAGCTGGCCGAGGGCCTGTTGGTTATTCGCGATAAGTACACGCAATACATCGCTTCGATCGATGGCGGGCCGCAACTGCTCAGCATCAAGCTTCCGGCCGAGCCGAGCCTGATGCCGTTTTACATCGCCGGCGCATACCTGATGATCGCGGTGATGATCGGCATTGTGCTGTTTTTCTGGGTGCGCCCGCATTGGCGCGATCTGGAAAAGCTGCGGATGGCCGCTGAGCGATTCGGCGACAACGACCTGTCGGCGCGTATTCAATTGTCCAGGCGCTCGAACATCCGCGATCTCGCCGAACACTTCAACCTGATGGCGGCGCGCATCGAAGGTCTGATCGCCAATCAGCGCGAACTGACCAATGCCGTGTCCCATGAACTGCGTACGCCAATTGCGCGGCTGTCGTTCGAACTCGATCAACTCAAACAGCAACCGGACGCCAGCCAGAATCGCGAACTGATCGCCGACATGTATGCCGACCTCGGTGAACTGGAGGAAATGGTTTCCGAGTTGCTGACCTACGCCAGCCTCGAACGCGGCGCGACGGTGATCACCCGCGAGAACATTCAGGCGGCGGACTGGCTCGACAGCGTGGTTGGCAGCGTCGCACTGGAGGCCGAGGCCGTCGGTGTGCAGTTGATTATTGGCGAATGCCGGGTGGAGGTAGTGCGGATCGAGCCGCGCTTCATGGCGCGGGCAGTGATCAATCTGCTGCGCAATGCCATTCGGTATGCCGAGCAGCGGGTCGAGGTGTCACTGGTGCGCATCGGCGATCAATATGAAGTGCAGGTCAACGACGACGGGCCGGGTGTGCCGCTTGAAGGCCGGGAGAAAATTTTCGAACCGTTCTCGCGTCTGGACGCCAGTCGCGACCGACGTACCGGCGGGTTTGGTCTCGGGTTGGCGCTGGTGCGACGGGTTTCCCAGTCCCATGGCGGGCAGGTCGAGGTCGGCGATTCGCCGTGGGGCGGGGCGTCGTTTCGCATGACCTGGGCGCATCTGGATTGATGACAATCCCTCCTTTGGCGGGAGGGATCGATCAGCTGAGTATGTAATCGACTGGCTTGAGTGCCGGTGGCAGAGGCTCGACCCCCAACTCCGCCAGAATGTCCCGCTCGATGCTGCGCACCAGCGAATCGGTTGGCAGGTCATTTTCATCCCGACCGAATGGATCTTCCAGTTCATCGGCAATCGCATCCAGCCCGAAAAAGGTGTAGCTGACAATCGCTGTAAACAGCGGTGTCAGCCAACCCAGCGGTTCGGCCATGGCGAACGGCAGCAGGATGCAGAACAGATAAATCGTGCGGTGCAGCAATAAGGTGTAGGGAAACGGTAAAGGGGTGTTCTTGATCCGGTCGCAGACCGCTTGTGCCTGAGTCAGACTGGTCAGGTGATTGGCCAGCAGCATGTAGCGCCACTCGTTGAGCTCACCGGCCTCATGCAACTGCGAACATTGCTGGCCGATCGTTTGCAGGATACGGCTACTGTAATCCGGCACCTGCGCATCGTGTCGTGGCGTGATCCATTCGGCACTTGCAGCCGCTTCGTTTTCCCGACGCAGCCGGGCATTCAGGGCATGAGCGAATCCGCAGAGGTTTCGCAGCATGGCGCGCCGTTCGCTCGATTCGCGGATCACATGGGTTTCACGAATCACCGAGCGCACGTGCACGATGATTTCGCCCCAGGCCTTGCGCGCTTCGTACCAGCGGTCGTAGCAGGCGTTGTTGCGAAAACTCATGAAGATGGACAGTGACAGGCCGAGCAGGGTGAATGGTGTGGCGTTGACCTTGGTGAAGTTGCTCGGGTGAAGCATTTCCACCAGCACGATGGCCGACGCCAGCAGCGTGACCATCAGGGCGCGCAGGGCAATGCGCTTGGCAATCGAGCCCTTGAGGGTGAAGAGAATGGCGAATTGATTGACCTTGGGCCTGATGATCATGCGGCTCTGCCTTGAAAACGTGGCGTGTCAGCCACCGGTCATGTTCATGAAACGCACCACTTGCACGTCGTCGTTCACTTCGAAGTTGTGCCGATAGGGCTTGAGCTTCATGGCTTCGATGATCGCTTTCTCAAGCCGTTCCGGCTGCCCCGGATGCGCGCGTAACACTGCCTTCAGATCGACGGAGTGTTCGTTACCCAGACACAGTAGCAAACGCCCCTCGACTGTCAGCCGCACCCGGTTGCAAGTGCCGCAGAAATTGTGGCTGTGGGGAGAGATGAACCCCAAGCGAATGTGCGGTGCTTCGGCCAGCCGCCAGTAGCGCGACGGGCCTTGGGTCGATTCGGCGGAATCGACCAGGGTGTAGCGCTCGGCGATCCGCTCGCGCACCTGAGTACTGGAAAAAAATGACTCGGCGCGGCTGTGTTCGCTGATGATCCCCAGCGGCATTTCCTCGATGAAGGAAATGTCCAGATCCCGCTCGATGGCAAACTGCACCAGATCGTTGATCTCGTGATCGTTGCGGCCTTGCATCACCACGCAGTTGAGTTTAGTGCGGGTGAATCCGGCTTTGCGTGCCGCGTCGATGCCGTCGATCACCTGAGCCAGGTCGCCAGTACGGGTCATTTGTTTGAAGCGTGCGGGATCGAGGCTGTCGAGGCTGACGTTCAGGCGTTTGACCCCGGCATCGAACAGCGGGGCGGCCAGTTTGCCGAGTTGCGAGCCGTTGGTGGTCAGGCACAGTTCCCGAAGGCCGGGCAGGGCCGCGATCTGTTGGCACAACTTGACGACGCCGGGACGGATCAGCGGTTCGCCGCCGGTGAGGCGAATCTTGCGGGTGCCCAGTGCGACGAAGCTCTGCGCCAGTTGGTAGATCTCTTCGAGGGTCAGCACCTGTTGGCGTGGCAGGAACTGCATGTCCTCGGCCATGCAATACACACAGCGAAAGTCGCAGCGGTCGGTGACCGACATGCGCAGGTAGTCGACGCGCCGGTTGTAACCATCGATCAGCACGCGCTCTGACATGGCAGCCTCAACGGGATGAAAAGTCGCCATTCACGGCAGGGGATGGCGCAGGTTATGGGCAACTTTCAGGGGTGTCCAATCACTATTAATGACCGGCTGATTGATGCTGTCGATGAGGTGTTCATCGGTAGCGATCAGGCGACCTTCCTGACGTTGTGAGCCCACAGGTTTTACGCCACGACCATCACTCGGCGCCAAACATCGCCGTCCAATAGATGCCCGCGCTGCTCTTCGGATCGACTGCATAGGCCGCGCCCAGTTCGCGGTATTGCGGGTTCATCAGGTTGGCGCAATGGCCGGGACTCGCAAGCCAGCCGGCGACGACTTTCTGCACCGTGTCCTGCCCGGCGGCGATGTTTTCTCCGACTTGCTGACCGCTGTAGCCGGCCAGTTCGGCGCGGTCGCCGGGGGTGCGGCCATCGCGGTCCTTGTGATCGAAATAATTGTTGTTGGCCATCTCGCGGCTGTGTTCCTGGGCAACGCCGCCCAGCACCGCGTTCCATGCCAGCGGCCCAGTCGCTGCGAATGCCTGACCGCCACACTGGCGTGGTTGGGCGCGGGCAGCGTTGAGTTGTTCGAGCAGCTTCTGGCCTTCGGCTTGTCCATCGCCCAGGCGCGCCGACAGCAGCGGCCGTGCCAGCGTGATACGCCAGTCACGATCAGCTCGGCTGACGCCAATATCGACGAACTGTGGATCCAGCACCACCTGACAGAAGCTCTCCTGAATCGCCTTCATCGCCGACGCCGCATCCCGTGGCCCGTTCAGGGTGATCGCCTGCACGTTGACCATCGGGTAGCGTGCGCTGGACATCGCCTGCTGCAAATCCACCACGCCGCTGGCCGGCAGAGTCAGGCGCGGATCGGCCGACAGCGGCGGCAATTCGCTGGACGCCTGGCTGCCACAACGCTGTGGCTGGCTGCGGTAGCTGTTGATCGACTCGATCAATTGCGACTCGTCGGCGGCCATGGCCGGAGTGGCCAGCGCGACGCCCACGGACAACGCGGCGAATCGCAGAACGGATGGCATGAAGCGCATGGAAATCTCCCTTGGACTGAGTGCGCACATCATGCGCGAAAGGGCCCCGGTCCGTGCAATGTCTTTTTCTTCATAACGTGGATTTCAGTGCGGAACGTTGCTGCGATTTTCGCCGTCTACACTCTGCGAAGACCCCGGAATCCGGGCGTTTCAGCCACGTAACACTTTGCCCGCGCCGGGCGCTGCCGGAAGAATAGATCATGGGATTGAAGGCTTTGTTTTGCTGTCTCGTGTTTACCTTGGCGAGTGCTGCCGTATCAGCCACCGACCAGGCTCCAATCAAGGAAAAGGCTGAAGAGAAAGCCCAGGTGCTGGAAGAGAAGGCTGCCGATAAAGTCAGCGCAGCACCGGCGCCGAAATCCGAAGCGATCACCCCGACCGAAGCGCAAGCGGTCGACCCCGCCGGCGCCGCGCCGCTGGACGATCCGATCACCTGTCTGGCGCGCAGTATCTATTGGGAAGCCAAAGGCAAGGACAATCCGGAAATGGAAGCGGTGGCCAACGTGGTGATGAACCGGCTCGGCCATGAAGGGTTCCCCGACACCGTATGCGCAGTGGTCAAACAGGGCTCGGAAACCAAGAGCTGCCAGTTTTCCTGGTGGTGCGACGGGCGTCCGGATCAGGTCAAGGAAGACGCCGAATACGCGCTGGCCAAGGAAATCGCCGGCAAGGCGCTGAACCGCCAGCTCACCGACCGCACCCACGGCGCGCTGTATTTCCACGATCGCAACGTTCATCCGAGCTGGGCCAAGGAATATACCAAGACCGCCCAGACCAAAAAATTCCTGTTCTATAAACCCACTGGCGGGGATGCGCGCTAGGCGCAGACTTCCCGCACACAATTGCGCAACCAGCGGTGCGCCGGATCGGCGTCCATGCGCGGGTGCCAGAGCATAGACACGCTGATGTCCGGCATGCGAAAGGGCAGGGCGAAGCTGTGCAGGCCTGTTCGCAGTTTGCTGGTGTGACGCTCCGGAACGGTGGCGATCAGGTCCGATTCACGGACCAGCGTCAGCGCTGCCGAAAATCCACCGAACGAAGTGACGATGTCTCGCGTCAGGCCAAAGGCGAGCAACGCTTCGTCCACCGGGCCGCTGCTGCGCCCGCGTCGTGACACCAGAATGTGCTGGCCTGCAGCAAAGCGTTTGGCGCTGACCTTGCCGCTGCTCAACGGATGCCCCTCACGTACCACACCAATCCACTGATCGCGGAACAGGATGCGGCTGTGCAGCGTCGGGTCGGTGCTGTCGTCGACCACGCCGGTTTCCAGGTCCACCCGGCCGACGCGCAGCAGCGTGCTGTCCTTGTCGGCCTTCTGCACGAAGCGCAGGCGCACGCCGGGTGCCTCTTCGGCGATGCGGGCGAGCAGGGCGGCGGCAAAGGTTTCGACAAAACCGTCGGTGTTGCGCAGGGTGAAGGTGCGCTGCAACTGGCCGGGATCAAGCACTTCTGCCGGACGCAAAACCGCTTCGGCTTCCTGCACCAGATAACTGACCCGGTCGCGCAGTTCCAGCGCACGCGGGGTCGGCACCAGCCCACGACCGGCGCGCACCAGCAGCGGATCCCCGGTGGTTTCGCGCAGCCGAGCCAGCGCGCGGCTCATGGCTGACGGACTCAAACGCAGGCGCTCGGCGGCGCGGGCAACGCTGCCTTCGCTCAGCAACACGTCGAGGGTGATCAACAGGTTCAGATCCGGTGCATTCATGACATGGCGTTCCATGCAGGTATCAAGTGCAAAGCATGCGTCTTGCGCCCTGTATTGTCGAGGCTCAGGCTATGTCCCAAGACTTCTGCCCTGTGAGCACCCCCATGCACCGAGAACCCCTGAGTCCTTCAGCCCGCTGGGCGCTGACCAGCCTGGCGCTGTCGATGCTGATGCCGTCGCTCGACACCAGCATCGCCAACGCCGGATTGCCCACGCTGGCGGCGGTGTTCGATGCGACGTTTCAACAAGTGCAGTGGATCGTGCTGGCCTATCTGCTGGCGGTCACCACGTTGATTGTCAGCGTCGGGCGGCTGGGTGACGGTTTCGGGCGACGACGTTTGCTGTTGATCGGCATCGGCATCTTTACCGCCGCTTCACTGGCTTGCGCACTGGCGCCGAGCCTTGGCTGGCTGATCGGTGCGCGGGCGGTACAGGGCCTGGGTGCGGCGATCATGTTCGCGTTGACGGTGGCACTGGTGGCCGATGCGGTGCCCAAATCCCGGTCCGGCAGTGCGATGGGCTTGCTGGCCACGATGTCGGCCACCGGCACCACCCTCGGGCCGTCGCTCGGTGGGCTGTTGATGGCGCATGTCGGCTGGCAGTCGATCTTTGTGATCAACGTGCCGTTGGGATTGCTCAATGCGTGGTTGGTTTATCGCTATTTGCCTAAGGATCGGATCGTGCGCTCGGGTGTTGCATTTGATTATCCCGGCACCGCCGTGCTGATGCTGACGCTGGCGGCCTATGCACTGGCAATGACAATCGAAGGACTTACCCCGACGTTGCTGTTGCTCAGCCTGTTGGGCGTGGGCTTGTTCATCCTGGTCGAGAAACGGAGCAAGGCGCCGCTGATTCACCTGTTATTGTTCACCGACACGCGAATCAGCAGCAGTCTGGCGCTGACCTTGCTGGTGACGACGGTGATGATGACCACGCTGGTGGTCGGGCCGTTTTACCTGAGTCGAGGGCTGGGCCTCACCAGCACTCAGGTCGGACTGGTGTTGTCGATCGGACCGTTGCTGGCGGCGTTCAGTGGTGTGCCGGCCGGGCGCCTGGTGGATCGTTTCGGCGCGCGGCGGATGGTTCCGGGTGCGTTGTTCGGTCTGGCTTGCGGTTGCGGTTTGTTGACGCTGTTTCCGGTGAGTTTCGGAGTGCTTGCATACGTGCTGCCGATCACGGTGGTGGCCTTGAGTTACGCGCTGTTCCAGGCCGCCAACAACACCGGGTTGATGTCCGGCGTTGCTCAGGATCAGCGCGGCGTGGTCTCGGCCATGCTCGGGCTGTCGCGCAATCTGGGCTTGATCACCGGGGCCGCGGCGATGGGCGCGGTATTCGCTTTGGCCACGGACGATCCGACTCAGGCGTCGGCCGCCGATATTACGGGCGGATTGCACATGACCTTCGGCGTGGCCACGGCGTTGATGCTCACCGCCCTGTGCATCAATCAATTGTGGGAGCGAGCTTGCTCGCGAATGCGGTATGTCATGCGCTGAAGAGTTGACTGGTATGACCCATTCGTCGGATCGCCGCCCGGAGCAAGCTCGCTCCCACAGTAAGGCCTAAGTGAAATTAGTCGCGGGATTGTCGTGCCGGAAAGAACAGTTCAAAGCAGGTGACGCCATCAGCGCTGGTGACGCTGTAGCGGCCCTGATGCAACTGCATGATGGTCGCGACAATCGACAGGCCCAGACCGTTGGATTGGGCCGAGCGCTCGCGGGACGGATCAACGCGGTAGAAGCGTTCAAACAGTCGCGACAGATGCTCGGCAGGAATGGTTGCGCCCTGATTGCGCACCCGCAGGTAGCTGCCGTCCGATTTGGCAATGGCCTCGACCTGCAACGTCGAATCCGCCGAGCCGTACTTGATCGCGTTGGCGCACAGATTGGCCAGGGCCCGACGCAGCAGCATCGGCTCGGCCCAGATCACGCCGCTGCCACTGGCCTCGATGGTGACACCGACGTCCGCCGCCAGCCCTTCGAAGTAATCGGCAATGCGCTGCATCTCATCGCTGGCGTCCAGCTCCTGCCGCTGACTCAGTGCGCTGGCCGGGTCGGTGCGGGCGAGAAATAGCATGTTGTCGAGCATCCGCGCCAGCCGTTCGAGTTCTTCGACATTGGAGGCGAGCAACTGTTGATAGGCGTCGACGCTGCGGTTCTGTTGCAGGGCGACCTGGGTCTCGCCGAGCAGGTTATTGATCGGCGTGCGCAGTTCGTGGGCCATGTCGGTGGAAACCTGGCTCAGTTGCGCAACCCCTCGGTCTAGCCGGTCCAGCATCGCATTGAAAGACTCGATCATCGGTTGCAGTTCCCGGGGCGTGCCTAGGCTGTCGAGCCGTTCGCCGAGGTTGGCGATGCCGATGCCGTGGGCATGCCGGGCAATCCGCCGCAACGGCAGCAAGCCGCGATACACCAGCAGGCAGCCGACCAGCGCCAGCACAATCGCTGCCAGTGACGCGAGGCCGTACACGCTGAGCCGGTAATTGGCGAGCATCGCCGTGCGCTCGCTCATCACCTTGGCGATGAGCACCTGCAGATTGCCCTGGTCGCCAGAGTCGATACTGGCCGCCACCGCCGAGAATGGCACGCCGTTGATGCTTGGCAGGTGCTGCACGTCGTTGAGCGCCATGACATGGTCGACCGGCACGGCGGGCACGCTCGGCAGTGCCAGGTCGCTGGGGTTGACCACGAACAAGGGTGGTTGTCCCGGCGCGCTGATGGTCAAGAGCGCTTCGCGGTTGCCCAGCATGTTCTGGAACAGCGCCGGTTTGGTCTTGATCAATTCCAGCGTGTTGCTGTCGTTGAGGATGGTGCGCAGTTGATCGATGCGGCTGACCAACTGGATGTCGTCGCGGCGAGTCAGCTGCTCTTCCAGCTGGTTGTAAAGCGCCGCGCCCAGGCCTGCCAGCGCGGCGAAGGCGAGCACGGCGAAGACCAGCGCCAGACGCAAGGTCAGGGAGTAAGTGCCGGCGATTTTCATGGCTGGGTATCGAAGCGGTAGCCGATGCCGCGCACGCTGTGGATCAGCTTGAGCGGGAACGGATCGTCGATCTTCGCCCGCAGGCGGCGCACGGCGACATCGACTACATTGGTGTCGCTGTCGAAATTCATGTCCCACACCCGCGAGGCGATCAGAGAACGCGACAGCACTTGCCCGGTGTGGGTGGCGAACAATTGGAGCAGGGCGAATTCCTTGTTGGTCAGGGTGACCCGGTTGCCGGCGCGAACGACCCGGCGCTTGAGCACGTCGATCTGCAGATCGGCCACCTGCAATTGCTCTTCTTCATGGATCGGCCCGCGCCGGGTCAGGGTGCGCAGGCGCGCCACCAGTTCGGCGAAGGAAAACGGCTTGATCAGGTAATCGTCGGCGCCCAGTTCCAGGCCTTTGACCCGGTCGGCGATGTCGTCGCGGGCAGTGAGGAAAAGCACCGGCGTGTCGGTTTCCTTGCGCAGCCGGCGCAGGACTTCCCAGCCATCCATTTTCGGCATCATCACGTCCAGCACGATCACGTCGAAGTCGAACTCCAGCGCCAGGTGCAGGCCGTCGGCGCCGTCCCGGGCCAGGCTCACGCTGTAGCCCAGTTCCTGCAAGCCGTTGAGCAAGTAGTTGCCGGCTTTGGGTTCGTCTTCGACAACAAGGATATTCATGGGCACTGTGCCTCAATTGTCATTGATACAACCGCTGCCTTGCACTTGATAGTCCAACACATGTTCACGGCCCTGGTGGTCGAGGTAGTTGAGCTGTGCGGGGATCACGCCGCAAGCCTGGGAAATATCGGTGCTGGAGAGGACTTTGTCGACATCCAGGTGCACGAAGAAGCCGGTTTTGTCATGAATGACGGCGGCGTCCGGCGCAGGCGCGGCGAACACGGAACCGGTGGCGAGGAGGGCGGTGAAGGCGAGGATCAGGGTTTTCATGGCGTGTCACTCGAGTCGTTGAAGTTGATCGGCGTTCTGGCCGGGACAACTTCAAGCTACCGGGCGATCCGCTCGGCAAACCGACAACTCGATGACAAATCTGTAATAAACCGAACCTGTGGGAGCCAGCGCACTCCCACAGAGTATTCAGCTGGCGTGAGTGCTGAGAATGCTCGCGATCTGTTGCGGCTGGCAGTTGAGGTACGGCGAGGATTTCAGCCACTGCTGATCCGGGTACCAGGAGAACATGAATTGACCATTCTTCAGACTGTCGATCACCCGTTTGGCAACCTGCGGTCGCACCGCCGGGCAGCCCTGGCTGCGGCCCAGACGGCCCGTACGCTTGCTCCAGAACGGGTTCACGTAATCGGCGGCGTGGATGACGATGGCGCGGTCACGGGCCATGTCGTTGACGCCCGGTTCCAGACCGTCCATGCGCAGCGAGTAACCGTGAGTGCCTTGGTAACTTTCCTGAGTGCGGAACAGGCCGAGGCTGGATTGAAAACTGCCTTCACGGTTGGAGAACCGGGTGGCGAAATTTTCCCCGGAGTTCGAACCGTGGGCTACCAGATCGCGCAGCACCAATGTCTTGCGGGTCAGGTCGAAGATCCACAAGCGGCGTTCGGTGGACGGCTGCGAGTAGTCGATGATCGCCAGATGACGGGACTGCTTCGCGCCGTTGTTGATCGCACATTGCATGGCGTTCAAGGCACCTTTCAGCGCCTGGGGATTGAGTTCCGGAGCGGCGTGGGCGAGGCTGGTGTACAGAACCGGCGAAGAGGTGCCGGCGGCAAAAACGGGGCTGGTCAGCACGCCAATGGCGGTGGCAGTCAGCAGAAGTCGGCGCAAAAACGTCAACATTTAAAGTGAGTCTCCACTTGCTACTTGTTTGGCACTTAGGCTCCTGACGTCCAGTCGTCCCCGGCAGGCCCGCGAATCGGGCCTGACTGTTCACCGCACCTGAGGTAAGGTTGACCGTCAATCAGGACGGCCATGGATTGGAGTAAAGCAGTTGTTCAAAAAGTATGCATGCTACTTGAGCATTTGTTTGCTCGCTGCGCCGTTTGTCGCTTGCGCCGAGGAGCCGCTTGCGCCATTGCCGGTGCCGCCGGCTGAAATGCCGGTCGAGCCGCAAAGTCCGCTGCAGGCCGTTTTGCTCGATCTGCCGTTGGCATGTCCGGCAATCGGCACCCGTTTCAATGGACCGGCGCTGGATCAGTTGCGGGCGTTCTATCAGCAGCAGGACTGGATGCCGGTGTGGGCGGATGGCGGGCAATTGCCGGCCTTGCATGCGCAATTGCAGCTGTTGGCCGACGATGGCCTGAACCCGACACGTTATCCGGTGGCGCTCACCGCCCCGCAGGACGGCGAGCTGTGCGCCGACATCGAGATCAGCCGCTACTATCTCCAGGCCTTGCAGGATTTGCATTACGGGCGCCTGCTGCAATCGCACTTCGAACCGCTGTGGCATTCCGACGAAACGCCACGCGACCGTCAGGCCGAATTGCTCGCCATTGCCGTTCCGGGCGTGCGCAACGTGCCGGCCGCGTTCGATCTGGCCCGCCCGCAGCTGGCGCAGTACCAGAACCTGCGTCATCTCTATGCCGCGCAGCGCCTGCAAGCCTTGCCCCAATGGACGTCGGTGGGCAACGGCCCGTTGCTGCGTCCGGACATGGAAGACAAACGCGTGCCGGAACTGGCTCGGCGGCTCCACAGTGAAGGTTATCTGAGCAGTGCAGTCGCCACGCCGGACAACGCCTATCACGGCGCACTGGTCGCGGCGGTGAAAAGTTTTCAGACCACTCACTCATTGCAGGCTGACGGGGTAGTGGGGCCGGGGACGATTGCCGAACTCAACATCAGTCCGCTGACCCGACGCGAACAGCTACGGGTCAATCTCGAACGTTTCCGCTGGATGGCCCAGGACATGGAGCCGGACGGTTTGCTGGTCAATGTCGCGGCTGCCGAGCTGACGCTGTATCAGGGTGGCCTGCCGGTGTGGCAGACCCGTACCCAGGTCGGTCGCGCCGAACGCCAGACCCCGTTGCTCAAATCCCGGGTCACGCGTCTGACGCTCAACCCGACCTGGACCGTGCCGCCGACCATCTGGAAGGAAGACAAACTGCCGGAGATCCGCAAGGACCAGACCTTCCTCAGCCGTCAGAATCTGCAAGTACTCGACGCCAACGGCCAGCCGCTGGCCGCCGCCGACATCGACTGGGACAACCCCGGCAACATCCTTCTGCGTCAGGACGCCGGGCCGCGCAACCCGCTGGGGCAGATGGTCATTCGGTTCCCCAACCCGTTCTCGGTGTACCTGCATGACACGCCGAGCAAGGCGCTGTTCGACAAGGGGCCACGGGCGTTCAGCTCCGGCTGCGTGCGGGTCGAGCATCCGATGAAGCTGCGCGACTTCCTGTTAAGCCCGGCTGAGATTGCCCGCACCGACACCTTGCTCGCCACCGGCACCACTCACGAGTTCCGGTTGAGCAACCCGGTGCCGATCCTGATGACCTACTGGACGGCTCAGGTCGACAGTCAGGGCCGCGTACTCTACGCGCCGGACATCTACAGCCGCGACAGCGCGTTGCTGGCCGGGCTGGACCGGGCGCATTGATCCTCAGCGGCTGGCGCGTTTCCAGAAGAACCGCGCCAGCCACGCATCCACGCTCAACTTGCCGGCCCCGGCAAACACCAGCGGCACCAGCGCAACCAGATAGATTGCCGGCAGCTTGAAGTTGCCGAAACCCTTGTTGGTGATCGCGTAACCCTGAGCCAGCTCACTCAACGATGACCAGTCCGCCGGCCAGTGCACGGCAGCGGTGGCAACGACGGTCACGACAATCAACGAAATCGCCGAAATCCGCGTGCCGAATCCGATCAGGATCGCCAGCGCGCAGATCAGCTCGGCCCACATCGACAGCTCCCAGTTCAGCGTCGCCGGCAGACGATCGAAGGGAAACGGGAACCGCTCCTGGATGTCTTCGAACCAGTTCTGGCCGTTGAATTTCTCCAGCCCGGATTCGAAGAATTCCCAGGCGATGAACAGGCGCAGGGTCAGCGGCGCGAGCCACTGGCCGGCGCGGTCGAGATTCAGGTGCAGGCCTTTGACGGCCGACGAGAGAGCTGTGGTCATGGGAAGGCTCCATTCAGTCATAAGAAAACGGGGCACCGACGTGCCCCGTAAAAAGGTTTATTCGCCGGCGCCGCACTTGCCTTCGCCGCATTTGCCTTCCGAGGTTTTTTCCGCGGTGTCGGTCTTGGCCTGGGTCTGGCTGTAACCGTGATCCAGTTGCTTGACGCTGAACGCTTCGGAAGCCGAAGCCGCATTGGACAGGGCCAGGCCACCGGCAAGCAGCAGGCCGAGTGTCAGGGAGGTTTTCGAGCGCTTGGTCATGGTGAATCTCCGATGCGATGTGTGAGTTCAAAGGCTTGATCGGGGCTGCCGATCGACAGGTTCATTTGAACGCCGGGCTGTATCGGTGATGTGTCGCAGAGGGCCGTATTTGTGCGCGGGATGTGTCGGGCGTCGGGCCGTACACACTGCGATACACAGCCTGCGCAAAAACTGTGGGAGCGAGCTTGCTCGCGATATCGGTGGGTCAGGCGCCGAGGGTACTGGCTGTATTGGCCTCATCGCGAGCAGGCTCGCTCCCACACTGGATCTCCAATTATTCCGAATGTGTGATTTGCCTCAGACCCGCAGCGTCTAGCCACGGTGTCCCCGCAATCCCATGGGGCGAGACTTCGAGACCCGGCATGCAAGCGCTGTTGAACGAGATCCTTGACGCTGTCCGGCCCCTGATCGGGCAGGGCAAGGTGGCTGACTACATTCCCGCCCTCGGCACCGTGCCGGCCAATCAACTGGGCATCGCCGTGTATGGCAACGACGGCGAGATGTATTGCGCCGGCGACGCCGAGACGCCGTTCTCGGTGCAGAGTATTTCCAAGGTGTTCAGCCTGGTGCAGGCCATCGAACATTCCGGCGAGGCGATCTGGGAACGTCTGGGTCACGAGCCGTCCGGCCAGCCGTTCAACTCGCTGGTGCAGCTGGAGTTCGAACGCGGCCGTCCGCGCAATCCGTTCATCAATGCCGGGGCGCTGGTGATCTGCGACATCAACCAATCACGCTTTGCCGCACCGGCCTTGTCGATGCGCGACTTCGTGCGGCGGCTGTCGGGCAATCCGCAGGTGATGGTCGACGGCAAGGTCGCCGACTCCGAATACCAGCACCGAGCGCGCAACGCGGCGATGGCTTACCTGATGCAATCCTTCGGCAATTTTCACAATGACGTTGAAGCGGTGCTGCGCAGCTACTTCAGCCACTGCGCGTTGCGCATGAGCTGCATCGACCTGGCCCGGGCGTTCTGTTTCCTGGCCAACGACGGTTTCTGCAAACACAGCGGCGAGCAGATCCTGAGCCGGCGCCAGACCCAGCAAGTCAACTCGATCATGGCCACCAGCGGTCTCTACGACGAGGCCGGCAACTTTGCCTATCGCGTCGGCCTGCCGGGCAAGAGCGGCGTCGGTGGCGGCATCGTCGCGGTGGTGCCGGGGCAGTTCACGGTGTGCGTGTGGTCACCGGAGCTGAACGCGGCGGGCAACTCGCTGGCGGGGATGGCGGCGCTGGAAATGCTCAGTTCGCGGATTGGCTGGTCGGTGTTCTGAGCCCGTGTTGCGTTGAGGAAGGCCAACCTATACATTTTCCGGCCGCCCTCAATATGGTGAATCCGCTCCATGTCTCTCGCGCTCGAACGTCTCGTCGCTGGCACGCCTATCCCTTTCGCCGGTAACCGCGTCACCGTGGTCAGCCCCGAACTGGCCGAGCGTTTCCGACCCGGCGACCACCTGCTGGTGGAGCAGGTGAGCGGCGAGCTGTTGCTGATTCCGGTGGTGGATCAACAAGCAGCGTCGGTGGCGATAGAGCGTGCATCGGCGGCGTTTACTGCGTTGTCCGCTGTGCCGGATGAGGCCATCAGCCGCTTCTTTGATCTGTTCGCTCAACGTCTGGAAAACCCGGACGCCTGGGCGCTGATCGAAACCGCCAACCTCGCCGACATCGAACGGGCCAAGGCGCGCGGTCGTTCCACTACCCGGTTGCTCGCCGACGAGCGCATGCGCCGCGACATGATCGCAGGCCTGCGTGCCTGGCGTGATGCGCCGGCCACCCGCGGCAAAGTGATCAGCAGCGTCGAGCACGACGGCTGGAAGGTCGAACAAGTGGTGTCGCCGCTGGGTATCGTCGCGTTCGTGTTCGAAGGCCGGCCGAATGTTTTCGCTGACGCCGCTGGCGTGCTGCGCACCGGCAACACCGCCGTTCTGCGGATTGGCAGCGATGCATTGGGCACCGCGCAAGCCATCGTCACCCACGCCTTGAACCCGGCGCTGGCCGACGCCGGTCTGCCGGCGGGTGCGGTGTCGCTGGTGGAGAGCGTCAACCACGCCGCCGGTTGGGCGATGTTCGCCGACCGGCGTCTGTCGCTGGCGGTGGCCCGTGGTTCTGGCCGTGCGGTCAGTCAACTGGGCAGCATCGCCCAGCAGGCCGGCACCGCCGTCAGCCTGCACGGCACCGGTGGTGCGTGGCTGATCGCTGATCGTGATGCCGACGCCACACGCTTCGCCGCTGTGGTGCGCAACTCGCTGGATCGCAAGGTCTGCAACACACTCAACGTCTGCCTGATCCAGCGCGACCGTGCTGCCGAACTGGTGCCGTTGTTCCTCGACGCCTTGCAGCAGGCCGGTACCGCGCGCGGTCAGGGCTGCAAATTGCACATCGTCGAAGGCAGCGAAAGTTACCTGCCGGGCGACTGGCAGAACGCGACGGTCGAGGTCTATCGCGCCGAGGGTTACCAGACCGAAGCCTTGGCCGAACCGCTGCCCGAAGCGCAATTGGGCCGCGAGTGGGAATGGGAAGAAACCCCGGAAACCAGCCTGATGATTGTCGACGATCTGGATCAGGCCATCGCGCTGTTCAACCGTTACAGCCCACAGTTCACGGTGTCGCTGATCAGCGAAGACGCAGCGGTTCAGGAGCGTTTCTACAGCGCGGTCAACGCGCCGTTCGTGGGCAACGGCATCACCCGTTGGGTCGATGGTCAGTACGCGCTGAACAAGCCGGAACTGGGGCTTTCGAACTGGGAAAGCGGGCGGTTGTTTGCCCGCAGCGCGATCCTCTCCGGCGACGGAGTGTTCACCGTACGCAGCCGCATGACGCAAATCGATCTGGGCGTAAAACGCTGAACAGAACAACGCCGCGTCCGTCGCAATGACGGGCGCGGCGTTGTGTTTTCAAGCAGCATCGACTGCCTGACCGTACACCGCGCACGTCGACGGTTGCTCGGCCAGCGAGACGAAGGTGCGACGGTCGGCACTCAGCGCGTCGATCGAGCCGGTCTCGATGTCGTACACCCAGCCGTGCAGATTCAGCAGGCCTTTCTCCTGGGCCAGGCGCACGCTCGGGTGAGTCTGGATGTTCGCCAGTTGCGCAATCACGTTTTCCCGCACCATCGAACTCAGCTTGGCTGCGTCATTGGCGTGTGGCCGCGATTCGTTGACCACTTTCGCCGACTCGGCGTGTTGCAGCCAGCCGCTGACGGCGGGCAGGTGATCCATGCATTTGCACTGGGCGATGGCAGTCATGGCGCCGCAGTCGGAGTGTCCGCAGATCACGATGTCGGTCACGCCGAGCACGGCCACCGCGTATTCCACCGTCGCTGAAACCCCGCCCGGATGCGGGCTGTAGGACGGCACGATATTGCCGGCGTTACGGATAACGAACAGCTCGCCGGGTTCTTGCTGGGTCAGCAGTTCCGGGACGACGCGGCTGTCGGAGCAAGTGATGAACAATGTGCCCGGGGTTTGGGTGGTCGCCAGATGTTTGAACAGCTCGGTGCGTTGTGGAAACGCTTCGTTCTGGAACTTCAGGAAGCCTTCGATCAGGTTTTTCATGGTGTGTCCTCTCAGTTCGAACAGCCGGTGCCGAATTCGCTGTATTGAAGAATGTGTTTTGCGCCGTGGCTGTCGAGGTACGTCATCTCGACCGGCACCACGCCGCAGATGTCGGCGACCGGGGTGATGCTCACGACTTCAGCGATGTCCAGAGACATGCCATAGCGGTAGGCGACGGCCTCTTCATCAGCCTGAGCCTGGGCGGCAAGGCCGGCGAGCAGGGCCAGGGTCAACAGAATTTTTTGCATGGGGCAGCCTCCAGACAGATGTGGTGACGACTTGGCAATTCAGGTTTTGGATGGGCCCGCACGCGATGGGCGGGCCCGGAGGAATCAGAACGGACGCAGCGGGAGGAACTTGCCGTCGAGGGTGACCACGGCGCGGGAACCGCCTTCAGGGTCTTCGACTTTCTTGATGTCGAGCTTGAAGTTGATCGCGCTGATGATGCCGTCGCCGAACTGCTCGTGAACCAGGGCTTTGAGGGTGGTGCCGTAGATCTGGATCATCTCGTGGAAACGGTAGATGGTCGGGTCGGTCGGCACACCGTCGAGGCTGCCGCGCAGCGGGATGATTTGCAGGGCGGCGACGTCTTCGGCGCTCAGCTCAAGCTTGTCGCCAACCACTTCGGCCGCGGCTTTCGGCAGTGGATGCTGGCCGAGGAGGGCGGCGGTGACATAGGCCAGGCTCAGGCCGGTGCCGTCGGCCAGATCCTGCCACGACAGGTTCTTCTGTGCCTTGGCATCCAGGGTGCGGGTGGTCAGGGCGATGCGGCTGTCGTTGTAGGCTTGGGATTGCATGGTGTTTCTCCTTTCGGGGTTGGCTTGCTGTATGGGCTCATCTTCTGCCGATTGATCCATAGCGTCCAAGATCGATATACAATGCAAAGCATAAGTACTGCCTATAGATGGAGCGTTCCATGCTGCTGCGACACTTGCGATACCTGCTGGCCGTGGCCGATCACGGCGGCTTCACCCGGGCGGCCGAGGCGCTGCATGTGTCGCAGCCGACTCTGTCGCAACAGATCCGCCAACTGGAAGAAAGCCTCGGTGTGGATTTGTTCGACCGCACCTCGCGTTCGGTGAAGCCCACTGATGCCGGTCAGGCCTATATCGAATGCGCGCGACGGGTGCTGGTGGAGCTGGAGGCGGGCAAGCGCGCGTTGCATGACGTGAAGGATCTGTCCCGAGGCTCGTTGCGGCTGGCCATGACACCGACGTTCATGGCGTATCTGGTGGGGCCGTTGGTGCGCGATTACGTGGCGCGGTATCCGGGGATTCACCTGGAGATTTTCGAGTTGTCGATGGATGACATCGAGGCCGGGCTGGCGGATGACTCGCTGGATATCGCGATTGCCTTTACCCCGGTGCGCAATCCGGACATTGAATGCATCCCGGCGTTTGTCGAGACGTTGGGGGTGATGGTCGGGCGCGAGCATCCGCTGTACGACAGCTCATCGGTGCTGACACCGGATGACATTGCGCAGTTGGATTTCGCCCTGTTGGCGCCGGACTTCATCACGCGGTTGTCAATTGACGAGTATTTCCGTCAGCACGGCATCACGCCCAAAGTGCAGATCGAGGTGAATTCGGTGAGTACGTTGCTGGAAGTGATCCGGCATGCGCCGATTGCGACCATGTTGCCGGAGGCGATTGCGACCGAGGACCGGGCATTGCGCCGGTTGCATGTCCAGAGCGAGGCACCGCAGCGGGGAGCGGCGTTGTTGCGGCGCCAGAACAATTATCACAGTGCGGCATCGGTGGCGTTCATGAATCTGGTTCTGGGGTTGCCGTTCGATAGCTGAAGGTTCCTCCGCTAGGCTTGCAGTAGCCTCAGGGAGGAACGCAGTGATGCGCCTGTGTTTAGTGATCGTGCTGATTGTGCTGGTGGCTTGCACGAAGGATCCGTCAGTGCAGGATCTTCGGGTCTCCAATGAACACAATCTCACCCAACCGCACATTCAATTCCTCGGCGTCGGCGGGTGGTTGCTTCACTGGAAGGGAGAGGGCCTGATGCTGGCGCCTTCCTTCAGCAATCCTGGATTGTTTGGATTGCGAGGGGTTCCTTCACCGCTGGTTCTGGCCAATGAACGAAAGATCGACAAGGCCATGCGCGAAGTACGTGGTTTTGGCGATGTGCAGATGATGCTGGTGGGGCATGGTCACTACGATCATTTGCTTGATGTGCCGTGGATTGTGGAGCACTACATGCCGGGCGCCACAATCTATGGATCGGAAACGGTCAAACATATTCTGCATGGCTTTGATGGCTTGAATGAGGTCCAGGTCGTTGATGTGCCGCCAGGAAAAATGGCCCGATTGAGGAAGCCTGGCGAATCCGGCCCACTTATGCGAGAGGGGGAATGGATAACGTCAGAGGGAGGGCACATTCGGGTCATGCCGATCGAGAGCGAGCATGCCGGTCATGTCGCCGGCCTGAATTTGATACCCGGCGGATACCGTCAGGACCTGACAAAACCGGAACTCTCACTGTGGCGCTGGAAGCCCGGTCAGAGCCTGGCCTGGGTGATCGACCTGATGGACGATAAAGGAGAACCGGTTTACCGAATTCACTATCAGGATTCTGCAGCTACGCCGCCGTTTGGGTTCGTGCCGGATTTCGCCGATAAAAAGGCCATTGATGTCGAAATCCTCTGCGCGTCATCGTGGATACAAGTGCCTCACTACCCTCAGCGAGTACTGGAGCGACATCGCCCACGAATGGTGCTGATCGGGCACTGGGAAAACTTCTTCGCTAACGATCCCCATGAGCCGAGGCTGTTGGTCGGGCAGGATGTACGTGCCTTTATTCAGGTTGTCCAGACCACCGTGGGGCGCCATGTGCCCGTGATACTGCCGGCGCCTCTTTCAGAAGTTGCGTTTCCCCGCCCCGAAAAAAAACCGCCCCTTTGAAAGGGGCGGTTTTCATTTGCAATCAAGAGAAGTTGATTCGCCGATCAGCAGAACCGATCAATCACCCGAACTTCGTTGTTGTTCTGCATCGAGTCCCACGCCTGTTTCAGCGTCTGCAGAACATTACCGATGAAGTCCTTGTCGGCCGCGGCTTTCTTGCCGACATAGCCGTGGCCGCGGCGGTACATCTTCAGGCGGGCCAGCAGGTTCTGGTTGTTCCGGTCGAACTCTTCTTCACCAGCATGGGGCGACAGGCAGTCGATATGGACCTGACCCGACTTGCTGATCCACAGAATATGGCTGTCGTGGCTGTCTTTTTGCGCAGCGAACATACGAGCCAGTTCTTCGATAGTAGGTTGATTGTTCAGATTCATGATATTGCCCCTTGACCAGTCTGGTGATCTTTCAAAGTTGATTCGCTAATACAGGTAGCCCATCGGTTAGTTGATCCCTGGCACCGAAACCAGGACGTCAGCGGTCGCCCGTGTGAAGTACGGGGTCATGCGTCTGTTGCATGTAGTCGTGTTGAATAACTGCTACGCAATAGCGTCACAACGAGGAGAAGCAGCGAAAACCGGGAGGCTCCTTGACGACGTTTTTACGGTCGACCACAAGCGTCTTGAGAATTTTCGCCAGCGCTTCTCGTCCTTGTACTGGACGTTCAGGCCAGGTCAGCTTCTTCAATCTGCCTTGTGGGCAGCGTGTATCCGGAAAAAACAGCTCGGCGGTCAGACGAGCTTGCTCAAGCGTGTTGCCAGTGCTCCCGATCGGGGAGACGTCTGCATCATGCAAAAGCCAAACGACGCCGTCAACGGTTTTGTAGTGATTATTTTTGGTCACTACATATTGTCGGACAAAGTCATTCTGGAATGAAAAAAGCGCCTTTCAGGCAGCGGGAGAAAGGCTGCGCAGGCAGTAGAACGTGCAGGGATAGCCGTCCACTGTTTTGGTCTGGCGGGTAAAGTCGCCGCCGCTCAGCTCGGGGATGAGCCGGGCCCAGAACCGCTGTGCAGGCCGGTTGGCGTCGACATGGAAAATCTGCCATCGACCGGGCAAGTGGCTCAAGAGGGCAGAGGCGACAAACTGCGCGACGCCTTGGCCACGCCAGCGCCGGCTGACGAAGAAGTAGCCGATGTTGTAGTCGGCGCCTTCGATGAGGATGTGGTCATCCACGGTCACGAACCCCGCCAGTTCGCCGTCCACATGGATCAGGAACGGCCGGGTCGCCGGCTGGCGCCAGTAATCGCCTTTCAACTGGATCGGAAAGAAACCATGGCCACCGAGCTTCAGCGGCAGCCACTCGCTGAAGTCGTAGGTGTAGAACTGCATCAGGTTTTCGAGGGTATCCAGTTCGTCGCGCCGGGCGACACGCAGTTCGATGACAGACATGCGGCTGCCTCCTGACCATCACTGCAGAAACAGTAGCGCGTAGCGGGCTATTTGGCTGCCGGTTTCACCGCACGCTTGCTGGTTCCGGTGGTTTTGCGCCGAGTGGACTTGCGTTTGTTCTTCCATGGCGCAGCGGCCTTGCCGGCAGGTGGCGGGCCACTGATGGTCAGACTCAGCCCGGCGCATCGGGTCACTTGCTTGCTCATCCACGCGGCCTGTTTGGTGACGAACTCTTCAAGACTCATCTCGCCGCTCTGCACCATGTCCAGCGCCTGCTCCCAGATCGCCGTGGTGCCGGGGTCGGCAATTGCGCGCGGCACGGCGTCGATCAGGCTGAACGCGGCGGGTGTGGCGGACAGGGCCTTGCCGTTCTTCACCAGATAACCGCGATCCAGCAGCCCTTGAATGATCGAGGCGCGGGTGGCTTCGGTGCCGATGCCGGTGGTGTCCTTGAGCTTCTGCTTGAGCAGCGGATCTTCCACCAGTTTGGCGACGTTCTTCATCGCCTTGATCAGGTCGCCTTCGGTGTAGGGTTTTGGCGGCTGCGTCCACAGGTCCTTGAGTTTCACGTCCGCGATGGCGCACTCGGCGCCTTGGGTCAGCGTGGGCAATGTCTGTGGCGCGGGGGCTTCACGACCCTTGGCCGGGGCCAGCGCTTCGGGCAACGCGCGTTTCCAGCCCGGCTCGATGATCTGCTTGCCAACCGCGCGCAAGGCTTCCCCGGCGCAATCGAAATCGGTCTGGGTGCGATCGTATTCGTGATTGGGCAGGAACTGCGCCAGATAACGCGCGCGAATCAGCGTGTAGACCGCGCGGTGCTTGCCGGTCAGGCGTTCGAGATTTTTCGCGGCAGCGGTCGGGATGATGCCGTGGTGGGCGCTGACCTTGGCGTCGTTCCAGGCGCGGGAGCGGCGTTGCGGCTCCAGGTGATCGCGCAAGGCTTCCAGGCTCGGGTCGGCCTGACGCAACGCCGCGAGAATCCCCGGCGCCTCGCTGTGCTGGCTCAGGGGCAGGTAGCCGCAATCGCTGCGCGGGTAGGTGATGACTTTGTAGGTTTCGTAGAGGGCCTGGGCAATGTCGAGGGTTTCCTGGGCACCGAGGCCGAGTTTCTTCGAGCAGACTTCCTGCAAGGTGCCCAGATCGAAGGGCAGGGGCGCCACTTCGCGCATGCGTTCGGTGCGCAGCTTGACCACCCGGGCGCTGGCAGCGCTGCTGATGGCGGCGGCCGCTTGCTGGGCGAGGGCCTGATTCAGGCAGCGATCCTGATCGTCACAGGCATCGTTCGGTGCACGCCATTGCGCCATGAACGGCGTGCCGTGATGCAGCAGTTGCACGTCGATGGCCCAGTACGCGACCGGTACGAAATCGGCGATGCTGCGGTCGCGATCCACCACCAGCCGCAGGGTCGGTGTTTGTACCCGGCCCACCGGCAACACGCCTTGATAGCCCGATTGCCGGCCGAGCAGGGTGAACAGGCGACTCATGTTCATCCCGATCAGCCAGTCCGCCCGCGAGCGCCCCAGTGCCGAGTGATACAGGCTGAAGGTTTCAGCCCCCGGTTTGAGCGCCGCTAACGCCTTGCGAATCGAGGCTTCGTCCAGCGCCGACAGCCACAAGCGGCGGATCGGCCCGCGATAGCGACAGTGCTCAACCAGCTCACGCGCGATCATCTCGCCTTCACGGTCGGCGTCGGTGGCGATGATCAGTTCGCTGGCCTCGCCGAGCAGGCGCTTGACCGCCTTGTACTGGCTGGCGGTACGCGGCTTGACGGTCATTTTCCACTTGTCGGGGATGATCGGCAGGTCGGTCAGCACCCAGCGTTTGTATTTGGCGTCGTAGGCATCCGGCGGGGCGGTTTCCAGCAAGTGGCCGATGCACCAGGTCACCGTGACGTCCGTTCCCAGCCAGCAGCCATCGCCGCGACGCTTTGCGCCGAGCACGGCCGCAATATCCTTGGCCTGGGAAGGTTTTTCACAGAGGTACAGCCGCATATCCACCGTCGTCGATCATTGCCCGAAGAGGCGTACAGGATGGCCTGACTCGGGCGAACGGGCAACTTTTATCTGTATGGATATACAGATAAAAAGATTGCCGGTCATGACAGCCCGCGTCGTGGCAATCCGGGACGCTATCGAGAAATTGATTAGCGCCCCCGTTGGCGGCTGTGGCAGGTTCAATCTGCCTCACAGGGCGAGTGACAGGACGATCTCGCCAGAAGATCGCCGCTTTTCTGTCTGACACTGACTCTTTAGAAACAAGGACGTACACCATGTCGCAACCTTCCTCCCAGGCCAGCAGCGCCTTCACCGCCGTCGACACCTTCAGCCACCTGTACGACCGTGGCACCGGGACCGTCAACGGCAAGCCGTCGTTCACCGCCGACCAGGCTGCCGACGAAATCCTGCGCAAGGGCATGTCGTGGCAGGACAAGAATGCCGACGGCAAGATTGATCTGACCTACACCTTCCTGACCGACAAACCGTCGAACTACAACCCGAAACTCGGCAACTTCAGCGAGTTCAGCGCCCAGCAGAAAGCGCAGGCCGTGCTGGCGATGCAATCGTGGTCGGACGTGGCCAACGTGACCTTCACCGAAGGCAAGGGTGGCGACGGTCACATGACCTTCGGCAACTACGATGTCAGCACCGGCGGCGCTGCGTTCGCCTATCTGCCGCAGGGCAGCAGCTACGACGGCCAGTCGTGGTACCTGATCAACGATCAGTACCAGGTCAACAAGACCCCGGACACCAACAACTACGGGCGTCAGACCCTGACCCACGAAATCGGCCACACCCTCGGCCTGTCGCACCCGGGCGCCTACAACGCCGGCAACGGCAACCCGACCTACGGCGACGCCAAATACGCCGAAGACACCCGCGGCTACAGCCTGATGAGCTACTGGAGCGAAGCCAACACCGACCAGAACTTCAGCAAGGACGGCAGCGGCGCCTACGCCTCGGCGCCGCTGATGGATGACATCGTCGCGGTGCAGAAACTCTACGGCGCCAACTTCGAGACCCGTGCCGACAACACCGTATACGGCTTCAACTCCAACGCTGATCGCGACTTCTACAGCGTCACGTCGAACACCTCCAAAGTGGTGTTCTCAGTGTGGGACGGCGGCGGCAACGACACGTTGGATTTCTCCGGCTTCAGCCAGAACCAGAAGATCAACCTCAACGAAGGCTCGTTCTCCGATGTCGGCGGTCTGGTGGGCAACGTGTCCATCGCCCACGGCGTGACCGTGGAAAACGCGATTGGTGGCTCGGGCAATGACCTGCTGATCGGCAACGCGGCGGCCAACGACCTGATCGGTGGCGCGGGCAACGACATCATTTACGGCGGTGGCGGCGGTGATTCGCTGTGGGGCGGTGACGGTGCGGACACCTTCGTGTTCGGCGCGGCCAGCGACTCGACCATGACCGCACCGGACTGGATCATGGATTTCACCAGCGGCGTGGACAAGATCGACCTGTCGGGCATCGCCGGGTTCGCCACCGGCGCGGCCACGCTGAACTTCGTCAGCGGCTTCACCGGGCACGCCGGCGACGCGATCCTCACTTACTTCGAACAGACCAACCAGACCAGCCTGATGATCGACCTCACAGGCCAGGGCGCGGTGGACTTCGCCGTGGGTGTGGTGGGGCAGGCTGTGGCGACCGATATAGTCGCGTGATCTGAGTCCAAAAAAAACGCAGCCCTTCACAGGCTGCGTTTTTTTATGAGCGGAAAAACCGTTCGGCTGCGAACCCGGCGTGATCCGGTCGCATGGGTTATACCTGAAGCGCTCTCTTCGCCGCAGTCAGGAGAAACCGATGAAAACTTCCGGCCCCAGTCCCGTCATCACCATCGCCGAGCAGCCAGGCTGCCTGCTTGTGAGATTCCACGGCATACAGGTCGCCGCCTCGGCCCGAGCGCTGGTCCTGCTCGAAGCCAATTACCCGCCGGTCTACTACATCCCCCGCGAAGACATCGACGAGAAGTACTTCGCCCGCACCGACCACACCACCTACTGCCCGTACAAGGGCGATGCCAATTACTTCAGTCTGCAGGTTCCGGGGCATGAAGGGGCAAATGCGGTGTGGACATACGAGCATCCGAAAATATCAGTCAGTCAAATCAAGGACTATGTTGCGTTTTACCCTGATCAGGTGAAATTCGAATTGCTGGATACCGAGGTCTGAACGCAACCGGCCGCCCGCAGAGGGCGGCCGGTTGATGCTCACTTGCCTTTGCGCCGGGTCGTCGATTTGGCTTTCGCCGACTCTGCTTTGCGGCTTCGTGTGTGCTTGATGGCCGGTGGTGGCGCAGCTGCCGCACGATGAGCCTGGGCCGGCGCCCCCGGTTGGGTGCTCGCCAACGATTGCTCAAGCAGCTGGAACGACGCCTGTGCGACCGCCTTGGCTTTCGTCTGGATGGCCGCCAGTTTCGGTGATAACAGTGCGTCCATTTTATTCTCGAACACCTGCGCCACACGTTTGTATGCGAGTGCATTCAGATGCAGTTCGTTGATCCAGTCATCGTCGTTGATCAAGTTTCTCAGGTCGAGGAAATAGACGTCTTGATAGCTGTTGGCGACTGACTGGAGCATCACGTTGAGTTGATCGATAAAGTCCGCCACGATCTTGCGCTGCACCTGCGGGTCGAGAATGTTCTTGCGGGTCAGCGACGGACGGATCCACGGTCCGATGAAGCGATAGTTGCCGATGTTGACCACACCTTTACCGGTCGGAATGGCGCGGCCGTAGCCGTGGAAGATGATTCTGGTCTTGGGGCTGGCAGCCTTGACCTTCTTGATCATGTCTTCGTAACCACCTCGAAACACCCGGTCGATGATGTCGGTGACGTACGCGGTTCGCAGCAGAGAAGGAGGCGAACTGTCGGCATGGTTCAGAAACGATGCGAACTCGTCCCCGGCGATGTCGTTGCCACCGGCCGAAAACAGAAAGAACGCCGGTTTCGTGCGTTTGATTTCTGCCAGTACCTCGACGAATTCCGTCGGTTTCCGGGTCCATGATCCTTCTTTGATTTCAGTGCCGTACACCATGTTTTCCAGGGTGTCGCCGCCCGTGGCGAAGTTCTTGATCTTGTAGCCGGATGTCAGCTTGAGCCATTTGATGATGTCCACCCCTGGCAAGTAGTCGAACCAGGAATCTCCTTGGGCAACTACATCCACACCATCGGAACCAAAGAAGAATCCCCCGGCGGCGCCCGGTGCCATTTTTTGTGCGGGCTGCTCGTGTTGCCAGATGGCCAGGTTGATTTTTGCCAGTGCGTCTTCACTTTCGTAATTCATCTCGGCAGTCTCTTTTTTGTCGGAAGAAACGTTCGGGAACCGGCGCGTTGCCGGCTCCATTCATTGAGTCCGAACGACTTCCTCAGGGTGCTGCTACGTCCAGACTGTTCAGCACTTCTGCATAGCGCCAGGGAAGGTGCTCAGGTCCAGACCTGCAGGGTGATCGCACCCGTGTTGTTGCGATACATCAACCGCACGTCGTTGGCGAAGCACCTGAGTTGTCCGCTGGCCGGTGCGACCCAGCCGTTCGGCCAGCGGCTGCCATCACCGATGGGAAAAAAACTGTGCGAATCCTTGTCGATCGAACCGATCAGGGTGAACCATGTGGCACCTTGTGCCTTGCACCTGATGAGTGGCAGAAACAGTTTCAGCTTCGGGACGGCCGCGCCGTTGACGTTGTGTTCTTCGTGCCAGTCGAACCACTGGCCGCTGGCTCGGAAGAAATAGCGTTGCCCGGCGGCAAGCATTACCGGTGTCGGGCACCAGGGGTCATTCGCCTGAATCTGCACACTGTGCAGCAACGTCTGAGCGCCCGGTGGCGCGATGACTGAAGGAGCCATGAGCGCTCTCCGTAGCTCAATAATCCAGGTCGATGAAGGGTTGATCCAGCCTGGCGTCGGCGTCGAGCCTTAGGATGGTCTTGAGTGTGGTGGTCATCACGTTCAAATCGTTATCGAATCCGCCATGCGAGGTGTCGGCCTTGGTGTGCGGCCCGTAGGTCATTTTCGGGTCGTTGTAAATGTGCAGGGTTGACGCCCGGGGGTGCGTGAGACCACTACCGGTCGCGGCAAAGCCGGCAGGAATGTTGTTGTCCCAGTAGAAAGCGTTCCATTGAGTTGTCATGTCTTGCGCGGCGATGTTCCATTCGCTGAGTTTGGGGTCGCTGAAATCCTGATACGCGCCATCCAGACTCTTGGCCATGCCCAGCAGCGGCATGCGTTGCAACTCCTCATAGGAACGGGAGACGAGATAAAGCAGTGATTTGTGATAGACGCCGATGACGTTGTCATCCTGTTCGCGCTTGTCGGACATGATGTGCATGTGGAAATCATCGCGTTGCAGTCCGCCACCTTCGATGACACTGCGATAAGTCTGGTTGGCAAAATCGAGGGTGCACGCGGGAGCCATCAGGGTCGAGGTTGCAATTGGCAGGTGCCTGGCCCAGAGCAGGCGAATCAGATGTCCGTTGATCAGTGACCCCGCCGAATGTCCGATCAGGTGCAGTTCGACTTTATCGGCGCCCAGATCATTGACCAGCGCCTGCAGGTTCAGGGTCATTTCCACGAGACCACGGGGCGTGAAACCGCTGACCGCTGCGGCCTCGGCATTCTGTTTCATCTGGCTCCACTGGTCGCCACCGAGTTTTTTGGTGATCATTTCCACCGTGCGATCGAGGCCTTCGACGGCCTTGTCCTTGACCACTTTGAAAATGTCACCGAAGCCGCCTGCCTCGGGGAACAAGCCGGGCAAGGTGTCCTTGACGATGTCCACCAGCGTTTCCAGAACCCCGGTGCGCCAGGTGACGAATAACGGATAGATGCCGTTTTCGAGAAAGTACGGGGCCATCGCACAAATGCGCTTGATCGAGGCGGCTTCGTTGTTCAGCCCGCCGTGGGAGAACACGGCGATGCGCAACTTGTCGGGCCGGGTTGCGTCGGGAAGATTGCCATACCAGACCTTCGGAGCTTCCCGGACGATTCGGGCCACGCCTGCGCGCACATTCTCTACATCGGTGAGGCGCGGGCCGATGCTGCCGTTGTTCTCCATGACCACGGTCATTGCATAGGCTTGATCCGTGGTCAGAGCGGGCGGTCCCTTGCGGGTAACCATCGAAGAATCGAAGGAGAGCAGTGACATGCCCTCGCGCTTTGCGCTTGCGGAGGGCAGGGCCCCCAGAAATGCCGACTGGACAACGTTGCGGCTGTTCGAAGGTCTGGTGCTGCGCGTGATGACGCCGTGCTTGATCGGCACACCGAGGGCAACGGTCCAGGCATCGGTGCCGTTGGCCAGCCAGTCCTCGTAGGTCAGGATCGCGAAGCCCGAAAAGCCCCAGTCTGTGGACCAGGAGTTCTGCACGATAAAACCTTCGTGGGTGTAGCCGATCAGAGCGAAGGCATGGCCGCCTTCGACTTTTGATTTCCACTTGATGACAGGCAGCTGGGAGGTGCTCTGGAACACCTTGGGACCCGGTTTGCCTGTGGCTGGCAGATCCCAGCCCTTGTGCACATTGGCCGAGACATACAGCACATTGGTTTCATACAGCGCCGCCATCATCGCGGTGATGTCATCCTTTTCAACCCGATAGTAAACACCCAGGGGCCGCGTCACGGCATCCTCTGCCCAGTTGTCAGCCGGTGCCTCAAAGTCGGGTACCGAGCCGTTCGGTGCGACGGTGTAGGGCCAGAGACTTCTCTCGCAGGCACCGTGCTTGTGCCAGCCCTTCAAAGCACCACGGCAACTGGAACCGGCATAGTCTTCACCCGGCCATTCATCATAGAGCTTGGCCAGGTGATAGAGCTGACGCGGGCTGGTCAGCACTGATTGACTGTCTCGCCGCCACAACAGGTAGTTGATCACCGCCGAAAGTCCGAATCCGGTACACGCACCTTCGTTGCCCTGATACAGCACCATGCCCCTGCCGAGGTAATCGGCCAGCTTGCCGGTGATGTCCTCGTCCAGCGGAAAGGAGGCGGGGAGTGATTGCGCCCGTGGAGTGAAAAGGCGATCGCGCAGATCCAGGCGATCCGGACGGGCGTCGAGGGTGATCGAATTTTTGGCGAAGGAAAACAGGCTGGCAGGCATGGGAGGATCCTCGGGTCCAGAGGCTCGTACCCCCACGCCACGAACGCTTTTCTGCGTCGTGGGGTCAATTGGTCTGATTTATCGTAGACGAGTTTTTGCCGAAGCAAATAGGGACCCGCGAGAAGTTCTACAGCGCCGACGAGTGGCCGCACGGTACGTCGCTGACGAGGAACTGCCCCGTCAGCGACAGCCTGCATCAGTTCTTGTCGAGGTCGATATTCTTCGTCTCCCGCAAACAGATCATGCCCACCACCAGGCTCACCCCGGTGATCAAAACCGGATACCACAGCCCGTAGAAAATATCCCCGGTGTACACCACCAGCGCAAACGACACCGTCGGCAGGAATCCACCGAACCAGCCGTTGCCGATGTGATATGGCAGAGACATCGAGGTGTAGCGGATGCGGGTCGGGAACAGCTCGACCATCAGCGCGGCGAGCGGACCGTAGCACATGGCCGAGATGATGATCAGGCCGACGATCAGGGCCACGATCATCGGTTTGTTGATTTGCTGCATGTCGGCCTGTTGCGGGTAGCCGGCCAGAGTGATGGCGCCTCGCAGGGCGGCTTCGTCGAAGCCGTCGAGTTTCACATCGCCGACGCTCACTTGCACCGTGCTGCCCGCCGGCGCGGCGACGCTGGAGTAGGGTAGGCCTTGTTTGACCAGGAAGGTTTTGACCTTATCGCACGGGCTGTCGAATTTGGCCTTGCCCACCGGATCGAACTGGAAGGTGCAGGTCGCCGGATCCGCCACCACGGTAATCGGTGCCTGTCGGCTGGCGTGGTCGATGGCCGGGTTGGCGTAGTGGGCCAGGGATTTGAAGATCGGGAAGTACAGCGCGGTGGCCAGCAGCAAGCCAAGCATCAGCACCGGTTTGCGCCCGACCTTGTCCGACAGCCAGCCGAAAATGATGAAGAACGGCGCGCCGATCACCACGCTGATGATCAGCAGACTGTTGGCCACCGCCGGGTCCATTTTCAGGAACTGGGTGAGGAAGAACAGCACGTAGAACTGCGCGGCATAGAAGGTCACTGCTTGCCCCGCGTTGATGCTGAACAGGGCGATCAGCACCACCTTGAGGTTTTCCCATTTGCCGAAGGATTCGCGGATCGGCGCCTTGCTGGCCTTGCCTTGCTCTTTCATCTTCAGATAGGCCGGCGACTCGTGCAGGCTCAGGCGAATCCAGGTGGAAATGCCCAGCAGCACGATCGACAGCAGGAACGGGATACGCCAGCCCCAGACTTCGAACTGATCGCCAGTGAAGTAGCGGCAACCGAGCACCACCAGCAGCGACAGCAGGAGACCAAGGGTCGCGGTGGATTGAATCCAGCTGGTGTGGAACCCGCGCTTGCCGATCGGCGCGTGTTCGGCCACGTAAGTCGCGGCGCCGCCGTATTCGCCGCCGAGGGCCAGGCCCTGCAGCATGCGCAGTATCACCAGAATGATCGGTGCGGCGATGCCGATGCTGGCGTAGGTCGGCAGCAGGCCCACGGCGAACGTCGCCACGCCCATCAGAATGATGGTCGCAAGGAACGTGTATTTGCGCCCGATCATGTCCCCCAACCGACCGAACACCAGCGCCCCGAACGGCCGCACGATAAAGCCTGCGGCAAACGCCATCAGCGCGAAGATGAACGCCGTTGTGTCGTTGACCCCGGCAAAAAACTGCTTGCTGATTACCGCTGCCAGGGCGCCGTAGAGAAAGAAGTCATACCACTCGAACACCGTCCCCAAAGACGAGGCGAAGATGACCTTGCGGGTATCGGGGCTGGCGTCCGTGCTGCGCACGGCATCCAGAGGCTGAACGTGTTCTGACATATCGGTATCCCTCACAGTGATTGTTTTTGTTGTTTCCACTGGTGTTGCGTGTCCGGGTGATGCGCGATGTCCGTGAATCTGATGCGGGTCATTTGTGGAAGGGAGCTTGCTCCCGAAGGCGATGTGCCATTCAACTCACTGCTGAATGATCCGCCGCTTTCGCGGGCAAGTCGAATCGTCGCACCGCCGCTCCCACAGGGATCGGTGTCGCTTGTAAAGAGTTGAGGATCAGCTGTGCCGCTTTTTCAGCAATCATCAGCGTAGGCGAACAGGTGTTGCCCGAGGTAATGCGCGGCATGATCGACGCATCGGCAATCCGCAGCCCCGGTACGCCGTGCACGCGCAACTGCGCATCGACCACGGCGTCCGCGTCGTTGCCCATGCGGCAAGTGCCGACCGGGTGGAAAATCGTCGTGCCGATCTTCGCCGCCGCTTCGTGCAGTTGTTCTTCGGTCTGCAGGCTGGCGCCGGGCAGGTATTCCACCGGGTTGAAGGCTTGCAGGGCCGGGGCGCTGACGATGCGCCGGGTCAGGCGAATCGCGTCGGCGGCCACGCGCAGGTCTTCGGGATGGCTGAGGTAATTGGGCTGGATCAGCGGCGCGGTTTGCGGATCGGCGGAGCGGATCTCGATCCGGCCCCGGCTCTGCGGGCGCAAATCACACACCGACGCGGTGAACGCGGGAAAGCTGTGCAGCGGCTCGCCAAAGCGTTCCAGCGACAGCGGCTGCACGTGGTATTCGAGATTGGCCGAGGTCTGTTCCGGCCCGGAACGGGCAAACGCGCCCAGTTGACTCGGCGCCATCGACAACGGCCCGCTGCGGTCATACAGATAGCGCAGGCCCATGCCCATCTTGCCCCACACGCTGCCGGCGATCTGGTTGAGGGTGCGAGCGTTTTCCAGTTTGTAGATCAGCCGCAGTTGCAGGTGATCCTGCAGATTGCCGCCGACGCCCGGCAGCCCATGCACGACGCCAATCCCGAGCTTTTCCAGCAGCGGACGCGGCCCGATCCCGGAGCGTTGCAGAATGCTTGGCGAGCCCACGGAGCCTGCGCACAACACGATCTCCTTGCGTGCCTTGAAGCTCTTTTGTTGACCCTGCCAGCGAGCACTGACTTTCGAGGCGCGGCCGTCTTCGAACAGAACGCGATCAACCTCGACTTCGGTGAGCACCGTGAGATTGGCCCGATCGCGAATCGGCTTCAGAAACGCCTTCGCCGCATTCCAGCGCACCCCGGCTTTCTGATTGACCTGAAAGTAGCCGCAACCTTCGTTGTCGCCCTGGTTGAAGTCATCGATGCTGGCGATGCCGCTTTGCTCGGCAGCGCTGCGGAAGGCGTCGAGAATCGGCCACGACAGGCGCTGACGTTCGACTCGCCATTCACCCCTGTCGCCATGAAAGTCCGCCGCGCCGGCAAAGTGGTTTTCGCTCTGCTTGAACAGCGGCAGCACATCATTCCAGGCCCAGCCCGGATTGCCCTCGGCAGCCCAGCCGTCGTAGTCGTTGGCCTGACCGCGCATGTAGATCATGCCGTTGATCGACGAACAGCCGCCCAGCACCTTGCCGCGCGGATAACTCAGCGCACGGCCGTTGAGGCCCGGTTGTTCTTCGGTCTTGAAGCACCAGTCGGTGCGTGGGTTGCCGATGCAGAACAGGTAACCCACGGGGATGTGAATCCACGGATAGTTGTCGCGCCCGCCGGCCTCCAGCAACAGCACGCGCCGCTGCGGATCCGCCGACAGCCGATTGGCCAGCAAACACCCGGCCGGCCCGGCGCCGACCACGATGTAATCGAATTCACCAAGGGAAGTCTGCATT
This sequence comes from Pseudomonas sp. B20(2017), assembly GCF_002113125.1. GTDB lineage: Bacteria > Pseudomonadota > Gammaproteobacteria > Pseudomonadales > Pseudomonadaceae > Aquipseudomonas. Next base: position 181,589 of record NZ_NEJP01000006.1, on the reverse strand, counting down.
CCCTGACCTCGCTTATTGTTTTTGTTGTCGCTCATCCTAGTTGTTAGCTTTCGTCAAAAGAATGTTAGTTTTTGCGCAGCCGCTGTGCGTTTTCAAACAGCGCTCCCTGACGATAGCCGACAAGGACAAGCCATGTTCGACTGGAACGACCTGCGGTTCTTTCTTGAGTTGCAGCGCAGCGGCCGACTGCTCACCGCCGCCCGTCGCTTGAACACCACCCACGCCACGGTCGCCCGGCATATCGAGGCCATCGAAAAAAGCCTCGGCACCGCGCTGTTCGTCCAGCACGCCCAAGGCTACGAAATGACCCCGGCAGGGGAGGCGCTGCTCAAGCACGCTGAGGCCATGGAGAACGTCGCGCTGCTGGCTCAAGAAGAAATCACCCAGTCCACGGCGCCGCTGGGCAAGATCCGCGTGGGTGTCACCGAAGGTTTGGGCATCATGTTTCTCGCCAGTCGCATGATCGGGCTGTTCGAACGCTATCCGGGGCTGGAAGTGGAACTGGTGGCGGTGCCGCGCTTTGTCAGCATCCTCAACCGCGAGGCGGAAATCAGCATTCACCTGGAACGGCCGGCGGCAGACATGCTGGTCACCCGCAAACTCACCGATTACCGGCTCGCGCTCTATGCCAGCCGCGCCTATCTCGACAACGCGCCGCCGCTGCGCAGCCGAGAGGATCTCGGGCGGCATGCGTGGATCGGCTATGTCGATGATTTGCTGTTCAGTCAGGAGCTGATGTTTCTCAACAGCTTCTGCCGCAATCCTCGGGTGGTGTTTCACAGCACCAGCGTGATCGCCCAGCAGCAGGCGGCGCGCTCGGGGTTGGGGATTGCCGTACTTCCTTGCTACATGGCCGCGTCGGATCCGGATCTGGTGGCGCTTTTACCGGATGAGAGCATCGAGCGCAGTTACTGGATCAGCACGCGGCGCGAGTTGCACAAGTCGGTGCGGTTGCGGGTGGTCTGGGATTACGTCGTGGGCTTGTGCGAAGGCGAGCGCGAGTTGTTGATGGGCCAGTAAAGACGGCGGTTTCATGCAACTAAAACGCCCTGCAAAAGGTCATTCGATTTGCGGAGGTTGAGTCATTTCGCAGAACCTCGACAACGAAGACGTTTCCCGTGGCCACTCACCTCGATCGCCGCAATAACCTGTCCCTCGACAGTCTGAATTTTTTCCTCGCCGATGTGCGTGACGGCCTCGGTCCCTATCTGGCGATTTACCTGCTGGCGGTTCACCACTGGGAGCCGGCGAGCATTGGTCTGGTGATGACTATTGCCGGGATCGCCGCGCTCATCACCCAGACCCCGGCAGGCGCGCTGGTCGACAGCACACGCTTCAAACGGGCGCTGATAGCGATTGCCGCGCTGGTGGTCACCGGAAGCTGCCTGTTGCTGCCGTTCGTGACATCGTTCAGCTTGGTGGCACTGACGCAGGCCATCAGCGCTGCTGCCGCTTCGATTTTCGCGCCGGCCATTTGCGCGATCACCCTTGGCATTACCGGGCCTCGCGCGTTTACCCGAAGAACCGGGCGCAATGAAACCTTCAACCACGCGGGCAATGCCTGCGCTGCGTTGTTGGCCGGTTTGTCCGCGTACCTGTTCGGCCCGGTGGCGGTGTTTTATTTGATGGCAGTCATGGCGCTGGCCAGTGTGATTGCCGTCTCGTTCGTATCGGCCGACGCCATTGACCACGATCTCGCCCGAGGACTGGAGCCTAGCGCAACGGGGCAGGGCAAGCAGCCTTCGGGCTTTTCCGTGTTGCTCACCAACCGCCCGCTGCTGATGTTTGCAATCTGCTGCGCGCTGTTTCATCTGGCGAACGCGGCGATGTTGCCGCTGGTAAGTCAGAAACTGGCGCAGGCCAACCTGCAGCTGGCCACGCCACTCACGTCCGCCTGCATCGTCGCGGCACAACTGGTGATGGTGCCGGTCGCGCTGCTGGTGGGAGCGAAGGCCGATCTGTGGGGACGCAAGCCGTTGCTGCTGGCGGGCTTCCTTATCCTGCCGCTGCGTGGCGTGTTGTATGTGCTGTCGAACGATCCGTGGTGGCTGGTTTCGGTGCAGTTGCTCGATGGCATCGGCGCGGGGATTTTCGGCGCGCTGTTTCCGGTGGTGGTGAAAGACCTGACGCTGGGCACCGGACATTTCAATGTCAGCCTCGGGGCGATTTCAACGGTGTTCGGTTTGGGAGCAGCGTTGAGCAATAGCCTGGCGGGGATTGTGGTTCAGGAGGCGGGGTATAGCGCTGCGTTCCTGACGTTGGCGGGGGTGGCCATGGCGGCGCTGGTGCTGCTTTGGGTGGCGGTGCCGGAGACGGTGCAGCGCTCCGATACCGACTCGATCGCCCTGGAAGGCAAGGCGCCGCCGATGGTTGCGCCATGACTCAACGCTCGCAAGACCTGTTCAACTGGCGGGAATCGACAACGTCGCCCGCAGGCCGCCCTCGACCCGGTTTTCCAGTGTGATCCGCCCACCCAGACGGGTCGCGATGGTATGGACGATGGTCAGTCCCAGCCCCGCACCCTGGGGGTTGCCCCGACTGTAGAACCGTTCGAACAATCGAGCCCGATCCGCTTCATCGATTCCAGGCCCCTGATCTTCAACGCTCAAATGGTAAAACCCGTCGGCCCTGGTCAATTGCACGCTGATCACGCCTTGCTCCGGGGAGAAGTTGGCGGCGTTGGTGATGAGGTTGTTCAGGGCAATGTCGATGGTGGCGGCATCGGCGAGCACAGGGAAAGGTTGGTCGTTGACGTCGAAGGCCAGTTCCAGATGCTTGCTCAGCAGCCACGGCGTGAGCTGCACCAGACTGTTGCGCACGGTATCGCCAAGGTTGATGCGTTGTTTGACAGGGGCGCCGGCCTTGGGCTCGAGACGGGCCATGGTCAGCAACTGATTGACCAGTCGGCTGGTGCGATCCACCCCGGCGATCAGAAATTCGAGTGATTCGCGGCGTTCCTGCTCGGTACCGGCCTCCAGCAGGTTCTGCGCATGCACCCGCAGCACCGCCAGCGGCGTGCGCATTTCGTGGGCGGCGTCGGCGATGAACCGGCGTTCACGCCCCAGCACTTCCTGAATCTGCGCGAGCATGCGGTTGAGCGCGGCCTGCATCGGTTCCAGTTCGCTGGGCAGCGGTGTCAGTTGCAGCGGTTCGAGGGCGCCACTGTGGCGGGCGCGCAGGGTCGCCGCCATGTTGGCCAAAGGCTTGAGACCCCAGCCGATGGCCAGCCAGATCATCGCCGCAAGGATCAGGCTGCCGATCACGTTCGGCCACAGGGTATGACGAACGATCCGGTCAACCAGATCGGCCCGCACGTCACCGCGCTCACCTACCCAGATGCGCAAACCGTTCTGATTGTCTTGCAGAACAAACGCCCGCCAGTGGCGCTTGTTCAAATCCACCACATCACTGAAGCCTGGCTGGATCGGCGGCGTGCTGAACGAGGGCGCGCTGGCGGTATGCACCAGAACCTCACCCCTGGCATTCCAGACCTGAAAGGCGAGTTTTCTTTCGTAGGGATGGCCGTCACCCTTGGGCACGGCTTCAGCCAGGGCCGAGTTGAACGCCCGATAAAGATCCGCGTGTTCCTGCCCCGGCAACGGCATGCGCATCACGCCTTGCAGCAGGCGTGCGTTCTGCGCCAGTTGAGCGTCGTAGACCTCGGCGATCTCGTGGTTGCTGTCGTGCAGGTTGAACAGGCTGAGGACGGTCAGACCGGCGAGCATCAGGCCGATGATCAGGGTCAGGGTGCGGCGCCGGATAGAGGTCATCGACGCTCCTCCACCAGATAACCCACACCGCGGATGGTGCGAATCAGGTCGGTGGAGAATTTCTTGCGCAGGTGATGAATGTGCACTTCAAGGGTGTTGCTTTCGGCTTCTTCGTTCCAGCCGTAGAGCAGTTGTGTCAGGTGATCGCGGGTCATGACCCGACCCGGCGGCGAGAGCAGTTCGTGCAGCAACTGATATTCCTTGGGCGTGAGCACCACCGGTTGGCCCAGATAGCTGACTTGCTGGGTGCCGGGGTTGAGGCTGATGCCGGCGTGCTCGATCAGCATCTGCGCGCGTCCGGCGCTGCGTCGCAGCAGCGCGCGCAGACGGGCCTTGAGCTCGGCCAGGTCGAAGGGTTTGATCAGGTAATCATCGGCGCCGGCGTCCAGCCCCGCGATGCGGTCTTCGGTGGCATCGCGGGCGGTGAGGATCAACACCGGCAGGTTCGAACCGCTGGCGCGCAGACGACGCAGGACTTCGAGCCCGTCCATGCGCGGCAGGCCGAGATCGAGCACCGCCAGATCAAAGGTTTCGCTGAGCAGGGCGTGCAGGGCGCTGCTGCCGTCCTTGAGCCAGTCGACGGTATAGCCCTCGCGCCCCAGCGCCTGATGAATGCCCTCGCCGAGGGCCACGTCATCCTCGATCAGTAGTAAACGCACACGGACTCCTGTCAGTCGAGTTTCTTGTTTACGTCCACCAGTAATGCGGCGATTTCTTTGCGGCGCCCGGCATCGGCACTTTCCCGGCCCGGGCGCGGAGCGGCTTGCAGAGCCTTGAGCAGCGCTGCTCTGGCTTCAGCGTAGCGTTTTTGACGGTAAAGGTGATCGCCCCAGAAGTACAGACTGTCGATCCCCTCGGGGTTGAGTTGCAGGGCCTGTTTGAGCAGTTGTTCGGCCTTGTCGCTGTCGCCGAAACCGATCGGCCAGCCCGGCACCCGGTCGTACAGCGCGGCGAGGCTGGTGTAGGCCGAACCTTGCAGCGCTTTGGGGTCGAGGGTCAGGGATTTTTCCAGATCAGCCTTGGCGTCCTTCGCTTTACCCAAAGCCCCCAATCCTCCCTCGGCACCGGCCCAACTGCTGGTGACGATGCCTTTCCAGATCCAGGCCTCGGCGACGGCCGGACGTTCCGTGGCGAAATGCGTTGCCTGGACGGCCAACTGTTCAAACGCAGCGGCGCGCTGTTTTTCCGGTATTTCGTATTGGATGTGCGCCCAGCTCTGCTGGATGCCGTTGAGGCGTTGCTGATCGGCGGCGTCCAGTGCCCAGACACTTTGACTGAGGGCGCCCAACAACACACAGGCGAGAAGTTTTTTCATGGTTTTGGCGTCTCGTTCTCGGGTTTTTCACTCAGGCGACGGATCAACGGCAATTGCTTGCGCAAGCCGCGATCCACCAGATTGGGCAGCAGGCTGTTGAGGCGTACGAAAAAGCGCTCCGGCCAGCCCAGATAGAGGTCACGGCGATCACCGGCGATCGCATGGATCACGGCATTCGCGACGGCTTGCGGGTCGTCGACGCTGGATTTGAGTGCGTCATTCAAGGCTTGGGCGGCGGGGCTGTTCATGGCGGTGCGCGTGGCGCGGGGCGCCACGTACAACACACCGACCCGGGTATCCGCCAACTCTCGGCGCAAGGCCTCGGAAAATCCGCGCAAGGCAAACTTGGTCGCGCAGTAACTGGCATAACCGGGATAACCGATCGAACCATAGGTCGAGCCGACGTTGACCACCATGGCACTGTCGGCCTGCTTGAGCAGCGGCAGCAACAGCTTGGTCAGGCAGATCGGCGCACTGATGTTCACCGCCAGCATGGCGTTGATGTCGCTGTCGTCGAGCTGTTCCAGCATTGCGAAATGATTGACCCCGGCGGCGTTGATCAGCAGGTTGATGCCGCCGATGGCCTCGGCGGCGGCCAGCACGTTGCGGCGGTCGCTGAGGACCGTCAGGTCGGCAGCGACCCAGCACAAGTTCTGCGGATAAAGGTCAAGCAACGGGCGCAGCGATTCCTGATGCCGCGCGACCGCCAGGACCTGCGCACCGGCAGCGCACAGGGCACGCGTGATCGCTATCCCGATGCCGCCGCTGGCACCGGTCAACACCACACGGGCTTCATGCAGCTGCATGTTGAGCCTCCGCGTCACGGGGCAGGCCGCGGAACATGTCGGTGTAGAGCCGATAGACGACTTTCGAGGCATGGATCACCGCCGCCTGGTCGGCCGGATCTTCCAGCTGATTCATCAGCCGGCGATAGGTTTGCATGTGCTCGATGTCGAGCGAACCGTGGGAACTGAGGTAGCTGAACGCCGTTTCCGGCAGGGCCAGACGTTCGCGGATGCTGCCCGCCGCATGGGTGGCCAGGGCGATGCTGGTGCCCTCGAGCACGTTGACCATGCCAAACAGACCCACCGGATTGCCTCGGGCGATCAGGTCGTAAAGAAAACTGACCATCAGCTCGATCGGCAGCGACGGCTGGCCATCACGCACCGCGTTCCGGTCACCGCCACAGGCCTCAATGTCGTTGAGCACCCATTGCTCATGGCCGTATTCGTCTTCGATGTATTCGCAAACGGCTTTGCGCAACCATTCCAGGTGCGTCGGCAGGCGCGCACCGCAGGCCATCATCAACGGTACGGTGTGACGAACGTGGTAGTAGGCCTGGGCAAGAAACGCGCGATAGCTTTCAAGGCTGACCTTGCCTTGCAGCGCATCGAGGATGATCGGCAGGTTGAACAGCTCGTGGCGTTCCTGCTGTGTGGCTTCTTGCAGGGTGTCGAAAAAACTCATTGTGCGTTTTCCTCGCAAAGGACGGATTCGGTGAGCACGGTGCGGTATTGCGCGACGATGGCATCGCGGCGCGGACGACCGTTGGCGGTGAGCAGGCCGTTGGTGGCCGTGAAAGGTTGTTCGAGGCGTGTCCAGTGATGCACCTGGGCGTAATCAGGCAAGGCCTCGTTGGCAGCGGCGACGGCAGCCGCCAACTGTGCATCGGTGCAGTCCGGACGGTACGGCCAGAGCAGGGCATGGTTGTGTGGCATGGCCTCGCCATACACAAAGGCCTGGGCGATGTGCTGGCGCTGAGTCAGTTCGGACTCGACCCATTCCGGGTTGACGTTGCGCCCGAAACTGGTAACGAACTGATGCTTCTTGCGGCCCTTGAGGTAGAGAAAACCTTCCGGGTCGAACTCGCCCAGATCGCCGCTGGGCCACCATTCATCGCTGTACGCCGGTTCGCCAAGGTAACCGAGCAAGGTCGAGCCTTTGATCAACACCTCTCCGTCTTCGGCAAGGCGCACGTCGACATGGGGCAGGGGCCGCCCGACACTGCCCGGACGACGTTCGCCGGGTCGGTTGAGGCAGACCACCGAGGCGCACTCGGACAAGCCGTAGCCTTCGTAGACCGGCAGGCCGACCCGTTGCGCTCGGTGCAGCAGATCCTCGGAAACCCGTGCGCCACCAACGGCGGCAAAACGCAGTGATTGCGGATCGAAGGCTTTCTGTTCGGCAGCGCTGACCAACAGCAAAAGCAATTGCGGTACCAGAATCAGGCTCTCGGGTGCCCGGCTGGCCAGACAGCCCAGCAAGCGCGGCAGGTCGACGCCGCTGGCGCCCTGGATGCCCAGGGTTTTCTGGCTCGGCACGCTCAGCGTCGCGCCGGCGTACAGCGCGGCGTAACAGCCGAGGTTCTCCAGCAGGATCGCCAGCGGCAGCAACGCCACGTGATGCTGAGGGGCTGTGGGTTTGCTGGCGTCTTCCAGCTCCCGAGCGACCCGCAGCAGACTGTCGGCGCTCAGGCACACGCCCTTCGGTGTACCGGTGGTCCCGGAGGTAAACGTCAGTTTGGCGGTGCCGACTGGCAGGCGGTTCGGGCCTTCAAAAGCGCGGCACCAGAATTCACCGCGTTGTTCATAACCGACGCAGAGCAGTTCGCTCTTCAACTCCGGTTCAGCGATCACCCGCTCGGCCTGGCTTTGTTCCAGGCAATGGGCGCGTTGTGCCGGACTGAAGAACGGCGGCAGGGTCACGCACGTCAAGCCTTCAAACAACGCCGCCAGATCCCAGAGTATGGCCTCGACACCGTTGTCCAGTGCCAGGGCAATGACCTTCACGTTTTCATCGCGCAAGCGTTGCTGGCGGTACATCACTTCGGCGTACAGCGTCGTGTAACTGACTTTCAGGGTATCGCCCCATAACGCCAGCGCGTTGTCATTGCGCCCTGCATGGCTGCGCAGGGTTTCCTGGAATCGTTGCCGTTCAAGCGACATGGCAAGCTCCTTCGATAGACGTCGGCAATCCCAGCCGGCTGAACAGACCGATGTTGCGCAGATGGATGAAACCGGCGCGGATATTGCCCACGTGCACCCAGGGTTTGCTTTCGTAGTAACTGCCCCAGTGGTGACGGTCATCGCCCAGGCGTTCCGGGTCGGCGGCGCACAGTGTCACGGGTTTCAGACCCAGGCGATGGAAGCTGTTGACCAGTCCGATATTGCCGGTGAAGGTCACCCATTCCAGACCGCCCATGGCCAACAGGTAAGTGATGGCAATGATGCTCAGGCGTGCGCTGCCGGTGTCGTTGGCGGCAAGGTTGCCGACTTCGACAATCGCGCTGCGCTCCACCGGTCGCTCGGCGGCTGCGCTGATCAACGGCTCGATCGGCTCGTCCAGGTAGCGTTCAAGGAACAACGGTTCAAGGTGCGCACGACGTACCCCGGCCACCGCACACAAGTCGCCGGAGTCGTTGTGCACACCAAACAGTTCGGGCATGAAATGGCGGATATCGGCGCCGTGGGCCTTGCGAAAGCGTTGTTGAATAAACGCTTCGAACGCCGCCCGTTGAGCGTCGCCGGGTTGGGCGCTCGACAGCTGCATCTGCGGTGTTTCGCCTTGGCCAAAACGCAGGGGCAGGGGGATGTTCCAGTCAGAATCGGGCATGGGCTGAACGCCTCCCTCAATAGGTTTGAGTGGAGTATCCGGACCATTTCTTAACGAAGTCTGAAGGTGAAAAAAGGTTAACGAACGACAGATCTTCAGATTGTCTTAAGACTGTCAGGGCAGGGTGACGCCGTCGGTTCGCCCGGCACAACCGGATCGAGACAGCCGAACGAGTCGGCCGTCGCTTACAACAATCACGAGGCAACTATGACCCGCGACATGGCCGCACCCCGTTATGGAAAACTGTCGATCACCTTGCACTGGCTGATGCTGGCGCTGTTCGTCGGCGTATATGCCTGCGTTGAAATCAAAGGCTTCATGCCCCGAGGCAGCGAAGCGCGAGGCCTGTTAATGGGCCTGCACGGAATGTTCGGCGCGAGCATTTTCGTCCTGGTGTGGGTGCGCCTGTTTGGCCGCCTGACGCCGCGTCCGCCGATCACCCCCAAACCGCCTGCCTGGCAGACGGCAATCGCGCACCTGATGCACCTGGCCCTGTACGGGCTGATGATCGCCACGCCGGTGCTGGCCTGGCTGATGCTGGCGACCGGTGACAAACCTTTCCCGTATTTCGGCTTTCATCTGCCGTCGCCGCTGGCGGTGGATACCGACCTGGCCAAGCAACTCAAGCACTGGCATGAGCTGATCGGCAGTGCCGGTTACTGGTTGATCGGTCTGCATGCGGCCGCCGGACTGTTCCACCACTACTGGGTAGGTGACGACACCCTTGACCGCATGCTGGGAGGACGCACTCGCTCCTGAGGCGCAAGCCTGCTCAGTCGGCCAGATGTTCGGGCGCTACGACCCAAACGCTGCACGGAATCTTGTACAGCAGGTGTTCGACCGTACTGCCGACCAGCCGATCTACGCCGTGATGGCCGACACGTCCCATGACGATCATGTCGATGTCATATCCGCTTGCGTAACTGCAGAGCACCTTGGCCGGGTTACCCATGACCATGTGCTGACGCTCGTCTGGAATACCGTTGCGCTCGGCGAGTTCACGAAACGCAGCGGCCTGGGCATCGAACAGCGATTTGGCGGCGCTGGAGGAGAAGAATGCCGAGGCATTGTCGAAGCCGAATTCATTGGCGCTGATCGAAGACAGATCATGGGCATACAGCACGTCGAGTTCGGCATTGCACAGGCTGGCCAGTCTGGCAGCCTCGCGCAGGATCCGGTCGTTGAAACCGGCGTATTGCCCGTCACGGTGGAACGGATCTACGGCGGCCAGGATCTTGCGCGGCAGGGCATGCCCGACATGGCTGACGAAATGTAGCGGCACCGGGCATTCGCGCAGCAAGTGAATATCCAGCGGGGTGAACATCAAACGTGAAAGGAACGATTCTGGCTCCAGCGCCTTGATCAGCGCCGCCATGGGCTGTTCCCGGAGGTGAATGAGGATTTCCTGTAACGGCCGTTCCACCCATACCACTTCCGTGGTGACGGTGACCCCGAGCTTGCGCATCGAGTGCGCCCGCTCTTCGAGCCACTGACGATGACGCTCGATATAGCCGATCCGCATCTGCTCCAGTGCTTGCTCGTTGACCATGCTGGCGGTCGCCAGACCTTCGAGGTAATCGAAAGCCACGATGTGCAGGGCCGCGCCCGCCGCTTTGGCCAGTGCCGCCGCACGCTCGAAAGCCGGGTTGTTTTCCATCAGGGGTGGGGCGACCAGCATGTAACGCGATTGCTCTGACATGACGACTCTCCTTTGGCAGGACGCTTTGAACCGATGGTCACAGGCTGCGCCGTGCCTGAGTTGGGCGTTTGATCTTTGTCAAACAATGGGTGGCCGGCAGAACACGACAGACTGATGGTCAATCGTCGTGGATGTCGTCGATTGTTGATCATTATCAAGTGCCGCTCAGGGAGTGCGGCGCAGGCTGGGCCAAGAGTCGAATCGCTCAGGAGAATGCTCATGGCCACCATGAAAGCCGCCATTTTTGTCGAAAACAATCGCATCGTGCTGGATGAAAAACCGATCCCCGAGGTCGGCCCGCTGGACGCTCTGGTCCGAATAACCACCACGACCATTTGCGGTACGGATGTACATATCCTGCGGGGCGAGTACCCGGTGGCGAAAGGGCTGACGGTCGGTCACGAGCCAGTGGGCATCATTGAGCGTCTGGGTTCGCAGGTGCGTGGATTCGCAGAAGGGCAGCGCGTGATTGCCGGCGCCATCACCCCCAGCGGTCAAAGTTATGCGTGCCTGTGTGGTTGTGGTTCTCAGGACGGGCCGGACACTCGCCATGGTTTCCGGGCCATCGGCGGGTGGAAATTCGGCAATACCATCGATGGCTGCCAGGCCGAGTACGTACTGGTGCCCGATGCCTTGGCCAATCTTTGCCCGATTCCCGATGGCCTCAGTGATGAGCAGGTACTCATGTGTCCGGACATCATGTCCACCGGTTTCTCCGGTGCCGAACGGGGTGAGGTGAGTATCGGCGACACAGTCGCCGTGTTTGCCCTGGGGCCCATCGGCCTGTGTGCGGTGGCCGGTGCCCGGCTCAAGGGCGCCAGCACGATTATCGGTGTCGATGCCGTGGCCGAGCGCATGACGGTGGCGCATCGTCTGGGAGCAACCCATGTCGTCAATTTCCGGGAGGGCGATGTGGTCGAGCAGATCATGGCCCTGACCGACGGGCGCGGCGTCGATGTCGCGATCGAGGCACTGGGCACGCAAGGCACCTTTGAATCGGCATTGCGCGTGCTGCGTCCGGGCGGTCGATTGTCGAGCCTGGGCGTTTACTCGAGCAATCTGCACATACCGCTCGACGCCTTTGCCGCAGGGTTGGGCGATTACAGCATCGTTACCACCCTGTGCCCCGGCGGAAAAGAACGTATGCGGCGTTTAATGGCAGTTGTGCAGAGCGGCATGGTTGACCTGTCACCGCTGGTGACTCACCGATTCAAACTGGATGACATCGAAGCGGCCTATGACTTGTTTGCGCACCAGCGTGACGGGGTGATGAAAGTGGCGATTACACCGTGAAGGTAACGGTGCGGCAGCCCGTCGGCCAACTCACGGCAGGTGACGATGGCAGCCGGCGACCAACTGCTTGAGCCCGTCCATGTTCTGAATGGTGACGTCGCGGCCGGTGATTTCCACCAGCTCCAGGTCGCGCAGGTGGGCGATGCCGCGACAGACGGTTTCCAGGCGCAGGCCCAGGTAGGAGCCGATCTCCTCCCGACGCATCTTCAACACAAAGCAGCGGGACGAATAACCCCGGGAGTTCAAGCGTTGCGACAGGTTCAACAGGAACGCCGCGAGGCGTTCATCCGAATTCATGTTGCCCAGCATCATCAGCATGTCGTGATCGCGAACGATTTCCCGGCTGAGGATTTTGTTCAGGTTGTGCTGCAGTGACGGCAGCTCCCGGCTCAGTTTTTCCAGATGACCGAAATGGATGGGGCAGACTTCGCTGTCTTCCAGCGCGACTGCATCGCAGGTGTGCAGATCCGAACTGATGGCGTCCAGACCGAGCATTTCACCGGCAATCTGGAATCCGGTGACTTGCTCGCGACCGTCGATCGACAGCACGCTGGTCTTGAACGACCCCAGCCGCACGGCATAGAGCGAGCGTAAAGGGTCACCGGCACGGTAGAGCGCAGCGCCTTTCTTGACCTTCAGTCGCTGGGTGATCAGCGTGTCCAGGCGCTCGATTTCCCCACCGCTCAAACCGAGCGGCAGACACAACTCCAGCACGCTGCAACTGGAGCACGCCGTTTTGAGTTGTTGATTGCGACAAGAGCGAGTTTCTGCCACCGAAAAGCCCTCACTTTCAGCCTGTTCAGCATAGTTCTCGGGTCGCCATTGGCACGGAAAAAACGTCGTCAAACGACGAATGGATCCGGGCTGTCAGACATTCACGTGCATCAGAAACCAGCCATGAATCAGTGTGGCGACGTATCTCATACAGTTGATAAAAATCAGTGATTCAGACGTGTGCCGCCAGATACTTGAACGGCAGCGTTTCCTGATTGTGGTCACACGCAGAGAAACTCACGCCCCTGTCGCTCTTCAGGAAATCAGGTTTGCAATCTTCAAGGTAAACGTTTCAGGGAGAGGCACGTGGTGCTCAAACTCAAACGCATTCTATTGATAGCCCCTGGTGAAATGACCCTGACCCCGGCGTTTGAGCGCGCCTGTGCGCTGGCTTGTGCAGGCGGAGCGCTGTTGCACATCGTCGCGTTCGATTATGTCCCGGTGCTGGCAGCGGCCGGACTGTTTGCGCCCGAGGCAATGGCCCAGGCGCGGGAAGGGTATCTGCAAGTGCATCGGCACTGGCTGGAGCAGCAGGCCCGCTTCAAACGATGCATCGGCCTGAACGTGACCACTGAAGTGGTCTGGGCCAGATCGAACCTGGCGCACGTGCTTGAGTACGTGAACGACTTTCATCCGGACCTGGTCGTCAAGGATACCCATTGCGTCCCGGCTCTCGACCGGGCTTTCCATCGCTCGCTGGACTGGCGCTTGCTGCGCGAATGTCCGGCACATCTGCATCTGGTGACTCGCGCCGGGCATGCCAGGCCAATGAAGATCCTTGCGGCGGTCGATCTGTCGCATCTGGAAGCACTGACGCGGGGGTTGAACGACCGGATACTTGACCTTGCTTGCAGGCTGGCGGCCGATTGCGGCGCGGCGCTGCACCTGCTCAATGTCGGTTGCTGGGCGGTCATGGATGAGGGGACCGCAAGTGTGCCGACAGGCAGCCTGGACGACAGTCTGAAAGACGCAATCGAGGACGCTCAGCAAGAAGCTTTCGAAGCACTCGCTGAACGCTATGGCATCCCGAGTTCATGCAGACACTCGCTGACCGGCATCCCGCGAAAGGTCATCGGGCTGTTTGCCCGGCAGCACGCTTTTGACATGGTGGTTCTGGGGATGCTCTATCCCGACGGCAAACACCGGCTCATCGGCAGTACCGTCGAGAGCCTGTTGAACCAGGCTCCCTGCAGTCTGATGATCGTCAAGTCGCCGCAGCCCTCCGATTGAAAGTGAGCGTTGTCAGGTCAGCAGTTGATAAAAATCAACGGCTCCCGAGCCAAAAGGAGCGCTCAATAGTGCTCCTCTGAGCGTTCAAGGAAACGGCCATGCGAATCACATTTCTGGGTGCTGCGGGCACGGTGACGGGCAGCAAGTATTTGCTGGAACATCATGAGCAACATGTGCTGGTCGATTGCGGCCTGTTCCAGGGCTACAAGCAACTGCGACTGCACAACCGCGACCCGTTCCCGCTCCCTCTCGGCGGTCTTGACGCGGTTGTGCTGACCCATGCCCATCTCGATCACAGCGGCTATCTGCCGGTATTGGTACGCAATGGTTATCGCGGCCCGGTCTACGCCACACCAGCGACCTGTGAACTGGTAAAAATCCTGTTGCTGGACAGCGGTCGATTGCAGGAAGAGGAGGCTGAGTTCGCCAATCGGCATGGTTTCTCCAAGCACAATCCGGCGCTGCCGCTTTACACCGAACAAGACGCGGCACAAGCATTGAAACTGTTACGGCCGGTGGAGTTGCGTCACAAGGTTCAAATCATCCCCGGCATGACCATCGAACTACACTGCGCCGGGCATATCCTGGGTGCAGCAACGGTCACGGTGGTTGCCGACGGACAGTCCCTGGTGTTTTCAGGAGATCTTGGCCGACCGGATGATCCCTTGATGCTTGCCCCGGAAACGATCGAGCAAGCAGATTTTCTGCTGGTGGAGTCAACGTACGGCGACCGTAAGCATCCAGCCGAATCACCGCATCAACAGTTGGCCAAGGTCATCAACCGTACTGCGTTGCGCCGAGGCATCACGCTGGTGCCATCGTTCGCAGTCGGACGTGCCCAATTGCTGATGTATCACCTGTATCAATTGAAACGTACAAAAGCGATTCCCGATCTTCCTGTCTACCTTAACAGCCCCATGGCTACTGATGTCACGGACCTGTATCAGCGATTTCGCAGCGAGCACAAATTGTCTGCGCAGGACTGCGACGGCATGTGCCATGTCGCGCAGTTTGTCCGGACGGTCCAGGACTCGAGAGAGCTTGATCAACTGCGCACGCCGGCAGTGATCATTGCTGCCAGCGGCATGGCGACGGGAGGGCGGGTCGTCCATCATCTCAAGGCGCTGGCTCCCAACCCGCTCAACACATTGTTGATGCCGGGCTTTCAGGCCGGTGGCACCCGTGGGGCGCAGATTGTCGCGGGCGCTCCCAGCGTACGCATCCATGGCAGGGACGTACCCATCAACGCCGAGGTGGTGCCCATGCAAACCCTGTCGGCGCATGCCGACGCCGATGAAATCATGCAGTGGTTGCGTGGATTCAAGCGGCCGCCGAAACACACCTTCGTGGTGCACGGTGAACCAAACGCTTCCGACACGCTGCGCCGCCGCATCAGCCTGGAACTGGGATGGCCGGTGTCGGTGCCGGAGTATCGCGACAGCGTGGATCTGGCTCGATGTGACTTCGATATGGATCGGCAGCGCTGACGCAGGGATTCCCCCAACCGTTTGCGGCGTGGATTGTTGATCATTATCAAGGGTCGGTCGCCTAGCCCGGCGCAGTCTGGTTCAGCGCCCACCCCGGCAGATGACCGCGATGCTCGCTTGATACCGAGGCGCTCAAGGGCATCGGCGACGGCCACTCATGGCGAGCTCACGACACTGCATCGAGGGGTGTAACGGTGACTGCATGTCGGATTGTCTTCGGCGATTGGAGGTGATCGATGAACATTGAAATCAGTGGACCAAGCGGCGACCAATGGATCGTGCGAATGGATGCGTTCGTGGTCAGGTTTGACAGCAAGGTCGCTGCGCAATCTTTTGTCGATCAGCTCAAGGCAAGGATCGATGCGCCTCATGTGTGGCCAACAATTGTCGATACAGCGCCGGTTGCACGACCAAAGGTCGCGCGCGCCCGTGATCCCGTCGCGCTATGACTAACGCACTGGGTCTGGCCGGAGCCGCCGCGGCGCTGGGGATCGGCATGCTGGTCGGTCTGGAGCGCGAGCGGCACAAAGGGCGCGGCGACAGCCGTGCCTGCGCCGGGTTGCGCACATTTGCGATCACGGCGTTGCTGGGTTACGTCGCGATGCAAGTGGGCGGCGCGCTGCTGGTGGGCATTGTGGGCGGCTGTCTGGCGGTGCTGATCAGCGTGGCTTATTGGCGCAGCCTGAGCAGTGATCCAGGGGTAACCAGCGAAGTGGCCTTGCTCACGGTGCTGGTACTGGGCGCGCTGTGTGGTACAGCGCCGGAATTGGCAATCGCCGTTGGCGTGGTCATGGCGGGGCTGTTGGCTTACCGGCAGAAACTCCATCATTTCGCCCGCAGCCAGTTGAGCGAAGCGGAGATGCGCGATGGGCTGGTGCTGCTGATCGCAGCGCTGGTGGTGTTGCCGCTGACGCCTGACCGGTTCATCGGCCCCTACTCGGCGCTAAACCTGCGCACCCTTTGCACATTGACCGTGTTGCTGATGGCCGTCGGCGCCATCGGGCATATCGCCGTGCGCACGTTGGGGGTGCGCTACGGCTATGCGGTCAGCGCCATCGCCTCCGGTTTCGCCTCCAGCACCATGACGATCGCGGCGATGGGGCACATCGCCCGCAAAGACCCGGAGCACCTCAAAGTATTGAGTTCGGCGGCCCTGCTGTCGAACCTGGCCACGGCGGCGCAGGTCGCGCTGATCCTCGGCGCGGTCGACACCGCGCTGTTGCCGCACCTGTGGGGACCGTTGCTGGCCGGAATCATCGTTACGCTACTGTTCAGTATGTGTTTGCTGTTCCCCAAACCTGCGGTCGCTGCGAACCAGCCGATCAAGGTCGGCGGGGCGTTCAATCTCAAACTCGCGCTGGCGGTCACGTTGACCATGGCCGGGGTGACGTTCTTGTCTTCGTTGATGCTCGACTACTTTGGCGAGGCGGGCGTGATGCTGACCGCCGTACTCAGCGGATTCGCCGATGCGCATTCTTCCACGGCTTCGATTGCCACCCTCGCCAAGGGTGGTCTGTTGGCTTACAGCGCCATTGCGCCACCCGTGCTGCTGGCGGTCAGCAGCAACGCATTGAGCAAATGCCTGGTGGCCTGGATCAGTGGCGGACGACGTTTTGCCGCGTATGTCATACCCGGCCAGATTCTGCTGACCGCTGCCATGTGGGCCGGTCTGCTGGTGAATCAAGCGACGATTTGACCGGACACTGACAAAAATCAAAGTGGTTGTCGGTAAAAGGGCCAGCGTGAGTTTAATTCCCTGCCATCGCTCAATGTCGAGGTGCACCATGTCACAGGAACCCCGCCTGCTGCTGATCGCTCCATCCGCCATGGACCACACGCCGGCATTCGATCGTGCCTTGGCATTGGCCCAGGCGCTGCAAAGACCGCTGCATATCGTGGCGTTCGATTATTTGCAGGCGCTGGCCGTGGCCGGACTGTTTGCCCCCGACCAGGTGGCAGTGGTCCGTGACGCCTACCTGGAGAAGCATCGCCATTGGCTCGAAGAACAGGCGACCCGGATGCGTGGACACGGGATCGTCGTCACGAGCGAAGTGGTGTGGGTTCAGGAACCGTACGCGGAGATTGTGCAATTCATCAATGAAATGCCGCTGGTGATGATCATCAAGGATGCCCATGAAGAGTCGGCCCTGAAACGGGTGTTCTTCACCCCGCTGGACTGGCAACTGCTGCGCGACTGCCCGATTCCGGCACACTTGGTGACCAATGCCTTGAACCCACGCCCCCGTCATGTTCTGGCGATCATCGACGTGCTGCGCAGCGAAGATCAGGATCTGCTGTTCTACGACCAGATCATCGACGCGGCATCGAAGCTGGCCGAGGTGTGCAATGCCCGGCTGCAGTTATTGCACGTTTACGATTGGACCGCCGCGTATGCGCAAGACTACGGTTTCGGCGCGTTACCGCTGGCCACCGGCATCTACGAGGCATTGGGGACGGCACAGCATGAGGCGTTTGCCGCGATGGCCGAGCGTCACGGCGTGTCGACGGACTGTCGCCATTTCATCGAAGGTGTGCCGGTGCCGGCCATTTGCCGATTCGTCGAAGAGCAGAATGTCGACGTCATCGTCGCGGGTACGGTGCAGCACAAAGGCATGAGCAAACGGCTGGGCACCACCGCCGAACAGCTCCTGCAGCGGGCACCGTGCAGTGTGTTGGCGATCAAGCCGGGCAGGGGGCTTTAGCGCCGAAGCGCCGGCGATCGCCCGTTTGGACGTTCGCCGGCCGCAGAGGCTACAAGTACAGGCTGTGAATGACCTGGCGAGGATCTTCAGGATCGCTGTTTCGTTCAAACCCCAACGTCCGGGCCAGGTCCCGCATTTGGGCGTTGCTGGCGGCATCGACCGAGTACATTCGGTGCATTCCATTCTTGCGCGCCGCCGTGATCAAGTGCTCCATCAATAATGTCCCCAACCCCAGATGCGTCCATTCATCGGCAACGGTAACGGCGCATTCGCACTCGTGTTCACCCGTGGCGGCATAGCGGCTTACGCCGATTTCGATCAATTGACCGTTGTCGTACACCAGCGCTACATAAGCCAGGCGCAGGCGATTATCGGTGTCCATCAATTGGTCCAGCATCGTGCCCGACGGTTCGTTGATCTGCGCCAGAAAGCGCATATGTCGCGACTCGGGAGACAAGCGTTTGATGAACGCATATTCGCGTTCCCGATCCTTTTCCGAAAGAGGCCGGATCAGTACATGACGACCGTCCTTGAGTGCTTCGATCCAGTGTTGGCCGGCGATCGAGGCATAGGCAACGGCGGCTCGTTCGTTGTGGTCTTTGACGGTGAGCATGAGGAGAACCTCCCTGCGGTTTTGGAGACGGGCACGGGACACAGCGCCCCGCAGTCGCTTTCTTTCTACGCCGCTCGAAGGGCAGGAATCTGATCTGGGTCAGAGACCGGCGATGTTGAATCGTCCGCAGTTGATGTAAATCAACTGCGCGCCGGCAGTCAGGCTCAGTCTCAAAGCCTGTGGTTGTCTTGCGGAGGTGTGTGATGGGGCAATATCAACGTTTGCTGCTGGTCGCCGACCGAACCCTGCATCAGACGCCCGCCATGCTGCGCGCAGTGGCGCTGGCCAAGGCGAGCGGGGCGGCGCTGGATGTTCGGGTATTCACTGAGCCGGCCCCGGTTGTCCGGCTGTGGGAGGACAAAATCGACGAGGCCGGCTATCAGCGATACCTGCGTCACCATCGTCGCTGGGTTGCCGATCAGCTTGAGCAACTTTCAGGACAGGGATTGAAGGTGACAGTGGAGGTGGTGTTCACCACGCACCCGCAACTGGACATTTTGCGGGCTGTCGCAGACCTCAATCCTGATGTATTGATCAAAGACGTGGCGATGGAACCCCTGCTTAAACGGGTTTTCATCACGCCGCTGGATTGCCATTTGCTGCGCGAGTGCCCCGTGCCCGTGCATCTGGTCAACGAGGTCCGTTACAGCCTGCCGCATCGCATCGTTGCGGCCGTGGATCCGTTCGATCCAGAGACCCAGATCAGCGGTCTGAATGACACCATCATTCAGACCGCCAACGCGCTGGCCGCGCAATGCGACGCGCCCATGCACCTGCTCTACGCTTATGACCTGTCACCGGCATTCAATGGCGATGCGCCGCTGGTCGGTGCCGGGTGGGGAATGGATTTTGTCGAGGAGCTGCGGCAGTCCCTGCATCAGGCGTTCATCAATCTGGCTGAACGCTACGAGATTCCACCCGAGCGACGCCATTTTGTGATGGGGCTGCCGGTGCCGGTCATCAGCGAGTTTGTCGAGCAATACGTGGCGGATGTGGTCGTGATGGGCACCGTACACCGGACCGGTATCGATCGATTGATCGGCAGCACTACCGAACGGGCATTGTATTCGGTACCCGGTAGCATTCTGGCAGTGGGGCCGGGCGTCAGAGCCGGCGTAGACAGTCACTCAGCTGACGAGAGGTTGCCATGAGCCAGTATCAGCGGTTGCTGCTGATCATCAATCCGCTCCTGCGCGAGTCCGGCGCGATCAATCATGCAGCAGCGCTGGCCAGGGCCAGCGGCGCGCGTTTGCACATATTGGCGCTGATTCCTTCGCTCGACGGTTTGTCGCTGCTGGAAACAGGCAACCGGCAACAGGCGCGCGAGGCATTTCTTCAGGATCATCGGCAAACGCTGGAGGCCCGGGCGGTCAATCTGCGCGGCAGGCGGATCGAGGTGACCATCGAAGTGGAATGGGCCGCTGATGTGGAGCAGCGCATCCTTGATCACGTCAAAGCGTATGAGCCCGATCTGCTGATCAAGGAAATCGAACAGGTGTCCGCCCTCAGACGCGCGTTTTACACGCCGCTGGACTGGCAATTACTGCGCGATTGTCCGGTACCTGTCTATCTGGTGGGCGGAAGCGGCTATGTATTGCCTCGCAAAGTGCTGGCGGCGGTCGAGGTGTCGGATATCGAGTCCGACGACAACTCGTTGAACGAGCAGATCATCCGGCAGGCCAATGCCCTGGCCATTCAGTGCGACGCCGAGTTGCACTTGCTCTATGCCTGCGATATTTCCGCCGGGTACCTGGCGGACATGGGCGGATTGCCGCTGGCCGAGCTGACCCGGTCACTGCGCGAGGACCTGCAAAAATCGTTTCTTCGACTGGCCGGGCATTCCGGTGTGGCCTCCAGTCAGCGCCACTTCATTGAAGGCCGGGCAGTCACCGTGCTGAGCGAGTTCGCCGACGAGCAGCATGTCGATGTCATCGTGATGGGCAGGGTTCGCAAGCGGGGTCTGAGCAAGTGGTTGGGCAGTACCACCGAGCACATTCTTTATCAGGTGCCTTGCTGCGTTCTGGCGGTTTGACGAGCTTTGCCGAGCTGTCGGCAGGCGGGAGGCTTGTCGTGGGTCAAACAGCGTATTGACATATCGAATAATCTCGATATTCTCGCGGCATGGACCTGATCGAAGTATTCAAAGCACTCTCAAACCCGGTACGGCTTGAAATCCTGAAAGGCTTGAAAGACCCCGTAAAGAATTTCCCCCCGCAGGATGAGGGTGACGTTCACACGGTGGGCGTGTGTGTGAGCAGTATTCAAGAGGGCATCGGACTCTCGCAGTCAACGGTGTCCGGTTATCTTGCAACGCTGCAGCGCGTGGGACTGGTTGAAGTCAGGCGCATCGGTCAGTGGACCTACTACAAGCGCAATGAAGCCAACATCAGCGCTTTGGCCGAGGTCATAGGGAAAGAGCTGTAAAAAAATTTACCGCATGATATCGAGATATCTCGATATCCCTTATTGTCGATACGAGGATTCACCATGAAAGCGATGCTGCTTGAATCATTTGGCAACCCGGAATCGTTCGCACTTTGCGACGTACCCAAGCCCGTGCCGGAAGCGGGGGAAGTACTTGTCCGGGTATACGCCACCTCGATCAATCCATTGGATTATCAAGTCCGACGCGGCGACTATCAGGATCTGGTGCAACTGCCGGCCATCACCGGACATGACGTCTCCGGCGTAGTCGAAGCCGTCGGCCCCGGCGTGACGGCTTTCGCGCCGGGCGACGAAGTCTGGTACACGCCACAAATCTTCGACGGCCCCGGCAGCTATGCCGAGTACCACGTGGCGTCCGCCAGCATCATCGGCAAAAAACCTTCCTCGCTGAGCCATCTCGAAGCGGCCACCCTGAGTCTGGTGGGTGGGACGGCGTGGGAAGCCTTGATCGTGCGGGCAGCGCTCAGAGTGGGGGAGAGCATTCTGATCCACGGTGGCGCAGGCGGCGTCGGACACGTCGCCATCCAGCTCGCCAAAGCGATGGGCGCCAAAGTGTTCACCACCGCGCGCGAAGCAAACGCCGAGTTCGTCCGCCGTATGGGCGCCGATGTGATCATCGACTACGAAAAGGGCGACTACGTCGACGCCATCCTGCGAGAAACCAATGGCCTCGGAGTGGACGTGGTATTCGACACCATCGGCGGCGACACCCTCTCGCGCAGCCCCGACGCCCTCGCACAACTTGGCCGCGTGGTCTCGATCGTCGACATCGGCAAACCACAAAACCTCGTCCAGGCCTGGGGCAAGAACGCGAGCTATCACTTCGTTTTCACCCGCCAGAACCGCGGCAAGCTCGATGAGTTGAGTGCCCTGGTGGAGCGCGGTCAACTGCGGCCACATGTTGGCGCGGTGTATTCGCTTGCGGAGATTCCGCTTGCCCATGCTCGGCTGGAAAGTCCCAACAACGGTCTTCAAGGGAAGATTGCGATTGCGGTTGAGCCGTCGCTTCGGGCGGGTTCTGCGGGGGATGCGTCATGATTTATGAGATCGCTTTGTTGCCCGTTTATAAAGAACGTGTTGATGAGTTCAGACGTGCATTTGCCGAGGTTGCGCCTTTGCTCCGCCGCTCGAACGGGTACGGCGGGCACATGCTTGCGCAGGGGATTGAAACGCCGGAGCGGTTCAACTTGATCGTGCGGTGGGAGTCGCTGAAGGCTCATACGGAGTTTGAGGCGGGGGAGGATCACAGGGTCTTTATGCTGGGACTTGAGAGGTATTTTTCAGAGGAGCCGCAGGTTTATCACATTGAGGGGGCGGCTTTTACGGCTGGAGAAGGTGATGGGGCTCTTTGGTCCGGAAACTGAAAACATGATTTTGTGACGAGCGAGCCGGACTGGGTGACAGCCCGGCTTTTATCCGGAGTTAAACGCCCTGCGCATTGGTTGTTTAAATCAGTCCTGAAGTCACACCCAGATGCCCACAGCGCCTTGCGCCGTCCCCTACACCTAAGACAGAATCCGCCGGCTTGTGCGTCTGGACCTCCGACCGTAACTTGATTCCCGTCACTGCCCATCAGTGATCGGGTCTGCAAGCCCGCCGGAAAACCAGTTGCACAGCCTGCCAAAAGGACGCTCGTTCGCGTCCGCTCAATGGCGGCTTTGTGCGGGAGACCCTCGGGTCTGCCGGGTGCCTGGTTTCCCGGTCTTGCAGACCCGCACATGGCTGCCACCCATCATCTGCAAGTGATGCTGGTAGCTCCTAGTGAAAATCAGGAGTTTCACCATGATCAAACCCACACCGAATCCCCCGGAAACCGATCCGGTATCACCCTACAAATTCCCCGACTCCCGAACCCTGAACGAAGCCGCCGAACGCGCACTCGATCATTACCTCACTCCACAGCAACGGGTCATGGGTAGTCACCACAAACACGATCCGATGTACCTGGCCAATCCGGCGTACGACACCGAATCACTGCTCGCCAACGCCAGTGAATCCCTCGGTTCGGCCAGCGAAATGCTGAACAACTTTGCGACCACGCTGGAGCCCGCTCACCGTAAGACCGCGATAGGGATTGCGCAGATTGTGATGCTTGGGGAATTGGCGGTAAATCAGGCGTTGGATAACGTCGAACTGAAGACTTAAGGCTGTCCTTCAGTAAAAAGGGAGCAGATTCATTACCTGAATCTGCTCCCTTTTTTTGTTCGTTAAGCTCAGCCGTTGGCGTTTGCTCTCTTTTCCGCCGTCACGATGCAAGCCTTGTAGAAATTGGAATGGAAATCGCTGATCGCTTTCTGCTGCAAGCTCTCGCTTGAGTATTGAGGAATCTCGTACGCCTCGCGGATCAACGACTTGAACACCTCACCCACATACTCGTTCTGCTTACCTGCCGCTTCGGCCAGTTCCAACACCGAAGCCATGGGCACGCCTTGCTGCCTGGTTTTCATGACCTGTTTGGCCGAGTTTTCTATTCGTTGGCACTCTTCGAGCTCTTCCTGCGGCACAGGAGAGGCAAGGGCGGAAAAACTGATGGCGAAGGTTACGGCTGCTGCAAGGCATTGTTTGTGCACGAGGTGTCGTCCCTGGTTTTGACGCTGAACCTTATCATTCGTGGCTCAGCGCCACCATTGCAGGCAGGGAGAAAGAGCGCCAGGTGCTGGCACGCGGCCACGCCTTGCGCCCCCCGATTTCCGCTGTCACCCTTCGGCCCGTTCTTCAAGGATCAGAAGAAGGAATCAAGGATTGAGTGGCTACATTCCCAACCCGCCTAAAAACTATCGCAACAAAGGAACCGACCCCGTCGATATTCATGCCCAACATTGGGCTGAATACGAGAAACACGGGAAGGAACCGGCATCGGCTCGTGAAAAAATCGGCATTGCCCTGCGGATCGGAGTGTTCTTCGATGGTACGGGGAATAATGCCAATAACGCGGCGGCCGGGCTTCTGTGTGGTGCTCATCATCCGATTGCGGCTAAGGACATTGATGCCAGTTGCAAGCCGTATATGAGTGATCCGGATAGCAGCTACGGTAACGACACCAGCAATGTGCAGAAACTGAGTGACTTGTATTACGCACCTCAGAAAGCCGAAGGAGAGGGGTCGCAGAAACAAGCCTTTCGCATGGTGTATGTCGAGGGGATCGGTACCCGCTCAGGCATGGAGGACAGCACGCTTGGGGCTGGTACTGGTCGAGGTGAGACGGGGGTTGCAGGTCGTGTTCAGCTTTCGTTTTCAGAGATCAAACTGCGTATTGAAGGGGTACTGGCTAGCCATCCTGAGAGCGAAATTACTTCTCTGACATTCGATACGTTCGGTTTCAGCCGGGGAGCTGCTGCCGCTCGGCATTTTGCCAATGAAGTTGCACGCGGAAAGCAGGGGCCTCTCGGGGATGTGATGCGCAATAGTGCGAGAAGTTTCAGTCCTACTTTCAATGATCAATACAAAAGCAGCATCAACATGGGCTTCATTGGTCTGTTCGACACCGTACCCTCGATTGCTGGATGGTCGAATTTGGGCAATATCAAAAGCCCTGTTGCCACTGGCATCAGGTTGTACTTGGATCGTCGTTATTTCAGCGATGTCGTCCAACTGACTGCGCGCGATGAATGCCGGGCGAATTTCGCTTTGAGTCGCGTCAAGCCCGATCATTTGGAAATCGTTTTACCGGGAGTTCATTCCGACCTTGGGGGTGGTTACCTCGAAGAAGCACAAGAGAATGTACTCGTCAGTCCAATGCAAAGTTTGGACGTGTCGCAGAATACTGATGTTGTGACAACCTCGATTTATCGTGATGCAGAGATAGTGAAGGACCAGTTGCTTGCCAAAGGTTGGCCTGCGGAAAAGCTGGAGATTGTCACACCCGCCGCGCTGCCCTTGCCGAATGCATTAGACGATCGGCTCAGCCCACGCCTGAAGCGTGTGTACTCCGCCGTCCAACTAAAACGTCCAGTGAGTGGCATGCTCTCCCGGGTGTACTTGCGCTTGATGCACCGGTTGGCGAAAGAGAAGGGTGTTCGCTTTAAAGACATTCCGGATACACCGGAATTGGCTGTTCCTTCAGAGCTTCAAGCGTTGTGTGATCGGTTCTTGGCGGGTGACTACAGCGTTACTCCGCAAGAAGAAAGGCTGTTGAAACTGAAGTACATTCACACGTCCGCAAACTGGAACCATCCCCTTGGCCGCAGAGATGGCAGCGGAATGAGAGCGGTCTATATCAATGCTCCTACCGCAGACTCGATTCGCGTACAACATCCTCACGTACCTGACTGGACGCTCTGGTAATGAAATTACTTGTCACCCTGTTTTGCGCGTTGTTCATGGCTGGCTGCCAGTCTGCTGACGCTCTATCAGGTAAAAACGACCCCAAATCCGAATGGTGGGAATTGGCATTCATCGAACCTGATTACATGCAGGTTTGGGTGGAGGACAGTTCTGTGCAGGACGTTACCGGCAAGGTCTACTTCAAGGCCAATGGCGGCTCCGCAGCCGGTGGCGAGCCAGAGGACGGCACCGAGTCGGCTCGCGGCTGGTCAATAGTGGACGGCAGCGGGAAACGAGTAGTGGGTGCCGATCTTCCCGTTCGGATATATGTTCGATGGCAGTCAATCGTTGAAAAGAAAACCTGGCAAGCCTGGGTGGATATTCCAGAACACGCCAGACAATTGATGGTGGAGTCCACCAGCAAACGTTGCCCGCAAACACCTGAACGAGAGGCGCGGTTTATGGCGTCGGTTTACTTGGGGCTGGCGCCCGGCGGGGTGGTGCAGGCTTGGGTTAAAGACTCGTGTCATAAGGCGATCAAGGTCGCTCGGGCGCAAGCAGAGATCGAGCCGTTAGGGCCAAGTCAGGGCAAGAACGAAGGACGTTACGCTTATCCGGTCAGTGAAAAGTCCAAGCGCTACATCGAGAAATTTGGCATTCCGTATGGCAGTTGGTAATTCTTGAAAATGGAGGCGAGTCGGAAAGATACAGGGTGGGTATTTTGATAAATAGATGCGTCCCCATTTTTATTTTTGAAATGATCCTTCTATAGTGATCGGATACTGGATGCCACTTTGAAGATAATAAAAGTTACTCGCTTTGATGACGTCGACCACGACCTCGGGTATGAGTATCGTGGTTATAACTACGAAATACAGAGCGAAGAGGATATGTTTCTGATCAGGATTTACGATGACGAACCCGGACAGGCAGCGGTAGTGCGTCCGACGTCGATGTCTAAAAACAAAAAGCTAAGAACGTTAGTCGAGCTTTTACAGTCCGAGCTGGGCGTGTCCAGGGTCTCGCTTTACAAGGGGGATATAGGTTCTTACGCCGAGATCAATCTTGACAGTTTGACCTTCCTTCCCGCCTGAAGCCGGCTGTGAAGGGGTGCCAAGCGTGTTTAGATACTTTTGGTCAAAATCAGTCAGAAAGTAAAGTCGTAAATTTTTGATCGGTTGCGAAGAGTTGAAAACGTCGAGTTGGATTAGTCGGAATGACGCATAGGTGTGAAGTTTTATCTCTTGTTGAACATTTCATACACCCATTTAGCCAGCTCCTCTGGTGATGTTGTCTCTTTTCTCAACACTTCATAACCGCGATCTCGCGCAACGATAGCCAGTTTTCCTGAGTCGGAAATTTCAACATACGGCCCGCCAAACTCATCGATTTCAGTGGTAAGGGGGAAGCTGCTATACGGATTTCTCCGTTCAATCGCATATTTAAAAAAGCAATCGACTATTTGTTTAAGCTTCATGGCCAGGTTCTTGGATTTTTTTGTTGGCTAGTCCACGTACGAGAGCAACGTCAGAGAGAATCTTTCAGTCCGTCAAAAATCGATGTCAACCGCTGTACTCCCCAACCGCTCCCCATTAAGCACCACATGCACCGCATGTACCCCCGCATAGTGCTTGCGCGTAGTGAAATCCTTAATCACCTGCCGCCGCGCCACAATCTCACTCCCAAACCCCGCCAACTCCAACGTCTTCAACTTGAAAACCTTCGCCGACGTCCCGCCATTCGCCTTCACATAGTCAATCGCATAATCAATCACCAGCCGCTGTTCAGCTGGCACCAACGATCGCACGGTAAACGACAAAGTGATCGTCTCCCCAAGCCGCACAACCGCCGGTTCCACCTTCACATCCAGCAACTCAACCTCAGCCTTGGCCCCTGCACCGATCACAGTGAGCGCCCGCAAATCCCCCTGTTTGATCAAACTCCGCAACGCATGTTTGGCAATCCACGCCGTGTGTTTGTTCTCCAGCGACCATCCCTCAACCGTATCCAGCACCCACTCCGGATGCTCTTTCGTCACGTCGTTCAAATGATTCGCCACGGACTTGCGCACGTACAAACTTTCATCCGCCTTCAACCGGTCAAGAATTCCGGCAGCCAACAGCGGATCAGCCTGCACCGGTTCCAGTCGAAATGACCACGGCAGGCGAGGGCGGCTGCCTTCGCTGGCGAGGCGGCGGACGTGATGGTTTTCGTCACGCGCCCAGTCGTGCATCAGTTCCAGCGAGCGTTCCAGGTCGCTGCGCAGGAAGTGGCGGATGGCGAATTCGGAGGAGCCGAAGGTGGTGAAGTACTTCAGGGCTTCCATCGAGGTGTCGAACGCGTGCGCGCCGTAGCTCGCGACGTAGTGCGGCAGGCACATGCTGACGAAGCCGCTGTTCAGTCGCGGGGCAAGTTCGCGCAGCACAGCGAGGGAATCTGCGTAATCCAGCGGCAGCACCGCGTGCAGGCTTTCGCTGACGCGGGCCATGCGTTGCATGACGGAGAGGTCGGCGAGGCCTTCGTTGACGTGTTTAAGAAACGCCTTGGCCTTGAACGCCGGATACACGGCGCTCATTTCAGTGGCGATGTGTTGCAGGCGTTCGGCGTTGAAGATTTCTTTCAGGGCCGGGGCGGCGGTTTCGTTGGCGCTCATGGTCAGGTCATCGGGGTGCTGATGAACGCCTGGGTGTTTTCGGCGTACGCGGTGTATTGGGCGACGCGCGGGAAGCGCTCCGCGTCGATCTGGTCGGGGACGACGAGGCCGGTGAAGCTCCAGGCGACGGCGAGGGTGATGCCGTCCTGCTGGAGCGGGCTGTCGGTGGGCAATGGGTGTTTTTCGAGTTCGTGTTCGAGGGCGGTGAAGGCGGCGGCGAGTTGACCTTCGACGCGTTCGACCCACGGCTGGTATTGAATGTCGGCCGGGCGCAGGTTGCGTTCGTAGTAGAGCTGCACGGCTTTTTCGCAGGCGGCGAGGCCGAGGCCGATCAGGCGCAGGGCTTTGACCCGTTGCGGCAGGTCGGTTGGCAGCAGGGTTTTGCCGGACAGGGCTTCGAGATAGTCGAGGATCAGGGTCGAGTCGATCAGCACTTCGCCGTCATCGAGTACCAGGGTCGGCGCCTTGACCACCGGGTTGATCTGCTGGAAACGCTCGAAGTGACGGAACACCGAGACCGGGTCGTGTTCCAGTTCGATCCCCAGGCATTTGGCGGAGATCGCCACGCGGCGCACGTAAGGGGAGTCCAACATGCCGATCAGTTTCATGACGCGTTCCTTCAAGTCGAACCGGGGAGGGCATAACGTAGCCGAGGTTGGGGGGATTTGTCAGTCTTTGCGAGGGGTGGGTTTTGCGGTGACCGACCGTAACGAATTGCGACAAAGCGCCGCTCGTCCGACGTTTGTCTTCTATATACAGCCGCTCGACTGAATTTCTTGCTATAAACGCACTCCGATGAGCGCTGTGAAGCTTGTGTCAGAGCAGTTTCCGAGCCTTGTCGGACAAATTCCCGGTATTTACAGTTGCTGAGGCCTCAAACGGGCCTTAGACTGCCGCCCCTTCGTAAATTGAGTGCCGGGTGGCGTTTGCAATAAACGATGCCTTTCCGATGACCGCAGGCGGTTCGCCGGAACGCTCCCTAATTCGCCTTAATGCACGTTTTTTATAGAGATATCAATGACAAAGGACAAGTTGCTGGCCATGCCGGCAGATGACTACATGAATGCCGAGCAACACGCTTTCTTTCAAGAGCTGTTGCAGAACATGAAAGTCGAAACCCATGAGCGCATTGAGCAGAACCGTATTGCCATCGAAAGCCTGGACACCCCGGCTGACCCGGCGGACGCCGCATCGGTGGAAGAAGAGCGCACCTGGCTGGTAAACGCGATCGATCGCGACCAGCGCATGCTGCCGCAACTCGAGCAGGCCCTTGAGCGTATCAAGGAAGACAGCTTTGGCTGGTGCGACGACAGCGGCGAGCCGATCGGCCTGAAACGCCTGCTGATCAGCCCGACCACCAAGTACTGCATCGAAGCTCAAGAGCGTCACGAGCAGATCGACAAGCACCAGCGTCAGGCCTGATTCCTGAGGCGACCCCTTCAATGCGGGTCGTCGCGAAAAGATCGCAGCCTTTTGCAGTTTCTCCGGAAGCTGCAAAAGGCTGCGATCTTTGCTTTTTCTCGTCTGCCGGAAAGTCCCCGCGCCATTCCATTGACCTGCCACAGACCCACGACTAACGGACCATGGATAATGGCGTTGTAGTGGCGTTTAATGCAGTCACAACAATGAGAACAAGCGTGGGGTTACAAAATGACGAGAGATGGATCTCTGGTTGCGGCTCTGCCTGCACCAGTTGTTTTGCCGAAGAATCGCTGGCTGACGCCGACCTTGCAAAGCATCGCCCTGATGCTGTTGCTGACCGGGATGACTCTGGGCGAGTGGCCCTTGTACGTCGGCATGCCGCTGGCGGTACTGATCATCTGGCTGCCGCGCCTGCGTTCCCGGGCCGTCCCCGATACGCAACCGGTCGATAGCAGCAACGCGATGTCCGAGCTGACTCGCGACCTTTCCTACACCACCAGTCATAACGCGCTGTCAGCCGCTGGCGTGGCGTTTTCCGTCAAGGAGCTGGCCGGCAAGCTGCAATCGCAACTCGACGCCGCCGCGCAGATCGTCAACAACGCTGAAGTCATGATCGCCACTGAGCAGGCCACTTCGCAGCTCAGCCGCGAGGCATTGGGCGCTGCCAGCGAAGCCCATCACAGCAGCGCGGCGGGGCGCGCCGAACTGGTGGATTCGATCTCGCGCATGCATCAGCTCAGCCAGCGCGCCAATGCCAGCCGTGAACTGATCGAAGCCTTGAGCCAGCGCAGCGATGACATTCAACGCGTGACGCTGGTGATTCAGTCCATCGCCAGCCAGACCAATCTGCTGGCATTGAACGCCGCGATAGAAGCGGCCCGGGCCGGCGAGCACGGTCGTGGTTTTGCCGTGGTGGCGGATGAAGTGCGCGGTCTGGCTGCCCGAACCGCGACAGCCACCGGCGAAGTGGGCGAGATGGTCGCCGACATCCAGCAACGCACGGCGCAGGTGGTGGAGCAAATCCGCCAGCTCTCTGACGATTTGCACACCGGCGTCGAGCAGGTCGAACACACCGGTCAGCACCTGGAAAACATTGCGCGACTGGCGGCCGGGGTGGAAACCCAGGTTGGCGAAATCGCCCGAGGCGCGGAAACCAATCGTGAACAGCTCGACAGTCTGTTCACCGCCATCGAGCAGATGCGCAGCGATCTGGCGATCAGCGACCAACAGACTCGTCGCCTGGCCGAAGCGGCCGTGCAGATGGAAGGGCAGGCAGAAACCATCAGCGAACGCTTGGCCGAGGTCGGGCTGGATGACTATCACCAGCGCATCTACGACCTCGCCCGCGAAGGGGCCAGCCAGATTGCCGCGCGCTTCGAGGCTGACGTCGAGCAAGGGCGCATCAGTCTTGAAGACCTGTTCGACCGCCAGTATCAGCCGATTCCCGACACCCAGCCCGCCAAGTTCCAGACCCGTTTCGACCGCTACACCGATCAGGTGCTGCCGGCGATTCAGGAACCGTTGCTGCCGCGCCACGAAGGTCTGGTGTTCGCCATCGCCTGTACGCAGCAGGGTTACGTGCCGACCCACAATCAAGCGTTCAGCCAACCGCTGACCGGAGATGTGCAGGTCGATACCGTCAACAACCGCACCAAACGCAAATTCGCCGACCGCACCGGTATCCGTTGCGGCAGCCATCAGCAACCGGTGCTGTTGCAGACTTACACCCGCGATACCGGCGAACTGATGCACGACCTGTCGGTGCCTATCATCGTCAAGGGACGCCACTGGGGTGGATTGCGTCTGGGCTACAAACCGGAGAAGCCGCGCTGAGGCATTGTTGCCGGAACTGCAATTATGCTGTGCAGCGGCGTTGCTGTTTCCTCTTGATCCACTTCATTAACATGCCCGCATAGTTAGGTTGCTAATGAAGTTGGGAGGTCAGCATGCAATGCAGAGTCGATGTCGCGGTGATGATCGGCAGCGGTGTACCCGCCGGACTGCGCGCGATGGGGCAGAGTGTCTGCTGGGTGGTGCTGCTCAATGGCGAACGCCGCGGCACCGCTTTCGCGAGTCGTAATGAAGCGGAAGAGTGCAGGGCCGCTTGGCTTGAGCAGTTGAGCGCTGAAACCGGTGACTGCCTGCACTGATTGAAATCACTTGCCCCGGTGCAGGCGCACGTTCAGCTCATCGACCATCACCGCCTCTTCGCCATCGGCACGCAGCCATTCCTTGAGCAGCTGCGCCTGTTGCGGGCTCCAGAAGTCGGCGTCGATCAGTTTGGTATCGGCCTCCAGCGGATGGGCTTCGATGAAGTCGTCAATCGCCGCTTCCTCCGAAGGCAGCCCTAATTGATCGAACAGGGTTGTCAGATTGTACGCAGGCAGTTCCATGGTGTGCTCCTTGAAGGATGGCGGGGTCGGTCACTCTCTTTATCTGAGGTGCTCGCTGGCCAGGAGTTCGATTCGCGATTCCAGTGACCGGGCGAGGGCGCAGGCGGCGTTGTGATTCTCGCGGAAACCTCTGACAAGCCCCGTCGACTTTTCCCTGATATGGAAAAAGGCGTTGCCCGCCGGGATCACCTGAAACAATGGTTCCCGTCCGCAAGGTTCCTTTGTAGGAACAGTCTCGAAGACTGAAGTGTTCAAGGCAAAGGCAGGTTCGTGAGTCACGGCAAAATGCGTCATAGTGCACATATGAAGTCCTTTTCATGGATTGACCCGCATTTACAGGGTGTTGCGGGTAGTCGCGAACAGCATCGCTGCTCTAGAATCGCCAACACCTGTTGACGGTATGGCGCTATCTAAAGCAATTTTTTGCGTGCGATATGTCGGAAAAGTGCTTTTTTTGGTGAGTTTTTTCCCTAAAGTTCGTAGTCAGTTTTCTCTGGCCGGCCGTGACGCGTTTTCCTTCAACATTTGGAGAACGTCTTTGCAGGTTTCGTGAGTGGCATTCCAGTAGTCTTGTGCAACTCGCGTTGAATGAGCACTTCGCTCGCTCAGGCGTATATTCGAGTCATCGCGCAACACCTTCGGCCGGGCCGACTTTTTCTGCCGTGCGCGCTTTTCGTGTACGGCACTCTTTTCAAGTGTGGGGATGTTTCTTTGGCAGTCAGTAACCTCGATATGCATGCTTTGTTCGTGCTGGGTGATTTGCGGGCAAAGCTGGTCAAGCAGTTTCAATCGCGTTTTGTTTATATCACCGAGCAGAACGCCGAAGGCATTTACGTTGCCGAGATCGACACCGAAAGCGCATTGGTGGTCGATGACAAACCTGGCCTCAAGCTCAAGGTCGGCGATCATTTCAGCGCGTCGGTGCTGCCGAGCCGAGAGGGCGGCAAGATGGATATCCGCTTTCGCGAAATCAAAATGACCGTGTACGGTCTGGGCGACTACGCGTTTGTCACCACGGCCGACGGCCATGCCATCGTGTTCAAGGAAGGCCACAGCGCGGTCACCGTGTTCGCTGCCAACGAACAGTTACAGGAAGGCCTGACCAAAACCCTGAAAGCCGTCACCGCCAAAGCCGCCAAGTGGCGCAAAGGCGAACTGGTGACGTTCAAGGCCAGCGAGTGAGCCGCGCCGATTTCCATTTGCAGAACCTCGACAGCGCCCGCGAAGAAGCACGTCGGTTGTTCACTGCGAAGGCCGAATTGAAGGGCGCCTGGCTGGGTTGGGTCGCCTCGCAGATCTATGCCTTGCAGCCTGC
Source organism: Pseudomonas sp. B20(2017) (assembly GCF_002113125.1). GTDB lineage: Bacteria > Pseudomonadota > Gammaproteobacteria > Pseudomonadales > Pseudomonadaceae > Aquipseudomonas. The sequence goes on along the minus strand of NZ_NEJP01000006.1, from coordinate 148,603 downwards.
GGAATACGCCAGCATGGTCAGACGCGAGCTGAAGAGCCTGCAGGAAATTTCTGAAAAGTAGCCTCGTGCGTGTCATGCCCCTGAAAAAGCAGGAACCTCGTCTACAGTCAGTTGACTGAGTATTCAGAGGCTTGCGGTCTTCTGTCAGGCCATCCTGCTATTGCTGTGAACAGCACGAGGTGCAAAAGCATGAACGGATTTCGACGGTTGCTGGCCGCTGGCCTGACCACCTTCGGCTTGATGACGGCGGTGCCTGCGGTGAGCGCGGCGCAGGCGCCGATCCACTTTGCCGACCTGAACTGGGAAAGCGGCAGCCTGATCACCGACGTCCTGCGCGTCATCGTCGAGAAGGGCTACGGCCTGCCGACCGATACTCTGCCGGGCACCACCATCACCCTTGAGACCGCACTGGCCAATAATGACATCCAGGTCATCGGCGAAGAGTGGGCCGGGCGCAGTCCTGTGTGGGTCAAGGCCGAGGCTGAAGGCAAGGTCGTCAGTCTGGGCGACACGGTCAAAGGCGCCACCGAAGGCTGGTGGGTGCCGGAGTACGTGATCAAGGGCGACCCGGCCAAAGGCATCAAGCCACTGGCACCGGACTTGCGTAGCGTCAGCGATCTGAAGAAGTACAAGGACGTGTTCAAGGACCCGGAAACCCCGAGCAAGGGACGATTCCTCAACAGCCCGATCGGCTGGACGTCGGAGGTCGTGAACAAGCAGAAACTCACGGCTTACGGCTTGCAGAATGATTTCACCAATTTCCGTAGCGGGTCGGGCGCGGCGCTTGATGCCGAGATCAGTTCATCGATCCGCCGGGGTAGGCCGGTGCTGTTCTATTATTGGTCGCCGACGCCGTTGCTCGGCAAGTTCAAGCTGATTCAACTGGAAGAGCCGCCGTTTGATGCCGAGGCCTGGAAGACCCTGACCGACGCCGACAACCCCAATCCGAAACCGACTCGTTCTCTGGCCTCGAAGCTGTCGATCGGGGTATCCACGCCGTTCCAGAAGCAGTACCCGCAGATTGCCGAGTTCTTCAGCAAGGTCGATTTTCCGATTGATGACCTGAACAAGGCGCTGGCCGAGATGAGCGAGAAACACACCCCGCCTCGTGATGCGGCGGTAGCGTTCATGAAGGCGCACCCGGATGTGTGGCAGGCGTGGCTGCCGAATGATGTGGCGCAGAAGGTTCAGGCAGGTTTGTAGCGATGTGGCGAGGGCACGAGGCCCTCGCCAGGTTAAGTCAGAACTGTGTCTGCACTGCCAGCTCGAATGTACGCGGTGTGCCGAGGTAATACGCCGGCGACACATGGGCGAACTCGGCATACACCTCATTTGTCAGGTTGCGCACCCGCCCGGTCACGGAGGTGTGCGTATCCACCTTGTAGCTGAGGAAGCTGCCAAACAGCGTGTACGACGGCACGGTCATGGTGTTGGCCGTGTCGGCGAACACCGACGCCACGTACCGCGCATCGACCCCACCTTGCCATTGTGGCGAGAAATCATAGGTCAGCCACAGATTGCCGACCCGGTCCGGCACGTTGGTCGGTGTGTTGCCCTTGCGGGAAACCACCACACCGGCGGCGTTCTTCTCGTTGAACTCATCGTATTGCGCATCGACCCAGGCGAAGTTGCCTTCGGCCAGCAACTTGTCGCTGATCCGCAGCGAGCTGGCAATCTCGATGCCCTTCGAAGTCTGCTGGCCGACCGGAATGCTGCTGGTCGGGTCCAGTGGATCCGTCACCGCGAAATCTTTTCGCTCGATGGTGTAGGCGGCCACCGTCGCCGAACCGCGACCGTTCAGGTAGTCGAACTTGCTGCCGATTTCCCATTGTTTGCCGGTCGAGACATCAAAGTCCTGAGTGCCATTGGGTTGCTCGGCGGCGGTGCTGTATTGCACGTAGACATTGGCGGACGGAATGAACTGATACGTCAGGCCGACGCGTCCGGTGACTGGCTCCCAGCTGCGCTTCAGATGACGCGGGTTGCTCGCTGTCACCGTGCGATGGTTGGTTACGTCGAGGTCGATGTCGTCGTAGCGCAGGCCTGTGAGCAACGAGAGCTTGTCGGTCAGCGCCAGGCGATTTTCGGCAAACAGCGCTTTGGTCGTCACCTCATTGGTCTTGTCGCTGACAAAACCCGGCATCGTTCCGGGAATGTCATAAAAGTGCCCCGGTCGGTAGTTGTTCGGGTTCACCGTGCTGGCGCCTTTGACGTTCAGCGGCGAGTTGGTGGTCTGGTTGACCTTGTACTCGAATCCGCCGGACCAGGTGGTGTCGAGGCCGAACAGGGTGTTGTCGTGGCGCAATTCGAACTGGTTGCCGTTCTGCTCGCCCTGGTGTCGTACCTGGTACGCAGTGGATCGGTTCACGGCGCTGTTGTCGGCGTTGTATTGATAGGTTTCCAGGTTGCGGTAATCGCGCTGGCTGTCGAGGTGATAGAGGGTATTGCGCAGGGTGGTGCTGTCGTTGATCCGGTAATCGATGATCGAGCGCACCCAGATGGTCCGCTGCTCGTAGCGGCCGTCCTCGACGTTGTAGTTGTTGAAGCGGTTGTGCTTGTCGATCTTCAACTCGCCGGCCTTGGGGTTGAGCACCGGCGTGCCCCAGTACGGGCTGTCCTCGTGTTCGTCCTGATATTCCAGAGCCAGGGTGTGTGACAGGTTAGGCGTCAGGTCGCTGAGCAACGAGAACGCCACGCTCCAGGCATCGCGTTCCTGGCGGTCGATGTAGCCGTTGCTGGTGTTGTGGCTGACGTCGAGACGCGCGTAATGCTGCACATCCGCGCCGGGTTCGGTCAGCGCATGGTTGAGGCCGAATGCGGTTTCGGTGGTGTCGTAGGTGCCATAACTGACTCGGCCTTCGATGGCTTGCTCGTCTCGGGTGGCCAGTTTGGTCACGTAGTTCAGCGAGCCACCGACCGAGCCGGCACCGTTGATCAGCGACGACGGGCCGCCGACCAGTTCCACCCGGTCATATATCCACGAATCCACGGGGCGCGCCAGTCCGCCGGAAACGTTGACCCCGTTGAACATCTGGGTGATCTGGCTGCTGGTAAAGCCGCGATAGGAGACAAACCCGCCAAAGCCTGGCGGCGCACTGGCGTTCACACCCGGCAAGGTGTTGGCTGCGTCCTGAAAGTTTTGCGAACCGTGACGTTCGATGTCATTGCGGTTGGCAATGGCCACCGAGGCCGGGGTGTCGCGCACGCTGAGACCAAGGCGCGAGGCCATGCCGCTGGACTGGTCGAGGCTCAGGCCCGGTTCGGCACCGGACTCGCCATCAATGGTGATCGGCGCAAGATCCACGGTGGATTGCGCCCAGACGTTGACGGACAGGCAGCCGCACAGGCTCGCCAGCAAGGTAAGTTGTTTCATCGATTGAATCCTGAAGGCTTGTCTAGGAGTCAGCGCACAGGCGAACGCCGCGCGTTGGCGCAGTGGGCTGACAAATCAAAAAGGCAAGGACACTCAGGCGAGCGGCGGGGCGCGAGGGTTGGCTGAAGGCCAGATGAAGCGGGCAGGGAGGTCGGCGCTGACAATAAACGGCAGCGGCGGGCTGTGTTGTTCCGGCAGGATCGCGAGAGTCAGGCTGGAGTTGAACGCCGGGCCCATGCCGCCGGTGGAGCACAGCGGACAGCCGAAGGCTTTGGCCAGGGTCGGCAGTTTTTCTTCGGCGGGATTTGAGGCGAGCGGCGCCTGGGTGCTCGGGTCGACGGCACAGAACTGGCCGCCGATACCGTTGAGCTGCATGCCGACCATTTGTCCGTGACCGATGCTGCAGGCGAACACGTTGAACAGGACGCAGCAATAGAGCATCCAGGCCAGCAGTGAGCGATCGGTACGGGTGAATTTCATGGGGCGGCACTTTACCGCACCGCCGATCGGTCGTGCACATGGAAAAATGCCGACTAGGATGTTTTGTTCAAATCCCTTTCAAGGATTCTCGACCATGACCTTTGTGTTGGCTCAATGGCTGGTGACGATATTTGCGGTGATCAGCCTGATGCATGTGTATTGGGCGATGGGTGGGCAGTGGGCGGCCGTGGCGGTGGTGCCGCAGGTTCCGGTAGATAGCGGCGGGCTGACGCTCAAGCCGGCATTCAAGCCGTCAGGCTGGATCACGCTGGTGGTGGCAGCAGCCCTGCTACTGATTGCCGCTCTGGTGTGCATGCGAGTGGGGTGGTGGCTGCCCGCCGTGCATCACTGGGCGCTGCAATGGGTGATCAGCGCGATTGCGCTGCTGATGTTTGCGCGGGCGATCGGCGATTCGGAGCTGGTGGGTTTCTTCAAGGAAGTGAAGGGGTCGCGGTTTGCTCGGCTCGACACTTGGGTTTACTCGCCGCTGTGTCTGATATTGGGAGCCGGGCTGTTGGCTGTCGCCTGGATCTAGCTGCCGGTTTCAGTGCGCCGGCTGCTGACCTCGGCCGGCACATCGTCCCCGGCCATGCGCTTGCGGAACAGCGCCGCCCGCGCCAGTAGCAGGGTGGTGACCGGCACTGTGATCGACAGCAGGATCGGTATCAGCCACGCATGCAATACCGGCCCGGACTTGAGCGCGGAAAAACAGATGATCGACGCCAGCGCCACGCACCAGGCGCCAATCGTGGAGGCCAGCGCCGGAGGGTGCATGCGTTGAAAGTAATCCTTCATTCGCAGCAACCCGGCAGCACCGATCAGGGCGAATACGCCGCTGAGCACCAACAGGATCGCCACCGGGATTTCCACCCACAGAGACAGTTCAGCATTCATTCGATCACCTCGCCACGCAGGAGGAATTTCGCCAGGGCAAACGAGCCGACGAAGCCGAACAGCGCGATCAACAGCGCCGCTTCGAAGTAGGTGTCACTGGAGTAGCGAATGCCCAGGGTCAGCATCATCAGCATGGCGACGATGTACAGGTAGTCCAGCGCCAGTACCCGGTCCTGTGCCGACGGGCCTTTGAACAGGCGAATCAGCGTCAGCACCATCGCCAGCGAGAACAGGAACAGCGTCAACAGAATCGCGTTCGACAGCAGTGGGCTCATTCGAAAATCTCCATCAACGGTCGCTCGTAAGTGACCTTGAAGTGCTGGATGAACTGCGCCTCGTCATCCAGATCCCAGACGTGCAGCAACAGAATGCTGCGATCCAGCGCCAGTTCCGACCACACTGTGCCGGGCACGACCGTACAGATCATCGACAGCGCCGCCAGACCGTTGGCATCGCGCAGGTCTAGCGGCACCTTGATGAAACGTGAACGAAGCGGCCGACGACCGGCGTTGAGTACGCCCCAGGCCACCTGGAGGTTCGAGACGATCACGTCGCGCCCTACCAGCAGAAACAGTCGCAGGATCGTGCCCGGGCGGCGGATGTGAATCCGTTGCGGGCGCAGTTTGCGCATCATCAGCGGGGCGCAGAAACCGAGTACGGCACCCAGCAGCAGATTGCCCGGGCTGACCGACAGGTTCAGCACCAGCCATAGCAACCACAGCGCGAGCGACAACCACGGAGCAGGAAACAGACGCTTCATGGTTGCACCTCCAGCAGCGCGGCCTTGGCTTCCGGGCTCGGCACGGCTCGGGTGCCGAGTACCGCCATCACGTATTGTTGCGGATTGTTCAGGGCGTCGGCCGCTGCCTGGGTATAGCGCATGAGCGGTTCAGCCTTGAAGGTCAGCGCAATGCTCAAACCCAACAGCAGGAAAATCGGCGTGCATTCCAGTTTGCGCAGCAGCGGCGATGGTCGTTCTTCAGGTGACCAGAAGCGCTGGATCCCCAGGCGCGAGAACGCCATCAGCGAGCCGAGTCCGGTAAGAATCAGCAGGGCCAGCAACGCCCAGGCGGCACTCGAAATCGGTTCGCCGGCGCCGAGGCCAAGTGGATTGAGCAGGGCACCGATCAGGCTCAGCTTGCCGATAAATCCGGACAACGGAGGCATGCCAATGATCAGCAGCGCGCAGGCAATGAAGCTCAGACCGAGGAAGGCCATGGTCCACGGGATCACCTGACCGACCACCGCTTTCTGATCGTCGTCGAGGTTGATGCCTTTGACCGGTCGCTGCCATTCCTGCGGACGCGGCAGCAGTTCGTTTTCGTCTTCCAGCGGTACTTCGATGGCGGTGCGCGAGCGTTCGATCAATTCGGCCAGCAGGAACAGCGCGCTCAACGCCAGGGTCGAGCTGACCAAGTAGAACAGCGCTGCGCCGATCAGGTTTGGCTGGGCGAATCCCACGGCTGACAGCAGGATCCCCGCCGACACCAGAATGCTCAGGCTGGCCATGCGTTCCAGGCGTTGCGCGGCGATGATCGCCACACCCGCGCCGGCCATGGTGGCCATGCCGCCGTAGATCAGCCAGTCACCGCCAAAATACGCCGAAGCGCCGGCCTGTCCCGAGAACAGCAGTGTCCACAGGCGCAGCAAGGTGTAGACGCCGACCTTGGTCATGATCGCGAACATCGCCGCCACCGGCGCGCTGGCCGAGGAATAGGCCGGCACCAGCCAGAAGTTCAGCGGCCACATACCGGCCTTGGCCAGGAACGCCACGGCAAGAATCCCCGCGCCGGCGTGCAGCAGGCCGCGGTCGGCCTCAGGCACCAGAGGGATCTTCAACGCCAGATCCGCCATGTTCAGCGTGCCGGTCACGCCGTAGATCAACGCCGCGCCAATCAGGAACAGCGACGAGGCCAGCAGATTGATCGAGATGTAATGCAACCCCGATGACACCCGCGCCCGGCCCGAGCCGTGAAGCAGCAGGCCGTAGGAGGCGGCCAGCAATACCTCGAAGAACACGAACAGGTTGAACAGATCCGCTGTCAGGAACGCGCCGTAAAGGCCCATTAACTGAATCTGGAACAAGGCGTGGAAGCTCGACCCGGCGCCGTCCCAGCGGGCCATGGCGAACAGCAGGGCGCTGACGCCGATGATCCCGGTCAGCACCAGCATCAGCGCCGACAGGCGATCAACCACCAGCACGATGCCGAACGGTACCTGCCAGTTACCCGGCAGATACACGCCGATCGAGCCGGGCACGCCGGTGGACTGTGTCCATTGCAGCAGCATCACCGAAATGCCCAGGCCAAGGAGACTGGACAACAGGTTGATTTTCGCCTTCAGCGGACGGTGCTTTTCGCCGAGCATCAGCATGATGGCGGCGGTCAGCAGCGGCAGCAGGATCGGTGCGGCGATCAGGTGGGTCATCGCCGTCATTCCTTGGGCTCCCTTCCGTCAACGTGGTCGGTGCCGGTCAGGCCTCGTGAGGCCAGCAACACCACCAGAAACAATGCGGTCATGGCGAAGCTGATGACGATGGCCGTCAGCACCAGCGCCTGGGGCAGCGGGTCGGTGTAATTGAGCAGGTCCTGCGGTACGCCGTCCTTGATGATCGGCTCCTTGCCGATGAACAGGCTGCCCATGCTGAAGATGAACAGATTGACACCGTAAGACAGCAGGCACAGGCCCATCACCACCTGGAACGTCCGTGGCCGCAGGATCAGCCAGACCCCGGATGCGGCGAGTATGCCGATGGCGATTGCGATGACTTCTTCCATCAGACGGCTCCTTTGGCGGCAGCGGTTTTGTGGCCCCGGACCGATTGGTGGGCGAGGGCGGTGAGGATCAGCAAGGTCGAGCCGACCACCACGGCGTAGACGCCGATATCGAAGAACAGCGCGCTGGCGATATGGATGTCACCCAGCAGCGGCAGGCTGAAATGCCAAGTGTGAGTGGTGAGGAACGGATAGCCCACCGCCATCGCCCCGAGGCCGGTGACGGTAGCGAACAGCAGGCCGGTGCCCATCCAGCGCAGCGGCCGCAGGCTCATTTGCGCCTCGACCCACTGGGTGCCCGCGACCATGTATTGCAGGATGAACGCCACCGACATCACCAGACCGGCGACGAAGCCGCCACCCGGCTGGTTGTGCCCGCGCATGAACAGGTAGAACGACACCACCAGCGCAATCGGCAGCAGCAGGCGCACCAGCACCGCTGGCACCATCATGAAACCGAGCGCGGTGTCGCTGGCCGAACGCGGGTTGACCAGGTCGGTGACCACGTCGGGGGCGAGCAGGCGCTGCTGGGCCGGCAGTTGCAGGCTTTCTTTTGGCGGGCGGAAACGGCGCAGCAGGGCGAACACGGTCAGTGCCACGGCGGCCAGTACCGTGATTTCGCCAAGGGTGTCGAAACCACGGAAATCCACCAGCATCACGTTGACCACGTTGCTGCCACCACCCTCGGGCAGGGCGCGACTCAGGTAGAACGAAGAAATGTCGTTCGGCGTCTGCCGGGTCAGCATCGCGTAGGACAGCAGCGCCATGCCGCCACCGACCGCAATCGACAACAGCAAGTCGCGCAGACGCCGGACCCGCGCCTTGCGCAGGCTGCTCGGCAACGGTGAAACCTCTTCGATCCGCCGTGGCAGCCAGCGCAAGCCGAGCAGGATCAGTACCGTGGTCACCACTTCGACCACCAGTTGCGTCAGGGCCAGATCCGGCGCCGAGAACCAGACGAAGGTCACGCAGGTCATCAGGCCGCAGACGCTGACCATGGTCAGGGCGGCGAGACGGTGATACTTGGCCTGCCATGCGGCGCCGAGGGCGCAGGCGATCGCCAGTAGCCACAGGGTCACGAACACGATCGAGCCTGGAATCTTCGGCCGGTCGCCCCAGCTCAGGCTGCTGTGCAGCATCGGGATCAAGCCGGCGAGCACCGCCGCCAATACCATCAGGAATAGCTGGGTTTGCAAACGCTTGGTGCCGATCCGCCGCTCCAGCCGCCGGGCCAGGCGCATCATCGCCACCAGACTGCGCTCGAACATTCGCTTGCCGTTGAAGCGTCCCGCCAATGGCGGGTACTTGAAGCGCCCGCGCTTGAGCTGATTGCGCAGCAGCAGATACAGCACGATGCCGCCGGACATGGCGATCAGGCTCATGATCATCGGTGCATTGAGACCGTGCCAGATCGCCAGACTGTATTCCGGGAGCTCGCCACCCACCACTGGCAATGCCGCAGCGGCGAGCAGCGGGCCGACGATTTGAGCCGGAAAAATGCCCACCAGCAGACAGGTGAATACCAGCAATTCAACCGGCGCCCGCATCCAGCGTGGCGGCTCGTGCGGTGTATGCGGCAGATCGGTGGCGGTCGGGCCGAAGAATACGTCGACGGTGAACCGCAGCGAGTAGGCCACGCTGAACATGCCGGCGATGGTCGCGACGATCGGCAGGCTGGTTTCAACCCAGGCAGTGGCATTGATGAACACGGTTTCGGCGAAGAACATTTCTTTCGACAGGAAACCGTTCAGCAGAGGCACGCCAGCCATCGAGGCGCTGGCCACCATCGCCAGGGTGGCGGTGAATGGAATCAGTTTGAACAGGCCGTTGAGCTTGCGGATGTCGCGGGTGCCACTTTCGTGGTCGATGATCCCGGCGGCCATGAACAGCGAAGCCTTGAAGGTCGCATGGTTGAGAATGTGGAACACCGCCGCGACGGCGGCCAGCGGGCTGTTCAGGCCCAGCAGCAGCGTGATCAGGCCGAGGTGGCTGATGGTCGAGTAGGCCAACAGTCCTTTGAGGTCGTTCTGGAACATCGCGCAGTACGCGCCGAGCAGCAGCGTGGCGGCGCCGGCGCCGCTGACGATGTAGAACCATTCTTCGCTGCCGGACAGCGACGGCCACAGGCGGGCCAGCAGGAAAACCCCGGCCTTGACCATGGTCGCCGAGTGCAAGTACGCCGAAACCGGTGTTGGCGCCGCCATGGCGTGAGGCAGCCAGAAGTGGAAGGGAAACTGGGCGCTTTTGCTGAGGGCGCCGATAAGAATGAGGGGAAGCAGGATGGGGTAGAGGGCATGTGCGCGAATCAGATCGCTGGCGGCCAGGACCTTGTCCAGGTCATAGCTGCCGACGACATGGCCGAGGATCATGACCCCCGCCAGCAGGCACAATCCCCCGGCACCGGTAACCATCAACGCCATGTAGGCGCCGCGGCGCGCGTCGTGGCGGTGGTGCCAGTAGCCGATCAACAGGAACGAGAAGAGGCTGGTCAGCTCCCAGAAAAACACGATCTGGATCAGGTTGCCGGAGATCACCAGCCCGAGCATGGCGCCCATGAACGCTAGAAAGAATGCGAAGAAACGCGGCACCGGATCGTCCGGCGACATGTAATAACGGGCATATAAGGAGACGAGGGTGCCGATGCCCAGCACCAGCATCGAGAACAGCCAGGCGAAGCCGTCCATGCGCAGGACGAAATTCAGGCCCAGGCTGGGCAGCCACGTGAATTCTTCGCGGATCACGCCGCCGTGGGCGATCTGTGGGTACAGCATCGCGACCGAGACAGTGCCGATCAGTGCGACCAGACCTGCCAGCAGGGATTCGGCGTTACGTGCGTTGTGCGGCAGCACGGCTGCCAGACAGCTGCCCAGAAAAGGCAGAAGCAGTAGAACTATCAGGGACATAGGTTTCTAATCTGCGGAAGTTTGTGAAGCATCATACGTGCCAGCTCCCGGATCGCCAAACGCGAGGATGTCTCTGAATCCTACAAAGTAGCTGCTAAATCCGTGTTCAGCCTTCGGTTTCGCGCTCCAGTTCTTCTGTGACCGGTTGTGTCTCCCTGCCCTTGGTCTTCAATTCACTGACGATCACCGCTGCCACGATCAGCCCCGCACCCACCAATGCAATCGCTGGCAGACGCTCCCCCGCAATGCGTCCGACGATCCCGGCCCACACCGGCTCACCGGCGTAGATCAAGGTCGCACGGGACGGCGAAACACTTTTCTGCGCCCAGTTCATCGCCACCTGAATCGCCGCACTCATCGCGCCCAGGCCCAGGGCGGTGCTCAGCAACAGCCACGAGAACTCCGGAATCGCCTCACCAGTCGGCACCACCATCAAAAAAGACAGCGCCGAAGTCGTTGCCAGTTGTACGACGGTTACGCGGCGCACATCGACCTGGCCGGCATAGTTACTGATCAGGATGATTTCGGCCGCTATCGCGATGGCGCTGATCAGCGTGGCGATTTCACCGGGGCTGAAATTCAGCGAAGCGCCGGACGGACCGGAAAGCAGCATCAGCCCGGTAAACGCCAGCATGATGCCGATGCTCGGCATCAAACCCGGGCGCCGACCGAGCACCAGCCATTGCAGCAGCGGCACGAACGGCACATACAGCGCGGTGATGAACGCCGACTGGCTGCTTGGGATGCTCTGCAAACCGACGGTCTGCAAGCCATAACCGAGCATGATCGCCACGCCGATAAAAGCGCCGGCCTTGAGTTCGAGCAGGGTCAGTTCACGCAGGTGTTTCCAGGAGAACAGGGCAACGATGCTCGCCGCTGCGGCGAAGCGCAGACCGACGAAAAACATCGGGCCGCTGACGGTCATGGCGTGTTGAACCAGCAGGAAGGTGCCGCCCCAGAGCATGGTGATCAGTACCAGCACGCACTCGGCTTTGCTGAACCGGGAAAACCGCAGGGGAGTTTGAGGGGAGTTGGCTGACGTCATGACCTTGCGCACTTTTGAGGAGGGGACGCACAATGCGCCAAATGTTGCGCAGTATACTGCCCAACCCCAGCCAGTGAGCAATATAGTGCACAGAGATTCCGTTCAGCGGGCTTCGGTCCTGCAACACGTCAGCCAGAACGTCCGGCGCCTGCGCCACGCCGCCGACATGAGCCAGACGGCCCTCGCGGAAAAGTCCGGGGTCAGCCGGCGGATGCTGGTGGCCATCGAGGCCGGCGAGAAAAACGTCAGCCTGACCACCCTCGACCGCGTCGCCGAAGCCCTCGAAGTGGCCTTCAGCGATCTGATCCAGGCCCCGGACAACCGCGATCCGGGCCGCATCAACAAACTCGCCTGGGCCGGCAGCATTCCCGGCAGCAAAGCCGTTTTACTGTCCAAGGCCAACGCCACCCGCGCAGTTGAACAGTGGGAGTGGTGTCTGCAACCGGGCGAGATCTATCCCTCGCAACCGGACGCCGAAGGCTGGAGCGAACAGATTTTCGTGTTCGAAGGCTGCCTGACGTTGATGCTCGGCGACCAACCTCATCACATTTCAGCAGGCGAGTTTTTCATGTTCGCCAGCAACCAACCTCACACCTATCGCAATGACGGGGAAGTGGCGGCGCGGTTCGTGCGCAATGTCGTGATCTGACTGTTGCAGGGCCGACAGCGGATAAACAGTTTGCTCCATCCTGCGTGCAGACTGCTTTAGGTTGTTGTCTCAATGTATTGATAAATAAATAAAATATATTCAGGCATGACTCCTGCTAAAGGTTCTGGATCCTCATCCGGAAACCACGGAGTCGCCTCACATGACCGCTTCAAATCAAACCTCCAAACGCCTCCTGAACATCGGGAGTGCCATCTGATGGCTCGTGAAATTCGTCTCAATGCTTTCGACATGAACTGCGTCGGTCACCAGTCGCCGGGCCTGTGGGCTCACCCTCGGGATCGCTCCTGGCAATACAAGGATCTGGAGTACTGGACCGATCTGGCGAAAATCCTTGAGCGCGGCAAGTTCGACGGTTTGTTCATCGCCGACGTGCTGGGCATCTACGACGTGTACAACGGCAACGGCGAAGCGGCCATCCGGCAGGCGGCGCAGGTGCCGGTCAACGATCCGTTGCAACTGATCCCGCCGATGGCGCTGGTCACCGAGCATCTGGGGTTTGGTCTGACTGCATCGTTGTCCTTCGAACATCCGTATCCATTCGCTCGACGCCTGTCGACCCTCGATCACCTGACCAAGGGCCGGGCCGGCTGGAACATTGTCACCTCTTATCTGGAGAGCGGCGCGAAGAACATCGGCCAGCAAGCCCAGACCGAACATGACGCGCGCTACGACTACGCCGAGGAATACCTGGAGGTCTGCTACAAACTCTGGGAAGGCAGTTGGGAAGAGGGCGCGATTTTGCGGGATCGCGAGCGCCGCATCTTCAGTGACCCGAGCAAGATCCACGAGATCCGCCATCACGGTAAACACTTCCAGGTGCCGGGCATTCACCTTTGCGAGCCGTCGCCGCAGCGCACGCCGGTTCTCTATCAGGCGGGAGCATCCAGCCGCGGCAAGCAGTTTGCCGCCGAGCATGCCGAGTGCGTATTCGTCGCTGCGCCGTCGAAAGTGCTGCTGAAGAAAACCGTGGCCGACATCCGCCGCCGCGCTGCCGAGGCAGGGCGCGATCCGTCGAAGATCCTGATCTTCAACCTGCAAACCGTGATCCTCGGTGAAACCGACGCCAAGGCCAAAGCCAAGTTCGAGGAATACAAATCCTGGGTCAGCTACGAAGGCGCGATGGCGTTGATTTCTGGCTGGACCGGCATCGACTTCAGCCGCTTCAAACCGGACGAACCGCTCAAACACGTGCACACCAACGCGATTCAGTCGGCGGTCGAGGCGTTTTCCACGGCGGACCCGAACAAGGTCTGGACCCCCAACGAACTGGCGGACTGGGTCGGCATCGGCGGTTTCGGCCCGTTGTTCGTCGGCAGCCCGGAAACCGTGGCGGACCTGTTGCAGGAGTGGGTCGACGAAACCGACGTCGACGGCTTCAACCTGGCCTACGCGCTGACCCACGAAACCTTCATCGACGCCGTGGAATTGCTGGTGCCGGAGTTGCAGAAGCGCGGTGTCTACAAGACCGAGTATGCGCCAGGAACGTTGCGCGAGAAGCTGTTTGGCGAAGGGCCGAGATTGCCGGAGACTCATCCGGGCAGTGGCTATCGAAACCTTGGCGAACTGCATCGGCAGGAGAAAAAAGTCGCGTCCGTCTAGACGCCTTTGCGGCGTGTGAATGACACTGGCCCGAGCATATCCTCAGCTGCGAGAACGGCATGACTCAAACCGATACGACCGCCCTGCGTCACGCCGACATCCTGATTGTCGGCGGTGGGCTCAGCGGCACGATGCTGGCGGTGCAATTGCTGCGTTTGCCGGGACGGAGAAAGATTCTGGTGATCGAGCCCCGCGCCGAACTGGGCCGGGGCGAAGCGTACAGCGCGGTGGAACTGGGCCACACGCTCAACGGCAACGCGGCGCGGATGAGCGTCGATCCGGACAATGCCGATGACCTGACCCAATGGCTGACCGGTCACATCGCCGACGGAGGCTGGCCGGAGTCCGATCAGCAGCACGTGCCGGTCAGCGAACTGTTTCCACCACGGGGGCTGTTCGGCGTGTACGTGCAGCAGCGCCTGGCCGAAGCGCAGCAGGTGGGCGCGCAACACGGGTCGACGGTCGAGCATGTGCGCGCCGAAGTGGTAGACGTTCAGGCCTCGACCGAGTCGGTGCAGCTCACCTTGAATGACGGTCAGCAATTGCAGGGTGCTTTTGCCGTGCTGGCGACCGGGATGTTCCCGGCTGCCCGCACTCCGCAAAAGGAGTCCAGTGGCCTCAACGCGGCGGCGCTGGATCCTTGGGATGTCGCAGCCATGCGCCAGCTCGATCCGCAATCCACGGTGCTGATCATTGGTTCAGGCCTGACCATGGTCGATGCCGTGGTGTCGCTGGAGCAGGCCGGGCATCGCGGGCCAATCGAGGTGTTTTCCCGGCATGGGTTGCTGCCCCATGTCCGTCGACAACCACCGGCGTGGGTGGACTTCCTCGCCGAGGATCACAGCATTCGCACACCGCGCCAGTTACTGCGCGAATTGCGCCGGCATTGTCGCGACGCTATCGCACAAGGCATCGACTGGCAGGCGCCGCTCGACACCGTGCGTGCGCACATCGGTCGGTTGTGGAGTCAGGCCAGTGATGTGCAGCGCCGGCAGTTCGTGCGGCATGTGCGGCCGTGGTGGGAAAGTCATCACCACCGTTCGCCGCCGCTGAGTGCGGAACTGGTCGAGCGCCTGCACCGGGAAGGACGGTTGCGCATTCGTGCGGCGTCTTACAAGGGGCTTGAGCCGGTATCGGGCGAGGGCGTGAGTATCCGCGTTCGCCCTCGCGGTGAGGCTGAAACCCGTGTGGTGCAGGGCGCGGCGTTGATCAACTCCAGCGGCATCGAATACGACTGGCGCCGGGTCGCGCGACCTTTGCCACAACAATTGTTGGCGCGCGGTCTGGTTCGTCCGGGGCCGTTGGCACTGGGCATCGCGGCGGCGGTGGACGGCGCTGTGCTGGATGAAGAGGGGCGGGTCTCGAACCGCTTGTTCGCCATGGGCCCGCCGTTGCGCGGCATGTGGTGGGAAAGCACCGCTGTCACCGACGTGGCGTTGCAGGCCAAGGCACTGGCCGCGCGACTGGTTCGCTGACGCCCAGATGCAAGAAACCCCGCTTCGGCGGGGTTTCCTGTTTCTGGCAGCTCAAACCGATCACTCAGTAGCGCTGATATTTGGAACCGAATTCCGGACGGTTTTCCGCGACGTACAGTTTGGTCTGTTCGGCGTTCTGTTGCAGTTTGAGGCCGTCTTTGTGTTCGGCATCGATGCTGACGGTGTCAACGTTGAGGGTGCCGGACTGGCCAATGGTCGCAGCGGCGACAACCGGGGTGCTGGCGTGAGGGGCGGCGATGGCGGAGGTGGCGCCGATCAGTGAAACGATGAAGCCGAGTGCGATGATGTCTTTCATGATGTTGCTCCAGAGAGTGGGGAGAAGATGGGGCCCACTTTAGTGCTGGAGGGTTTTGATGTGAAAACACCCTTGCGCATAGTCGTTATCGAAGTCGTTGATGCCCGATCAGCGCGGTAGGGTATCGCTCAGCCAGCGTTGGCGCAGTTGCTCCAGACGGCCGTCGGCGCGCAATGTATCCAGCGCCTGCTGCCAGCGTGCGACCTGTTTCGGATCGGTCTGCGGCGAAAAGGCAATGTAGGTGTTTTGTTTCATCAACGGGATCTGGTACTGCAAGCGTGCCGGCTCCATGCCTTGTTCGCGGGCGAGGGCGGCCTTGGACCAGGTGTCGGAGACCACGAAATCGGTACGCCCCAGGCTGAACAGTCGCATCATCTGCTCCGGGGTTTCCACGCCGTAGAGATTGTTCAGATCTTGCCCTTGCAGGTAGCTGTAGACCAGCCACTTTCGCGGCACGGTGATCCGACCCAGGCGATCGGCTTCACGCAGGCTGTGCACGGGTGGCTGGAGATTGTCGCGGGCGTACAGCGCGGTTTCGACTTCGATCAGCGGCCCGACCCATTGATAGCGATCGTCACGGTCGTCGGTACGCAGCACTGTGAATACGCCGGTGTCGGGGGTGTCGCTGGCCATGTGCAGGGCACGCAGCAGCGGGACTTGTTGCAGATGAATGCGGTCGCCGGTCTGGGCCGCCAGGGCCTGCACTACGTCCACCCCGAATCCTGCGAGCTGATTGCCTTGCATGAAATGAAGGGGCGGATGGTTGTCGGTGAGCAGTTGCAGATCCGCCGCGTTGGCCGTCAGGGCCATTAATGACAGCAGACAGGCGGCAAATCGTTTCATGGATCGTCCCTGAACAAAACTGTCGCCAGCTTATTACGGGGAGCGGTGGCTGTCGTGAGGAATCAGCGGGGCTTTTGCGTCAGAGAACAAGGCTTATCGGTAGTGATCGCTGCGGGGGCAGTGCGCCCCCGGCAGGAATCGATTTCGGCTGTGGCTGGCGATCAGTAGCGCTGGTATTTGGAACCGAACTCGGGACGGTTCTCGGCGACCAGTACGCTGCGGGCCGAACGCTCGCGCAGTTCCTGCAAACGATCGGCACCGCCTTCGGCCACGCGTTCACGCAGTTCCTGCAAGCGGTCCGCACCACCTTCAGCGACGCGTTCACGCAATTCCTGCAGACGATCAGCACCGCCTTCAGCCACGCGTTCACGCAGTTCCTGCAGGCGATCCGCGCCACCTTCGGCAACGCGATCCTTCTGCAGGTTTTCCGAGCCGTATTCGGCGACCAGCGGCTGGGAGCTGGCGGACGCCAGATCGGTCAGGGCCAGGCCGCCGAGCAGGCTGATTGCGAGTACCAGGGATTTCGAGGACTTCAACATGGTGATTCTCCTTGCGCTTGAGATGAGTGAACCAGTGCTTTCTGGTGGGTTCATTCAAACGCGAGGGTGTATCACTGATATGTGGTGTTGCGGCCCGAAAACACGGGTTACGTATCTGCGCGGCGAATATATACAGAGCGATACAAATCCCTCAGGATTCGGCGAGCATCTCCACGGCAAAGGAGAAAACATAACCCTCGTTGCGCACGGTCTTGATGTAGGTCGGCTCGCGGGAGTCGTCCAGCAGACGCTGGCGCAGGCGACTGACCAGCAAATCGATGGAGCGGTCGAACAGGTCGGCGTCCCGGCCCTGGGTCAAATTGAGCAACTGATCGCGACTGAGCACCCGTTGCGGATGATCGAGAAACACCCGAAGCAAGCGATACTCGGCGCCGCTGAGGGCAACCATGGTGTCGTCTTCATCGAGCAGGTGGCGGGCAGTGGTGTCCAGACGCCAGCGGCCGAACGCGAGCAGGCGCCCGGTTTCGGTGATCAGCAAATTCGGCGGCAACATCCGCGTGCGGCGCAGTACGGCGTTGATTCTCGCCAGCAGTTCGCGGGCGGCGAAGGGTTTGGTCAGATAATCATCGGCGCCCATTTCCAGGCCGAGGATGCGATCGGTCTGGTCGTCGCGGGCGGTGAGCATCAAGATCGGCGTAGCCTTGTGCTTGCCGGCGCGCAATTCGCGGCACAGCACCAGCCCGTCATCGCCGGGGAGCATGATGTCGAGCACGATCAGGTCGACCGTGTTGGCTTCCAGAAAGCTGCGCATTTGCCGGCCATCGGCGACCACGGTGCTGCGCAGGCCGTTCTTGGTCAGGTAATTGCCGACCAGCTCGCGGATCTCGCGGTCATCGTCGACGATCAGGATGTGGTTGATGTGATCCATGGTTCACACTCTTTTTGTGGGAGCGAGCTTGCTCGCGAAAGCGGTCTGTCAGTCAACAATGATGCTGAATTCGATGGCCCCTTCGCGGGCAAGCCCGCTCCCACAGTGTTATGGGGTGGCCTGAAGAATGGGTCTTCAGGCTTATGCATTGATGGTCAGGACACCACGCGATAGCACGGCACATACGCCGCGCCGCCCGGCAGTTTCATCCGGTGCTGGGCGACGAAGGCTTTGAGCAGCAGATCGAGCGGCTGCATGATCGCGGCGTCGCCACGGATCTGGTACGGCCCGTGTTCCTCGATCAGGCGGATGCCCTTGTCCTTGACGTTGCCGGCCACGATCCCGGAGAACGCTCGGCGCAGGTTGGCCGCCAGCTCATGGGGCGGTTGGTCGCGGTGCAGCTTGAGGTTGGCCATGTTTTCGTGGGTCGGGTCGAACGGGCGCTGGAAGCCTTCGTCGATCTTCAGCAGCCAGTTGAAATGGAACGCATCAGCGCGTTCGCGGCGGAACTGCTTCACGGCCTTCAGGCCCGCCGTCATCTGCCGCGCCACTTCGGCCGGGTCGTCGATGATGATTTCGTAGTGCTTTTTCGCCGCTTCGCCGAGGGTGGCGGTGACGAAGGCGTCCAGTTGTTCCAGATACGGCGCGGCGTGTTTCGGCCCGGTCAGGATCACCGGGAACGGCAGGCCGGCGTTGTCCGGGTGCATCAGGATGCCCAGCAGGTACAGGAACTCTTCGGCAGTGCCGGCGCCGCCCGGGAAGATGATGATGCCGTGGCCGACGCGGACGAAGGCTTCCAGGCGTTTTTCGATGTCCGGCAGGATCACCAGCTCGTTGACGATCGGGTTCGGCGCTTCGGCGGCGATGATGCCCGGCTCGGTCAGACCGAGGTAGCGACCGCCATGAATGCGTTGCTTGGCGTGGGCGATGGTTGCACCTTTCATCGGGCCTTTCATCACGCCGGGACCGCAGCCGGTGCAGATGTCGAGGCTGCGCAGGCCCAGTTCGTGGCCGACTTTCTTGGTGTATTTGTATTCTTCGGTGTTGATCGAGTGGCCGCCCCAGCACACGACGATTTTCGGCTCGACGCCCGGACGCAGGGTGCGCGCGTTGCGCAGCAGGTGGAAGACGTAGTCGCTGATGCCCTGGGAGGTGCTGAGGTCAATGCTCAGGGCATCGAGCTCGTTTTCGGTGTAGACGATGTCGCGCAGGGCGCTGAACAGCATTTCCCGGGTGCTGGCGATCATTTCGCCGTCGACGAAGGCGTCGGCCGGGGCGTTCAGCAGTTCCAGGCGCACGCCGCGATCCTGCTGGTGGATGCGGATTTCGAAGTCTTTGTAGGCTTCAAGAATGGTTTTTGCGTTGTCGACATGGGCGCCAGTATTGAGGATGGCCAGGGCGCACTGGCGAAAGAGGGTGTAGGTGCTGCCGGTTCCGGCCTGGCTCAGTTGCTGAACTTCACGTTGGGAAAGGGTTTCGAGGCTGCCTTTTGGGCTGACCGAGGCATTGATTACGTGTCGTTGGGTCATGCAGTGATCCTTAAAACGATGTCATTGCCGGCATGGCCAATGGCATCCGAATAGTGTGTATCCATGAATGAAGATGGCACGATCTGCGTGGTATCGCCATGTCCCCGTTGGACGTTGAAAAGATGAAAAGGCGCTCCAGCATAGCTAAATCCGCCGCAGAGGCGATAATGCGCAGCCTCTTTTTAACTCAAGCCATGGAAGCCTGTCGCGATGTTCGAGATTCAACCGATCGATGCCATCACTTATCGCCAGCAGACCCGGCGCAGCACGCTGATCATCGCGGTGCTGTTTCTGGTGCTGGCGATGGCGTTTTCGACTGCGGCGGTGGCACTGTTCGGCGAGCCGGGCGGGGATAATCTGCGGTTCAATGTCGGCGGGGTGTTTGGCGCATTTCTGCTGACGGCGGTGTTGCTGCGCGGGCGTTTCTGGAATCAGACCTGGATGGCTCCGGCGGTGTACGGCTGGCGGCTCAAGCGCAGTTTGATGAGCGTCACCAACGTCATGCATCAGGTGACCGCGGCGGTGGAGAAGGGTGATCCGGTGGCGATGAAGGTGCTGCGTTTCTATCACCTGGGCCTGACCCAGATGCATGAACTGGACGGCAACTCCAGCGATCACGCGCAATTGCATCGGGAAGTCGAAGCGCACAAGGCGCGGATGAAGGCGCTCGGTCTGGACACCGATCAGACACGCCTCGATCCGGCCTGGCTGGAAACCCTGAAAGCTCGTTAAAACGGAATGCGCGCCGCGCGCCGCAGTTTCCAGCGGCGAATCAGGCGCGCGTACACCAGCAGGTTGACCACCAGCACTACGCTGCCCAGCAACAACTGAATCTGTGGCGTCAGCCCGGCCGGGTAGATGATCGGCCAGACGTAATGTTCGATGAAGCCACCGGCGTATTCGGTCTGTCCGGCAGCGTGTCGCATCAGGTTTTCCCAATAGGTCAGCGGACAGGTCAGGTGTAACACCTCGACCGCCACGCCCCAGGCCGCCGCCGGCAAATGCAGCCAGATCAGCCGCGCCCACTTGAGCACCAGCAGCCCGCCGAACAGCACGAACAGAATGAACGATAGGTGAAACAGCACCAGCCCGTCGGCGGCTATTCGATACAGCATGTCGTCTCTCTGACGCGTGTGTGAATGGTTGCCATGTTACGCCGGCAAACGACTGACCGAAGGAAGGATTTGCGCCAACTGCGCAAGATTGTTCAAGCCATGAAAGGGCGTTTGCTGGCAGAGTCCGGGTCTTGTCTCACGATTGAAGCGTGTTATGTCTGACTCATTAATGCCGCGCAGTGCCTTCCTTCGCGGCGCCGCGGCGATCATGCCGTTATCCCTGGCGACCGCGCCGTGGGGGCTGCTGGCCGGCTCCATGGCGATCGAAGCCAACCTCACGCCACTGCAAGGGCAAGGCTTGTCGAGCATCGTGTTCGCCGGCGCCGCGCAACTGGTGGCGATCGGCATGCTCAAGGGCGGCGCGGGGATTTTCTCGATTCTGCTGACGACCTTGCTGCTAACTTCGCAACATTTGCTCTACGGCATGAGCATGCGCCACGTGATTTCGCCGTTGCCGGGGCGCTGGCGAATCGGTCTGGGCTTTCTGCTCACCGATGAACTGTTCGCCCTGACCAGTCAGCACGACCGTCAGCAGTTCAATCGCTGGTATGCGTTGGGCGTCGGCCTGACGTTCTATATCGCCTGGAACCTCTTCACCCTGGCCGGCATCGTGCTCGGCAGCAGTATTCCGGGGCTTGAACACCTGGGGCTGGACTTCTCGATTGCCGCCACCTTCATCGCGCTGATTACCCCGGTGGTGCGCAATGTGCCGACGGTGGTCTGCGTGGCGGTGTCGCTGTTCTGCTCGGTGTTGTTCAGCTATTGGCAGTGGGGCTCGGCGCTGGTGCTGTCGGGACTGGCGGGAATGACCGCAGGGTTTATCTGCAACAAGCTGTATCGGGAGCGCACATGATGGTCTGGGCAGTGATTATCGGCATGGGGATTCTGGTGTTCCTCAACCGTTACGTGTTTCTCGAACCGCGCCTGCCGGTGCGTCTGAGCAGCAACGCGCGGCAATTTCTCGGTTTTGCCGTGCCGGGCATGTTGACCGCGATTTGCGGGCCGATTGTGTTCATGCCGGAGAAACAACTGAATCTGCAGTGGGACAATCCTTATTTGATCAGCTCGTTAGTGGCTGTAGGACTGGTGATTTATACCCGCAGCACGCTGATCAGCATGCTATTGAGCATGGCGTTCTTCTTTCTGTTGCGCTGGTGGCTTTAAGTTGCAGGTGTTCTACGCTTTAAGGATGAACTCAAAAAGCGAGGTGAACATGGCAACCGAGCAAAAACGTCCCGACGAAGATGAAGAAGAACCCAGCGAAGAAGAGATCGAGCGGGAGAAGCATAAAGAACAGACCTGGAAGCACGACGACAGCCGCGAACTGTCCGACCGTGATCAGGAACGCCCGCTGAAACCCTGAACGCCACAACGAAAAAGCCCCGCGATTGCGGGGCTTTTCGTTTCATCAAAGATCTTCCAGCTGCGTGAAATCGGGGTGGGAGGCCCGATAACCCAAGGTCTTGTCGATCCAGGCATTCAACTCGTTGACCATCACTGGCGGGTGGCAGGGATAGTTTTCGAGGGTGGCGCGCAGGATGCGGTCGATATCGGGTACGTCACGCAGGTTTCGAGTCTTTATGTAGTGGCCGATAAAACAGTCGAGTTGAAAGCGTTCTGTCGAGGACAGATGAATACACTCCAGGCCGCTGACCTGTTTGATTGCAAAATCGTCGCGCAACTTAGTTCTCTGCAAGGCTTGTAAAGTTTGTGGGGATATTCCTGGTTTTGCTGACTCTTTGGTCAACTGGTATGCCAACTGGAAATGCGGCGCGCATGCTATCCGTTGAGTTTGAAAATGTATGTATGACGATTGAAATGTCAGACAGGCGGTTAGTTCGCTCGAACGTGTGTTTCAAAATATCTGTCTCGTGGATGAAACACCGCTTGTAACGCAAAAGAATCACACCACGAGTTGCTGTTTTTGATAACGCACCATGGAAGAATTTATCTAAATGACTTTTTCAATCAGTTCTGCGCCCTGATTGCGGGAGTTACCCACTGCTTTGCTGACTTTGTGCCACTGAAACGTTTCACTGAGCTCCCCTTCAAACAGCAGCATTTGCTCGGCGCGTTCTGTGGGCGTGGCTGGATCGAGCCATTCTCGCGCGCGTTCGGCAGAGAATACGATCGGGCGACGGTCATGAATGTCGAGCATGCCTCCTTCACTGTCGGCGGTGATGATCACAAATCCGTCGTCGTCCCTGGCCTGATTATCAGGTGTAGGAAATTGTCCGATTGCTGCGCAGAAAACCGGTTGTCCGTCAGTCCGACGGATCAACCACGGTTGTCGGCTATTGTCCGGTGCGTCGACCCACTCGAACCAGTTGTCGACCGGAACGATCAATCGGCGTCGCCAGATCGCGCGAAAAAACGGGCTGTGAGCGACTTTTTCCAGTCGGGCATTGATCGGTGCAGCGCGGTCCGTGGCCCAGTGCGGGCGCCAGCCCCAGCGCAGATTGTCGGCGTAAATGCGTTCGTCGTGCTGGTGCAGGATTGCCAGCGACGTGGTGGGGGCGGCGTTGTAATGGCAAAGTGGGGCATCACCGACGTGATTGATCAACGCATCGGGAATGCTCAGCACCGCGACGAAATCGTGGATGCCCCGGTATTGCGACAGTCTTCCGCACATCGGCCGACCCTCCGGCAGCTGCCTGAAGATTTGAGCTTAGTTGCACGGTTCACTCCTTGCTGCCCTGACCGGTGAACGCGTCGCGCCAGACCAGCCAGCGACGCTCCAGCACCGCAAGCAAACCGTCGCTGAGTTTGCCGAGCAGCGCCAGGACGATAATCGCGGCCAGCACGATGTCCGGCCGCGAGGTTTCGCGACCGTCACTGAGCAAATAACCCAGCCCTTTGGTCGCCGCGATCAGTTCGGCCGCCACAAGAAACATCCATGACAGACTCATGCCGCTGCGCAACCCCGTGAACAGGCCGGGCAGGGCCGCAGGTAACAGAATACGTCGCACCAGTTGCAACGCACTGAAGCCGTAGATATGCCCGACTTCCACCAGTTTGCGGTCGATGTTGCGGATCGCCGCGACCACGTTGACGTACACCGGGAAGAACGCGCCGATGGCGATCAGGACAATTTTCGAGGTCTCGTCGATCCCCAGCCACAGCAGCAACAGCGGCACCCAGGCCAGGCTGGGAATCGAACGCAGCGCGGCGAAGGTCGGTTCCAGATAAGCCTCGGCTTCGCGGCTCAGACCGACCCACGCGGCAAACACCAGCGCCAGACTCGCGCCGATGGCAAACCCCAGCAGCACGCGAATCAGGCTGGCGCCGATGTGCTTCCACAAGGCGCCTTCGGCCAAATCGGTAAGGGTCAGGGCGATCTCGCTTGGCGCGGGTATCTGGTAGGACGGCAGCCAGCCGATGCGTACGATAAATTCCAGTGCGATCACGATCAGCAATGGCAGGGTCAGGCCTTTGAGGCGCCGACGCCAGAGCGGATTCAGCAGTAGGAGTTTTCGCCGTGGTGCCGACAAGGCGATGCGGGCGGGCAAGTCGTTGCTCATGGGCAGGTCTCCGCTCACGACAAATCCGCGACGGGCGCGGAGTTGTTGTGAGCCTGATCGGTTACTGGGCGGTGGCGACTTGCTGGAAACCGGTGTCGATCAATTGATCGATAACCTGATCGACATTCACCCCACGGCGTACCAGTTCTTCGGAGACCAGAATCGGCGCGGCGGCTTTCGAGGCCAGCACGTCCTTGGCGGTCAGTTGCGGGCTGCTCAGATCGGTGCGCGACAGTTGCAGCTTGGCCACGTCCAGTGGCAGGCCGGATTCGCTGGCGAGCAATTTTGCCAATTCGTCCGGGTTCTTCACCGACCATTCGCGGGCCTGCTCATAGGCCTTGATCACGGTGTCGATGGTTTGCGGGTGCTCCTTTGCGTATTGCTCGGTGACGCTGACCACGCCGTAGCTGTTGAAGTCGCGATTGCGGTACAGCAGGCGCGAACCGGCCTGCACCTGACTGGCGGCCATGTGCGGATCGAGGCCGGCCCAGGCGTCGACATCGCCTTTCTCCAGCGCGGTGCGGCCGTCCGGGTGTTGCAAGTGCACCAGTTCCACGTCGTCCTTTTTCAGCCCGGCCTGTTGCAGGGTGCGCAGGGTGAACAGGTACGGATCGGTGCCCTTGGTGGCGGCGATTTTCTTGCCCTTGAGGTCGGCGACGGACTGGATCGGCGAGTCCTTGCGCACCACCAGCGCAGTCCACTCGGCGCGGCTGTAGACGTAGACCGATTTGATCGGGCTGCCATTGGCGCGGCTGAGCACGGCAGCGAGGCTGGCCGACGAGGCGAAGTCCACGCCGCCGCTGTTGAGGTATTCCAGCGAACGGTTGCTGCCCTGGCTCAACACCCAGCTGACTTTGCTCTGGGGCAGGGCTTTCTCCAGGTAGCCCAGGTGTTTGAGCGCCAGGCTGACCGGCGAGTAATAGGCGTAATCCAGATGCACCTCGGCCGGCGGTGCTTCGGCGGCGTGGGTGAGCGGTTGCAGACTCAGGGCTACTGCGCAGGCCGCGAGCAGCGTTTTGACGCGGGAAAAGGGTAAGAGGGATTTCATGGGCACGCTCCGGCACGGCAACAGGTTCTTATGTCCAAAAGATATTTTTATCGAATGCTTCCTGCATGAATGGAATATTGCAGGCTCTGTGCCATGTGCGCCCTGTCCCGTATTTACGGGGGCTGACGCCGGTTTTGCAGGTTGGAAGTGTTGCAGGGAAAACACTGTGACGCGCCACTGTTGCTCGGCCAACAGTGAGGCGGGAAGGTGCTGAGCTTATGCGCAAATCGAATTTCAAACTCGATTTGTAAGAGCGTTATGGTCTATAAAAATCCTATCTGCAGGACTCGCCATGAAGCTCTCACGTTTCCTACGCGCCGCGTTGACCAGCGCACTGTTTGCCACGCCATTGACCTACGCTGCCGAACCTTTGGTCCTGCACGTCGGCGACCAGAATTACTACAACATCCGCGCGTCCATAGAGGCGTCCGGCGTACTGAAGGACGCGCCTTACACGGTTGACTGGAAACACTTCCAGGCCGCCGCGCCATTGGCCGAGGCGTTGCAGACCGGTTCACTGGATCTGGGTTTTCTGGGGGATTCGGGATTTCTGTTTCTGGCCGCCAAGCAGGCGCCGGTGAAGTTGATCGGTGTTTCGCGGCAGAACCCGGACACCATCGCCCTGTTGGTGCCCAAGGATTCTCCGGTGAAAACCATCGAGGACCTGAAGGGCAAAAAAGTCGCCTATTGGCCAGGTGCCTGGAGTCAGCAATTGACCTTGCGGGCGCTGGAGCAGGGCGGTTTGCCGG
Source organism: Pseudomonas sp. B20(2017) (assembly GCF_002113125.1). Lineage (GTDB taxonomy): Bacteria > Pseudomonadota > Gammaproteobacteria > Pseudomonadales > Pseudomonadaceae > Aquipseudomonas. The sequence goes on along the minus strand of NZ_NEJP01000006.1, from coordinate 122,841 downwards.
ATAATTACGTCGACTTCGTCAAGCTGATGCCGATTGATGCGGCGGCGGCGCTACCGCAAGGCAGCATCGACGCGTTCCCGGTCTGGGAACCTTACATTTCCCAGCAGATCGTTTTCTCCGGTGCACGACCGATTCTCACCGCAAAAAACCTGATGCCGGGCTTGAGCGCCATCGCCGCATCCGCGCCTTCCATCGACAGCAAGCGTGAAGCGATCGCCGATTTTCTCGGGCGCCTGAAGCAGGCCCGGGCCTGGGTCGACAGCCACACCGACGAATACGCTGACTTGTGGGCGAAGAAAGCCAACCTCGATCAGCAAGTCTCGCGACACTGGTTACGCCAGGCGCACATGACGATCGGCCCGGTGGATCAGCAGGCCGCCGCCGATCTGCAAAGCACCGCCGACTTCCTGTTCAAGGTCAAGGCTCTGCCGGCACCGCTGGCCACGGCAGGGATCATCGACAGCTCGTTTCAACAGGCATTGGCACGCTGAGCGAGCGCCGGAACCAAACCCTGTGTATCTTTATCCAACCTCGGCCCATCTCGATGGGTCGCAGGGAGGCAGCAGCGGCGAAGGAGTTTTGCCAATCGACAACATGACCGCAACGGTCGGGCTCAAGGCAAAACATGACACAGTGGTTCAAGCTTTTCTGCGCGATGGCGGTGGCCGTCGGGTTGGCCGGGTGCATCGCCGCTCCCATCGAAATGACCGCGCAGACCGAGACCCGGCTCAAGGCCCAAGCGCCTGTACGGTTTCTGTTGACCTTCGATGACGGCCCCAGCGCCTCCAGCTTTTTCAACCCCACCGATACCGTGCTCGACAGCCTAAAGGAAAACCCGCTGCAACCGGGGATCAAAGCGGTGTTTTTCGTCCAGACCCGCGCACCGCGAGCGGGCAACAGCGAGATCGGCCGGCGAGTCATGCGCCGCGAGCACGCTGAGGGGCACATTCTGGGCTTTCACACCGCCACCCATTGGCACACCAATCATCGATTGCTCGACCCGGATGAGCTCGAAACCTCATTGACCAACGGCTCGGCGGACATCGCGGCGATTACCGGCGAGCCGCCAACGTTGCTGCGCCCGCCGTTCTGGAACTACGACAAACGCACCTTCGCCGCCTATCAGCAGCACTACATGCAGGTGTTGCTGACCGACCTGAGCGCCAACGATGGCAAGATCTGGGGCTTCAACGCCAGCCCCCGGCGGCGGGCGAACATGCTGCGTCAATTGTCGGAAGTCCGGGAACGGATTGCCCTTGGCGAATTGCCAACAGTGGACGGGGTAATTCCGGTGGTGGTGACCTTCCACGATCTCAATCGCTACACCGCCCGTCACGCCCGCGAGTACCTGCAGATTCTGCTTGATAGCGCCGCCGCCACCGGTGTGCGACTGGCAGACAAACCGTTCTATGACGATCGCGCGGCGCTGGAAAAAGCCGCGCTGGCGCGTACGGTGGGCGAGTCGTCTAAACCGGTAAATCTGCCGGGCATCTGGAACTGGATCTGGGATCACAACGCCCATTGAGAGCGGCGATTTGAAGATGTGAAGCGGTTGGCAAATTTTGCAGCGGGCGGCGGGAGCAATGCGGTAAAAGCTCATCTATGCTCAACGGGTCGCCCAAGCCAGCGCCTGTGAGGCGTGCCCCCATGATTGCCATTGCCGACATTTGCCGCATCGTCGAATCCGGCTTTTCGCCGTTGTATTGCGATTGCACCGAAACGGCGCAGGGGCTCTTGCAGATCAAGGTTTACGAACCCGGCAGCGGGCGTGTTGACCTGTTGCTCAATGGAGTTTCTCCGGAGCATCTGGTCACCATTCGTGACATCTCCAATTTCATTGGTGAGCTGCGCACGGAAATGAATGCCGGGCGCCGGGCGTTCGCCGGCTGAGGGTCAAAGGCGTCGCTGAAAGGCGCGGACAATGCTCAGCGTGGCGTCACTGACGTTCAGATTCTGCACTGCATCCAGCGGATGCCAGAGGCAGTCGACGATTTCATTCAGCGGGCGCACCTGGTCAATATTCAGCACCGACGCCTCGTACACATGGTGGCGGGTGCTGCCGGTTTGTAATTCCATCAGATAAAGCATGTCATCGCTGTCCAGCCCGGTTTCTTCCTGGAGCTCACGGGCGGCGGCTTGCGCGCGGGTTTCGCCCGGTTCGACGGTGCCCCCCGGAAGCGTCCAGCGGCACTTGGGTTTGCGCACCAGGAGAATGTGTCGATCCTGCTCGCAGATGACGGTGGCTCGTACTTTCATGTGTTACCCGATTGCCGTTTGTCATAAAACTGTCATGAATTAGCAATATTTGGGCCGCTGCCGGTTTAGAGCTTCTGAGTGCCTGGAGGGCGAAAAAGTGCCGGAGAGTTGACGCGGCCTCGGTGCGACGTCCGGTCGGCACCGCAGTGCGTTGCGGGTGTAAGGTGGAAAGGTTCGTTAGAAGACAGGAGGTGCCTATGAGCATGGCGATGCTGAATAAAATGCATATGAATGGCTACGACGTACTCAGCGTCAACAACGGCCCGTGGCGGGTCTGCACGCAGGGTGACCGGCTCGCTTCGTTTGCCAGTCGCGAGGAAGCGCTGGCGTACGCCGCCGCGCTGCCGGGGTACAAAAGCCGCGCACGCGGTCGTAAGGCAGACTGAAGGTCTGTGAAGAAAAAGCCCCGGTTGTCCGGGGCTTTTTGCTGTGGGCAGGGTGATGCTCAGTGGACTTTGGTTCGGCTGATGGCGCGCGCTTTCACTTCCCGGGCGTAAAGTTGCAGGCGTTCTTCATCGCTTTGCAGCACCTCGCAGGATCTGAGCACCGCCTGGGCATCCGCTTCGTTGCCCGATTTGCGTAGCTGATCGGCGATGCGCTTGAGATCGACTGCCGACCATCTCAGGTCCGATGCAACGCTTTGCAGGTCACGCTGAAGTTCGTGTTCGTATTCATTGAGCCGCATGATCACCTCCGGAACATTCTCGGTAAAACAGAGTAGCTGCATTTTTCCGGAGCGGGTCAAGGGGCTTCTGTCAGTGAGCTGAATGGCCCGGTTTTCGGGGAATACAGGCAGAGCGCTACGATGGATGTCCGAACAGTTACAGGGTACATTCGCGTTTTTTCAGATGAAGGAATCACCATGCGGATGTTGATCGGGGGGCTGCTTCTGGCAGTGTTGTCCGGTTGTTCATTGCCGACCTCGCTGGTGCCGGGCGAACCGAACGTGAGCAAGATCAGTGGCAAGGCTCCCAAAGACTACGCCGCCTGCGTGTTGCCGCTATGGCAGCAGGATGTCCCGAAAACCTCACAGATGGGGATTTCCAACGGCTACCGCATCACTGCGCCGAGTATCGTGACCGCCGACGAGATTCTGGATATCGTGAAATGGAAGGATGGCAGTCGTGTGTCGTTGTATCAGGGGCCACCATGGGCCAAGTCGGGATCGTTGCGCAAAGCGGTGCGAGATTGCTTGTGATGTTGAAATGAAAAAAGCAGAAACCGTTTATCGGTTTCTGCTTTTTTTGCCTGCTGATCGAGTTCAGTCCGAGATGTCGGTGAGTGGAATGCCGGCGCCACCAGTTTTCTTTTCCCGGCGATCCTGCATCCAGTCTTCCACCTGGCTGTTGAACCCTGCCGGTGCCTTGCGCCCGACCTTTCTGGCGATGTCGAGAATGGTCTGCTGGGCGAGGGCTTCCTCCATGCGCTTTTGCGCGGTCATCATCGCGGCGTGAATCGAGCAGATGCCGTCCAGCGCCCAGTCCGGCGGTGAACCGTCGAACAGTGCGCAACGTCCGCGTATCTCCCGGCACTCGAAAATGTTCTTGCGACCATCGATGGCATTGACGATGTCGAGCAGAGTGATTTCGTCTGCCGGACGCGCCAGGGTGAAGCCGCCGCGCACGCCGCCGGTGGATTCCACCAGTTTGCCTTTGGCCAGTTTGGTGAAGATCTTCGCCAGATAATCCAGCGGCACCCCTTGCAGCTCTGCCAGATCGCGCACGCTGGCTTCACGACTGTCACCTCCGCTGCCTACCAGAAAGGCCAGGCAGTGAATGCCGTACTCGACCCCCGCACTGTAAAGCGACATAACTATCTCCGACTGTATTTGTCGCCGATGCTATCAGGTTTTTGTGGAAAACAAATAGAGAGCATCCTAGATGATTGGCCATCAGGATCCCGGTTTTCTTGGTTTTTAGCTAAATCAATGAGTTGTGGAGGGTGGGTGGACTCGGTTTAAGCTATCGAAGTTTTCGATGCTAATCATCACAAAATCTGACTTGTCGGAATTAAAGGCGACCAATACAGTCGCCGTTATCCGGTGAGCAGCCTTTCGCGTTCTTGAAAAATACAGACGTGTCCGCTCCCGATGATGTGAATCCTTCAACCTCATTCAGTGACTTGGCTTCGTGCCTGGAGAGAACAATGAAACAGCACATTCTGGTAATCGGCGCAGGTTTCGGTGGCATGTGGACGGCGTTGAGCGCCACGCGTCTGGTTGATATTCACAATCGGGACAACATCGACGTGACCGTACTGGCGCCGCAGGCCGAGCTGCGCGTTCGTCCGCGTTTCTACGAGCCGAATGCCCACACGCTGGCGGCGCCGCTGGGCGATCTGTTCGACGTAGTCGGCGTCAACTTCATCAAAGGCGCGGCGAACACCATCGACGTACAGGCGAAAACCGTGGGCTACACCGACGCAGCCGGTGCGCAACAGGTGTTCAATTACGACAAACTGGTGCTGGCCTCCGGCAGCGGCCTGGCCCTGACGGACACCCCGGGCGTTGCGCAATACGCGTTTGACGTCGACCAGATCGAAGCCGCCATCCGCCTGGAAAACCACCTGAAATCCTTGATCGACCAGCCTGAAAGCCAGGCACGCAACACCGTGGTGGTCGCCGGCGGTGGTTTCACCGGTATCGAAACCGCCACTGAAATGCCGGCGCGTCTGCGGGCCGTGCTGGGCGACGAAGCCAACGTTCAAGTGATCATCGTTGACCGTGCGCAGAAAGTTGGCGCTTCGATGGGCGAAGCCATCAGCGTGTCGATTGCCGAAGCGAGCGAAGAACTGGGCGTTGAATGGCGACTGGGTGTGTCGGTGCTGTCGGTCGATGAAAATGGCGTGACCCTGTCGGACGGCCAGCGCATCGAGGCAAAAACCGTGGTATGGACCACCGGTGTGCGCGCCAGCTCCCTGACCGAACAGATTCCTGCCGAGCGTGATCGTCAGGGCCGTCTGCACGTTGATGCCAACCTCAAAGTCATCGGCCAGGACGACATCTTCGCCACCGGCGACGTGGCTTATGCCGCCACTGACGATATCGGCAACTTCGCCCTGATGACCTGCCAGCACGCGATTTCCCTCGGTCGTCACGCCGGCAACAACGTCGCGGCGCAGATTCTGGGTGTCGACCCGACGCCGTACAGCCAGCCGAAATACGTGACCTGCCTCGACCTCGGCGCCTGGGGCGCGGTGTACACCGAAGGCTGGGATCGTCAGGTGAAACTGGTCAAGGAGGAGGGCAAGTCGCTCAAGACCCAGATCAACACCCAGTGGATCTACCCACCAGCGGCTGACCGTGCCATTGCGCTGGCGGCTGCGGATCCGATGATTCCTATCGTCGCGTAATCAGAGCCGTTCAAAAATCCCGCTTTCGAGCGGGATTTTTTTCGCCTGCCCTTTTTTACCTGCATAAAGGCTATGACTAAAAGTCATTGCCCCATGATTTTTAATGGTTACGGCCGGCCCGATCCCCGGTGTTAAAAAATCGCAAACACAGCTCATCAATAACAACCAGAGAGCGTTTGCAGCCATGTCCCGATTGTCCCTTCGCGTCTCCCCTCGTCCGTTATTGATCCCGTTGGCCATCCGGCCCGCGTGAGCTGTCGATCGCCCCAAAAAAATCCCTCTGCATCGCAAAGAGTAATGAATGATGAAAGAACTCGACCTGTACATCGGTGAAGGTTTCGAAGGCCCGGGCGTGAACGCCGCGCACATCAATATCCTTATCGGCCCGCGCAACGGTCCGGCAGGGCAGGCGTTCGCCAACAGTCTGGCGTCGCCGAGCCAGGGCCATTGCCCGTTCATGGTGATCGCCCAGCCGAACATCCCGGTCAAGCCGATGACCTTGTACGTCAACAAGGCTGCGATCAGCAGCGACCTGCACGGTAACGCGACGTGGGGTGCATCTCAGGCGGGTATCGCCAAGGCAGTGCTCGAAGCACTGCTCGACGGCACGCTGCCGTCGGAAGCCGAAGACGAGTGGGCGATCGTCACCGCCAACTGGGTCAACCCGGCGTGCGATGACCTCGATGCGGTCTACCTGAACAATTACAACGCCTGCCGCACCGCGATCCGCGCCGCCCTGACCGGCAAGCCGGAAACCGCGCAGCTCAAGGATGTGGTCAACCACATCAGCAACCCTTTCTACACGCCGAAAGCCTGAGGTCCGCGCCATGCAATACATCTGTTTGGGCAACTCCGGCCTGCAAGTTTCCCGCCTGTGCCTGGGCACCATGAACATGGGCACTCCGGACTGGAAGCCGTGGATCTTCAATGAAAAACAAAGCGAGCCGATCGTCGCTCACGCGCTGAACAACGGCGTGAATTTCATCGACCTGGCGGACTTCTATTCCGCCGGTGTCGGCGAAGAAGTGGTGGGGCGCATCGTCAAGCGTCTGGCTCGTCGTGAAGACCTGGTGATCACCACTAAAGTCGGCTACGGCACCCGCAACGGCATCAACGCCAGCGGCCATTCGCGCAAGCACATCATGGATAGCATCGATGCCTCGCTGAAGCGTCTGGACATGGATTATGTCGACGTGTTCATGCTGCATTACTTCGACGTGAACACCCCGGTCGAGGAAACCATGGGCGCGCTGAACGACATCGTGCGTTCCGGCAAGGCGCGTTACATCGGCGTGTCGACCATGCTCACCGGGCAACTGGCGAAAATCCTCATGGCCTGCGAGCGCAACGGTTGGGTCAAGCCGATCAACATGCAGCTGCAACTGAACTGCGCCTACCGCGAAGAAGAGCGCGAGATGATTCCGTTCTGCCGCGATCAGGGCATCGGCGTCTCGGTGTTCAGTCCATTGGCCCGTGGCCTGTTGACCGGTGACGTGCAATCGACCCGCAACCAGACCGACTTCTTCACCCAGCAGATGTACAGCGACGAAGCCTCGTTCGAGATCGCCCATTCGGTACAACGCGTGGCCCGTGCCCGTGGCGTGTCGAACGCGCAGATCGCCCAAGCCTGGGTCGCCAATCATCCGGGTGTGGACTGCATGCTGGTCGGGGCCGACACCACTGCGCAGTTCGACAGCGCACTGGCGGCGCTGGAAACCAAACTCGATGCGGAAGAGCTGCACGAACTGGAACGCAACTACACCCCGTGCGACGTGATCAACGATTACACCGCCGGCAAACGCATCCTGCGCACGGCGCGTCCGGGACTGGAACGCTTCACGTTGCAGGGGGCGGTGGCATGAGCGAATTGATCCGTCACGGCAACTTTATCGACGGTCAGTGGGGCCAGGGTGGCGCCACTTATCCGGTGCGCAACCCTGCCAACGGTGAGTTGATCGCCGACGTGCAAAAGGCCGGCGCCGAGGAAACCAACCTCGCCATCGAGGCCGCCAATCGTGCCTTGCCGGCCTGGCGCAAACTCACGGCCAAGGAGCGCAGCCAGCGCCTGAAACGCTGGAGCGATCTGATGCTCGCCAACCAGCAGGACCTGGCGACCTTGCTCAGCCGCGAACAGGGTAAACCGCTAGCCGAAGCCAAGGGCGAAGTGGTCTATGCCGCGAGTTTTCTCGAGTGGTTCGGTGAAGAAGCCAAGCGTGCCTACGGTGATGTGATCCCGAGCCACAAGGCCGATGCGCGGATCATCGTGACCAAGGAAGCCATCGGCGTGGTCGCCGCGATCACCCCTTGGAACTTCCCGCTGGCGATGGTCACCCGCAAGGTCGGCCCGGCGCTGGCGGCGGGTTGCACGATGATTCTCAAGCCGTCGGAAGAAACCCCGTTGTCGGCATTCGCCCTGGCAGTTCTGGCCGAGCAAGCCGGGATTCCGGCCGGTGTGTTCAACATCGTCTCCGGCGACGCGGTGGCCATCGGCGGTGCGCTGCAAGCGTCCAGCGTGGTGCGCAAGCTGTCGTTCACCGGCTCGACCCGCACCGGCAAACTGCTAATGCGCCAGGCCGCTGACACCCTGAAAAAGGTTTCGCTGGAACTGGGCGGCAACGCGCCGTTCATTGTCTTCGACGACGCCGACATCGATGCGGCCGTCAAAGGCGCGATGGCCTCGAAATTCCGCAACACCGGGCAGACCTGCGTGTGCGTCAACCGCTTCTTCATTCAGGACGGCGTCTACGAAGCCTTCACCGGCAAACTCGCCGAAGCCGTGGCGGCCATGCGCGTGGGCAGTGCGCTGGACGGTGACACCGAGCAGGGTCCGCTGATCAACGCCGCTGCGCTGGCCAAAGTCGAAGCCCACGTCAGCGATGCGCTGGAGAAAGACGCCACGCTGTTGTGCGGCGGTCGTCGTCATGCGCTGGGCGGCACGTTCTACGAACCGACCATCCTCACTGAAGCCAACGGCGACATGCTCATCGCCCAGGACGAAACCTTCGGCCCGGTGGCCGCGTGCTTCCGTTTCAAGGACGAAGCCGAGGTGCTGGCGCGGGCCAACGACACGCCGTTCGGTCTGTCGGCGTACTTCTACAGCCGCGACATCGGCCGCGTCTGGCGCATGGCCGAAGGGCTGGAAGCCGGGATGGTCGGCATCAACGAAGGGATCATCTCCACGGAGGTGGCACCGTTCGGTGGCATCAAGGAATCGGGCCTTGGGCGTGAAGGTTCGAAGTACGGTCTGGATGACTATCTGGAGATCAAATACCTGTTGATAGGCGGCCTCTGAACCTTCACTGAAATCTCCATGTGGGAGCGGGCTTGCTCGCGAAAGCGGTGGATCAGCTGGAGCAAATGTTGACTGACACACCGCCTTCGCGAGCAAGCCCGCTCCCACAAAAAACCAGCAAGAGCTTTCCGTTTCTCCGTCAATAACAACAATTGGAGACGAACATGTCCGCTCAACCCGTAAAGATCGATGACCTGCCCATCGGGCGCTTCCACATCAAGATCGCCGGCCTGACCTTCGGCGCGCACTTCACCGACGGCTATATCCTTGGCCTGATCGGCATCGCATTCACCTTGCTCAGCCCGCAGATGCAGCTCGACGCGTTCTGGCAGGGCCTGATCGGCGCGTCGGCGCTGATCGGTCTGTTTCTCGGCAGTCTGTTTTTCGGCTGGATCTCGGACAAGGTCGGCCGGCAGAAAATTTTCCTGGTCAGTTTTGTGCTGATCACGCTCGCTTCGGTGATGCAGTTCTACGTCGAAACCGCCATGAGTCTGTTCCTCTGCCGGGTGCTGATCGGCATCGGTCTGGGCGGGGATTTCAGTGTCGGTCACGCGATGCTCGCCGAATTCGCACCGAAGAAACATCGTGGCGTGTTGCTGGGTTCGTTCAGCGTGATCTGGACCTTCGGCTACGTCGCAGCGACCTTCGTCGGCACCGCCATGCTCAGCCTCGGTGATGACGCCTGGCGCTGGATGCTGGCGTCGTCGGCGATCCCGGCGGCGTTGATTCTGATCGCCCGGATCGGCACGCCGGAATCTCCACGCTGGCTGGTCAATCAGGGCCGGGTGGCGGAAGCCCGTGCCATCGTCAAAAAGCATCTGGGCGACAACGTCGAGCTGGATGAAACCCGCTCCAGCGAAACCCGTTCGGGCTATGCGGTGCTGTTCAGCCGCGAATACCGCAAGCGCACGGCGTTCAACTGCCTGTTCTTCGTCTGCATCGTCATGCCGTACTTCGCCATCTACACCTTCCTGCCGTCGATCCTGCAGAAGATGGGCCTTGCCGAAGGCTTCGGCACCGAGCTGATGCTCAACATGCTGCTGATCCTCGGCGCGTTGATCGGCATCTGGTGCACGATCAAATTCACCCGACGCGGATTCCTGATCAACTCGTTCATCATTCTGGCGGTGGCGTTGTTTCTGTTGGCGGTGTTGCCGGGCAGCGCGGCGTGGCTGATGGTGCTGGTGTTCGGCGTGTTCACGCTGGTGCTGTCGGCGGTGAGCAATCTGGTGGGCGTGTTCCCGGCGGAGAGCTTCCCGACGGAAGTGCGGGCCAGCGGGATTGGCCTGGCGACGGCGGTCAGTCGTCTGGGTTCGGCGGTCAGTACGTTCCTGTTGCCGGTGAGTGTGGCGGGGATCGGGTTGAGCCCGACCATGGGGATTCTTGCGGCGATTCTGGGGATTGGTGCGTTGCTGTCGTGGGCGTGGGCGCCGGAGACCAAGTCGCTGACATTGAGTCAGGCGTGCAAGGCGCAGAGTCCGGTGGAGGTTGGAGTGGGGCCGGTCGGCAAAGTCGCGACCCCCGTCTGATGAGTGCAGGTCAGGGGTTGCTGACAACCCCTAGCCACTCGGTAAACAGCCTCACCTTCGACAGCCCCTGTTTGTCATTCGCCACATCCAGCCAATACCCATAAGGGCCGATCACCTCAATCGGGGTGATCGGCAGCAGGCTGCCGTTGGCCAGTTCTTTTTCGATCATCTGCCGGTCGATCACCGCCAGACCGCCACCGGCGAGGGCGGTGTGGATCACCTGATCCAGGGTGCTGAATTCCAGTCCTTGCCCGGCATCGATGTCGTCCCGGCCCATGGCCGCCAGCCAGTTTTCCCAGACCTTCAAGCGCTTGCCGTCGTGCAGGATATGCAGCAGCGGGAACTGCTTCAGATCCGGCGGTTGATCGCCGTTGAACAGTTCCGGGCTGGCCACCGCGATGTGCCGTTCCATCACCAACAACTGGCTGACGCAGTGGGGCGCCGCCGCGAGGCCGAAGCGGATGTGGCAATCGACTTCCGTGAGGCTGTCATGACCGATCTGGTTGGTCACGCTGAGGTTGATGTCCGGGTAGCGCTGGCAGAACGCGCGCAGGTGTGGCGACAGCCAGCGGGTGGCCCAGGTCGGCGGTGCGAGCACTTTCAAGCGTTGGCGCAGATTGGGCACGCGCACTGCTTGCAGGGAGCGTTCGATGTGGTCGAAGGCTTCGGCCAGATGCGGGGAGAGATTGCTGCCGGCTTCGGTCAGCGACAGCCCTTGAGGCGTGCGCACGAACAGCGCCACGCCAAGGTAGTCTTCAAGCTGTTTGATCTGGCGACTGACCGCACCCTGGGTGACGTTCAGCCCGATGGCGGCCTGGCTGAAACTGCGATGACGGGCGACTTCTTCGAACACGCGCAGGGTGTTGAGCGAGGGCAGTTGACGCATGGAGACGGTACTCCGGATCGGGCGGTTTATTGTTGTTTTGAGTGGGGCCTATCTGACTATCGGTGATGGGCGGATGCAAGTGTTGTTTGAGCAGACGCATTCGCGAGCAAGCTCGCTCCCACAAGTTCTGTGTACGACACAAATCCACTGTGGGAGCGAGCTTGCTCGCGAAAGCAATTTGAAGGGCGAAAACGAAGCTGGATCAGAAGTAGTAACCGGCGTTCACATACAACTGGTTCTCCCACTGATCCAGCCCGCCCGCGCCAAGGCTCTGGGTGTAGCTGCTGCCCCCGATGTACGGATCGTTTTTGCCGAACAACCACTCTGTGGCCACCCACAATTTACTCACGGAAAACGAGGTGCCGAGGATCATCCGCTCGGAGGTTTTGAAGCCACTGGCAGACTTGTCGAAGGCGCTGTAGTTGGCGTACAGCTTGATCCCGCTGACCTGATCGAACAGGTATTTGCCGCCGACGTCATAACTCAGGTCGGCCACGTACAGATTGCCGCGACTGGCCACGTTGTAAGTGCCGTCGTAACCGCCGAGGGTCACCAGTTCATCGGTGCCGGCGTTGCGTGGCGACATCTGCTGCCGCGCCGCCTGTAGCTGCACGCCCCACGGACCGTTCTTGCCCAGGTAATGCACGGCTACGGCGTTGCGTCGGCCGTCATTGTCGGTGTCTTTGTTTTCGAGGGTCGAGGTCAGGCCGGAGATCCCTACTTCGGACTTCCACGACCCCAGATCCAGCGACCTGGCCACGCGCAGCACCACGGTGTTGCGTTCCTGGTTGTCACTGCCGTCGGCCACGTAACTGTCGGCGCCCGATACGGCGCTGGAGTAGGTCACACCTTTGCTGGTGCCTTTGCCCTGCCAGGCCGGACGCAGGTAATAACCGGCCTGAACGTTCCAGTCGCCGCTTTGCTGGATGTACTTGGCGCCGACCTGTTGCACGTCTTCCAGACCGATGACGTTGCCCAGGGTTTCGTAAAACGTGCTGCCGAAGTACGGCTGCAAGCCGAACGGCACGGTGTTCAGACCGACCTGTACTTGCTGGTCCGGGTTGAACTTGTAGCCGACCCACGCAAACTTGGCGAAACGGATATCGCCGTAGTTCTTGGTGTACTGGTACGGGTAGGAGCGGCCGTAAAAGCGGTACTGCGCTTCACCGATCCACGAGTCGGAGTTGTACTTGGCGCTGAGGAACACCGTGTCGAGGCCGAACTTCTGAATGTCGCGATCCGGGTCCACGTCCCAACGGGCACGAATGGCGCCGCCAAGGTCGAGATTGTCGGTGACCTGGACCGCCATGGCCGGTGCGGCAATGCTGCAGAACAGAGCGATGGAGGTGGTGCGCAGGCGCAAAGATGCAGGGAAGGGCATGGAGCGGCTCTCGATTGTTTTTATTAGAGATGCCGCGCAGTTTTGCCATCCGTCTGCTGTAGAACAAACGATAAAAACGGTGGGGAAACCTGCATCGAATGCATGTTACTCGGAAAATCCTGTAGGACAATTCGCCCGCATCGTGGGATGCTTTGCACCTTGCCAGTGGTTTTCGAGTGCCTTGTATGAAACGCAAAATGCCCGGCCTGAATGCACTCAAAGCATTCGAAGTGGCCGGCAGCACCGGCAGCTTCACCCGCGCCGCCGAGTTGCTCAACGTCACCCAGAGCGCGGTCAGCCGTCAGGTACGGCAGCTGGAAGAACAGCTCGGCGAGAGCCTGCTGGAGCGTCGCCATCACCATCTCGAACTGACCGGTGCCGGCAAGATTCTGCTGCGGGCGCTGCATCAGTCGTTCGACAAGATCGAACTGACCGTGCGCAGCATCCAGCAGAAAACCCACGCCAATCGCCTGCACATCAACGCGCCGCCCACCTTCACCAGCCGCTGGTTGATGCCGCGCCTGGGGCGCCTGCGCGAGCAGCATCCGGAGCTGGAACTGAGCATCACCACCCGCTTGCAGGACAGCCTCGCGGAAACCAGCACCCTCGATTGCGCGATCCGTTTTGGCGACGGCGAGTGGGACGGGCTCGACAGTTCGCTGCTGATTCAGGAGCGGCACATCGCCGTCTGCGCGCCGACCCTGTATGCGCGGGAGGGCGGCGATCAGGGCATCGACCTCAATCGCCTGACCCTGCTGCATGTGCTGGCCCGCGAAGATCAGCGCTACCTGACCTGGAAACACTGGCTCGATGCGGCGCGCATCAGCGGTGTCGATACCCAGGGCGGTTATGAATTCGACTTGCTGGACCTGGCGATTCAGGCGGCGGTCGATGGCCTGGGGATCACCATTGCCGACTGGCACATGGTCGCCTCCGAGCTGGCCAGCGGGCAGTTGACTCAGGTGCACAACGTGCATGTGGAAGGGCACCAGTCCTACTGGCTGGTGACCCGCCCGGAGCAGACGCAGATGCCGCAATTGCAGGCGTTCAGTCAGTGGTTGCAGGAAGAGATCTGGCTGGCGCAGCGCCAACTTGAGCCGTCAACCGCGATTTCCTGAGTAACGTGCCTTTTTCGAATGTTTGATCGCCGGATAAATCGTTTGTTGAACTTGCTGTCGATGACAAGACTGGCGGCATCGATAAAAACAAACGATGGGCGATGCACATGCGAGTCGAGCGAAATTTTGTTAACGGCCACTTCATCGAGCCGGCCAGCGCGGCGCTGATCGCGGTCTACAACCCGGCCACCGAAGCGTTGATCGGCCAGGTGTCGGCCGCTACTGCCGAAGAGGCCACGGCGGCAGTCGATGCCGCCGCCAAGGCGCAAAAGACCTGGGGCAAACTCACCAGCATCGAACGCGCCGAGCACCTGCGAGCGTTTGCAGCGGCCCTTGAAGATCGCGCCGAAGCCATCGGCGCTGCACTGGCCGCCGAGTCCGGGAAAAGCCTGAGCGACGCCAGCAACGAAGCCCGTTATGCCGCGCAGATCACCCGTTACCACGCCGAATGGGCACGTCGTATCGAAGGCGAGATCATTCCCAGCGACAGCCCCGACGAAAACCTGTTTCTGCACCGCGAGCCGATTGGCGTCGTCGCGTGCCTGATTCCGTTCAACTACCCGGTCTACACCCTGCTGCGCAAAATCGCTCCGGCGCTGATTGCCGGCAACACCGTGGTCGTGCGTCCGAGCAATAACACCCCGACCTCGGCATTCGAAATCGCCAAAGCCGTGGAGCAATCGGGCATGCCGGCTGGTGTGATCAACATCCTGACCATGGATCACGCCACCGCTGCAGCCGTTTGCACCCATAAAGCCGTGGGCCTGATTACCCTGACCGGCAGCGTCAACGCCGGGCGTATCGTCCTCGATTACTGCAAGGCCAACATCGCCAAGCCGTCGCTGGAACTGGGCGGCAAGACTCCGGCAATCATCGAGGCCGATGCCGATCTTGAAGCGGCCGCGAGCGCAATCATCGCCTCCAAAACCACTCACTGCGGCCAGTTGTGCACGGCGGTGGAGCGGGTCTATGTGCAGGAAAGCGTCTACGACCGTTTCCTTGCATTGCTCAAAGCGAAGATCGCCGCCGTGAAGTTCGGCGACCGCGCCACAGACGCGAGCCTGATGGGCCCGCTGGTCAACGCCAGTTCGCAGAAAAACATCCACGCCATGGTCGAGCGCGCGATTGCCGACGGCGCCGTCCTCGAAAGCGGCGGTGTGCTGCCCGAAGGCCCGGGGCATTTCTACCCGCCAACGCTGCTCAGCAGTTGCCGCCAGGGCATGGAAATCGTCCAGGAAGAAATCTTCGGCCCGGTCCTGCCGGTGCTCAAGTACCGCGACATCGACGAAGCGCTGGCCATGGCCAACGACCACCAGTTCGGCCTGTCGTCGGTGCTTTACACCGAGAACTACCGTACCGCGCAGAAAGTCGCCAACGCCATCGAGGCCGGCGAGTTGTACGTCAATCGCACCCCGGCCGATCCATATCAGGGCTATCACGCCGGCTGGAAACGTTCGGGCCTGGGCGGCGATGACGGCAAGCACGGCATGCTCGAATTCACCCAGACCCGACTCGTGGTCATGAAGTACTGATCTACCGCAACACGCCTCACGCTACACCTATAAAAACAATTATCAGGGGCGCCCGGAGCACGGGTCGCCCGAGGTCACTTCAATGTCCAAGCATGCATCCTCTGCTGCCGCTGTTCAGGGTTCCGATTCGGCTTCGAAAAGCCAGAGCGACAAGGGAAGTCGCTATTTCCAACTGATGTTGCTGGTGCTCGCCGCCGGTGCGATCTATCCGATTCTGTACCTGCGTCAGGTCTACCAGACCACCATGCTCGAGGTGTTCCAGATCAGCCACAGCGAGTTGGGTTATCTGTACTCGATGCTGGGGACGATTTTCCTGCTCAGCTACTTGCCGAGCGGCTGGCTGGCCGACCGTATCGCGCCGCGTTTCCTGATTTTCTTCTCGTTGGTGGCCACCGGCGTGCTGGGCTTGTGGTACTCGACCGCGCCGTCGATGACCGGGCTGATGATCATCTTCGGTTGCTGGGGGCTGACCACCGGCCTGACGTTCTGGGCCTCGGTGCTCAAGCGCGTAAAGATGATTGCTCATCACACCGAGCAGGGCCGTTTCTTCGGCATCCTTGATGGTGGTCGCGGACTGGTCGAAGCGCTGTTGGCAACGGTTGCGCTGGGGCTGTTCGCCTATGCCACTGAAACCCGTGGCGAGTCCACCGCCGAAGGTTTCAAGCACGTGGTTTACCTCTACGCCTTCACCTGTATCGCCATCGGCTGTGTGCTGGTGCTGATCAAGGACCCGAAGTCGATGGAGGACACGCCGCCGGTGGAGAAGGGCAAGTTCAACCTGTTCACGGATCTGGCAACGTTGGTGAAGATCCCTGAACTGTGGCTGGTCACCGCGATCGTGTTCTGCGGTTATCACATCTTCTGGGCCACCTACAGCTTCTCGGACTACCTGCAAGGCAGCGGCCTGACCGCCGTGATGGCCGGCACCATCACCACCATCAAACTGTGGATGCGCCCGATCGGTGGCATCGGCGGTGGCTGGCTGGGGGACAAGTTTTCGAATATCTCGGTGCTGATCGTCGCGCTGTTGCTGGCGAGTCTGGCGATTGTCGGCCTGATCGTATTCCCGGCGCTCAACAGCATGGGGCTGCTGATCGCGACAGTGATTTTCATCGGCCTGATGACCTACGCGATTCGCGGTCTGTACTGGGCGATCCTCGACAGCTGCAACATTCCGCTGCGCATCACCGGACTGGCCATCGGCATCGTCTCCGTGGTCGGTTACATGCCGGACGCGTTTATCCCGCTGATCAACGGCTACCTCACTGAGCATTTCCCCGGCGCCCTGGGTTACAAGCTCTATTTCGGCTACATCGCCGCTATCGGTCTGATCGGCACCCTGGCTGCCGTGACCCTGCGTGCCCGGATCAATCGCAAATCTTTGAACAAGACAGGTGCCTGAGATGAAAATCGTCGCCCTTGAAACCCATATCGTTGCCGTACCGCCACCGCACATCGGCGGCATGTACTGGCTGTTCGTCAAGCTCAAGACCGACTGCGGCATCGAAGGCGTCGGCGAGATCTACGCCGCGACCTTCGGCCCCAAAGCCATGCTGCCGATCATCGAAGACGTGTTCGAACGCTACATGCTGAATCAGGACCCGCACCACATCGAGCGCTTCTTCCGTCAGGCCTATTCGAGCGGATTCACCCAACGTCCCGACCTGACCATGATGGGCGTGGTCAGCGGTCTGGAAATGGCTTGCTGGGACATCATCGGCAAGGCCGCGAACAAACCGGTCTACGAATTGCTCGGCGGCAAGGTCCACGAACGCCTGCGTTCCTACACCTATCTGTACCCGGTCAACAGCCGTGGCGAGTACGACTACGACGACCCGGACCTCGCGGCCGAGTGCGCGATTAAAAACATGAACAAAGGCTTCACCGCCGTGAAGTTCGACCCGGCCGGGCCTTACACCGCGTACTCCGGGCACCAGATCTCGCTGGAAGTGCTGGAGCGCTGCGAAACCTTCTGCCGCAAAATCCGCGAAGCGGTGGGCAACAAGTGCGACCTGCTGTTCGGCACCCACGGGCAAATGGTGCCGTCCTCGGCGATTCGCCTGGCCAAACGCCTGGAGAAGTACGATCCGCTGTGGTTCGAAGAGCCGGTGCCACCGGGACAGGAAGAGGCCATGGCGCAAGTCGCGGCCAAGACCAGCATTCCGATTGCCACTGGCGAGCGCCTGACCACCAAGTACGAGTTCTTCAAGCTGTTGCAGGCCGGCGGCGCGTCGATTCTGCAGATGAACGTGGCGCGCTGCGGCGGCCTGCTCGAAGGCAAGAAGATCGCCAGTATGGCCGAAGCCTATTACGCGCAAATCGCCCCGCATCTGTACAACGGTCCGATCGGTGCAGCGGCAAGTTTCCAGCTTGCGGCCTGCACGCCGAACTTCCTGATCCAGGAAAGCATCGAGACCTGGGGCGGCTTCCATGCCGAGGTCCTGAAAAAGCCGTTGCAGTGGGAGGACGGTTACATCATCCCGTCCACCGAGCCGGGCCTGGGCGTGGAGCTGAACATGGACGTGGTGCGCAAGCATTCGCCGTACTCCGGTGAGCGCCTGCACCTGCAAATGGCCCCGACTCCGGCCGACGTCAAAGACACATCGCCGGCCAAGGGCTGACAGAAGCCTATTGTGGGAGCGGGCTTGCTCGCGAAAGCGGTGTGTCAGGTTCACAAATGTCAGCTGACCAGGCGCCTTCGCGAGCAAGCCCGCTCCCACAGGGGGATCCCGTTGCTCATTCGAATTTTGTACAACGACTTACGCGGTAACCGTGCATGACATACGACTACATCATCGCTGGCGCAGGCGCCGCTGGCTGCGTGCTGGCCAACCGGCTTTCGGCCTCGGGCCAATACACGGTGCTGCTGCTGGAAGCGGGCGGCAAGGACAGTTCCCTGTGGTTCAGGATCCCGGTCGGCTTCGCCAAAATGTATTACAACCCGACCTTCAACTGGATGTACTACAGCCAGCCGCAGAAGCAGTTGGGCAATCGTGAAATCTACGCCCCGCGCGGCAAGGTCCAGGGCGGTTCGGGCTCGATCAACGCGATGATCTACGTGCGTGGCCAGGCCCATGACTTCAACGACTGGGCGGCCAACGGCAACGACGGCTGGGCCTTCAAGGATGTGCTGCCGTACTTCCGCAAACTGGAAAACCATCCGCTGGGCGACAGCGAATACCACGGCGGCAGCGGCCCGATCAGCATCACCCCGATGGCCGGCCAGACCCACCCGATCTGCGACGTGTTCCTCAAGGGCTGTGATGAACTCGGTTACCCGCGCAGCGACGATTTCAACGGGCCGAAATTCGAAGGCGCGGGCATCTACGACGTCAATACTCGCAACGGTCAGCGCAGCTCCAGCAGCTTCGCCCATTTGCACCCGGCGCTGAGCCGGCCGAACCTGGCGGTCGAGCATTACGCGCTGGTTGATCGAGTGCTGTTCGATGAAACTCAACAGCGCGCTACCGGTATTTCCATCACCCAGCATGGTGTGGCGCGGACCTTCACGGCGCGCAAGGAAGTGATCCTGTGCGCCGGTGCGGTCGACACGCCGAAGATCCTGCAACTGTCCGGCGTGGCCGATCGCGCCTTGTTGGCGAAGCATCAGATTCCTGTGGTCAAACACCTGCCGGCGGTGGGGCAAAACCTGCAGGATCACCTGTGCGTCAGCTACTACTATAAGGCCAATATTCCGACCCTGAACGATGAACTCAGCTCGCTGTTCGGTCAGTTCAAACTCGGCGTGAAATACCTGCTGACCCGCAAGGGCGCGCTGGCGATGAGTGTCAATCAGGCCGGCGGATTCTTCCGGGGGAATTCGGAACAGAGCCATCCGAACCTGCAGTTGTATTTCAACCCGTTGTCGTACCAGATTCCGAAAAACAACAAGGCCAGCCTCAAGCCCGAACCGTACTCAGGCTTCCTGCTGTGCTTCAACCCGTGCCGCCCGACCAGTCGCGGGCACATCACGATTGCCTCGAAAAATCCCCGTGATGCGGCGTTGATCGACCCGAATTACCTGAGCACGCAAAAGGACATCGACGAGGTGATCCAGGGCAGTCGCCTTATGCGCAAGATCATGGGCGCTCCTTCGTTGAAGGGCATCACGGTCGATGAAGTTCTGCCAGGGGCGGCAGTGGAAAGCGACGAGCAGATGCTCCAGTACTTCCGTGACAACTGCGGCTCGATCTATCACCTGTGCGGTTCCTGCGCGATGGGCACGGACGAGCAGAGTTCGGTAGTCGACAAACGCCTCAAGGTGCATGGCCTCGAGGGGTTGCGGATCGTCGATGCGTCGATCTTCCCCAACGTGACGTCAGGCAACACCCATGCGGCGGTGCTGATGGTGGCAGAGAAGGGCGCGGATCTGATTTTGCAGGACGCGTAATGCGCGGTGACAGTTGATCGCGGGCGATTATCCAGCGTGCACTAGGCTTTGCATGCCGGCCCATTACGGGCCGGCATTGCTGTTTCTGGAGGATTGTTTTTCTGATTCAAGGAGCGACCGGTCATGGATGATCTGGTGAAAGAAGTGATTCCGCTGTTGCAGTACCTGATCCCGGGGTTTGTCTCGACCTGGATTTTCTACACCCTGACGGCGTTCAAGCGGCCGGACACGTTCGGGCAGATTGTGCAGGCGCTGATTTTCACGTTTGTGATTCACGGGATGGTGCTGGGGGTTGGGGCGGTTTGTGTGTGGGTGGGGGAGAAGGGGTTTTCAGTAGGGAAGTGGGATGCGAAGGCTGAAGCGTGCTGGGCATTTTCTGCTTCGCTGGTTCTCGGATTATTCGCCTGTTCCCTGTCTGCCAATGGCAAGTTACATGGTTGGTTGCGCAGCAGAAACGTAACGAAACAATCTTCCTACCCCAGTCAATGGTTCAGCGCATTTGCGAAATATGATCGCGTCGTCACCCTGCATTTGGATGATGAAAGGCGCGTCCTGGGCTGGCCGGTGGACTGGCCGCCAGAGTCAACCAGCGGCCAGTTTGTGATGCAGTATCCCTGCTGGATCAACGAGGATGGAACGGAGGTGCCTATTAGCGCGGAATTTTTGCTGATAGATTCCACAAGGGTTAAATGGGTTGAATTCAGCCCTGTATCAGAGGGTTCATCATGACCGCCAGAGCATCACAACCAATACCGCCACATATAAAGCGTCTTTTTGTAGGACCGGACGGGAAACGGCTGGAGAAACCATTGATCCAGGCATCAAAGGCACCACCACCGCCGAAGTATCCTCCATATCCGCATACCCATTCCTAGCCCCATCCATCCTTCACCGCCCGGCGAATGCCCTCCAGCAGCATCGCAAACGCCGGGTTGTCGTTGTTTTCCCGCCAGATCAGATGCAGTTCGCTCTGCACCCCTTCGCCCAGGTCAATCTCGCGAAACACTACATTCTTGAACACCACGCTGGTCGCGCAACGCGGCACCAGCGCCAGGCCCATGCCCGCATTCACCAGCGCCAGAATCGTCAGCGAAGACCCCAGCCACTGCACGTAATCCGGAGCGACCCGGGCCGAGCGCAGCATGCCGGTCAGCAGTTCGTTGAACGGCGGATAGGCCGCGTGGGAATACATCAGGAACGGCTGCCCATCCAGGTCCTTCACTGAAACGTCGTCAGCCCCGGCCAGTCGATGGCCGCTCGGCACCGCCAGTACAAACGGCTCGCGCACCAGACATTCGGTGGCGTAACCCGGTTCCAGCAACGGCGCGCGGACGATGCCCAGGTCGATGCGCCGGGCGCGCAGGGCTTCGTGTTGCTGGTAGGTGTTCATTTCAGTCAGGTCGATCTTCACCTGCGGCTGCTTGAGCCGCGCCTCGGCGATGACCTTGGGCAGAAACTCGTACACCGCGCTGCCGACAAAACTGATGTTCACCGAACCAATATCACCCTCGGCAAAACGCCGGGCGGTGACGGCGGCCTGCTGCGCGCGCTCAAGCAGATTCTGCGCCTCGATGAAAAACGCTCGGCCAGCAGCCGTGAGCGCCACGCTGCGTGTGCTGCGGGTAAACAGTTCGACGCCCAGGTGATGTTCCAGCAACTGGATCTGCCGGCTCAGTGGCGGCTGGGTCATGTTCAGCCGCTCGGCGGCACGGCGGAAGTTGAGTTCGGTGGCGACGGTGGTGAAGCATCGCAGTTGGGTCAGCTCGAACATTGATCTAATCCAGGTATCAATCGAATGCCAAGTTAGATTAGACGGGATCAATTGTCCCGTCCATGATCGCTCTACGCCTCAAAGGCCACCGCTATCCCTACAAAAACAAAGAACGGGAGTCGCCCCTTGAATACCCTCCAGAGTCCGCCGGACATCACGGTACTCGCCCGCGCCGCCGCCAAGGTCAAGCGCCATGTGCTGCCGCTGTTCGTGGTGATGTTCATCGTCAACTACATTGACCGGGTCAACATCGGATTCGTGCGCAGTCATCTGGAAACCGATCTGGGTATCGGCGCTGCTGCCTATGGCCTTGGCGCCGGTCTGTTTTTCATCGGTTACGCCTTGTTTGAAGTGCCATCCAATATGCTTCTGCAACGCTACGGTGCCCGCGCCTGGCTGACGCGGATCATGTTCACCTGGGGCGCCGCGGCGATGGCCATGGCGTTCGTCAAGGGTGAAACCAGTTTCTACGTGTTGCGCTTCATCCTGGGCGCTGCCGAGGCCGGGTTCTTCCCGGGGATCATTTATTACTTCACCCAATGGCTGCCGGCCTCGGAACGCGGCAAGACCATGGCGGTATTTCTCAGCGGTTCGGCGATTGCATCAGTAATTTCCGGCCCGGTGTCCGGCGCGCTGTTGCACATCAGCGGTCTTGGCCTGCACGGCTGGCAGTGGATGTTCCTGATCGAAGGCGCCGCGTCGGTGGTGCTCTGCGGGTTTGTCTGGTTCTGGCTGCAATCCCATCCGCGCCAGGCCAAGTGGCTGAGCGAGGAGGAGCGTGAAGCGCTGGTGGCGGCAATCGCCGAGGAACAGCGCGCCCGCGAAGCAACTCACGTCGCCAGACCATCGATGTTCAAACTGTTGGCGGATCGACAGATCGCGCTGTTCTGCTTCATCTACTTCTCCATCGCTCTGACGATCTACGGCGCTACGTTCTGGCTGCCGAGCATGATCAAGAAAATGGGCAGCCTCGGCGACTTCCAGGTCGGGCTGCTCAACTCGGTGCCGTGGATCATTTCCATCGTCGCGATGTACGGCTTTGCGGCGCTGGCGGGCAAGTGGAAATTCCAGCAGGCGTGGGTCGCACTGACCCTGGTGATCGCCGCGTTCGGCATGTTCATGTCCACCACCGGCGGGCCGATTTTCGCTTTCGTCGCCATCTGTTTTGCGGCCATCGGCTTCAAGGCTGCTTCGGCACTGTTCTGGCCGATTCCGCAAAGCTATCTGGATGCGCGTATCGCGGCGGCAGTGATCGCGTTGATCAACTCCATCGGCAACCTCGGCGGCTTCGTTGCGCCGACCGCGTTCGGTTTTCTGGAACAGACCACCGGCTCCATCGAGGGCGGCCTGTATGGCCTGGCCGCGACTTCGCTGGTGGCGGCGGTAGTGATTTTCTTCGCCCGCATGGCGCCTGGCGCCAAAGGCAACACCCCGGCAAAGCCTGAACCCGAAACCGCCGTTGCGCCGACGGCCAACCCGGTGGCGAGCCACTGATTCCGACTCAACAGGAGCGTCATTTTGAAAATCACTCGCGTAACTGTCACTCCGATCGCTTTCCGTGATCCGCCGCTGCTCAACGCCAGTGGCATCCACGAACCGTTCGCCTTGCGCTCGATCATCGAGATCGAGAGCGACAACGGCTACATCGGCCTCGGCGAAAGCTATGGCGATGCCCCGGCGCTGGCGATCCAGCAACAGCTGCAGTCGCAGTTGATCGGCCTCGATCCGTTCAACCTCAATCAGCTGCGTCGGATCGTTCAGGCGACGGTCGCTGCCCAAAAAACGGCCAGTCTGGCCGGTGCTGAACTCGCCCCCGGTTCTCACGCCAGCAAGGCCGTGAGCAACGCGTATTCGGCGTTCGAAGTGGCGTTTCTCGACTTGCAGGCCCGTTACCTGAATGTGCCGTTGGTGGATCTGCTGGGCGGGGCGGTGCGTGATGAAGTGCCGTTCAGTGCCTACCTGTTTTTCAAGTACGCGCAGCACGTCGATTCACCGTACAAACCGGACAACTGGGGCGAGGCGCTGAACGAACAGCAGATCGTCGCCCAGGCCGCGAGAATGATCGAGGCCTATGGCTTCAAGAGCATCAAGCTCAAGGCCGGCACGCTGCCGCCGGAACATGAAGTGGCGTGCATCAAGGCGCTGAAGAAGGCCTTTCCTGGTTATCCGCTGCGCATCGATCCCAACGGCAACTGGTCGCTGGAAACCTCGATCCGCATGGCCGAATTGCTCGGTGATGATCTGCAATATTACGAAGACCCGACGCCGGGCCTCGAAGGGATGGCCGAGCTGCACAAACGCACCGGGTTGCCGCTGGCGACCAACATGGTGGTCACCGATTTCAACGAATTCCGCCGCAGCGTCGCGTTGAACAGCGTGCAGATTGTCCTCGCCGATCACCATTACTGGGGCGGTCTGCGCGACACCCAGACCCTGGCGAAAATGTGCGACACCTTCGGCCTCGGCGTGTCGATGCATTCCAACTCACACCTGGGCATCAGCCTGATGGCGATGGCTCACGTGGCGGCCGCCGTGCCGAATCTGGACTACGCCTGCGACACCCACTACCCGTGGCAGGAGCCGGATGAAGAAGTGATCAAGGGCGGCAAACTGCCGATCGTCGACGGCTGCGTGAAGATCACGCGTGCGCCGGGCCTGGGGTTGGAACTGGATCACGATCAACTGGGCAAGCTGCATGACCAGTACCTGACCTGCGGCATTCGCCAGCGCGATGATGTGCGGCAGATGCAGCGCTACAAACCTGACTGGAAAGCGGTGAAACCGCGGTTCTGAGTTCACCGATCTGGCGCCATCGCGAGCAGGCTCGCTCCCACATTGGAATATTGATCTCTGTGGGAGAGCCTGCTCGCGATGGCAATTGATCTGGCGATGTAGAGATTCAGAGCGTACGCATCAACCAGTCGCGAAACGCCTTCAACGACGCCAACGATTCATTGCGCGCCGGGTACACCAGGTAATAGCTGCGCCGGCTGCTGATCGGTTCGCCCAGTTGCAGCAGCTCGCCGTTGTGCAACTCATCCTCCACCAGAATCCTCGGCACCAGACCGATACCGATATTGGCGCGCACGGCCTGGATCAGGTGCGAGGTCATCTCGAAACTCGGGCCGATGCGCATGCTGCGATGGGGCAGGGCGTGATGACTGAACCACTCGGACCAGGCCTGAGCGTTGCTGCTGACGTTGAGCAGCAACTGCCCGGCGATGTCCTTGTCGGCAGCCAGACGTTCGGCATCGGACAGCTGCGTGCTGGCGATCACCACCAGTTCTTCGGTGTGCAGACGATGCGCGGTCAGCCCCGGCCAGTCACCGCCGCCGACGCAAATTGCCGCGTCGATTTCGCTGGTGTCGAAGTCGATGGTTTCGATGCGTGAATGCAGGTGCACGGTCATGCCGGGGTGCGCGGTGTAGAAATCCTTCAGGCGCGGCAACAGCCATTTCGAGCCGAAGGTTGGCAGGGTCGCCAGGCGCAGGCTGTGAATGCCTGAGCCAAACGCCATGGCCTGCAACGTCGCGCTGCGGATCTGGCCGAGGGCTTCGGACAGTTCGCGCTGATACATGCGTCCGACGTCGGTAAGGATCACCCGCCGGCCTTCACGGCTGAACAGGCGCATGCCGAGCATCTTTTCCAGAATCTGCACCTGACGACTGACCGCGCTTTGGGTCAGCGACAGTTCGTGGGCGGCGCGGGTGTAGCTTTCATGGCGCGCGGCGGCTTCAAATGCCAGCAGCAACGACATCGAGGGAGTGAGAGTTCGCGGATTCATTCGTTTTAGTCATGGATTGCGGGTCGATTTTACGGTTGTCCCAGCGTCGCTCTGCAATGAATATAAGGCCTATGAGATGGCGGGAGCGTGACGTAATCATTCATTGCGCACAACTGTTCACCGCCACACGGCCCGTTTTTGACCGAGATTGCCCTTCCGATGATTGCCCAGCTGTCGCCTTCCACTGCGTTGAACACCGATTACCAGCAGTTTCTCAAAGCCCTTGAAGCCGGCGGTTTTCGTGGCGAAATCAGTGCCGACTACGCCAGCCGCGTAGTGCTGGCCACGGACAACTCGATCTATCAGCGCTTGCCGCAAGCGGCGGTGTTTCCGCGCGACGCCGACGACGTGGCGCTGCTCGCGCGCCTGATCGCCGAGCCGGCTTACCAGAAAGTCGTGATCACCCCTCGCGGTGGCGGCACTGGCACCAACGGCCAGTCGTTGACCGACGGCATCGTCGTCGATCTGTCGCGGCACATGAACCGTATTCTTGAAATCAACGTTGAACAGCGTTGGGTACGGGTGCAGGCCGGTGTGGTGAAGGATCAACTGAACGCCGCGCTGAAATCCGCCGGGCTGTTTTTCGCCCCGGAACTGTCGACTTCGAACCGTGCAACCGTCGGCGGCATGATCAACACCGACGCCAGCGGCCAGGGCAGTTGCACTTACGGCAAGACCCGCGACCACGTGCTGGAGCTGCACATGGTCCTGCGTGGTGGCGAGCGTTTGCACGGCCGCCCACTGGAAGATAGCGAGCTGGCAGCGGAGTGCGCCCGCGAGGGCCGGGCCGGCGAGGTGTATCGCTGTGCGCGGCAGATCATCGATGAGCAGGGCGAACTGATCCGGGAAACCTTCCCCGACCTCAACCGCTGCCTGACCGGCTACGATTTGGCGCACCTGCGCGAAGCCGACAACCGTTTCAACCTCAACAGCGTGCTGTGCGGCGCTGAAGGTTCGCTGGGGTTTGTGGTCGAGGCCAAGCTCAACGTGTTGCCGATCCCCAAGCACACGATGCTGGTGAACATTCGCTACGCCGGCTTCATGGATGCCTTGCGCGATGCCCGCGCGTTGATGGCGCTCAAGCCATTGTCGATCGAAACCGTCGACTCCAAAGTGCTGTTGCTGGCGATGCAGGACATCGTCTGGCATGGCGTCGCCGAATACTTCCCGGAAAGCGCCGAGCGGCCGACGCTGGGGATCAACCTGGTGGAATTCTGCGGCGACGATCCCGAGGAGTTGCAAGGCCGGGTCGAGGCTTTTGTCCAGCACCTGGGCACCGACGCCACGGTCGAGCGCCTGGGCCATACGCTGGCCGTCGGGCATGCGGCGGTTAACCGCGTTTATGGCATGCGCAAACGCGCGGTGGGGTTGCTCGGCAACGTCGCCGGTGAAGCGCGGCCGCAGCCGTTTGTCGAAGACACTGCCGTGCCGCCGCAGCATCTGGCCGAGTACATCGCCGAACTGCGCGAGCTGCTCGACAGCCATAAGCTGCAATACGGCATGTTCGGCCACGTCGATGCCGGCGTGCTGCACGTGCGGCCGATTCTCGACATGAAGGACCCGCAACAAGCCGCGCTGGTGCGCCCGGTGTCGGACGGCGTCGCTGCGCTGACCCAGCGTTACGGCGGTCTGTTGTGGGGCGAGCACGGCAAGGGCCTGCGCTCGGAATACGCGCCGGCCTTTTTCGGCGCGTTGTACCCGGCGCTGCAAGCCTTGAAGGCGGCGTTCGATCCGTTCAACCAGTTCAATCCGGGCAAGATCGCCACACCGAATATTCCCGGTGCGGCATTGCTGAAAATCGACGAAGTGACCCTGCGCGGCGAACTGGACCGACAGATCGACGAGAAAGTCTGGCAGGACTACGGCGCGGCCATGCACTGCAACGGCAACGGCGCCTGCTACAACTTCGATCCCGACGATGCGATGTGCCCGTCGTGGAAAGCCACTCGCCAGCGCGCGCAGTCGCCCAAGGGCCGCGCCTCGCTGATTCGTGAATGGCTGCGTTTGCAGGGCGAGGCGGGTGTTGATGTATTGGCCGATGCCAGCCGTCGTCCGCCGTTTTTCAGCACTTTGCTGCAGCGTTGGCGCAACAGCCGTGCGCAGGAAAAGGACTTCTCACATGAGGTTTATGACGCCATGGCCGGCTGCCTGGCGTGCAAATCCTGCGCGGGGCAGTGCCCGGTGAAGGTCAACGTGCCGGACTTCCGCTCGCGGTTTCTCGAGCTGTACCACACCCGTTACCTGCGGCCGGCGCGGGATTATCTGATTGCCTCGCTGGAGTACACGATTCCGTACATGGCGCGGATTCCGTTGCTCTACAACGGCTTGATGGGCGCCTCGTTCAGCCGGCGCTTGATCGAGCGTCTTGGCGGCATGGTCGATGTGCCGTTGCTCAGTCGTTTCGATTTCCATGCGGCGATGCGCCGCTGGCAGGTTCAGCCGGCGTCGGTCGACGTGTTGTCGGTGCTGACCCAGGCGCAACGCGAGCGTAGCGTGGTCCTGGTGCAGGATGCATTCACCCGGTATTTCGAGGCACCGTTGCTGGCGGATCTGATCGAGCTGATTTCGCGTCTCGGCTATCAGGTTTATCTGGCGCCGTTCAGCGCCAACGGCAAGCCGCTGCATGTGCAGGGTTTCCTGTCGGCATTCAATCGCGCGGCGTTGCGCAATGCCGGGCAATTGCGCGCACTGGCCGAGATCGGCGTGCCGTTGGTGGGACTCGACCCGGCGATGACGCTGGTTTATCGCCAGGAATATCTGAAAGTGCCCGGGATGGAGAAATGTCCGGAGGTGGCGCTGGTGCAGGAGTGGTTGCTCAAGGTCATGCCGGAGCAAACCGATCAGCGCCGCGCCGAACCCTTCCGCCTGCTGGCCCACTGCACCGAAAAAACCAACGCCCCGGCCGCCACCCGGCAATGGGAACAGGTGTTCGAACGTGTCGGCCTCAAGCTGGCGACCCAGGCCACCGGCTGCTGTGGCATGTCCGGCACTTACGGACATGAAGCGCGCAATCGCGAGACGTCGGCGGTGATCTACGAACAATCCTGGGCGAAGCACATCGAGGCGCCGGCGGAGAAGGGCGAGGCGCTGGCCACCGGCTATTCCTGCCGCAGTCAGGTCAAGCGCCAGGCCGATCAACAGCTGCGTCATCCGTTGCAGGTCGTGCTGGAAATCCTGCGCACTGCGTGATCGCTGTTTGAGAACCGCTAGCGATTGGATCGGTTTTTCATGTTATAAGGTAACGCAAATTATGCGGCCGCTTTCGGGCGGTCGCATCGATCAACCTTTCGATTGCGATACCTCCATGACGATTGCGGTTCCCCGTTCTGCCCTCTCGGCCACTGGCCGGTTGCTGTCCATTGATGCACTGCGTGGCCTGGTGATTCTGTTCATGTTGCTGGACCACGTGCGCGAAACCTTTCTGCTACATCGCCAGGTGACCGACCCGATGGACATCGCCAGCACCGAGCCGGCGCTGTTCTTCAGCCGCACTTTGGCGCATCTGTGCGCGCCGGTGTTTGTGCTCCTGACCGGGTTGTCGGCGTGGCTGTTCGGCGAGAAGTACGACGGCAAGGCTGATGTCAGTGCCTTCCTGTTCAAGCGCGGACTGTTTCTGGTGGCGCTCGAATTTACCCTGGTGAATTTCGCCTGGACGTTCCAGCTGCCACCGACCGTGATCTACCTGCAAGTGATCTGGGCGATCGGCCTGAGCATGATCGCGCTGTCGCTGCTGGTCTGGCTGCCACGCTGGCTGCTGTTGACGCTGAGCCTGGCGATCATCACCGGGCACAACCTGCTCGACGGACTGCACTTTGGAACCGAGTCGGCACTGCACGTACCGTGGGCGATCCTGCATGACCGCGGCTGGATCGAGGTGGGCGAGACCTTGCGTCTGCGCACCTCGTATCCGTTGTTGCCGTGGATCGGCGTGATCGGGTTGGGTTACGCGCTGGGGCCGTGGTTCGCTCGTGCGGCCGATGCCGGGGTGCGTCAGCGCCGTTTGTTGATCGGTGGCATCACTGGTTTGCTGGGCTTTGTGGCACTGCGGCTGGTCAACGGTTACGGCGAGAAACCCTGGGCCTTCGGTGACAGCGGCCTGCAAACCCTGATGAGCTTTTTCAACATCACCAAATACCCGCCGTCGCTGTTGTTCATCACCTTGACGGTGAGTGCGGGGCTGCTGCTGTTGCTGGTGTTCGAGCGCGCGCAGGATCGGCGCTGGATTCGCTGGCTGACGGTGTTCGGTTCGGCGCCGATGTTTTTCTACCTGCTGCACCTGTATGCGCTGAAGGTGTTGTACCTGATTGGCGTGGCGCTGTTCGGGCTCAATCAGGGCACGTATTTCGGTTTCTCGTCGGTGACGGCGGTGTGGCTGGCGGCGGTGGTGCTGGCGGTCGCGTTGTTCCCGGCCGTGCGCTGGTTTTCGGCACTGAAGGCCCGGCGTCGCGACATTGCCTGGCTGAAGTATCTGTAGAACGGCTCAGCCCGTTTTGCCATCGCGGGCATGGCGGGCGAAGTCGATAAACGCCTTGAGCGGCGCCGGTACGTGGCGTCGGCTCGGGTAGTACAGGTGGAGGCCGGGATAGTATGGGCACCAGTCCGCCAGTACCTGCACCAGCCGTCCGCTCGCCAAATGTTCGCGGGCCATGTCCTCGAATACATAGGCCAGTCCCAAGCCCTGCAACGCGGGGCCGATCATCAGGCTGACATCGCCCAGGGTCAGCGAGCCGTTGACCTCGATTTCCTGAGCGATGCCGCCACGCTCGAATTCCCAGCGATACAGCGCGCCGCTGGGAAACCGGTGACGGATGCAGGGCAGTGCATGCAGATCCTCCGGCTTTTGCGGCGCGGCGTGCCGTTCGAAAAACGCCGGTGAAGCAACCACCACCGAGCGCAAGGTCGGCCCGATCGGCAGTGACACCATGTCCGCCTCCAGCCGATTGCCGAACCGCACCCCGGCATCAAAACCGGCGGCGACGATATCCAGCAGCGCATCGCTTTCGACCACTTCCAGGCGGATGTCCGGATAGGCCTGCAGAAATGCTCCGGCAATCGGCAGCAGCACCAGTTCGCAAGCCTGACGTCCGGCAGTGATGCGCAGGTTGCCGGAAGGTTTGTCGCGAAAGTGATTGAGGTCTTCGAGGGCGTCGTCGATGTCGCGAAACGCCGGTTTCAGCCGCGCATACAACCGTTCGCCCGCCTCGGTCAGCGCCACGCTGCGGGTGGTGCGATTGAACAGGCGCACGCCGAGGCGATTTTCCAGCGCTCGCAATGAATGGCTCAGGGCTGACGGTGTCAGGCCCAGATCCACCGCCGCACGGCTGAAATTCAAATGTTGGGCAATGCACAGAAAGATCGATAGATCCGCCGTGGAAGGGTTTTTCATTTGTGAACACCTTTCACAAAGTCATGCAAATTTGTTGGGATTATCACATCAGTAGCACGGCTTTAAAGTCGACTCAACTCATCAAGAAGGCCCGGCAATCTCGCAGGGTCACCGACAGGAGGAGTTGATATGCGTACCTGGCTGATTACCGGAGCTTCCCGTGGTTTTGGCACCCTCATCGCCGAGCAGGCCCTGCGTGCCGGTGACGCGGTGATTGCTACTGCCCGCAACCCGCAAGACATCACCGACCGCCTCGGCGATCACCCGAATCTGCTGGCGGTGCGCCTGGATGTCACCCGCGAAGAGGAAGCCCACCAAGCGGTGGCAGAAGGCATCAAGCGCTTCGGTCGCATCGACGTGCTGATCAACAATGCCGGTTTCGGCGTGTTGGGCGCCGTTGAAGAAACCAGCGCCAGCGAAACCGAGCGCCTGTTCGCCACCAACGTGTTCGGCCTGCTCAACGTCACCCGCGCCGTGCTGCCACACATGCGCGGCCAGCGCAGCGGGCGGGTCATCAACATCTCGTCGATTGGTGGTTATCAGGCGTACATGGGTTGGGGTGTCTACGGCTCGACCAAGTTCGCAGTGGAAGGAATCAGCGAAGCACTGCATCAGGAACTGGCACCGCTTGGCATTCATGCCACGGTGGTCGAACCGGGCTTCTTCCGCACCGACTTCCTCGACGAGCAATCGCTGGTCAAGACTGCGCTTGTACTGCCGGACTACGACGAAACCGTCGGCAAGATGCGCACGTTTGCCGAAGCGGCCAACCATGCGCAACCGGGCGATCCTCAGAAGTTTGCCGAAGCGATGCTGGTGCTGGTGAACGCGCCGAACCCGCCGCAACGGCTGGCGCTGGGCAGCGACACGGTTGCACGGATCGAGGCGAAGAACCGCTTGGTGGCGAAGGAGTTGGCCGAATGGAATGAGTTGTCGCTGTCCACCGACTTCAAGGATTGAAACAAGACCTGTGGGAGCGGGCTTGCCCGCGAAGGCGGAGTGTCAGGCACCTTAAACTGAGACTGACACTCCCTCTTCGCGGGCAAGCCCGCTCCCACAGGGTTTATCGGATCGACCGGATCAGCGGCGATCCAGCCACACCGTCTGCGCATTGCAGAACTCGCGAACGCCGAAGTGCGACAGCTCGCGGCCGAAACCGCTTTTCTTCACGCCGCCGAAGGTCACGCGCGGGTCGCTGGCGGAGTAGCCGTTGATGAACACGCCGCCGGTTTCCAGTTCGCTGGTCAGTTGCTGGGCCAGGGCGACGTTGGCGGTGTAGATCGTTGCAGTCAGACCGAACTCGCTGTCGTTTGCCAGGGCCACGGCGTGGGCGCAGTCGCGGGCGGTGATGATCGATGCTACCGGGCCGAACAGTTCCTGCTTGAACGAGGTCATACGGTCGGTGACGTCGGCCAGTACGGTCGGCTCGTAGTAGTTGCCGGGCCCCTGGGCCTTGCCGCCGCCGAGCAGCAGGGTGGCGCCTTCTTCGAGGGTGGCGCGCACTTGTTGGTCGAGTTCGTCACGCAGGTCGAAACGGGCCATCGGGCCGATGTAGTTGTCGGCGGACAACGGATCGCCCATCTTCAACTGGCGGGTGGCTTCGACGAACTTGCGGGTGAACTCTTCAACCACGCCTTCTTCGATGATCAGGCGTTTGGCGGCGGCGCAGACCTGCCCTGAGTTCTGGTAACGACCGATGACTGCCGCTTGCACGGCTTCATCAATATCGGCGTCGTTGAGCACGATGAACGGATCGGAACCGCCCAGTTCCAGCACGCACTTCTTCAGCGCGGCACCGGCCTGTGCGCCGATGGCCATGCCGGCGCGAACGCTGCCGGTCAGGGTTACGGCGGCAATGCGCGGGTCAGCAATGGCGGTGGACACGCCTTCCGGAGTGACGTTGAGCACTTCAAACACGCCATCGGCAAAACCGGCGCGGGTGAACGCGTCGCGCAACAGATAGGCGCTGCCCATCACATTCGGCGCATGCTTGAGCACGTAAGTATTGCCGGCGATCAGCGCCGGGACGGCGCCGCGCAGCACTTGCCAGATCGGGAAGTTCCACGGCATCACGGCGAGGATCGGGCCGAGCGGACGGTATTCGATGCGCGCCTTGCCGCCTTCGACCAGGGTCGCTTCGGCGTTGAGCATGGCCGGGCCGTGTTCGGCGTACCACTCGCAGAGCTTGGCGCATTTCTCGATTTCGCCACGGGCCTGGGCGATCGGCTTGCCCATTTCCCGGGTGATCATGGTCGCCATGGCTTCGCTGCTGTCACGCAGAGCGCCGGCCAGGGCGGTCAGGGCGCGGGAGCGGTCTTGCAATGGCTTGCGTTTCCACTTGCCGAAACCGAACGCGGCACGGGTCAGCGCGGCGTCGAGGGCCTCGGCGGATTCGAAAGCGTAGTGACCGATCTGCTCGCCGGTGGCGGGGTTGATCGAGATGGCGTGGGTCTGGCTGGAAATCGGGCTCATGGCATCGTCCTGCGAGGTCAGTGGATGCGCTCAGAGTAGGCTGGTGTTTGTTTTCTGGAAACTGAATAATAAAGATCGTTTCTTTCACGATTGGAGAATGGCTGTGGATCTGGTGCAACTGGAAATCTTCAAGGCCGTTGCCGAGCACGGCAGCATCAGCGCGGCGGCGGCGCAGATCCACCGCGTGCCGTCGAACCTGACGACCCGCATCAAGCAGCTGGAAGAGGATCTGGGCGTCGATCTGTTCATCCGCGAGAAAAGCCGCTTGCGCCTGTCGCCGGCGGGCTGGAGTTTTCTCGAGTACGCACGGCGGATTCTCGACCTGGTACAGGAAGCGCGCGCCACGGTAGCCGGTGAAGAACCGCAAGGCGCGTTCCCGCTGGGCTCGCTGGAAAGCACGGCGGCGGTGCGCATTCCCGGTTTGCTGGCGACCTACAACCAGCAACATCCTAAGGTCGATCTGGATCTGTCGACCGGGCCGTCCGGGACGATGATCGACGGTGTGCTTTCCGGGCGCCTGGCGGCCGCGTTCGTCGACGGTCCGGTCCTGCACCCGGCGCTGGAAGGCATCCCGGCGTTCGAAGAAGAAATGGTCATCATCTCGCCGCTTCATCACGGGCCGATCCAGCGCGCTGCGGACGTGAACGGCGAGAACATCTATGCTTTCCGCTCGAACTGCTCCTACCGCCATCACTTCGAAAAATGGTTCAGCACCGACGCTGCGGTGCCCGGCAAGATCTTCGAAATGGAGTCTTATCACGGCATGCTCGCCTGCGTCAGTGCGGGCGCCGGCCTGGCCCTGATGCCGCGCAGCATGCTGCAAAGCATGCCCGGCTGCGCGACGGTGAGCGTATGGCCGCTGGCGTCGGAGTTCCGCTATCTGACGACGTGGCTGGTATGGCGGCGGGGTACGGTTTCGCGCAGTCTGAGCATGTTTGTGCGCTTGCTGGAAGAGCGCGGTGTGGTGCGTGCAGAAGAGAATTGACACTTTGTGTCATGGTTGTATCTTAGGCGTCCTGTTTCGCAATATAAAAAACTATACAGCGCAAGCGATTAGCCAGAAGGAATCAGCGATGACCACAGCCCTGAGCGGAAAAGAAGCGGTAGGTGAGCGTTTTGTCCTGGAAACCATGCGCCACGCCCAGCAGTGGACCTGGAAGGCCGTGGACGAGATTGCCAAGGTGATCAAACCCGGGATGCGCGAGTCGGAAGCCCATGCACGGGGCAAGGAAATTCTCGTCGAACTGGGCATGGACCGGATCTGGCATCCGCTGCTGATCCGCTTCGGCGCCAACACGCTGAAGACCTTCAAGGAGCGTTCCGACGGCGATCCAGTGCTGGGCGAGAACGACATTTTCTTCATCGACATGGGCGTGGTCTGGGAAGGGCACGAAGGCGATGCCGGGGCGACGTTCGTGACCGGTTCCGATCCGCAAATGATCGCTTGCGCGGCGGCCTCCAAAGAGCTCTTCGACAAGGTCGAGGCCTTTTGGCGTCAGGGCGTAACGGGTGTCGAACTTTACCGCTACGCCACTGATCAGGCCGAGGCCATGGGCTGGAAATTGAACCTGGACATCAAGGGCCACCGGGTCAGCGATTTTCCTCATGCGATTTATCGCGGTGGCAATCTGGGAGATTTCGATCAGGCGCCGAATGCCGGTGTGTGGATTCTGGAAATCCAGATTGAACACCCTGAGCTTCCGTACGGTGCTTTCTATGAAGACCTGCTCATTTGATTGAAAAGCTTGCCCGGTTCGGTGATTTGCCGAACCGGGCATTTTTTATTGGCCGTCGATGCTGCGGGGCAGGTCGAGTGGATTACCGTCGCGCAATACCTCCGGCAGCAACGCATCGGGAAAGCCCTGATACGCCACCGGCCGCAAAAAGCGCTCGATCGAGGTCATGCCGACCGAAGTGAAGCGACTGTCCGATGTGGCCGGGAACGGCCCGCCGTGTACGGTGGCGAAGGTCACTTCCTGCGGATGAGCAAAGGCGTTGACCACAATGCGTCCGGTGCGGCGCTCGAGGATCGGCAGCAGACGCCGGGCCAGATCCAGATCGCGGTCTTCAAGGTGAATGGCTGCGCTCAGTTGACCCTTGAACGATCGGGCGACCGCCAGCAACTCTTCATCATCCCTGACTGTTACCAACAGAGCGGCCGGGCCGAACACCTCGTGGGCCAGTGCCGGCTCGCTGAGGAGGCGTTGGCCGTTAACTTCCAGCAGTGCCGAGCGTCCCTCAAATTGACCATCCGCCGGTGCGCCGACCGCCACCAGATTCGCCCCCACGCTTTCCATCGCCACCAGGCCTTTGACGTATGAACCGTGAATCCCCGGCGTCAGCATCGTACGCGCCGGCGCTTCGCTGACCCGCTTGATCATGGCGCTACGTAGCGCTTGCAGACCTTCGCCTTCGACCGCAATCAGAATCGACGGACACAGACAGGCCTGACCGACGTTGACCAGCATCCGCTCGATAAATCCGTCGCCGATCTTGTCGCCACGTGCGGACAGCGCTGCGGGCAAGATGAACGTCGGATTGACGCTGGTCATTTCGGTGAAAACCGGAATCGGATCAGGCCGCAACTGCGCGCGGCGATAAAGCGCCATGCCGCCCAGCTCCGAGCCGGTGAACGTCACCGCTTTAATCAAAGGATGATCGACCAGTGCCTCACCGATGGCATTGCTGCCACCGCGCACCATCGAAAAAACACCCTCGTGGAGGCCATGCATCTGCACCGCTTTGCGGATAGCGCGAGCCTGAATTTCCGAGGCCCCGGGATGCGCGTTGTGCGCCTTGAGAATCACCGTCGCACCGGCCGCGAGTGCCGACGCGGTGTCACCGCCGGCCACCGAATAGGAGATCGGAAAGTTGCTCGCACCGAAGATCGCCACCGGGCCGATGGCGACTTTCTGCAGGCGATGATCCATCCGTGGTCGCGGCTGGCGATCAGGTTGCGCCGGGTCTATCGCCAGTTGCAGAAAGCGCCCCTTGCGCACCACCTCGGCGAACTGACGGAACTGGGTCGCGGCCCGGGCGGCTTCGCCTTCGAGCTGCGCCTGAGGCAGACCGGTTTCAAGTGCGGCGCGGGCTGCAAGCTCCTCGCGCACGGCGTCGAGGTTGTCGGCGATGCTTTCCAGAAACGCCGCACGTTCGGCCGGCGAAGTGTGGCTGTAGCTGTCGAAGGCCGCGTCGGCGAGGGTTGCCGCCTGATCGACCTGCGCCGTACCGCCGAAGGCGAATTCCGGTTCGATCAGCGAGTTGGTCGCCGGATTCAGCGCCTTCATCGTGCCCTCGGTGGCGGGCACGTCAGCGGCGCCGATCAGCAGGTGGCCGCTCAGACTCATTTCGCGTCACCCTGCGACTGAAGATTGGCGATCAGTTCGTCTGTGGTAGTGATGGCATGGGCGAACGTCGGGCCGTTGAGTTCGTGGGCGGCGTGCATCATTTCCTCTTTGAACGCGGCGGTGGCATCGCGCACCAGCGTGACGTGATAGCCGAGTTCCGATGCATAGCGCGCAGTGGCTTCGATGCAGGTATTGGCCAGCAGGCCGACGATGATTACGTGGGTGATGCCTTGCTGTTTCAGCCGAAAATCCAGGTCGGTATTGGCGAAGCCGCTGGAGCCCCAGTGTTCCTGAACCACGATGTCGCCGTCCTTCGGCGCAAAATCAGGATGCCATTCACCGCCCCATTCGCCGCGCGCAAAGTGGTGCATGTGCATGATTTTGCATTGGGTCGGACTTGGGTGATCCCAGTTCTCGTAGTCGCCTTTGACCCAGCGATGATGGGGTACGATGACGACCGGAATCGGCAGTGCCCGTACGGCACGATCGAGTTTGCGCAGGTTGTCGAGCAGGCCGTTCTGCTCGGCCATTGGCTTGATCAGCGGAAAGATCTTGCCGCCGTCGGAGAGAAAATCGTTGTACGGATCGACCAGCAGGTAGGCGGTTCTGTCGAGCGGATAGAGAGGTTTCGACATGACGATGTACTCCGGCAATGAGAGTGATCGATGCTCAGGGCTTGTTCCCGCATCTTGTCGATATGATAATCATAGTAACTGTGAAAGAGGCAAGCCCTGATGGCTGTAAACGATAGTCTTCCCGATACGCTGTGCCCGATTTCCCGGGCCGAGGCGATCGTCGGCGACCGCTGGACGGTGCTGGTTTTGCGCGAATTGTTCATGGGCAGCCATCGCTACGACGAGATCCTGGCCCAGACCGGCGGTACGCCGCAGATGGTTGCCGCCCGTCTGAAAAGCCTGGAGGCGGACGGGCTGGTCGAGCGCCGCTTGTACAACGAGCGGCCAAAACGCTACGAGTACCACCTCACCGCAAAAGGCGAGGCGTTTTACCCGGTGGTGATTGCGTTACGCGCCTGGGGCGAAACCTGGTGCAAGTCGCCGGAGGAAGGGCTGGCCGTGAACATGACCCACAAGACCTGCAACCACAGCGCGGGCCTTGGGCCGTTGTGCGATCACTGCGGTGAAGTGTTGCGTCGTGAGGATCTGATCAGCCAGCCGCAGGAGGCATACGCCGCCGAACGACAGGCGCGGCGTGAGGCGTTCAAAAACAGATGACCGGCATCACGGGGTGCCGTTGCGTCCGTGCAACCGGTAAGCGGGGCGCTGGCTCAAGCGTTCGTAATAATCGCTCACCGCCGGCAGATTTGGATGTTCCAGCGGCGTCTCGAACCAGCGATTGACCGACAGGCCGATAGGGATGTCGGCGAGGGAAAACTGCTCGCCGCTGACATAGGCGCCGGTTTTTTGCAGCTGCCGGTCGAGGATCTCCATGTGCCTTGTCCACTCCCGGCAACCGGTCGCAAGAGCAACGCTGTCCTGATGCGAGGGTGACTTGCGCACCAGCGACATGAACGCGTAAGACCAGGATTTGTTCAACTCCGAAGCCTGCCAGTCGATCCATTGATCCACCCGCGCTCGGGCGCGTGCCTCGCTTGGGTAAAGTTGTTCGCCGGCATAACGCGACGCCAGATAGCGAATGATCGAGTTCGACTCCCACAGCGTGAAGTCATCGTCCTGAATCACCGGCACCATCGCGCAGGGATTGAGTGCGAGGAACTCCGGCGTCGACGTCGATTGAAAACCTGAGCCCCAGTCCTCGCGTTCGAAGGG
Source organism: Pseudomonas sp. B20(2017) (assembly GCF_002113125.1). Lineage (GTDB taxonomy): Bacteria > Pseudomonadota > Gammaproteobacteria > Pseudomonadales > Pseudomonadaceae > Aquipseudomonas. Next base: position 84,559 of record NZ_NEJP01000006.1, on the reverse strand, counting down.
AAGGTTCAGTTCAGCACAGGCCCACAGCACTTTGCGCACATTGATCGATGAGGCTTTGCCCAGAATTCGCAGCATTGGATTTCCATCTCCGGTTGTCGTCGGGCGTAAAGAAATAGCACAACGCAAAGCAGAAGGCCCGCACAGGGCGGACCTTGGTGGTGCATCGAGTCAATCTCAGAGACTGCCCGCCAGTTTCCCGGATGTCAGTCGCCGACGATAAGCACTGTCACGAGTCGCCAGCCAGAAATACAGCGGCGAGGTCACCAGCAAGCCGACCACCCACGAAAGGTCCGCGCCGTTGATGTGCGCCGACACCGGCCCGACGTACAGCGGCGTGTTCATGAACGGAATCTGCACGGCGATACCGATCGCATAGGCCAGCAACGCTTGCGGGTTGTAGCGGCCATAGATGCCGCCGTCGACTTTGAAGATCGAGCCGATGTCGTATTGGCCTTTGTGAATGGCGTAGAAGTCGATCAGGTTGATCGCTGTCCACGGCACCAACACCACCAGCAGCACCAGCACCATGTCGACGAAGTGGCCGATGAAGTCTGCCGAGGCGCCGACCGCAGCGAAGCAGCAGGCCAGCAGCACGATGATCGAAATTACCGCACGACTCTTGGCGGTCGGAATCCAGCGGTAGGCGAAGGTTTGTACCAGCGTGATCAGCGACAGCACTGCGCCGTACAGGTTGAGGGCGTTGTGGCTGATCACGCTGAGCAGGAACAGCACCAGCATCAATGGGCCGATGGCGCCGGTGGCAAGTTTCACCGCGTCCATGGTGTCCATGCCCACGGGCGTTGCAAGCACGGCGACCGCGCCAAACACGAACGACAGGCTCGAACCCAGTGCCGATCCCAGATAGGTCGTCCAGAAGGTCGCCGCCACCGGCACGTTCGCCGGCAGGTAGCGCGAGTAGTCCGAGACGTAAGGCGCAAACGCGATCTGCCACAGCGCCGCCAGCGACACGGTGGCGAGCCAGCCCGAGATGTTGAAGCTGCCGCGAGTGAGGAAATCATCGCTCTGGATGTGGGTGAGGATGTAGCCGAAGCCGACCACGATGCCGATCCCCAAGACCCAGGTGCCGATGCGGTTGAGCACGTGAATGAAGCGGTAACCGATGATGCCGATGATCCCCGAACCCAGCGCGCCGATGACGATGCCGACTGGCACCGGAACGCTGTCGACCACACCATGCAGGGACTTGCCGGCGAGCACAATGTTGGAGGCGAAGAAGCCGATGTACATGACGCCGGCAATCAACACCACCAGCAGCGCGCCGAGGGAACCGAACTGCGCACGGCTCTGGATCATCTGCGGAATGCCCATCTGCGGGCCCTGCGCCGAGTGCAGCGCCATCAGCACACCGCCGACCAGATGGCCGACCAGAATGGCGACGATGCCCCACACCAGATTCAGGTGAAACAGCTGCACGCCGAGAGCGCCGGTGACGATGGGCAGCGGCGCGATATTGCCGCCGAACCAGAGGGTGAACAGATCCCGAACCTTTCCGTGGCGATCTTCGGGCGGCACGTAGCCGATCGTGTGTTTTTCAATGAGCGGTGCGGACGTTGTTGCAGAGGTGGCCATGACGAACTCCAAGGCAAGGACGAGTACGTGGACGTACTTCAGTGAGCGCCGGCACGGACGGCGCATTTCTTGTTGGGGTTGATCATGGGCAAGGAAAGGTGAGAGATAAATTAGTAGTTTTGTTGCTTCAGGCGTTAAAAAAACGAGGCTCTTCGGTCAGATGAAAACGCTTTGTTTCGGGTGTTTCAGCGTCATGAACGACAACGCAGCTGACCTCCATTGGAGCAGCTGTCTGTCGGTTGCGGCGCATCGGAAATCTGCGTCAATCGCCGGATTACTGTGGGAGCGGGCTTGCCCGCGAAGAGGCTGTCAGCCTCAGCATAAGCAGAGGCTGATCTGATGCCATGCCGGAGAGCCGCCCGGACCAAGCCCGCTCCCACAACGTTGGGGGCAGGAATCAAAGGCGAATCAACGCCAGCATCCGTTGCAGCATCGCATCGCAGGCCGTGAGCTGATCGACGCTGACGAACTCGTCCGGCTTGTGGCCCTGATCCATGCTGCCGGGGCCGCACACCACCGTGGGAATCCCCACCTCATCGAACAATCCGCCTTCAGTCCCAAACGCCACGGTGCCGAAATCGTCCGAACCACAGAACATGGCGATCAGTTCCGCAGCCTTGCTTCGGGCATCTGTGGCCAATCCCGGATAGGCCGACAATTCACTGAACCGGATATCGCTCTGCTCACTGACGGCCCGCATGCGCGGCAGCATTTGCTGCTCGGCGTAGGCCCTGAGTTGCTGCGCGACAAGCGCCGGATCCTGCGAGGGCAGGGCGCGGATCTCGAAGTCGAAACGGCAGTCGGCGGGGACAATGTTCAACGCCTTGCCACCGCTGATCACACCGGTTTGCACCGTGGAATACGGCGGGTCGAAACGCGGGTCGAGATGTTCATCCCTGAGCTTTCGACCGATACGCCCCAGCTCGCCGATCAGCTCGGCGGCGCATTCGATGGCGTTCACTCCGAGCGGCGCGTAGGCCGAGTGACAGGCGTGACCCTGGACATCGCAGCGCACCGCCAGTTTGCCCTTGTGCCCGAGCACCGGTTTGAGTTCGGTCGGCTCGCCGATGATGCACAGCAGCGGTTTGACCGGACGCTGCTCCAGCACCTTGAGCAGCGAACGCACACCGAGGCAGCCGACCTCTTCGTCGTACGACAGGGCAATGTGCACGGGCAGTCGCAACGGAGCTTCGATCAACGACGGCACCAGCGCTAGCACGCAGGCGATGTAGCCTTTCATGTCCGCCGTGCCGCGACCATAGAGCTTACCGTCATGCTCGCTGAGTTCAAACGGTGGCAGCGTCCATGGCTGGCCATCAACGGGCACCACATCGGTGTGCCCCGACAGCACGATGCCCGGCTGATCGGCCGGGCCGATCGTGGCGAACAGGTTGGCCTTGCTGCGCTCATCGTTGTAAATCAGCTCGCACGGCACATCGAAACTTTCGAGGTAGCTGCGCACGAAGTCGATCAATTGCAGGTTGGACTCGCGGCTGGTGGTATCGAACCCCACCAGCGTCTTGAGCAACGCGACGCTGTTGCTCATCGATCGTCTCCGGCAACTCCATAACCCGGCGCCTTCGCCGGGTCGAGGGCGCGGTCAATGTAGTCCTGAAGCTGCGGGCGATAGGCGTCCCAGAGCTTTTGCAGTTGGCCGATCGGATCTTCATCGGCCCAGTCCACCCGCAGGTTGACGATGGGCCAGGTCAGTTCGCCAACCACGACTACGGCTGCCGAATGCACCGGGCCTGCTTCACCGCCCAAGGCCTGGGCGGCGTGCAAGGCCTTGATCAGGCGATCGGCCAATTGACCTTCGCCTTCTTCGAACGCGCTGACCATGGCTTCGATCACCGAGCGCCCGGCGAGCATGTTGCCCGCCGCCACGCACTGTTCGCCGGACACGGCGTTGTGCACGCCGAGGGTCTGCGCGCCGCTGAAATGCGCGGTCTGGCCGAGGTGATTGATGGCAGTGATCTGCCGGTACTGACTGTAGCCGTTGCGGGTCAGCACCTTGTCCAGCGCCGCCTCGGGCGCCTGACCTTGCTCCATCAAGGCGAGCACTTCCGGGCCGAGCGACGGCAGAGTGATGTTCTGGCTCGACACCGCGCCGACACCCGGCAGCAGCCACGGGCAGCGGGCGCCGACGGCGATGCTGGAAGAGCTGATGGCGATGCCGAACTGACCGGTTTCGGGGCAACGGGCGGCGATGGAAAATGTCATGTCTTTACTCCTCGTTTGTCTGAGCTGGCCTCATCGCGGGCAGGCTCGCTCCCACATTTGGAACGCATTTCTCTGTGGGAGTGAGCCTGCTCGCGATGGCCGTGACTCGGTCTGCCGACTTACTCAGGGATAACGGCCACCACATCGATTTCCATCAGCCACTGCGGCTGACCCAAGGCCGACACCACCAGCCCGGTGGAGATCGGGAATACGCCCTTCAACCATTTGCCGACTTCCTGATACACCGGCTCGCGGTAGCGCGGGTCGATCAGGTAAGTGGTGGTCTTGACGATATGGCTCAGGTCGCTGCCGGCCTCTTCGAGCAGTTGCTTGACGTTGCGCATCGCCTGTTCGGTCTGCGCGCGCGGGTCGCCGAGGCCGACCAGTTCGCCATCGAAATTGGTCCCGACCTGACCACGGACATACACAGTGTTGCCGGCGCGCACGGCCTGGCACAGGTCGTTGTCCAGGGTCTGGTTCGGGTAGGTGTCCTTGGTGTTGAACATGCGGATGCGGGTGTGGGTTGGCTGACTCATGTGTGGCTCCTGACGAAATCGGACCCGGCGCGACGGGCGCCGGGATTGAAGAGGGAAATCAAGCGTCGACGGTGTCGACAGCGTTGTGCAGCGCGGCTTCGCGTTGTTCGGCATCGCGATAAGCCAGGTATTTGCGCTGGGTCGCGATGTGATCGGCCACGTGCTTGGCGTCGTGCCATACGCCCCAGATGAACGACGAGCCGCGTCGCGACTGCCACGGCAAGCCGAGGAAATACACGCCCGATTCGCTGGACACACCGCGCTGGTGTTGTGGTTTGCCGTTGTCGTCGAAAGCGGCGACTTTCAGCCACGAATAGTCCACGGCAAACCCGGTGGCCCAGATGATCGAGGTGATACCGGCGGCGGCCAGATCGAGATCGGCCAGCGGTTTTTTCACGCATTCAGGATCCGGATAAGTCTCGCGGGCTTCCGGTTCCAGCGGCAGATCGAGGCCGTTGCGTTCGATGTAGGCGTCGGCGGCATCCAGCAGCGCGAGGTAGTTCTCGTCGCCACGCTTGAGGTTGTCGCGCAGGTCCTGCTTGAAGGTCACCACGCCGTCGCTGAACGATTCGGTGACGCCAACCAGGGTCATGCCGCGATGGGCCAGGCCACGGAAGTCGATGGTGCGACCACCATGGGCGCCGCTGACGGCGATGGTCACGTGTTCGCGGCCAGGTTTCATCGCGGCCTGGTCCCACTCGCCGAGCACACCGAGCCACCAGCAGAAATCACGGTTGCGGTAAGCGCGAGGAGGGCGGTCGTGGGCGCCGACCGAGAGGTAAACCTGCTTGCCCGAGCGCTGCAATTCATCGGCGATCTGCACGCCCGACGAACCGGCACCGACTACCAGCACGGCACCGGCCGGCAGTTGTTGCGGGTTGCGGTAGTCGGCCGAGTGAATCTGCAACAGGCGTTCATCCTTCGGCGCAATGGCCGGGATCACCGGACGCTGGAACGGGCCGGTGGCGGCAACGACGCGGGCCGCTTCGATCACGCCCTCGGAGGTCTCGACGGTGAAGCCCGGACGCCCGACATTGCGCACCACGCTTTTCACATCGACGCCGGTGCGGATCGGCGCGTTGAATTTCTTCGCGTAGGCTTCGAAGTAATCGGCGACACGTTCCTTGTGGGCAAAACCATCCGGATCGACATCATCGAATTCCATCCCCGGAAACCGGTCGTGCCACGCCGGACCGTTGGCCACCAGCGAGTCCCAGCGACCGGTGCGCCAGCGTTCGGCAATGCGGCTGCGCTCCAGCACCAGGTGCGGCACACCGAGTTTGCTCAGGTGTTCACTCATGGCCACACCCGCTTGACCGGCGCCGACAACAAGCGTGTCTGTTTTTATTATTTCAGTGGTCATCTCTGATCCCTTCTCACGAGGCCGTTGGATTCAGGTCGCTGTCGACCTGTTCTCTGTGCTTGGGATCAGACTAGGGAGGGGGTGGTTATCGGTAAAATATTATTAAGCTGGCATGTGAAGATAAAAACGTGATGCAGAGGCCTGAAAGCCCCGTAAATACGGGGCTTTGCCGTGGCACGGAAATCCGGGACAAGGAAAAAAAGGGCCGCCGACAGAGTTGTCGACGGCCCTTTTTCGGGCGTTCAGTTCATATCGAACTCAACGATTGAGGAATGCCAGCAGGTCTTCGTTCAGAGCTTCTGCATGGGTCACCGCGAAACCGTGCGGCGCACCGGAATACACTTTCAGCTCGGCGCCCTTGATTTGCTCGGCAGCACGTTTGCCGGTGATTTCGAACGGTACGATGGCATCGCCGTCGCCATGGATCACCAGTGTCGGCACATCGATTTTCGCCATGTCCGGACGGAAGTCGGTTTCCGAGAATGCGGTAACGCAATCCACGGTGCCTTTCAGCGAAGCCAGCAAGGCGATGTTCAGGGTTTGCGTCAGCACGCCGTCGGAGACTTTCTGGCCTTGGTCGAGGCCATAGAACGGCGTGCTGAAATCAGCGATGAATTGCGCGCGATCCTTCAGCAAGCCGGCCTTGATCCCGTCGAACAGCGATTTTTCGACGCCTTCGGGGAAGTCCGGTTTTTGGCCGAACAGCGGCGTCACCGCGCCCAGCAGCACCAGGCCCGCAACGCGCTCACTGCCGTGACGCGCAATGTAGCGGCTGACATCGCCGCCGCCCATGGAGAAGCCGACCAGGGTCACGTCACGCAGATCCAGGTGCTCGATCAGCTGTGCGATATCGTCGGCGAAGGTGTCGTAGTCGTAGCCGGTCCACGGCTGCTCGGAGCGACCGAAACCGCGGCGGTCGAAGGCGATGGTGCGATACCCGCGGCTGCTCAGGTATTCCATCTGGTATTCCCACATGTCGGCGTCCAGCGGCCAGCCGTGGCTGAACAGGACGGGCTTGCCGCTGCCCCAGTCCTTGTAATAGATCTCGGTGCCGTCTTGGGTCTGGAATGTGCTCATGAAAACTCCTTGGGTGTGGGCCTGCGTGGATGCCGTGATGGCAGCGTTCACTATCGCGACAACGGGCATTGGCCACTTGTACGCAGGTGCTAAGTTTCGTGGTGCAAGCGTTAACGGTTTGGCGGCATGAGTTGTAAGATGCAACCGCATTGAACCTGCCGTTTTCCCGGAGACACCCGAAATGAAGCGCAAAAGCCTTGCGGGCAATGCCTGCCCGATCGCCCGGACACTCGACCTGATCGGTGACTGGTGGTCGCTGCTGATCATTCGCGATGCGCTGGCAGGCATCTGTCGTTTCAGCGATTTCGAGAAGAGCCTGGAAATCGCCAAGAACATGTTGAGCATGCGGCTAAAAGGGCTGGTGGAGCGGGGTATCCTGCGCCTGGTGCCTGCGTCCGATGGCAGCGCTTACAAGGAGTACGTGCTGACTGAAAAGGGCCGGGCGTTGCAAACCGTGATCGTTGCGTTGTCGCAGTGGGGTGGGGAGTTCATGTTCGAGCCTGGCGAACCCGGGTCGGTGATGGTAGATGCGCAAAAGCGTCAGCCGATCAGGAAGCTTGAGTTGCTGTCGGCCGATGGTCGAGTACTGGCACCGGAGGATGTGGCGACGAAACTGGCTGTTGAACACTGAGGTGAAGTTAGCGGGGTCTGTCGGACGCTTCGCTAATAATGTCCTCTGATGCGGCCACCGTTTTTCCTTGATTGATCTGCGAAACATCCTGCGTCTCTGTCGGAGTCGGACGATCTCACCGATGCCGTTCGTCGGCAATTGCAGAAGAAAATCTGTTACTTTTTTCGGGAGTTCAAGAGGGAACGTTAAATGAACTTTATAAAATTGATGCCTGATTATGAGTGTCATCCTTTATGGAATATGTCTCCGGGCGAGTATGGTGATATCGATCCTCTGGATCTTCCGATTTCTGATGTGCTTAAGTCGCGCTTGAAGGTTTGGGCTACCAAGTACGATGAAACTCTTGATATGAACTATCCGCCAAACTCAGGTTTTAAAAGTAAGGTGTTGGAGCTGGTATTTAAAGAAGAGGGTAAGTTGTTGGCGGAACTCCTGCAAAGAGAGCTTGGGGCGGAATATGTGATTTTGGTTGGGATTTAAGAAAGAAAGTGGGGGGTATCTGTACAATCCTGCTAATGGAGCGGTTGATGTGTAAACCCCAAAACTCAATAGTTGCAGCGCTTTTCAAATATCGCCACGGTGTAGGTGTTGCCTTGTTGGCGGCGGCACTCATCAACGGTTATTTTCAGTTCAATGGCAGCTGGGGACGTTTTTTCACTGTGCTCGCGGTTCAGCTGTGGTTTGCGCAGGGGGTCTATTGCTACTTCTGCGGTGCGAGCATTTCAATTGCCCCGGGTGGGTTGGGAAGAGATGCAGATCCTGAGTGGCGTGCTGCGTTGGCAGCCTTTGCCTTCTTTCTATACGCCGTATTTTTCTTTCTGGATTACCAGTACTAGCGACTGATACGACAGAGCTATCGCTGCCTCGGTCCCTGGACTGAAACCCCAAATGAAAACGCCCCGAACATCTCGGGGCGTTTTCGTATGCCGGGCGGCAGGTCTATCTGAATGCCGGCACCACATGCTTGATAAACAGTTCCAGCGATTTCTTCTTCTGCGCATGCGGCAAGCTGTTGTCGCACCAGAAGCTGAACTCATCCACCCCCAGTTCCTGGTAGTACTTGATCCGCGGAATGATCTCTTCCGGCGTGCCGATCATCGCCGTCTTGTGCAGGCTCTCCAGTTCAAATTCCGGACGTCCGGCAAATTTCTCTTCCGGGCTCGGGGCGAGGAAGCCGTTGACTGGGGTTTCCTTATTGCCGAACCAGGCGTCGAAGGTGCGGTAGAAACGTGAAATCGCTTTGGCGCCCACCTTCCAGCCGTCCGGGTCATCCGCCGAGTGCACGTGGGTATGACGCAGCACCATCAATTGTGGACGCGGCACCTCCGGGTTGTTGTCCAGCGCAGTCTGGAACTTGTTCTTCAGGTCGAGGACTTCTTCGTCGCCCTTCATCAACGGCGTGACCATTACGTTGCAGCCGTTGGCCACGGCGAAGTTGTGCGAGTCCGGGTCGCGGGCGGCGATCCACATCGGCGGGTTCGGCTTTTGAATCGGCTTCGGCACGCTGGTGGAGGTGGGGAATTTCCAGATCTCACCGTTGTGGGCGTAATCGCCTTGCCAAAGCGCGCGCACTACCGGAACCATTTCCCGCAGTGCCTGGCCGCCGCTGGAGGCGGGCATGCCGCCGGCCATGCGATCGAATTCCACCTGGTAGGCGCCGCGCGCCAGACCGACTTCCATCCGGCCATTGCTGATCACGTCGAGCAACGCGCATTCACCGGCGACCCGCAGCGGATGCCAGAACGGCGCGATGATGGTGCCAGCGCCCAGGTGAATGGTCGTGGTTTTGGCCGCGAGGTAGGCCAGCAGCGGCATCGGGCTCGGCGAGATGGTGTATTCCATCGCGTGGTGTTCGCCGATCCACACGGTGCTGAAACCACCGGCCTCGGCCATCAACGTCAGTTCGGTCAGGTCTTCGAACAGTTGACGGTGGCTGACGCTTTCGTCCCAGCGTTCCATGTGTACGAACAGGGAAAATTTCATGACGCTACCTCGAATCTCTTGTGGTCGGCCGGTCGCTTGCCGGCCTGTTTAAGTGCAATCGTGTGGGTCAGGCAAAGGCAGGCAGGGCGCCCATCTTGCCGTGGCAATACACCAGCGGGTCGGCGTCCTGCTGAGGGACGATGAGGTTTTTCACCGCGCCGACCATGATCGCGTGGTCGCCGCCTTCGTATTCGCGCCACAGCTCACACTCGATGATAGCTGTCGCGTTCGCCAGAATCGGGTTGCCCAGTTCGCTCAGCGTCCACTCGATGCCCTGTGCCTTGTCCTTGCCTTTGCGGGCGAAGGCGTAGGCTTCGCTCTGCTGGCCGCCGGACAGCACGTGAATGGCAAAGCGTTTGTTCTTGATCAGGACGGGATAGGAGTCGGAGCTGTAGTTGGGGCAGAACAGCACCAGGGCCGGGTCCATCGACAGCGAACTGAATGCGCTGGCGGTGAGGCCGACGATCTGGCCGTCGTCATCAAGCGTGGTGATGACGGTGACGCCGGACGGGAACGAGCCCATGACTTGTTTGTAGACGGCAGCATCGATCATTGGTCAATCCTCGAGTGCGGTGAAGCGTGTTTTTATTCGTTTGTTGGCCTGATGGTATACCGTAATACATCGATTGCAAGTGCTTTTTTGGTGAAACGATAAACGTGGTGCATTCGTCGGAAACTCAGCATTTACGGGGCTTTTCTATAGCCGTGAACGTGGCCTATCAGTGAGGATGCCGGATCAGATGCCGTCGCAAACAGCGGATCGGTCTTGTGAAAATGTTGGAATACCATAATATGGTCTTCATCTGAGGGGCGGCCAAGAAGCACCCCCGGTTTGGCTTCATACAACGATAAAAACAGACCCAATCGAGTTCATTTTTATGTCCCAGATGTCCCGGCAAGATCCGTTGATCGAGAATCACACGGTCGACTACGTCCCACTCGCGGAACGCCACGGGAAGGCCCGCGACCTTTTCACCCTTTGGTTCAGCACCAACATTGCGCCACTGCCCATCGTCACCGGCGCCATGGTGGTTCAAGTGTTCCATCTCGACCTGTTCTGGGGGCTGCTGGCGATTGCGCTGGGGCACATGATCGGCGGCGTGGTGATCGCCCTGGCGTCGGCGCAAGGCCCCCGGATGGGCATTCCGCAGATGGTCCAGAGTCGTGGTCAGTTCGGGCGTTACGGTGCGCTGCTGATCGTGTTCTTCGCGGCGATCATCTACATAGGCTTCTTCATCTCCAACATTGTGTTGGCCGGTAAATCCATCGTCGGCATTGCGCCGTCGGTGCCGGCACCGCTGAGCATTCTGATCGGCGCCCTCAGCGCCACGGCCATCGGCGTGATCGGCTACAACTTCATTCACACGCTCAACCGCATCGGCACCTGGGTGATGGGCAGCGCGCTGCTCGCCGGTTTCATCTACATCTTTGCCCATGAGTTGCCGGCTGACTTCCTGACCCGTGGCAGTTTCAATCTGTCCGGGTGGCTGGCAACGGTGTCGCTGGGAATCATCTGGCAGATCAGTTTCTCACCGTATGTGTCCGACTATTCCCGTTACCTGCCGGCGGACATCGGGATCGGCAAGCCATTTATCGCCACTTATCTGGGCGCCACGCTAGGCACGATTCTGTCGTTCACGTTCGGCGCGGTGGCTGTGTTGGCGACCCCGGGAGGCACCGAAGCGATGGCGGCGGTCAAGCAGTCTACCGGTTGGCTGGGGCCGATTCTGATGGTGCTTTTCCTGCTCAACATCATCAGCCACAACGCGCTGAATCTGTATGGCGCGGTGCTGTCGATCATCACCTCGATCCAGACCTTCGCCAGCCAGTGGACGCCGAGCATCAAGGTGCGGGTGATCTTGTCGAGCATCGTGCTGGCGGGTTGCTGCGTTGTAGCGCTGGGCGCGTCGGCGGATTTCATTTCCGAGTTCATCGGGCTGATTCTGGCGCTGCTGCTGGTGTTGGTACCGTGGGCATCAATCAACCTGATCGACTTCTACCTGATCAAGCGCGGCCACTACGACATCGCCTCGATCTTTCGCGCTGACGGTGGCATCTACGGTCGTTTCAATCTGCACGCGATCATTGCCTATTTCATCGGCATCATCGTGCAGCTGCCGTTCGCCAACACATCGTTGTATGTCGGGCCGTATGCCAATCTGGTGGAAGGCGCGGACCTGTCATGGCTGGTCGGGCTGATCGTGACATGCCCACTGTATTACTGCCTCGCCACGCGTGGGCAGACGCAGCAGAGCAGGGCGGCGCGGTTGGGTTTTACCGACTGATCCTTTGCAGGCTGTTGAAACAATGCCCGGCGCTTTGTCGGGCACTGTTGTTTCCGTATCCCGGCGGTCACGCAAGTTGGCCATTTCGATCCCCTTTTGGCCAGTCGTCTACTGTGCTGCGTCTACGCTGTCAGCAAGAATCAAAGTCACAATTAAATGCTGCACCTTCCTTGCCCTTGGCTGATTTGCAAGCCGCTGCCGTGTACAGAACATAAAAACCATCGACTCACGCTGCATTCGGGGAAACACAACATGGTCACGATGAAACGCATTCTGGGCGCCACTGTATGTGGGCTGACGCTGCTGGCCAGCGCCGTACAGGCCGAACAGCGCGAACTTCGGGTGTACAACTGGGCGGATTACATCCTGCCATCAGTGCCCAAGGACTTCGCCGCCAAAAGCAACATCAAAGTGACCTGGGACACCTTCGACACCAACGAATCCCTGGAGGCCAAGCTGCTGACCGGCAACTCTGGCTATGACCTGGTGGTGCCGTCGAACCAGTTCCTCGAAACCCAGATCAAGGCTGGCGTGTTCCAGAAGCTCGACAAGTCCAAACTGCCGAACTGGAGTCATCAAGACCCGGCTCTACTCAAGTTGCTCGACGCCAACGATCCCGGCAACCAGTACGGCGTGCCGTACATGGTCGGCACGGTGCTGATCGGTTTCAACCCGGCCAAGGTCAAGGCGGCGCTCGGCGAGAATGCGCCGGTGGACAGCTGGGATCTGGTGTTCAAACCCGAGAACATGGAAAAGCTCAAATCCTGCGGCGTGGCAATGCTCGATTCACCCTCGGAAATCCTGCCGCTGGCCCTGCATTACCTCGGACTGGACCCGAACAGTCAGAACCCCGCTGACTATGAGAAAGCCAAGGACCTGATGCTCAAGGTTCGCCCTTACGTCACTTACTTCAACTCGGCCAAGTACATGACCGACATCGCCAACGGCGACATCTGCGTGGCCATCGGTTATTCCGGCAGCTTCTACCAGTTCGGCAACCGCGCCAAAGAAGCGAAAAACGGCGTGGTGGTCGACTGGCGCTTGCCGAAGGAGGGCGCACCGATCTGGTTCGACACCTTCGCCATTCCGAAGAGCGCGAAGAACGTTGAAGAAGCGCACGAGTTCCTCAACACCTTGCTCGATCCGAAGGTCATCGCCTCGATCAGTGATTTTCTTGGCTACCCGAACGCCAACAAGGATTCGCTGCCGCTGATCAACAAGGAAATCACTGGCAACCCCAACCTGACGCCGACCAGCGAAGCGCTGAAGAAACTGTACGTGGTGCAGCCGTTGCCACAGAAGCTGGAGCGGGTGCGGACGCGGGTGTGGACCAGCATCAAATCCGATAAATAGGTTAAAAGCCGAGGGAGCGAATTCGCTCCCTCGGCCATTATTTCGCCTGACTCTCCTCGGGTGACTTGTTCTTCGTCAGGATCAGACTCAGCAACACCGATGTCAGAATCACCCCGCCGACAATCGCCAGCGACCACTCCACCGGCATGTGAAACCACGGCATCACCGTCATCTTCCCGCCGATGAACACCAGCACCAGCGCCAGCCCGTACTTGAGCAGGTGAAAGCGGTCGGCCATGTCCGCCAGCAAAAAGTACAGCGCCCGCAGCCCCATGATCGCGAAAATGTTCGAGGTGAAAATGATGAACGGGTCGGTCGTCACCGCGAAGATCGCTGGGATGCTGTCGACCGCGAACATCAGGTCACTGGCCTCGATCAGCACCAGCACCAGAAACATCGGCGTGGCCCAGCGCACGCCGTTTTGCAACACGAAAAAGCGCTCGCCGTGGAAGCTATTGGTGATGCGTAAATGTCCTCGAGCCCAACGCACGATCGGATTTTTTTCAAGATCTGGCTGCTGATCGGCGAACATCAACATCTTGATCCCGGTAATGATCAGGAACACACCGAACACGTACAGCAGCCACGTAAACTGCGACACCAGCCACACCCCGGCAAAAATCATCGCCGCGCGCATCACGATCGCTCCCAGTACGCCGTACAGCAACACCCGGCGCTGCAACTCCGGCGGCACGGCGAAGTAGCTGAAGATCATCACGAACACGAACATGTTGTCGATCGACAGCGACTGTTCGATCAAATAACCGGTGAGGAATTCCAGGGTCTTGACCTTGGCGATGTTGGGACCGAATTCGCCGTTCAGATACCACCAGAGCAACCCGGCGAAGGCCATCGCCAGCATGCACCAGGCGATCACCCAGGATGAGGCTTCCCGCACAGAGACCCGATGCGCCTTGCGCCCACCGAAGACAAACAGGTCGACGGCCAGCATGGCGAGGACAAAAACGATGAAGGCGACCCACATCCAGGGTTCGCCGATGTTGATGGGGTGCATGCCGTTCTCCCTGTCTTTATGTTTTTCGGGGTAGACGGGGCCATGCTAGTAGGAGCCTTCCGGCAAAGAAAAATCGTTTATTTCGTGGGTATTGTTCGTGAATAACGAAGTGTCGGTCGATACGGGCAGAGCGCGGGTAATACTTCATTCAGCACTTCTTTGCTAACCTCGCTGTCGAGTCAGTCCACCACTCCGGGAGCTACGATCATCGACACGCCAGATCCTCAAGCCGTCTGCAGCCCGATCACCAGCGCTGCCATCTTCATCGTGGCCACTCTCAACGCCGAGGCAGAGGCCGCTGAAAAAGTCCGTGCCTGGTGCGCCGATATCGCGGGCCTGACGCGCTCGGTCGGCAAGCGCGTCCCCTCGGGAAACCTGTCCTGTGTCTGCGGATTTTCTTCCAGCGCGTGGGACCGTCTGTTCGGCAGTCCGCGCCCTGCGTCCCTGCATGATTTTCGCGAGTTCGGTGTAGAAGGGCGGCGGGCTGTTTCCACACCTGGCGACTTGCTGCTGCACATTCGGGCCGATCAGATGGACTTGTGTTTCGAACTGGCGACGCAGTTGATGTCGGCGCTGGACGACGCTGTGACGGTGACCGACGAGGTGCAGGGTTTCCGCTATTTCGACATGCGCAGCATCATCGGTTTTGTCGACGGCACGGAAAATCCGGTCGGTCGCAAAGCCGAGCATTTCACCCTCGTGGGCGATGAAGATCAGCCGTTCATTGGCGGCAGTTATGTGCTGGTGCAGAAGTATCTGCACAACATGAAGGCGTGGAACGAATTGTCGGTCGAAGCGCAGGAGCGGGTGATCGGGCGCACCAAGTTGTCCGATATCGAGCTGGATGACGCGGTCAAGCCGAGCAATTCCCACAGCGCGTTGACGACCATCACCAAGGACGGCGAAGAGGTGAAGATCCTGCGCGACAACATGCCGTTCGGCCGACCTGGCGCAGGCGAGTTCGGCACTTATTTCATTGGCTACGCGCGTTCGCCGGAGCCGTTGGAGCAGATGCTGGAGAACATGTTTGTCGGCAAGCCGCCGGGCAACTACGACCGGTTGCTGGACTTCAGCACGGCGGTCACCGGCAGTCTGTTTTTCGTGCCTTCGGCGGATTTGCTGGAAGAGTTGGCAGAGCGATAAAAAAACGGCGGGATCAATCGATCCCGCCGTTTTGCATTTACTTGCCTGCTGCCAGCGCTGGCGTGCGTGGCGGCACCAGACGCCTGGAACCGGTCGCCTCAAACGCCGCTGCCAGACGCAGCAACGTCGAGTCGTCATAGGCGCGACCGGCAAACGTCAGCCCCACCGGCATGCCGATGTCGGCCATCACGCCCATCGGCACGGTGACGGTCGGCACGCCGAGGTGGCGGATTGCGAGGTTGCCGTTGGCGACCCAGATGCCGTTGCTCCAGGCGATATCCGCCGAAGCCGGGTTGACGTCAGCGTCGGCCGGGCCGACGTCGGCGTTGGTCGGGAACAGCACGGCGTCGAGGCCGAGGCGATCCATCCAGTCTTCGAGGTCGAGCTTGCGGGTCTTCTCCAGACCGCGCAGGCCGTCCGGCAGGGTCGGGATCTGATCCCACGGCGTGATGCCGCGCTGGGCCATCCGCACGTATTCGTCCATGCCGGCAGCGAGGTCGCCTTCACGGTTGGGCAGGGTGCCCGGATCGTGCGGGAAGATCTTCGGCCCGTCGACGTCCGCCAGACGGTTGAGTTTCGGGTCGCCGTTGGCACGCAGGAAATCATCGAACGCCCAGGCCGACAGGTCCCACAGTTCATGGTGCATGAACTCTTTGGAAACGATGCCGCGATTGAACACAGTCGGCGCGCCCGGACGATCGCCTTCGCAATTGGAGACCAGCGGGAAATCCACTTCGATCACTTCGGCGCCGGCCGCTTCGAGGGCCTGACGTGCCTGTTTCCAGAGATCGATCACCGACGCGCGGGTGTTGATGCGCTGCCCGGTCGGGCCGCCAATGCCTGGTGCTTCGCTGGTGCCGGCCTCAGGGTCGGCGTTGATGTACATGCGCGGCACGCCCAGGCGTTTGCCGGCCAGTGCATCACTTTTCACGGCGAGTTCAAGATAGGAAGCAGGGCGCACCGAGGCGACGCTCGGGATCGGCACCCACGGTTGCAGGCGCCACAGATCGCCACGGGTGTCGGTGTCTTCGGCGACCACCACGTCGAGCACTTCCAGCAGGTCGGCCATGGTGCGCGCGTAAGGTACCACCACGTCCATGGTCGGCGTCAGCGGCCAGTTGCCGCGTACCGAAATTACCCCGCGCGACGGCGTGTAGGCGCACAGACCATTGTTCGAAGCCGGGCCGCGACCGCTCGACCAGGTTTCTTCTGCCAGACCGAATGCCGAGAAGCTGGCAGCGGTGGCGGTACCGGCACCGTTCGACGAGCCGGAAGCAAACGGCGCGGTCAGGTAATCAGCGTTGTACGGGCTTTCGGCGCGGCCATAGACCCCGCGCTGCATCCCGCCATTGGCCATCGGCGGCATGTTGGTCTTGCCTAGGCAGATCGCACCGCCAGCACGCAGGCGCTCGATGGTGAACGCGTCGCGCTGGGCGACGAGATCGGCGAAGGCCGGGCTACCGGACGCGGCGGTCAGGCCTTTGACCAGATAGCTGTCCTTGGCGGTGTAAGGGATGCCGTCCAGCGGACCAAGGGTTTCGCCCTTGGCGCGACGGGCATCGGAGGCCTGCGCTTCTTTCAGCGCTTCTGGGTTGCGCACGATCACTGCGTTCAGGGCAGTGGCGGTGTCCGGGCCGTCAAAGGCGTCGATGCGCGCCAGGTAGGCCTGGACCAGTTCAACCGCCGTGGTCTGGCCGGATTCGAGCGCCGCGCGCAATTGGGCAATGGAAACTTCAGTGACTTCGATCATGCTGTTACCGCCGACAGGTTCGCTAAAGGGTGGTTGATCATTGTTATCGTCGAAAGATGTCAAAGATTCTTGATGGGCGAAACTCTACCCTGAAATTTGCCCAATGGCATGCATTAAGTCGATAAATATCGGTTAATTTCATCGGAAAAACTCTCCCGGTGTCTCGCCAAACTGTTGGCGAAACGCCGCGATAAAGGCTGACGTCGAGTCATAACCACAGGCCAAGGCCACGTCGGTGACGCGTTCGCCGCGCTCCAGCGGTGTCAGCGCACCCAGCAGACGCAAGCGCTGGCGCCAGGTGCGGAAGGTCAAGCCGGTGTCGCGCAGGAACAGCCGAGTCAGAGTTTTCTCGGTTACGCCGAACTTTTCGCTCCAGTGCGCCAGGGTGGTCTGCTGTTCCGGATGTTGCTCCAGACTCTGATAGATCTGGCGCAGGCGACTATCCTGCGGCAGTGGCAGCATCAGATCGATAGGCGGCGCATCGGCCAGTTGATCGAGGATCACTTGCGCCAGACGCCCGTGGGGGCCGCTCTGGTCATATTCGACAGGAATCTGACTGAAGGCCCGGATCAGCTCACGCAAAAGATCGCTGACGCCGAGCACATGGCAACGCTCCGGCGCCCAGCTGGCGACACTGCAATCGATGTACAGGCTGCGCATTTCAGTGTGCGGCGAACTGAATACCCGATGCGGCACACCCGCCGGAATCCACACTGCCCGCTCCGGCGGCGCGACGAAACGACCGACGGCGGTCTGCACTTCGAGCACGCCCTGGATCGCGTAGGACAACTGCACCCACGGATGACTGTGGCGGCGGGTCAATGCGCGATTGGGCAGCGATTCGGTGCGCCCGTACAGCGGACGCGGCAGGCTGGGCAGTCCGGGAATGCTGCGTCTGACGCTCTTTTCGTGTCCTTTTGGCGGCATCTGTGGGTTCTTCGGCGTTAGTCGGTAATTTCCAGTCACGTTAGAGTCGCTTCCATGTACTGGCAACCCCCCGGATGAGCAAACCATGACGCGCCCACGCTTTTTGCCCGACAACTTCACCCTGACCCTGATCGGCGTGGTGCTGCTGGCCAGCTTCCTGCCCGCCAGCGGCCAGGTCGCGACCGGCTTCGGCTGGCTGACCAACATTGCGATTGCGCTGCTGTTTTTCCTGCACGGCGCCAAGCTATCGCGCGAGTCGATCATCGCCGGCGCCGGCCACTGGCGTTTGCACTTGCTGGTGTTCGGCCTGACCTTCGTCCTGTTCCCGCTACTGGGTCTGGCGCTCAAGCCGCTGTTGTCGCCGCTGATCGGTGAGCAGTTGTACATGGGCATGCTTTACCTGTGTGCGCTGCCGGCCACGGTGCAATCGGCAATTGCCTTCACTTCGCTGGCGCGGGGCAATATTCCGGCGGCGATCTGCAGCGCGGCGGCGTCCAGCCTGTTCGGGATTTTCCTCACGCCGTTGCTGGTGACGCTGCTGCTCAACGTCCACGGCGACGGCGGCTCGACCCTCGACGCGATCGTGAAAATCAGCGTGCAATTGCTGCTGCCGTTCATCGCCGGTCAGATCGCCCGTCGCTGGATCGGCGCGTGGGTCGGTCGCAACAAGAACTGGCTGAAATTCGTCGATCAGGGCTCGATTCTGCTGGTGGTCTACGGAGCATTCAGCGAAGCGGTGAACGAGGGCATCTGGCACCAGATTCCGGTGATTGAGCTGCTGGGGCTGGTAGTGGTCTGCTGCATTCTGCTGGCGCTGGTGCTGGTTGCATCTACGGTGTTGGGCAGGGCATTCGGTTTCAGTCAGGAAGACCGCATCACCATTTTGTTCTGTGGTTCGAAAAAGAGCCTGGCTACCGGGGTGCCGATGGCCCAGGTGTTGTTCGCCGGCAGCACGATTGGCGTGTTGATCCTTCCGCTGATGCTGTTCCATCAGATTCAGTTGATGGTCTGCGCGGTGCTGGCTCAGCGTTATGCCAAACGGCCGGAATCGGTCCCGGAATTGATGGCGCAGGTGGATCCTTGATCTTGGCTTTGCCAGCTATCCCACGCCCGAATACTTGACCGCCGCCGCGGCTCGCGACGGCACATTCAACGTACGCAACAACGACGACACGTGAATTCGCACCGTGAACGGAGAAATATCCAGTTCACGGGCGATTTCCTTGTTGGTCTTGCCTTGCGCGATCAGCCGCAGGACATCCTGCTGGCGCGGGGTGAGGGTAGTGCCCGACTCCAGCGGCAACAGCCCTGACGGCGCAAACCTGACCAGCACCTCACCTTCACGGATGGCCAGAATGGCCTGTCCGATCTCGTCCGGCGCGATGTTCTTGCCGATAAAACCATCGATGCCAGCCGCCATGACTTCACTGATCAGCGTCTCGTCATCGACCATCGAAACCACGATCAGGGTGGTTCGTGGCAGGCGCTGCCGCAACCCGGCGAGCTGGCTGACGCACGTCAACCCCGGAAAACGCAAATCCAGAATCAGCGTGTCCGGCTCCTCGCCAGTCAGCAGCGCCAGTACGGCGTCGAGATCGCCCGCCTCATCGACGCACGCCTCAGGCAACAGACGCTGGACGGTACGCAGCATCGCCTCGCGAAACATTGGGTGATCGTCGGCTATGATGATTCGACAAGCCATGGTCTAACCCTCCCTGGGTCAGGCATTCTCAAGGCATGCACCTTAGCACCGGGTGAAGGCGTTGCCTGTTGTTCGTGCTGAATATGACGACCACCGCACAAGGACGTTCCACCATGAAGTTCGAGAACAACACCGAACTCGATCAGGCCAATCTGCGCATCATCATCGCCAGCATCGCGGTGGTTTACATCAGCGTCCTCGGGTTTCTGCCCGGCCAGCGTTTCGATACCTACCTGCCGGTGGTTGTTTACATCTTCCTGTTTTTGCTGGCCTCGATCGGGTTGCGTCAGGCCATCGTGCGCTGGCCGGGGCATTACCCTGCGCGACGGATTTTCGGCATGGTCCACGATTACACCGGGACGTGCTTCGGGATGGTGGTCGGCGGTGAGGCCGCATTACCACTCTACGCGGTGATGGTCTGGGTCAATCTCGGCAACGGCATGCGCTATGGTTCGCGCTACCTGGCGATTGCCACGGCACTGGCATTGCTGGCGCTTTTGGCGGTCTATCGGTTGACGCCGTACTGGCAGGCGCAACCGTTCATGGTGCTGATGCTGATGATCACCAGCACGGTGATTCCGTTTTACGCGCATCTTTTGCTGGAGCGCACGCGCAAGGCCTCGGAAGAGGCGGTGGCCGCCAATCTTGAAAAATCCCGGTTCCTGGCTCAGGCAAGCCATGACCTGCGTCAGCCGATCCACTCCATCGGGTTGTTTACCGCGTGCCTGCGCGAGTCGCGGCTGGGCGAGGAGGAGCGGCGGCTGGTGGACAGCATCGACCGTTCGCTGCTCAACGTGTCGCAATTGTTTCGTTCGATTCTCGATCTCTACACCCTCGACAATGGGCGGATTCTGCCGCGCTTGCAGACGCTTGAGCTGGGCGAATGGCTAACGGATCTGATCCGCCAGAACGCCGAAGCCGCACGCTGGGCGGGTGTTGAACTGCGCTTGCGGCCTTGCGAACACTGGGTGCGCACCGATCCGGCGCTGCTCGCGACCATGGTCCAGAACGTGCTCTCCAACTGCTTCAAATACGGCGCGCACCGGCCGGTGCTGATCGGTGTGCGCAAGCGCGGCGCGGGATTGGCCATCACGATCTATGACCGCGGCAACGGGATCGCCGAAGAGCATTTGCCCAAGGTGTTCGAGGAGTTTTATCGGGTTCGCCAGCTGCGCGACAAGGATGTTGAAGGCGTGGGACTGGGACTGTCGATTGTCCGGCGCCTGGGGCAGTTGATCGGTGTCGACGTCGCGATCCGCTCACGGCTGGGACATGGCACGGCGGTGACCTTGTATGGGCTGCCGCTGGCGCCGCCGCAGATGCCGGTCAATCGGGAGGAGGCTCGTCAGGTAGGACTATTGACGGGGTTGAAGGTGTGTCTGGTAGAGGATGATCGCAACGTTCTGCTGGCGACCTCGGCGTTGCTCGAGCGCTGGGGCTGCGTTGTGCAGGCCGAACTGAGCGGGCAGGGCCTGGTGACGGACTGCGACATCATCATCGCCGACTATGACCTCGGCTCCCACAGCACCGGCATCGAGTGCATCGATGAGGTTCGCCGTCAGCGCGGTTATGCGGTGCCGGCCATGATCATCACCGGGCATGACATCGAAAAAATCCAGGCGGCCCTGCACGACCGCCAGATCGCCATTCTGTCCAAACCGGTACGCCCGGCCGAGCTGCGCGCGACTTTGCGTGCGCTGCGCGACCGGCAGACCGAAGGGGTCAGCGCTTACACAGATAGTCTTGCGTGATGGTGGTTTGCAGGCAGTTGTACTGTCCCATGGTGCGGCAGATGTTTTTCTCCGAGCCCGACACTTCGGCGCTCTTGTAGCCCCAGACCTTGCAACGGCCTTCAGCTGCGGCCAACCCTTGAGCGGCGGAGGTTTGCCCGCTTTCGAACTGGCCCAGTTCATAGGAGACCTGGACAACGCCATCGGTCTTGCTGCCGCCGGTGGCTTCCCATTGTTTGGGGGTGGCGCAGCCGGTGAGCGCTACGGCCGCGAGGGTGAGGCTGGCGATGAGTGTTTTCATGATCGAGCGGAATCCTTTACCGGGTGAGAGGGAGGCACTAAGACGGTTTTTCTGCACCGGATTACTGGTACGGAATCGGCGACGCACCTTTGGGCAGGCAGGACAGTGGAGGCGTCATGATGCCCATGCTGGCCACCGCGATGATCGCGCCGCTGGGCAACTCGCAGTTGTATTCGCCGGCGGCGGTGTAGGCGGTGTAGTAGGTCAGCGTGCTGTCATTGCGGATGTTGCCGATCCTGGTGACCGGTTGGCCGATGACGGTCTGGGCGCGTTCGCGCATGCTGTCTTCGGTGGGTTTGGCGGTCTGGCAACCGCTGGCGCCGAGAAGCAGGGCACCGAGAACCGTGATCCTGGTGAGGCTGAGCTGCAGTTTCATGGTGTTTCTTCCTTGGTGTTGTTGTTTTTCCAGGCACAACGATCCCGCGCACTGCACAGCGGCAATGTTGGGGAGCGTCGGGGGTTGCGAGGGAATATAACGCCAGGGATCGGGGTGGTCGATTAGCACAAATGTGCTAGTGCGGCGCAACCAGCGGTGGGCTGGTTGCGCCGATAGCGGTTATTGAGGGCTGTTGAACTGGTCCGAATAGCTGCCGCTCATGAGGGCGGAAGCCACTTGGTCCGAACCGACGCCTGCGCGGGAGTAGGCGAGACGGTTGGCACCAACCTTGTCTGCGCCATCGGCGGCCAGAGCCCCAGCGCCGACGTGATCCGCGCCGTCAGAGGCAACGGCGCCAGCGCCGACGTGATCCGCGCCGTCAGAGGCAACGGCGCCAGCGCCGACGTGATCCGCGCCGTCAGAAGCCACGGCGCCAGCGCCGACGTGATCCGCGCCGTCAGAAGCAACGGCACCAGCGCCGACGTGATCGGAGCCGTCAGAAGCCACGGCTCCAGCGCCGACGTGATCCGCGCCGTCAGAGGCCACGGCGCCAGCGCCGACGTGATCCGCGCCGTCAGAAGCAACGGCACCAGCGCCGACGTGATCGGAGCCGTCAGAGGCAACGGTTCCAGCGCCGACGTGATCGGAGCCGTCAGAAGCCACGGCTCCAGCGCCGACGTGATCCGCGCCGTCAGAGGCGACAGCCCCAGCTCCGACGTGATCCGCGCCATCAGAAGCAACGGCACCTGCCCCCACATGATCCGCCCCATCCGACGCCAATGCCTGCGCCTTCGCAGCCCAGACATTGGGCACTGCCACCGTTGCCACAACTGCCAGGACGAGACCTGGCCAAAGCGTGTGCTTCATGATTTTCTCCACGCCCCATCAGCCGCACAGCAACCGAGCATTACCCGTCATTCGTTGCTTGACGGAAGGCGCGTCGGCCCGGGGTCAATCAGATTGGTGAGTGGCACGGGGGCACCGGAGGGTGCTCGGGTGTCGACGGTTTACATGAAATCTGGACAGCGAACTGAAAAGTATAGTTCGCCCTTGGCGGGGAGCAGGTTGAAGGGCCTGGAAGCCGATAGTCGGTTAGCTTCCTTGGAGGCCTGTGCTAGAAAACAAACAGTCTAAAAACTGCGTAGCGCAAAGCGGCGTGTTTGCTAGGCTCAAGAATGTAGGCGAAGACGCAGACTGATGCGCAAGCGGATAGCGAGGAAGCGTTGGGCGCGTTCCGAAGGGTACACGGTTAGAAAGAACCCCGCGCTGGGTTCCAGCCCTTATGCCGTGTGAAGCAGCAGAGCACATTGCCTGTACTGTGGGAGTCCTGAGAAACCTCGTAAGCCAGAGACCAGCACTGGCCGCCTACTCAAACACCAAAGCCCGCCTCGTGCGGGCTTTGACGCTTTCGGGCGTTAAATACTGGCCAACGCCTGCGCCAGATCCGCACGCAGGTCTTCGATGTCCTCGACGCCTACCGACAGACGCACCAGACTGTCACCGATGCCGAGTTTGGCACGGGTTTCGGCCGGAATGGTCGCGTGAGTCATGATCGCCGGGTGCTCGATCAGGCTTTCCACACCGCCGAGGCTTTCTGCCAGAGCGAAGATCTGCACGTTCTCCAGGAAGCGACGAGCGCCTGCCAGGTCACTGTTCAGATCCAGGGAAATCATCCCGCCGAAACCACGCATCTGACGCTTGGCCAGTTCGTGTTGCGGGTGGGATTCCAGACCCGGGTAGTAGACGCGTTTGACCTGCGGCTGCTGTTCCAGCCAACGCGCCAGATCCAGCGCGTTGTTGCAATGACGCTCCATACGCAACGCCAGGGTCTTCACGCCGCGCAGAGTAAGGAACGCGTCGAACGGGCCGGAGATGGCGCCCACGGCGTTCTGCAGAAAGCCCAGGCGTTCGGCCAGCGCAGGATTGTCACCGACCACCGCGATCCCGCCGATCACATCGGAGTGACCGTTCAGGTATTTGGTGGTCGAGTGCAGCACGATGTCGAAACCCAGTTCCAGCGGGCGCTGGATCAACGGGCTGGCGAAGGTGTTGTCGGCCACGCAGAGGATCCCGCGCGCCTTGCAGATGCGCGCGATGGCAGCGAGGTCGGACAGACCCAGCAGCGGGTTGGTCGGGCTCTCCCCAATCACCATGCGCGTGTCGTCCTGCAACGACGCTTCGAATGCCGACAGATCCGCCAGATCAACGTAGCTGAAACGATGCCCGGCACTGCGCTGGCGCACCTTGTCGAACAGACGGAACGTGCCGCCGTACAGGTCATTGCCGGAGACGATGTGCGAGCCGGCGTCGAGCAGTTCGAGCACGGTGGAAATCGTCGCTAGCCCGGACGCGAAGGCAAACGCCTGGGTGCCGCCCTCCAGATCCGCCACGCAACGCTCCAGGGCAAAACGCGTCGGGTTGTGCGAGCGACCGTAGTCGAAACCCTTGTGCACGCCGGGGCTGTCTTGCAGGTACGTGGAGTTGGCGTAGATCGGCGGCATCAGTGCGCCGGTGGTCGGGTCCGGCGTTTGCCCGGCGTGGATCACGCGTGTGGCGAAGCCCTGTTGACGGGCGTTCTTGTCGTGCTGGCTCATGCCAGGGATCTCCGTAATTGATTGAGCATGTCGACGCGGGTGATCAGGCCGTGGAAGCCTGAAGCGTCGGCGATGATGGCCACCAGGCCGCTGCTGAGCACGGCTTCCAGTTCAGCCAGCGTGGCGCCGGGGGCGAGGGTTTGCAACTTGTCGGTCATCGCGCTGGAAACGGGTTTGCTGAAGAGCGAAGCGTCTTCGTGCACGCGTACCAGAATGTCCGACTCGTCGATCACACCGACCAGTTGCTTGCCATCCACCAGCACCGGCAGTTGTGAAACGTCGGCCAGGCGCATGCGCTGGAAGGCAGTCATCAGTGTATCGTCCGGGCCGACGCTGACGACTTTGCCGTCTTCGAAGCGGCGGGCGATCAGGTCGCGCAAGTCGCCGTAGCGTTTGCGCTGCAGCAGTCCCTGATCGGTCATCCACTGGTCGTTGTAGACCTTCGACAGGTAGCGAGTCCCGGTGTCGCAGACGAAGCTGACCACGCGTTTCGGCTCGGTCTGTTCGCGGCAGTAGCGCAGCGCGGCGGCGAGCAGGGTGCCGGTGGACGAACCACCGAGGATGCCTTCGGCTTTCAGCAACTGGCGGGCGTGATCGAAGCTTTCTTCATCGCTGATCGAGTAGGCGCTGCGCACGCTCGACAGGTCGGTGATCGACGGAATGAAATCCTCGCCGATGCCTTCCACCGCCCACGATCCAGCAGTGCCAAGGTGCTTGCTGCGGCTGTATTCAGCCATCACCGAACCGACCGGGTCGGCCAGGACCATTTCAAGGTCCGGTTGTACGCGCTTGAAGAAACGGGTCAGGCCGGTCAGTGTGCCGGCCGAACCGACACCGACCACGACGGCGTCCAGGTCATGCTCGGTCTGTGCCCAGATTTCCGGCCCGGTGCTGCACTCGTGGGCCAACGGGTTGGCGGGGTTGTTGAACTGGTCGGCAAAGAACGCGCCGGGAATGTCCTTGGCCAGACGCGCGGCGACATCCTGGTAATACTCGGGATGGCCCTTGCCGACATCGGAGCGGGTGATGTGCACTTCGGCGCCCATGGCCTTGAGGTGCAGGACTTTTTCGGTGGACATTTTGTCCGGCACCACCAGCACGACGCGGTAGCCCTTGGCGCGGCCGACCAGGGCCAGGCCCAGACCGGTGTTGCCGGCGGTGGCCTCGACAATCGTGCCGCCGGGTTGCAGGCGACCATCGCGCTCAGCGGCGTCGATCATGGCCAGACCGATGCGGTCCTTGATCGAACCGCCGGGGTTCTGTGATTCGAGTTTGAGAAACAGGGTGCAGGGACCGGTATCGAAGCGGGTGACTTGTACCAGCGGCGTATTGCCGATCAGCCCAAGTACGGCAGGGCGTGAATCCTTTGACATCTCTTCACCTCTTTGTGGTGTTGATCGCGTTCCATTCGCGGGGAAAAAGCTCGCGTGCAACATAGGCTCTGACCTGAGCTGCCGCAACCTTTAAACGGCCGGAAATACAGCCATTTCGATCTAACGATAGAACGAAATCGGAGAGGGGAAGGAAGTGATTTGCAGGGGTTTATACGCAGGCGTCATCGAGTATTGAAAGGGCGTCTTCAGCGCCACGAAGCGCTTGATCCGACAGTGAAAATCCTGCAGCGAAAATCGCTCAGTGCTTGCTCATCAGACCGTGCAGCACACCCAGTCGCAAGCCGGGTTCGGATGGCACCATTTGCGAGATGCCGAACACTTTGAACGCTGCCAGCATGACCACCAGACCACCGGGCAGAATGCTCTGGCGATGGGGTTGCAGGCCGGCCAGTTTCAGCTGTTGAACATTGCTGACTTCCAGCAGGCGCAACGACAGCCGCAACAGGCCGCCGTAGGTGATGCCGCTCTCGCCATGATCGTTCAGGCGATTGGCCTTGAGCACTTTGGCGAGCATCCGCGCGGTGCCCGAGGAACCAATGGTCTGCTGCCAGCCCTGGGCGCGATAACGGCGGGCGACTTTTTCGAATTGGAGAATGGCGACCCGTTCGGCTTCTTGTAGCGCACCGGCGGAAATCTCGCCGTTGCGAAAGTAACGGGTACTCAAGGTGCCGCTGCCGAGGGCGATGCTTTCGGTCAGCAGCGGTTGCGCGCCCTGGCCGAGAATAAGCTCGGTGGAACCGCCGCCAATGTCGACCACCAGACGCATGTCATCGGCGACCGGCAGGGTGTGGGCTACGCCGGCATAGACCAGACGCGCTTCTTCATGCCCGGAAATCACATCGATGCGAAACCCCAGATGCCGCTCCGCGCTGGCCAGAAACAGCTGCGCGTTGTCGGCCTCGCGCACCGCGCTGGTGGCCACCGCACGCACGCGACCCGGCTCGAAACCGCGCAGCTTCTTGCCGAACCGCGCCAGCGCCTGCCAGCCGCGATCCAGCGCCATTTCGTCGAGTGCCCGGCCATCGAAGCCCTCGGCCAGCCGCACCGGCTCGCGCAAGGTTTTGACCTCCTGAATCATGAAGCCCTTTCTGCTGCGCACCGACTGGCCAATCATCATGCGAAAGGCATTGGAACCGAGGTCGATGGCGGCGAACAGCGAGGTGTCTTCTTTCATGGGGATCCTTGCAAATCTTCCGTCGGGAGGCGCGGGACGGTTTGCGAGGATTCTGCCGTGGGTTGGATGACAACCTGATGACGCGGGCGGGGCGGTTCAATGAATTCATCGTTGTCATGACACTGTCATTATCGGCTGCCCATACTTGACCCCATTACATCGCGTGCTTTTCATGATTCGGCTGCCTCTTTGGGCAGCTTTTTTTTGCCCGGAATTTGCCGGGCGCGCAACATTTGCAATCCTCGGTGATACACGGTTAATATACGATCCATATACACATCGTATCGGATATTGCCATGGGCATCGTTAAAATTTCAGAGGACATGCACGAGAATCTGCGCATCTCCAGCAACGCACTCAGCCGCTCGATCAACGCGCAGGCCGAACACTGGATGCGCATCGGCATGCTCGCCGAGCTGTACCCCGACCTTGATCACCACGCCATTTGCCGGTTGCTGATTCGCGCCGAACAGTCGGGCGGTCTGGATCTGCAGCAAGTCTGCGCATTGGCGGATGCTGCGCAGAACGCCTCGGTGAAAGAGGTGGTCAAGGCATGAGAAACCCGATCAAGATCAACACCCAGGCCGAAATCACCCAATCACGCGAGGCCGGTAGACTGGCCGCCGAGGTGCTGGCGATGCTGGTGCCGCACGTCAAGGCTGGCGTGACTACCGATCAGCTCGACCAGTTGTGCAACGACTACATCGTCAATGTGCAGAAGGCGATTCCGGCCAACGTTGGTTACCACGGCTTTCCGAAAACCGTCTGCGCGTCAGTCAACGAAGTGGTCTGCCACGGCATTCCCTCGAAGCGGGTGCTGAAGGACGGCGACATCGTCAACCTCGACATCGCGGTGATCAAGGACGGTTGGTTTGGCGACACCAGCCGCATGTACGTGGTCGGTGAGCCGACGCCCGAGGCGCGGCATCTGATCAAGACCACTTACGACGCCATGTGCGCGGGCATCCGCGTCGTGCGGCCGGGCGCTACGTTGGGTGACATCGGTCATGCGATCCAGACGCTGGCGGAGAAAGAAGGGTTCAGCGTGGTGCGTGAGTACTGTGGGCACGGGATCGGCAAGGTTTATCACGATGAGCCGCAGGTGCTGCATTACGGTTACCCGGAGCAGGGGCTGAAATTGAAGGCGGGAATGATTTTCACCATCGAGCCGATGCTCAATGCCGGCAAGCGGCATGTGAAGAGCCTGGCGGATGGCTGGACGGTCGTGACCAAGGATCAGTCATTGTCGGCGCAGTGGGAGCACATGATTGCGGTGACGGAAGACGGGTTTGAGGTGTTGACAGCCTGGCCGGATGAGATCGAAGGGTATCCGCCAATTAACTGACTGTTGCAAGACTTGTGGGAGCGAGCTTGCTCGCGAAGGCGTCAGCATATTCAGTATTGATGTTGAATGTGCCAACCTCTTCGCAGGCAAGTCGAATCGTCGCACCGCCGCTCCCACAGGGTTCCGTTGTTTTCTGAAGAACTAGTGTGATCCGGCAGCTTTGTTCAAGTCGCTTTCGGACCACTCGGTATAGACGCATGCATCCGCCGTAGCCCAGCGTACTTGCACGGGATCCCCAGCCTTCAACGGCATCCCGGCCGCCGATAGCGCCTTCACCGTCATGGAGGTGCCACCTGACGTGACGACACTGCACGTCTGACTCTCTCCCAGAAACAACACCTCAACCACCTTCGCCGAAACCTCATTCCAGCCCGCCGCCAACGGCTCGTCATTCGCTTGCTGCGCACTCAACGCCAACGCCTTTTCCGGGCGCACCATCAGCAAAACATCCTGCCCGGTCTGCAATCCAGCGGTGAGACGGATCGACAGCGGCTGCCCCTCAAAACTCGCCGCCGCATTACCCTGTGCCTTGAGCTTGAGAAAGTTCGAGTTACCCAGAAACGACGCCACAAACGCATTCGGCGGATTCTGATAAAGGTCATAGCCGCTGCCGAGCCCGACAATCTTGCCGTGACTGAAAATCGCGATGCGCTGGGACAGGCGCATGGCTTCTTCCTGGTCGTGGGTCACGTAGACGATGGTGATGCCGAGGCGCCGGTGCAGCTGGCGCAATTCGTCCTGAAGGTCTTCGCGCAGTTTCTTGTCCAGCGCACCGAGCGGTTCGTCCATCAGCAGAATGCGTGGTTCGTAAACCAGAGCGCGAGCGATGGCGACCCGTTGTTGCTGGCCGCCAGAGAGTTGCGAAGGGCGGCGATGGGCGAATTGCTCCAACTGCACCAGTTTCAACATCGCATCGACGCGCTTGTCCCGCTCGGCCGCAGCGAGTTTGCGGATCGCCAGCGGGAACGCGATGTTGTCGCGTACCGACAGGTGCGGGAACAGCGAATAACGCTGGAACACCATGCCGATGTCGCGCTTGTGCGGCGGCACGTTCACCAGCGACTGTCCGTTGACCAGGATCTCGCCGCTGCTCGGGGTTTCGAATCCGGCGAGCATCGACAGCGTGGTGCTTTTGCCCGAGCCGCTGGAACCGAGGAAGGTCAGGAATTCGCCGTCCTTGATGTCCAGCGAGATGTTGTCCACGGCCGCGAAATCGCCGTAGTGCTTGTTCAGGTTGCGCAGGCTGACCAGGGGGTTGTCGTTCTGCTGGGATGCGTCTTTGATCACGGCACTCATGTCGTACTCCTGGGCGCTCAGGCGCTGATTTCGTTGCGCCGGCGCAGGGCGGCGGCGATCACCATGACCAATACCGACAGGCCGATCAGCAGCGTCGAAGCGACGGCGATCACGGGCGTCAGATCCTGGCGCAGGGTGGTCCACATTTTCACGGGAAGGGTTTGCAGGGTCGGGCTGGCCATCATCACGCTGAGCACTACTTCGTCCCAGGAAACCAGGAAAGCGAAGAGGGCGCCGGCCACCATTCCCGGACGAATCGCCGGGAAGGTCACCTTGAACACCGCTTGCAGGCGTGAGGCCCCGCAGATCACCGCCGCGTCTTCAATCGACTGATCGAACAGCTTCAGCGAGTTGATGATCGAGATGATGGTGAACGGCAGCGCGACGATTACATGGCTGACGACGAAGGCGAACAACGTACCGGTGTAGCCGAGCTTGAGGAACAGCGCGTACACCGCCACCGCGATGATCACCAGCGGCACGATCATCGGCAGGGTGAACAGACCGTAGAGCATTTCCCGGCCTGGGAAACGTCCGCGCACCAGCGCAAAGGCCGTCGGCAAACCGAGGGCGACGGCGCAGATCGTGGTCAGCACCGCAACCTTGAGACTGGCCAACGCTGCGCTCATCCAGTCGGCATTGGAGAAGAACTGTACGTACCATTTCAGCGTCCAGCCCGGTGGCGGGAACACCAGCCACTGGGACGAACCGAACGACAGCAGGACGATGAACACGATCGGCAACAGCAGGAACAGGCCGATCAGCCCGGTGGTGAAATACAGGCCGAAGCGCATCCGGCGACTCATGGCATTGGGCGTCAGGAGCATCTCGGCTTACCTCGCGTGACTGGCGCCAACCGGGGATTCCGGTTGCAGCTTCAGGTAGACGTAGAACAGCACCAGCGTGATGACGATCAGCAACGCGGCGCCGGCGCTGGCCAGACCCCAGTTGAGGAACGATTGCACCTGCTGAATGATGAATTCCGGCAGCATCATGTTCTGCGCCCCGCCCAGCAGCGCCGGGGTGACGTAGTAACCGAGCGACATCACGAACACCATCAACCCGCCGGACGCCAGACCCGGCCGGCACAGCGGCAGGAACACCCGGAAGAAGTTGGTCCAGGGACTCGCGCCACAGATCGAACCGGCCTGCAGGATCATCGGGTCGATGGCCTGCATGGTCGCCTGCAACGGCAGCACGATGAACGGAATCATGATGTAGCTCATGCCGATCACCACGCCGGTCAGGTTGTGCACCATTTCCAGCGGCTGATCGATGATGCCCATGGCCATCAAGGCTTTATTGATGACACCCGAAGCCTGCAACAGCACCAGCCACGAATAGGTGCGGGCGAGGAGGCTGGTCCACATCGACAACAGCACGATGTTGAGAATCCAGCGGCCCCAGCCCCGTGGCACCAGGGTGATTGCCCAGGCCAGCGGGAAGCCCAGCAGCAGGCTGAATACTGTCACCAGTCCCGCCACCGAAAAGGTATTGAACAGCACCCGGGCGTACGCCGAGTTGGCGAACAGTTGTTCATAGTTGCCAAGGCCCGGCACCGGTTCCAGCACGCCGCGCAGCAACAAGCCAATCAGCGGGGCGAGAAAGAACAGACCGAGGAACAACAGCGCCGGCGCTAGGTTGCCGGCGCCGCGCCAGCGTTGCTTGAGAGACGGGGCTTGCGCCATGGCACTCGCCTTGCCGGATGCCGGGCCGGCAGCGCTTGCGGCGCTCCCGGTGGCAGTGGAGGGACGGGACGCGGTGGCCGCCATTTTCATTTGACCAGCCATTCGTTCCACCGTGTCGCGATGGCCGGACCGTTTTTGGCCCAGTACGCGAAATCAAGAGTGATCTGATCCTTAGCGTAGGCAGTCGGCAGGTTCGGGGCCAGCGTCGAGTCCAGACGCTGCACGCTGTCGACGTTGACCGGGGCGTAGGCGGTCAGGTTGGAGAAGTCCGCCTGGCCTTTGGCACTGCTGGCGCTGGCCAGGAACTTCATCGCCGCGTCCTTGTTTTTCGAACCCTTTGGCACGACCAGAATGTCGGCCATGACCAGGTTCTGTTTCCAGCTCACGCCGACCGGTGCGCCGTCTTCTTGCAGGGCATGAATCCGGCCATTCCAGAACTGACCCATGCTCGCTTCACCGGAGGCCAGCAGTTGTTGCGACTGCGCGCCGCCGCCCCACCAGACGATGTCTTTCTTGATGGTGTCGAGTTTCTTGAAGGCGCGATCCAGATCCAGCGGGTAGAGCTTGTCGGCCGCTACGCCATCGGCGAGCAGGGCCAGTTCAAGCACGCCGGGGCTCGGCCATTTGTACAGGGCGCGTTTGCCGGGGAAGGTCTTGGTGTCGAACAGCGCGCTCCAGTCCTGCGGCTTGTTGGCACCGAGCTTGCCCTCGTTATAGCCAAGGACGAAGGAGAAGAAGAACGAGCCGACGCCGTAGTCGCTGACGAAGCGCGGGTCGATCTTGTCGCGCTGGATCTGTTTGAAATCGAGGGGTTCGAGCAGGCCTTCTGAGGCGGCGCGCAGGGCGAAGTCGGCTTCGACGTCGACCACGTCCCATTGCACGTTGCCGCTTTCGACCATGGCCTTGAGTTTGCCGTAGTCGGTCGGGCCGTCCTGCACGACGGTGATGCCGCTGGCCTTGCTGAACGGATCAGCCCAGGCCTGTTTCTGCGCATCCTGGGTGCTACCGCCCCAGCTGACAAAGTTCACACTCTCGGCGGCCATCGCGGCCTGACCGGTCACGCTCAGCAGTCCCGCAAGAAAGATCGCGGTTGCAGCTTTGTTCAACACCATTTTTACGCCCTCATTGTTGTGTTTTTGAGCGGGCTTGCGTTGTTGCCCGCCTGTCGGGAGCAGTAGCAGGACGGTTTTTCAGTTCGTCCGGTCTATGGAATATCATATTATGGTATTCCAAACTTTGTGCAAGCACTTTGCCGTACCGGCTATCTGGCAAACAGGGTTATTCGGTGAACGGAATGCTCTCGACCACCTCAAGATCGTAGCCGGTCAAACCGGCATATTTCAGCGGCGGGCCCAGGTGGCGCAGCTTGCCGACGCCCAGGTTCTGCAGAATCTGCGCCCCGGTGCCCACCTCGGAATAGATTCGCGATTGCGAACGACTGAACTGCCGTGGCGGTTGAGTCAATTGCGGCACACGCTCCAGCAACGCTTGCGACGATTCATGATTGGCCAGCACCACGACCACGCCATGGCCCTCGGCCGCGACCCGTTGCAGCGCCGCCCACAACGTCCAGTTCGTCGGCCCGCTGTACTCGGCGCCGACCAGATCGCGCAGCGGATCGATCACATGCACACGCACCAGCGTCGGTTCCTCACGGCGCAATTCGCCCATGACCATCGCCATGTGCACGCCGCCCTCGATGCGATCTTCGAAAGTGATCAAACGGAAGGTGCCATGCACCGTCGGCAGTTCCCGCTCGCCGATGCGCTCGATGGTGTGTTCGGTGCTCAGGCGATAGTGGATCAGGTCGGCAATGGTGCCGATCTTGATCCCGTGCTTGCGCGCGAAGATTTCCAGATCCGGGCGGCGGGCCATGGTGCCGTCGTCGTTCATCACTTCGACAATCACCGAGGCGGGCGTGAAGCCGGCCAGACGCGCCAAGTCGCAACCTGCCTCGGTGTGACCGGCACGGGTCAGCACGCCACCTTCCTTCGCACGCAGCGGGAAGATATGGCCGGGCTGCACCAGGTCTTCTGCGCGAGCATTGGGCGCCACCGCAGCAGCCACCGTGCATGCGCGGTCGGCAGCAGAAATGCCGGTAGTAACGCCGACCGCCGCTTCGATGGAGACCGTGAACGCGGTGCTGAATACGCTGCCATTGCTCGGCACCATTTGCTCCAGTCCCAGGCGCTGGCAATGATCGTCAGTCAACGTCAGGCATATCAGCCCGCGTGCCTCACGAGCCATGAAACTGATCGCCTCGGGCGTGCAACGGTCGGCGGCCAGCAGCAGGTCGCCTTCGTTTTCCCGATCCTCGTCATCGACCAGCAACACCATTTTGCCGAGGCGATAATCTTCGATGATTTCTTCGATGCTGTTGAAGGCCATGCTGGACTCTCGATGTGGATGAAATTCGTGGTATACCATAATACAAAATCAACCAAGAGGTCACTATGAAGGCGTACTGGATTGCTCACGTGGACATCACCGATCCCGATCACTACAGCCAATACACCCAGCGCGCTCCGAAGGCGTTCGCCGAGTTCGGCGCAAAGTTTCTGGCCAGAGGCGGGCGCAGCGAAGCGATGGAAGGGCGGGCGACGCCACAGCGCAGCGTGGTGATCGAGTTCGACAGTTACGAGCAGGCGGTGGCTTGCTACCGCTCGGCGGCGTATCAGGAAGCGAAGAGCTATCGGGAGGAGTGGGCGAGGGCGGAGATCATTATTGTGGAAGGCATCGCCTACCTCTGATCGTTCCCACGCTCTGCGTGGGAATGCAGCCCGGGACGCTCCGCGTCCCTTTCAGAGCCGAACGCGGAGCGTCCGAAGAGGCATTCCCACGCGGAGCGTAGGAACGATCAGGAACAGAAGGACAGGTAATATTTCAACGCATGAAATGAATCTTGCCGCTGTCGTCATTGCCCATGTACATGCCATACACCCCGGCCTGGCGTTCCTCGATGTAGCGTTCGAGAATCTGCCGGATCGCCGGGTAGTAGATCTGGTCCCACGGAATGTCTTCGGGGGCGAAGAATTTGCAGTCCAGGGTTTCCGGGCCGTACTCGCCAGTGATCTCCAGTGCGAGGGCGCGGAAGATGATGTAGACCTCGCTGATCTTCGGCACGCTGAAGATCGAGTAAGGCGAGACGATTTCCGCGCGTACGCCGCTTTCTTCCCAGACTTCGCGCAGGGCGGCCTGTTCGGTGGTTTCGCCGCTTTCCATGAAACCGGCGGGCAGGGTCCAGGTGCCGGGGCGCGGTGGGATCGCCCGTTGGCACAAGAGGTATTTGCCGTCCTGCTCGATGATGCAGCCGGCAATGATTTTCGGGTTTACGTAGTGGATGTAGCCGCAGCCGCGGCACATCAGGCGCTCGTGCGTATCGCCCGGCGGCACTTGCTGACCGAGGTCGGCGCCACCGCATTTCGGGCAAAAGCTCGGGCTGAACATGTCAGTGACCTATGCGCGGTTCTTTCAGCGCGATGGGCAGGGTGATCGCCGGTGTGGCGCCGGTTTCTTCCTGTTTGCGCTTCAGATAATCGAGGGCCACTGCCGCCGCCGCACGAACGTGATCGACGCAGGCCTGATGCGCTGCGAGTGCGTCACCGCTCTTGATCGCCTCGACCATTTTTTCCATTTCGTGATTACTGGCGCCGCGACGGTTCTCCTGGGACACCGACGTCGCGCGCAGGTAGCTGATCCGCGCCTGCAATTGACGCAGCTGAGTGGCCGCGACATGGTTGCCCGAGCCTTCGAGCAGCACGTCGTAGAAACCCTGCACCGAGTCGATCACCTGTTGCAGCTCGCCGTCCTTGAGCGCCTTGCGGTTCTCGTCGAGGGCTTTTTCCAGGGCCTTGATGTCCTTGGCCTTGGCGCGCAGGGTGAACAGCTGGACGATCAGGCCTTCGAGTACGCAACGCAGCTCATAGATGTCGACCGCATCGGCGAGAGTGATGATCGCCACTCGCGGGCCCTTGGCGTCGGCGAACTCCACCAGGCCTTCGGATTCCAGGTGACGCAAGGCTTCACGCACCGACGTACGGCTCACGCCCAGGCGATCGCACAGATCGCGCTCCACCAGGCGATCGCCCGGCAGCAGCTGGAAGTTCATGATGGCGCTTCGCAGTTTATCCAGCACGATTTCGCGCAGGGTGACGGGGTTGCGATTGACCTTGAAGCTGTCGTCGAGTGGCAGGCGTTTCATGGGGTCCGCTCTTTAAGGTGGCTGTCCATGCCAGACGGGCATTCAAACAGCCGAGGGGTTAACTGGAGGCCTCGGCGTCGGCTTCGGCGAAGGCTTCACGGGCAAGCCGGAAACTGTCCACGGCTGCCGGGACGCCGCAATAAATACCGACCTGAAGCAGAATTTCGCGTATTTGCTCACGACTCAGGCCGTTACGCAAGGCGCCGCGCACATGCAGTTTCAGTTCGTGCGGGCGGTTGAGCGCCGAGATCATCGCCAGGTTGATCATGCTGCGCTCCTTGAGCGACAGGCCATCGCGTCCCCAGACGTGGCCCCAGCAGTATTCGGTGACCATTTCCTGCAGCGGGCGGGTGAAGTCGTCGGCGCTCTCGATCGAGCGTTGCACGTAGGCTTCGCCGAGCACCTGGGTGCGGATCTTCAGGCCCTTTTCATACCTCTCGTTACTCATAAATCCTCCAGTCACCACATTTCCCTCGTGGGAGCGGGCTTGCTCGCGAATGCGGTAGCTCACTCAGCATAGATGTCGACTGACACGACGCCTTCGCGAGCAAGCCCGCTCCCACAGTGGGATTTGTGTGAATCTTTCAGGCCAAGGTAGGCAACGCGCCGAGCTTGCCCTTGTGATAAATCATCGGCGTCACCGGTTGCTCCGGCAGGATCAGATTCTTCACCGCGCCGACGATAATCGCGTGGTCACCGCCGTCGTACTCGCGCCACAGTTCGCACTCGATGATCGCCGTGGCTTTGGCGAGGATCGGGTTACCCAGTTCGCTCAAATGCCACTCGATGCCGTTGGCCTTGTCCTTGCCTTTGCCGGCGAAGGCGTAGGCCTCGGCGGTCTGGTCGGCGGACAGCAAATGGATCGCGAAACGCTTGCTGTCGCGCAGCACCGGGTAGGTGTCGGAGGCGTAGTTGGGGCAAAACAGCACCAGCGCCGGATCAATCGACAGCGCACTGAAAGCGCTGGCGGTGATCCCGACGATGGCGCCATCCGGGTCGAGGGTGGTGACCACCGTGACCCCGGACGGGAACGAGCTCATGACGTCTTTGTAAATGCCGGGTTCGATCATGGCGCAGGACTCCTAACGCATCACAAACGGATCAGGCATCGGCGCCTGAGAGAGGTTGATCCACACCGTTTTCAGTTCGGTGTAGGCCAGCACCGAATCGATGCCGCTTTCGCGTCCATAGCCACTGTTCTTGAAGCCGCCAATCGGTGCCATCGCCGACACCGCGCGGTAGGTGTTGACCCAGATGATTCCCGAACGCACGTCCCGGGCCAGGCGATGGGCGCGGCCCAGATCGCGGGTCCAGATGCCGGCGGCGAGGCCGAACTGCGAGTCGTTGGCAATCGCCAGTGCTTCGGCTTCGTCCTTGAAACGGATGACCGATGCCACCGGACCGAAGACTTCTTCCTGCATGATCTTCATCGAATTGCGGTCGCATTCGAACAGCGTCGGTTCGTAGAACCAGCCATCACCCACGCCGCTCGGGCGCTTGCCGCCCAGACGCAGGCGCGCACCTTCGGCAATCGCATCAGCCACCAGACCTTCAACCACCGCCAATTGTTGCGCGGTGGCCATCGGGCCCATTTCGCTGCTGTCGTCCTGCGGGTTGCCGATGCGGATGCGCTGGGCGCGCTCCACCAGTCGGCTGACGAATTCGTCGTAGATTTCGTCCTGCACCAGCAGTCGTGAACCGGAGACGCAACTCTGCCCGGACGCCGCATAGATCCCGGCAATGGCGCCATTGATTGCGCTGTCGAGATCGGCGTCGGCGAAGATGATGTTCGGCGACTTGCCGCCCAGTTCCAGCGACAGCTTGGCGAAGTTCTCGGCGCTGCTGCGCACCACATGCCGGGCCGTGGCCGCGCCGCCGGTGAAGGCGATCTTGCGGATCAGCGGATGGCGGGTGAGGGCGGCGCCCGTGCTCGGGCCGTAACCAGTGACGACGTTGACCACGCCCGGCGGAATCCCGGCTTCAAGGGCCAGACGCGCCAGTTCGAGAATGGTCGCCGAGGCGTGCTCCGATGGCTTGATCACGATGGTGTTGCCCGCTGCCAATGCCGGCGCCAGTTTGATCGCGGTCAGGTAAAGCGGACTGTTCCACGGAATGATTGCGGCAACCACACCCATGGCTTCGTGCACGGTGTAGGCGAACAGATCGGGTTTATCCAGCGGCAGAGTGCCGCCTTCGAGCTTGTCGGCGAGGCCGGCGGTGTAATGGAAAAACTCCGGCAGATAACCGACCTGACCCCGTGTTTCGCGGATCAGTTTGCCGTTGTCGCGGCTTTCCAGCTGCGCCAGTTGTTCCTTGTTCTCGGCGATCAGGTCACCGAGACGACGCAACAGTTTGCCGCGCGCGGTGGCGGTCAAACCACGCCATGCCGGGCTGTCGAAAGCGGTCTGTGCCGCTTGCACGGCGCGTTCGACATCGGCTTCATCCGCGTCGGGCAGTTCGGCCCAAGGCTCGGCCAACGCCGGGTTGAGGCTTTCGAAAGTCTTGCCGGAGAGGGCGTCGACCCATTCTCCGCCGATGCACATCTGGAAGCGTGCGAGCGTCATGCAACGATCCCCTTTATATGGTTTTGTCGGGCGTGTGCGGTGTCGAGAAATTCCAGCAGCGTCTGGTTGACCAGCCGTGGCGACTCTACCGGCATCATATGCCGTTGCTCGGGCAGCACGGCAACCTTCGCACCGGGAATGCGCGCGGCCAGTTGCTCGGCCATTTCCGGGGTCGATCCGGGGTCCAGCTCGCCGGTGGCGATCAGCGTCGGCGCCTGGATGCTGCCCAGGTCGTCGGCGCGGTACATGTCCTGGGTGGCGAACAATTCGTAGGTGGTCAGGTAACCCTGCGGATCATTGCCGGCCAGGGTCTGGCGGATCGCAGCGATCTGCGCCGGGTTGGCCGCCTGATATTCGCGGCTGAACCAGCGCGACAGTGCCGCTTCGGCATTCGCGTCCGGCCCGTGTTCGGCGGCCTGCGCGGTACGGGCGATGACGCCGGCGCGCTGCTCTTCGCTGCGGTTGAACACGCTGTTGAGCACCACCAGGCTTTTCAGGCGTTCCGGGTAATGCAGGGCAAACGCCCGCGCCACCAGACCGCCCATGGAAAAGCCGATCACCGACGCCTCGGGCAATTGCAGGTGATCGAGCAGCTCCAGCAACTGATCGGCATAACCGAGCAACGAGGTGCCGCTGGCCGGTCGCGGGCTGGCGCCATGGCCGAGCATGTCGTAGGCGATCACCCGGTATTGCGTGGCCAGGCCGACGATCTGGCCGCCCCACATTTCTTTGTTCAGGCCCACACCGTGGATCAACACCACGGGTTGGCCTTGGCCGGTCGCCAGATAACTGGTGCCGGCCGGGGTGAGTTCAGCGGTGAGCCGAATCATGGAGCGCTCCTGCAATGCCTTTTTTATTGTGATTACTGGGCTTTTTCGGCGGCCAGTTCTTCCAGATCGATGTAACGGTTGCCGATGCGCGGGTGCAGGCGACCACCGTCGGCGCAACCGAGCACCACGACAATTTCGTCGGCGCGCGGGGCGTCTTCGATCTGCATTTCCAGAGTGATGTAGTGCGAGCGCAGGCCTTCGTCGTCCTTGTGCATCATCGGGATCTGGATCGAAGTGCCCGGGCCGCCACGCTTGTTGGTGAAGCTCAGATAACTCTTGGCCTTGACCGCTTCGCGGTAGTGGTTGCCGAAGCGCAGGGTGTGGATCACCGCCGACGCGTGCTCGATTTCACCATCGGCGCCGACCACGGCCGCTTTGCCGTAAGCCTCGATCTTCTCGGCACCGCCGATGATGCCCACCAGACGCTCGACCATCATCGCGCCGAGGTCGGAGCAATTGGCGCGGATCTGCGGCTTGAGGTCTTCGACAAAGCCATTGCCGACCCACGGGTTCTTCATCACGACAGCCAGGCCGACCATGGTCACCGGGGTGTCGGATGCCTTGCCGCCTTCAATGAAGGTCTCTTCGACATAGCTGACGATCTTGCGAATTTCGAAACTCATGAGCTGCTCCGTAGGGGATAAAGAGTGTCTGTGCGTCTGATGGTATACCATAATACCGATCGTGCAAGTCCCCCTCGCAAGATTCCCTGCCATCAGTCGGACGAATGCCCGCGCATTCAGCCGCCGCTGTAGTCCCTTTCGGTTAACAAAAGATAACGTTGCGCCGATTGTCAGACGTTTCGAATGCCCGATAGGATGAGCCAGCTTCCGAAGGGGCTCTGGATGGCGGGTTTCAGGACTATGCTGTGACCAGGCAGTCACCGTGAGCACCCTTGCGGCGCCCTTTAAGATCCATGACCAACAATAATAAACAGGGGAAGGTCTATGAGTCGTTGCCGCCCGCCGGCGTTACGCAACACCGCGTTGCTGGCCACAGCACTCTCTCTGCTGGGCTTTGCCACCTTGTCGGCGCCTGTCCTGGCGGCCGAAGCGCCCGCCGACGTGGTCTATTCCACCGAATCGGCCAAGGCCTCGAAAAGCCTGATGCTCGATGTCGTTCACGCCGGAACCCGGCTGGTGGCGGTCGGGGATCGCGGGCACATTCTCTATTCCGACGATCAGGGCAAGACCTGGACCCAGGCGAAAGTGCCGAGCCGCCAGTTGCTGACCGCCGTGTATTTTGTCGATGACAAGCATGGCTGGGCCGTCGGCCACGACGCACAGATCCTCGCCAGCGAAGATGGCGGCCTGACCTGGACCAAACAGTTCGAAGACCTCAAGCGCGAATCGCCGCTGCTCGACGTCTGGTTCAAGGACGTCAACAGCGGTCTGGCCGTGGGTGCCTACGGCGCGCTGCTGGAAACCACCGACGGTGGCAAACACTGGGAAGACGTCAGCGATCGCCTCGACAACGAAGATCAGTTCCACCTCAACGCCATCGCTTCGGTAAAAGACGCCGGCCTGTTCATCGTCGGTGAGTCGGGCAGCATGTTCCGCTCCGCCGACTGTGGTCAGACCTGGGAAAAACTCGAAGGCCCGTACGAAGGTTCGCTGTTCGGCGTGATCGGCACGGCGCAACCGCAAACCCTGCTGGCCTATGGTCTGCGCGGCAACCTGTACCGCTCCACCGATTTCGGCAGTACCTGGGAGCAGGTCGAACTGAAAGCTGCGCGCGGTTCGCTGGAGTTCGGCCTGTCCGGCGCCACACTGCTCGACGACGGCTCCATCGTCATCGTCGGCAACGGCGGCTCGGTGGTCAGCAGCAGTGACAACGGCGAAACCTTCAGCGTGTTCAACCGTCCGGATCGCATCTCGCTGTCGTCGGTCACCGCCGCCGGCAACGGCAATCTGATCCTGAGCGGGCAGGGTGGCGTTCGGGTGACAACCGCGAACGGCGCCGAGCTGGGCAAATGAGCCGAATCAATAATAAGAAGGCGGGGCTATGACTTCCTTGAGCACTCATCATCAGGACAAGGCGACGTTTCTCGAGCGCCTGATCTTCAACAACCGCCCGGCAGTGATCGTGATCTGCCTGCTGGTCAGCATTTTCCTGTTCTGGCAGGCCACGCTGATCCGTCCGTCCACCAGTTTCGAAAAGATGATCCCGCTCAAGCATCCGTTCATTGAAAAGATGATGGAGCACCGCAACGATCTGGCGAACCTGGGCAACACCGTGCGCATTTCGGTGGAAGCGAAGGACGGCGACATCTTCTCCAAGGAGTACATGGAGACCCTGCGTCAGATCAACGACGAGGTGTTCTACATCTCCGGCGTCGACCGTTCCGGCCTCAAGTCGCTGTGGAGCCCGAGCGTGCGCTGGACCGAAGTGACCGAGGAAGGTTTTGCCGGCGGCGAAGTGATACCGCAAAGCTACAATGGCTCCCAGGACAGCCTCGATCTGCTGCGCAACAACGTACTCAAGTCCGGCCAGGTCGGGCGTCTGGTGGCCAACGACTTCAAGTCGAGCATCGTCGACATCCCGCTGCTGGAGTCCTACCCGGACCCGCAGGACCAGGGCAAGCTGCTGGCGCTGGACTATCGCCAGTTCTCCCATGAGCTCGAAGACAAGATCCGCAACAAGTTCGAAGCGCAGAACCCCAACGTCAAGATCCACATCGTCGGTTTCGCCAAGAAGGTCGGCGACCTGATCGATGGCCTGGTGATGGTGGTGATGTTCTTCGGCATCGCCTTCGTCATCACCCTGATTCTGCTGCTGTGGTTTACCAACTGCCTGCGCAGTACCGT
Source organism: Pseudomonas sp. B20(2017) (assembly GCF_002113125.1). GTDB lineage: Bacteria > Pseudomonadota > Gammaproteobacteria > Pseudomonadales > Pseudomonadaceae > Aquipseudomonas. The sequence continues at coordinate 42,684 of NZ_NEJP01000006.1, read as the reverse complement.
GGCGGTGTTGAGCACCACGCTGGTTGCGGTGGTCTGGCAACTCGGGCTGATGCACTTCTTCGGGTTCGGCCTGGATCCGTACTCGATGCTGGTGCCGTTCCTGATTTTCGCCATCGGGATCTCCCACGGCGTGCAGAAAATCAACGGTATCGCCCTGCAATCGAGCGAGGCGGACAACGCCCTGACCGCCGCCCGGCGCACGTTCCGGCAATTGTTCCTGCCAGGCATGATCGCGATTCTGGCGGACGCGGTGGGCTTCATCACACTGCTGATCATCGACATCGGTGTGATTCGCGAGCTGGCCATCGGCGCCTCCATCGGTGTGGCGGTGATCGTGTTCACCAACCTGATCCTGCTGCCGGTGGCGATCTCCTATGTCGGCATCAGCAAACGTGCGATCGCCAAGAGCAAGAAGGACGCAAACCGCGAACACCCGTTCTGGCGTCTGCTGTCGAATTTCGCCAGCCCGAAAGTCGCACCGGTTTCCATTGCCCTGGCCCTGATCGCCTTCGGTGGTGGCCTCTGGTACAGCCAGAACCTGAAGATCGGCGACCTCGACCAGGGCGCGCCGGAACTGCGTCCGGACTCGCGCTACAACAAGGACAACAACTTCATCATCAACAACTATTCCACCAGCTCCGACGTGCTGGTTGTGATGGTCAAGACCAAGTCCGAAGGTTGCTCGCGCTATGAGGCCATGGCGCCAATCGACGAGCTGATGTGGAAGATGCAGAACACCGAGGGCGTGCAATCGGCGATCTCGCTGGTGACGGTGTCCAAGCAGATGATCAAGGGCATGAACGAGGGCAACCTGAAATGGGAAACCCTGTCACGCAACCCGGATGTGCTGAACAACTCCATCGCCCGGGCTGATGGCCTGTACAACAACAGTTGCTCGCTGGCCCCGGTGCTGGTGTTCCTCAATGATCACAAGGCTGAAACCCTGGATCGCGCTGTAAAAGCCGTGCAGGAATTCGCCAAGGACAACAACAAGGAGGGTCTGGAATTCATCCTCGCGGCCGGTAACGCCGGGATCGAAGCGGCGACTAACGAAGTCATCAAGCAGGCTGAACTGACTATCCTGATCCTGGTGTACATCTGCGTGGCGGTCATGTGCATGATCACCTTCCGTTCATGGGCGGCGACCTTGTGCATCGTGCTGCCGCTGGTGCTGACCTCGGTGCTGGGCAACGCGCTGATGGCGTTCATGGGCATCGGCGTGAAGGTGGCGACGCTGCCGGTGGTGGCGCTGGGCGTGGGGATCGGCGTGGACTACGGCATCTACATCTACAGCCGTCTGGAAAGTTTCCTGCGTGCCGGCCTGCCGTTGCAGGAAGCCTATTACCAGACCCTGAAATCCACCGGTAAAGCGGTGCTGTTCACCGGTCTCTGCCTGGCCATCGGCGTGTGCACCTGGATCTTCTCGGCGATCAAGTTCCAGGCCGACATGGGCCTGATGCTGACCTTCATGCTGCTGTGGAACATGTTCGGTGCGCTGTGGCTGCTGCCGGCACTGGCGAAGTTCCTGATCAAGCCGGAGAAACTGGCGGGGCAGAAGGGGAATTCACTGTTTGCCCACTGATCGGCGAGCATGAAACGAAAAAGCCGCAACCCGAGGGTTGCGGCTTTTTTATGTCGCGAAGTTCACGATTAACCCTGTGGGAGCTGGCTTGCCAGCGATAGCGGATCAGCAGCCCACACCAATGTTGAATGTTCAGCCTTCATCGCTGGCAAGCCAGCTCGCACAGGGTTTTGTTGTGTTCAGGAGAGTTCGGTGCCGAGCACAACACTCAAGGCACTCCGTGCATCGTCCAGTTGCACCAGCGTCGCATGCCGCGCCCCTAACGCATCCCGATTCTCGATCGCCGTCAAAATCGCCTTGTGGCGAGGCAATGCCAGCTCATGCAGATTCGGCCGCTGGTTCGAATGCTTCAGCGCCTCGGCAATCGCCACCGACAACATATTGCACAGATTCGCCAGCAAATCGTTGTGAGTCGCATCGGCAATCCGGCTGTGAAAGTCCAGATCCGGTTGCAGCAAGGCCTCCGGTGTCGGCGCGGCTTCCATGCGCTGGTACGCTTCGGCAATCGACGCAATGTCGGCATCGGTCGCGTGCTGGGCGGCGAGGGCGGCGGCGGCCGGTTCAATGATGCTGCGCACGCTGGTCAGGACGTTGAAGAACTCGTTCTGCGGGCTGCTTTGCATCAGCCAGTGCAGCACGTCCGGGTCGAGCATGTGCCATTCGCGGCGCGGCTTGACCACGGTACCGACGCGCGGTTTCGAATACACCAGGCCCTTGGCGACCAGCACTCGGGTGGCTTCGCGCAACACCGGCCGGCTGACCGCGTACTCCTCGCAGAGCAAGGCTTCGGCGGGCAGCTTGTCGCAGGGCAGAAAGCGTCCGGAAACAATCTGCATGCCCAGCTCCTGGACGATGCGCGAGTGCATGCTTTTACGGTCGGAAGGTTTGCGGTAATCCATGGGGAGCGGCGCGATCCTGAGCGATGGAGATGCCGCGCATCATAGCAGGCACCACACAGTCTTGAGGCAGATACAGAGCAAATGTGGGAGCGGGCTTGCTCGCGAAAGCGGTGTGTCAGACAAACACAGGTTGCTGACAATCCGCTTTCGCGAGCAAGCCCGCTCCCACAAGGTAATGGCGGTGTCAGTGGGAATGGCGCGGCACTTCAGCCCCTCGGCAACCGACGAGGAAGTCGAAATCGCAACCTTGATCCGCCTGCAGAACATGGTCGATATACAACTGACGATACCCACCCACCAACAATTGCTGCGGCGGTTGCAGATCCGCCATGCGCGCCGCCAGTTCAGCGTCCGGAATGTCCAGGTGCAAACGCCCGCTGGCGCAGTCCAGCTCGATCCAGTCGCCTTCCTTCACTGCCGCCAAGGGCCCGCCGGCCGCCGCTTCCGGGGCGACGTGCAAGACAACAGTGCCGTAAGCGGTGCCGCTCATCCGCGCGTCGGAGATGCGCACCATGTCGGTCACGCCCTGCGCCAGCAACTTGGCCGGCAGCCCCATGTTGCCGACTTCGGCCATGCCCGGATAACCCTTCGGCCCGCAATTCTTCATCACCAGAATCGAGTTGGCATCGACCTCCAGTTCCGGGTCGTTGATCCGCGCCTTGTACATGTCGAAGTTCTCGAACACGACCGCGCGGCCACGGTGCTGCATCAGTTCCGGCGTGGCGGCTGATGGTTTGAGCACCGCGCCCAGTGGCGCCAGGTTACCGCGCAACACGCAGATGCCGCCGTCGGCGCGGATCGGATTGTCGAGGGTGCGGATCACTTCGTCTTCACCGTAGATTGGTGCGTCCTTGGTGTTCTCGCCGATGGATTTGCCGTTGACGGTCAATGCGTTCGGATTCGGAATCAGATTGGCCTCGCCGAGGCGCCGCAGCACGGCCGGCAAGCCGCCCGCGTAGTAGAACTCTTCCATCAGGAAACGCCCGGACGGTTGCAGGTCGACGATGGTCGGCATGCCGCGACCGATGCGGGTCCAGTCGTCCAGATCCAGCTCGACGCCGATGCGCCCTGCGATGGCTTTGAGGTGGATCACGGCGTTGGTCGAACCGCCAATCGCCGCGTTGACCCGGATCGCGTTTTCGAAGGCTTCCTTGGTCAGGATCTTCGACAGTTTCAGATCCTCTCGAACCATCTCGACCGCGCGCATTCCGGACATATGCGCCAGCACATAACGCCGCGCATCCACCGCCGGAATCGCCGCGTTGTGCGGAAGCGAAGTGCCGAGTGCTTCGGCCATGCAGGCCATGGTCGAAGCGGTGCCCATGGTGTTGCAGGTGCCGGCCGAGCGGGACATGCCGCCCTCGGCCGCCAGGAAGTCGTCAATCGTGATGGTCCCGGCCTTGACCTGTTCGCTGAGCTGCCAGACCACAGTGCCGGAACCAATGTCCTTGCCCTTGTGCTTGCCGTTGAGCATCGGCCCGCCGGTGACGACGATCGCCGGCACGTCGCAACTGGCCGCGCCCATCAGCAGGGCCGGAGTGGTCTTGTCGCAACCGGTCAGCAGCACCACGCCGTCAATCGGGTTGCCGCGAATCGCTTCCTCGACGTCCATGCTCGCCAGGTTGCGGGTGAGCATGGCGGTCGGGCGCAGGTTCGATTCGCCGTTGGAGAACACCGGGAATTCCACCGGGAAACCACCGGCCTCGATCACCCCGCGTTTGACGTGCTCCGCGATCTGGCGGAAGTGCGCGTTGCACGGGGTCAGTTCCGACCAGGTGTTGCAGATGCCGATGATCGGCTTGCCGTGGAACTGATGGTCGGCGATGCCCTGATTCTTCATCCAGCTGCGGTACATGAAGCCGTTCTTGTCGGCCGTGCCAAACCATTGGGCGGAGCGCAGGGTGGGTTTCTTATCAGACATGATCGATTCTCTTATTGTAAGACTATTGTTTGCGAGCTTTGGCTAAACATAAGCTCAAAATCGACGGTTTGGAAGTGTTGTTGCGTAATTAGTATTACTATATAGTCGTTTTCGACGGAGGGATGGCCCTGGCGGTTTTCCGTGAGAGGCGTCCCCCGAGGTTCCATAAAAACAACAATCGGAGACCGATCTCATGAGCCAGGAACTGCGGCTTGTCCGGCGCATCACACTGAAACTGATTCCCTTCCTGATCCTGCTGTACCTGATCGCCTATGTGGATCGCTCCGCCGTCGGCTTCGCCAAGCTGCACATGGGCGCCGACATCGGCATCGGCGATGCCGCCTACGGCCTCGGTGCCGGGCTGTTCTTCATCGGCTACTTCCTGTTAGAGATTCCCAGCAACCTGATGCTCGAACGCTTTGGTGCGCGGCGCTGGTTCGCGCGGATCATGATTACCTGGGGCGCAATCACCATCGGCATGGCATTCGTCCAGGGCCCGCACAGTTTCTACGTCATGCGCTTTCTGCTCGGCGCGGCGGAGGCGGGGTTCTTTCCCGGCGTTCTGTACTACATCACCCAATGGTTCCCGGTGCGCCATCGCGGCAAGATCCTTGGGCTGTTCATCCTTTCCCAACCCATCGCGATGATGATCACCGGCCCCGTGTCCGGCGGTTTATTGGGCATGGACGGCATCCTCGGCCTGCACGGCTGGCAATGGCTGTTCATCGTCATCGGCACCCCGGCGATCCTGCTGACCTGGCCGGTATTGCGCTGGCTGCCGGACGGCCCGCAGCAAGTGAAATGGATGGACCAGGCTGAAAAGGACTGGCTGACCGGCGAGCTGAAAAAGGACCTGCAGGAATACGGCCAGACCCGTCACGGCAATCCGCTGCATGCGCTAAAAGACAAACGCGTGTTGCTGCTGGCGCTGTTCTATCTGCCGGTGACCCTGAGTATTTATGGTCTGGGCCTGTGGCTGCCGACCCTGATCAAACAGTTTGGCGGCAGCGATCTGGTGACCGGTTTCGTGTCATCGGTGCCGTACATTTTCGGGATCATCGGCCTGCTGATCATTCCGCGCAGTTCCGACCGTTTGAATGATCGTTACGGCCATCTGGCGGTGCTCTATGTGCTGGGCGCGATTGGCCTGTTCCTCAGCGCCTGGCTGTCGTTGCCGGTGGCGCAACTGGCGGCGTTGTGTCTGGTGGCGTTCGCGCTGTTTTCCTGCACGGCGGTGTTCTGGACTTTGCCGGGTCGCTTCTTCGCCGGTGCCAGTGCGGCGGCCGGGATTGCGCTGATCAACTCGGTGGGCAACCTCGGCGGCTACATCGGCCCGTTCGTGATCGGCGCGTTGAAGGAATACACCGGCAACCTCGCTTCGGGCCTGTACTTCCTGTCCGGCGTGATGGTGTTCGGGCTGATTCTGACGGGCGTTGTCTATCGCTTGCTGGAGCGCAAGCATGTGCTGCCGGTCGAGCAATTTGCAGCGAGTGCGCGAGGCGCCACCCATACCTGAATCTGCAGAACCGTACACAACCCATGTGGGAGCGGGCTTGCTCGCGAATGCGCTGGGTCAGCCACCCTCACAGTTGAATGACACACCGCTTTCGCGAGCAAGCCCGCTCCCACAATGGGACGGTGCCGAACTCAGGATTTGTATAGAGGAGAGGATTTATGCATCTGGTTCAATTCGAATTGAGTAGCGGCGAGCGCCGTGTCGGGGTGGTCGAGGACGGTCTGGTGCGTGAAGTGCAGGATGCGCGCACGGTTCGCGATCTGGCCCTGGCCGCGATCGAGGCCGGCAGCACCCTTGTGCAGCAAGTGCAAACCCTCGGCCTGGGCATCAGTCACGATTACGCGCAGTTACTAAAAGATCTGCGCATCCTGCCACCGCTGGACCACCCGGACCCGGCGCACCTGCTGGTCAGCGGCACCGGTCTCACGCACCTCGGCAGCGCGTCGGCCCGGGACAAAATGCACCAGCAGGCCGGCGACGAAGCGGCGATGACCGACACCATGCGCATCTTCAAATGGGGCGTGGAGGGCGGAAAACCGGCGGCGGGGCAGGCCGGCGTACAGCCGGAATGGTTCTACAAGGGCGACGGCAGCATCGTCGTGCGTCCCGGTCAGCCGTTCCCGCTGCCGCCGTTTGCCGAAGACGCCGGCGAGGAGCCGGAGATGGCCGGCCTCTACATCATCGGCCACGACGGCAAGCCGTATCGCCTCGGTTTTGCGGTGGGCAACGAGTTCTCCGATCACGTCATGGAACGCAAAAATTACCTGTACCTGGCCCACTCGAAACTGCGCAGTTGCAGCTACGGCCCGGAACTTCGCGTCGGTGAGCTACCTCAACATCTGGCAGGCACCAGCCGCATCCTGCGCGATGGCGAAGTCCTGTGGCAAAACGAGTTCCTCAGCGGCGAGGCCAACATGTGCCACAGCCTGGCGAACCTGGAATATCACCACTTCAAGTACAGCCAGTTCCTGCGTCCCGGTGACGTGCACATTCACTTCTTCGGCACGGCGACCCTGTCGTTCGCCGATGGCATTCGCACTCAGCCGGGCGACGTGTTCGAGATCAGCCAGGCCGAATTCGGCGCACCGCTGGTCAACGGCATCGCCCCGGTCGCAGCCGCATTCGAACCGGACAGCATCGGCACCCTTTAAGGAGATCCCATGACTCAGATTCTCGGTCACAACTACATCGGCGGCCGTCGCAGCGCGGAAGGCAACGTCAAGCTGCAAAGCGTCGACGCCACCACGGGCGAGGCATTGCCCCACGATTTCATTCAGGCCACGGAAGCGGAAGTGGACGCCGCCGCCAAGGCCGCTGCGGCGGCGTATCCGGCGTATCGCAGCCTCAGCGCCGAACGCCGCGCGCAGTTTCTCGATGCGATTGCCGATGAGCTGGACGCGCTGGGCGATGACTTCGTGGCCGTGGTCTGCAGCGAAACCGCATTGCCGGCAGGGCGGATACAGGGTGAAAGAGGGCGCACCAGCGGTCAGATGCGCTTGTTCGCCAAAGTCCTGCGGCGCGGTGACTTCTACGGTGCACGGATCGACCTGCCGTTGCCGGATCGTCAACCGCTGCCGCGTCCGGATCTGCGCCAGTACCGCATCGGCCTGGGGCCGGTGGCAGTGTTCGGCGCGAGCAACTTTCCGCTGGCATTCTCCACCGCTGGCGGCGATACCGCTTCCGCGCTGGCGGCCGGCTGCCCGGTGGTGTTCAAGGCCCACAGCGGCCACATGGCCACCGCTGAGCTGGTCGCCGATGCGCTGATCCGTGCAGCAGAAAAAACCGCGATGCCGGCCGGTGTGTTCAACATGATCTACGGCGGCGGTGTCGGCGAATGGCTGGTCAAACATCCGGCCATTCAGGCCGTGGGGTTCACTGGTTCGCTGCGGGGCGGACGGGCGCTGTGTGACATGGCCGCGGCGCGCCCTCAACCGATCCCGGTGTTCGCCGAGATGTCGAGCATCAATCCGGTGATCGTGTTGCCACAGGCCTTGGCCGAGCGTTCGGAAACCGTCGCCCGCGATCTGACTGCTTCGGTGGTGCAGGGCTGCGGTCAGTTCTGTACCAACCCGGGTCTGGTGATCGGCATTCGCTCGCCACAATTCACTGCATTCGTTGAGCAAGTCGCGGCGCTGATCGGTGATCAACCGGCGCAAACCATGCTCAATGCCGGCACCCTTGGCAGCTACGGCAAGGGTCTGGAAAAACTGTTGGCGCACGCGGGGGTCGAGCATCTGGCGGGCAATCCACAGCAGGGTAATCAGGCGCAGCCGCAGTTGTTCAAGGCTGATGTCAGTCTGCTGATCGAGGGTGATGAAGTGTTGCAGGAAGAAGTGTTCGGCCCGACCACGGTGATCGTTGAGGTGGCGGACAAGGCGCAGCTGAGTGCGGCGTTGCAGGGCCTGCATGGGCAACTGACGGCGACGATTATCGGCGAGCAGGCGGATTTCGAGCGCTTCCCGGAACTGACGCCGTTGCTGGAACAGAAGGTCGGGCGGATCCTGCTCAATGGTTATCCGACCGGTGTCGAGGTGTGTGATTCGATGGTTCACGGCGGGCCGTATCCGGCGACATCCGATGCTCGCGGCACCTCGGTGGGTACGCTGGCAATCGATCGTTTCCTGCGCCCGGTGTGCTTCCAGAACTACCCCGACAGCCTGTTGCCGGAACCGCTGAAAAACGCCAACCCGCTGCGCATTCAGCGGCTGGTTGATGGCAAGCCATCGCGCGAAGCCCTCTAAGCCTCAGCGAGATCCCTGTGGGAGCGAGCTTGCTCGCGAAGGCGGTCGTCCAGTCACTTGTTGATTGCCTGACACTCCGTATTCGCGAGCAAGCTCGCTCCCACAGGAGCTCAGCGACAGCTTTGAGCTATCATTGGTCCTTTCCCCCCTGAAAGACATGATTGCCATGACTGCCGTAACCGACACCCTTCTCAACGCCCTCGAACACTGCGGTATGGTCGAAATCGACGGCCTGCACGCTTTCGAATTCGCCCTCGACGAAGACGACAACCTGCACATCGAATGCATCGATGGCCGGGCAGCCAAGCATTGGGAGTTCACCCCGGCCCAAGTTGCAGCGGCGACGTTTGATGAAGATCTGCAGAGCTGGTTGATCGTCGGTTTTTCCAGCGACACCAAAACCGTTGGCGAACACCGTCTGGTCTGCCTCGGCGATGTACTGAGCAGCGCCGATGACGAGGATGAAACCGAATGAACATGCGTAAATTCTGGCCATTGCTGATGGCCGGCAGCGTCGGCGCGATGGGTCTTTCCAGTGCCTCGGCCGAGAGCTTCCAGTTTTTGGTGGGCTCCTACACTGCCGGCCCCAGCGAAGGCATCTACCGGATGAGCTTCGACAGCGCCACCGGCCAGATCGACGCCAAACCGCTGCAAGTGATCAAGAGCGAAAACCCGTCGTGGCTGACCCTGTCCAAGGATCAGAACCGGTTGTTCGTGGTCAACGAAAACGGTCCGGGCCAGAAAGATCCGGTCGGTCGCGTCAGCAGTTATTCGATCGATCCGAAGACCCACGCCCTGACCCTGATCAATCAGGTCCAGAGCCTGGGCAATGAGCCAACCCATTCGAGCCTCAGCGGCGACGCCAGCCATCTGTTTGTCAGTAACTACTCGGTGGTTGAAGATCCGGGCGGCACCCTCGCGGTATTGCCGGTGGGCAGCGATGGCCAGCTCAAACCTGTGGTGCAGATGAGCGCGCACCCGGCGAGCCGGGTCAATCCGGAGCGTCAGGCCTCGAACCACGTGCACTCGACGGTCTCTTCGCCGGACGGTCGTTATGTGTTCTCCAATGATCTCGGTGCGGACAAGGTCTTCATCTACCAATTCGACCCGAAAGCCAATCCGGACCTGCCGCTGACCCCGGCGAAAACCGCGTCAGTGCAACTGCCAGCCGGCAGCGGCCCGCGTCATCTACTTTTCAGCGCTGACGGCAAACATGCCTGGCTGACCATGGAAATGAGCGCCCAGGTTGCCGTGTTCGACTACAAGGACGGCGTGTTGACCCAGACGCAAATGGTCGATCTGGCTGCCGGCCAGCCGACGTCGGACAAGGCTGCCGCCGCGCTGCACGCATCCGCCGATGGCAAATTCCTCTACGTCAGCAACCGTGGCACCGCCAATCAGCTGCTGGTGTTCGCTATCGATCCGGCCAGCGGCCAGCTCAAGGAGCTGCAACGACGTTCGGTGGAAGGCGATCACCCGCGTGAGTTCAGCCTCGATCCAAGCGGCAAATTCCTGCTGATCGCCAACCAGAAGAGCAACCAGATTGTCGTGGTCGAACGCGATGGCAAGACCGGTCTGCTGGGTAAAACCGTGCAAAAACTGCCGATGGACGCCCCGAGCGATCTCAAGTTTCTCGTGCGTCAATAAGCCGCAGGCCCCGGTCTGCGGGGCCTGAAGCTTTGTATTAATCCTGCTGATAACAGGTAATGTTGCAAAGCATTTCTAGCGATCGACCCTCGAGCGTTAAGTTTGCTTCACGGCCCAACCGGGCAAGCAAGCCAACTGAACACGAGGGTTACCGCCATGAACTTCAATCTTTTCTCCGTAATTGCCGCTTCCGCCATCTCCGCCACCGTAGCCCTGCCAGCCAGTGCCAACGTTGAAATCAGCGACAAAAAATCCCACACCCAGAGCTACACCCAGAAATACCTGCAACAAAGCGCCAACTTCTACGCCGCGCTGGATCACAAAGCCCAACACTGAAATTTCCGTCACGCCCTGGAACTGCCCAAGGCTGCGATCCTTTGATCTTGTTTCTAAAAAAGCAAAATCAAAAGATCGCAGCCTTGGGCAGTTTTTTGTCTGCGGTTCGACTGGCGATAGCTATTTTCAAACGGCGAGATAGACCGGCTAAATAATCAACGAAGCTGATGGTTACTATGGCAAACGCTGAGTGGTTACCCCGGCTTTTTTGATCGATTCTGTGGACCTCGAAACATTGTCCACGGAGCACACATCATGGCCAGTTCAATCATCACTTCCGCCAAACGCGGCGCCTACGTGGCCATCGGTCTGTACTTGGTCATGGTGCTGTTTGTCAGTCTGGCGTCGCAGTCGCAACACAGTTTTGAAGCACCGATCGACGTTGCACATCCCGGCATCCAGTTCGAACTCCGCTCGCAAAACGCAGCGGTGGATTCGACTGAACTCGCGGGAGTCGGCGGAGCATGAAAGGCTACAGATTATGGGTCATTGCCGGACTGGCGTTCATGACCAACGGCGCTTCCCTGTTGGGATTCGGCCAGGGCTCGGTCGGTGGACTGGCCCGGGCCATAGAGGCCAACCACAACATCGCTCACAACATCGAACGGGCCAATGCGCTGGGGCTGTTGGCCGGCAATCCGCCGGTGAAAACCACTAGTGGTTTTCTCGGCCCGTTTGAAGTGGATTGCTCGGCCATCGGCATGTGTGAAGTGCTGGCGTAACGCGCCTACTTTTTCATGATGCCGGTGAACAGCTCCGACTCCAGAAACCGCTGCAACCAGGCCTGCAACCGCACGTAAGGCGTCTGCGCAAACCAGTCACGATCAACGTGAGCGAACTGGCGAACGAACGGCAACAACGCGATATCGGCCAGGCAAGGATGATCGGCCAGCAAGTAGACACGGCCTTCGAGCAACTCATTCAGCTGCTGCAAGAACAACGCACCTTCCGCGCGATAAACCTCCATCGGTTGTTCAGGATAACGCTCGGCGTACTTGTAGCGATTCAAGTGAACCTTGAACACTTGGTCGTTGGCTTCGATCAACTCGGCGATCCTGGAATCGTCCCCCAGTAACCATCCCTCCGGATCATTTTGATCCAGCGCCCAACGCATAATTTCCAGGCTTTCATCGATCACCTGACCGCCCGCATCCAGCACAGGCACCGTGCCCTTGGGCGAGATCGCCAGCATCTCCGCAGGTTTGGCCTTGAGGCTGACTTCGACGATCTGAACGGGCACGCCCGAATAACGCAGGGCCATCCGCGCCCGCATCGCATACGGGCAGCGGCGGAAGGAATACAGCGTGTTCATTTCACCTCCAGTGTGCTCAAACCATTGCCCTGGCGCTGTACCTGAATCTGCACCGGGATCCGCTCGTGCATTTCCTGCACGTGGGAAATCACCGCGACCTTGCGGCCCTGCGCCTGCAAGCCGTCGAGGGCGTCCATGGCCAGTTGCAGGGATTCCGGATCGAGGCTGCCGAAGCCTTCGTCGATGAACAGCGATTCGATCTTCAATGTGCTCGACGCCATCGAGGCCAGGCCCAGGGCGAGGGCCAGTGACACGAGGAAGGTTTCGCCGCCGGACAGCGAATGCACCGAGCGCAGTTCGTCGCCCATTTCGGTGTCCATCACCAGCAGGCCTAGCATGCTGCCGCCGCGTTTGAGGCGATAGCGCTTGACCAGTTGCCGCAGCTGCACGTTGGCGTGATGCACCAGCAGGTCGAGGTTGTAGGCCTGGGCGATCTTGCGGAAGGTGTCGCCGGTGGCCGAGCCGATCAGCGCATTGAGCCGCGCCCAGCGCTGATACTCGTCATAGGCGTCGGCGATCTGCTGCGCGAGCGCCTGATTGGCGTTCTGGCGCCGCTGGTCTTCGGCTTGCTCGGCGCGCAGTTCGGCGCATTGCTGTTCGCTGGCCGTGCACTGGTTTTGCAGGTCGGCGAGGGCGCTGGCGAGTTGTTCGGCATCCAGATTGCCATTGTGTTGGGCCTGATGATCGAGCAAGCGCTGATCGCGTTCCTGCAGCAACACCTTGGCCTGTTCAATGGCTTTTTCATTGCGCTGCAAGCGCTGGCGCAGTTCATCGACTTGCGCGTCATCGACCCGCAGCAGGTCTTCAAGGCCGCCGTCATCCAGCTCCGGATGGCGCGCGCGCCAGTCGGCAATCTTGCCGGCCAGATCGCGGTCTTCGGTTTCCAGCGTTTGCAGACGCTCCTGCTGCGCTTTCAGTTCGGCGGCGATTTGCACGAGCTGCGTACGCGCGTCCTGCAGCGCCTGAGTCGTCGTGGATTCGGCGTTGCGCGCCTGTTCCACCGCCTGTTCCAGTTGCTGCTGCCAATGCTCGGCGCAGGTGTGATCGCCCAGTAAGTGCGCCAGTTTTTCCTGGCTGGCCTGTTGTTGCCCGGTCAGCGCGTTGAGTTGCTGCTCCGCGTTTTGCAGCTGCTGAACACGGCCCTGTTGGCGATCCTGTTCTTTTTCAAGCGTCTGCTGGCGTTGTTGTTGCTCCGCCAATTCTTCCTTCTGCTGATCGACTTGCGCCAGGCGTTCGGCGATCTGTCGGTCAAGCTGCATGAAGGTCGCCGCCGGTTCGGCGCGCAAGGCGTCGAGGGTGTCGCTCGGCAGCAGTGGGGCGAAGGCCGCCAGCTCTTCGTCCAGGCGCTGGCGGTCAGCGCTCAGCTCGCGTTGCTGATTGCTCAGGTGCTGCGACGCTTGCTGGTGTGCGGTTTCGGCCTGACGCAATTGCTGGGTCAGCCGAGCCGCGTCCTGTTGCAACGTGAGCAGGGCGGTCTGGCGCTGTTCGTCCTGGGTGATGCTCTGGTTCAGTTGTTCATTCTGGCGGGTCAGCCACGCAGCGCGTTTGTCACTGTCCTGACTCAGCAACGATGCCGCCAGCGGATGCGCCTCGATGCTTGGCGTCAGCGTTTGCTGTTGTGCCGCCAGTTGTTCCTGCTGTTGCAGCAACTCTTTCTGTTGGGCAATCACGCCACCGACACTGGCACGTAGCTCGGTGAGTTTTTCCTTGAGTTGATCGACCGCCTGCTGCGCGCTGGTCTGCTCGTTTTCATCGTGACGTCCGAGGCTTTGCAGCAGGGCTTCCGGCTGGTGATATGGATGCTCGTTGCTGCCGCAAACCGGGCACGGCTGGTCGTCCTGCAACTGCGCACGCAGCTCTTCGACACTGGCACTGCGGGCCAGACGCTGACGCTCGAGCAGTTCACGGGTGACGTTGAGGGTCTGTTCGGCGACAGTCAGCTCGGACTTGGTTTTCACCCCGTCCTGGGTCAGGCGCTCGCGCTCCTGTTGCGCATCGAGCTGACGCTGCTGCAGCTCGGCACTGCGCTTGTCCAGCTCCTGCTGACTGGCCCACAGGCGCGTCAGGTCTTCGATGGCGCGCAGTTGCTTGCGGTTGTCCTGCAACAGAGTGCCGAGGATGCCGATCTGCTCGGCGACGGCGTCCGGCTCGGCGCCGGCTTCCTTGAACAGCACTTCGAGCTGCTGCTTCTGCGTGGCGAGCGCTTCGGTGGCGCGGGTGGCGTTTTCTTCGAGAGAGGCCAGTTCGCCTTGGCCCTTGTTCAATCGATTGCCGATCAGCATCAGTTGCTGCAAACGGTCGCGGTAGGCATTCCACGCTTCGCTCAACGGTGCCAGATGAGCGCTTTGCTCAAGATCGGCGGCGATACGTTGCAAGCGGTCGGCGACCTGTTTTTGCTGATCGAGCAGGGTCTGGATTGCGCTCTGGCCCTGGGTGCAGGCTTGCTCAGCGGCTTGCTTCGCTTCGGTGCCGGACGCGACTTCCTTGGCGAGGCGGGCGAGGGTGCTTTGCTCCTCGAAGGCTTGACGCAACAGTGGCGCGCTTTCGCTTTGCTGCGTTTGCGCCTGGGTCAGGGCGATCTGCGCTGCGGCGAGATCCTGTTCCAGTCGCGTCTGACGCTCAATCAGTTCGCCTTGTTGCCGGGTGTGCGCATTGATCTGTGCGGCCAGCGGCGTCAGCAGTGTATCGAGTTCGGTTTTGCGGGCGAACTGGTGCCGTTGCGGGGCGAGTTGTTCGAGGCGGGTGAGTTTCAGGCGCTCACCGGCCAGCGACTCCCGTTCGTGCTCGGCGCTGCGCAGTTGTTCGGCGGCGGCTTGTTGTGAGTCTTGCAGCCGCAGCAGTTCCTTGAGCCAGTCGTGCTGCTGCTCGATCTGCTTGAGCTGCGCCTGTTGCAACTTCAGTTGTTGCTGGGCGGCGTTGAAGCGTTCGTCCAGTTCCGCGCGGGCCTCGGGGGCCAGCGGGGTCACGCCGGTGGCCTGATCCTGCAACAGCTTGTGGGCTTCACGGGCCTCTTTGGTCTTGTCGAACGCGCGCCGGCCGAGGCGCGTATAGAGCGCCGTGTCGGTGAGTTTTTCCAGCAGTTCGCTGCGGTCGTTGTCGTCGGCCTTGAGGAAGGCGCTGAACTCGCTCTGGGCCAGCAGCACGGCGCGGGTGAACTGTTCGAAGTTCAGGCCCAGCGCGGCTTCGAGCTGAGTCTTGTACTCGCCTTTCTGGCTGGCGAGCAGTTGATCCTGATCGATGTCGCGCAGGCTCTGACGGCTGGCCTGCAACTTGCCGCCGGCCTTTTCCCGGGCGCGATTGGCTTCCCAGCGCGCGCGATAGCGGCGGCCGTCGACGCCGACAAAATCCACTTCGGCAAAGCCTTCACCGGTGCCGCGACGCAGCAGGGTGCGCGGGTCGCCGGTGGCGATTTCGCCGTCGGCGTCCGGCACCTTGGCGTCACGCCCGGTGTTGTTCAGACGCGGCACGGCGCCGAACAGCGCCAGGCACAGGGCATCGAGCAAAGTACTTTTGCCGGCGCCGGTCGGGCCGGTGATCGCGAAAAGACCGGCGCTGGCCAGCGGTTCGGCGGTGAAATCGATCTCGAACGGGCCGGCCAGCGACGCGAGGTTCTTCAAACGAATGGCGAGAATCTTCATGGCTGCTCGCCCTCCATTTGTACGTCTTGCAGCAGCTCGGCGAAATCCTTGAGGGTTTGCTCATCGACCTCGCTGCCGTAGTTGTCGAGCCAGGCGCGGCTGAACAATTCCTGCGGCGTGAGCTGGTCCAGTTCGATCAGCGCGCTGCCGTCCTCGGCGCCGTCAGCGCCCCGGTTGCCGGCGTATTCGGCGGCAATTCGCACCAGTCGCACAGCCTTGCCTTGCAGGGCGCTTTCGACCTGATGACGCAGATCCGGTTGCGGTTCGTCGAGACGTACTCGCACTTCCAGCCAGGGCTGGCGCTGGGTTTCGGCCAGCAGATCGATGTTCGGCAAATCCGCCAGTTGCAACAGGATTTCGGCCAGCGGCGCAGGGCCGAGGCGCTGTAGATTCACGGAACGGGGGATCAGCAATGGCTCGACGCTGACCAGGGTTTCGCCGTCCAGAACGACATCGAGCACCTGGTGCTGATAACTGATTTCCGAAAACGACAACGGGATCGGCGAGCCGCTGTAGCGAATCCGCTCCTCGCCGTTGACCTTCTGCGGCTTGTGCAAATGGCCTAGCGCGACATAGCTGATGCTCGGCCCGAACAGGCTGGCGGGCAGGGCTTCGGCGTTGCCGATGATCAGGCTGCGCTCGGAGTCTTCCGAGACCGAGCCGCCGGCCATGTGCGCGTGGCTGATGGCGACCAGCGCCTGGCCCGGCTGGCGCTTGGCATTGGCCGCTTCGATCAGCCATTCGTGCACCTGGCCAATGCCACGCAGATAGTTGTCGCCCAGATGCGCGCCGGTCACTTCGGCAGGCCGCAGGAACGGCAGCGCCAGGCACCACGCGGCGATCTCGCCGGACGCATTCGGCAGCGGCAACAAAAGACGCTCTGCATCCAGTTGCCCGTCATCCAGCCACAACACCCGGCCCAGCGCGTGGGTTCGCAAACGCCGCATCAACGGCGCGGGCAGCTCGATCCGCGAACCGGAATCGTGGTTGCCGGCGATCATGACGATGGTCAGCGACGGTTGCTGCTCGTGGGCGCTGACGATGAAGTCGTAGAGGCGTTCCTGGGCTTTGACCGGCGGATTGACCGTGTCGAAGATGTCGCCGGCGATCAGCAGCACGTCCGGCTGCGCCAGCTTCAATTGACGCAGCAGCCACTCGAGAAAACAGGCGTGCTCGAAATCGCGCTCCTGGCCGTGCAGGTTCTGCCCAAGGTGCCAGTCGGAGGTGTGAAACAGACGCAAGGCTGACTCCGCAATATAAAGAGGTGATGGCCACCGGAATGAGAGGGCGCCGAAAGAGGGGAGAGTTTACAGATTATTGCGACTGACAGGCTTGTCCGGGAGGCGGCGGCCGCGATCTCGGTAAGCCGATTAATTGACGACCCGGCACCGGTTACCTACCATCGCGCCACTATATTGATATCGTTTTTGGGGTCTGGCGACTCGTCGTGCTTCAACCTGCACGTCACGATAGCTCACAGAGACATTGAGTCTGGAGCAAGCGCAATGAAACGGGTCAATTCGATACCTTCCGTTACTGACACCCAAGCGTATGATTCCTGGAAAAAACAGTGGTCGAGCCAGGAAGGCCTGGACGTTTATTCATACATCTTCGACCAATGCCAGCCCGAACATATTTTGTTGTTTTCAAAAATGTTCTTCCCGGATTTTGTGGTGAATGAGGGGGGCGTATTTTTAGCGCGGAATTTCTCGGCTGAAGTGTTTGATAGCTGTCTTGGCCTTGCCTCTGGTGATCTTTCAAAGACTGAGAAGTTATTGAATGTTGTGAGGGTCTATGATGTTTTTGGCCAGGTTGTCGATAATGTTCCGGATGACGTGTTTGTTCAGTTGTGCAATGTGATTGGTTTTGCGTGGCACATGGTGCTGAAAGAGAAGTTTTCCGAGAGGGTGTTCTGTGTAGAGGTGTCAAACTCGGAGCAGAACTATGGTCCCGATGTTACTTTCTACCAGGTTGGATTAAATAAATTTGTCCCCTTTAAAGGCCGATAATGATCCGGATTCAGGTGGTGGGTTGATCTGGATCGAAAGTTTTGTTGGCCCCGTTTTTAGTCTCGCTTTCACTTTTTTTGCAGGAGGAATTTTTGACATATCAGTATGCATTCCTGGAAGAACGCCTGATGGCCGTACTCGAAGAGCTGGAAGCCCAGCCAGAATTGGCAGTCAGCTTTCCTCCCGAAATTCTGGGTTACGCGCAGACGATGGCCAATATTCGCGAATGGCTGGATCTGGCAGGGGAGTATGGCCTGGCCTACGAAGTGTTGGTGTCTCTGCTTGAGCGCTTTGACTTCAAACTGTCCGGCAAGGCTGCAATAAAGTTGTTAGAGGTGGGGATTTATTTTGGTTTCAAATTCGAAGGTGAGGCAGGCTAATGGGCGTCCCCTTTCTATATGCCAGGAACCAACACAGTGCTTTCTGCCTATCCAGTTCCATGGAGAGGTGTAAATGATTTGCCCAAGATGTGAGCAGGACGACGTTATCAAAGCGATGATAAAAGCGAATAAGTCGATTATTTTTATTTGCCCTGAGTGCGAAGCGACGTGGTTCTCGATCGACGAAATAAAGTTCCCCGGATTTGTTGATTACATGACTTATATGAAGAGTATTGGTCTGTCCCATCTATGGGATGAGTTGGAAATTATTTCGGAGAAAATATAGGTGCCCGAGTAGTAAAGGCAGAGCAAAGGGGTACCAATTTTTGGAGCAGTCCCCTTTTTAATGGTCCCCATTTTTAATGCGAGTCTGACGGGCGTCGACTGATCGACGCCCGGGGACGATCCTACTTCGGATAAAGCGGCGGCAACCCACTATCGCCCACCGGATCCTGCACCCGTTCCGCTGTCGGAATCGTCCGGATCGCCCGCCACAGATCCTCACCCTGCCAATGCTGCCCGGTCTCGCTGTTGTTAAACAAATCTGTCACCTTTTTTCCTAAAAAAATGCGGCAGGTAAAATTGTTGGCGGATTTAAAGATCATGTTTTCACGAAGACGGTCTATGATCCGAAAGTTTTTCCTGATCGGAAAATTCTTGATCTAGGGCAGCAGGCCGCAGCAGCTGGTTTCAAGGGCGCGCAATCCAGAGGACTGAGCCAATACTCCTCTTTTGCCGGCGGCATCTCGTTCAGGGTGTATTTAAATAAGGTCACAGGTACGGTGAATAATGTCCACCCGAATTAGAAATGTGAGGGGCATATGAGAGAGTTGTTCGGTCAGCCATATAGCCAGTCAGACCCTAATTGGATTGTTAAAGGGTATTTTGACAGGATGTATAATGACGGCCGTTTTATCGAGGCGGTTGGCTATATTGTGAAAAGATGGGGGTTCAGTGTGGATGGGGCATACTGTAACTTTCCTGATGAAAGCAGCCCGCTCGACGAAGAACACTTCGAAGGGGTGGAATTTTCCTATGGCTATCCCCCGAGTGATGAGGATACCATAGTCGTCAGCGAATCGGTTTGTACTGAGTATCTTCGGCTAGCTTGTAAGAAGTACCTTCAGCGTCATCTTGAAGATAAGGCGAAAATAGAAGAGCTCTTACGGGTTGTCTCTTTTTGATATAAGAAAAAAGGGACAGTGAAAAAAGTGAAAAAAAGGGGGCAGATTTATTTGATTAAATAAATCTGTCCACTTTTGTACAGGTTTTATTATCAAGGGGTATACGACACCTAGAACCACCGCTTATCCTGTTTTCACACCGTAACCACAAAAAGGTTAGAAAATGAAACTAAAGTTTTTCTACAGATACGGCGGACCTCATCTTGTTTTAGGGCATGTGTATTACGCGTCGGCGGAAACCCTGCCGGGGCAAGCAGGAGCAGAGAGATATGACCGGTACGTCTGCGGAGTACTAACTGCGATAGCTCAAATCCCCGCATGTTGTGATCGAATTATTGAGTCCATCGGAGCTATCGAAAGAGGTTTGGAAACGTCCATCACTGAAGGCGGGAATGATGTGCTGCTGAATATGGACGCCTCAGGTGTACAAGTGGATATTTTGGTCAACGATGACTGGATAGGACAGCCGGCAAGTAATTTTTCATTAGTTGAGTGGCGCATAGTAATTGAAAGCTGGAAGCGACTTCTTCAGCGTCCTAAGGATTCTAACGAGGTAGATCTAGTAACTTTGTAGTAATGGGGGGCAAGGAAGGCTGTCTCGTGGATATAATAAATAAAGCGATAAGGAGTAAAGGGGGGCGGATTTATTGGGTTAAATAAATCTGTCCCGGATGGCACTTACTTAACAGCTAACCGATTCAGCTGAAAGCAAAAAATGAAGAAGGGCTGGCCTTGGTCTACGGTGATAGTTGCGAACACACACCAGAAAACCAAGGACACAGCCCACATTGAAAAAAGGGGACGAAAAAGGGGACAGATTTATTTGATTAAATAAATCTGTCCCCTTTTGAATCAATTCAGCAGCACCTGGCGTTGCCGAAAGTCCCAACTCAGGTCGCGGACGTGACTGTCCCTCCTGGGACTAACATGCAAGTTGGCCGCGTAGCAGCACAGCCTGAGTTTGGAGCGAGCAGCAAAGGTGGTGTTCAGTACCAGTTGTTGGGCCAGATACCAAACGAAAGCTTTGGAATACCGAGGGCGTTGTAATGACTAAAGTCGTTGATCTGAATATGGTTTCAAAAACGATCGAAATTTCAGAGTCGTTAAGTCTTGTACTGATTGATCGACTTGGTCAGGAGGCCTCGCACGGCTCTATTGAGTGTGCGAGGAATATTTATCTGTTAGATGAAACAGGACAGGTTGTGTGGCAGGTGGTTTCGGATTTTGATGCCGATGGCGGAGCCTTCACGAATATCATCCTCAATGACGGCCGGATTCAAGCCTATAGATGGGACGGTGGAATGTACGATATTGATGTAGATACGGGAAAGGCAGTTCCGGGTTTGCTGGTCAGATGAACTAGTCAAGCCACGGAAAGGGAAAGCAAAAAAAGGGGACAGATTTATTTGATTAAATAGATCTGTCCCCTTTTGGGATTAAGGTGAGCAAGTGCGGACGAAGTTCAACTATTGATGGCCAAACCCATGAGAGGTGATCGTCAGTTGTCGTGAGTAATCAGACGCTGACGATCACCTGAACTACTTCGGATAAAGCGGCGGCAACCCACTATCCCCAACCGGATCCTGCACCCGCTCCGCCGTCGGAATCGTCCGAATCGCCCGCCACAAATCCTCACCCTGCCAATGCTGCCCGGTCTCGCTGTAAAGCGCGCCGTTCAAACCATCGAGCGCATCCGACAACGGCACAAACCGCGCCGCCATATCAGCCAGCGTTTCCGGTTGCTGACGGGCCCAGGCGTCGAGGGCCTGGCGGGTGGCGTGGGGGTCGTTGGCCTGGCTGGCGCGTTTGATGTCGTCGAGCAGGGTGCGCGGGCTCGGGCCGGTTTGTGCGGCGCGCAGGATTGCCGGTTGCCAGCGGGCACGCCACCAGAGGCCGAAGCCGAGCAGGGTGGTGCAGGCGAAAACGAAGGTGCTGAGTTTCCACCACCACAAGGCTTCGCTGTCGGTCGCGCTGAGCGGTAGTGCGTTGCCCGCCGGGGTGTCGACTTGCAGGCTCGGGTTGTTCGCCACTTGCAGGGTGCGCGCCGGCAGGCTGGTGTGTTCCAGGTGATCTTCGAAGGTGTTCCACCAGACCACGTCCACCGTTGGCAACTCGATCGAGCCGCTGCGGCTCGGCACCAGCGCTTCGCGTTCTTCACGACTGCCGATCAGGCCGCGATCGCTGCTCTGGTTGTTCAGCACCGGTTGGTCCGGGTAGCGGCGCAGGCCGTTGGCTTCGGTGGCGGGCAGGGCCGGCAGTTGCGAACTGGCCAGGCCTTCGACCTTGAGGGTCAGGCTGCGGGTCAGGGAGTCGCCGACCTGAGTGTGATCCGGCTCCGGGTTCCAGCTTTCGCTCAAGCTCAGGCTGCGGGCCGGCAGCCACGGCGCATCGCTGGGGTAGGTCATCGGTTTGGGTTTGACCGTCAGCGAAGTCGCGGCGGAGCTGATGTGCATCAGTTTGCCCGGCTTCGGCCCCTGCGCTGTGGCGTCCTGCGAGGGCTGGGTATCGACCAGAGTGGCGCTGAAGGTCTGCGGAGCGATGCTCAGCAACCCGCTGTGCTGCGGATAGATCGCGTAGCGCATCTCGATCACGCCATGGCGCACACCATTGATGTCTTTTTCGTAGGTGCGCATGTCGCCCAGTTGCTCGATGCGCGCATCGGCGATCTGCAACGGCGTCAGGCTGCTGTCGTCGTACAGCGACACCGAATGGTAGATGCGCAACGTCAGGATGGCCTGGGCCTGCACGTAGACGCTGGTCTGGTCGAGGCTGGCTTCGATGAACACCGGTTCGCGGGCGCTGCTCTCTTCGCGAGTGTCGCTCTCGATCACTTGCACGGTGATCGGCTTGCTCTCGACTTCGCCCAGTTTCAACGGCGGTATTTCAACGCTGCCGTTCTGCTTGGGCAGCAACGTGATGATCCAGCGAGTGGTGGCGCGGTTGTCATCGTTGAGGGTGTTCAACTGGTTGACCTGACGCGTGCCGCGCACTTCGAACAGCGGCTCCAGCGGGCTCAGGTCCGGTTTGCCGAACTGCGTGACATCGTTGGATTCGAGGGTGAGTTCGACCGTCTCGCCGGAGTTCAGGCGACTGCGATCCACACTGGCCGTCAGCTCGGCCGCCTGGGCGGTGGCCGTGCAGATCAGCAGGGGCAGCAAGAGAGCGGTGAAACGGGTCATCGAATGTTTTCCTGATCCTGATGTTGTTGCTGTTCGTACCAGAATTTGCGTCGCAGCAGTTCGCCCGGATCGTCCGGGATTTTGCCCAGCCATTGTTCCAGCGCCTGGCGCTGCTCGCCTTCGAGGTTGCTTTCGTCCGGGTGCAACTGGGGCTCGGTATTCTGTTCCTTGTCTGCTTCGCTGTCCGGCAGCTCATTCGCACCCGCTAACGGCGGGGTGGTCGGCGGTGGCTCGCTGGCCGACTCGCCTGCTTGCGTTTCGCTGTGGGTTTCGCTTTTGACAGCGGGCGGCGGCGCCGTCGGGGGCGGTGGTTCGTCGCCTGGTATGTTCTGCTGCGCCGGTTTGTTGTCCGGTTCGACCGGTGGCGGGGCGTTTTTCTGTTTCAGCAGATTTTCCACCAGCGCCTTGTTGGTCTGCGCCGGGCGCAAATCCGGTTGTTGTTCGAGTGCCTGCTCATAAGCATCGATCGCCGCTTCCAGCTCACCGCTTTTCGCCAAGGCGTTGCCACGATTGTAGTGGGCGCGAGCATCGCTGCCTTCGGCAAAACGCTGGGCGGCGCCACTGTAGTCGCCAGCCTCGTACAACGCCACTCCTTGCCACTGGTGATCGTCAAAATGTTGCGCGGCTTCAGCCGGGCGTTTCTGTTTGAGCAGATGCAGGCCCTGTTGATCCGGACGCAACCACAAGTCCTCAAAATCAAAAGCGTAGCCGGGTTGCGGCAGGCACAGCAGCAAGGGCAGGCAGAACAACCAGCCGCGGCGCCCGGCGCACGCGGCAAGCAACAACAATGGCAACAGCAGCCAGTAACCCTGATCGGCCCAGGTATCCAGACGCACGGTCTGGCCGTCGTCGCGCAGGCTGCGCGGACCGTTGAGCAGGCCGAGGGCGCCGAGATCGCTTTCGTCCAGCCGGGCAGGGTGATATTCGCCGCCGACACTGTTGAGGAAGGCTGCGAGGCCCGGACTATCGAGTTGCGGCACGCGAATCGCGCCTTGTTCGTCCTTGAGGAAACTGCCGTCTTCCTGGGCAATCGGCGCACCTTCGGCGGTGCCCACGCCAAGCATCAACAGTTGTGCCGATTGACCGCCGAGTGCGCGGCGCATGCCTTGGCGCTCCTCTTCGTTCAGCGAAGAGCCAATCATCAGAATCCGCCCCTGACCCAACGCGCCCTGCTTGAGCAGCGCCAGCGCCTTGCTCACTGCCAGATCGGCGCGATGGCCGCTTTCCGGCATCAGCGAAGGCTTGAGCGCGTCGAGCAAATTGCGACTGGTCGCCAGGTCATCCGACAACGGCACCAGCGTATGGGCGCTGCCGGCGTAAACGACGATAGCGGTCTGCGCATCGCTGCGCACCTGCAACAGATCGAACAGCTTGCGCCGGGCCTGTTCCAGTCGCGTTGGCGGCGAATCGGTGGCGAGCATCTCCGGGGTCAGCTCCAGCACCACCACTAATGGATCGGCAGGTTTCTGGCTGGTCTGTTCGACCCGCTCCCAGCTCGGCCCGAGCAGCGCCAGAATCGTCAGCAGCCAGGCCACGCTCAGGGCGACCCACGGCAACTTGCTGTCGCGACCGCTGCCGCCACTGAGCAACGTGGCATGGAAGGCCGGCGGCAAAATCATCTGCCAGCGTCCGGCACGTTTCTGCCGGTGCCAGAGCTGCCAGATCAGCCAGCCGAGCACCGGCAGCAGCAACAGCCACCAGGGGCGGAACCAGTGCGGCCACAGGGCGATCATCGGCGCCTCCGCAAACGCAGGCGTTTGAGGCGGTCGCGCCAGTCAGGCAAGGGGCTTTGCAGATACAGCTCCTTGGTAAACAGCCGTTGCAGCGGGTTGTCCGGCCACAACACGCGGGCCACCAGCAGAATGCTCAACAGCAGCGCGAACGTCAGCGGCCATTGATACAACGCCTGCGCCGGGCGGGCCTGAGTCGGTTGCTGAGTCACCGGTTCGAGCTGGTCGAGGGTGTCCTTGATCGCTTGCAGTTCCTTGCCATCGCGGGCACGGAAATAGCGGCCGCCAGTGACATCGGCGATAGCCTTGAGCGCCGGCTCGTCGAGATCAAGGGTCGGATTGGTGCCGAGCAGTGCCGTCGCGCCGCTTTCTTCGGGATCGGCGCCGATACCGATCGGATAGATTTTCACGCCCTCGCTGGCAGCCAGTCGAGCGGCCGTCAACGGGTCGATCTCGCCGCCATTGTTAGCGCCATCGGTAACCAGAATCAGCACCCGGCTCTGGGCCGGACGCATGCGCAGGCGCTTCAGAGCCAGGCCGATAGCGTCGCCGATGGCGGTGTTCTTGCCGGCGATGCCGATCCGCGCCTCATCAAGCCAGACCCGAACGGTGCGTCGGTCAAACGTCAGCGGCGCTTGCAGGTAAGCCTGGCTGCCAAACAGGATCAGGCCAACGCGGTCGCCATCGCGACTTTCGAGAAAATCACCGAGCAAATGCTGAACCAGCGACAGGCGACTGACGTCTTCGTCGTTCCATTGCATGTCCGGGAAATCCATCGAGCCGGACACGTCCACAGCCACCAGCAGATCACGACCGCTGGAGGCAATCGGCAGTGGTTCGCCAAGCCATTGCGGGCGCGCAGCCGCGATCAGCAGAAACAGCCACAACAACAGGAACGGCGCCTGCTGTCGCCAGGCCGGAAGATTGGCGCGAGCGCGACGCCGGGCCAGGCCTTCCAGATCCGCCAGAAAACTCACCTTCAGCGCCGGTTCGCCGCTGTCAGCCACCGGCAGCACAAGGCGCATCAGCCACGGCAGCGGCAACAGCACAAAGATCCACGGCCAGGCGAACTCAAACATGTTTGCGGATCCAGGTGTCGACTGCCTGGGTCAGGCCGGCGATGGCTTTGTCGTCGAGTTTGCACTCGGGTTTGTAGGCGCCTTCGACGAGCACCATCCAGCGGGTCAGGCCGGCGGCGGGGCAACGGTTGTCGAGAAACGCCAGCCATTTGCGGCCGTTGAGGGTGTGGCTCTGGCTGTAGGGATAGTGGTTGCGGCACAGGCGCTTGAGCAGGCCGTTGAGCTGCTGCAGCCAGGCCCCGGCCGGAGCGCCGTCGTAGGGTTTGGGCATCTGTGCCAGTTCGGTGAGGGCGGCAATGCGTACCGGGTCGAGCGGCAGTTCGGCGCGTACGATCGGTTTCTTTTTGATCGGAATGAAACGCCTCAGGCGCCAGACTGCAAAACCAATCACTGGCAGCAGTAAAAGCAGCAGCCACCAACCCGGCGCCGGCGGCCAGAAGGCAATCGGTGGCGGGGAGATCAGCGGTTGCAGTTGTTCGAGGCCGTTCATCGACCTTTCCCCGGACGTTGCGGGTTAAGGAATTCACGCATCTGTTCGACCATTTCACTCTGGGTGCTCAATGGCATCAGCAGCACGCGCAGCTTTTGCGCGAGCAACTCCCAGCGGGCGATCCGCGCTTCGGCCTGGGCGCGGTAGGTCTGGCGCAGGTCGAAATTGAGGGTGTCGAGTTCCAGCTGCGCGCCGCGCTCGGCGAACCTGAGCAGTCCGGCAGCGGGCAGGGCGTGATCCAGCGGATCGGACAGCGGCAGCATCAGCAGGTCGCAATGGCGCGACAGCAGGCTCAATTGCTGCTCGGCGCTGTCGGACAGTGCGCGCTCATCGCAAATCACGATCACCAGGCTGCCCGGTCGCAGCACCTCGCGGGCCCGGCGCAGCGCCACGCCAAACGCATCGCGATCCGGCTCCCGTTCGCTGTGCAGCGACTGGTTGACCTTCACCAGCCGGTTGAGCAGTTGCAACAGGCTCTGCTTGCTACGGCGCGGTTTGATTTCGTAGTGCTCGTTGTCGCCGAACACCAGTCCGCCAACCCGGTCGTTGTGACCGAGCGCCGCCCAGCCGATCAGCGCAGCCACCTGCGCCGCCAGCACCGATTTGAACATCAGCCCGGAGCCGAAAAACAGCCGCGTGCTTTGCTCGACCATGATGAAAATCGGCCGTTCGCGTTCCTCATGAAACAGTTTGGTGTGCGGTTCCTGCGTCCGTGCGGTCACGCGCCAGTCGATGGTGCGCACATCGTCGCCGGCCTGATAGACCCGCACCTGATCGAAGTCGACGCCACGGCCCCGGAATTTGGAGTGGTGCAGGCCGATCAACGGGCTGCGCTGGCTCGGCGTGGAAAACAGCTGCACTTCGCGCACGCGGTGCCGCATCTCGATCAATTCGGCGAGGGAGATGCGGATACCGGGTTCGGACGGCAGGGAGGCGTTCATGGGGGTCAAGCGACGGCTACGACGTCGAGAATCCGTTGCACCACCCGATCCTGATCGATACCAGCGGCTTCGGCTTCAAACGACAGAATGATGCGGTGACGCAGCACGTCGAAAAGCACCGCCTGGATGTCTTCCGGGCTGACGAAGTCGCGACCGGCCAGCCAGGCGTGGGCGCGGGCGCAGCGGTCGAGGGCGATGGAGCCACGCGGGCTGGCGCCGTAGGCGATCCACTCGGCCATTTCCGGGTCGAACTTGGCCGGGTTGCGCGTGGCCATGACGAGTTGCACGAGGTATTCCTCCACGGCGTCCGCCATGTACAAGCCGAGGATTTCCTTGCGCGCGGCGAAGATTGCCTGCTGGCTGACCCGACGTTCGGGCTTGGTCTCGCCGTTCAGGGCTTCGCCCCGAGCCTGTTGCAGGATCCGGCGTTCGACGGCAGCGTCCGGGAAACCGATTTTCACGTGCATCAGGAACCGGTCGAGTTGCGCTTCCGGCAGCGGATAGGTGCCTTCCTGCTCGATCGGGTTCTGCGTGGCCATCACCAGAAACAGCGGCGACAGCTCATACGTGCTGCGCCCGACACTGACCTGGCGCTCGGCCATGGCTTCGAGCAAGGCTGATTGCACCTTGGCCGGGGCACGGTTGATTTCGTCCGCCAGCACCAGGTTGTGGAAGATCGGGCCTTGCTGGAACACGAAACTGCCGGTTTCCGGGCGATAGATCTCGGTGCCGGTGATGTCGGCCGGCAGCAGGTCCGGGGTGAACTGAATGCGATGGAACTGGGCTTCGATGCCTTCGGCGAGTTCTTTGATCGCTTTGGTCTTGGCCAGGCCCGGAGCGCCCTCGACCAGCAGGTGGCCGTCGGCGAGCAGGGCGATGAGCAAACGCTCGATGAGTTTTTCCTGGCCGAGAATCTGCGTTGAAAGAAAGGTTCGCAGCGCCAGCAGCGCTTCACGATGTTCCATCGATGACTGTTCCTGGAAAGGGTGGCCACAGGCGTTCGGATAACGCCGGGGCTGGGGGCGTTACTTTAATCCATCGCAGGGGGTGGCGACTAACGGCATTTTGCGCAAAGTGCGGGAAATGACCGGGGGATTTGTTGGAATTTTGTAGGGCGGGGGAAGTGCGGTGTTGTCGAGGGCCCTTTCGCGGGCAAGCCCGCTCCCACATTGACCGCGTTCTGTCAGTAAGACACGGTCCATTGTGGGAGCGAGCTTGCTCGCGAAGGGGCCAGTGCCGACACCATCAAATCTGGCTGATAAAGGTGCCAGTACCATCAAGAATGTTCTTCAGGGTTTCCTCAACCTCAGCCAGATCCACCATGTCCGGATTGAAGGTGATTTCCAGCACATCATCGCCATTCAGCGCATCGGCATCCGCCGCCGCGATTTCGATCTTCAGCAATGTTTTGCTCAGGGTGACCTTGACGCCATCAAGGGTCGACGGCTCGCCATCCAGCGTGATCTCCAGCTCGTCTTCGTCCGGATAGCGGCTCATCAGAAACATTTCGCCCTTGTCGCTGTGGCAGCAGAGCATGGCCATGTTGTCTTCTTCGTCGTCGCACGGGTTGACGATCAAAAGGGCGGTGGTCATTTGCATGGGGAATTCCTGCCTCGGCGGGCTTGTTGGTCGCAATTGGGCGCGATTCTGCCAGCCCCCGGGAATTTCTGCATGTGAGAGTGTCAGAGGATGTGTCGTGAACGCGACACAGGTCAATGGTCATTCCTGGCACACATGTACCGTAAAAACGGGGATCCGGACCGGCATTCTGCCCCATGAATGCTAGTGTTTATCGATGCGCAAGCCTTCGTTTACGTGCCAATGACCGAATATGTCGCAGCACCGCAAGCAGACACATTGTCGCAGCCATTAAGCTGCGCAACGGATGGGCACCCGTAAAGGCATTGCTGCAGGCCCCGAAGCGGCCTCCCGGCAGTCGTTTTTGCAGATGCCCATTCATGGAAGGTGAATGTGACCCGAGTGTCTCGTCCAGCTTCACCCACCTGTCACCCTGTTTCCTCTGCCCGAGATTCAGGAACAGGGCGACGGAACGCCCCGAAAGGGGTTTTGCACGCGACGCTTTCCATCAATAACAAGCCCAAGCGGAGTACCACAGATGGCGTTCTTCACCGCAGCCAGCAAAGCCGACTTCCAGCACCAACTGCAAGCGGCACTGGCGCAGCACATCAGTGAACAGGCACTGCCACAAGTGGCGCTGTTCGCTGAACAATTCTTCGGCATCATTTCCCTGGACGAGCTGACTCAACGTCGCCTCTCCGACCTCGCTGGCTGTACTCTTTCTGCGTGGCGCCTGCTTGAGCGCTTCGATCACGCGCAACCACAAGTGCGCGTCTACAACCCCGATTACGAACGTCACGGCTGGCAGTCGACCCACACCGCGGTCGAAGTGCTGCACCATGACTTGCCGTTCCTGGTGGACTCGGTGCGTACCGAGCTGAACCGTCGCGGCTACAGCATCCACACCCTGCAGACCACCGTGCTGAGCGTGCGTCGCAACGACAAGGGCGAATTGCTGGAAATCCTGCCAAAAGGCACCACCGGCGAAGGCGTGCTGCACGAGTCGCTGATGTACCTGGAAATCGACCGCTGCGCCAATGCGGCCGAATTGAATGTGCTGAGCAAGGAACTGGAACAGGTTCTGGGCGAAGTCCGCGTCGCCGTAGCCGATTTCGAGCCGATGAAAGACAAGGTGCAGGAAATCCTCACCAAGCTCGATAACAGCGCATTCGCCGTCGATGCCGACGAAAAGAACGAAATCAAGAGCTTCCTGGAATGGCTGGTGGGCAACCACTTCACCTTCCTCGGCTACGAAGAGTTCACCGTTGTCGATCAGGCCGATGGCGGCCACATCGAGTACGACCAGAACTCGTTCCTCGGCCTGACCAAATTGCTGCGTACCGGTCTGACCAACGAAGACCGCCACATCGAAGATTACGCAGTGAACTACCTGCGTGAACCGACCCTGCTGTCCTTCGCCAAGGCTGCGCACCCGAGCCGCGTACACCGCCCGGCTTATCCGGATTACGTGTCGATCCGCGAAATCGATGCCGACGGCAAAGTCATCAAGGAACACCGCTTCATGGGCCTGTACACCTCGTCGGTGTATGGCGAAAGCGTACGTGTCATCCCGTTCATCCGCCGCAAGGTCGAGGAAATCGAGCGTCGCTCGGGCTTCCAGTCCAAGGCTCACCTGGGCAAGGAACTGGCACAGGTTCTGGAAGTACTGCCGCGTGACGACCTGTTCCAGACCCCGGTCGACGAACTGTTCAGCACCGTGATGTCGATCGTGCAGATCCAGGAACGCAACAAGATCCGCGTGTTCCTGCGCAAAGACCCGTACGGCCGTTTCTGCTACTGCCTGGCCTACGTGCCGCGCGACATCTATTCCACCGAAGTCCGCCAGAAGATCCAGCAAGTGCTGATGGAGCGCCTGAAAGCCTCCGACTGCGAATTCTGGACGTTCTTCTCCGAGTCCGTGCTGGCCCGCGTGCAACTGATCCTGCGCGTCGACCCGAAAAACCGCATCGACATCGACCCGCTGCAACTGGAAAACGAAGTCATCCAGGCCTGCCGCAGCTGGCAGGACGACTACGCCGCACTGACCGTCGAAACCTTCGGGGAAGCCAACGGCACCAACGTGCTGGCGGATTTCCCGAAAGGCTTCCCGGCCGGCTACCGCGAACGTTTCGCTGCGCATTCGGCTGTGGTCGACATGCAGCACTTGCTCAATCTGAGCGAGAAGAAGCCGCTGGCCATGAGCTTCTACCAGCCGCTGGCCTCCGGCCCACGCGAGCTGCACTGCAAGCTGTATCACGCCGATACTCCGCTGGCACTGTCCGACGTATTGCCAATCCTGGAAAACCTCGGCCTGCGCGTGCTCGGTGAATTCCCGTACCGTCTGCGTCACACCAACGGCCGCGAGTTCTGGATCCACGACTTCGCGTTCACCGCCGCCGAAGGACTGGACCTGGACATCCAGCAACTCAACGACACCCTGCAGGATGCGTTCGTCCACATCGTCCGTGGCGATGCCGAGAACGATGCGTTCAACCGTCTGGTGCTGACCGCCGGCCTGCCATGGCGCGACGTTGCGCTGCTGCGTGCCTACGCCCGCTACCTGAAGCAGATCCGACTGGGCTTCGACCTCGGCTACATCGCCAGCACCCTGAACAACCACACCGACATCGCTCGCGAACTGACCCGGTTGTTCAAGACCCGCTTCTACCTGGCCCGCAAGCTCGGCAGCGACGATCTGGACGACAAGCAACAGCGTCTGGAGCAGGCGATCCTGACCGCACTGGACGACGTTCAAGTCCTCAACGAAGACCGCATCCTGCGTCGTTACCTGGACCTGATCAAAGCGACCCTGCGGACCAACTTCTACCAGACCGACGCCAACGGCCAGAACAAGTCGTACTTCAGCTTCAAGTTCAACCCGCACTTGATCCCTGAGCTGCCGAAACCGGTGCCGAAGTTCGAAATCTTCGTTTACTCGCCACGCGTCGAAGGCGTGCACCTGCGCTTCGGCAACGTCGCTCGCGGCGGTCTGCGCTGGTCCGACCGTGAAGAAGACTTCCGTACCGAAGTCCTCGGTCTGGTGAAAGCCCAGCAAGTGAAGAACTCGGTCATCGTGCCGGTGGGTGCGAAGGGCGGCTTCCTGCCGCGTCGCCTGCCACTGGGCGGCAGCCGTGACGAGATCGCGGCCGAGGGCGTTGCCTGCTACCGCATCTTCATCTCGGGCCTGCTTGACATCACCGACAACCTGAAGGACGGCAAACTGGTACCGCCGGCCAACGTCGTGCGTCATGACGACGATGACCCGTACCTGGTGGTCGCGGCGGACAAGGGCACTGCAACCTTCTCCGACATCGCCAACGGCATTGCCATCGACTACGGCTTCTGGCTGGGTGACGCGTTCGCGTCCGGTGGTTCGGCCGGTTACGACCACAAGAAAATGGGCATCACCGCCAAAGGCGCGTGGGTTGGCGTTCAGCGTCACTTCCGCGAACGCGGCATCAATGTCCAGGAAGACAGCATCACCGTGGTCGGCGTGGGTGACATGGCCGGTGACGTATTCGGTAACGGCCTGTTGATGTCCGACAAGTTGCAACTGGTTGCTGCGTTCAACCACATGCACATCTTCATCGATCCGAACCCGAACGCGGCCACCAGCTTCGTCGAGCGCAAGCGCATGTTCGACCTGCCGCGTTCGGCCTGGTCCGACTACGACACGAGCATCATGTCTGAAGGCGGCGGCATCTTCTCGCGCAGCGCGAAGAGCATCGCCATCTCGCCACAGATGAAAGAGCGTTTCGACATTCAGGCCGACAAGCTGACCCCGACCGAACTGCTGAACGCCTTGCTCAAGGCGCCGGTGGATCTGCTGTGGAACGGCGGTATCGGTACTTACGTGAAAGCCAGCACCGAAAGCCACGCCGATGTCGGCGACAAGGCCAACGATGCGCTGCGCGTGAACGGCAACGAACTGCGCTGCAAAGTGGTGGGCGAGGGCGGTAACCTCGGCATGACCCAATTGGGTCGTGTGGAATTCGGTCTCAATGGCGGCGGTTCGAACACCGACTTCATCGACAACGCCGGTGGCGTGGACTGCTCCGACCACGAAGTGAACATCAAGATCCTGCTGAACGAAGTGGTTCAGGCTGGCGACATGACCGGCAAGCAACGCGATCAGTTGCTGGCGAGCATGACCGACGAAGTCGGTGGTCTGGTGCTGGGCAACAACTACAAGCAGACTCAGGCCCTGTCCCTGGCGGCCCGTCGCGCTTATGCACGCATCGCCGAATACAAGCGTCTGATGAGCGACCTGGAAGGCCGTGGCAAGCTGGATCGCGCCATCGAGTACCTGCCGACCGAAGAGCAACTGGCCGAACGCGTTGCCGAAGGCCATGGCCTGACCCGTCCGGAGCTGTCGGTGCTGATCTCGTACAGCAAGATCGACCTCAAGCAGCAGCTGCTGGACTCGCTGGTGCCGGACGACGACTACCTGACCCGCGACATGGAAACCGCGTTCCCGCCGACCCTGGTCAGCAAGTTCGCCGAAGCCATGCGCCGTCACCGTCTGAAGCGCGAAATCGTCAGCACCCAGATCGCCAACGATCTGGTCAACCACATGGGCATCACCTTCGTTCAGCGACTCAAAGAGTCCACCGGCATGACCCCGGCGAACGTGGCAGGTGCGTATGTGATCGTGCGCGACATCTTCCACCTCCCGCACTGGTTCCGTCAGATCGAAGCCCTGGATTATCAGGTTTCCGCCGACGTGCAACTGGAGCTGATGGACGAGCTGATGCGTCTGGGCCGTCGCGCCACGCGCTGGTTCCTGCGTGCCCGCCGCAACGAGCAGAACGCTGCCCGTGACGTCGCGCATTTCGGTCCGCACCTGAAGGAGCTGGGTCTGAAGCTGGACGAACTGCTGAGCGGCGAAATCCGTGAAAACTGGCAGGAGCGTTATCAGGCTTACGTGGCTGCCGGTGTGCCGGAACTGCTGGCGCGTATGGTGGCGGGTACGACCCACCTCTACACGCTGCTGCCGATCATCGAAGCGGCCGACGTCACCGGTCAGGACCCAGCCGAAGTGGCCAAGGCGTACTTCGCCGTGGGCAGCGCGCTGGACATCACCTGGTACATCTCGCAGATCAGCGCCTTGCCGGTTGAAAACAACTGGCAGGCCCTGGCCCGTGAAGCGTTCCGCGACGACGTCGACTGGCAGCAACGCGCGATCACCATCGCCGTTCTGCAAGCGGGCGGCGGCAACCTGGACGTCGAAGAGCGTCTGGCACTGTGGATGGCGCAACACGACGCGATGATCCAGCGCTGGCGCGCCATGCTGGTGGAAATCCGTGCCGCCAGCGGCACCGACTACGCCATGTACGCGGTGGCCAACCGTGAGCTGAACGACGTGGCGCTGAGCGGTCAGGCGGTTGTGCCTGCTGCGGCGACTGCGGAGCTTGAGCTTGCTTGAGTAGCCGTTGAATGAAAAAGCCCCTGCATTGTGAGATGCGGGGGCTTTTTTATGGCTGATGGATTTGTGTTGTTTGATCCGGCCCTTTCGCGAGCGAGCCCGCTCCCACATTTGGAACGCATTTCCCTGTGGGAGCGGGCTTGCTCGCGAAGAGGCCTTTTGTATCAATACAACTTAGGTGCTTGTTTGTTATCAAGCATCGACACTTTATCTGCCGGTCTGGTCAGTAAATTACTGAGCGACTGGTCAAACTTCTGCAACGCCCGCACCTGAACTTCCTGTTGCTGATTAATATCCGCAACAATCTCCTCCGAACGCTTGAAGTCCGCCCACACCGGCGTCAACTCTTTCGCCTCGGACCCCTTGGCCGTCCCGATGTAGTTGAACTTCGCATCATAAAAATCTGCACTCACATCCGCCTTGATGTCCGAACTGCGTGAAGTAATCAACTGGCTGTGAGTGTCGACGATCGCCACCACATCCGGATTGGCCGCGCGCAGGCTCTGCATGTCCGGGTACACCGTGACCGAGCCGAACTGGCGTTGCAGCGAGGCTTTCACCCAATCCACCGCCATGTCCGGTTTTGAGGTGGCGACGTAGGCGTCATGGATCGGCTGCACCAATAAACTCTGACCAAAACCGGTGCCGGCGTTGGCCTGATACTCGCGCAGGTATTCGCGGTTGGTCTGGGTGCTCGGGCTGTAGACCACGCCCAGCGAGACACCGGGGCCGCTTTTGACCTGAGTGGCGCTGCTGCGGCCGACGGGTTGGGTGAACAATGTGTCGAGGGAAGAAACCGCTTTGGGGGCGGTAGGAACTGAACAGGCGGACAACGCTAAAACCGATATCGCCAAAGTACTGGCAAAGGCAAGTTTCATGGTGAGTCTCCCGTGAAGCAACTTCAGTTGGAAAGTCAGGGGTGTCGGGGTTGATTAAATAGAACCGGCGACAGTTGCCTCAGACTACTCCCGCCAAACTGAAAACAACCTGACAATTTGCTGAATGACTGTCATGCAATAGTTTTATTGGTTGTAAGCGTTCTTGATTAATTGCCGCGAGAAATAAAAAAGGCGTAAATCAAAAATTTGCGCCTTTTATTTATGGCTGGTTAAGCAACCATCAGTTTTTCAATGGGATCAACACTTGCTCGTCCGGCGACAGCACCATGAACACCAGCAACTTGGCCGGTTTGCTCTTGCTGGCGTTTTTCGAGATCAAATGCTCGGAGCCGGCCGGCTCGTACCAGTACTGGCCCTTCTTGTAGGTGACCGGTTGCTCACCCTTGACCTGGGAAACGATCTCGCCTTCGAGCACGTAGGCCATGGCGGTGCCGTCGTGTTTGTGGGCAATCGAGGACTGGCCGGGTTTGTAGTCGACTTCAATCATCATGGCTTTTTTGCCGGGGACGTTTTTCAGCATCTGGTCCTGCAGCACCGAGATTTTCTCGGACGGGGAGTCGGTGCCGTGGGCCAGTGCAGAAGCGCTGATGGTGAGGGCCAGAGCGGCGAGCGGGGCGGCAAGCAAGTGCAGGGCTTTCATGGTGATCACCTGATAAGTGGGGGAGTCGGTCATCACAGTAGTCCGCGGGCCGGGGTATTCAAACGGCCAATATTCGGGAAGTTCGGGTGGCCAATCCTTGAAATTTCAGCGCCTGTGAATACGCCTTCGCGAGCAAGCCCGCTCCCACATTCAACCGCATTCAAATGTGGGAGCGAGCTTGCTCGCGAAGGCGCTCCGACGAAGATGTCGGATCAGACGATAGGAAAGCTGTTGAAATCCACGCTATTGGCCAGACGACTGTCGATCAGGTCGATGAAGCCCTGAGCTTCCGGGCGATTGAAATGTGCCTGCATCGCCGCTTCCGATTGCCAGCGGGCGCTGACCGTCCAGCGCTGACTGTCCTCGGGGCAGCGGTCGACCATGTAGGAATCGCAGCCCGGCGTTTCGCGCAGGGTTTCGACGATCTTCTGCAACTGCTTGCCCAGCTCCTCCGATCGGCCGGCGGCAGCCTGCACCTGTACGGTGTTGATCACTTCGTTGGACATTGCTCACACTCCTGAATCAGGCCGGACGAATCCTGCTCATTGAGGGATAACGCCTGTGCAGAATAGGCCTGCACCCCCGGATCACCAATAACCAATCGGCGGGTAATCCGTTAGACCAATCAATCTATCAGGCGACCTGTTGCAGAATGTCGCGCAGGCGATCCAGCGCGATATCGATGTCCAGCGTCTCGATGGCGCCGAAACCGAAGTACATCCCGCTTCTGGCCGGCTGCTGGTAATAGAAGCTATCGATGGCGTACAGCCCGACTTCGACCTTTTTCGCCAGTTCGATCACCAGCGGCAAGTCGATGGGCACCTTGCAGAACACCGTCATGTGAAACCCCGCGCTGGGCGGCACGGCCTCCAGCCACGGCGACAGGTCGGTGGCCATGCGCGCCAGAATCCGCTCACGGCGCTGGGCATAAATGGTGTGGCAGCGGCGAATGTGCTTGAGCAGACAACCCTCGGCAATGAACTTGGCCAGCGCCCATTGCGGCAGGGTGGAGGCGTGCAGATCGGTGAGTTGTTTGGCGCGGATCACCGCTTCGAGGATCGCCGGCGGCAGGATCGCGTAGCCGAGACGCAGCTCTGGCAACAGAGTTTTCGAGAAGGTGCCGACGTAGGCGACGATGCCGCGCTGATCGAGCTTGTGCAGCGAATCGGTCGGGCGGCCCTCGTAGCGGAACTCGCTGTCATAGTCGTCCTCGATGATGATCGCGCCCAGCTCATGGGCCCGTTCGAGCAGGGCTTCGCGCCGCGCCTGGCTCATCGGCATGCCCAGCGGAAACTGGTGCGACGGCGTCACGTAAATCAGCCGCGTGCCCTCGGGAATCTGCTCGACCTGAATGCCCTCGGCATCCACCGGCACGCCGACCACCGTCGCCCCGTGAGTGCCAAACAGCAGCCGCGCCGGCGGGTAACCGGGATCTTCCATCGCCACCAGACTGCCGGGGCGAATCAGTACCCGCGTGATCAAATCCAGCGCCTGTTGCGCGCCGTTACAAACAACAATGTCCTCGTCCTGGCAGTTCACACCACGGGAAAACGCGATGTGCCGGGCAATCGCATTGCGCAGCGCCGGCAGGCCCTCCGGCACGCTGTAGAACCCTTTGGAATTGGCCATCTGCCGCAGCGCGTGAGAGACGCAGCGGCGCCAGTCATCCTGGGGAAACTGGCCCTTGCTGGTTGCGCCGCCGATGAAGTCGTAGCGCAGCGAACCCTCGAGCGCTGGATGACGCAGAAACACCGGCAGATTGCGCCAGCTCTCGATCACTTCGGAACTGGCCAGTTCGGAATGGCTTTGCTTGCGCTGTACCGGCGTCGAGCGGGCGTTGACGTAAGTGCCTTTGCCGATGACGCCGGTGAGGAAGTTTTCGTAGGTGAGCTGCGCGTAAGTGTCGGAAATGGTCTTGCGCGAAATCCCCAGTTGCTCGGCGAGCAAGCGGCTGGGCGGCAACTGGGTGCCGGCGGCCAGACGCCCGGATTCAATGGCGCCGCGCAGTTGCTGGTACAACTGACCGGCCAGATCCTTGCGGCCATTGATCACGACATGCAGTTCCATACCGAGGGGGCTCTCCGGGCGATTGAGTGTGCCGGCCAGATTACTCCCGAATGCGGCATCGACAGAAGTTGCGTAGTGCAAATCCTTCAAATTGGCGCAAAACCCTGTGGGAGCGAGCTTGCTCGCGAAGGCGTCAGTTCAGCCACTGTCAAAGGTGAATGACACACCGCTTTCGCGAGCAAGCTCGCTCCCACAGGTTTCGTGTTTTGCCTGGATCAGTGGTCTGCCGTTTTTCCGTGGAATTGGGGCTGTAACCTTGCCGAACCAACGCTTACCGTGAAATCACTCTTCTGCTGCCCGAGGCCCGCCCATGTCCCCGCGTCTGGATTACTACAGCGCTTCACCCAAAGCCATGAAAGCGATGATTGCCCTGGAAGCGCTGACCAGCAGCCTGAGCATCGAGCCGCCGCTGCTGCACCTGATCAAGATCCGCGCCTCGCAACTCAACGGCTGCGCGTTCTGCACTGACATGCATTCGGTGGAAGCGCGGCGGGCAGGGGAGACGGATCGACGCTTGTACGCCATCGCGGTCTGGCGCGACAGCGGCTTTTTCAACCTGCGCGAGCGTGCCGCGCTGGCCTGGACCGAGGCCGTGACACTGCTGGCGGACAGCCGGGTGCCTGACGATGTTTACCAGCAGGCGCGGGAACAGTTCAACGAGACCGAACTGGTGGACCTGACCATGGCCGTCAGCACCATCAACAGCTGGAATCGCCTGGCGGTGAGCTTCCGGCAGATTCCCAGTGACTGATCACTAGCGGTCGATCACGCCCATGTGCCCACGCGTTGAACGCACCACGCCCCACACGGTGATCGTTCCCATGCTCCGCGTGGGAATGCCTCTAGGGACGCTCCGCGTCCAGTGACGCGGAGCGTCACGGGCTGCATTCCCACGCGGGAGCGTGGGAACGATCAGGTAAAAGCTGGTTCGGTGGTTGTGGTTTTGATCGTTCCCGCGCTCCGCGTGGGAATGCCTCTGGGGACGCTCCGCGTCCAGTGACGCGGAGCGTTACGGCTGCATTCCCACGCGGGAGCGTGGGAACGATCAGGTGAAAGTCAGTTCGGTGGCCGCTGCGGTTTCACCGACGTGCCAAACGTAATGCCCATCCGCGTACTGGTGGCTGCCGGCGTCGCCAGCCCCACCTGATTCGGCGGCCGCTTGTTGACCGGCACATTCATCGCTTCCTGATTCTTCTGCGCAGCCGCCGCGCCGTCGGGGTTGTTGCCCATCTGTTGGCTCAGGCAATCGTAATTCGGCGCCTTGTAGCCACCCACCGTCACCTCGATGCAGCCTAGCGGCTCCTCCGCGTGTGCACCGCCAAACGCCATCAGCAACAACCCGCCGAAGACGACTTTCCAGACTGATTTCATGCCTGCCTCCTGGCCGGCCCGAAGGGGCCGCTCTAGCTCAAGAGTCTAGTGCAACGGCGGCGCCGATCCCGTGATGGTTTTTTTGCAGTGGCCGTCACACCAGATTCATAAACAGCCCTCAGGATGACGGTTTTCAGGGGTACATCAGCCGTGCAGCGAGGCCGTGCCAGGGACGAATTTGCGCGCTCAGCGCTCATGCGCCAGCTCTGTCTGGGGCTGCTGCTTGGCTTGTTTCTGAGCCGTGCCGGCGCCGACCCGATGCCGGCGACGATGCGCATGACGCTGCACATCCCGGCCCAGGAACTGGCCCGCGCCCTCGATCAGTTCAGCCGCGCCACCGGCATGGCGGTGCTGGTCGACAGCCAGTTGAGTCGCGGTCGACGCTCGTTGGCGGTGGATGGCGAATTCACCGCCGCCGAAGCGTTGCGCCGGATGCTCGGCGGCAGCGGCTTGATGGCCAAGTACAGCCGCGACGACGCGTTCACCTTGCAGGTTGCGCAAGTCGAGGAAGTGCCAATGCCGGCGGAGAAACCCACCCCCGCCAGCGCAGCGGTCAACCGCAGTTACGCCACGGCGGTGCAGGCCACGATTGAACGCAACCTGTGCCGCTCGCCGTTGACCCGACCCGGCAGTTTTCGCGCGGTGTTGCAGTTGTGGATCGGTCGCGACGGCGTGGTGCAGCACAACCGGTTGGTCACCTCGACCGGCGATGTTCGGCGCGATGCAGCGCTGGTAGACAGTTTTCACACGCTCAGAATCGACCGGCCGACACCCGGCGCATTGCGCCAGCCAGTCACCTTGCTGTTGTTACCCGAATCGTCAGGAAAGCGCATGGAATGCACACAATGGGAAGGAGTTTCCGGGGGATGAAAGACGCCGGACAAAGTTCGATGGTCCAGCTGTTCCTGACGTCCTACGAGGACTTTCGGGTGCGCCTGCGACGCCGTCTCGGCTCGGAGGACCTGGCCAACGACGTGCTGCAAGAAACCTGGCTGCGGCTCGACCGCATGGAAGCGCCGCCGAACCTCTTGCGGCCCAACGCCTACCTCTATCGCATGGCCCTCAACATCGCCGCCGACCGCCGCCAGGCCGATGCGCGGCTGCTCACCGGCAGCGAAGTCGAAGAACTGCTGCAAGTCAGCGACGAAGCGCTCGACCCGATGCGCGTGGTCGGCGGCCAAAAGGAAATCCAGTCCCTGCTCAGCGCCCTCTACGAGCTGCCGGCCCGGCGCCGCCGGATCTTCATCGCCGCACGCCTGGAAGAGGCGCCGCACCTGGAAATCTCCCAGCGTTTCGGCATCTCCACGCGCATGGTCGAGAAGGAAATCAAGGCCGCCCTCGGACACTGCGCGGCCAAACTGGAAAGAAAAGTGTTTCAGCGGTTCGGTCGCGGGGCCGGAAAACCGTCTAGTGAATGAAGCTCCCGATCAACCCGTCGAGTACCTGTGCGTTTGAACATCTTCCGTCTGACACCTGCCGAGCCCACGCCTGCCGAGCGTCTGCAAAGCGAAGCCCGCGACTGGCTGATCCTGCTGACCTCCGGCCGCGCCACGGTCGCCGACGCCCGAGCGCTGCGCCAGTGGTGCGCGCAAAGCCCCGAACACGCGCGCGCCTTCGAAGAGTGCAAGGCGTTGTGGCACTTGCTGCAACCGGCGGCAGAAGAATTGCGGGCACCACGCCGGTTTGGACGCCGGGCCTTTCTCGGCGGCGCCATTGCCGCGTCGGCCGCGTTCCTGCTGGTGCGCGGCACGATCCCGGGCGGGTTCTCCGGGCTCGGCGCCGATTACATCACTGAAGTCGGCCAGCAACGTCGGGTCGAACCGGCCGATGGCTTGAGCCTGGAATTGAACACCCAGACCCGCATCAACCAGCGTTCGGTGGATGAGGGCGTACAAGGCTTTGAACTGGTCAGCGGTGAAGTCGAAGTGCAGACCGCACGGCTGCCGATGGCGATGCAGGCCGGTGGCGGCTGGTTGCGGGCGAGCAGGGCGCGGTTCAACCTGCGTAACCTCGATCAACAGGTGTGCGTGACGTGCCTTGAT
Organism: Pseudomonas sp. B20(2017); assembly: GCF_002113125.1. Taxonomy (GTDB): domain Bacteria; phylum Pseudomonadota; class Gammaproteobacteria; order Pseudomonadales; family Pseudomonadaceae; genus Aquipseudomonas. The sequence goes on along the minus strand of NZ_NEJP01000006.1, from coordinate 2,078 downwards.
GGCGCGGTGGAAGTGGAAGTCGAAGGTCGCAACCTGCGCCTTGAACCGGGCCAGCAACTGACCTACGACGCGCAACGGGTCGGCAGCGTACAAAGCGTCGACACCGCCGCGGTAAGCAACTGGCGTCAACAGGTGCTGGTGTTCAACGGCGCGACCCTGAGCCAGATGATCGACGAGATCAACCGCTACCGCCCCGGCATGTTGCTGTTGCTCAACCGCGAGCTCGGTCAACGCCGCGTACAAGCACGTTTCTCCCTCGACCAACTGGCCGGCGTAGGTGCATTGATCCGCGATGCCTACGGCGTCAAATGCACCGAGTTGCCGGGTGGCGTAGTCGTCCTCAGCTAACTCAACTCAACCCCCACTAACACCTTAGAACCCTGTGGGAGCGGGCTTGCCCGCGAAAGCGGTGGATCAGCCAATGATATGTTGAATGTTCTGCCCCCTTCGCGAGCAAGCCCGCTCCCACAGGGACCTCAGTGCTTCGGTTTACTCCAACGGCCCCATCACCTGCCTGTACTTCTCCACCCCCTGCGCCGTCTCCCGAGTCAACCGCACCTCCAACCCCAACGGATCCTCCCGCCGATTCCCGCTCAACTGCCGCCACCCCTTATCCACCTCCCAAACCCGCACCTGCAAATCACTCACCTCACTCAAAACCGCCACCCCAGCCGTAGGCGCCGGCAACGGATACCGACTGCGCGCCGGCGCCACCGCGCGATACAACGTGTCCCCCTTGAGCCACCACCGAACCCGCTGCAAAGCCCCCGGCTGATCCGCCGCGCTCCGAATAATGTCCAGCCGAAACCCCTTGCTGTCACTGCTGCGCACCGTAAGCGCAGGCGGGGCCGTCGCCGGTTCATCCTCAGTGCCGACCTTCTTCGGCTCCGTCAGCTCAACCCCGGCGCGCATCTCCACATCCCGCTGCATCTGATTCAACGCCCGCAACAGGCTGTCGCTCTGCTCACCACTGGCCTGCAAATGGCTGTCGGCGCGCGTGACACTGTCCAGCCCCTTCCAGGCAATCAGACTGACCACCGCCATCAACAGAATCGCGACCATCACCTCGATCAGCGTAAAACCGTGTTGTCTGTTCATTGCACGCTGATCCGGCCCGAAGCATCGCGCAGCACACTCAACCGATTGAGCCCGTCCGACAGCGTCAACTGCAGCGGCGGATTGATCCACTCCGCGTTGAGCACTACCTTCTGCTTCGGCTCCACCCGCACCGCAAGCTTCGGACTCTGCCAGAGACGCGGCCGCAACTGCGGGTCCCGATCGAAATGATCAAAACCCTTGCCACTGTCACTGCGCCGACTGAACCGAAATCCCTTGCCATCGCTCAACCACGCAATCGGCCGGCCATCGGCGCGGGCCTCGGCCTGGGCAATCTGCAGCAACTGCGCCACGCGCTCGGCGTCCTTGCGCAGCAACTGCGACGGATCGGGCTTGATACTCAGACTGATCGCCGCACTGGCGATACCGATGATCACCAGCACCACCATCAACTCGATCAGCGTAAAACCCTGCTGCCTGCACCGGTTCATCGAATGCGCACTCCCTTGCGTCCAGCCCGTCCCAAAAAACCATCCTGCACGGCCAACATGTAAGGCGTGTGAAATAAAACCGTGAGAATTGCCGCGTAGTCTGGTCACCGGGACTAAAAGGAGATTCAGCCCATGAGATACACCGCACGCTTTTCACCCCCCCAAATCATCCAGGCCGCCGCACTGCTGGCCGCCCTGGTCGGCATCGCCACCTGGTCATCCCTGCTCCTGACCACCGCCGAATCCCACACCCCGACCGCCACCCCGCAACTGCTTGCGGCGCGCAGCGATAACCCGGCGTTGCAATGGTTTTCCAATCGCACGGCGCCGGTGGAGATCAAAGTCAGCGGCGTGATGGCGGGGAGTCGAGGGGCGGTGGCGATACTCAGCCTCAACGACGGGCCGCCGAGGAGTTTTTTGCAGGGGGAGCGGGTGAGTCCTGGGGTGAAGTTGGTGGCGGTGGTCAGTCTGATTGCCTGGAAGGGGCTGGACAGTGTCACGCGCGCCGACAGCCATTTGCAGGCCAGTGGT